>SLUK01000024.1 GCA_004340125.1 Harryflintia acetispora | reverse complement strand
CCGCAAAGTCCGCGTAGTCCCGCCGCGCCCCGGGCTCCAACAGCGAGCGGTAAAACTGCTTAAACCCCTGGTAGAACGCCCCCGGGAACCCTTCGCCGTGCCCCGCAGGGTAGGAGATCAGCTCCGCCGTCTCCCTATCGCAGTCCGACGGGTCCTTTTGCAGCAGCAGATTGCCCCCCTCCCGGCAGCCCAGCTCCAGCTGGTCCGGCCGTTCGAGCTCCCACTGCGCCGACTGTTTCGTCCCCGAGACCTGCAGCCGCAGGCTGTTCTTCCTCCCCGCGCACATCTGCGAGAAGTAAGCGCTCCCCACCGCTCCTCCCTCAAAACGCAGCAGCACGCTCGCCAGGTCCTCCGTCTCGACCGGCTCCTCAACGTACCCGGTATCCGGCCCCGCCTTCGCAAAGGTCGCAAGCTCCCCCTTCGCCCGCTTTCGCACCGGGTACCAGGTTTTAAACTGCGCCATCATGCCCGTGATCCGCTTCCCCGTCACATATTCCGCCAGGTCCAGCCAGTGCGAGCCGATGTCCGCCACCGTGCGCGTGCACCCCGACTGCTCCTTCGACAGCCGCCAGCTGTAGTCCGTCTGATAGAGCAGCCAGTCCTGCAAGTAGGCTCCGTCCACCGAGATGACCTCCCCCAGCTCCCCTCCCAGGCAGAGGGTGCGCAGCCGGTGGGCCATGGGATAGAAGCGGTTGTGAAAGTTGACCATGTTGCCGTTCCCCCGCTCCTGCGCCAGCGCGGCGAGCTCGCGGGCCTCCTCCACCGTGCGGGTGAAGGGCTTCTCGCAGACGACGGCGAGCGAGCGCTCAATCGCCGCCTTGGCAATGGGATAATGCAGGTGGTTGGGGGTGCAGATATGCACCGCGTCTAAAGTCTCCTGCGCCAGCAGCTCCTCCCAGCCCTCGCACCAGAACGGGACATGGTAGCGGCCTGCGATCTCCTGCGCCCCTACCGGGGTGCAGACGGCGGCCACCTCCACCCCGGGCAGGCGGCGCAGCGCGTCGATATGCGCCATCCCGACGAAGCCCAGGCCGATCACCCCGACT
>SLUK01000023.1 GCA_004340125.1 Harryflintia acetispora | reverse complement strand
GACGCTGGTGCTCGAGGGCGAGAGCCGCATCTCGGCCTCGGGCATGGGATACTGGGGTGTGTGGGCAGTTGGAGACCTCACGGTGCGCGGCACGGGGAGCCTGTCCGCCGAGGGAAAGGGCGGCGGGCTGTACTGCATCGGCGGCTTTTTGCAGGAGAGCGGCCGCCTTGCGCTGCGCGGCGCAGCAGCGAACGGCCTCATGGCGCTCGGGGCCTCGGAGGTGCGCGGCGGCCGCCTGGAGGCCGAGGGGGATGTCAGCGGAATTTGGGTCGGCCCTTCCGGCAGTTTGAAAATCGGGCCGGGGGCCGGGGGCTTTGCCGTGGGGAAGTATGCGGGGATCTACTCCTACGGCCCGGTGGTCGAAATCCTCTCGCCCGATTTCGAGGTGCGCATCGACAATGACGGCGTCGTCCCGGTCTTCCTGAACGGTTGTTTTGTCGACACCGGGATCAGGACGCCGGGCGGCGGCTCCGGGCGCTGGGAGCCGGGGGCGCGGCGGCTCTCCCTCTCGGGCGCGTCGTTGGGGAGCATCGGTTTCCCCACCGGGCGCAGCACGCTGGAGCTCGAGGGGGAAAACCTGGTGCAGGGGACCATATTTTCCAAAGACCCCGCAACAGGCATAGCGAACGAGGGGAGCCTGCTGCCGCGCGGCGGCGGGCGCCTGACGGCGGAGAGCGGCACGCCGGGAACACCGGCCGTAGACCTCGACGGCGGGATCGAGCTCTCGGAGGGGATGCGCCTCTGGGCCGGGGCAGACGAGGCCTCGGCGGTGGAGACGGGGACCTATGCGGGCGAGAGCTGGCTACATGTCGAGGGCCCGCCCCCTGCCCCGCCGCCGGCCCCGGCTCCGGCCCGGCGGCGGGAGAGCCGGGACGCGCCCTACGAGGACTCCAGCCGCTTTAGCGAAGACGAGACCGGCTTCTGGCGGAGGGTCGCCGGGAGGATCGGGGAGGCCGGCGACGGCGAAACCGTCACAGCCAGGGCCGGGGGCTACACCCGGCTGCCCGACTTCGTGCTGCGCGCGCTGCGGGAAAACGGGGGCGCGAGCCTCGCGGTGGAGTGGGACGGGGGCGAATTCCTGATCACGCCCGGGGACGGGCTGCCGAGCGGCAAGGTGTTCTACCTGCTGTCCGGCCTGCAGGAGCGGTACGGCGGCGATGCCAAGGAGGCCGCCGGGGACGGCGGCAAGGAGAAGCAAAACCCCGGCACCGGCGGGTGCCGAAGATAA
>SLUK01000022.1 GCA_004340125.1 Harryflintia acetispora | reverse complement strand
CTCGGTGGGGGGCGACGAGGAGTTCCTGGTCAAGCAGGGCACCGCCACCCTGCAAGGGATGAAGGAGCTGTTTCAAAAGGAGGTGGCGCGATGAAGATCACCGGGATGTCCCTGACCCTCTTCCCCTGGGAGGGGCTGCAAGGGCTTTCGGACGCGGCCTACGGCAGCGGCTTTGGCGAGGTGCAGCTGGGACTGCTGCGCATCCACACCGACGAGGGGATGGAGGGAAACGCCTTCCTCGGTTCGTCGGTCTGCCCGGCCACGGCGGACGCGGGGAGCCTGATGGAGGCGCTGCCGCCGGTGCTGCTGGGGCAGGACCCGCTGCTGCGGGGGGAGCTCTACCGTAAGATCGACGACTGGCGGCAGCGGCGGCGCACCACCCGGCGCGCGGTCGGCGCGGTGGATATCGCGCTGTGGGATTTGGCGGGCAAGAAGGCGGGGCTGCCGCTCTACCGGCTGATCGGCGGATGCCGCGAGGAGGTCGCGGCCTATGCCAGCTCCCAGTCCCTGCCCGGGGTAAAGGACTACACCGAGGAGGTGCTGCGCTGTAAGGAGGAGGGCTGGAAGGGCTACAAGATCCATCCCCCGGCGAGGGATTGGCGGGAGGATATCGCCGTCTGCCGCGCGGTGCGCACGGCGGCGGGGGAGGGGTACCCGCTGATGCTCGACTCGATGTGGAGCTACGACTACGCGGGCGCGCTGCAGGCCGGCCGCTCTCTCGAGGAGCTGCGCTATGAGTGGTTCGAGGACCCGCTGCCGGAAAACGACGTGGCCTCCTACCAAAAGCTCTGCCAAAAGCTCGACATCCCGGTGATGGCCACCGAGTATCCCGGCTACGGGGTGCAGGGATACGTCCCCTGGCTGCTGCAGGGGGCGAGCGACTACCTGCGCGGCGACGTGGCGGTCAAGGGTGGGCTGACCCCGGTGCTGGGGGCGGCCAAGCTGGCCGAGGCATTCGGGATGGAATTTGCCATCCACCACGGGGCGAATTCGCTCAACAATGTGGCCAACCTGCACGCGGCGCTGGCCATCCCGAACTGCCGTTGGTACGAGGTGATGCTCCCCGACTGCGGCCAGCGCTTCGGGCTGCTCGACGAGCCGCGCCCGGACAAAAACGGGATGGTAGCGGCCCCGAAGGCTCCCGGGCTGGGGGCGAAAATCGACCGCGAGCGCATCGGGCGCACCGCCACGGCGACTCTGCGCGCCGGGAAATGCTAGAAGGGAGGCATGAGGATGAAACGCTGCCAAGTCGGGGTGATCGGCCTGGGCTTCGTCGGGATGGCGCATATCGACGCGCTGCGCCGCCTGCCCGGGGTGGAGGTGGCCGCCGTCTGCACCCCGG
>SLUK01000021.1 GCA_004340125.1 Harryflintia acetispora | reverse complement strand
GGGGAACGAAAGCCGTTCCGCACTCCGCGCACTGCTTCGCGCCGTCCGAATGAAAAATCTCCGTTTCCAGCGCCTCGTCCTGCGGCAAAATCGCCCACCGAAACCATGTACAGCAGACGGAATGGGAAATCATCTGCGGACAGGCGCGGGCGTCCCCATCGTCCAGCAAAAGGCAGTTGCCGCCGTCGTAGTGACAGCAGGTGTTCCGTATGAGCGCACGCGCACGCTTTCTCTGCGCCGCCTTTATGCGAGGCAGAGAGCCGCCCGGCCCTCGCTCGATCGGTTGTAGTTTTTCTTTCATACAGTCCTCCGCTTTCTGTCGTTTCCGTATCGTTGCCGTTCTCCCCGAAAGCCGTTCCTGCCCCATTCCTGCGGCGTTTCCCGGCGTTGGTACGCTCCCCCGTGCTTCTGGCGTTTCGCCCAGAAGCCGGCTTCATTGCGGTACTTCCCCTGCCGGTGGTATCTCTCTCGGACGGTCATTCACTTGTGCTTGTTCATCGATGAACAACCAAAGTATATCGTCTTTTGACCGTCCGTCCCGTATATCCGAAAGGTTGGAAATCGACCCGAAAAACAAGAATTTCCACGCTTGTGGAAATATGTGGTATAATGGAAAAGAAAGGGGCGGCGGGAATGAATGTGACCTTGACGATACAGGAGAAGCTAAAGGACTTGCGCACAGAGCGGGGCTTGACGCTGGAGCAGCTGGAGAAGCAGACGGGCATTTCCCGGTCCGCGCTGGGACAGTATGAAACGAACGAGTATAAGGACATCAGTCACACCAGCATTGTGACGCTGGCAAAATACTATGGCGTGCCTACAGACTACCTGCTGGGCATGACGGAGAATAAAAAGCACCCAAACGCCGATCTTGCAGACCTGCGTTTGAGTGACAAAATGATAGAGCTGTTAAAGAGTGGCAGAATTAATGCCCGCCTGCTCTGCGAGATGGCGGCGCACCCGGATTTTGTCAAGCTGCTGGCCGACATCGAAATTTATGTGGATGGGATCACCACCATGCAGATACAGAACCTCAACGCATGGGTGGATGTGGCGCGAGAGGAGATCATGGAGAAGTATAGGCCGGGAGAGGATGACAAGACCATGTATCTGCTGAACGCCTCCCATGTGCAGGAGGGCGAGTATTTCAGCCGCCGGGTGCATGACGATATAGACGGGATTATGGAGAGCCTAAAGGAAGCGCACAAGAGAGACAGCACCAGCGCGCCGGAAAGCCCTGTCGCCGAAGAGCTCAAAAAGGATTTGGAGGAGGCAGCGAGCTTCAAAGGGAGCGAGCTGGAACGGCTGGTCATGATTTTTTGCAAACAGACGAGACTGAAATACAACCGCTTGACGGAGGAAGAAAAACAGTGGCTTGTCCGAATCGCGCATAAGTCCGAGCTGGCGAAAAGCCCGATCAGCCGGAGGGGCAAGAGGCGGTAA
>SLUK01000020.1 GCA_004340125.1 Harryflintia acetispora | reverse complement strand
ACGCTCTGGACCTGCACCACCGTCACGGTGCAGGTGGCCTTATAGAACCCGCCCTTGTCCGTCACCGTGATGGTCGCGCTCCCCGGCTGCTTGCCGTTGGCCGAGAGGTGGTAGACGTTGTTGCTTACTTTTGTCATATCGACCTGGTCCGGGCTGCTGTTCTCCCAGACGAGCTCGGTGCTGCCGTTGTCTCCCGTCAGGGTCGCGGTCAGCTCGAAGTCGGTCTCGGCCGCTGTGCCCCCGGTGAAGAGGGTTTTGCTGCTGGGGTTGAGGCCGATCCCGGAAATCGGGACCACCGTCACCGTGCAGGAGGCGGAAACGGTATCCGGGTCGTCGTAGACGCTGGCCGTGATGGTCACGGTCCCGCCGCCGTTGCCGGTCACCAATCCCGTCACCGGGTCTACCGAAGCGACGGACGGGTCGCTGCTCGACCAGAGCACCTCGGCGGCATAGCTCTGGGAGGTGGGGTTCTTGTCGGCGGTCAGCTGTACCGTCTGGCGCTCTCCACTGGTTTGCAGGTAAACCGTCTTATCCCCTACCGCCTCGCCCCCGGCCTTGATGGTCAGGCTCTCGATGGCCCGGTAGGTGTAGGATGAGGTCTTCGTTTTGGGCAGGTCGAAGCCGGCCCGGCCCGCCTTCGCGACGGGCGTGACCGAGATGGTGAAGCCGGTGTCCCGCTGCGGCGGGTCGCTGAAATACAACTTGTAGCTGTAGACCTCCCCCGACACCTCGGGCTCTCCCGAGGCGGACAGCATGTCCGCCTCCCCGCCGCCCTCGGGCAGGGCGGTGACGGTGAAGCCTTCGATCCGGGCCGGGTCGTTATTCTTCACCGGCACCCGGATGAACTCGGGGCCCGCAGCGGCCCGGGCGCGGAAGAGGGAGATCTCCGGGGTGGGTATCTCCGGGTCGATCTCCGCGATTCCGGGCGGGGTGCTCCTCCCGAGGGTCGCGCCCGGGTCAACAGACGCTGCCGCCGCACCGGCGACCGGGATGATCCCGGCCGCCAGGGAAACTGCCAGCAGCAAAGCGGGAAGCCGCCTCATTGCGCCACCACGTCCCCATTGGCGGTGCTGATCTCACCGATCGTGAAATCGTCGAGCGGTATTTTCTCACTCTCACCCATGGTTGCTCCCCCTCGGAGAGTTAGGGGGCCCACGGGGGGATGATTCCCCCCGTGAGGTGGGCCGCCGGCGTCAGCCGGCAATTGCATTTCCGCAGAAATGCTGCCCACCTCGTAGTACTCCCGCAGGCCGCTGCCGCCCACCGTGAAGCCGCCTAAAACGGTCAGCGCCAGCACGCACAGCAGCACCGCTATCGCTTTCTTTTTCATTCCAGTTCCCCCTTCAGATAAATGACCTCTAGCAAAGGTTGCTCGCGGTCATCCCCGCCCGGGGAACGGAACAAAAATTGGCCTTTTCCCTTGAAATCCATCCCAGTTCAGGATATAATTAGGATAAATCGGGAAGAGGCCGGCGGTATCCCCGCCGCTCTTTCCCTATATCTGCAAAAAGATGACCGTTAGTAACCTTTACTAACGGTCATCTTTATTCTATAATTCCTCCTGCGCCAGGTTGACCAGCTGCACGCCCTGCTGCAGCGCATAGCGCACTGTGTAGGCCGTGCCGCCCGGCTGCCCGTCGAAGTAGCAGATCAGCCTGCTGCACCGGTCCACCATATAACGGTTGCGCTCATGATAACAGCTTTTGGTCCATCCGCTGGAAAGGGCCCTGCTCCCGCTGCAGCCGCGAAGCATCCGCTCATAGCGCTCGCGCCAGCCGGCGTCCCAGCCGCGCGCCTGAGCTTCATGCGGCAGGATGCAGTAAAGGCGCAGCCCTTCCCGCAGCTCCCGCGCGCGCAGCACCGCCTCCCCGGCCAGGATGTCGAACCCCCATGCGCCGCCGCAGTAAAAATCGGTGTAGCCGTCGTTTGCCGCACTGTGGACCGCCGCCTCCAGCCGCTCGCACAGCCGCATGAGGCCGGGGTTTTCTTCCTGTAAGGAGAAAGGGAATTTGTTCCCGCGGTAGCCCGTAAAGCAGGCCGAAACCGGCCGCAGCGCATACTCCATGTCGTCCCATCCTTTCGCAGTCCCTGCGTGATAGGTCCATGATAGCACAAAGCGGTTTTGGGTGCAATCAAAGCGGCTCGCTGAGCATCCCGCCCTCGCCGCACAGCAGCAGCACCGCCGCCAGGGAGAGCAGCTCCATGCGGTCGACGGCGCGCCGCAGCTTCACCGGGATTTCATAAGGTTCGAGCACCTCGCCGCCCAGGGTGCCGATCTCCCGCTGCAGGCAGATCACCGCGCTTTCGGCGGTTACGCTCGAAAGCGTCAGCGTGTCCTTGCTCGAAAGCCCGCAGGTCAGGGTGCGCAGGTGATGCTTTGCGCAGAAGCGCAGCGAGCTTTCATCCTGCGAGTGGACCACCGCCACCGCGTGCGGGGAGGGGAGGAACCCCTCTTCCTCCTGCGCGTCCTTGAGCACATAGATCACGTCCCCGTCGCACTCGGGCACCCGCTTGGCGCCGAGCAGCAGGATGTCGGGGGAAATGTCGGGCAGCAGTATCTCCCGCTGCCCGACACAGAGCACCTCATAGCTGCGCGAAAGCGCGCGGTATAAAGAATAGAGCAGCTCCTCGCCCGCCTGCACGACAATGGTGAGCATCATAACCGGTCCTCCCCGCCGCTTTGCGGCCAATTCTGTCCTTTAGTATCCGCAGCGGGAAGGGTTTCTATTCTATTAAAAAATTAAGGGTTGAGGATGATAGCGGGGCGGGCCGCGCAGGAAGAATTGACTGTATAACTGACCACGTTGCCATCTGAGCCATTGATTGTCATGCTCCGATCGGTGCACCCGGAACGCGGTGAACGCAGCCAACTGGTGCTTCCCCCACAGATGGTATTTGCCAACGTGAGATTGTAGATTGTTAGCCCGCCGTTTAATAAATATTGAAATTGCCTGGTCTCGGTATAGCTGTCCACACAAGAGCTCGGCCTGCTGCTGCCATAAATTTCATAGGCACTGGGCAGCCAGGCATAGTCTCCCACATATTTGTGCGGCGACAGCTTTCCTCTTTGGGCAGCGGTCAAACCGTTATAGAAATTGCTGCAGTGCGCACGTACCGTGCTGCTGCTGTATGTATTGTTGCCGCCGAATATGCTGCTTGTGTAGTTAAAGTTCGCCAGCAGGACGACGGAATTTGTTTTGCCGCCGTACTGGCTGCCGC
>SLUK01000019.1:3122-5022 GCA_004340125.1 Harryflintia acetispora | reverse complement strand
ACGCTATAGGACCTTGAAAATTGAACAACATGAAAAAGCGAACCTTTGAAATTCTAATGAGTAATTCAAAGTAGTGCGTGGGACTTTTGGGACATGGGAATTCCGCAAGGAATTCCAGCGCGTGTTCCGGGAGGAACACGCAGTGCTAGCGTAAAGCGTCCAGAAGGACGCACCAAGAGCGAATTAAGCTTTTGAAAGAGATATGTAGCGCCTAGGGGCGATATATATACCATTTCTAAAGAGTTTGATCCTGGCTCAGGACGAACGCTGGCGGCGCGCCTAACACATGCAAGTCGAACGGAGAAATGCTAAGCTTGCTTTGCATTTCTTAGTGGCGGACGGGTGAGTAACACGTGAGCAACCTGCCTTTGTGAGGGGAATAACGTCTGGAAACGGACGCTAATACCGCATAACGTCAAGGAACCGCATGGTTTTTTGACCAAAGATTTTATCGCACAAAGATGGGCTCGCGGCTGATTAGCTAGTTGGCGGGGTAACGGCCCACCAAGGCGACGATCAGTAGCCGGACTGAGAGGTTGATCGGCCACATTGGGACTGAGACACGGCCCAGACTCCTACGGGAGGCAGCAGTGGGGGATATTGCACAATGGGGGAAACCCTGATGCAGCGACGCCGCGTGAGGGAAGACGGTTTTCGGATTGTAAACCTCTGTCTTCAGGGACGAAATCAATGACGGTACCTGAGGAGGAAGCCACGGCTAACTACGTGCCAGCAGCCGCGGTAATACGTAGGTGGCAAGCGTTGTCCGGAATTACTGGGTGTAAAGGGAGCGTAGGCGGGAATGCAAGTTGAATGTTTAAACTATCGGCTCAACTGATAATCGCGTTCAAAACTGCATTTCTTGAGTGGAGTAGAGGCAGGCGGAATTCCTAGTGTAGCGGTGAAATGCGTAGATATTAGGAGGAACACCAGTGGCGAAGGCGGCCTGCTGGGCTCTAACTGACGCTGAGGCTCGAAAGCGTGGGTAGCAAACAGGATTAGATACCCTGGTAGTCCACGCCGTAAACGATGATTACTAGGTGTGGGGGGACTGACCCCTTCCGTGCCGGAGTTAACACAATAAGTAATCCACCTGGGGAGTACGGTCGCAAGACTGAAACTCAAAGGAATTGACGGGGGCCCGCACAAGCAGTGGAGTATGTGGTTTAATTCGAAGCAACGCGAAGAACCTTACCAGGTCTTGACATCGTGCGCATACCGTAGAGATACGGGAAGTCCTTCGGGACGCATAGACAGGTGGTGCATGGTTGTCGTCAGCTCGTGTCGTGAGATGTTGGGTTAAGTCCCGCAACGAGCGCAACCCTTATTATTAGTTGCTACGCAAGAGCACTCTAATGAGACTGCCGTTGACAAAACGGAGGAAGGTGGGGATGACGTCAAATCATCATGCCCCTTATGACCTGGGCTACACACGTACTACAATGGCACTTAACAGAGGGAAGCAAGACCGCGAGGTGGAGCAAACCCCCAAAAAGTGTCTCAGTTCGGATTGCAGGCTGCAACCCGCCTGTATGAAGTCGGAATTGCTAGTAATCGCGGATCAGCATGCCGCGGTGAATACGTTCCCGGGCCTTGTACACACCGCCCGTCACACCATGAGAGCCGGTAACACCCGAAGTCAGTAGCCTAACCGCAAGGAGGGCGCTGCCGAAGGTGGGATTGGTGATTAGGGTGAAGTCGTAACAAGGTAGCCGTATCGGAAGGTGCGGCTGGATCACCTCCTTTCTAAGGAGCGATAGTAAGTGGTAAGACACTTACGAACTCCAAGGTCAGGGATTTTAAAGAGCTTTAACATGTTGTTCGATTTTGAGGGTCCTACGCCAACGTCCCCGTTGGCGTCTCAAAGAATTCACCTGTCGGAGCGAAGCTCCTCCTGTGT
>SLUK01000019.1:0-3027 GCA_004340125.1 Harryflintia acetispora | reverse complement strand
AGCAATAGTACCTTGAAAATTGAACAAAGAGTAAACTGCGAATTGAGGAAAAACCAAGGATTCTGGATGAAAGTCCAGGATTCAAATGGGTAATACTACAAATTTGCTGAGAGAGAACAACACATAAGGTCAAGCTATAAAGGGCGCAGGGCGAATGCCTTGGCACCAGGAGCCGACGAAGGACGTGGCAAGCTGCGAAAAGATACGGGGAGCCGCAAGCAGGCATTGATCCGTATATGTCCGAATGGAGCAATCCGGCCGGAGTAATTTCCGGTCATCATACAGTGAATTCATAGCTGTATGAGGGGAACCCCCTGAACTGAAACATCTAAGTAGGGGGAGGAAGAGAAATCAACCGAGATTCCGCTAGTAGTGGCGAGCGAACGCGGAAGAGGCCAAACCAAAGGTAGAAATACCATTGGGGTTGTGGACTGCATTTAGCATTGATGAGACTTAGCCGAACTGCATGGGAAGGCAGCCCGGAGGGCGTGAGAGGCGCGTAGGCGAAAAGTCGAGTCAGCGAGCAGGATCCAGAGTACCGCGGGACACGAGGAATCCCGTGGGAAGCCGGGGGGACCACCCTCCAAGCCTAAATACTCCCTGGTGACCGATAGCGTATAGTACTGTGAAGGAAAGGTGAAAAGGACCCCGGGAGGGGAGTGAAAAAGAACCTGAAACCCTGTGCCTACAAGCACCTAGAGCACGTCAATGTGTGATAGGGTACTTTTTGTAGAACGGTCCGGCGAGCGTATGTAACGAGCAAGGTTAAGGACTTAAGGTCTGAAGCCGAAGGGAAACCGAGTCTGAATAGGGCGTATAGTTTGTTGCATTCGGCCCGAAACCGGGTGACCTATCCATGTCCAGGCTGAAGTGGAGGTAAAACTCCATGGAGGGCCGAACCGACCTCCGTTGAAAAGGCGGCGGATGAGGTGTGGATAGCGGAGAAATTCCAATCGAACCCGGATATAGCTGGTTCTCCCCGAAATAGCTTTAGGGCTAGCGTTGTGTATGATTACTGGAGGTAAAGCACTGAATGGGCTAGGGGCCGAGAGGTTACCGAACCCTATCAAACTCTGAATGCCAGATAATCTTAGCACAGCAGTCAGACAGTGTGAGATAAGTCTCATTGTCGAAAGGGAAACAGCCCAGACCCACAGCTAAGGTCCCAAAGTCAGTTTAAGTGGAAAAGGATGTGGAGCTGCTAAGACAACCAGGATGTTGGCTTAGAAGCAGCCACTCATTAAAAGAGTGCGTAATAGCTCACTGGTCGAGTGGCTCTGCGCCGAAAATGTAACGGGGCTAAAACTGACACCGAAGCTTGGGCTTCATGCGAAAGCATGAGGGGTAGGGGAGCGTCGTATATGGAGAGAAGTCGTAGCGAAAGCGGCGGTGGACTGTATACGAGTGAGAATGCCGGAATGAGTAGCGCGAATTATGTGAGAATCATAATGGCCGAAAGCCTAAGGTTTTAGGAGGAAGGTTCGTCCGCTCCTAGTTAGCCGGGAGCTAAGGTGAGGCCGAAAGGCGTAGCCGATGCACATACGGTAGAAATTCCGTAGCCGCCAAAAGATTTAAGTAAAGGGACACTGTCAAAGTGAGCAAGCCGGGCGTTGGTAGACCCGGTCGAAAGGGACTGAAGATTAGTAGGGAAGTGCTCATAGCGACAGGCGAGAAAAGCTTTATGAATATCAGAGGCGCCCGTACCGCAAACCGACACAGGTAGGTAGGAAGAGAATTCTAAGGCCAACGGGAGAAGGGTTGTTAAGGAACTCGGCATATTGACCCCGTAACTTCGGAAGAAGGGGTGCTCATAGAAATATGAGCCGCAGAGAATAGGTCCAGGCGACTGTTTAGCAAAAACACAGGTCTCTGCTAAATCGAAAGATGACGTATAGGGGCTGACACCTGCCCGGTGCTGGAAGGTTAAGAGGAGATGTGCAAGCATTGAATTGAAGCCCCAGTAAACGGCGGCCGTAACTATAACGGTCCTAAGGTAGCGAAATTCCTTGTCGGGTAAGTTCCGACCCGCACGAATGGTGTAACGATCTGGACGCTGTCTCAACAACCCGCCCGGCGAAATTGTAGTACCGGTGAAGATGCCGGTTACCCGCGACAAGACGGAAAGACCCCATGGAGCTTTACTGTAGCTTAATATTGGATTTCGGTATTTCATGTACAGGATAGGTGGGAGGCTAAGAAGCAGGCACGCCAGTGTCTGTGGAGCCGACGTTGGGATACCACTCTTGAGGTGCTGGAATTCTAACCTGCGGCCGTGAATCCGGTCGGGGGACATTGTTAGGTGGGCAGTTTGACTGGGGCGGTCGCCTCCAAAAGAGTAACGGAGGCGCTCAAAGGTTGGCTCAGCACGGACGGAAACCGTGCTTTTGAGTGTAAACGCGTAAGCCAGCCTAACTGCGAGACCGACGGGTCGAGCAGTAACGAAAGTTGGAGTTAGTGATCCGGTGGTATGTGAGTGGAAATGCCATCGCTCAACGGATAAAAGCTACCCTGGGGATAACAGGCTGATCTCCCCCAAGAGTCCACATCGTCGGGGAGGTTTGGCACCTCGATGTCGGCTCATCACATCCTGGGGCTGTATTCGGTCCCAAGGGTTCGGCTGTTCGCCGATTAAAGTGGTACGCGAGCTGGGTTCAGAACGTCGTGAGACAGTTCGGTCCCTATCTGTCGTGGGCGCAGGATATTTGAGAGGAGCTGTCCCTAGTACGAGAGGACCGGGATGGACGCACCTCTGGTGCACCAGTTGTTCCGCCAGGAGCACAGCTGGGCAGCTATGTGCGGAATGGATAAACGCTGAAGGCATCTAAGCGTGAAGCCAACCTCAAGATAAGATATCCCACTGAGTCAATCAGGTAAGACCCCTTGAAGACTACAAGGTAGATAGGCCTCAGGTGTAAGTGCGGTGACGTATTTAGCCAGGAGGTACTAATCGGTCGAGGGCTTGTCCTAATGTGTATATTCTCTTGTTGCTTTATTGCAACGCTCTTTGTTCAATTTTCTGGGTACTAG
>SLUK01000018.1 GCA_004340125.1 Harryflintia acetispora | reverse complement strand
ATCAAGAGCCTGACGATCAGGAGCGGGGATACCGACGCGACCGGGAAAACCCTCTACCTGCAAACGAACAACGCCCAGGGGCGGCAGAGCGTGCAGTTGGCCGCTACGAAGAACGGCAGTGGCGGAAGCACCGGCCCGACCGGCTACCCCTACATGAAGGCGAACGGCTACGTCGAACAGGTTCTCTGGACGAGCAGCAACGAGGCCGTCGCGTCGGTGGACGCGACCGGCCTCGTCACCGCCCACACCGGCGGGACGGCGACCGTCACCGCCAGCGTCTACGGCGGGAGGGTGAAGGCCACCTGCACGGTCAACGTCTCGGCGGTGACGGGGGTATCGCTGAGCCACACCGCCTATACCCTCTTCACCGGCGGCACGGCGGCTGAGACGCAGTTCACCCTCTCGGCCGCCCTGACGGGCGGGGTATCCAGCGACGAGCTGGAATGGACGAACAGCGATCCCGGCGCTACCGCGATGACAGTCGCGGCGGACGGGCGCAGTGCTACCATCGACGCCAGCGGCAAGACGGCAGGTAGCACGACGATCACCGCCTACATCAAGGGGGCGCCGGACACGGCGCAGTACAAGGCCAGCTGCACCGTCACGGTGGTGACGATTAACAGCCTCACCATGAATCCAACCGGCTACACCCTCTACATCCCGGGGCCGCCGCAGACGGTACAGCTGACCGCGACGGTAACGCCCAACGCCGCCCCGTTCTGGAGCAGCGGCAATCCGTCGGCGGCCACAGTGAATGAAACCGGGCTGGTTACGGCGGTCGCGCCGGGGAGCGCCATCGTCACAGCCTCCGTGGGCGGCAAGAGCGCCAACTGCGCCATCACGGTCAAGGACAGGATCGCTGTCACCTCGGTGACAGTCAGCGGGAACAACAACCTAGTGCGCACCAGCGACAATCTCAGTCCCACTTCCCAGCTTTCTGCCACCACCGATCCCCCCAACGTCACTTTCCCGGTGGTGACCTGGGCGAAGACCGGCGGCAGCGGGAATATCAACATCAACGCCTCGGGGCTGGTAACGGCGACTGCGGCGGGCAGTGCCACCTTCACCGCCACTGTGGACGGAATGACCAGCGCCCCCTACTCCGTTACCGTCACCGACCAGAAGGTCACAGGCATCACCATTGCCCAAAAGTCGGTGGACAAGGGCGGTACGGTGCAGATGAGCGCCACCGTGCGCCCCGCGAACGCCCTCAACCGGAATATTACCTGGTCGCTGGCCTCGGGGAATGTGGCTTCCATCAGTGCTGCCGGCCTGGTCACCGGCGGGGTCGGCGGAAACGGCACCATCACTGTACGCGCCAGCGCCGCCGACGGCTCGGGCGTGTCGGGGACCGGGACGGTCACTGTTAATGGGTGTGAGCATGCCCTCTCAGCCGGCGGCTACGGCAGCGGGGCGGGAACTTCGGGGAACCCTTGGATCGTGGCCAGCGCGGGACAGCTGCAACACGTCAACAGCCATTTGGCAGGACATTTCCGGCAGTCCGTCAACATCGACCTGTCCTCCTACGGGCAGTGGACCCCGATCGGGAATTTTGTTTCCGGCACCATCGACGCTCCCTTTACAGGACTTTACGATGGAAACGGAAAAATAATAACAGGTTGTAAAATCAACGGTGGCTTCCTACGCGGTTCATTATTCGGTTGTGTCAGCGGTTCGGGGGCAGGAGTAAAAAATTTATCCGCCCAAAATTTCACCATTAACGTTTCCAACGTAAACACCAGTGACACAAGCGCAGTCGTCAACTATTTGATGAATGGCGCCGTTGTCTCGGGGTGCCGGGTTCTCAATTCCACACTAACCTGCCATTATTCTGGAGCAAGCATCGTCGCTGCCATCTATGGAAATAGCCGGGTAGAAAATTGCTACGCTGACGGCAATACAGTTACAGGAACGAGTGTGGGTGGCATTACAAGCTGGATGCAGGAGAACGGAGCAATCAAAAATTGCTTCTCCTATTCCAATCGGCTAACCGCCAACGGTGGCGCGCTAGGTGGTATAGCAGCTCAAACCTTCAGCGGCTCTCCTGCCCTTTCCGGCAACTACTTCCTCAACTCCACCGCCTCCTACGGCGGCGGCAACCCCCTCACCAATACGGGCGCCACGCCGCTCGCCGCCGCAGCCTTCAAAAATTCTGCCAGCTTCTCCGGCTGGGACTTCTCCACCGTCTGGTACATGCCCGCGAACGGCAACTATCCCATGCTCCGTCACTTTACGCAATAGTACCACAAAGCCCCGGCCTGTAAACAGGCCGGGGCTTCTTATTCTCTCTTAGAAGTTCTTATACCTGGAACGCGTCGTGCACGGCGTTGAGGGCCTTTAAGGAATCCTCCTCGTCAATCAGCACCGAGATTTTGATCTCGCTCGTCGAAATCATGTGGATGTTGATGTTCGCTTCGCTCAACGCCTCGAACATCTTGGCCGCGACGCCGGGATTGGCGACCATTCCCGAGCCGACGACCGACACCTTGGAAACCGTCTTGTCGCAGGTGATCTGCTCGCAGCCGAGCACGTCCTTGATCTCCTCGAGCGCCTGCACCGCGATGTCGCTGTTCGAGCGGGAAACGGTGAAGGAAATATCCTTGGTCCCATGCCGTCCGATCGACTGCAGGATGATGTCCACGTTGATTTTGCGTGCGGCGAGCAGGGAAAATATCTTGAATGCGATACCCGGGACGTCCGGCACGCTGACGACCGAAACGCGCGCCACGTCGTTGTCCCTGGCAACGCCCCTGATTAACATTTTTTCCACCTTTATGACCTCCTTAACTTCGGTACCTGATTTCCTCTCGAGGCTCGAGAGCACTTCCAGCTTCACATTGTATTTTTTGGCCATCTCCACCGAACGGTTGTGCAGCACCTGTGCACCCAGCGAGGCCAGCTCGAGCATCTCGTCGTAGGTGATTTCGTCCAGCTTTCTGGCTGTTTTTACAAGGCGCGGGTCCGCGGTATAGACCCCGTCCACATCGGTGTAGATCTGGCACAGATCCGCACCGAGCACCGCCGCCAGCGCAACCGCGCTGGTATCCGACCCGCCCCGGCCCAAGGTGGTGATATCGTCGTAACGGTTCAGGCCCTGGAAGCCCGCCACGATGACAATGTTATGTTTATCAAGCTCGTTTTGCACGCGCTCCTTGTCAATCCGGCGAATCCGCGCGTTGCCGTGGTTGGAGTCGGTCACAAAGCCCGCCTGCCAGCCCGACAGGGATACCACCGGGAATCCCATACCCTCGATCGCCATGGCCACCAGCGAGGCCGAAATCAGCTCCCCGGTGGAGAGCAGCATATCCATCTCCCGCTTGCTGGCCTTGGGGTTGATTTCCCCCGCCTTTTCGATCAGATCGTCGGTGGTGTCGCCCTGGGCGGAAACCACCACCACCACCTCGTTGCCCGCCTTGTATGTATCGGTGATGATCGAGGCGACGTTTCTGACTCTTTGGGCGTTCGCCACCGACGAGCCCCCAAACTTCTGTACGATTATTCCCATTCTCCTTGCCTCCAACTCTGTTCAAAGCCTCCCGGCCGCGCTGCTGCGCCGCCATGGCCGGCCCGTCCTGATATATTGATCCGCTTCCCTATTATATGCCGCCCGGAAGCAAACCGTTTTTTGCCCCTGTGCTAGTCAAGCTTGGTCGCGGCGCCCCGGTTGTCGATGGAAAGCATTTGCAGCCGCCAGCCGTCCATCCCCCTCTCACCCAGGCGGGCGTTGCAGAGGCTTTCAAAGTCGAAAAGATCGGTGTTCACAATGGACATCACCGTCGGCCCCGCGCCGCTGACGAACGAGGCGTAGGCCCCGAACTCGTAGGACATTTCGAAGATGTCCTTTGCCCCCTTGATCAGCGGCAGCCGGTAGGGCTGGTGGAGCCTGTCCGCGCAGGCGACCCGCAGGTTCTGGTAATCCCCCGAGTAGAGCGAAACGCTCATCAGCGCCGCGCGGGAGAGGTTATACACCGCGTCCTTATGCGAAATCTCCAGCGGGATGACCTTGCGCGCCTTGGAGGTGCGCAGCTCGAAGTCCGGGATAAAGGCCGCGAACATCAGATCGTCCTTGATGGTCTGCTTGACGTGGTAGACCTCCCCCTCCTCGATGGCGGCGGTCACCAGTCCCCCCAGCAGCGCCGGGGCCACGTTGTCCGGGTGCCCCTCGAGCTTTACCGCCATGCGCAGCAGCGCCTCGTCGTCCAGCGGGCGGCCCATCAGCTCGTTGCCGGCGCAAAGCCCCCCCACGATGCACGCCGACGAGCTGCCCAACCCCCTGGCCATCGGGATGTTGTTAGTCTGCAAAATCCGCAGCCCGGGCAGCTCGCGCCCGCAGACGTCGTAGAGATACTTCACCGTCTTGTAGACCAGGTTCTGCTCGTCCTGCGGGATTTTCACCGCGTCCGCCGAGGAGATTTCCACCCGGTCGTATTCCTCGACCTCGAGGTAGTTATAGAGCGTCAGCGCCAGGCCGAGGGCGTCGAACCCCGAACCGAGGTTGGCGCTGGTCGCCGGTATCTTGACCTTCACCATTTCTTTATGGCTCCCCTTTTCACTCAGTAATCCAGCGTGCGGATGCACGAGAGCACCTCGACGCCGTCGCTTTGCATCTGCCGGCGCGCCGCGGCGATCCGCCGCTCGGTCATCTCCTCGGTGACGAAGGCGAACTCGTCGTCGTGCTCGCCGCCCCGGTGCAAGGTCCTGATGTTGCCGAAGCAGCTGACCGCCGTCTCCTTGGCGTGCACCCCCCGGCAGCGCACATAGACGCCGGCCGGGTAGTCCTCGTAGTTTCCGACCGTGTCAGCCTGCGAATCGGTCCAGCGCAGCGACTCGATGGTCCCCTGCGCCTTGGCGCAGTCGATGATGTCCCCCATCACCGCCGAGGCGGTGGGCAGCTTGCCCGCGCCCTTGCCGTAGAAGACCACGTCCCCGGTCGCGTCCGCGCGCACCAAAATGCCGTTGAACACGTCGTCCACCGTCGAGAGCTGGCTTTCGTGCGAGATCAGCGCCGGGGAGACCATCACCATCAGCTTGCCGCTCTCCAGGCGCTTGGCGCGGCCGATCAGCTTGATCACCCCGCCCCAGTCCTCGGCGTACTGCACGTCCTCCAAGGTCACCTTCGTGATCCCCTCGGTGTGCACCTCCTGCGGGTAGACGTGCTTGCCGTAGGCGAGGGAGGCCAGGATGCAGATCTTGCGGCAGGCGTCCTGCCCCTCAACGTCGGCGGTGGGGTCCTTTTCTGCGTAGCCCAGTTTCTGCGCCAGCGCCAAGGCATCCGAGAAGGACATCGACTCGCGGATCATCTTGGTGAGGATGAAGTTGGTGGTGCCGTTCAAAATCCCGGCGATCTCGTCGATCTGGTTGGCGGCCAGGCACATGTGCAGCGGGCGGATGATCGGTATCCCGCCGCCGACGCTGGCCTCGAACAGGTAGTTGACCCCATGCTCATGCGCCAGGGCGAGCAGCTCGGCCCCCTTCTGGGCGACGAGCTCCTTGTTCGAGGTGACCACGCTCTTGCCAGCGCAAAGCAGCGCCTTGGAATAGGAAAACGCGGGCTCGAGCCCGCCCATCACCTCGGCGACGATCTCCACCTCGGGATCCTTTAGAATCGTGTCGAAGTCGTGGATGACCCGGTCCGCGTAAGGACTGTCTGGAAAGTCGCGCAGATCGAGGATGTACTTGACCACGATCTCATCCCCGGCGCGGCCGCAAATGCTTTCCTTGTTCTTGTCGCAGAGCTCGACGACCCCCGAGCCGACGACCCCAAACCCCATAACCGCTATCTTTTTCATATCGAATCGACCTCGTTTCCTGTAGTGAGTGTCCAATTTATAAGTTATAAGTCAGATGTTGGTCGCGCGGACCACGCCGTCGAGGGACTGCATCATGGCGATGAGCTCATCCACCGATACCCGCCCGCTGTCCAGGCGCACGGCCAGCGAGACCGGCGCCACCCCGTCCACCGGAATGTTCTGGTTGACGGTGATGATGTTCGCCCCCGCCTTATACAGCTGGGTGAGCAGGTTGGAGAGCACCCCCGGTTCATCCTCCAGCGTGACGTAGAGGGTGGTCACGCTGTTTTGCAGGTGTTCGTCAAACCGGTGCACAAAGTCCTTGTACTTGTAATAGGCGCTGCGGGAAATCCCCGCCATGCGCGCGGCCTGGGAGGAGTTCTGCGCCTTCCCCTGCGCGATCAGCTGCTTTGCCCGCACCACACGCACAAAAATGTCGGGCGCGATGGTGGAATCAATCAGCAAATATTTCGGTGTTTCACTCATAAGTCCGCCTCCCAGAAACGTTTGTCCTGCCAATGGATACAATCTTACCATGCCACGGTTTCAACTACAATTGGCAAAATGGCCAAATATTCGCTTTTGTTCCGCCAATTCTTTCGCATACTCTAGGATACGCCGGATTGCTTTCTATTGCGACATCTTCTTAAAAATTTGTTTGTATGGCAAGGCCCCCTGTCTCTCCTTAAGAGACAGGGGGCCCGTTTGATTGGCTTACAGAGCGATCCTTCTGCCCGCGCATTCCCCGAGGAAAACTCCCAGAAGGCAGAGCAGCACGCTGCTCACCGCATAGGCCGTACCGAGCAACACTTTTCCGCCTTCAAAGAGGCGCAGCGCCTCGAGCGAGAAGGTGGAAAAGGTGGTGAACCCGCCGCAGACCCCGCTCTTCCAGAAGAGCATGCCGTTTTGGGAGAGCCTGCCACTCATTCCCACCACCAGGCCGATCAGCAGCGCGCCGCCGAGGTTGGTCAGCAGGGTGAGCACCGGGAACTCTCCGCGCACCGGCAGCAGGCTGATCAGATACCGGCAGACGGCGCCCAGCGCGCCGCCAAGGCCGACGAGCAACAATTTTATCATCATTTTATTCATCTCGCACTTTTGACGTACTGCGCCACCCCGCAGGCCTTGCCCTCGCGCAGGTAGAGCCTTGGCACCCGCTTGCCGATCAGGCAGACGATCTCATAATTGAAAGTGCTGCCCGCGCAAAGCGCCATCTGCTCGACCGTGACCGCGCAGGCGCCGTCCCGGCCGATGACGGTCACCTCGTCCCCGGCGCAGACCCCGTCGACCCCGGTGACGTCGAGCATCAGCTGGTCCATACAGACCCGGCCGATCACCGGCACCTCCTGACCGCGCACCAGCATGGTCCCCTTGGAGGAGAGCGCGCGGTGGTAGCCGTCGGCGTAGCCGATGGGCACGGTGGCGATCGTGGTCTCCTCCCCGGTGGTGTAGATCCTCCCGTAGCTGATATCCCGCCCGGCGGGGACCTTCTTGACCATCGATACGATGGTCTTGAGCTGCATGACCGGGTGCAGGTCGGCCTTCCCCGCGCAGCAGCCGTCCGGCAACAGCCCGTAGAGGATCAGCCCCGGGCGGACCATGTCGAGATGCATCTCGGGGAAGCGCAGGGTACCGGCGCTGTTGCAGCAATGCCGGATTTTGAAGGTGATCCCCCGGCTTGCGAGCTCCCCGCACACCGCCTGAAAGCGCGCGAACTGGCTGCGGGTATAGCCGTCCGAGGCCGGGTCGTCGGCCGCCGAAAAGTGGGTGAAGATCCCCTCGCAGCGAAGGCTTTCATAGCCATAGACCCGCTCGACCTGGTCGGCGCAACAGAGAGGATCGAACCCGTCGAACCCGATCCGGCCCATGCCGGTGTCGATCTTGATATGTACATCCACCTGCACCCCCAGGCTCTTGGCGCTTTGCTGCAGCTCGAGGGCGTACTCGGGAGAGAAAACCGTCTGGGTGACGCGGTATTTCGCCAGCTGGCCCGCCAGCTCGGGCGGGGTGGTTCCGAAGATCAGAATGGGGTTCTTAATCCCCCCCTCGCGCAAGGAGAGCGCCTCGTCGAGGTTGGAGACCCCGAACCAGTTGACCCCGCACTCCTCCATCTCACGCGCGCACCAGCGGTCCCCGTGCCCGTAGGCGTCCGCCTTGACCACGCCGAGGAGCATGCAGTCCTCCCGCAGCAGGGCGCGGATCTCGGCCAGATTGTGCCGCAGCGCATCGAGGTCGATCTGCGCCCAGGTGCGCCGAAGAAAATCAGTCATTGTCTCGCTTCCTTCTCTGCCATTTGGAAATGAAAAGATTCAGTGCGATCACATTGCACGCCACCGAAAGCACCAGGGTGAGGGTGATCAACACGGAAAGGGTGCTGTGAAAGAGCAGCAGCAGGTAGCCCAGCAGCAAGCCGGCCCCCAGCGCCAGGAAAATCCAAGCCAAATATTTTTTCACGTCAGGCTCCTTCGTATCATTTGATGACCCGTCCATCGACGGGACGGGCAAAGTACCGGTTATAAATATTATAATAGCCGCTTCGTGGCTATTATACCGCGAACGCAAAGCGTAAGTGGTATAATTGGCCATCGCCGTAGGCGGGCTACAGAAATATATAATAGCCGCTTCGTGGCTATTATACCGCGAACGCAAAGCGTAAGTGGTATAATTGGCCATCGCCGTAGGCGGGCTACAGAAATATATAATAGCCACTTCGTGGCTATTATACCACGAACGCAAAGCGTAAGTGGTATAATTGGCCATCGCCGTAGGCGGGCTACAGAAATATATAATAGCCGCTTCGTGGCTATTATACCGCGAACGCAAAGCGTAAGTGGTATAATTGGCCATCGCCGTAGGCGGGCTACAGAAATATATAATAGCCGCTTCGTGGCTATTATACCAAAAAGGCACGCCGGATACAATCATTCTGCCGCAATGCCTGTCAGAGTTTAGACAAAAAGTAATTGTACCCTTGTGGGATTTAGGGTATAATCAAAGGGTAGAATATTCTCCTCATAGGGGAGCGATGAAAACGTTTTGAAAGGAAGCTACCACCATGAAAGAATTTGAGTATACCATCAAGGATGAGCTCGGCCTCCACGCCCGCCCGGCGGGCCTGCTGGTCAAGCAGGCGGCCACCTACCAAAGCAAGCTGACGATCGAAAAAGTCGGAGGGAAAAGCGCCGACCTCAAGCGGCTGTTCGGGGTGATGGGTCTGGCCGTCAAGTGCGGCGAGACCGTCAAGGTCA
The DNA here is from genome assembly GCA_004340125.1 of Harryflintia acetispora. Lineage (GTDB taxonomy): Bacteria > Bacillota > Clostridia > Oscillospirales > Ruminococcaceae > Harryflintia > Harryflintia acetispora. Next base: position 8,668 of record SLUK01000018.1, on the reverse strand, counting down.
CCGCCGAGGGCGAGGACGAGGCGGCCGCCGCCGAAGCGCTGGAGGAATTCTTCAAGGCCAACTTCTAACATGTAACACAACAGCGGAGGAAGCTATGGAACAGATTAAGGGTGTTGCCGCCTCGAAGGGAATTTCGATCGGCAGCGTATTGCTCTATCAAACCGGCGATCCAAAGGTTTCAAAAAAGCAAACAAACGACGTGCTGGGGGAGATCGCCCGGTTCGAGGCCGCGGTGCAGACCGCGGTGGCGACCCTGGGCGAGCTGCACGAGCGCGCGCTTCAGACGGTGGGTGAAAAGGAGGCCGCGGTCTTCGAAATCCACCAGATGATGCTCGAGGATCTCGACTTTCTCGAAGGGGTCAAGGACTGCATTACCTCTGAGAGCTGCAACGCGGAGTACGCCGTGCAGCAGGCCGGCGGCCAGCTCGCCGAGATGTTCGCCGGTATGGACGACGAATACATGCGCGAGCGCGCGAGCGACGTGCGGGACGTTTCCGCGCGGGTGGTGCGGGTGCTCTGCGGCTGCGACGGCAACCCCCTCGAGGGGGTCAAGGGACAGGTGATCGTGGCGGCCGAGGACCTCATGCCCAGCGAGACCATCCAGATGGATACCTCCAAGGTGCTCGCCTTCGTCACCCGGCTGGGCAGCAAGATTTCCCATTCGGCCATTTTGGCGCGCACCATGGGAATCCCGGCAGTGGTCGGGCTGCGCGAGGGGTTCGACACCCTCAAGGCCGGGCAGGAGATCATCGTGGACGGCTTTAATGGCGACGTCTACCTGGGCCCGGACGAAAAGACCCTCGCCCACTTTAAAAATGAGCGGGACCTCTATCTCGAAAAGAAGCGGGTGCTGCGCAGCCTGATCGGCAAACGCGCCGTCAGCCTGGACGGCAAGGAGATCGAAATCAACGCGAACATCGGCCACCCGGCTGACATCGCGCTGTGCGAAGAGAACGACGCGGGCGGTATCGGATTGTTCCGCAGCGAGTTCCTTTATATGGAGTCGCAGGACTTCCCGAGCGAGGATTTCCAGTTCGAGAGCTACCGGGACATCCTGCAAAAGATGGCGGGCAAGCGGGTGATCGTGCGCACGCTGGACCTGGGGGCCGACAAGCACGCGCCCTACTTTAAGCTGCCGCACGAGGACAACCCCGCAATGGGCTACCGGGCGATCCGCATCTGCCTGCGCCAGCCGGACATCTTCATCACCCAGCTGCGGGCGCTGCACCGCGCCTCGGTCTTTGGAAAGCTGGCCATCATGTTCCCGATGATCACCTCCCTAAAGGAAGTGCTGGAGATCAAAAAGGTGGTCGCGCTGGTCAAGTGCCAGCTCGACGAGGAACATATCCCTTACTCCAAAGAGATCGAATACGGGATCATGATCGAAACCCCGGCCGCCGTGATGGCGACCGACCTGCTCGCGCGCGAGGTCGATTTCTTCAGCATTGGCACCAACGACCTGACCCAGTATACCCTGGCGTGCGACCGGATGAACGCAAGCCTCAGCGAGCTGTACGACCCGCGCAACCTGTCGGTGCTGCGCATGATCGCGCTGACGGTGCGCAACGCGCACAAGGCCGGGATCTGGGCGGGAATCTGCGGGGAGAGCGCGGGCGACCTCGAGCTGACCGGCCTCTATCTCAAGCTGGGGGTGGATGAGCTCTCGGTCTCGCCCGCCTCGGTGCTCGAGGTGCGCAACAAGGTGCTGCACACCGATTCCCGTGAGGTGGATGACAGCATGCTCAACCTGTATACCGTCTGAAAACCGGGGAACCCTAACAGCAGGAAGGAAGCGAGGCGTCATGTTTTCATTTCTAAAAGGCAAGCAACCCCCCGCACTGGCCGCTCCCCTGAGCGGGCGGGTAATCCCGATTGACGAGGTACCCGACCCGGTCTTTGCCCAAAAGGTGCTCGGCGACGGGGTCGGGATCGTCCCCTCGGACGGCGCGCTGCTCGCGCCGGCGGACGGGACCGTGATCCAGGTGGCCGAGACCCTGCACGCCGTGGGGATCGAAACGGCGGACGGGCTCGAGCTGCTGATCCACCTGGGGATCGACACGGTGAAGCTGGGCGGCGAGGGCTTCCGGTGCCTGGTCAAGGAGGGTCAGAAGGTTAAGAAGGGCGAGAGGCTGCTCGAAATGGACCTCGCGTTCTTACGCGGGAAGGGGTTCGACACCACCTCCCCCTTCATCATCACCAATCCCGACCGGGTCGCCTCTCTACAGCCGCTGGTCGGCGAGGCCGTCGCCGGGGAGACGACGGTTTTGCGCTATAAAATGAAATAGCCGGGCGGAAGCCGTTGGCTTTCGCGGCGGGGCTGGCATGTCCATTTGCTTCGCTTGCGCCCGGCAGCAAATAAACAGGGGAAGGGCCCGCCGACGTGGCGGGCCCTTCCGTTTGGCGAAAATAAAACTCCTCACACCCAAACAGGGCATGAGGCAGTAAAAGTAAAAGGGGGATTTATCAGTTTACCGCTCGTCGCAGTAAAAAACAGGGGTTTATCTCATGGCCGGCCCACGGTCATGGCCATTTTTATTGCTTCGCGTGCGCTCAGCAATAAAAAATCACACCAGCTCGGACAGCTCGCCCAAGCACTTTTTGCAGATATTTTTGCCGTTATAGGTGACGATGTCGGTGCTGGCCTGGCAGAAGATGCACGCCGGCTCGTACTTCTTGAGCATGATCTGGCTGCCGTCCACGAAGATTTCCAGCGAATCCTTCTCATTGATGTCCAGCGTTCTGCGCAGCTCGATCGGGAGCACGACGCGGCCAAGCTCGTCTACTTTTCTCACAATTCCGGTGGATTTCATTTTACATGCATTCCTTTCTAAAGCGGGTCTCTGAGTGTTTTTCCTAGTCCAAGGCACACAGCCTAACGTACCGCTTCTACCCCGCCCCCAGGGAAGGGGCAAACAAACATAAGCCCGGGTCATAAATCGTATACTATACGGAAGCGCTGCCGTCCCATTCGGGACGGGAGACTGTATTCTTGGGTAGGTGTTTGTCATGATGAATGTTCTTTTTGCGGGAATGATCGCACTCTCGCTGCTCTTTGGACTCCTGAACGGCCAATTGTCCGCAGTATCCGAGGCTGCGCTGAATGAAAGTGTAGGCGCCGTCGAACTGGTCATCAAGCTGTGCGGGGGGATGTGCCTGTGGAGCGGCCTGATGAAGGTTGCCCAACGCTCCGGCCTCACCGACCGGATCGCCAAGTGGATGTCCCCCATCCTGCGCCCGCTCTTTCGCGACGTGCCGCCCGGCAGCCGCGCCTTCGAGCTCATCAGCATGAACATGACGGCAAGCCTTTTAGGCCTGGGCAACGCGGTGACTCCGCTCGGGATCGCCGCCATGCGGGAGCTGGAGGGCTATAACCCCAAGGCCTCCCGCGCCAGCGACAGCATGGTGATGTTCGTCGTGCTCAACACCGCATCCCTGCAGATCATTCCCACCACCACGGCCATGCTCCGGCTCGCCGCCGGCTCCGCCGCCCCGATGGAAATCCTGCCCGCCGTCTGGGTCGCCTCGCTTTGCTCAGTCCTCAGCGGAGTACTGATGGTGACAGCGTTGAAACCGCTTTTTCGTTAGGAAACGACCGCTTTCATCATCTGGTTTTAGTTTACAGGATATTACTTCCATTGTCAATAGGAAAATGTGAAAAATTTGGATTTTATTGCAAATTGTTGGTAATTAATGGATATTATTTCGGCGTTTTTGTCGAATCTTTAACAATATCGCACGCTTTAAATCGCGAATCAATCCGATGGTTATGCGGGTTTAATCGGAAACATAAATTCCGTTCCCGGGAACAGGCACAAACACTGTTCCATATTTTAGAAGTTTTATCCATCCGATGGAAATTCGTACACAAATTGTCCAAATATTGACCGCAGCCCCGCAAACCCGCGCGGCGCGCTGCGGGTTTTTAGGGTAAATTGGCGGAATTTCCTCCCTGAATTGGGATTGTAAACTAATGTTCTTGTGCTATAATAAGAGGTACGGTCGTGTCATGAGAAAAGCAAGGGGATTTCCCATCTGCGCGCAAATTGGACAGGCCGTTTATTTTTGGTTTACTCTTGGATCGGGCGGGTGGTTTACAGTGCTCAGCTATTACAAAACAGTTGACAACAAGGTGACCGCCCTTTCGGCCCCGGAGGAAGGGTGCTGGATTTGTGCCATCGCCCCCAGCGAGCCGGAGATCGAAAACCTGACCCGGCGCCTGGGCGTGGATGCGGGCTTTGTGCGCGCCGCGCTGGACGAGGAAGAGGCCTCGCGCATCGAGCGCGAGGAGGATCAGACATTGATCATCGTGGACCTTCCGATCGCGCAAAAAGAGGAAGAAAAAACGATCATTTATTCCACCGTCCCGATGGGTATAATCATTACTGAGAAGAATATAATAACGGTGTGCCTGAGCGAAAATTCCGTCGTATCCGAGCTGTCCCGCGGCCTTGTCAAAAACGTGCGGACCCAGATGAAAACACAGTTTCTGCTGGTCCTGCTGCTGCGGATCGCGACCCGGTTTTTGCAATACTTAAAGCAGATCGACAAGATCAGCGACTACTCGGAAAAACAGTTGCACAAGACCATGCGCAACAAGGAGCTCATCCAGCTGCTCGGGCTCGAAAAGTCCCTGGTTTACTTCTCCACCTCTTTAAAGTCCAACGAGGTGACGCTTGAGAAGATACACCGCGGACGGATCATCAAGCTCTACGAGGACGACGAGGAGCTGCTCGAGGATGTGCTTATCGAGATCCGCCAGGCGGTCGAGATGTGCGGGATCTACACCAACATCCTCTCGAACACCATGGACGCTTTCTCCTCGATCATCAACAACAACCTGAACATCGTCATGAAGATCCTCACCTCTCTGACGGTCCTGATGGCGATTCCCACCATGATCTCCGGCATCTGGGGGATGAACGTGCACAACCTCCCGAGCGTCAATTTCTGGTTCCCGATTGCGCTCGCCGCCGGCCTTACCCTCTTGGCGGCCCTGATCCTCTGGATCAAGGGCATGTTTAAATGAGAATTTTCCGTCCCGCGAAGCCGTTCGCGCTTCGCGGCCGTTGCCGTGCCCTGGTGGCGCGCGCGGATGATTTTATGATAAATTTAAGGAGAGTACCGCGTTGGAAAAGTTTGTGATTTCAGGCGGAATCCCGCTCCGGGGCGATGTCACCATCAGCGGCGCGAAAAATGCCGCTGTTGCGATCATTCCGGCCACCATTCTCGCCGGCGGCCGCTGCGTGATCGAGAATATTCCGAATATCAGCGACGTCACCATCCTCTTCAAGATCCTTCGGGAGCTGGGAGCGACGGTCAAAATGGTGAACAAGTCCACCGTGATGATCGACACCTCCCACATCAACGACCCGATCGTCCCCTACGAACTCGCGCGGCTGATGCGCGCTTCCTATTATTTTCTGGGCGCCCTGCTCGGACGCTACAACCTCGCCAGCGTTTCGATGCCCGGCGGGTGCGATTTGGGCGCCCGGCCGATCGACCAACACATCAAGGGCTTCGAGGCCCTGGGCGTGGACGTTTCGATCGACCATGGCATGGTCAACGCAAAGTGCGACACCATGCTCGGCGCGCACATCTATTTCGACGTGGTCTCGGTCGGCGCGACCATCAATCTGATGCTCGCCTCGGTCAAGGCCAAGGGCCTGACCATCCTGGAGAACGTGGCCAAGGAGCCGCACATCGTGGACCTGGCCAACTTCTTAAACTCGATGGGCGCGGATATCCGCGGCGCCGGTACCGACGTGATCAAAATCCACGGCGTGGACCTCCTGCACGGGACCAACTATTCCATCATCCCCGATCAGATCGAGGCGGGCACCTATATGGTGGCCGCGGCCGCGACCGGCGGGGACGTCTATGTGCGGGGCGTGATCCCCAAGCATCTTGAATCGATCACCCAGAAGCTGGTCAAGGCGGGCGCGCAGGTGGACGAGTACGACGACTATGTGCACGTCACCCGCACCGGCCCGGTCTGCAAGGTCAACATCAAAACCCTGCCCCACCCCGGCTTCCCGACCGATATGCAGCCGCAGATCACCGCGCTGCTCACCCTGGCGGATGGCACGAGCATCGTGACCGAGGGCGTTTGGGACAACCGCTTCCGGTATGCGGACGAGCTCTGCCGAATGGGGGCCAACATCCAGGTGGACGGCAAGGTGGCGGTGATCGAGGGGGTCCCCGAACTCAAGGCGGCCCCGGTCAAGGCGACCGACCTGCGCGCCGGCGCGGCGCTGCTGATCGCCGCCTTGGTCGCCCACGGCACCAGCGAGATCGAGGACATCCACCACATCGAACGCGGATATGAAAACATCTGCGAAAAACTGCAGGGGTTGGGCGCCAACATCAAAAAGGTGATCCTCCCGGATTCGGAGATGGCCAAGGCCCTGTAGCATCCCTAGTATTCGTTTGCGACCGGATATTTATTCCCCGAACGGGGAATCCCTACATAGTCAAGGGGCATGTGCCCCTCCCAAAGAAACATGGGTTTATCATTTGTGCGGTTCAATGAGGAGCGCACATTTTTCCTTTTTTGAAAGGAGGAGCCATGACCCAGCTGTTTACCCTCTTCAGCTCCAGCGCCGGGAACTGTGCCTGTCTTTCGAGCGGCGCCACCACCCTGCTCATCGATGCGGGCGGGAATTGCAAGAAAATTTCCGAGGCGCTGCTGGGCCATGGGATTGATCCGCAGAGCCTGAACGGAATCTTGCTCACCCATGAGCACACCGACCACATCTCGGCGCTCAAGGTTTTGCTCAAGCGCTGCCCGGTGCCGGTCTACTCGCGGCCCGGGACTCTGCAGTATCTGGCCGACCACGACCTGGTCCCGCCAAACGCCGACCTGATCCCGGTGGAGGAGGGCGGCGTCATCGGAGACATCTCCTTCGCCGTCTTCCCCACCCTGCACGACTGCGCCGATCCCTGCGGGTATACCTTTTCTCTGCCGGACGGCAGGAAGATCGGGGTGGCGACCGACCTCGGGCGGTTCACCGACGTGGTGTTCGACAGCCTCTGCGGCAGCGACATCGTGGTGCTGGAATCCAATTACGACCGCAATATGCTGGAGGTTTCGGGTTATCCCTACCCGCTGATCCGCCGGATCAAGAGCGACACCGGCCACCTCTCCAACGACGACTGCGCCGGTGCGGTGCTGCGCCTGGTCCGCCAGGGGGTACGGCGGCTGATCCTGGCGCACACCAGCAAGCAGAACAACTTCGAGGAGTTGGCCTGGCGCACTACATACGACACCCTGCAGCAGGAGGACTTACAGCCGGACGAGATCACGCTGGAGGTCGCGCCGAAATTCACCTGCTCACCGGTCATCGCGGTATAGGCGGATGATGAACGTCACCGTCCTGGCCGTCGGAAAATTAAAAGAACGCTACCTCACCGACGGCTGCCGGGAATATGAAAAGAGGCTCGGCGCATTCTGCAAGCTGAACCTGGTGGAACTGCCCGAGCACCGTCTGCCGGACAATCCCTCCGCGGCAGAGATTCAAAACGGGATCGAGCGGGAGGGAGACATGATCCTGGCAAAAATCCCTGCCGGCAGCACGACCGTCGCGCTGTGCATCGAGGGCAGGCAGCTTTCCTCCGAGGAGTTGGCCGCCCAGATCGAAAAACTGGGGATTGCGGGAAACAGCAGCCTTTGCTTCATCATCGGCGGTTCCTGGGGGTTGTCTGGGCGGGTAAAGGAGCGCTGCGCACTGCGCCTCTCCATGTCCCGGATGACCTTCCCGCACCAGCTGGCAAGGCTGCTGCTGCTCGAACAACTGTACCGCGCCTTCTCGATTCTTAACCACTCAAAATATCACAAATAGTATAAAAGGCGCACATTCTACAGAATGTGCGCCTTTTTGCAACATTTAATCCTCCAAGGTCGGAAGCCGCCGGATATTGGGGTCGGTAAAGATGTCATAGTCGTCCCGGGACTGGGTGCTGAACTCGGAGATGATTGCGCCCTCGTCCCCGGCCTGGAACCAGTGGCGGGTATCCGGCTGCATGGTATACTGCTCCCCTGGGTGCAGGATAACCTCATGCCACACGGTATACCACGCTTCGCTGCCCTCGGGCGGCCGGCAGGCGGGGGAAGCGGCCGGTTCCCCTTCTATATATAGGTAACAGGTGCCATACCGGCAACGGAAAGTCTCCTCTTTGCCGATAAAGCCGATCTCCTGGAGCGGCGCGTGCCGGTGTTCCGGACAGGTCTGTCGGGGGAATAGGACCATCTCCTTGGCGCAACAGCGGGCGGTATTCACATAAGTGACCAGCTGCAGACCGGTCCGCTCAAGGTCGTCGAGGCCGAAGTCGGCCACCTCGAGATTTTCCTTCTCACTTTCGGTCAATACGATCTGGGCGCGCTCGAAGTATTCCAGCGCTTTGCGGCGTGCCTCTTCATAAACGGCCTTTTTCATGGATATTCCTCCTCATATGTTCTGAGATCCGCTCCATTTCACCCCTCTATCATAACCTGTCAAATTCCTTTTGTAAACCACTTTTTCATGTTAAAAATACAGACCAGAACATGATTATGTTCTGGTCTGTATCAAAAAACATGGCTCCCCAAGTTGGACTCGAACCAACGACCCTGCGGTTAACAGCCGCATGCTCTACCAACTGAGCTATTGAGGAAAATGGGATAGCTGCTCAA
>SLUK01000017.1 GCA_004340125.1 Harryflintia acetispora | reverse complement strand
GCTTGACGGAGGAAGAAAAACAGTGGCTTGTCCGAATCGCGCATAAGTCCGAGCTGGCGAAAAGCCCGATCAGCCGGAGGGGCAAGAGGCGGTAACGGGATGGACGGGATTTCTATAAAGTGGTAGAATGTAAAGGGCACAGAAACTAGCCTTGGGCCAAAATGGAATGCGGCTTTGGGGAATAAGGTGAATGTGCAAAGTCCGAATTTAACGGGTAATCCTACGGTAAACGGATCCAAAATTGCCACAATAAAAGCTCCGACATGGCTTAAGTTAGCCCCGTCGTCTGGTTTTATAGCGACACATGGACCATATTATTGTAAAGATGGATGTGGTATTGTTTGGCTTATTGGCGTGTTGCGCCGAGAATCAGTTCCGCAAGCCGGTGAGGTCATGTTAATTTTGCCGGAAGGTTATCGGCCAGCCTTATTGCAACCGTTAATAATTACTGCCCACGCTGGCGTTGACGGCCCTTGGGCAACATACGCCTATATCAGCACCGATGGGAAATTGAAATTTCAAACTGGCTCTACACCATCCAATTGGTATTCAGGAGCCTATTTTGCATTTCAAGTATCTTTTCCGGCGTCTTAGAACATTAATGCGCGGCAACAAAAGAAAAACTAGTTTGTATTAGCCGGTGCTCTGTCCGAATTTCAGATGTTAAACTTGTTGTAAATTGTATAGAACCATTCGGTGCCACCCTAATTAAACCGTTTGAACGTATGCCAGTGGGGTCGTATCTATCCACTATTGCATACTGCAATATGTAACCTGAGGGTCGAAACCCTTCTGGCAGATTCCCTATCATTTCTTGGTTGGTAACTGTTCCAGTTATCCTTAGAGCTGACATGTTTACAATGACGATTCCCTCTTGGGTAATACAATAATATGAATGATAACCAGGAGCATTTTGGTAGTAAGGGTCATAAGGTATGTTGTAAAACTCGGGGAACATTTTATTCGCTTTATTCCCCTGGGACGCTTCGGCACCCCAGGGGAATAAAGCGAACAGAACATCACCTACAGAGTATAGTTTAGCTATGAGCACGGACTTCAGTGGTCCTGTAAAGTATTTTAAAACTGAGGATAGCGTAGTGACTGTTTACGGTTCTTTTCTCAAGTCGTCAGGCTTGATTCACGACGATATTATCGGTATCTTACCTGCGGGGTTTAGAATAAGTCAAACAGCAGAATATCCACTTGTAGCAATAAGCCCATATACAAGTTACTCTGTAATCTGCCTTTCAAATGGAAGCATTGTTTTTCGATCAAGTACAGGTAGTAGAATTTTATCACAGACCAGAGGCTATATCTGCATATCTTTTGTTGCAGCTCAATAAGCCACTAAATACAGTTATTTTGCTGCAGTAAACGAGGGCGATACAATCGCAATTTGTCTGCCAACTGTAAACCCTTGCGTAGGTGTTGTGTTTGCCAACACAATCTGTCCATTTGAATGTATATACCCGTACATAGAATCATTTTTATCAGACTGTAGGATTATGCTTTTTGAAGACGATGGTCTGAATCCCATCGGCAGTGTCCCTATTAACTGAGCAGCAGAAGGAGCAGCATTAAAGGAAAACACTCCATTCACTCCAACTTTTCCGCATCCATCCTTGAAATATTTAACGCTTTGTGCTGATACATTTGGCCCTAAAGGCAAGTCATACTCTTGCGGCGTCTCGGTAGTAGCTAACTGCTTCCAGCCTTTCCATAACGTGTCATAATATTGACCAACCCAAATCACATCTCCCAGATATGCATAATACTTTACAACTACTCTATAGTGCTCTTCTTTCACAATGCTCAGTGTTCCATATGCAGCAGGATAGATATCTGCGTTACCTGATGTTGCTGAATTAACAACACAATATAGCGTCGAATGAGTAACCATTGCATTTACAATTTTTTCAATAGTTTCTTCTCCGATGGTTATTTCAAGGTCACTCAAAGATGAGTAGAATGTCCACCGTCCGTTCACCTTATTCCCCAAAGACGTTTCGACTGCCTCAATTCTTTGATTGGCAGAGACCAGTTTTTCATCCATCAGCGCATTGTCGGAATTGAAGTCTTCCATTCGCGGTTTGTCTTCCAGAATCCACTGATTGAATCCAAGAGATGTTTTGTTTGTACTAGACATAATGTCCTCCTGTAATTAAAAATATTTTATAGATAGATAGCGATGTATCTGCTTTCTATCTACACCATAGAGCGAGTTACCTCTAAAATTACCTATAGGAGGTTAATTTTTAACACAAATCAAAATTATTTGGGATATTAAAGGCTGAAAGGATCGTAGCTAATGACAGGGAGGAATTTTATAAAACGTTCGTTTTAGTATTGCTAGAACCTGATGATACAGGCCAAACCGTTGAAAAAATTCGATACTACGAGCTCAACGAGGGAGAGCAGCTTCTTGAGGCTGTTGTTCCCTCAAATTATGTCCGGCCGCGGTGGGATGGTGAGGCATGGGTAAAGGGAGCGACCCCGGAAGAAATCGCTACATGGAAGCAGGCCGGGTGGAGGACACCTCAGTCACATATTGCGAATCTATTGTAGGTATTTTTTCGGAAATTTTTATATTTTGGTTGGAAACCCGGCCAAAAAACCGAGCGGGTTTATGGTCGTAAAGTGCCTCTAACCCGCATTCTCTCGTCAAAACTTTTGCTTTTAGGTTCGCAATATGTGACGAAGGCGAAGCCTCGCAAATCTTTTTGCACCCTGCTATACTGTAGAAAAAGTATGAAAAGGGGTAGAAAAATGGACGCAAAAAGTGAATTGTCAGAAGCATTATTCCAGCTGTTTCCCGGCGAAGAAAGCTCAGAAAAGATTTCATTAGTTTTAAAAGGCTATACCATTATCAGAGAAACAGAAAGCAGCCGTAGCAATCTTAATCGAAGAATTTCCTCCTTCCTGGGGCGAAAAGGATTGATGGCCTCTCCCAAAAGACGCTGAGAAACTACCGTTATACCTTGGATATCTTTGCTCAAATTGTTTGTAAGCATGTCTCCAAAATTACCACGGATGATATTCGTGAGTACATCTCAAAAATTAGTACAGAGCGGAATCTGAGGGACACCAGTCTACAGACTCATATCAATGTCCTGCGTTCATTCTTTTCCTGGCTGCATGGTGAAGGTATTATCCGGAGAAATCCGATGCTTAAGATTAAAAGCCTGAAACTCGATTTGGCCAAAGCGCGCCATGCGCTGACGGCCGAAGAACTGGAAAGAATGCGCGACGCCTGTCGAACCTATAAAGAGAAGGCATTGGTGGAGTTTTTTGTTTCCAGCGGCTGTCGATTGAGCGAAGCCGTAGGAATTAGGATTGATCAAATTAATTGGCGGGATCGCAGCGTCATGGTCCATGGAAAGGGCAACAAGGACCGGATGGTCTATTTCTCGGTGCGCACCAAGCTTATGCTGGAAGAATACCTGCGAAACCGCAAGGGAGGTACGGCATTATTCGCCAGCAGCCGTACACCCTACGATTCAATGGGCCCGCGGGCGATACAAAAGTTACTACAACAAATTGGAGAACGCGCCCATGAGGAACGCCGCGTCCATCCCCACCTGATGCGGCACACCTTTGCAACGAGCGCGCTCAACGCAGGAATGGATATAATGGTGATCCAACGCTTACTAGGCCACAACGACATCAAAACAACACAGATCTATGCCGAGCTTTCTCAAACCACGGTGCAGTACCAGTATGAACGATTGGTAGCGTAAATTAAAATTGGATATGTATTTTTCGCCTCGGGGTATCTCGGGGCTATTTGTCATACTTAAAAATCCATAGATCGAATGTCGATCAACTTCTGGGCCGGTCCGGCGAGGACCGCCCAAAGGCAGCAGAGCGTTAAGCGAGCTGCCGCTTGTAAAAAAATAAATGTGCCCCACGATGGGACACATTTATTTTGGGGGGATTGGGGAGCTCCCCAACGAAGCAAACATTTTGGCCCTCAGGGCCAAAATGGGTAAGTGTGTACACGCTTGCCCTGCCTGCCATCGCAACATCCCCCATAATAGCCGCTAAAAAAGTGAGCCGGGCAGATCATTTTTCTGCCCAGTCCTAGCATTCAGTTTTGTTTTTCTCTCGATAATACGAAACTATTCCACAAAAAAATTAAATAAATTTTTAATACAGGGTAGATTTTAGGGTTCCGAGTGCCCTATATAGTAGGACCTTGAAAACAGAATATCGGCAATCAAGCAAAAGCCTGTTGTAGCGAGCGACACATATGCAGACGCAAAGACCACCTGCGGGCCGGGCCCGTCAAAGCGATAACATCAAAGGTGCGAGCGGCATCCTGTGGCATGAATAGGGCCTGTGGTGGGCCTAAACCGCCAAGACCGCAACAAGGTATATCCGCCACAACATGCTCCCCTGTTCGGGGGGGATACTGCGATTGAGGACAAATCCCAACGGCGGTATTACGGGGCGCAAGGCCATGCGCCGCTTGATTGTCCCCCGTGCTGGGGGTGAGCAGTAGGGACGGTCCCGCCGTCTTGATAATGCAGCACATAGCAACCTTACCTACCCAGAAAGAAAAATGAAAGATTTGCCGCCCCACGTCGGCTTTTTTCGGCGTGGGGCGCATGGTGTTTCATTTTGCTGCATAGGTATGGGAACAAAGGAGGCTGGTGCTCAATGTATAGCATAAAGCAGTTGGATACCATGCAGCAGGTGGATTTGAAGCAGATTGACAAGGACAAGCTGGTTGACGCTCGTACAGTCCAGATCAACACGGACCTGCCAAAACATCAGCGCATGGATCATTACCTCTCACAGATCGGCAATCCTTATTGTTTCCGGGTAGGTGATACCGCTGTAAAGGTGGAGTTTTCGGATACAGATTCCACGTTGCAGCATACCCTTGCTAGGTTTCTATCCCGTAAAGCTGCGGAGCAACTTTTTTGACTGCATTTCCGCTTAGAGGTATAATATAAGTGGAAATATGGTTGGATTGGAGGTTAGAATGGCAAGGGTTAGCAGAACCCAAACAAATGTTATAAAAAAGCAAGTCAATGGGTGGAGGGTGGCTATATACATCCGTCTTTCAAGGGATGATGGTAACATTGAAAGCTACAGTGTTAAAAACCAACGCGAAATGTTATTGGACTATGTAGACAGGTGCGGCGAAGATATGGAAATTGTCGATATTTATATTGACGATGGATTTACGGGTACAGATTCCGACCGTGACGCGTTTCAGCGTATGCTTGACGATCTGAAACGTAAAAGAGCAAACTGCGTGATTATAAAAGACCTCTCTCGCCTGTCCAGAAACTATGTAGAGGCAGGACACTATATAGAAATGCTTTTCCCTATTCTTGATGTTCGGTTTATTTGTCTGGACCCAGAACTAGATAGCTTCAAGCACCCAGAAACGGTTAATTCCATGATGATTGCAATGCTCAATGTGTTCAATGAGGATTTTTGCCGCCAAACATCTGCTAAAGTTAGGAAAGTGTTTGATCTAAAGCGCCAGAAGGGAGAGTTTATTGGAGGTTTTGCACCTTATGGCTATCAAAAGGACCCTGAGAACAAAAACAAGTTATTGGTAGACGATGAAGCTGCTGATGTGGTAAGAAATATTTTTCAATGGTTTATGGATGGCATGTCTAAATATGGGATTTGCCAAAAACTAAACCGCTTAGGCGTCCTATGCCCGAGCCTATATAAGCAATCAAAGGGGCAGCAATATAAAAATCCTCATTCCAACGACAATCCGGTTTGGAGCGCACGTACCATTGATTCGATACTTCATAACCAGTCCTATATTGGTGATATGGTACAGGGCCGATATAGAATCAAAAGCTATAAAATACATACACAGATTTGTGTTCCGGCTGATGATTGGTTCATCGTCGAAGGAACGCATGAACCCATCGTTAGCGAAGAAGTTTTTGACACTGTGCAGAACCTTTTAAAGAGGGATACCCGTGTAGCACCCAAGCAAGATAAGATATATTTGTTTAGTGGATTCATGCGGTGCGCTGATTGTGGCCGGGCGATGAGACACCAGACCGTGAGAGGCAAGCACACCTATTATTTATGTCGGACTTATAAAGATCGAGGTAAGGAGCTGTGTACGAAGCATACGATCCGAGAAGATAATTTGTATTTGGCTGTTTTGACTGCGATACAGAAACAAGTTGCTATCGCAGTATCAATGGCTGATATGGTATCAGAGATTAACAAGGCCCCTACAGTCGAGAGGGATTCCAGAAGGTTAGTGGACGCAATAGAATGCAAGCAAAATGAGTTAAACAAGATAAAGCGATATAAAACCAATCTCTTCGGTTCTTTGCAGGATGGCGATATTACAAAAGAAGAATTTAGAGACATGAAAGCTGAATTCGATAAAAAATCCGAATCATTGCAAGAATCTATTGTTGCTCTTGAAAAGGAATACCAAAAGTCAATTTGCGGGGTCAATGAAAAGAACCAGTTTTTAGCTCACTTTATGAAGTATCAAAATATAACTGAGTTAAAGAGGGAAATACTTGCCAAGCTTATCGAGAACATATACGTTCAAGAGAATGGTAATATCGTTATTCGGTTTCGTTTCGCTGACGAGTATCGTTTGGCCGCAGAATTCATAGAAAACAATGAACGACTGCTTGCATGATAAATCAAGCAGGTTCGACAAAAAAGCGTTTTCCTTTTATGAATGGCCCCACCGGGCCCACGGGAGCTACTGGTTCTGCCGGCGCCACCGGGGTGACGGGCGCCACCGGCGCCACAGGTGCTACCGGAGCCGGCGGTGCAACTGGTGCTACCGGCGCAACCGGGGCCACAGGTGCCGCTGGAGCCGCTGGTGCGACCGGTGCCACAGGTGCGACCGGCGAAGCGGAGACCTTGAGCGTGCGTTACACCTCGACCGCCGACCCGGGGGTGCCCGCCCAGGTAATCGACACCACCGGCGGGCCGAACCATGTGCTTGACTTTGTTATTCCCCGCGGCGCGACCGGCTTGGCTGGCGCGACCGGTGCGACTGGCGAGGCAGGTGCAACAGGAGCCACGGGTACAGCTGGCGCGACCGGTGCAACCGGGGACCCGGGCCCGATCGGCCCGACCGGCGAGGCGGGTGCGACTGGAGCCACCGGTGCCACTGGGGCGACTGGCGCTACCGGAGCGACCGGAGATCCGGGCCCGACCGGTCCGACCGGCGCGACAGGTGAAGTTGGTGCCACGGGGGCTGTCGGTGCTACCGGAGCGACCGGAGAAACCGGCCCGATCGGCCCGACGGGGGAAACCGGTGCCACGGGGGCTGTCGGTGCTACCGGAGCGACCGGAGAAGCCGGCCCGACCGGGGCGACGGGGGAAACCGGCGCCACCGGAGCTGACGGCGCCACTGGAGCGACCGGGGAAACCGGAGAAACCGGCCCAACCGGGCCCACTGGGGAGGCCGCGACCATCACCATCGGGACGGTGACCACCGGGGACCCGGGCACCGATGCCGAGGTGACCAATTCCGGCACCCCGGAGAACGCGATCTTCGACTTCGTGATCCCGCGGGGCGAGCCCGGCGGCGGGGCGCCCGAGGTGCTGGCGACGGTCGACACCGCGCCCCAGCAGACGGCCGTCAACAGCCCCCTGGTCTTTACCGACAACCCCCTGATCTCCGGCGCGGCGATCAGCCACACAGCCGGGTCTTCCAGCGTACAGATCAACCTGCCGGGTATTTACCAGGTCATCTTCCACGGCACCATATCGGTCAATACCGGTACCCCCATCCCGTCGTCCTTACAGGTGAGCCTCAATCTGGATGGCGTTCCGGTTACCGGGGCGAGCGCACGGCATTCTTTCTCGTCCACCGACGAGGTCGCTACCATGTCCTTCGACCTCCCCATCCGGGTGACCAACACGGTGGCAAACCTGGAGGTCATCGCCGATCAGGATGGCTTTACCTTCGAGGACGTGGCCCTCACCGTCATCCGCCTGGGCGACGCAAGCTGACCACGACGCCCGATTCCATGTTAAAAGCCCGGCCCCGCATATGCGGGGCCGGGCTTTTAAGCTGCCGCCCACGCTGGAAAAGCGGGGCGGGGCGGGATCAGTGGTCGAAGGCGGCCAGGCGGGGACGGTTGGCGGTGGAATCCCACCGCCAGATGTTGGTGAAATCGAAGCCGGAAAAGCTCGATTGCTGGGCCATCTGCGCGGTGGACAGCGCGGTGCCGCCCGCGTTGCTGGCGGGGCCCACGTCGCCGTAGGACCCAATGGTGGCGTTGGCCCCTTTTCCACTCTGCCAGTAGTTGCCGCTCAATCCTCCGGTGCCCGTGCCCAAAAGATAGCCGAACAGGGCACCCACACCCCGCCAGATCGTGCCGCTTCCGATGCTCAGCGTCCCGTCGGAATAGCACTGTCTGATTTGCAGTGTCGAATGGGGCGGGTACCCGACCAAACCCCCGGCGTAACGGTACGGCCCACTCGCTGCCGTAAGCGAGCCGGAGAAGTAACATCCGGCCATATCGAGCGATACGTTGGGGGCGTGTCCCACCAGTCCACCCATTATGATGGAGGTACTGGTAGCGGTCACACGGACCGAAGCGGCGCTGTAACAGCTGCGCACAGTGAGGGATCCGTTTTGTGGAATCTGGGCGGCAAGCCCCCCGGCCCGTACCCCCAGAGTATCAATTTGGCAGGAGGCGTCGACGCCGAGATTTTGGATCGTCCCGGCCGCGAGGCCGAAGAGGCCCGCGTTTTCCTTGCTTCCGCTGATTTTCATATTGCGGATCACATGCCCGCCTCCGTCGTAGGTTCCGTCGAATGCGCTGTAGCCGTTCCCGCCGATTGGGGTCCAGTCCCCATAGGAGGACAGATCCAGGTCGCCCGTCTGCAAAAAGCTCTGACCGCCGGTGAGGTGCGCTTCATGGTTGAGATGCTGCAGCTGCGCGGGGGAGCATACCCGGTAGGGGTTCTGCGCGCTTCCGTCGCCGAGATAGAAGGCTCCCCCGGTCCCTTCGGGGCAGCCGCAGGTCGGCTTGGTGGTGAAGGTGACGCGCTTGGCGGCCGCTGAATCGAGGCCCACGCGCTGATCCCCGGGATGCGCAGTAATTTGCAGGGTGTACGCCGCGGGCCCGCTGGGGTCGTAGCACAGCGGCAGATATATGCTCTGCTCCCCGCCCGAGGCGGCCACCTCGGCGGTGACCAGCGGCGTGCCGGCCGCGTTCCCGGCTTCGAACACCTCGAAGGTATAGCGGTCGGCGCGGGGCGAGGGGGTGAAGGGAATCTCGATTCCGTAGCCGCTCTCGTAGCCGTCCCGCACCGTCACCGTTGCGGCCGCCGCCGGGGCGGCGAGCACCGGGAGCAGGGGGAAGCAGCAGAGCAGGGCGAGCGCACGGATGCCGGTTCGTTTCATGGGGAAGCCTCCTTTAGAATAAGAAAGACCGATAGAAATACTTTCTGTCGGTCTTGGATCCAGCGGGAGACCGGTCCAATTTGCCGGATTCCCTTGAAAAAGGTGACAAAATAGGATATAATTAGGACAAATCTGGAAGCGGCTGGAGAGCCGATATACAGGTTTTACCAATTTGAACGATTCGATGGCCCAAAGAAAGTATTTCTACGGGTCATTTTAATTTTAAGGATTTTTGCGGGCTTCAAAAAATAGTCATATTTACCTGCTATGCTACAAATAATAGAATGGAACATGAATGTGCAAAAGGAGGAAGAGTCAATGGCGTTACAGCATTGGACCGAAGAAACCTTCCAGCAGGCGGAGGAGCAGGGCGTCACAGCCCTGGTCGATTTCTATGCCGACTGGTGCGGCCCGTGCAAGATGCTCGGTCCCATCGTGGAGCAGCTTGCCGGCGAAATTACCGACGGGACCCTGATCGGCAAGGTGAATATCGACGAGAATCCGGCCGTCGCCCAGAAGTTTGGGGTGATGAGCATACCGACCGTGGTGGTGCTCAAAGACGGCAAGGAGGTTGCCCGCTCGGTGGGCTTCACCTCGAAGGACAAACTGGTTTCCCTGCTCGCGCAGGCAAAATAGCAGGCAATTCCCGGTAGGGAAGCCCGCCCGGGGCTTTCGGCAAGATGACGGCGGGGAAAGGCTCCGCCCACGGGATCGGATCTTTTCATGAGTATAAGCAAAACGGCGGGGAATAACCCGCCGTTTTGCATTTTCAGGGTTAAAACGGGGGACGGGGGCATATAGATGAGGGTAGGACCCAGCTGTCTTGGGGACATGTAAGGGGCGCGGCAATTAAAGGCGAATACGCGCCCTTGGGGATAACGTTCGGGGTTGGAGGTTTCACTATGCTTTTGATGTCCTTTCGTCTGAATAAACGCCTGCTGTCCATTTTGTGCAGCGCGGCGGGAATCCTGGTGCTTGCGGTGGCGGTGATGGGGGTGCTCTCCCAGCGCCGCGCCGAAGTCCCGGTCTCGATCAGCAGCAGCGGCGCGGTGGTCAAGAATTATACCGTCGCCACCAACCAGGAGCGGCTGAACTTCATCGCCCAGTTCGGCTGGGAGGTGGAGGAGGAGCCCTGCGAGATCATGGATGTGGTCGTGCCCAAGGAGTTCGACGAGGTCTATGAGAATTACAATGAAATCCAGAAGTCGCAGGGCCTGGACCTGAGCCGATACCGGGGAAAGCAGGTCAAACGGTACACCTACCGGGTCGTCAATTACCCCGACTGCGGCGACGAGGTGCGCCTCAATCTCCTGGTGGCCGAAAGCAAGGTGGTCGGCGGCGACGTATGCTCCCTGGCGCTCGACGGCTTCATGCACGGCCTGCGTTACGACGGCTGAACGGGCCCGCCTGCACAATGGTGCGGGCGGTTTCTTTTTGCTCGAAAATTTATGCAAAATGGTTTGAATATACAAAGAGAATATGCTAAAATAAAGCAATAGCGGTATGCAAACAGGTGCATAATTATCATATCCGCACGGGAGGAGGGGAGCCGTGGCGCTGTATTTCGGGATCGACACCAGCAACTACACCACCTCGGCGGCGCTCCTGTCGGGGACGGGCGCCCTCGTCCAGCATAAGAGGCTGCTCCCGGTGCGGGAGGGCCAGCTCGGGCTGCGCCAGAGCGACGCGGTTTTCGAGCACACCCGCCAGCTCCCCGAGATGATCGAGGCCTGCTTTGGCGAGCGGCGGGCGCCGCTCACGGCGGTGGGCGCTTCGGTGAGGCCCCGGGACGCCGAGGGCTCCTACATGCCCTGCTTCCTTTGCGGGTCGGGCGCCGCGCGCATACTGGGCGCGGCCTTTGGCGTCCCGGTCTATTCCTTCTCCCACCAGGCCGGGCATGTCGCGGCGGCGCTCTATTCGTCCGGACGGCTCGATTTGATGGAAAAAAGATTCATCTGCTTTCATTTTTCGGGCGGCACCACCGACTGCCTGCTCGTTTCGCCGGGGGAGCCGCTGCGAATCGAACTCGCGGCCACCTCGCTGGACCTCAAAGCCGGACAGGCCGTCGACCGGGTGGGCAAAATGCTCGGGCTTGGCTTCCCGGCGGGGCCGAAGCTCAGCGAGCTGGCCCTGCGCTTCGGGGAGCCGAAGGCGCTGCGCCCCGTCTTCAAGGGGGAGGACGCCAGCCTGTCGGGGGTCGAAAACCAGTGCGCCGCGCTGCTGCAAAGGGGCGCGCCGCCCGAGGAGGTCGCCGCGCACTGCCTCTCGTATATCCTGGCGGTGGCGCGCCGCATGGCAGAAAACGCCCGCCTTCGCTTCGGCGACCTGCCGGTGGTCTACGCGGGCGGGGTGATGT
Source organism: Harryflintia acetispora (assembly GCA_004340125.1). Classification (GTDB taxonomy): domain Bacteria; phylum Bacillota; class Clostridia; order Oscillospirales; family Ruminococcaceae; genus Harryflintia; species Harryflintia acetispora. The sequence goes on along the minus strand of SLUK01000017.1, from coordinate 12,362 downwards.
CCAGCCTCTTCCTGCGCCCGGTACTGGAGCGTGAGGGCGGCGCCTTCGCCGCGCCCGAATTCTCCTCGGACAACGCCGCGGGGATCGCGGTGCTCACCCGCTTTTGGCACGAGAGGAAAGGGATCGCATGAACACGACCATCACCGTCTCCCAGCTCAACCGCTACGTCAAGGCGCGGCTGGATGAGGATTACCGGCTGCAGGACCTCCTGCTGTCGGGGGAGATTTCCAATTTTAATAACCACTACCGCTCGGGGCACTTCTACTTCGTGCTCAAGGACAAGGACGCGGCCGTCCACGCGGTGATGTTCCGCTCCAACGCGCAGTCGCTGCGCTTCCTGCCCGCGGACGGGATGAAGGTGGTGGTGCGCTGCTCGGTTTCGCTCTACGAGCGGGACGGCAGCTACCAGGTCTACGTGCGGGAGATGTTCCCGGACGGGGCCGGGGCGCTGTATCTCGCCTTCGAGCAGCTCAAGGCGAAGCTCTCGAAGGAGGGGCTCTTTGACGAGGCGCGCAAGAGGGAGCTGCCGCGCTATCCGCAGACGGTCGGGATCGTCACCTCCCCGACCGGCGCTGCGGTGCAGGATATGATCAATATCCTCTCAAGGCGCTGGCCGCTGTGCGAGGTGCGCTTCGCCCCGGCCACCGTGCAGGGGGACGGGGCCGCCGGCTCGATCATCGCGGCGCTACGCGCCCTGACCGGCGAGGGGAAAAGCGAGCTGATCATCGTCGGGCGGGGCGGGGGCTCCTTCGAGGATCTCTTCTGCTTCAACGACGAGGCCCTCGCCCGGGAGATCTACCGTTGCCCGGTGCCGGTCATCTCGGCGGTGGGCCACGAGACCGATTACACCATCTGCGACTTTGTCGCCGACCTGCGCGCGCCCACCCCCTCGGCGGCCGCCGAGCTGGCGGTTCCCGACGTGCGGGAGGTCTGCTTTTTACTGGGGAACCTGGAGGCGTCGATGGGCGACACGCTCGGGCGCAAGCTCAAAGGATACGAGTCCCGGCTGCAAAACGCGGCGGCGCTCGCACATTCCCACGCGCCGATGGCGCGGCTGCGGGAGGCCCAGCAGCGCGTCGATTCGCTCGGGGAGCGGCTGCGCGCGCAGATGGCGCAGCAGCTGCGGCTGCGGTGGGAGCGCCTGCATGCGCAGGGCGCGCTGATCGAGTCCCTTTCGCCCATGCGCACCCTCGCGCGCGGCTACAGCGTGTTAAAAAAGGAAGGGGAGGGCGTGCGTTCAGTGTCGCAGGTGCGGCGCGGCGATGCGCTGACCGCCTTTTTGGCGGACGGGCAGCTCTCGCTGACGGTGGAGGAAATCAAGAAAACGAAGGCCCGCACAGGGCTTGGAGGATAAGCAGATGGCCGAAAAAATTTCCTTCGAGCAGGCGCTCGAGAAGCTGGAGGGCTATGCGCAGGCCCTCTCCTCGCCCGACGTCAGCCTGGACGAGAGCATCAAAATTTATGGCGAGAGCGTCAAGCTGATCGCCCAGTGCCAGAAGATGATCGAGCGCGCCAAGCTCAGGATCGAGCAGGTTGAAGCGGCGCAAAAAGAGGAGGAAGCGTAAATTGTCTTATGATTTTATGAGCGTGCAGCAGCGCTATATTGAGCAAATCGAGGCGGCCCTTGAGGGGGCCATCGGCAGCGAGGAGGAGACCCTTTACGGGGTGGTGCAGGAGGCCATGCGCTACAGCACCCTCGGCGGCGGCAAGCGGCTGCGCGGGATGCTCTGCCTGGAGCTTTGCCGCCTCGGCTGCGGCGAATATGAGCGGGCCGTCCCCTTCGCCGCGGCGATCGAGATGATCCACGCCTATTCCCTGATCCACGACGACCTGCCCTGCATGGACAACGACGAGCTGCGCCGGGGCAAGCCGTCCTGCCATGTGCGCTTCGGCGAGGCGAACGCGCTGCTCGCCGGTGATGCGTTGCTCACCCGCGCCTTCGAGTACGCGCTGCGCGAGTGCGACTATGCCGCCATGGGCTACGAGCGCGGGGTGCGCGGCGCGCTCACCCTGGCACAGTGCGCCGGGCTCGACGGGATGATCGGCGGGCAGGCGATCGATCTGCGCTTCGAGAACACCCGCCAGATGACCCCCGAGGTGCTGGGCACCCTGCACGCGCTCAAGACCGGCGCGCTGATCCGGGCGGCCTGCCTGATGGGCGGGATCGCCGGCGGGATGGACGAGGGGCAGCTCGAGCTCTGCGAAAAATATGCCGCCCAGATCGGGCTGGCCTTCCAGATCATGGACGACATCCTGGACGTGACGGCCACCAGCGAGGAGCTGGGCAAGCCGGTGGGGAGCGACCGCTCGAGCGGGAAGACGACCTATGTGGTGCTCTACGGGGTCGAGGAATCCCGCAAGATGGCGCAGGAGTGCGTGCAGGAGGCCAAAAAGTGTCTGCACGATCTGCACATCGAGGAGCCGTTCTTATACGACGTGGCCGAGATGGTGATCAGCCGCACCCACTAAAGCGCGGCTTTTAAATGTTTTTTGCCCTTCGGGGCGGATCAAAGGACAAGGCCGCCGGCGGCGGTATGGAGGTTTGCATGGAAGCAATACGGATGCTGACCAGCAATTATCTGATCAATGTGGGCGCTCTCTCCTGGCTGATCGCCCAGGTGCTCAAGACGCTACTGACCTATCTGACCTCGGGGAGATGGAACTTCGAGCGGCTCTTCGGCGCGGGCGGGATGCCAAGCTCCCACTCGGCGCTGGTGTGCAGCCTCGCCATCGGCATGGCGCGCAAGGTGGGCTTTTCCTCCCCCGAGTTTGCGCTGTCGCTGGCCTTCGCCGCGGTGGTGATGTACGACGCGATGGGGGTGCGCCGCTCGGCCGGGGAACAGGCCAAGGTGATTAACAAGCTGGTCTTCGGCTTCAAGTTCCTGGACGTCAGCGGCGCGCAGGAGGAGGACGAAACCCGCCTGCCCAACCCGGACCAGAAGAAGCTCAAGGAATTCCTGGGCCACACGCCGCTCGAGGTGCTCGGCGGCGCGCTGCTCGGAATCCTGATTGCAATGATCGTTCCGGTCAATTAACAAGGCTGGCCCTGCCCAAGGACCCCGAATGAGGGAGGCTGTCATGCAGCAGTATGCGCTTTTAGATAAAATCAATTCCCCACAGGACGTTAAAAGACTGGATGCGAGGCAGCTTCCGGTCCTGGCCGGGGAGATCCGCCACAAGCTGATCACCACCGTGTCCCGCACCGGAGGCCACTTGGCCTCCAATTTGGGGGTGGTCGAGCTGACCATCGCGCTGCACCGGGTGTTTAGCTGCCCAAAGGACCGGATCGTCTTCGACGTGGGGCATCAGTGCTATACCCATAAGCTCCTGACCGGGCGGCGGGAGCGCTTTTCCACCCTGCGCCAGAGCGGGGGGCTCTCCGGCTTCCCCAAGCGGGGCGAGAGCGAATACGACGCCTTCATCGCCGGGCATTCGAGTACCTCGATCTCGGCGGCCATCGGGCTGGCGCGGGCAAAGCGCCTGCGGGGCGAGGAGGGCAAGGCGATCGCCGTGATCGGCGACGGGGCGTTTGCCGGCGTCGCCTTCGAGGCGCTGAGCAACGTCGACGAGACCCTTTCCAACCTGGTGGTCATCCTCAACGACAACGAGATGTCCATCTCCAAAAACGTCTCGGCCTTTGCGCACCACCTGGCCAAGATCCGCAATACCAAGGGGTATTTCGAGCTCAAAAGCGGGGTGGAGCGCACCCTGGGAGCCATCCCGCTCGTCGGGCGCGGGATGGTCGGGGGGCTGTCGGCCATCAAGGGCGCGGCCAAAAACATGCTTTATAACTCCAACCTCTTTGAGGACATGGGGTTTACCTATCTCGGCCCGGTCGAGGGGCATAACCTGCCCCAGCTCTGCGCCGTCTTCGAGCGGGCGCGGCAGATGGACGAGCCGGTGCTCATCCATGTGCACACCCAGAAGGGGAAGGGCTACAAGCAGGCCGAGGAAAATCCCGGCGCCTTCCACGGGGTATCGAAGTTCGACCCGCGCAAGGAGCAGCAAAACGATATGCCGGCCGACTCGTTCAGCGAGCAGATGGGGCTGCACCTCACCGAGCTGGGGGAGCGGGACAGCCGGATCGTGGCCATCACGGCGGCGATGAAGTACGCCACGGGGCTGCACCACTTCTCCACCCGCTTTCGGGACGAGGGGCGTTTTTACGATGTGGGGATCGCCGAGAGCCATGCGGTGGTCTTCGGCGCGGCGCTGGGGGTTGGGGGGATGCTCCCCTTCTTCGCGGTCTATTCCTCCTTCCTGCAGCGGGCCTACGACCAGCTGCTGCACGACTGCTGCCTGGAGCGGGTGCACCTCGTGCTGGGGGTGGACCGCGCGGGGCTGGTCGGGGAGGACGGCGAGACCCACCAAGGGCTCTTCGACGTACCTTTTCTTTGCAGCCTGCCCAGCTGCGCCATCTATTCCCCCGCCACCTATGACGGGCTGCGCCGCTGCATCAGCCGCGCGCTCTATGAGGAGGAGGGGCTTTGCGCCGTGCGCTACCCGCGCGGGCGGCAGACGCTGGTGCTGCCGGACAATGCAAAGGACTGTGGGGACTACTACGAGATCCCCCCAAAGGGGGAGGAGCAGGGGCTGCTCATCACCTATGGGCGGGTGGCGGCCAACGCCCTTGGGGCGCTCGGGATAGCGGGCCGCGCTTACCGGGTGCTGCTGCTTGAAAAAATCTGGCCGCTGCCGCGCGAGGTGCTGGATAGTGCGCGGGCGGCCGGCAAAATCGTGATGATCGAGGAGAGCGCCGCGAGCGGCTCGCTCGGCGAGCATCTGCTCGCCGCACTGGCCAAAACGGGCTGGAAGGGCGATTTCTGCCACCGGGCGATTGAAAACCCGGTGGTCGCGCAGGGCACCGTCGAGCAGTGTATGCAGGCGGTGGGACTGGACGGGGAAACCTTAGCCAAAATCCTTTGACGGAGGGCTTCGATGAAGGAAAGACTGGACGTGCTGCTGTGCAGCCAGAACCTCGCCCCCTCGCGGGAGGCGGCCAAGCGCCTGATCATGGCCGGGGCGGTCTACGTGGACGGGCAGAAGTGCGACAAGGCCGGGATGAGCGTCTTAACCGACGCGCCCATCGAGGTGCGTTCATCCGGCGAGCGTTATGTCAGCCGGGGCGGCTATAAGCTGGAGCGCGCGATGGAATGCTTCCCAATCTCGCTGCAGGGTGCGGTCTGCATGGACATCGGCGCCTCGACCGGCGGCTTCACCGACTGCATGCTGCAAAACGGCGCCAAAGAGGTCTATGCGGTGGACGTGGGCTACGGGCAGCTCGCCTGGAAGCTGCGGGAGGATGAGCGGGTGCACAATCTCGAGCGCACCAACATCCGCTATGTTACAGAGGAGCAGATCCCGGAGCCGGTCGATTTTATCAGTATAGACGTTTCGTTCATCTCGCTGACGCTGGTGCTGCCGGTGGCGCTGCGGCTGCTGCGCGAGGGCGGGCAGCTGGTGGCGCTGATCAAGCCCCAGTTCGAGGCCGGCCGCGAAAAGGTCGGCAAGAAGGGCGTGGTGCGCGATAAAGGCGTCCACCGCGAGGTGGTGGAGCGGGTCGTGTCCTTCGCCCTCTCGCAGGGCTTTTCGCTCGGGGGGCTGACCCATTCGCCCATCAAGGGCCCGCAGGGGAACATCGAATACCTCGCCTGGCTCAAAAAGGGCGGGGAGGGGACCGCGGTGAGTGAACAGGAGATCGCCGCGCTCATCGAGCGTTCCCACCAAGAGCTGGACCGATAGGAGGGTTTGCGGTGAAGATACTGATCGTCCCCAATCTGCGCAAGGACGGGGCCGCCGGGCACACCCGCGAGGTGATCCGCCGTTTTATCGAGCTCGGGTGCGAGGTCACGCTGGGGGAGCAGTTTTCCTATATCTTTGAAAATTCGGGCGCGCGCTTCGGCAATTATAGTACCGAGCTATCAAGGGCCGATATGATCGTCGCCATCGGCGGGGACGGCACCATCATCCACTCGGCCAAGGACGCGGTCACCGCCGATAAGCCGATCCTGGGGGTCAACCTCGGGCGGCTGGGCTTTTTGGCCCAGCTCGAGCTGCAGGACCTCGGGCTGCTCGGCGAGATCGTGGCGGGCAACTACCGCACCGAGGAGCGGATGATGGTCAAGGCCACCCGGGTGCTGCCCGATTCGCGGCGGGAGCGCTACTATGCCTTAAACGACATCGTGCTCTCCAAGGGGGCCCTCTCGCGGATGGTGGACCTGGACGTGCGCTGCCAAAACGAGATGGTGGGCGCCTTTCGCGCCGACGGGCTGATCTTCGCCACCCCCACCGGCTCGACCGCCTATTCGATGTCGGCGGGCGGGCCGATCGTGGACCCGGCGATCGATTCGATCGTGATGACCCCCATCTGCCCGCATGCGCTCGGCTCCCGGCCGCTGATATTCGCACCCGAAAAGGTGCTGTCGGTCAACCAGCGGATCGTCAACTACACCGACAAGCTCTACATGACCATCGACGGCGAGCAGGCGGTCATGATCAACCCGGAGGATAAAATCGAGATCAAGCGCTCCACCCGGCGGGTCAAGCTGGTGGCGCTGGACCGGCGCAACTTCTACGAAATTCTCAGCGATAAGCTCAGCTCCCGGGGCTGACCCCAAATAAACGGCAACAGGAAGGAGAAACATTCATGTCCAAGTTCAAGCGGCACGCCAAGATCATGGAAATCATCTCGGAGAACCGCATCTACACCCAGGAGCAGCTGCTCGAAAAGCTGCACCAGGCCGGGTTTTCCGTCACCCAGGCCACCGTCTCGCGGGATATCCGGGAGCTGCGGCTGGTCAAGGTGCAGATGTCCGACGGGGGCTACTGCTATTCCGGGGCCAAGGCGCAGGACTCGCACATCTCCTTCCGGTTCCATGCTATCTTCAAGGAGGCGGTCTCCAAGATCGACTGCGCCCAGAACCTGATCGTCATCAAGTGCTACACCGGGATGGCCAATGCGGCGTGCGCCGCGCTGGACACCATCGAGTGGCAGGGCTCGGTCGGCACCATCGCCGGGGACGACACCATCCTGATCATCATGCGGGACAGCGAGTCGGCCGCCGCGCTGGTGGACGAGCTTTACCAGCTGCTCAGCCGCAGCAAGGCGTAAATCCGAAAAGCGGGAAGGGCGTGGAAACGTGCTCAGAAATCTATACATCGAAAACCTCGCGGTGATCAGCCGCGCCGAGATCGAGCTGTGTGAAGGCTTCAATGTCTTTACCGGCGAGACGGGCGCGGGCAAGACCATCCTAATGGGCGCCATCGGGGCGGTGCTGGGCAGCCGCACCTCGCGCGACCTGATCCGCAGCGGAGAGCAGCGTGCGGTGGTCACCGCCCTGTTTGACTCCCTCTCCCCCCAGACGCTGGCGGTGCTCGACGAGTTCGGCTATGCCCCCGAGGAGGACGGCACCCTGCTCGTCTCCCGCACCATCCGTCCCGATTCGACCGACTGCCGGGTGGGCGGGCGGCCCGCCACCGTCACGGTGCTGAAAGCCCTGGCGGCGACGCTGGTGGACCTGCACGGGCAGCACGACAACACCCGGTTGCTCTCGCCGGAATACCACCTCTCGCTGATCGACCGCTTCGGGGCGCTGGGCGGGCAGCTGGCGGATTATCAGGAGAGCTACCGCGCGCTCGGGAAGATCAAGGAGGAGCTCGACGCGCTCGAGATGGACGAGGGGGAGAAGGCCAGAAGGATCGACCTTTTGGAGTACCAGATCGGGGAGATCGAGAAAGCCGCGCCGGTCTCCGGCGAGGAGGAGGAGCTTTCCGAGCGCCGCGAGGTGCTGCGCAACGCCGAGAAGATTGCGGCCTCGCTGGGGGCCGCGCGGGAGCTCATCAGCCCCGAATATGCCGAGGGGCCGGGGCTCCAGGAGCAGCTGGGCGCTCTGCTCGAGGAGCTCGGCGCCGCCGGGCGGTATCTGCCGGGCCTCCAGGAGCCGGCCGAGCGGCTGCAGGAGGTCTACTACGAGCTGCAGGAGCTGCACGGCGAGCTGGGGAGCGAGCTGGAAGCGGTGGAGTTTAGCCCCCGCGCGCTGGACGAGCTGGAGGCGCGCCTCGACCTGCTGCACGGGCTCAAGGTAAAGTACGGCGGCTCGGTCGAGGAGGTGCTCGCCTTCTGCGCGCGCGCTCAGGAGGAGCTGGATTCGATCGTGCGCAGCGACGAGCGCCGCGCGGCCCTTTCGCAGAGCTATACGAAAGCGCTGGCAAGGGCGCAAAAACTGGCCAAGGAGCTCTCGCAGGCGCGCGCCGCGGCCGGTAAGGCCTTCGTTGTGGCGGTGGAGGAGCAGCTGCGCTTTCTGGATATGCCCTCGGTGCGCCTCACCGTCTCGCAGGAGGAGCGCCCGCTGGGGCCGATGGGGGCCGATTCGATCGAGCTGCTGATCTCCCCGAACCCGGGGGAGCCGCCGAAGCCGGTGCAGAAGATCGCCTCGGGCGGCGAGATTTCACGGATCATGCTCTCGATCAAGAACACCTTGAGCGCGGGCGAGGAGGGGGTCACCTCCATCTTCGACGAGGTGGACGCCGGGGTGAGCGGCCGGGCGGCCGACAAGATCGGCCTTAAGCTCGCGGCGGTGGCGAAGGGGAGGCAGGTGCTCTGCGTCACCCATCTGGCGCAGGTGGCGGCCTATGCCGACCGGCACCTGCTGATCCGCAAGGAGACCGAGGACGGACGCACCTTCACGAAGGTGGCGCTGCTCGAGGGGGAGGCCCAGGCCGGCGAGTTGGCAAGGATCATCAGCGGGGACGCGGTGACCGGGGCGGCGCGTCAAAACGCACAGGAGATGCTTTGTGCCGCGCGGGAAAAAAAGGCTGAAAACTAAGGCCGGTTAAATTTTTCTACCTAAAAATGACCGTTAGCATTGCTAGCTAACGGTCATTTCTTATCGTCATATTCCAATTTCGGAAGCATTTTCTTTCGGTTGCTTCCGAACTTGTCCTAATTATATCCTGTTTTACCACCTTTTTCAAGGGAATCCGGCATTTTTCCCGCCCTTCCCGCCGGCCGCTGCCCCCAAGCTAGCAATACTAGCGGTCTTATTTGGAGGGTGGATCGCATGAGTAAACGACGGGCTTTTGCGGCGGCGCTGGTCCTTTGCCTGCTGCCGGCCGTCCCGGTCCGGGCGGCGGAGAGCGGTGTGACGGTAACGGTGCAGGATGGCTACTCCTGCGACTACGGGGTGGACGTCCCCTTCACGCACTCGGAGCGCACCGGCAGCTATACCTTCGCCCTCTACCCGGGCGAGGCCGTGAGCGGCGCGCCCGAGGTGACGGCCGCGGTGGAGATCACCGCGGCAAAACAGGTAAACGTGCACCTTCCGCTGCGCTATGATCTTGCCGGGCCGAGCACCTGGACGCTGCAGGTCACCGCCCACGTCGCACCGGGCCGGGAGGCCTTTGACCGGGAGGGCAGATCGACCAGTACTTTTACCACCGCGCCCACCTGCGGCTGCCCCGCCGGGACGGCGGGGGCCTATTATGTGGGAAGCGGGACGGCTGCCTCCCCCTACCGGATCGGTAGTCAGGCCCAGCTCGCCCACATGCAGAGCCACCTTGGAGCCAGCCTCCGCTTGGAAAACGATCTGGTCCTGAGCGGCAGCTGGATCTCGGTGGGGACCTTCACCGGGGTCTTCGACGGAGGCGGGCACATCATCAGCGGCCTTCGCTCCACTACCGGCGGATTGTTCAGTGTTGTCAGCGGGTCGGACGCACGGGTGAAAAATGTTACCATAAACCAGCCAGTGATCAGCGCCTCCTACTATATGCAGGCGCCGAACAAAACGCACAACTATGCTGCGGGAGGCATTGTCAACCGGCTTTCGTCCGGCGCGCAGCTTCTGGACTGCACCGTGAGCGGGGCCGACATCATCGTCGACGGGGCAAACAGTTCCTACGGCGAGACCTTCAGCACCGTCGGCGCGGTTGCCGGTTGGGCGGAATATTCCAGCCTCCTGCGCTGCAAGGCGGTGGGCGGGACGGTTGCGGGCACATCGAAGAGCCAGACCTATCTGGGCGGAATTGTGGGACTGAGCTATGATTGCACTTTTGCCGAATGCCTCTCCTCGGCGGGTTTTGGTGCCAGTACGGGTCCGAACGGGATTGCCACAGGTGGTATTGTCGGCGCTGAATATTATGCCTCCACCCTCAATATCTTTCAAAACTGCCACTGGACCAACCCGGCCGGGGCGATCGGCTGGGGCTTAGGGGGCGGTTTGAACGTCGTCCCCAATACTGATGAGAGCTTCGGCAATTCCCAGGTTTCCTCGATCGGGTGACCAGGCTCCCTCAACCGGGGAAACCATGCTTGACAAATCGAAACGGGTGGGGTATACTGGCTCTCGTAAATGTTCATACCAAAAGGCTGAGAAGAAAAGAAGTAGTCCCCAGTGCCGAATTTTCAGAGAGTGCGCGGTCGGTGCAAGCGCATAAAGGAGGCGGGGATGAATACATTTCGGAGCCGCCGTCTGAAAAAGAGTAGGACCGTGCCGGGTGCGCCCGTTAAAGCGCGGGGGTATGTCAGTACCCATGAGGTTCTTACCGCCTGCTGAAACCACTGGGGGCGGGGAACAAATAGAGGTGGTACCGCGAGTTTATTCGCCCTCTGCTCGAACGAAAGTCCGGGCAGGGGGCTTTTCCATTTTGATGCGATAAAGCGTCCGGCTCCGGGAAAACCAGAAACAGGAAAGGAACAAGAGCATGAAGATTTTTGAAGAACTGGAGCGGCGCGGCCTGATCGCGCAGATGACCCATCCCGAACTGATCCAGCAGCGGCTGGACAATGAACAGGTGACCTTCTACGTCGGCTACGACGCCACCGCCGACAGCCTGCATGTCGGACACTTTTTGCAGCTGATCACCATGGCGCGCCTCCAAAGGGCGGGCCACACCCCCATCGTGCTGCTGGGTACCGGCACCACCATGGTGGGCGACCCCACCGGAAAGACCGACATGCGCAAGATGTTAACGGTCGAGCAGATCGACCACAACGCCATGTGCTTCCAGCGCCAGATGTCCAAATTCCTCGACTTCGGCGAGCCGGGCGAGCCGGGCAAGGCGTTCATCGCCCGCAACGGGGACTGGCTCAAGAAGCTCAACTACATCGAGTTTCTGCGGGACGTGGGGGTGCATTTCTCGGTCAACAAAATGCTCACCGCCGAGTGCTTCCGCTCGCGCATGGAGAAGGGCCTTTCCTTCCTCGAATTCAACTACATGCTCATGCAGAGCTACGACTTCCTGCACCTCTACCGCACCTATAACTGCAAGATGGAGCTGGGCGGGGACGACCAGTGGTCGAACATCATCGGCGGCGTGGAGCTGGTGCGCCGGGCCGAGGGGCAGGAGGTCAGCGGCATGACCTTCACCCTGCTGACCACCAAGGAAGGCAAGAAGATGGGCAAGACCGAGAACGGCGCGGTCTGGCTCGATCCCGAAAAGACCAGTCCTTACGAGTTCTTCCAGTACTGGCGCAACATCGACGATGCGGACGTTGTCAAGTGCCTCAAGCTCCTGACATTCCTGCCCATCGAGGAGATCGAGGCGATGGAGAGCTGGGAGGGCGCGCAGCTGAATAAGGCCAAGGAAATCCTCGCCCACGAGGTGACCGCCATGGTGCACTCCAAGGAAGAGGCGGATAAGGCGCTCGAAGCGTCCAAGGCGCTCTTTTCTCAGGGGACCGACAGCGCGCACATGCCCACCACCGAGATTGAAGCCAGCAGCTTCCAGGACGGCAAGCTGCCGGTGCTTGATTTGCTGCTGGCCTGCGGGCTGGTCCCCTCCAAGGGGGAGGGCCGCAGGCTCATCCAGCAGGGGGGCTGCACCATTGCCGAGCAGAAGGTCACCGATGCGAACGCCATGATCAGCGAAGAGGACTTTGCCGGCGGCGCTCTGATCATCAAAAAGGGCAAGAAGGTCTTCCACAAGGCTGTGCTGAAAAAATAAAAGAGAAATGCGCCCCGGCCGCAAGGCCGGGGCACTTTTTTGAGAGTACAAAAGACCGTTAGTATAGGTTACTAACGGTCGTCTTTTTGCTGTTTTCTAAAAGGAGCGGCAGGTTTTTAACCCGCCCCTTCCGAATTTATCCTAATTATATCCTGTTCTGGAACGGATTTCAAGTCGAAACGGCTTTTTTCGCCGAATCCCTCACAATGGAAGACCGGAAGCAACCTATGCTACAGGTCTTTTTTGAGGAGGACGAAAGCATGAAAAGAAAGCTGTTAGCCATCATCCTGGCCGCACTGGCACTCTGTATGCTGGGCGGCTTTACGCTGGGGGGAAGGGGGGCGCGCAGCATTCCTGCGGGAATGCTGCTATCGGCTGACGCCGATGGCGCGTCTCACGGGGGGAATCATCCCCCCGTGGGC
>SLUK01000016.1 GCA_004340125.1 Harryflintia acetispora | reverse complement strand
GTGCTGGGCAGCACCGAAACGCTCTGGACCTGCACCACCGTCACGGTGCAGGTGGCCTTATAGAACCCGCCCTTGTCCGTCACCGTGATGGTCGCACTCCCCGGCTGCTTGCCAAAGGCCGAGAGGTGGTAGACGTTGCCGCTCACCTTGGTCATATTGACCTGGTCCGGGCTGCTGTTCTCCCAGACCAGCTCGGTGCTGCCGTTGTCTCCCGTCAGGGTCGCGGTCAGCTCAAAGTCGGTCTCGGCCGCCGTGCCCCCGGTGAAGAGGGTCTTGCTCGCCGGGTTTAACCCGATTCCGGAAATCGGGACCACCGTCACCGTGCAGGAGGCGGAAACGGTATCCGGGGCGTCGTAGACGCTGGCCGTGATGGTCACGGTTCCTCCCGTGTTCCCCGTGACCATCCCCGTCACCGGGTCCACCGAAGCGATGGCTGGGTCGCTGCTCGACCAGAGCACCTCGGCGGCATAGCTCTGGGAGGTGGGGTTCTTGTCGGCGGTCAGCTGTACCGTCTGGCGCTCCCCACCGGTTTGCAGGTAAACCGTCTTATCCCCCACCGCCTCGCCCCCGGCCTTGATGGTCAGGCTCTCGATGGCCCGGTAGGTGTAGGATGAGGTCTTCGTTTTGGGCAGGTCGAAGCCGGCCCGGCCCGCCTTCGCGACAGGTGTGACCGAGATGGTGAAGCCGGTGTCCCGCTGCGGCGGGTCGCTGAAATACAGCTTGTAGCTGTAGACCTCCCCCGACACCTCGGGCTCTCCCGAGGCGGACAGCATGTCCGCCTCCCCGCCGCCCTCGGGCAGGGCGGTGACAGCGAAGCCTTCGATCCGGGCCGGGTCGTTATTCTTCACCGGCACCCGGATGAACTCGGGGCCCGCAGCGGCCCGCGCGCGGAAGAGGGAGATCTCCGGGGTGGGTATCTCCGGGTCGATCTCCGCGATTCCGGGCGGGGTGCTCCCCCCGAGGGTCGCGCCCGGGTCAACGGACGCTGCCGCCGCCCCGGCGACCGGGATCATCCCGGCCGCCAGACAGAACGCCAGCAGCAAAGCGGGAAGCCGCCTCATCTTTCCACCACGTCCTCATTGGCGGTGCTGATCTCACCGATCGAAAAGTCGTCCAGAGGCTTCTTCCCGCTCTCGGGCAGCTCGAAGCCGTACGCTTCCAGTTTTTCATACTCCGCTTCGGTGATGATCCCCCGCTCCAGCAGCCCGGCATAATACTCCCGCAGGCCGCTGCCGCCCACCGTGAAGCCGCCTAAAACGGTCAGCGCCAGCACGCACAGCAGCACCGCTATCGCTTTCTTTTTCATTCCAGTTCCCCCTTCAGATAAATGACCTCTAGCAAAGGTTGCTCGCGGTCATTCCCGCCCGGGGAACGGGACAAAAATTGGCCTTTTCCCTTGAAATCCATCCCAGTTCAGGATATAATTAGGATAAATCGGGAAGAGGCCGGCGGTATCCCCGCCGCTCTTCCTCTATATCTGCAAAAAGATGACCGTTAGTAACCTTTACTAACGGTCATCTTTTTCGTATGGCCAGGTTCAATATTTTTTCTGAAAGTACCGCCAAGCCCCCAGCATGGCAATCAGCATCCCGCAAACCACCATCGCCAGCGTGTCGGCGAGCTTCTCGTCACCCAAATACGCCGCGACCAGCACCCCGATCCCACAGCCAAAGATCCCGACATAGAACCCCATCGCATAGGACTTTTCCCGGATAAAGCGGGTGCGCTCCTCCTTCTCCCAGGTTTCGAGTTTGGCGGCCCGCTGCGGATCGCGGTAATAGCCCAGCGCCTGGAGCAGCCTAAGCACCCCGATTGCGGTCCAGCCGAAGCCGAAGCCCGCGACGGTCCCGACCGGGCCCGCGCCCTGCGGCAGCAGCCAGCTGCTCGCCAACACGCAGAGGCCCAGGACTAAAATAACAACGGCAAAGGTCAGCTTGCGTTTTACAAAACGGTTCATGTTCAGTCCCCCCAATTAGTAATGTGCTTTCAGCCTGCGGTAGATCACAATGCCCGCGATATAGAGAAAGAGCAGCAGGAAGCCGGAAAACAGGATCAGCCCCTTGCATTCGTAGGCGCCTGTCGCATCCAGGATGGCGAAGGTCACGTCGGCCAGCGCAAGGACGAGCAGCCCCAAAAGGTAGGTATACCGCCCAGCCTTGTCGCGCAGCCGTTCGTTGCGCTCGTCTTTTTGTTCGATCCGCTCCCTTTGGGCCCTCTCCCGGTAACGCGGCGCGTTTTGCGGCCTGCTCCAGTAAACGTATTTCCACAGCAGCACTCCGCCGGCGCCGATCCCCGCGCCCGCAAAGCCCGCCAGAAGTCCTGAAGCCTTTCCTTCGGCGAGCGCCGCCGCAAGCGCGCAGAGCAGCCCGGCCGCGAGATAGCAAAGCGAAATCCACAATACGTTCTTTTTCATGCTTCGTCCTCCTCAAAGATAAAGACCTCTTCGATCCGGCTGTCGAACACCTGCGCGATCTTGTGCGCCAGCAGGATCGAAGGGTTATAGCGCCCTCCCTCCAGGCTGATGATCGTCTGCCGGGTCACCCCCGTCGCCAGCGCCAGCTCCTCCTGGGTCATCTTTCGCTGCCGGCGCAGCTCCCCGATCCGGTTTTCCATTCTAATGCCCATCCCTTTCCCGAGCTTCTATCCATGCACCATGTTTGTCAAATTCACTTTACATTTGTAGTATAGCAGGCTTTACATTTTATGTCAAGTGTGTTTTACATTTATTATTCAGGAATATTTTACAGGGCGGCTGCAAAAAATAAGACCCGCAAGGAATTATGAAAGGATGTGGGCCCATGGCCGAACTGACCAGCAAGGAGCTGGGCGCGATCGAGGACCAGCTCTCGGTCGAACAGCTGCTCATCAAGAAGTACCAGATGTACTCCCAGACCTCAACCGATCCGCAGATCAAAATGAAGTGCGAGCAGATCGCCGCCAAGCACCAGAACCACTTTGACCGGCTGATGAACCAGCTGGGCTAGAAAGGAAGGGACCAGTATGAACCTGCCCCAGAGCCCCAATTTCGGGGACAAGGAAATGATGGACGACGCGCTCTCCTCCCAGAAATTCGTCACCGAGGGGTACAACACCTTCGCCAACGAGTGCTCCACCCCCGCGCTCAAAAGCGAGTTTATGAACCTGCTCAGCGAGGAGCACCAGATCCAGCACGAGATATTCATCGAGATGCAAAAGCGCGGCTGGTATCAAACCACCGCTGCCGACCAGAGCAAGATCAACCAGGCCAAGCAAAAATATCTTGCACAAAACTAAAATGCCCGCAGGCCCCATCCGCACCGGATGGGGCCTTGTTTTATCCGGTGGGGAAAGCCCATCCCGGGGTTTTCCCCACCGCGCTGCGCGCAGTTTCCCCTTTTGGGAAAGAAAAAAGGTTTGGAGGCTTTGCCTCCAAACCTCCACTTAAGGGCCGAAGGCCCTTAAGAATCCCAATATCCCAGCAAATCACATATCCCCCCAGATGGGGTCCGCTGCTTTACAGCTCCCGCGTTTTGTGCTAAGATGCAAGCGTTTTGAGCGGGCCGCCTTTCAGGCCCGCAGGATGGGGAGTGTTGGATTTGGAAACCTCGCTGAACATGTTCCTGATCGTCTGCCCTCTGGTCTTTCTGGCGGGGGTGGTGGATTCGATCGCCGGGGGCGGGGGGCTGATCTCCCTGCCGGCCTATCTCATCGCCGGGGTGCCGCCCCATCTGGCGCTGGGGACCAACAAGCTCTCCTCCGCCGTGGGTACAGTGGTTTCGACCGTGCGCTACTGCCGGAATATGCCGATCCGCCCGCTGCTGGCGCTGCTTTCCATCGCCTTCGCGCTGATAGGGTCGGTCTGCGGCTCCAACCTCGCGCTGCTGGCCGACGAAGGACTGCTGCGCAATTTGATGATTTTCGTGCTGCCGGTGGTGGCGGTGGTGGTCCTCTCCAACAAACGGGCGCCCGCGGCCGAGGAGTCCCCCTATTCCACCGCCCGGCTGGCCGCGTCCATGAGCGGGATCGCCTTCGTGATCGGCGGGTACGACGGCTTCTACGGGCCGGGAACCGGCACCTTCCTGCTCCTGCTCTTCATGGGGCTCTGCAAGCTCGGGGTGCGCCAATCCAGCGCCTATACCAAGGTGGTCAACCTCTCCTCCAACCTCGCCGCGCTCACCGTCTTTCTTTTGAGCGGCAAGGTGGTCGTGCCGCTGGGGCTGTGCGCCGCCGCCTTCTCGATCGCCGGGCATTACATCGGCGCGGGGATCGTGCTCAAAAGGGGCTACCGTGCGGTGCGCCCGGTTGTGCTGGTCGTGCTGGCCCTGCTCTTTATCAAGCTGGTCCTGGGGTAAGGTATAATCCCAAGAAAGGAGGGCGGAAGCTTGCATTACCGCTATATCATTTTTGACGTGGACGACACCCTGATCGACTATCAAAAAGCCGAACGGAACGTCTTTGCCCGGATTCTCGCCGACTACGCCCTGCCGATGGACGACGCCCTTTTTGATGAACTTTTAGATATTTCCTGGGACGAGTGGGCGCGCAGCGGGCTGCGGGACCTTTGCGACCCGGCGGTGCTGGACGATTACCACCCGCGCTACCGGCGCTATCTCCGGGACTTCTTTGCCCGCTTCGCCAAGCGGCTGGAGCTCCCCTTTGACGGGGAAGAGGGCCGCGCGCGGTTTCTCTCCTACTTCGCCCGGGAGCGCGAGACGGTGGCGGGCGCAGTCACAGTCTGTCAAACCCTGTCGCGGCGCTGCCGGCTCGCCGCGGCCACCAATGGGCTGATCGAGACCCAGCAGGTGCGCATAGAGCCGCTAATGGGGTATCTCGACCGTCTCTTCATCTCAGAGGCGCTGGGCTACATAAAACCCGATCCCCGTTTCTTTCAAAAGATGCTGGGGCTGCTCGGAGCCAAGGCCTCGGACTGCCTGATGGTCGGGGACTCGCTGCACACCGATATCAAGGGCGCGTGCGCCTGCGGGATGGACAGCTGCTGGCTGAATCCGGCGGGCCGCCCATCCAAAGAGGGGCTGGCGCCCACCTACACGATCACCCGGCTGCAGGAGCTATTGACGCTTTGAACCCAAAGGAGCCGGGGCCGCAGATTGCGGCAGCACCCATAAGGAAGTATGGCAGACAAAGTCTGCCATACTTTGGGGGGCGCAACGCCGCCTCCGTCAAAAAAAGAAGGGGGCCCCTTCCGGGAGCACCCATATGGAAGTATTGGAAGCGCAGTTTTCAATACTTTGAGAAGGGCGCAGCGTCAACCCCCGCCCTGAAGAAAAAAGGCGCGCCCTTTCTGCGGCCCCGGCTCTTTTTTTGCTGTAAAGGCGTTGCCTTTACGTCAGGAAATAATAGATCAGTCCCCCCACCGTCCCAGCGCCCAGCATGACGTAGATGGGATTGGGCTTGCGCAGCCGCAGCATCAGCAGGCAGGCGGCAAACAACCCCACTGCCCAAAAGTCGATGTCCGACGGCAGCAGGGAGAACACCCCGTCCTTCCAGAAGGCGAGCAGGATGATCGAAAGCCCGGCCGAGGCGATCAGCGCGACCACGCCCGGGCGCAGCCCGCTCAGCACACCTTGTATTAAATTTAGGTTTCTATACTTATAGTAAAAATAAGCGAGGGTCAAAACGATGATGATCGAGGGCGTCACGCAGCCGATGGTGGCCACGATCGCCCCGGGCAGCCCGCAGATCCTGGTGCCGACGAAGGTGGCCGCGTTGATGGCGATCGGGCCGGGGGTCATCTGGGAGATGGTGATCACGTCCACGAACTCCCCCATCGTCAGCCACCCGTGCAGCTCTACCACCTGGTGCCGGATCAGCGGCAGGGCGGCATAGCCGCCCCCGATCCCGAACAGGCCGATTTGAAAAAAGCTCCAACAGAGCTGGAGATATAACATCATGCCCGCCCCTTTCTTCTGCGCTGCCAGAGGGTGCGCGCCGCGCCCAGCACCCCGCAGCAGAAGATGATCAGCACGATGTTGACATCCAGCAGGGTGGAGGCGAAGAAGGCCCCGAACAGGATCAGCCACCCCATCACGCTGCGCTCGCGCGCCACCGCCTGGGTCATGGTGACCACCACATCGGCGATCACCGCCGCCACCCCCGCCTGCATCCCCTTCATCACGGCACTTACCGCCCGGCTGTCCCGGAAGGC
Source organism: Harryflintia acetispora (assembly GCA_004340125.1). Taxonomy (GTDB): domain Bacteria; phylum Bacillota; class Clostridia; order Oscillospirales; family Ruminococcaceae; genus Harryflintia; species Harryflintia acetispora. Next base: position 33,915 of record SLUK01000016.1, on the reverse strand, counting down.
GGTATAAAAACAGGAGATTACCGTCAAGGTGATCAGCGGCGGGAGCACTGTGGCCAGCACGGTGAGCAGGGCGCCGGGCACCCCCGCCAGCCGGTAGCCGATCAGGATCGCGGCGTTGACCGCCATCGCCCCGGGGGAGGACTGGGCAATCGCCGTCAGATCGAGCATTTCCTCCTCCTCGATCCAGCCGTACTGCTCCACGAATTTTTTGCGCATCAGCGGGATGATGACATACCCGCCCCCAAAGGTAAAGGCGCTCAGCGTGAAGGTGGAGGAAAACAATTTTAAGTAAAACTTCAGATCCTTGGTCTCGTTCATATGTTCCTTCCTCTCTGCTTCTTCCATTATACGCCTTGCGGCTTCATAATTATAATAGTATAATATTATCAGATTCATATTGATTTTATTATGATTCGAGGGGACGTCCATGACCCTGCGGCATCTGAAAATATTCGTTGCGGTCTGCGACTGCGGCGGGGTCACCCGCGCGGCGCGGCGCCTCTATCTGGCGCAGCCGGCGGTCAGCCTGGCGATCCATGAGCTGGAGCAGTATTACGGCGTCCCGCTCTTCGAGCGGCTCTCCCGCCGGCTCTACATCACCCCCGAGGGGGAGCGCCTGCTCTCCCTGGCGCGGCAGATCACCGCCCTCTTCGGCGAGGCCGAGCGCACCGTGCACGGGGACGGGCTCGGGCGGGTGCACATCGGCTCGAGCGTGACCATCGGCACCTGCCTCATGCCGGGGTATGTGCGCGCCTTCGAGGAGCGGTATCCCGGCACGCGGGTGCAGGTGACCATCGAAAACTCGGGCACGCTGGAGGAAAGGCTGCTGCAAAACGGGATCGACTTCGCCCTGATCGAAGGGGTGGTCCACACCCCGCAGATTGAGGCCGAACCATTTTTGGACGACGAACTGACCCTGGTCTGCCCGCCGGGGCATCCCTTTGCCCTGCGCGGACGGGCTACCCTTCAGGAGCTCGGGAACGAGCGGTGGCTGCTGCGGGAGCGGGGCAGCGGCACCCGCGAGCTGTTCGACAGCGCGCTGCTCACCAAGGGGCTGCGCCTGGAACCGATGTGGGAGAGCATCAATACCCGCTCGATCGTCAACGCCGTGCGCACGGGGCTGGGGGTCTCGGTGCTGCCCGCGGCGCTGCTGCGGCAGGATTTCGCGCGCGGCACGCTGGTGCGCGTCCCCATCGAGGGGCTGGACCTGCGCCGCAAGTTCCAGCTGCTGCGCCACCGCAGCAAAACCTTAAGTGGTGCGGCGCAAGCGTTTATCGCGCTGGTGCGGGAGCTTGGCGCCGCGCCGATGGACGATTTCCGCTGACGGGAAAGGGCCGCCGCACAAGCCGGTGCGGCGGCCCTTTTTTCTTGTCGTCAGAGCTGCGTAAAGTCGATTTCGATGTGGTTATACAGGATCTCCTTGATCATCAACCCGTACTCCCCTTTTGAAATCATGAAGTTGAGCGGGTCCTCCCGCCGGTATTCCTCATAGAGCGCGCGATACTCCGGCATGGCCCGCAAAAAGTTTTCCATCCCCTGCTGCGCCTTCTTGGCGTTGCCGAAGCAGAGCAGGAAATTGAGGTTGGTGACGAACCCCGCCTGCGGGGCAAAGCCCTCCCGCGCGACCTGGTCCACCAGCCCGATGAGCCCCTCTTCAAACCGCTCGAGGAAGGGATAGAGCCCCTCGGTGACCTGGTCGACGATCGAGCGGATCACCCGTTCGCGCTCCACCTCGAAGGTGACGTCGAACCGCTCGCTCTCCCCGCCGTCCACCAGGGCGCGCAGCGGCAGGGTGAGCACATTCCCGGCCTCCAGCTGATGGTTGGTGTCGGCATAGTTTTCCCGGTGCCACTGCGCCAGCCGGTCGGAGAAGATGTTCACATAGACGCCAAACTTGAGGGTGCTCGCCCCGTTGCAACGGAAATACACCCGGAAGGTAAAAGCCTTCCCCCGCAGCAGCAGCTCCCGCCGGATGGCCCTGCCCCGGATAAAGCCCCAGGGCGTCAGCTCCTGGGCCACACGGTAAAAGGTATGGTTGAACTTGTCCAGCGCATTGCTGTTTTCATTGAGCTCCACCGTCTTGTTCCGCGGTATCCGCCGGGTGTACGATTTCACGCTCTCTTCCCCTTCCTGCAGGCCGGTCGGCCCCAAGCCCTATAAAAAACATTATACCGGCCCTCCAAAAAAAAGCAAGGGCCCCGGCGCATGCCGGGGCCCTTGGAATACCGCTATTCGCCTTGTTTGGCTTTGTCCTTGGGAGTTGTCTTCTTCGCCGGGGCCTTGGCGGGCTTTTTTTCTGCCGCGGGCGCTTTCTCGAGCGCCGGGGCCGCTGTCTTCTTGGCGGCCGGCTTTTTGGCCGGGACCTTGGCGGGCTTTTTTTCGGCCGCGGACGCTTTCTCCGGCGCAGGTGTTTTCTCCGGCGCAGGCGTTTTCTCCTGCGTAGGCGCTTTCTCGAGCGCCGGAGCCGCCGCTTTCTTGGTGGGCTTCTTCGCCGGGGCCTTGGTAGACTTTTTTTCCGCTGCGGGCGCTTTCTCCCGCGCCGGGGCCGCTTTCTTGGCGGCGGGCTTTTTGGCCGGGGACCCCACGGGCTTCTTGTTCCCGGCGGGCTTTCCCAACGGCTGGATCGCCTGGGGAGAATTGCTCGCTTCCAGGCTCTTCTCCCGTTCGTGGATGGCCCGCTCGACCTCCTCCTCGCTTACCCCGGCCAGCGAGGCATAGAGCGAAGTATAGGCCCTGGCCGACTTGCGCCAGCTGAAATCGCATTCCATCGCGCGCTGCACGGCCGCCTCCCAGGCGGGCTTGTCATAATAGTGCGCCTGCGCGCGCTTGACCGCCCCGAACATATCGTGGGCGTTGTAGGTGGCGAAGGTGTAGCCGTTGCCCCCCTCGTCCCCCATGTCGGTGATCGAATCGGCCAATCCCCCGGTCTTGCGCACCACCGGGATGGCCCCGTAGCGCAGGGCCACCATCTGCGAGAGGCCGCAGGGCTCGCTCTTCGAGGGCATGAGGAAAATATCCGAGGCCGCATAGATTTTGCTGGCCAGCGCCGGATCGAAGGCGATGCGCACCGCCACCCTGTCCGGGTAGAGGGCCGCCATCTCGCCAAAGAAGCTCTCGTAGATATAATCCCCCGTACCGAGGACCACGACCTGCATCCCCTCCTCGATGATCTTACCGAAGATGTACTTGATCAGGTCCACGCCCTTGTGGGAGACCAGCCGTGAGACGATCCCGATGAGCATAGAGTCGCTGTTCTGGCTCAGCCCCAGCTCCTGCTGCAGGCGCTGCTTATTTACCGCCTTGCCCTGAAGCGCGCTATCCCGGTCGTAGTTCATATAGAGGTTTTGGTCTCCCGCCGGATCGTAGAAATGGGTGTCGATCCCATTTAATATCCCGCTGAGCTTGTAGCGCTGCTCGCGCAGGAAGCGGTCCAGCCCGTGGGCGTACCACTCGTCCAGAATCTCATATGCATAGGTCGGGCTGACGGTGGTCACCGCATTGGCCTGTTCGATGGCCCCCTTCATCATGTTGCAGCACCCGTCGTACATCAGGGTGCGCGCATAGCTCTTGGAAATCCCCAGTACATCCTCGATGATCTCAGCGGAATACTGCCCCTGGTACTGGATGTTGTGGATGGTGAAGACCGTCTTGATGCCGTGGTAGGGCTCCTCGCTGCGGTAGTAGCTGTTGAGATAGACCGGGATCATCGCCGTCTGCCAGTCGTTGCAGTGGATGACGTCGGGCGTCCAGTCGATGTGCGCGAGCATATCGACCACCGCCTTGGAGAAGAAGGCGAAGCGCTCGCCGTCGTCGTAAAAGCCGTAGAGCCCACCCCGGCGGAAGTAGTATTCGTTGTCGATGAGGTAATAGGTCACTCCGCCCTGACGCGCCTCGAACACGCCGCAGTACTGCCGCCGCCAGGCGAGGTTCACCGTGAAGTCGCAGAGAAAGCGCATTTCGGCGCGCTGCTCGGACGAGATGTCGCCGTAGAGCGGGATCACCACCCGGCAGTCCTGCCCGCAGGCGCTCACCGCCCCCGGCAGCGAGCCGGCGACGTCGCCCAAGCCCCCCGAGGCGATGAACGGGCGCGCCTCACTGGCCGCATACAAAATTTTCATAGAGTCATTCCTCCCTGTCAGCGTCCCCTTCCCACAGGCAAGGCCGCAGAGGAGCAAGCCCCCTGCGGCCGGCCGGGTGCGGCGGGGCCGCACGAGTTAAACTATACGATGCTGTTTTTGGCGATGATGACCGGGTAGGATTCCGGCCCCACCATGGTGCGTCCCGCTCGGATGACCACGTTCTTGTCGGTGATCACATGGTCCAGCGAGACGTTTTCGCTGACCATCGTATCCTGCATGAGGATGCAGTTCTTGACCACCGCGCCCTTGCCGATGTGCACGCCGCGGAAGATGATCGAGTTCTCCACCGTGCCGTCGATGATCGCCCCGTCGGCGATCATGCTGCCGCCCGCCTCGGCGCTCAGCCCATATTTTGCGGGCACCTCGTCGCGCACCTTGGTGTAGATCGGCCGCTCGCGCGGGAAGAGCTGGGCGCGCACCTGCGGGTCGAGCAGCTGCATATTCGCCTTATAGTAGCTCCTGATGCTGTTGATCTTGGTGCAGTAGCCGTCAAACTGCCAGGCATAGATGCGCATCTTGTTGCACTTGTCCTGCAGCACGCCCTTGGCGAAGCTGTAGATGCTGCGGCTCGTCCCCTCGGTGATCAGCTTTTCGAGCGCATCCTTGGCGACAATGGCGAAGTTGAGGTAGATGTTGTCCTCCCCCTGCACCGGCGGATGGATGAGCACCTCGTTGACCAGGTTGTTTTCATCCAGGCGCAGGACGGTGGTGTCCATCACCTGTTCGTCGGCCACCGTGTCCCGCTTATAGACCACCGTGATGTCCGCCGCCTTCTCGATGTGGGCCTTCATGATCTCGGAGAAATCGATGTTGGCCACCACGTCGCAGTCGGCGAGGATCACATACTTGGCGTCGCTGTGCTTGATATAGGTCAGCACCCCGGAGAGCGCCTCGAGCCGCCCGCGGTAGATCCCGGCGCTCGCATGCCCGAAGGGGGGCAGGATGCTCAACCCCCCGCGCTTGCGGGTGAGGTCCCACTCCCGCCCGGTGCCCAGGTGGTCCATCAGGGACTGGTAGTTGCTCTTGGTGATCACCCCGACGTCCGATATGCCGGAATTGGCCATGTTGGAAAGCACAAAGTCGATCAGCCGGTAGCGCCCGCCGAAGGGGACCGAGCCCATGGTGCGCTGCTCCGTGATCTCGGAGAGCATGTGGTCGTGCATATTGGAAAATACAATTCCCAAAGTTTTTTCACTGATCATCATTTCTCCCCCTTTGCCGAGTATTCCATCATAGCCTTTGCGGGTACGACCTGCCCGGGGGAAACGCTGACCTGCTCGCCGACGACGGTGATCCCCCAGTTTTCCTTATCCGGGGTGTCCTCGGGCCGGGCCCCCACCCGGGCGCCCTCGCCGATCGTCACGTTCTCGGCGATGATCGAATATTCCACCACCGCGCCGGCCTTGATGACCGAGCCCGGCATGATAATGCTGTCTCGCACCACCGCGCCCGGCTCCACCGTGACCCCGGCGAAGAGGATGGTGAAGTCGCACATCCCCTCGACAAAGCACCCCTCGGTCACCATCGAGTTCTGCACCCTGGCGCAGGGGGATATGTAATGCGGCGGCATGACCGGGTTGCGCGAAAAGATCTTCCACTGCGGGTCGTAGAGGGTGAGCGGAACGTTGGGATTTAAAAGGTCCATGTTGGCCTCCCACAGGCTGTCGATGGTCCCCACGTCCTTCCAGTACCCCTCGAAGGGATAGGCGTACATCTGCTCGCCCGCATCCAGCATGGCCGGGATGATGTTCTTGCCGAAGTCCTTCTGGGAGATCGGATCCGCCTCGTCGTCCTCGAGGTATTTCTTGAGCTTCTTCCAGGTGAAGATGTAAATCCCCATCGAGGCCAGATCGCTCTTGGGGTTTTGCGGCTTCTCCTCGAACTCGTAGATCTTCCCGTCCGGGTAGGCGTTCATAATCCCAAATCGGGAGGCCTCCTCCATCGGGACCTTGATGACCGCGATGGAGGCGTCCGCCTCCTTCTCCTTGTGGTAGGCGAGCATCTTGGAGTAGTCCATCTTATAGATGTGGTCGCCCGAGAGGATGACCACATACTCGGGGTCGTAGCGCTGGATGAACGAGATATTCTGATAGATGGCGTTGGCCGTGCCGGTGTACCAGTCCGAGCCCGAGCTCTTCTGATAAGGGGGCAGGACAAAGACGCCGCCGCTGATCCGGTCCAGATCCCACGGCTGCCCGTTACCGATGTACTCGTTGAGCACCAGCGGCTGGTACTGGGTGAGCACCCCCACCGTGTCGATCCCCGAGTTGACGCAGTTGGAGAGCGGGAAATCGATGATCCGGTATTTCCCTCCGTATGGCACCGCCGGCTTCGCCAGCCGCCGGGTCAGCGCGTAGAGCCGGCTGCCCTGGCCGCCCGCCAGGAGCATGGCGATCCATTCCTTTTTGTAATTCATATGTTGTCCCCCTTAGAGGTTTTTGATGTGTCTGGCAGGGCGGCCGGCGCGTCCTTGGGCAGGCGGCGCAGCCCCTTGAGATAGATGGTGCTCAGCGGCGGCAGGGTCAGCTCGATCGAGTAGTCGCTGCCGTGCATCGGGATTGGTTCGCAGAGGAGGTATTTCTCGTTGCGCAGCCCGGCCCCGCCGAAGCGCTCCTCGTCCGAGGAGAGGATTTCGGTATAGGCCCTGGCCTTTGGCACCCCGATCCGGTAATGCTCCCGCTTGACCGGCGTGAAGTTGCAGACAACGAGCACCTCGTGCCCCGCCTCGTCGATCCGGCGGTAGCTGATCACGCACTGGCGGCTGTCGTCCGGCACCGTCCACTGGAAGCCGTCCCAGCTCTGCTCGATCTCCCAGAAGGCCTTGGTCTTCTGGTAAAAGCGGTTCAGCTCCCGCACATAGGCCTGCAGCCCGCGGTGGCCGTCGTACTCCAAAAGGCTCCAATCCAGCTCCTGGGTGTAGTTCCACTCGATGAACTGCCCGAACTCCTGCCCCATAAACAGGAGCTTCTTGCCCGGGAAGGACATCATATAGCCGTAAAAGGCCCGCAGCCCCGCGAACTTCTGCTCGTACTCGCCGGGCATCTTGGAGATCATCGAGCATTTGCCGTGCACCACCTCGTCGTGCGAGATGGGGAGAACGAAGTTCTCCGAGAAGGCGTAGAACATCGGGAAGGTGAGCTTGTCATGGTTGTAGCTGCGGAAGATCGGGTCCAGCGAAAAATATTGCAGGATGTCGTTCATCCAGCCCATGTTCCACTTGAAGTTGAAGCCCAGCCCCCCCACCGAGGGCGGCCGGGTCACCAGCGGCCAGGCGGTGGATTCCTCGGCGATCATCAGCAGCCCCGGGTTCTCACAAAGGAGCGCCTCGTTGAGCTTGCGCAGAAAGGCGATTGCCTCCAGGTTCTCCTTGCCGCCCTTTTCGTTGGGCCGCCACTGCCCGCCCTGACGGCCGTAGTCGAGGTAGAGCATCGACGCCACCGCGTCCACCCGGATCCCGTCGATGTGGTACTGCTTGGCCCAGAACATCGCGTTGGAGATGAGGAAGCTCTCGACCTCCCCGCGGCCATAGTCGAAGACCATGGTGCCCCATTCCTTGTGCTCGCTTTTAAGCTCGTCCGCGTACTCGTAGCAGGGCCCGCCGTCGAACCGGTAGAGCCCGTGCGCATCCTTGGGGAAGTGGGCGGGCACCCAGTCGATGATCACGGCCAGCGAGTGGCGGTGGCAGTAGTCCACGAAGTACATGAAGTCCTTCGGCTCGCCGTAGCGGCAGGTGGGGGCGTAGTAGCCGGTCACCTGGTAGCCCCAGCTCCCGTCGTAGGGGTATTCGCTCACCGGCATGAGCTCGATGTGGGTGTACCCCATCCCCTTGACGTATTCCACGATCTCCTTGGCCTGCTCGCGGTAGGAGAGAAATTCCCCGTCCTCGGTGCGCTTGAAGGAGCCGAGGTGCAGCTCGTAGATGTTCATCGGTTTCGCGACCGGATTGCCCTGGGCGCGCTGCTCCATCCAGCGCTCGTCCCGCCAGCGGTAGCCGTCCAGGTCGTAGAGCTTGGAAGCGCCGCCGATCTCCCGCTCGAAGTAGTAGCCGTAGGGGTCGGACTTGTAGCGCTCCTCCCCCTCGGCGGTGGTCACGCAAAACTTGTAGTTCTGCCCCTGCTCGCCCCCGGGCAGGAAGAGCTCGTATATGCCCCCCTCGCTGACCCGTTTCATCGGGGCGGCCAGCGGGTCCCATCCGTTAAAGTCGCCGGCCACCGAAACCGCCAGCGCGTTGGGCGCCCAGACGCGGTAGACCCATCCGTCCTTCCCGCGGCGGCGGGCGGGATGCGCGCCCATATATTCATGGGCATTGTAGTAGGTTCCCTGATGAAACAGGTAAATTCTGCCTTCATCCTTACTCTTGCCCATCGTCATCACATCTCCTTTTTCTGGCTGTGTCCTTATCATATCATCTTTCCAGTTCTCTTTCAACCACTTTTTCGTCATTTTCGTAAATATAGTGTTAATAATTGTTATGATATTTGTATAATCTATACACATTAATTTCAAGTCATTTCCAGATTAGCCCGCCGCCCCGGCCGGCCCTTTGCCCGCCTCGGGCAGACGCGGCAGGCCCCCTGCAGGCCCGTCCGATATTCCATTATACTCGCGGCAGGGTGTCGAATATGTCAAAATCAAAGCCCGAATTCCCAATAAATTCCTTTGAGCGCAAGAAAAGGCCCCCGCCGAAGCGGGGGCCCGAAGGTCCTTTTATTTCTTGTAGGCAAACTTCTCACGCGGCTTGTAGCTGGTGTGCAGCACCTTGTGGGCCGTGTGGCTGCCGGGCTTCTGGAGGAACTCCTTGTAAAGCTCCTGGATGGCCGGGTTCTCGTGGGATTTGCGCAGCTCCATGTCCTTGTCCTCGCCGTAGAGGGCGCTGGCGCGCAGCGCCTTGAGGTCGGTGAAATTGCGCACCGAGGCGGGCTGGATGGGCTGGCCGCCGCCGTTGACGCAGCCGCCCGGGCAGGCCATGATCTCGATGAAGGTGTAATCCTTCTCGCCGCTCTTGACCGCGTCGAGCACCTTGCGGGCATTGGAAAGGCCGCTGGCGACGGCAACCTTGACCTCAAGATCGCCCACCTTGTAGCTGGCTTCCTTGATTCCCGCCGTGCCGCGCACGTCGTTCCACTCGAGCGTGGTGGCCTTCTCGCCGGTGATCCACTCGGTGGCGGTGCGCAGCGCCGCCTCCATTACGCCGCCGGTCGCGCCGAAGATATGCCCGGCGCCCGAGCCGATCCCGAGCGGGTTGTCGAAGTCCTCGTCCGGCAGGTTGACAAAGTCGATCCCCGCCTGGTTAATCATCCGCCCGAGCTCGCGGGTGGTGATGGCGATGTCCACGTCCGGCACGCCGGCGGCGGACTGGTCGTCCCGCCCGATCTCGAACTTCTTGGCAGTGCAGGGCATGACCGAGACGCTCACGATGTCCTTCGGGTCGATCCCGTTCTTCTCGGCGTACCAGGTCTTGACAATCGCGCCGAACATCTGCTGCGGGCTCTTGCAGCTGGAGAGGTTCTCCAGCATGTCGGGATAGTACATCTCGCAGAAGTTGATCCAGCCCGGGGAGCAGGAGGTGATCATCGGCAGCTTGCCGCCGTTCTTCACCCGCTCGACGAGCTCGTTGGCCTCTTCCATGATGGTCAAATCGGCGCCGAAGTCGGTGTCGAACACCTTATCGAAGCCCAGGCGGCGCAGGGCCGCAGCCATCTTGCCCTGCACATTGGTGCCGATGGGCATGCCGAACTCTTCGCCGAGGGTGGCGCGGATGGAGGGCGCGGTCTGGACCACGACATGCTTCGCCGGGTCGCGCAGCGCCTCGAGGATCTTCGCGGTGTCGTCCTTCTCACCGATGGCGCCCACCGGGCAGACGGTGATGCACTGTCCGCAGGAGACGCAGGGGGTCTCGGCCAGATCGAGCTCGAAGGCGCAGCCGATGTGGGTGTCGAAGCCGCGCTCGTTGGCACCGATCACGCCGACCTCCTGGTTGGCCTTACAGACCGCCACGCAGCGGCGGCAGAGGATGCACTTATTGTTGTTGCGCCACATGTGCGCGGCGCTCTCGTCGATGTCGTACTTGGTGTTGGCGCCGGCCCAGGCGGTCGGATCGCCGAGGCCGTACTCGAGCGAGAGCTTCTGCAGCTCGCACTTGCCGCTGCGCACGCAGTACAGGCAGGTCTTCTCATGGTTGGAGAGGATCAGCTCGAGGGTCATCTTACGCGACTCGTAGATCTTCTGCGAGTTGGTGACGACCTCCATCCCCTCCGAGACCGGGTAGACGCAGGCGGCCACCAGGCTGCGCGCACCCTTGACCTCGACCACGCAGATGCGGCAGGCGCCGATCTCGTTGATGTCCTTCAGGTAGCACAGCGTCGGGATGTCGATCCCGTTTTGCTTGGCCGCCTGGAGGATCGTAGTACCCTTCGGCACGCTGAGCGGCATACCGTTGATTTTTATATTCACCATTTCCATCTTGCGGTTGACCTCCTTTAATGCTTCTCGATCGCGCCGAACTTACATTTCTCGATACAAGCGCCGCACTTGATGCACTTGCTGCGGTCGATGATGTGCGGCTCCTTGACGTTGCCGCTGATCGCGCCGACCGGGCAGTTTCTCGCGCAGAGGGTACAGCCCTTACACTTGTCCTCGCGGATGTAGAAGTTGAGCAGATCCTTGCACACGCCCGCCGGGCAGCGCTTCTCTACGATGTGGGCCACATATTCGTCACGGAAGAAATGCAGGGTGGACAGGACCGGGTTCGGGGCGGTCTGTCCGAGGCCGCACAATGCGTTGTCCTTGATGTAATGGGCGAGCTTTTCGAGGCGGTCGATGTCCTGCATGGTCGCCTTGCCCTTGGAGATCTTGTCGAGGATTTCATACATCCTCTTGGTGCCGATCCGGCAGGGGGTGCACTTGCCGCAGCTCTCGTCCACGGTGAACTCGAGGAAGAACTTGGCGATGTCCACCATACAGGTGTCCTCGTCCATGACGATCAGGCCGCCCGAGCCCATCATCGAGCCGATGGAGAGCAGGTTGTCGTAGTCGATCTCGATGTCCATGTGCTCGGCCGGGATGCACCCGCCCGAGGGGCCGCCGGTCTGGGCGGCCTTGAACTTCTTGCCGCCCGGGATGCCGCCGCCGATCTCCTCGATGATGGTGCGCAGGGTGGTGCCCATCGGCACCTCGACGAGGCCGGTGTTGTTGATCTTGCCGCCGAGCGCGAACACCTTGGTGCCCTTGCTCTTCTCGGTGCCCATCGAGCTGAACCACTCAGGGCCGTTTAAGATGATCTGCGGGATGTTGGCATAGGTCTCGACGTTGTTGAGGACCGAGGGCTTGCCGAACAGGCCCTTCTCCGCCGGGAAGGGCGGACGGGGCCGCGGCTCGCCGCGCTTGCCCTCGATCGAGGTCATCAGGGCCGTCTCCTCGCCGCAGACGAAGGCGCCGGCGCCCAGCCGGATGTCGAGGTCGAAGTCAAAGCCGCTGCCGAAGATGTCCTTGCCGAGGAAGCCCATCTCGCGCGCTTCGCCGATGGCGATCTGCAAGCGCTTGACCGCGATCGGGTACTCGGCGCGCACGTAGACGTAGCCCTGGGAGGCGCCGATCGCGTAGCCGGCGATGGTCATGGCCTCGATGAGGACGTTCGGGTCGCCCTCGAGGATCGAGCGGTCCATGAACGCGCCCGGGTCGCCCTCGTCGGCGTTGCAGCAGACGTATTTCTGGTCGGCGTCATTCTTGGCCGCGAAGCTCCACTTGAGCCCGGTCGGGAAGCCCGCGCCGCCGCGCCCGCGCAGCCCGGAGGCCTTGATGGTGTCGATCACCTGCTCGGGGGTCATCTCGGTGAGGACCTTGCCCAGAGCCTGGTAGCCATCGTAAGCTATGTACTCGTTGATGTTTTCGGGGTCGATCACGCCGCAGTTCTTGAGCGCGACGCGCTTCTGCTTCTTATAGAAGTCGGTATGGTTGAGGCTCTTGATGGTATCCTCGGTGACGGTCTCCTGATAGAGCAGGCGGGTCACGATCCGCCCCTTCAAGAGGTGCTCGGAGACGATCTCCGGGATGTCCTCGGGCTTGACCATCGAATAGAAGGCGCCCTCGGGATAAACGATCATGATCGGGCCCAGCGCGCACAGGCCGAAGCACCCGGTCTTGATCACCTTAATTTCATTCTGCAGCCCGGTTTTTTCGAGCTCGCCTTCCAGCGTTTTTATAATCTGCTCACTGCCGGAAGAGGTACAGCCGGTACCACCGCAGACAAGCACATGTGAACGATACATCGCACTTCCTCCTTACTTCGCGTTCGCGCCGATGGTATATTCGGTAACCACGTTGCCGTTGACCAGATGGTCGTTTACCACCTGCACTGCCTTCTCCGCGGTCATTTTGACGTAGGTGACCTTCTCCTGGCCGGGCATGAACACCTCGACCACCGGCTCATACTGGCAGATGCCGATGCAGCCGGTCTGCCCGACGGCCACGTTCTGCAGCCCGCGCTTGGCGACCTCGTCGGTGAACGCCTGGAGCACCGGGCGCGCGCCGGCGGCGATCCCGCAGGTGGCCATGCCGACCACGACGCGGATAGACGCATCGTCCTCATCGCGGATGCCCATGTTGCCCTTCATCTTATCCCGCAACGCCTGTAACTCTGCTAAGCTTTTCATATCAGATGGTTCCTCCTTGGATTTCATTTAAATGTTCGAGGATATACTCTTTGATGAACCCGATCACCTCGGGGGCGGACAAGGGGATTCCCTCGAGGACCTGCCGAAACTCCCGGGTATCGGCCGCAAACTCCCCCGCCGCGGTTTTATGGGAGTAAACAAAGTCGATGTCGGGATTGCACTGGATCAGGGAGGTGACGGTGGAGGCGACGTCCCCAAGCGGGGTACGGTCGATATTATGTAATCCAAGCCGTGCCGTCACGGTGGTGCCCACGCCGGGCTGTGAGCGGATGTCAAAGGAACCGCCCGTCATTTCGCAGGCCATTTTCAAAAACGGAACGCCCAGCCCCACCTTCCGGGTGGTGCGGGTGGTATAAAACGGGTCGGTCACCCGATCCACCTGCTGGGGCGTCATGCCGCAGCCGTTGTCCCCGATGGCAATGATCAAGAGGTCCTCCTGCTCGTCCTCCTCCACGGCAATGGTGATGAGGGACGCGCCGGCCTTGACCGAGTTCTGCGCAACATCCAGGATGTTGAGCGAAAGTTCCTGCATCATAGGCGGTTAACGGTCCGCGTATTTCGCCAGGATGTCATCCACGTCGTCGGGTTTAAGTCTGCCATAGACCTCGTCGTTGATGGTAAGGACGGGGGCCAGGCCGCAAGCGCCGATACAGCGGCAGGCTTCGAGGGAGAACTTACCGTCGGCGGTACACTCGCCGCCCTTGATGCCGAGCGCCTCAGACAGGCGTGCATAGACGTCGCCGGAGCCCTTGACGTAGCAGGCGGTGCCCAGGCAGACCGAGATTTTGTACTTGCCCTTGGGGTTGAGGGTGAACTGGGCATAGAACGTTGCGACGCCATAGACCTCTTCGAGCGGGATGCCGAGGCCATCGGCGACCATCTTCTGCACCTCGATGGGCAGGTAGCCATAGATTTCCTGCGCCTCCTGCAGGACGGGCATGAGCGCACCCTGCTGGTCCTTATGCGCGGCAATCGCTTGTTTGAGCTGCTCCTCCTGTTCTTTTGTGCCGGAGAACGGGATGGAACTGATGGTGTTTGCCATATCTGAATTACCTCCTTGCGAGAATACAGGCCGCCGTGTCAAAAATTTAACAAAGCGACCGCTCTTACGAAATCATTATAACAGAAATGGTCTTGTAAAGTCTATGGTAAGAAAGAGAAAACGCGTTAAAATTTTCATAAAACCTAGCCAAACGGGAGGATTTTTGTTAAAGAATCTACAATCTTTGGCAAAATTCAGGAAAAAGCCCCAATAATTTACCAGATGAATTCAGAAATCAAGGGATTCTCAAGGGTTCTCGACCCTTGAGCGGGCGGCAAGCTGCCGCCGCCTATTTGCGAAAGGACTAGCGTACGGGCGGCAAAGCTCAGCCCGCGGCGGCAAGCTGCCGCCGCCTATTCGCGAAAGGACTAGTTTGCAACACGAAAATGCTCAGCCCGCGTTTTTAACAAGAGGGTACCAAGGGGGAGGCGCCCCTTTGGGCTCGAGCAGGGCAAAATAATAGGAAGCGTAGAGCCTAAAGGGTTTTCTTTTCATTCTGTCTTTTCTCCACTGCGCAGATGTGCCGCATAAGAACAAAATTTATGTACTGCGAAAAGTTCCTTCCGTCCATACGGGCGTACTGGGTAATTTTATCTACAACATCGCTATCCAATGTGATGCTGACTTTTTCTTTTAACGGACTGGTAACTGGGCTCATCGTTTCCCCTCCTTGCGTGTAATTTTACAACCCGCTAGCTGCATTTCTATTGCAACTTTCTCTTGGGTGAGCTTCTTGCTCTTTCTTAGCCGCCTCAAATTAGAGCCAATATTTATATCTTGACGAATCTTATTCATATTACCAAACCTTTTGCTCAATATCAGTTGCATTTGAGTCTAGTATATGGGAATATAAAGAAATTTAAGCTCAATATATTGAGCAAATCAAAAAAAGAGGGCAGCATTTTGAAAAGAAAACCCTTTAGGCTCTACGGTTCCTATTATGTTGCCCTGCTCGAGCTCTTGGCCCTGCTCAGGGGCTGTACCATTCAAATCGAAAAGGAGGTATCCCCATGTGCGCTCACAAACGTGCCGACTGCGGCCACATCATCTTCGACCCCGACGAGGTCATGCGCAGGCAGAGCACCAACGATGCCGAGCTCTGCGAATACGCCCGAATCCGTCCCGAACAGCTCCGCCACTACCGTCAGGACAAGATAAAAAAGCTCTCCCACGATTTCGTCGCCCGCCTGTGCTACGTGCTCGAATGCCAGTTTACCGACATTTTCCACTATCTCCCGCCCGCTGGTGATTCTGCCTGCGCCGGAGAGCAGGACGCTCCCGGGGAGTAGGCTTTTTAAGGGGAACCCCCTCTTGGGGGTTCCCCGTCAAACCTTCCACTGGAAGGTTTGCCTCCCCTCCCCGCGCCTCGCTGCGCTTTAAGGCCGTGGGGCGCTGCCCCACACCCCGCTCAAGGGTCAAGAACCCTTGAGAATCCCTTTATTCAGAACGCGGGCTGAGCACTTCTGCTTTGGATCTAGTTCTTTCGCGAATCGGGAGCGGCGGCTCGCCGCACAGAAAAACGCGGTGGATTTCTCCACCGCGTTTTTTATTTGTCCTTCTCTTTTCTCACATTCAGGACGCGGGCTGAGCATGGCCGCCCTGCACGCTAGTCCTTTCGCGAATCGGGGGCGGCACCTTGCCGCTATTGTTTCATCTCAGACAATTTCTTGAGCGCGTCCCTGCGCGAGAGGTTGATCCGGCCCTGTGGGTCGATCTCGGTCACCATCACCACGATCTCGTCGCCCACATTCACCACGTCCTCTACCTTCTCCACACGGTGATCCTCCAGCTTCGAGATGTGGCACAGGCCCTCCTTGCCCGGAGCGATCTCCACAAATGCGCCGAAGGTCATGATCCGCGTGACCTTGCCCTTGTAGAGCGTGCCCGGCTCGGGATCGTTCACGATCGTGTTGATTACGTTGATCGCGCGGCGGGCGTTCTCAATGTCGATCGCCGAGACGAAGACGCTGCCGTCCTCCTCGATGTCGATCTTCACGTCGCACTCGGCGCAGATCTTCTGGATCACCTTGCCGCCCGCGCCGATCACCTCGCGGATCTTATCCACGTCGATCTTCAGCGAAAGCATCTTGGGCGCGTACTTGGAAAGCTCGGCGCGCGGCTCCGGAATCACCGGCAGCATCACGTCGTTCAGGATGTGCATGCGCGCCTTGCGGGTCTTCTCGAACGCCTCGCGGATGATATCGATGGTCAGGCCGTCCACCTTGATGTCGACCTGGATGGCGGTGATGCCCTTCTCGGTGCCGCCCACCTTGAAGTCCATGTCGCCGAAGAAGTCCTCCAGACCCTGGATGTCCACCATGGTCATCCAGCTGCCGTCCTCGTCGGTGATCAATCCGCAGGAGATGCCCGCGACCGGCGACTTGATCGGCACGCCCGCGTCCATCAGCGCCAATGTTGAGGCGCAGATCGAACCCTGGGAGGTCGAGCCGTTCGAGGAGAGCACCTCGCTGACCAGGCGCAGCGCGTAGGGGAATTCCTGCACCGGCGGGATCACCGGCAGCAGCGCACGCTCGGCGAGCGCCCCGTGCCCGATCTCGCGGCGGCCCGGGCCGCGGCTCGGCCGGGTCTCACCCACCGAGTAGGAGGGGAAGTTGTACTGATGCATGTAGCGCTTGGTGTCCTCGTTGTCGATCCCGTCGAGCATCTGCGCGTCGGATACCGGGCCGAGGGTCACCACCGTCAGCACCTGGGTCTGGCCGCGGGTGAACATACCCGAACCGTGGACCCTGGGCAGCAGCCCGACCTGCGCGTTGAGCGGGCGGATTTCATCGAGGCCTCTGCCGTCCACCCGCTTGCCCTGCTTGAGCCAGTCGCGCACCACGGTCTTCTGCAGCTTATAGATCGCCTCGTCGATGATCGCGCCCTGCTCGGGGTACTCCTCATCGAATTTCGCATGGATGTCCTCGATCACCGGCGCGAGGTTCTGATCCCTGACGTTCTTGTCGTCCGAAAGCAGCGCCTCGGCCACCTTCTCGCGGGCGTAGTCCGAAATCGCGTCGAACATCTCGTGCGGGACTTCCTTGCTCTCGAAGCTAAACTTCGGCTTGCCGATCTCCTTCTGCACGTCCGCGATGAAGGCGACCATCTTTTTGAGCTCGGCGTGCGCCGTCTCGATCGCGCACAACATGGTCTCATCCTCGACCTCGTTGGCGCCCGCCTCGATCATCACGATCTTTTCGGCCGAGGCCACCACGGTCAGGTCGAGGTCGGTCTTCTCGCGCTGCGCCTCGTTGGGATTGACGATGATCTCACCGTCCACCAGCCCCACGTTGCACCCGGCCAGCGGCCCCTTCCAGGGGATGTCCGAGATCGAGAGGGCAAACGAGGTGCCGCACAGGCCGCACACCTCGGGCGAGAAATCGGGATCGGCGGACAGCACGGTGATCACCACCGAGACGTCGTTGCGCATATCCTTGGGGAAGAGCGGGCGGATCGGGCGGTCCACCATCCGGGAGGCGAGGATCGCCTTCTCGGTCGGGCGGCCCTCACGGCGCATGAAGCTGCCGGGGATCTTGCCCACGGCGTAAAGCTTCTCCTCGAAGTCCACCGAGAGCGGGAAGAAATCGATCCCGTCGCGCGGCTTCTTGGACGCGGTGACGTTGACCAGTACGGTGGTCTCGCCGTAGCGCACCAGGCAGCTGCCGTTCGACAGCCCGCACATCATGCCGGTTTCAAAGGTCATTTCATGACCGGCAAAGGTGGTCTTATAGACCTTGTGATTTTCAAACATTCTTTTGCCTCCTGTTCGTTTATCGACGCGATCACTCGCGCGCTGTTTTGCAGGCGGCAGGGGGATTTAGCAATAAATCCGGCCTCCGAGGGCTTCGGGGGTCCGATTCACTGCTAAATGGACGCCCTTTCCGCCTGGCGGGTACAAGTTTCTTGGCCGCGTAAGATGCGTAGAAAGGCAGGGCGGCTTAAGGCCGCTCCTGCCTTCTGGCACGAAAGACTATTTACGCAGGCCGAGCTTCGCGATCAGAGCACGGTACCGGTTAATGTCCTTTTTCATCAGGTAGTTGAGCAGGTTGCGCCGGCGGCCGACCATCCGCAGCAGCCCGCGGCGGGAATGGTGGTCCTTCTTGTGCTCCTTGAAATGCTCCTGCAGGTCGTTGATCCGTTTGGTCAGGATCGCGATCTGCACCTCGGGGGAACCGGTGTCGCCCTCGTGGGTGGCGTTCTGCTGGATGACTTCCAGCTTCTCTTCTTTTCTCATCATGATGGATTGCACCTCATTTTTAAATATTTGCCGGTAATCCAAGAACAGGGCCAGAGGTGTGCCGTCTGAATGCAGACTTACCCCCTGTTCTGAGAAAACGGTCATACAAATGATAGTTTAGCATACCGCTATCCGTTTGTAAAGCAAGTTTTCAAAATATTCCACAGAAAGTATGCGCCGGCAGCGGCGCTTTATGCCCCGCTTCACCGCAGAGTGCGGTGAAACGCCTTCAGCTCATCCTTGACTTCTTTTGGCAGGTCATGCCAGCGCACCCCGCGGATCGCGCCCTCCAGCGCATAGAGCATATTGACACATGCGCCGGGGTCGCTGCAGGCGCGCACCAGCTCGATGGCCCGCCTGCTGCCGAGCTGCCGCAGGCGTTCGGGCGTGTCGATCCCGGCGGCGAGCAGCTTTTCCTCATTCACCTTGCTGATGTTCGGCAGCTTTGCCAGTTCGCCCATTTTAAACCTCCGCTCCCTTCCTGTGACCTATTTCTGGTTTTCCCTTCTCTGGCACCGCAGCTCCTCGAGCGCCTCGCGCATCTGCTCAAGCCCGCCCTGGTGGCGCTGCGAGCGCATCCCCGGGAAGGCGCGCAGCAGCCTGCGGTGGATATGGCGGCTGCTCAAGCGCATCCCCGAGAGCTGCCGGGTGAGCGCGTCGATCCTCGCTTGCATCTGTTCCCGGCGCTCCTGCCGGCTTTCGGCCAACTCCTCCCGGCGCTCCAGAATGTTCTGCTCGAACTCCTCGTGGTAGCGCCTTGTCTTCTCTCTGATTTCCTCCCGCAGCGCCTCGAGCTTCTCGAGGTGCTCCTGCAGTGAGAGTATCCCCCGCACCGTGCCCACGGTATCAGCCACGAAGTAGCAGACCATCGCCGCGGCCAGCAGAAGCGAGAATATTTCCGGCAGGCGCAAAAGCAGCCGCTGCACCGCCGGATCGAGCAGCAGGACCACAAAGGAGGCCATCAGCCCGAAGAGCAGCGAGTTGCGCAGGCAAACCCGCCCGTGGAGGTTCAGGGCCCGCTTGGAGTAGTCCCACCACTTGGTATGGAAGAGCCGCTCGAGCAGGTAGCCGGTGGCGTACTCCAGCGCGCTTGTGAGGACCACCGCTGCCAGAAAGAGCAGGACGGGCAGCCGCGCGAAGGGGCGCAGCAGGTAGACGACCAAGAGAGCGCCAAAGCCGTAAACCGGGCAGAACGGCCCCGAGAGGAAGCCGCGGTTGACCAGCTCCCCCTTCGGGAGCGAGCAATAAACCGTCTCACACAGCCAGCCCAGAAAGCTGTAAATACAAAAGCTGAGAATTAAATTTGCTGCAACCAACATGGATCCTTCCCTCTGTCAAGCTGAAATCAAAGGGCCTTCCCGGCCGCCCCGTCCTTTTGTCACATCAGCGGCGCGAAGATGCGCAGCAGCGCCCGCCCCAAGCGGACATACCAGCGCGCGCCCGCCTTCTTTTCGGTGATCAGCTCGCAGCGCTGCAGGGTATCGAGGATGTCCTGCTTGACCGCCCCGACCACCTTGGAGAAGTAGAAGGCGACCCCGCACTCGAAATGCAGGTAGAAGCTGCGGTAGTCCATGTTGGTGGTTCCCACGATGGCGACCTTGTCGTCCGCCACGAACATCTTGGCGTGCACAAAGCCGGGGGAATACTCGTAAATCTTCACCCCCGCCTTGATCAGCGGCAGGTAGAACGAACGGGTGACCGGATGGACGAACCACTTGTCCGGCACATGCGGGGTCATGATCCGCACATCCACCCCGCTCTGCGCGGCAAGGGTCAGGGCGCCGAGCATTTCATTGTCCAGGATCAGGTAGGGGGTGGTGATATAGACATAGTTTGTCGCGCCGTTGATGATCTGCATATAGGCGTTTTCGGCCACGTTGAGCGAGTCGAGCGGCGAGTCGCCAAAGGGCTGCACATACCCGTCGCTCTCTGCCTCGACGGTGGGGCGGTAGCGCTCCACGTCGAACTCGTCCCCGGTGGAGAAGCACCACAGCTGCATGAAGAGCAGCGTCAGGTTCCAGACCGCCTCGCCCTTGAGCATGACCGCGGTGTCCTTCCAGTGCCCGTGCTTTTGATAGGCGTTGATGTACTCGTCCGCCAGGTTGATCCCGCCGGTGAAGCCGACATTCCCGTCGATCACGCAGATCTTGCGGTGGTCGCGGTAGTTGAGCACCGAGTTGACATGCGGGCGGAAGGGGTTGAAGACGCAGACCCGGATCCCGGAGGAGGCAAGCACCTTGTCATACCCCGGCGGCACCGTCTGGATCGAGCCCAGGTCGTCGTACATCAGACGCACCTCAACCCCCTCGCGCACCTTCTGCTGCAAGATTTTCAGCACGTCGCCGAACATCTTCCCCGGTTCGATGATGAAATACTCCAGGAAGATGAAATGCCTGGCCTTCTGCAGCTCCTCGAGCAGGTAGCGGAACTTGACCTCTCCCAGCTCGCAGTACTGCACCGAGGTGTTCTGGAAGACCGGCGCGCCGGAAATCCGGGTGATGTAGGCCGCCTGCCGGCCCAGAAACGCATCCTCCTCTCCCAGGGAGCGGCCCACCCCCTTGTGGGACTGCTCCTCCACAAAGGGGAGGATATCCTTGTAGTACCCCTCGATCTTCCGGCTGAGCCCCTTGCTCATGCGCTTGTCGCCGAACATCAGGTAGAAGACGATCCCCACGATGGGAAAGGCCATGATCAAAATGACCCAAGCCAGCTTGTAAGAGGGGTTTTCGTTCTTGGACACCAGCCAGATCACCGAGGCGGCGCTCACCAGCTCGAGCAGGGAGTAGACGTAGACCGAGGCCGAGGACAGGTAGACGACCAGGTTGACGACGAAGGCCATCTGCAGCAGGATCAGCACCGCCACGATCACCATGCGGCTGGTTAAAAATTTGAGAAGTTTTTTAATCACTAAAATTGCACATCCTTTTTTGTGGGGGAGGCGTCCCCGCGAGACAGGTCCGGCGCAGGCGGGCCCGTTCGCTTTTGTTTTTATGTCCAGGCAGCCGATAAAAATGGCGGACAGACCCCCGGTCCGCCCGCCATAATCAACCCATGTTCGCTGTCAGATCGCGTAGCCCTTGATATCCTCGGGCAGCTCGCTGATGTCGCAGGAGACGGTAAAGGTGATGTTCGCACCGCCATCCTTGGTGATGTTGTCAAGCTTTTTGACCATCTCGCCGAAGGCTGCGTAATCCCGCCCGCCGATTTTAAAGGTACCGTCGATAAACAGATCGGTAATATCATAATTGCCGGCCAGGATTCCGGTGAGGAAGCCGTAGAAGGCGTCGAACCCCTCGATCTTGAAGGCATCGGATTCAATCAGGCGGGCATGGTGGTCGATGTCATAGGTCAGCTTCATGCCCTTTTCCACACAAACGACGTTCCCGCTCGAATTTTTGACTGCATCATTGGTCAGCTCGACCAGACGTTTGGTCTTCCCGCTGCCTTTGTTCCCGATGATCAATTTAATCATGGTGTAGTCCTCCTAGAATTTATTTTTAATACTTGCGAGTAGAGTTCCCGTCTTTACCGGAGCTTCTCCTCCAGCGCGGCTTTCATGTCCTCGTAGCCCGGCTTGCCCAGCAGGGCGAACATATTTTTCTTATAGCTCTCCACCCCCGGCTGGTTGAAGGGGTTGACGCCCAGCAGGTAGGCCGAGATGGCGCAGGCCTTCTCAAAGAAGTAGACTAGCCATCCGAAGGTGTACTCGTCGATCTCGTCGACGTCGAGCATGAGGTTGGGCACGCCGCCCTCGGTGTGGGCGAGCACGGTGCCCTTCATGGCCTTCTCGTTGACCACCGACATGTTCTGGTTCGAGAGGAAGTTGAGCCCGTCGAAGTTCTGCTCGTCGTTCTTGATGAAGAAATCCTGCTTCGGGCGCTTGATGTTGACCACCGTCTCGAACATGATCCGCGAGCCCTCCTGGATGAACTGCCCCAGGGAGTGCAGGTCGGTGGAGAAGGTGACCGAGGAGGGGTAGAGCCCCTTATTGTCCTTGCCCTCGCTCTCGCCGAAGAGCTGCTTGAACCACTCGCCCATCAGGGTGAAGGAGGGGTCGTAGGTCACGAGGATCTCCATCTTTTTGCCCTTGCGAAAAAGAATGTTGCGCAGCGCGGCGTAGAGATAGCAGTCGTTTCTGCTCAGGTCGCAGTCGTTGTAGGCCCTGGTCGCGTCGGACGCGCCCGCCATGATCTTATCAATGTCCGCGCCCGAGACGGCGATGGGCAGCAGCCCCACCGCGGTGAGCACCGAGAAGCGCCCGCCCACGTCGTCGGGGATCACAAAGGTCTGATAGCCCTCGCGGTCGGAAAGCTCCTTGAGCGTGCCGCGCGCCTTGTCGGTGGTGGCGAAGATGCGCTCCTTCGCGCCCTCCTTGCCGTAGCGCTCCTCGAGCAGCTCGCGGAACACCCGGAACGCCAGCGCCGGCTCGGTGGTGGTGCCGGACTTGGAGATGATGTTGACCGCGACGTCCTTCCCCTGGCAGATGCTCAAAATCTCATTGAGATAGGTCGGGCTGATGTTGTTGCCGCAGAAGTAGATGTCGGGGGTATCCTTCTTGAGGTTGTTATAAAACGGGGAGCGAAGCAGCTCGATCGCGGCGCGCGCGCCGAGGTAGGAGCCGCCGATCCCGATGACGATCAGCACATCGGCGTTCTGCTGGATCCACTTGGCAGCCGTCTTGATACGGGAGAACTCCTCCTTGTCGTAGCTGTTGGGAAGGTCCACCCAGCCGAGAAAATCATTGCCCAGCCCGGATTTCGTATGCAGGGTATCATGCGCCGCTTTGACCTGCGGGGCGATCCCCTCAAGCTCGTGCGGTGCGACGAAGTCTTTTACATATTTTGTGACCAATGAAACTGCCATTCGTTTCGTACTTCCTCTCCTGATGAATCTCAAGGGCCCTGCCGCCATGCCGGGCGGCCGCCGCCAGGAAGGGCTCCTCCGCTTTCAAAACGGGGAAACTTCTTCATGTTACATTTTATCCTACCGCTATGGGAATGTCAACCGGAAAGCGGATTTATTCCACGCAGGGAGCGCCCATCGCAACGAGGCTGCCGCCGAGCTTCCCGAGCGCCCGCAGGAAGGTCATTTTCTTCACTTCTTCCCGGGTTTTGATCGGGAAGGAGCAGATTTCCTTCGAGTCGATGTGCACCACCACCCTGCCCACGGTCTGGTTCTGTTCCACCGGGGCGGTGACGCTTTCGGGCAGCGTGATCTCATAGGCGAGCTTGCCCTCCTGCGCGCGGGGGATGACCACCGTCTCGGGCGGCTCGGTGTAAAGCTCCGCCTGCTCGCGCACGCCGCGCAGCACCCGCAGCGTGCCGAGCTCGCTGTCGGGGGATTGGATGGGCGCGCTCATGAAGTTGCCGAAGCCGTAGTCGAGCAGCTTGCGGCTGTCCCCGAACTGGGCGTCCGCGTTGGGAGCCGAAAGCACCACCGAAATGAGCCCCATCCCGTCCCGGTTGGCGCTCGCGCACAGGCACTTGCCGGCGTTGTCGGTCGAGCCGGTCTTGAGCCCTGTGGTGCCGGGATAGTGGTAGACCAGCTTGTTGGTGTTGACCAGCTGGGTCTCCCCCGAGCGCAGCTCATCCATCCAGATGGAGGTGTACTCGGTGATCTTTGGGTGGCGCAGCAGCTCCCCGGCCATGACGGCGACGTCCCGCGCCGTGGTATAGTGGCCGTCCTCGTCGAGCCCCGTGCAGTTGCGGAAGCTGGTGTTCACCATCCCCAGCTCGTGCGCCTTCTTGTTCATCTTGTCTACGAACGCCGCCTCGGTCCCGGCGATCTTCTCGGCCAGGGCGACCGCGGCGTCGTTGGCGCTGGCCACCGCGGTGGCCTTTAAGAGCTCATGCACCGTCATCTGCTCGCCCGGCTCCAGCCAGATCTGCGAGCCGCCCATCGAGCTGGCGTAGTCCGAGCAGGAAACCGTGTCCTCGTAGGAGAGCTGCCCATTATCGATCGCCTCCATCACCAGCAGCAGGGTCATCACCTTGGTGATGGACGCGGGGGCCAGCTTTTCGTCCGGGTTTTGCTCATAGAGCACCTGCATGGTGGACTGCTCCACCAAAATTGCCGATTTCGCGGTCAGCCCCAGGCTCCCCGCCTGCGGGGAGGCGGCCTCCTCATTCCCCGCAAAGACCGGTATACTCAGAGAAAACAGGGCCGCGCACAGCGCCAGCAGGCCGGCGATCATCCTGGTACGCATACAATCTTCACCACACCTCACCTAAATTTAGCAAAAGCCTGGTATTATTGTATGCGCCTTTGTGGCCGGGCTATACGTTGTCCGCGCTCAGTTTGCGCCCGGAATGTCCGACATGCATGAATAGCAAAATATGCCGCAATGTTTCATTGCGGCATATCGTTTGCAGACAATATTTCTTACTGGATGTAGGGTTTGATCTCCTCGAGGAACTTCTCGCAGTTGTCCGAATGGATTTCCACCTTGATCGGCTTGGAGAGGTCCAGGCTGAAGATGCCCATGATGGACTTGGCATCGACCGCGTAGCGCCCGGAAATCAGGTCCACGTCGAAATCGTACTTGGAAACCATGTTGACAAAAACCTTGACGTCGTTGATGGTATTCAAAAGAATCGTTACACTTTTCATGATGATGTTGCCTCCATTCATTTTGATGCGTTATTTTAAGGATATTGCCTATATTTACAATATATCAGTCCGCTAGTTTTAAGTCAACTGCTAATTGTTTTGTATTTGTAAATTTATTATAATGGTTATAAACAGGATTACCCAATTGTCTAATTTGTATACAACTTGCAGAATATTCCATTTCGACCGGCCAAAATACAACCAGCTTTGTATCGGATTTTTGGCCGGTTTTCCCTTTTGCAGGAATCCGCAAACGAGCTTAAAGGAGCACTATGAAGGCTGCTTTCTACACCTTTGGCTGCAAGGTCAACCAATATGAAACCCAGAGCCTGATCGGCCAGTTCGCGGCGGCGGGCTTCTCGGTGCGTCCCATGGAGGAAAACTGCGACGTCTACGTCGTCAACTCCTGCACCGTCACCGGCGAGGGGGACAACAAGGTGCGCAAGCTCATGCGCCGCCTGCGCCGGGAGCACCCCGCCTCGCTGCTGGTGCTCTGCGGCTGCTATGCGCAGGCCTTTCCCGACGTCGCCGCGCTGGTGCCAGAGGCGGACGTGATCACCGGCGCCTCCAACCGCGGCGCTCTGCTGCCGGCGGTGCAGCGGGCGCTCAGCACCAGGGAGCGCATCCAGGAAATCGTTCCCCACCACCGGGGCGAGCCCTTCGAGAGCATGCAGGTGACCCACTTCAACGAGCGCACCCGCGCCTTTATCAAGATCCAGGACGGCTGCGAGCGGTACTGCGCTTACTGCATCATCCCCTTCGCGCGCGGGCCCTTCCGCTCCAAGCCCCTGGACGAGCTGGAGCGGGAGCTTCTTGCCCTCGCCGCGGGCGGCTACCGCGAGGCGGTACTGGTGGGGATCAACCTCTCAAACTACGGGGTGGACACCGGACGCCGGCTGCTGGACGCGGTGTCCCTCGCCTGCTCCATCCCCGGGCTCGAACGGGTGCGCCTGGGGAGCCTGGAGCCCGAGCTGCTGGACGAGGAAACCATCTGTGCGCTGGCGGCGCTGCCAAAGTTCTGCCCGCAGTTCCACCTCTCGCTGCAAAGCGGGTGCGACGAGACCCTGCGCCGGATGCGCCGGCACTATGATACCGCCGAGTACCGCGCGATCGTCAGCCGCATTCGCGCGCGCTTCGATCATCCCGCCATCACCACCGACGTGATGGTCGGCTTCCCCGGGGAGAGCGACGAGGAATTTACACAGTCCCTCTCCTTCGTGCAGGAGACCGGCTTTGCCAAGGCCCACGTCTTTTCCTATTCCCGCCGCCCCGGCACCGCCGCCGACAGGATGGACGGGCAGGTGCCCGCCGGCGTCAAGGCCGGGCGCAGCCGCCGCATGCTGGCAGCCGCCGCGGAAAGCCGCCGGTGCTTCCTGTGCTCCCAGGTGGGGCTGCGCTGCGACGTGCTCTTCGAGCAGAATCCCGAGGGGGACGTCTACACCGGCTATACCAAAAACTATACCCCCGTGCGGGTACATTCCTCCCGCGACCTGCGCGGGCAGATCATCCCGGCCGTCCTCACCGCGGCCGGGGAGGACGAATGCGAGGGCGAACTCGTAAAATAGCGCGGCGAGCCGCCGCGACTGGATAAACAAGAACCGCTGCCGCCAATGAGAAAGGGGACCCCAATGAGCGTTTACCGTATTTTTGTGGAGAAGAAACCGGCCTATGCCGTCGCGAGCGAGGAGCTGCGGGAGGACCTGCGTTCCGCGCTGGGGATCGAGCTGCACGAATTGCATCTGCTCAACCGGTACGATTTGGAAAATCTCAGCGAGGAGACCTTCTCCTACGCCTGCCGGACCATCCTTTCCGAGCCGCAGGTGGACGACACCTATCCCGCCTGCCCCTATGAGGAGCTGCGCGTCTTCGCCGTGGAGTACCTGCCCGGCCAGTTCGACCAGCGCGCCGACTCCTGCGCGCAGTGCATAAGCCTCGCCACCGCCCAGGAGCGGCCTCTGGTGCGCACCGCGCGGGTCTACGCGATCGACCGCAGCGTATCGGACCAGGACTTCGAACGGATCAAGCAGTACCTGATCAACCCCGTCGAGTCGCGCGAGGCGAGCCTCGCGCGGCCCGATACCCTAAAGGTGGCGTACGAGATCCCCACCACCGTCAAGACGCTCGAAGGGTTCACCGCGCTGGACGAAGCGGGGCTCCATGCCTTCCTCGACGAATACGCCCTGGCGATGGACCTGGACGACGTATGCTTCTGCCAGCAGTACTTTAGAGAAACCGAGCGCCGCGACCCGACCATCACCGAGATCCGGATGATTGACACCTACTGGTCGGACCACTGCCGGCACACCACCTTTTCGACCGAGATCGGGAAGGTGTCCATTGAGTCCCCCTACATCAAGGAGAGCTTCGAGCACTATCTGCGCCTGCGCGAGAGCCTGGGCCGGCAGGAGAAACCGATGACCCTGATGGATCTTGCGACCATCGGCGCCAAGGCCCTGCGCGCGCAGGGCGTCTTAAACGATCTGGACGAGAGCGAGGAGATCAACGCCTGCTCGGTCAAGATCAAGGTGGATGTGGACGGGGAGCAGCAGGATTGGCTTTTGATGTTCAAAAACGAGACCCACAACCATCCCACCGAGATCGAGCCGTTTGGCGGCGCCGCCACCTGCCTGGGCGGGGCGATCCGCGACCCGTTGTCCGGGCGCAGCTACGTCTACCAGGCGATGCGCGTCACGGGTGCTGGCGACCCGCTGGTCCCGATCGAGGAGACCCTGCCGGGCAAGCTGCCCCAGCGCAAGATCGTCACCACCGCGGCGGCCGGCTACTCCTCCTACGGCAACCAGATTGGGCTTGCCACCGGGCTGGTGCATGAAATCTACCATCCCGGCTATGTGGCGAAGCGCATGGAGATCGGCGCGGTGGTCGGTGCGGCCCCGTGTGAAAATGTGCGCCGCTCCCGCCCGCAGGCGGGGGACGTGGTGCTGCTGCTCGGCGGCAAGACCGGCCGGGACGGCTGCGGGGGCGCCACCGGCTCCTCCAAGGTGCATACCCTCTCCTCGCTGACCACCTGCACCGCCGAGGTGCAGAAGGGCAATCCGCCCGAGGAGCGCAAGCTCCAGCGCCTCTTCCGCAACCCCGAGGCCACCCGGCTCATCAAGTGCTGCAACGACTTTGGCGCGGGCGGCGTGTCGGTGGCCATCGGGGAGCTGGCCGACGGGCTGCAGATCAACCTGAACGCCGTCCCCCAGAAGTATGACGGGCTGGACGGCACCGAGCTTGCCATCAGCGAGTCCCAGGAGCGCATGGCCGTGGTGGTGTCCGCCGAGGACGCGGCGGCCTTCACCCGCCTGGCAAGCGAAGAAAACCTCGCGGCCGTGCAGGTGGCGGTGGTCACCGAGGCCCCCCGCCTGACCATGGAGTGGAACGGCAAGCGGATCGTCGACCTCTCCCGCGAATTCCTCAATTCCAACGGCGCCAAGAAGCACACCGATATTGAGGTGGCCTCCCCCGCCGGGAGGCCGGAGCCCGCGCTTCCCGCGGGCGCAAACCTCGAGGAGAAGCTCTCCTCCTTCATGAGCGATCTGCGCCGCTGCTCCCAGAAGGGGCTTTGCGAGCGCTTTGACTCCACCATCGGCGCGGGCAGCGTGCTTATGCCCTTCGGCGGGCGCTACCAGCTGACCCCCGCGCAGGCGATGGCGGCTAAAATCCCGCTGCTGCGGGGCGAGACCACCACCTGCTCGCTGATGGCCTTCGGCTACGACCCCGACGTGGCGGTGCGCAGCCCCTACCACAGCGCCATGCTCGCGGTGATCGAGTCGGTGGCCAAGGTGGTTGCCGCCGGCGGCGACTACCGCCACTGCTGGCTGACCTTCCAGGAATATTTCGAGCGGACCAAGGGCGACCCCAAGCGCTGGGGCAAGCCGATGGCCGCCCTGCTCGGCGCGCTCGAGGCGCAGATACGCCTCGGGATCGCCTCGATCGGCGGCAAGGACTCGATGTCCGGCTCGTTCGAGGAGATCGACGTGCCGCCCACATTGGTCTCCTTCGCCGTGTCGGTGGGCAACACCCGGCGCATCCCCTCCCCCGAATTCAAGGGGGCCGGGAACAACGTCTACCTGCTCGCCCCGCGCTATGATGAAAACGGGCTGCCCGACTTTGAGTCTGTCCGCGCGGTCTTCGATAAAATGCAGTCATTGATCCAGGCCGGGCGGGCCCGTTCGGTCTGGGCCATCACCGGCGGCGGGATGCTCGAGGGGCTTTGCAAGATGGCGCTGGGCAACCGGATCGGCTTCAGGGCGGCCGAGGGGCTGACGATGGAACGGCTGCTCTCCCCCCTCTTCGGCGGCTTCCTCTTCGAGTGCGAGGGGAGCGTCAAGCACGCCGAGCTCCTGGGCGTCACCGAGCGGGAATACCGCTTCACCCTGGGCGGCGAGAAGGCCGACCTGCTGACGGTCCAGGCCGCCTATGAAGGGAAGCTCGCCCCGGTCTTCCCCTATCTCACCCCCAATGGAAAGGGCGAGGTCGAGCGCTACGCCTACGACTGCCAGCGCAGCGTCAGCCCCAAGGTCGGCATTGCCCGGCCCAAGGTGGTGGTCCCGGTCTTCCCGGGCACCAACTGCGAGTATGACACCGCGCGCGCCTTCGCGCGCGCCGGAGCCGAGGCGCAGATCGTGGTGCTGCGCAACCTCTCGCCGCGCGACATCGAGGAATCGGTGCAGCAGATGGTGCGCGCCATCGAGGGCAGCCAGATCATCGCCCTGCCCGGCGGCTTCTCGGGCGGCGACGAGCCGGACGGCAGCGCCAAGTTCATCGTCTCGTTCTTCCGCAACCCGGCCATCACCGAGGCGGTGCACGGGCTTCTGGATCAGCGCGACGGGCTGATGCTGGGTATCTGCAACGGCTTCCAGGCGCTGATCAAGCTGGGGCTGCTGCCCTTCGGGCATATCCAGGATGTGGACGACAGCTGCCCGACGCTGACCTATAACACCATCTGCCGCCACCAGTCCATGCTGGTGCGCACCCGGGTGGTGACCAACCGCTCGCCCTGGCTGATGAAGTGCCAGCCGGACGACGTCCACACCATCGCCGTCTCCCACGGGGAGGGCCGCTTTATCGCCAGCGGCGGCATGCTCGAGCGTCTGGCGGAAAACGGGCAGATCGCCACCCAGTACGTCGATCTCGACGGGAATCCCACCATGGACATCCGCTTCAACCCCAACGGCTCCTATGCCGCCATCGAGGGGATCACCTCCCCCGACGGGCGCATTTACGGCAAGATGGGCCACACCGAGCGCGGGGCAAACGACCTGTTCCAGAACGTCACCGGCTTCAAGGATCAGCCGATCTTCGCCGGCGCGGTCGAGTATTTCCACATCTAAATAAATATAAAAGAGCCCCGGCTGTTGCCGGGGCCCTTTCTTTTGCCGCCATGGGGAAACCCCTTGATAGGGTTTCCCCACGCAAAAACCTCCCACAGGGAGCTTTTTGCTCCCCTTCCTGATCTTTAGGGGGATTTTATAATGCTAACTATCCCGAAAGGGGGCACACGGGGGGAAACGATTCGTTTCCAGCCCGTGAGGCGCACCGCTCGCAAAGCGAGCCTGCGCCTCACAGCCGCTCCTCCTCGCTGACCTGTACCTTGGTGCGCCAGATCCCGCTGCGCCAGCGCAGGAACATCACCAGCGCGCGCAGACATTCGTCGATGGTCATCGCCAGCCAAATCCCGGCGATCCCCATCCCGAGGCAGAGGCCGAAGAGCCATCCGCCCCCGACCGAAATCACCCACTGGGAGACGACCCCGGCCGCGACCGGGAATTGCACGTCCCCCGCCGCCTGCAGCGCCTTGACAAAGATGCTGTTGATGGTGTGGCCCATCTCGTTGACGATCTGGAACCCGAGCACGATCCTGCCCATGCGCAGGATTTCCGGATTATCCGTAAACAGCCCGAAGAGGAAGTCGCTGCACAGAAACATCAAAATCACGATGGGCAGGGTGATCGGCACCGCGACGCGCAGAGTGCGCATGGTGCGCCTATCGCATTCCTCCATCTTCCCCGCACCCGCCATGTGGCCCACCACGATCTGCGAGGCCTGGGCGAGCGAGGAGGTAAACATCGCGGCCACCCGGGTAAACATCATGGCGTAGACCTTGGTGGTGACCACCGCCGTGCCCATGATATTGAGGAAGGTCAAGCAGCAGGTCTGCGCGAGGTTATAGGACAGGTGCTCGCCTCCCGAGGGCAGGCCGATCATCAACAGCTTTCGCAGCAGATCGCCCGGGAAGGGGCGCAGCAGCCGCAGCGAGAGGCGCACCCCGATCTCCCGGGAAAAGAGCACCGCCATGATCCCGATGCCGATCAGACGGCTCAGGCAGCTCGCAATGGCGGCCCCCGCTACCCCCAGCGCGGGAAACGGCCCAGCGCCGTGGATCAGCAGCAGATTGCCCAGGATGTTGCAAAGGTTGATGACCACCGAGACGGCCATCGACTCCTTCATCAGCTCGTTGGACCGGAAGATCGCCGTAAAGGTGAGGAAGACCGCCTGCAGCGAGATCAGCCCGCCGTTGATGCCAAGATAGGTCACCGCATCGCCCATCAGCTCCTGCGGAGTGGACATCAGGCGAAAAATCGGGCGGTTAAAGAGCAGGATCCCGCCCGCCACCGCCAGGCTGAGCGCCAGGTTGACCAGGAAGGCCAAGGTGTAGAGCTGCGCCACCTTCTCCCGGTTGCCCGCGCCCAGGTACTGGGAGACCAGGATGGTGGTGGCGGTACTGATCACGCTGAAGACCAGAATCAGCATGTTGATGATCTGGTTGGCGTTGCCCACTGCGGCCACCGCCGTGTCGGAATAGTGGCTGAGCATGATCTGGTCGATGTTCCCGACCAGGATCTGCAGCAGGATTTCGATGAAGATCGGCCAGGTGAGGTGGAACAGTGAGGTGTTGGAATCCAAGGTGATTTCGCGTTGCATGGCCCCGTCTCTCCTTTTCGCTTGTTGCTTTCATTTTACATCCTCTTTACCGATTGCGCAAGGCAGCATTCTCGCCCTCTTTCCGCACTATAGAATAGAGGAGATGGTAAGATGACGAAAAAACGCATGACGGCGCTCATGCTGTTACTGGCGCTCACCGCAGTGTTCCTATTTGTGCTGCGCCCCTTTGGGCGCAGGCCGTTTGCCCATTTGAAGGAAGGGGACATCCTGTCGGCTTCCTTCTTCGTCAGCCCGCCGGGGGAGACGCTGCCACTCACCGACCCCGCGCAGCTCGATGAGCTTGCCGAAATCCTGCGCGGGCTGGTGGTCTACCGCAAGGATGATTCGGGCCGGGACTACGCCGGACAGCTGGTGGAGGTCACCTTCACGCTCCGGGATGGGAGCACCCACACCGCCGGGGCCTACAATCCCTTTTTATATCTGGACGGGGTCTGCCACCGGACCAAGTACCGGCCCTGCGAGGCGCTAAACGCCTTCGGCAACCGGCTGCTGCGGGAACAGTAAGGAGGCCGGGGGTGCCTCGGCCTCCTGTCGTCATTCCCGTTCGATCTGCACCTTGGTGCGCCAGACTCCGCTGCGCCAGCGGATGAGCATCACCGTTCCGCGCAGGCATTCGTCCGCCGCCATCGCCGCCCATATCCCGGCGATCCCCCAGTGCAGGACGATCCCCAGCAGGTAACCGATCCCGACCGAGACCAGCCACTGCGAGATGATTCCCACCACCACCGGGAAGCGCACATCCCCGGCCGCCTGCAGAGCGCGCACCAGTACAATATTGAGCGCACGCCCGACCTCGAGAGCCACCTCGACCCCCAACACCAGCTTGCCCATGCGCAGGATTTCGGAGTTCTGGGTAAACAGTCCGAAGAGGAAGTCGCTGCATAAAAAGAGCAGCAGGGCGATCCCGAAGGAAACCGGCACCGACGAGCGCAGGGTGCGCATGGTGCGCCGGTCGGCATCGTCCATCTCACCCGCGCCGACGAGGTGCCCCACCACGATCTGGGAGGACTGGGCAATGGCCGTGACATAGAGGTAGGCGAGCATCGAGAACATCACCGCATAAACCTTGGTGGTGACCACCGCGGTCCCCAGCATGTTGAGGAACGCGAGGCAGCACATCTGGGTCATGTTGTAGGAGAGGGATTCCCCGCCCGAGGGCAGGCCGATCAGCAGCAGCCTCTTCAAAAGATTTCCCGGGAAAGGACGCAGCACACGCAGAGATATTTCCCCGCCGACCTCCCGGCGGAAGAGGTAGATCATGATCACCACCCCGATCCCCCGGCTCAGGCAGCTGGAGACAGCGGCCCCCGCCACGCCCAGCGCCGGGATAACCCCCGCGCCGTTGATCAGCAGGAAGTTGCCGAGAATGTTGGTCAGGTTGATCACCACGGCGATGAACATCGACTCCTTCATCAGCGCGTTGGAGCGGAAGATCGCCGAATAGGTCATGAACAGCCCCTGCAAAAAGATCAGGCCGCCGTTGATCAGGATATAGGTGGTGGCGTCCCCAATCAGCTCCTGCGGGGTGGCCATCCAGACGAACATCCGGGAATTGATCAGGAAGATGGCCGCCGCCACCGCTAGGCTGATTGCCAGGTTGACCAAAACCGCCAGGGTATAGATCTGCGAGACCTTCTCGCGGTTGCCCGCGCCCAGGTATTGGGAGACCAGGATGGTGGTCGCCATGCTGACCACGCTGAACATCAGGATCAGCACGTTGATGATCTGGTTGGCATTCCCCACCGCAGCCACCGCCGTGTCGGAGTAATGGCTGAGCATGATCTGGTCCACGTTGCCGACCAGCATCTGCAGCACCAGTTCAATAAAAATCGGCCAGGTCATCCCAAACAGGGAGGTCTTGGCGTCGATGCGCATGGACTTTGACATAGGGGGTCCCTCCCTCGATAACTTTTTGAGATTGCTTTTAGCTCTTTACATAGCGGCTATTATAGCACATCCGCCTCCCCCTGCATAGCCGCATTCTTCACACTCTTTTGGGCTTTCGGGCTGTCTATTTTTGTTCAGATAGCGGGAAGAAGTGGAGGCGTTTGTGTTCTGCAAAATAAAAAAGAGAACGCCAATCAGCGTTCTCTTTTTTATGTCCGCAATCGGACACTGGTGCCGGCATCGACCTATCTTCCCAGGCAGTCGCCCGCCAAGTATTGTCGGCGCAGATGAGCTTAACTTCTGTGTTCGGTATGGGAACAGGTGGTTCCTCATCGCCATTAACACCGGCCATTGGGTTGCCTCCCAAAGTATTGGGAGTCT
>SLUK01000015.1 GCA_004340125.1 Harryflintia acetispora | reverse complement strand
CGGAGACGGAAGCGATCACCGTCAAGCTGGGCAACAACAATCCGGACCTGATCACCGGCTTCACCGTCGCCGCCGCCCCGGCGGGCGGCGGCGAGGCCCTCTACGGCGTGCGGCAGGGGGCGGGCTGGGACTACAGGATTCCTTTCTCCGCCCCGCCCCAGGAGGACACCGACTTCACCATCACCGTGACCTCTCAAAGCAGCGCCCCGGGCTTCCACGAGGCCGGGGTGAAGGAAACGGTGATGACCTACAACGCGATCAAGAGCCTGACGATCAGGAGCGGGGATACCGACGCGACCGGGAAAACCCTCTACCTGCAAACGAACAACGCCCAGGGGCGGCAGAGCGTGCAACTGACCGTCAGCAAGAATGGCAGCACAAGCAGTACCGGCCCGACCGGCCATCCCTACATGAAGGCGAACGGCTACGCCGAACAGGTCCTCTGGACGAGCAGCAACGAGGCCGTCGCGTCGGTGGACAGCACCGGCCTCATCACCGCCCACACCGGCGGGACGGCGACCGTCACCGCCAGCGTCTACGGCGGCAAGGTAAAGGCCGCCTGCACGGTCAACGTCTCGGCGGTGACGGGGGTGTCGCTGAGCCACACCGCCTATACCCTCTTCACCGGCGGCACAGCGGCCGAGACGCAGTTTACCCTCTCGGCCGCCCTGACGGGCGGGGTATCCAGCGACGAGCTGGAATGGACGAACAGCGATCCCGGCGCCGCCGCGATGACAGTCTCTGCGGACGGGCACAGCGCCACCATCGCCGCCAGCGGCAAAACGGCGGGCAGCACGACCATCACCGCCCATATCAAGGGGGCGCCGGATACGGCGCAGTACAAGGCCAGCTGCACCGTCACGGTGGTGACCATCGGCAGCGTGAGCGTCAGTCCGAATAGCTATACGATTTACACCCTGGGGGAGCCGAGAACGGTGCAGCTTGCCGCAACCGTTACGCCCAACGCCGCCCCGGTCTGGAGCAGCAGCAACCCGTCCGCCGCGACGGTCAACCAGACCGGACTGGTGAGCGCGGTTGCGCCGGGGAGCACGACCGTCACCGCGACGGTGGGCGGTAAAAGCGGGAGCAGCACCATAACGGTCAAGGACAAGATTCCCGTGGCCTCGGTAACGGTCAGCGGTACCAATTCGCTGGTGCGCACCAGCGACAAAACCACCGTCACCACCCAGCTTGCGGCGACGGTCAAGCCGGACAATGCGCACTTCAAAGCGGTGAGCTGGGCCAAAACAGGTGGCAGCGCCAGCATCAACATCAACGCTTCCGGGCTGGTGACCGCCACCGCGGCGGGCAGTGCCACCTTCACCGCCACTGTGGACGGAATGACCAGCGCCCCCTACTCCGTTACCGTCACCGACCAGGGCCCGACCGGTATCGTCATAGGCAAGACGGCAGCGACTTTTAAAGTGGGAGAGAACACCACTGTCAACGCGGCCGTCAGCCCATGGAACGCGTTGAACACCAATATCAACTGGTGGAGCGACAACCCGGCGGTCGCAGCGGTGAGCGCCGGGTCGACGGCAAACAACGGGACCATTACCGTTTACGGCGTCGGCGCGGGAACCGCCAATATTTACGCCCAGGCACAGGGGAACACCGGCTTCTACCAGACCATGTCTGTGACCGTACAAAAACCGGTCATTATAGACGACAGCGGCAACGCAATGGACGAAGGAAAAACGGTAACCTGGGGCGGCAAAAGCTGGTGGGTCGTCGACGATGATGGAAGTCCGTATGGCGGCAATTCCGGTTCTGTCGTTTTGCTGGCAAATTTCGACTATTACACTGGAAAATACGGCAGTTTGAACAATTATAGCACCAGTTTGGTACGGACCCAGTGCGCCAATTTTTATAACGGTTTGACGGCCGCGCAAAAGGAAAAGCTCTCTGCACATAAATATGTAGGGGACTATGCCTGGTTACCGAGCGCTTACGAAATATATGGAAGCAGCAGGCCGAGCAACTCCACCGATGCATATACAGAGACAAAACAATTCAGCTATTTTATAAATAACGGCGTAACGGCAAGCAATTACAGTGCGGTCAAGACGGTGTTCGGAAGTACCGGCTACAGATGGATTCGTTCCCCGCGAAGCTATGTCATATGTGTCGTCGGGCCAAACGGCGAATTAACCAGTTCGTCCCTCACGGCATCTCTTCCCATGCGTTTTTGTATCATCCTCAATCCATGACAGTAAAAAGCGCCCCGCAATCTTGCGGGGCCTCTTTCTTACTTGACCGGTTCAATCTTCCAAATATCCCTGGCGTATTCGCGGATGGTCCGGTCCGACGAGAAGCGCCCGGCGTTGCAGAGATTATACCAGCAGCGGCGGCTAAAGGCCAGCCGGTCGCGGTAGTCGCGATTGGCCGCCAGCTTCTTTTCCTGATAGTCCAAAAAGTCGCGCAGCAGGAAGTAGTTGTCCGCCCGGTGCCAGCTGGCCCCCTCCAGAATCGAGCGGTGCAGCTCGGCGAACTCCCCGTTCCCGCTGTCCGAAAAGGTGCCGTCGATCAGGGTGTCCAGCACCCGCCGAATGCGCGGCTGCTCCTCGTAGATGCGCTTGGGGTCGTAGCTGTCCCGGATCTCGTCGAGCTGCTCGACCCGCGCGCCGAAGATATAGTTGTTTTCCTCCCCCGCGGCCTTTACGATCTCGACGTTCGCCCCGTCGTAGGTGCCGAGGGTCACCGCGCCGTTTAACATGAACTTCATGTTCCCGGTGCCGCTGGCCTCGGTCCCGGCGGTGGAAATCTGCTCGGATACGTCGGCGGCCGGGATCAGGCGCTCGGCATAGGAGACGTTGTAGTTTTGCACAAAAACGATCTTCAGCTTCCCGTCCATCTCGGGGTCGCCGTCGATCATTTTGGCGATCTCGCAGATAAAGTGGATGATCGCCTTGGCGCGCACATAGCCGGGCGCCGCCTTGGCGCCGAAAATAAAGGCGGTGGGGGTGAAGTCCTGAATCCGCCCTTCCTTAAGGCCATAGTAGATGTCCAGGATGGACAGGGCGTTTAAGAGCTGCCGCTTATATTCGTGCAGGCGCTTGACCTGGATGTCGAAAAGGAAGTTTTCGTCCAGGCGTATCCCCTCCTGCCGCTCGATGAAGCCTGCCAGCTGGCGCTTCTTCTCCCGCTTGATGACCGCGAACTCGCGCATCACGCCCTCGTCCTGCGCATAGCGCTCCAGCTCTTTCAGCCGCTCAAGGTCGCGCACCCACGCCTCGTCCCCGAGCAGCCGGGTGATCAGCGCGGAAAGCTCGGGATTGCACAGCCGCAGCCAGCGCCGCTGGGTGATCCCGTTGGTCTTGTTCTGGAAGCGCTCAGGGAAAAGCTTGTACCAGTCGTGGAGCACTGTCTCTTTGAGGATTTCGGTGTGGAGCTTTGCAACCCCGTTGACGGTATGCCCGACATAGACGGCCAAATTGGCCATCTGCACATAGCCGCCGCGGATGATCCGGTAGCGCGCCGCTGCCATCGGGGAGAGCCCCCGCCCCGCCAGGTCGCGGGCGCGGTGCTCGTCGATCATCTCGATGACGGCGAGCACCTGCGGGCAGGTTTCCCGCAAAAGGGAGCACTCCCAGCTCTCCATCGCCTCGGGCATGACGGTGTGGTTGGTGTAGGAAAAGGTCTCCTGCGCCACTGCAAGGGCGGAGAGGAAGTCGAGCGAGCGCTCCATCAGCAGCCGGATGAGCTCGGGGATGGCGATGACCGGATGGGTGTCGTTGAGCTGCAAGGCATACCACTTGCCGAAGTCATGATAATTCTCCCCGTGCGCGCGGGCGTAATCGCGCAGCATGCTCTGCAGCGAGGCGCTGCAGAAGAAGTACTGCTGCCCCAGGCGCAGCAGCTTGCCCTCGCGGGTGCTGTCGTTGGGATAGAGCACCCGGGAAATGTCCTCCGCTTTATTCTTGCAGCGCACCGCCTCGTCGTAGTGCTGGTCGTTAAAGAGGGTGAAGTCGAACTCCTCCACCGGTTCGGCCTGCCACAGGCGCAGGGTGCCCACATTGTCGGTACCCCAGCCCAGGATGGGCATGTCGTAGGGCACGGCGTTGACCACCTGGTCCCCCAGCGTCACCTGCACCGTATCCTGCTGTCTTCTCACGCTCCACGGGTCGCCGAAGCGGGTCCAGTCGTCGGCGGCCTCCTTCTGGTACCCGTCTACGAGCTGCTGGCGGAAGAGCCCGTAGCGGTAGCGGATCCCGTACCCGTCCAGCGGCAGGTCCAGCGTGGCGGCGCTGTCCAGGAAGCAGGCCGCCAGCCGCCCGAGGCCGCCGTTGCCCAGGGCCGCGTCCTCGATCTCCTCGAGAGCCCCGATATCCGCGCCCGCCTGCGCGAGCAGCCCGGCCACCTCGTCGAGGACTCCCAAGCAGAGCAGGTTGTTATAGACCGCCCGGCCGACCAAAAATTCAGCCGACAGATATCCGGCCCGGCGGACCTGATCCCGTTTTTGCAGGCTCGCCCGCCAGTCGGAATAGAGCTGCTCCATCACCGCCTCGCCCAGCGCCTCGTGCAGCTGCCAAGGCGCCGCCTCCTCGATCTCGCAGCGGTATTCCCGGTGCAGGTTCTGCCGCAGCGCCTGCAAAAAGCCTTCCTGATCAAAATGATCCAGCATTATAATATCCATTCCTTTCGTGGGGATTTGTTGTTGTCGAAACTATCTTCCGTAAAGCCGCGTCATCGCCCGGATTTCCCGCGCCAGGGCGGCGCTGAGCTCCCCTTTTTGCAGCCGCCAGCACCAGTTCCCCCCCAGGGTGGAGGGGATGTTGATCCGCCCTTCGCTGCCGGTCCCCAGCCAGTCCTGCATCTGGGTCACGCAGAGGTTGGCGCTCGAAGCGATCCCCGCGCGGATGAAGCCGCGCGTATAGCCCTCCCGGTGGTCCAAGTGCAGGTATCTCTTACAAAAGCGCACCTGCTCCGCCGGGGAGGTCTCAAACCAGCCGCGCACCGTGTCGTTGTCGTGGGTGCCGGTGTAGACCACGCAGTTTTTCTCGAAGTTGTGGGGCAGGTAGTCGCTGTCCCCCTTCGGGTCGAACGCGAACTGAAGCACCTTCATGCCGGGATAGCCGCTTTGGCGCAGCAGCTCGTGCACTGCCTCGGTGAGCAGCCCCAGGTCCTCGGCGATGATCGCCTGCTCGCCGAGGCTCTGGCGGATCGCCTCGAAGAGGGCGATCCCCGGCCCCTTGCGCCAGATGCCGTGCTCGGCCGTACCGTCGGCGGCGGGGATGGCGTAGTAGCTCTCGAAGCCGCGGAAGTGATCGATCCGCACCACGTCGTGAACCGAGCAGACGGCGCGCACCCGCTCGATCCACCAGCCATAGCCCTGCTTTTGCAGCGCCTCCCAGTCATAGAGCGGGTTGCCCCAGAGCTGGCCGGTCTTTGAGAAGGCGTCGGGCGGGCAGCCCGCCACCTCCACCGGGGTGAGATCCCGGTGGAGCGAGAAGAGCTGCGGGTTCGCCCAGACGTCGGCGCTGTCCAGCGCCACATAGATCGGGATGTCCCCGATGATCTTAATCCCCCTGCGGTTGGCATAGCCCTTGAGCGCGCGCCACTGGCGAAAGAAAAGGTACTGCAGGTAGGTCCAGAACTCGACCTCCCCTTTCAGCTCCCGGCGCCAATACTCGAGCGCCGCGGGCTCGCGGGAGCGGATGTCCGCATCCCACTCCTGCACCGGCGCCTGGCCGAAGCGGTACTTGAGCGCCATGAAGAGCGCGTAGTCGGGCAGCCAGTGCGCGTTCTCCTGCTCGAAGCGGGCGATACGCTCCCGCTCGCGCAGAAATCCCCGCTCGTAGGCCTTACGGAGCAGTCCGAACCGCCCGTCGAAGAGCGCCTTGTAATCCACCCGCCCGGGGTCGCTCCCAAAGTCGCAGGCCGCGCACTCCTCTCTTGTGAGCAGCCCGTCGCGCACCAGCAGCTCGAGGTCGATGAAATACGGGTTCCCCGCAAAGGTGGAGAAGGACTGATAGGGCGAGTCGCCGTAACTCGTCGGCCCCAGGGGCAGGATCTGCCAATATTTTTGCCCGGCCGCCGAAAGAAAATCCACAAACCGGTGCGCTTCCTTCCCCAGCGTGCCGATCCCATACGGCGAGGGGAGCGAAAAGATGGGGAGCAGAATCCCGCTCGCTCTCATAAAAATCATCCCTTTTGCCGCTTCGCGCCGGCAAATATTTTAAGGAAAACGCCCGTCTCACCATGCGAAGCAAAGGTTGGCAAGACGCCGTGCGTCGTTTTCATCCTATTATAGCCTTCCCGCTTCCCCTTGACAAGATTTCCGGGCGTTTCCGGGAATTGATGCAAAATATTTTACAGATAATGGTAAATTAACAGGCGCAGCCAAAGTGGCCGCGCCTGTCATAAAAATTGTCACGTAGAATAAAAGGGGATCAGGAGCAAGTGCCGTTTTGTAGAAATGACACGCACCCCGTCAGCTGGCGCTCTCCTTCTCCTCGAGCTTCTCCTTGCTGACCGTCAGCTTGTTCGAGCGGATGATCGTCTCGCTCTTGACCACCTTGGGCTTGCCGGTGCCGAGCACCGCCTCGGGGGTGATGGTGATCTGGGAAATGGTCGGATCGCTGGGGGCGTTAAACATAATTTCGCCCAGCACGCCCTCCATGATCCCACGCAGCCCTCTGGCGCCCGTCTTGCGCTGGATGGCGGCCTTGGCGACCTCGCGCAGGGCCTTCTCCTGGAATTTGAGCTCGATCCCGTCGAGCTTGAGGAGCTTTTTATACTGCTTGACCATCGCGTTCTTGGGCTTGGTGAGGATCTTGACCAGCGCCTCCTCGTCCAGGTCCTCGAGCGTGGCGATGACCGGCATGCGCCCGACCAGCTCGGGGATCAGCCCGTATTTGACCAGGTCCGCCGGAACCACCTGGCGCACCAGCTCGTCGCGCTCCCTGGAGCGGCTGTCCACCACCGTGCCGCCGAAGCCCAGCGACTTCTGGGCGACCCGGCGCTCGATGTTCTTTTCAATCCCGTCGAAGGCGCCGCCGCAGATGAAAAGGATGTTGGTGGTGTCGATCTGGATGAATTCCTGCTGCGGATGCTTGCGCCCGCCGGTGGGCGGGACGTTGGCGACGGTCCCCTCCAGGATTTTGAGCAGTGCCTGCTGCACCCCTTCGCCGCTGACGTCCCTAGTGATCGAGGCGTTCTCGCTCTTGCGGGAAATCTTATCGATCTCGTCGACGTAGATGATCCCGCGCTGGGCGCGCTCCACGTCGTAGTCGGCGGCCTGGATCAGGC
Source organism: Harryflintia acetispora (assembly GCA_004340125.1). Taxonomy (GTDB): domain Bacteria; phylum Bacillota; class Clostridia; order Oscillospirales; family Ruminococcaceae; genus Harryflintia; species Harryflintia acetispora. The sequence continues at coordinate 40,795 of SLUK01000015.1, read as the reverse complement.
GCAGCAGGATGTTTTCCACATCCTCGCCCACATACCCCGCCTCGGTGAGGGTGGTCGCGTCGGCGATGGCGAAGGGCACGTTGAGGGTGCGCGCCAGCGTCTGGGCGAGCATGGTCTTGCCCACGCCCGTCGGCCCGAGCAGCAGCACGTTGCTCTTGCCCAGCTCCACGTCGTCCTGGCCGCCCAGGAAAATCCGCTTATAGTGGTTGTAGACCGCCACCGACAGGGCCACCTTGGCCCGATCCTGCCCGATGACGTATTCGTCGAGCGCCGCCTTGATCTCGGCGGGCTTTTGGATGACGATCTCCTCGGGCTCCTGGGCCTTTTCGTCTTCGCGCGCGCGCGCGTCGGCGTAGTCGTCGTCCTCCTCGAGGATCCCCAGGCACAGCTCGACGCACTCGTTGCAGATGAAGACCCCCGGCCCCGCGATCATCCGCGCGACCTCGGCCTGCGTCTTCCCGCAGAAGGAGCAGCGCATCATCCTCTGCCCGGTCTTGTCGTTGTTCGGCATCGTGTTTCCTCCAATTAAAACAGGGTTGCGGGGAAGCTGATTTTCCCCAGACAAACGAGGAACAGGAAGCGCCCTTGCGGCCGCTTCCTGCAGGTACTCGTTTTTGATTCGTCAGGCACGCTTGACCATGACCTTGTCGATCAGGCCGTACGTTACGGCCTCCTCGGCGGTCATGAAATTATCCCGCTCGGTGTCCCGCTCGATGACCTCGAGCGGCTGTCCGGTCGCGTCGGAAAGCATCTGATTGAGCTTGCGGCGCATGTTGATCAGCCTCTCAGCGTGGATCTTGACGTCGCTCGCCTGCCCCTGGAAGCCGCCCATGGGCTGGTGAATCATGATCTCGCTGTTGGGCAGCGCAAACCGCTTGCCCTTGGCCCCGGCCGTCAGCAGGAAGGAGCCCATCGAGGCGGCCATGCCGATACAGGTGGTGGACACGTCGCACTTGACGTAGTTCATCGTATCGTAGATCGCCATGCCGGCCGTGACCGACCCGCCCGGGCTGTTGATGTACAGGTTGATGTCCTTATCCGGGTCCTGACCCTCCAGGTACAGCAGCTGCGCCACCACAATGCTGGCGCTCGCATCGTTGACCTCTTCGCAGAGCATCACGATCCGGTCGTTGAGAAGTCTGGAAAAAATGTCGTATGACCTTTCGCCGCGGTTGGTCTGTTCAATGACCATCGGCACTAAGCTCATAACAATACACCCCTAATCCTTAAAATAATTGTTGCCGCCGATTGCCTTCCCGGAAAGCGCTTCCCTCAAACAAATACACGTTACGCTTAACGTGTGGCGTTACGCATTCTCCTCGTCCGCCTTCTTGGCGGTCTTCTTACGGGTGGTCTTCTTGGGCGCCTCGCCCTCGTCGTCCTTGGAAGCCTTCTTCGCCGCCTTCTTCTGTGGCTTTTCATCGGCCGCCTCGGCCTCTTCCACCGGGATCGCGCTGTCGCGGATGAGGTCGATGGCCTTGGTCACCGCCACGTCGTGGATGATGTCTTTTTCACCGATCATCTTTTTGATCTCGTCGGCTTCCTTCTTGTACTGCTCGGCGAGCTTCTGATACTCCGCCTCGATCTCCTCGGCATTCGGCTCGATCTTCTCGAGCTCGGCGATCTTTTCGAGCGCCAGCGAAATCTTTACCCGGCGCAGGGCGCCGTCGCGGAAGGACTCGCGGAAGGTCTCGCTCGTCTGGCCCATATACTGCAGGTACATCTCCATCGGGATGCCCTGGCTCTTGAGGCGGTACTCGTACTCGCGCATCATGTCGTCCATCCTGGCGGCGACCATCTCGTCGGGGATTTCGCCCTCGAGCTGCTCGACCACCTGGTCGATGACCTTGTCCTCGAACTCCTCCTGCGCGCGCTCGTCGGCCGCCTTCTGCAGCTTCTCCTTGGTGTCCTTTTTCAGCTCTTCGAGGGTATCGAACTCGCTGACGTCCTTGGCGAACTCGTCGTCGAGCTGGGGCAACTGCTCTTCCTTGATCTCATGCAGCTTCACCTTGAAGGTGGCGTCCTTGCCCTTTAGATCCTCCTGGTACTCCTCGGGGAAGGTCACATTCACGTCGAACTCCTCGTTCACACTGTGCCCGGCGACCTGGTCCTCGAAGCCGGGGATGAACTGCCCGCTGCCGAGCTTGAGGCTGTAATTTTCGCCTTTGCCGCCCTCGAAGGCGACGCCGTCGACAAAGCCCTCGAAGTCGATCACCACGGTGTCGCCCTCTTTGGCGGCGCGGTCCTCGACCGTGAGGATGCGCGCGCCCCGCTTGCGCTGACGCTCGAGCTCGTCGGCAACCTCGTCGTCGCTGACAGTCTTGACGGTTTTCGGCGCTTTTATGCCCTTGTAGCCGCTGATTTTCACTTCCGGCTTGTTGATGACAACAGCCTTGAAGGTGAACCCATCCTTATCCACCGCGGTGATTTCAATCTCGGGGTAGGCCACCGGCTCGAGCTTCGCCGCCTCGACGGCGTCCTCATACGCCTTGGGGTACAGCTCGTTGACCGCATCCTCATAGAACATCCCCTCGCCGAACATCTTCATGACGATCGAACGGGGCGCCTTGCCGCGGCGGAAGCCCGGCACATTGAGCTTGGGCGCGCGCTTCTTGAAGGCACGGTCCACGGCGGGGGCAAATTCCTCGGCGCCGACCTTGACCTCGAGCTCATATTTGTTGGTCTCGATTTTTTTTGACGAAGTAAGTTCCATTACCTCTTTCCTCCTGTGTATACCATTTATAATCTGTACAAGATTATTTTTTACTATCCCCAAAAGGTCTTTTTTCGCCAAGGCGCAAACAGACCCGGAACTATCTTATCTAGTTTAGCATATCCCCGCGCCGTTTGCCAGCCTTTTTTTCTAAAAATTCAGAAAACATGCAGGGTTTTGCAGGCTATTTGCCGCTTAGCGGGACCAGATGGGGGCAAAAGCGCAGATAATCCGCCGAGATCAGCTTGAACGTGATCCCCAGTTGCTCCCCTTCCAGCGCCCAGGCGCAGCCGGCGGAGTGGATGTGCCCATAGTAGCACCGGCGCACTTCATAGCGGCGCAGCACGTCGAGAATTTCGACGCTGGTCTCGTTGCCGTAGAGGGGCGGATAGTGCAAAAAGGCCACCCGCTCGCCCGGTTCCTCCCCGGCCGCCTTTAAGGACAGCTCGAGCCGGGTCGCCTCGCGGGCCGTAATCTTGCGGTCGTGCTCCTGCCCGTTTTCAAAAATCCATCCGCGCGAGCCGCACAGCCACAGCCCCTCGACGAGGCTGGCGCTGTTGTGCAAAAAGGAAAGCGAGCGAATCCCGTTTTCCTCAAAAAAGGCCTCCATCTTTGCCCTGGTGGTCCACCAATAGTCGTGGTTGCCCTTGAGCAGCAGCTTCTTCCCCGGCAGCGCGTCGATGAACTGAAAATCGCGCAGCGCCTGCTGCAGGCTCATTCCCCAGGAAATGTCCCCCGCCAGCACCACGGTGTCCTCTTCCCGCACGGTGTTTTTCCAGTTTTCCTCAATGCGGGCGACGTAATTTTCCCAGCCGGGAAAGATGTCCATCGCCTTGTCGGCGCCCAGGGAAAGATGCAGGTCCCCAATCGTGTATATCGCCATAAAGCCCCCTGTAAAACCCGGGAAACGCGGCGCATATCCGGCGCCCCCGGTACAAATACTAAGCAATGCGGCTCCTGCCGCCAGATAACGGATATGTCCCCTTTGCGTCCCTATCCAGCCGCGGCTGAGTATGGACGCGGACATCTTTCTAGGCAAAAAGGAAAAGGAGTGTTTTTGATGGAACAGCGTCCCCAGAACTACCTGCCGGGAATCAAGTGCGAAGTGAAGAACTGCAAGTATAACGATGCGCATTGCTGCACCGCCGAGGAGATCCGCGTCGCGCCGCAGCACGCCTGCTGCGCCGCGGACACCGCCTGCGCCACCTTCAAGCCGGCCGAGTAGCCTTTTTACCTCTCACCCAAAACCCGCACCCGGCCCTGGATGCCGGCGTGCGCCGCTTGACCGGTACGGTCGAGCCGCATTCCCGGCGCAATGCGCCGGGAATGCCCGCTTTCTGGGTGCATAGCACCCAGAAAGCGCGTACATAAAATTAAATGCCGAGCGTTTCACAGACAAAGCCGGCCATGCCGCCGCGCTCACAGGAGCGCGAAAAACGCACCGTCTTCCCGCGCAGCGCCGCGATCGGCTGCGGCACGGCAACGCCGGTATGGCGGCAGAGCGCGTCGGCCGGGGCGAAGAGGTCCTCCCCCTCTGCCTCGAGCCCCAGCGCTTCGCAGACGCTGTCCGCAAACTTATAGGCCGAGGCGGTGGAGACGATCAGCGTCTTGCGCTCGTCCGGAGTGCTGCGGCGGTACTGCTCACAGACGTCGAAGGCCACCGCCGTGTGGGTGTCAATCAGGTAGCAGTACTGCTCGAAAACCGAGCGGATGGTCGCCTTGGTTTTTTCATCACTGCAGCAGCCGGCGAAAAATTCGTCCTGCATGCGCGCCTTCATTTGCGGCGGCACCGCATAGCGCCCCTCGCTTTGCAGCGCGGCCATCAGCGCGCGCACCTGCTCCCCGTCCCGCCCGCCGAGCTCGAAAAGGAGCCGCTCGAGGTTGGAGGAGATCAGAATATCCATCGAGGGGGACAGGGTGGCGAAGAAGTCGCGGTTGCGGTCGTACACGCCGCTAGCGAAGAAGTCGGTCAGCACGTTGTTGCGGTTGGACGCGCAGATCAGCTTCCCGATCGGCACCCCCATGCGCTTGGCGTAGTAGGCCGCCAGGATATTCCCGAAGTTCCCGGTGGGCACCGCCACGTTGATCTCGTCCCCCAGGGCGATCTCCTCGTTTTGCACCAGGTCGCAGTAGGCGCTGACGTAGTAGACGATCTGCGGCAGCAGGCGGCCCCAGTTGATCGAGTTGGCGCTCGAGAAGCGCTTCCCCGCGCGTTCCAGCCGCTGCGCGAGAGAGGGGTCGGTGAAGATTTCCTTCACCCCGCTCTGGCAGTCGTCGAAATTGCCCCGCACCGCGCAGACGCCGACGTTCTCCCCCTCCTGGGTGCGCATCTGCAGCTTCTGGATCTCGCTGACCCCGTCCTCGGGATAGAAGACCAGGATCCTGGTGCCGGGCACGTCGCGAAAGCCCTCGAGCGCGGCCTTCCCGGTGTCCCCCGAGGTCGCCACCAGGATGACCACCTCGCCCTCCTGCCGGTTCTTTTTCGCCGACACGCTCAGCAGCCGGGGCAGAATCTGCAGCGCCATATCCTTGAAGGCGCAGGTCGGCCCGTGCCAGAGCTCGAGCACATAGGTGCTGTCATCCAGTTTGGAGATCGGCGCGGGCAGGTCGTTTTCAAAACGTCCGCCGGTATAGGCGCCGCTGACGCAGTCGAAAATTTCTTCTCCGCTGAAATCCCCGAGGAATTTGCCGAGCACCAGCCTTGCGCGCGCGCAGTAGTCCAGCGCGCAGCAGCGGGAAAGCTCCTCGTCGCTGAGCGTGGGGACCGTTTCGGGCACGAACAGCCCTCCCTCGGCGGACAGCCCCTGCAGGATCGCGCCGCTGGCGGTACGCACCGCCTTCTTGTCGCGCGTACTGATGTAGTTCATCATCATCATTCCTTTCCCGGGAGTGTTGCATCTAACGAATCAAAGCTCGCCCGCAAGCAGGCGCTCGAAATAGCCGTAGGCGTTCCAGTAAAAAATCTTGTCCGCCAGCTCCCGCCCAAAGCCATTGTCCAGCAGGGCCTGGTAGAAATTTTTGAGCTTGCGCGGCCGGTCGATGATCTCCTCGATGTCCGCCCCGTCGTAGTCGCTGCCCAGCGCGAGCACATTCTCCCCGCCGAGCTGCAGCAGATGGTCCAGGTGGGCGAGCATCTGATCGAACGTCGCCCCCTCGCCGCCATCGGCGATAAACTGGTTATAGAAGTTGAGCCCCACCACCCCGCCGCGCTCGGCGATCCGGCAGAACTGATCGTCGGTCAGGTTGCGCGGGTGGGAACAAACGGCCCGGGAATTCGAGTGCGAAGCGAAAACCGGCTTTTCGGTTGCCGCCAACACGTCGTAAAAGCTCTCATCGTTGAGGTGGGAGACATCCACCGCGATCCCGAGGCGCTCCATCTCATGGACGGCCTCTTTGCCGAAGTCGGTCAGCCGCCCGTCGTCCATCACCCCGCCGGCGAGCTCGTTGTTGCCGTTCCAGGTCAGGGTCACCGAGCGAACCCCGGCGTTATACACCTGCTCAACCATCCCGAGCTCCCCGCCGTAGACGCAGCCGCCCTCGACGGCCAGGATGGAGGACATCCCGCAGCGGTCCCGCGCCTTCTGCAGCGCAGCAAGGTCGGGCACGTCGTAAAGGCGCGGCCCGAGGTGCTCGAGCTGGCGGCGGTAATAGGCGTGGTGGGCGCCAAAGAAGGATTGCGCGCGCTCCCCGCGCACCTCGTCCGGGATAAATACCGCATAGAGCTGGACGTAGCTGTCGAAGCCGTCCGCGTCCCCGAGTCTCAGCTGGCAGTTTTCGTTATCCAGATCCCACCCCTTTTTCTTGCAGACGGTCAGGGTGTCGCAGTGCATGTCGAATACCCGCATGAAGCACTCTCCTTTTAAAACAGCGTGATGTCGTCCATGGTATAGGCGTTGGGATAATAGTGGAAGCCGCAGACCGAGAAATGCGCTCCCTCCATGAGGATCACCTCGGCGATGTCGAAGCGGGGCTGCAGCCCGCCGACGTCGTATTCCTCCAGGAACTGCTGGGCGCCGAAGATGATCCGCTTGCGCTTTTGGTTGTTGACCGTGCTGACCGGCTCGACGAGGTAGCCCGCCGTGCGGGTGCGCACCTCGACAAAGGCGAGATAACCGTCCTTCTCGGCGATCAGGTCGATCTCGCCGAAGCTGTTGTGCCAGTTGCGCTCCACGATCCGGTAGCCGTCGTCCTCCAGAAAGCGCAGGGTGTATTCCTCGCCCAGCCGGCCGCGTTCCCGCCTATATCCCCGTGGTCTGTTTGCCACCTGTCATCCCTTCTTTTCACCCTCGAAAAATTTCTTTAGAAAGCTCATCCGGTGGATCGGGGCGGGCCCGAACTGGCGCAGGCGCTCATAGTGCGCCTTGGTCGGATAGCCCTTATGACGCTGCAACTCATACTGCGGGTACTCCTGCGCCAGCCGCAGCATATACCGGTCCCGGCTGACCTTGGCCAAGATCGAGGCCGCCGCAATGCTGGCGCTGCGCTGGTCCCCCTTGACGATGGTCAAAGTATGCTCGCAGGGCAGCTGCGGGTCCTGGTTGCCGTCCACCAGCACCAGGTCGGGCGCAACGCCGAGCCCCTCCACCGCCCGGCGCATGGCCAGGAAGGTGGCTTGCAGAATGTTGTATTTGTCGATCTCCCGCTCGTCGGCGCTGGCGACACAGTAGGCGGCCGCCTGCGCGCAGATAATATCGTAGAGCTCGTCGCGTTTCTTTTCGCTGAGCTTCTTCGAGTCGTTGAGCCCTTCTATTTCCAGTCCCTTAGGCAGGATGACCGCCGCGGCGTAGACCGGCCCGGCCAGCGGGCCGCGCCCGGCCTCGTCCACCCCGCACACCGCCAGAAAGCCGGTGCGGTAGGCCTCCCGCTCATATTGGTAGAGATCAAACTCGAGCTTGGTACTGCTTGCCATAGCGTCCTCCTCCCCGCGTCACGGCCGCTCGAGGGATACCTTCCCCATCACGCCGCCGCGGAATTCGTCGAGCAGCATGATCGCCGCGCGCTCGGTGTTGACCACCCCGCCCGGCATGAGCATGCCGCGCTTGCGGCCCACCGCCTCGAGCAGGGTGTAGCCGTCCGCCCCCTCCAAGGAACCGGGCTCGAGCTTGTAGCGCTCGCAGAGCTGCTGCGGATAGTCCCTTGCGAGCAGCTCGAGCAGCCGCACGGCCAGCAGCTCGATATCCAGCACGTCGTCCTTGATCGAGCCGACAAAGGCCAGGTGCTCGGCCACCGCCTGGTCCTCGAATTTCGGCCAGAGCACGCCGGGCATATCCAGCAGCTCCATCCCGTTTTGCAAGCTGACCCACTGCTTGCCCCGCGTCACGCCCGGGCGGTCCTCCACCTTGGCGCGCCGGGTGCCGCAGAGGCGGTTGATCAGCGAGCTCTTGCCCACGTTCGGGATCCCCACGATCATCATCCGGATCGGGGAGCCCTGCATCCCCTTTTTGCGCCGGCGCTCGGTCAACTCGCGCAGCGTCTCCTCCACCGCGCCGGTGAACTGCGAAAGCCCCTTTCCGCTGCGGCAGTCGGTCGGGATCGCCACGATCCCCTTTTTTTTGAAATAGGCGCACCACTCCGCCGTCACCCGCTCGTCGGCGCTGTCCGCCTTGTTGAGCAGCACCAGGTGGGGCTTGTTTCCGATGATCGCATGCAGCTCGGGGTTCCGGCTCGCGCGCGGGATGCGCGCGTCGATGAGCTCGACCACCACGTCCACCAGGCGAAGGCTGTCCTTCATCAGGCGGCGGGTCTTGGCCATATGCCCCGGGAACCACTGGATCGAGGGTATCTGCGACTGTGCCATAATATAAGCCATCCTTATCCTAAAATGAGTATGTGGGCGCGATCAGACTCCCGCGAAGGTCCCGCCCGCCGAATGGCCGATCGGGCCGATGTTATCCACCGGCAGCAAACGGAAGATGGTCTTCCCCATGATGTAGCGCGTGTCGATCAGGCCGATGTGCGCATCCCGGCTGTCCGAGGACTCGTTTCGGTTGTCCCCCATGGCGAACACCTCGCCCTCGGGCACGGTCAGCGGATAGTCAAGGCCCTGCGGGGGCTGGTAATGGGTGAGGTCGTTGATATAGTCCTCTTTGAGCTCGGTCCCGTTGACGGTGACCTTGCCCCTGTCAAAGTCGATGTCCACCGTGTCCCCGCCGGTGGCGATCACCCGCTTGATCAGCGGGGAGGAAATCTCGTTGGGCTTGGTGATCACCACGATGTCGCCCTTTTGGGGTTCGTAGAACATGTGGGTGGAAACCAGGAAGTCGCCGTCGGTCAAGGTCGGGAACATCGACCAGCCGTCCACGCGCACCATGCGGAAAACGAAGGTGCAAAGCAGCACCACCGTCACCGCGGCAAAGATGAGCATCTCCAGGTATTCAAAAACCGCGAGGCTCGTTCCCCCCGCAACGTCTTCTTTGTTCTGCATGCTGATAACCATTCCTTTCCCGAGGACCGGCGCCCCGGCAATCCTCTTGAAGTGACAGAAAATCCATTTTACTATTATAAACCGTTTGGGCCAAATTGTACAGTTCCCCGCCGGTAAAATCTTCTGTTTCCTGAGGGGGACGCACATCCGGGCGCCCGGCCCATACAAAAACAAAAAGGGCCCGAATGGACCCTTTCTGGCTGCTGTTATAATTAGCGGATCTGCTCCTTGACCTTGGCGGCCTTGCCGACGCGGTCCCGCAGGTAGTACAGCTTGCTTCTGCGCACCTTGCCGTGGCGGATGACCTGGATGGAATCCACGTTGGGGGAGTGAAGCGGGAAAACCCTCTCCACGCCGCAGCCATGGGCCACGCGGCGCACGGTGAAGGTCTCGCTGATGCCGCCGTGCTGGCGGGCGATAACGGTCCCCTCGAAGGCCTGCAGTCTCTCGCGCTCGCCTTCCTTGATCTTGACCTGGACCCGGACGGTGTCACCGACGTGAAACTCCGGTACCTCGTTCTTTAAGCTGTCCTGTGCAATCAGTTTCAAAGCATCCATTCTTAATGCTCCTCCTTATTATTCAGACATTCATTCTCACGCTACACGGTGGCCGCACCCTTCGGCGGCGGGCGACTTACACGGTCTTATCAGAACCGCCGGCCCCTTGCACAAGGCCGTCTGCGCCGGTGACAGAGGACTGTCCGCTTTAATGTCATTGCCGGTATCGGCAAGGCACTAAACCCCTTTACGCAGAAAAACTGCGCAACGGAATCTCACATGCCTAACTATAATAGCACACTTTTCAGAGCCGCGCAAGGTATTTTTTGGAGTTTCCCCAAAAATTTCTGGTTTCTCTCAGCAAAATTCCCGCCCGCCGGCCAGCACCTGTACGCGCAGGTAGGATACCCCCTCGGGCTCGTAGCCGTACCGCGCGCAGAACAGGTTTATGGGCAGGGTGGGATTGATGTTGAGCGTACTGCCGCTGGTGCAGCGCAGCCGCAGCGCGAGGATATCCTCCCCCTGCGGGGCGCAGCGCAGAAGCTCCACGTTCGGGCGCAGGTCCACCGTGGCGACCCCGCGCTTGGTCTTTTTTTCCACCATCAGCGCGGGCTCGGCCATCAGCGCCTCGAGCTGTTCCTTCGCCTTTTTGGCGCCGCCGGGGACCTCTGCCGTGATCTCATAGATACAGTCGGTGATCTCCTTAACATCCATCTCCGGGGGCGCGGCCTTAAAGACCGTGAGGCCGGGGGGCATCTGAGCGTCCAGCCGCGCGACGACCTCCTCCATCGGGAGCTCCTCGGTCAGGCGGATGTCCATGATTTCGTAGTCGCTCTCAAACCCGAGCGAGAGGGGCAGCGCGAAGGTGAGGTACATGTGCGGGTTAAAGCCCTGGGTATACCAGACCGGCAGCCCCGAGCGCTTGAGCGCGCGCTGCATGAGCCGGTTCATATCGAGGTGGGAGATATACTTGATCCTGCCCCGCTTCTTATAAAATATCCGGATGTCGATCAAAAGCAGCTCCCCCCTATCAGCTTGTTCGCCCCGCAGCCCGCGCACTGCGCGCGGCAGTTGGGCGTCGGGGTCCCGGCATGGGCCAGCTCGTTTTGCCGCTGCAAGAATTCTCTGGTGACCCCGTAGTCGAGATGGTCCCAGGGCATGAGCTCGTCAAAGCCCCTCTGGCGGTTGGCATAGAAGGCCTCGCTGAGGCCCGCGCGGGCCATCGCCTCATGCCACGCCCCCACCCCGAAGCGGTCCTCCCAGCTCTCGAGGTAGTGCCCTTGGCGGTAGACGTCCACCAACACGGGGGCCAGCCTGCGGTCCCCTCTGGCCAGGATCCCCTCGACGTGGCTGACGTCGCTGTTGTGCCACTTGAGGGTGATCTTGCGGGTCTTGATCTGCTCGCGCAGGAAGCGCTGCTTCGCGATCAGCTGCTCGGTGGTGTCCTGCGGCTCATATTGAAAGGGGGTAAAGGGCTTGGGCACAAAGCTCGAAACGCTCACCGTCACATTGACCGCCTTGCCCTTGGACTTGGTGGGCAGGGAGTAGTAAAGATCCACGATCCGCTGGCTCAGGTCGATGATCCCCCCCAGGTCCTCCTCGGTCTCGGTCGGCAGGCCGATCATGAAATAGAGCTTGACCGAGGTATAGCCCCCCTCGAAGGCGGTGCGGCAGGAGGAGAAGATCTCCTCCTCGTCAATGTTCTTGTTGATCACGTCCCGCATGCGCTGGGTGCCCGCCTCGGGGGCGAAGGTCAGCCCGCTCTTGCGCACCCGGTCGATCTTCTCAAGCAGCCCGGGCGAAAAGGTGTCGATCCGCAGCGAGGGCAGCGAGAGGTTGATCTTCTCTTGCTCGGTCCAGTCGAGCATGCTGTCGAGCAGCGGCTCGATCTCGCCAAGATCGCTCGTCGAGAGCGAGGTCAGGCTGATCTCCTCAAACCCGGTCGAGGAGGTCAGCGCCTTTGCGTCCCCATCGAGGGTCGCGGCCGTCTTTTCCCTAAACGGACGGTAGATGAACCCCGCCTGGCAGAAGCGGCAGCCCCTGATACACCCGCGCAGCACCTCGAGCATGGCCCGGTCGTGCACCGTGCTGATGAAGGGGACGATGAACTCCTTTGGATAGAAGACCTTGTCCACGTCCCGGATGATCCGTTTGGTGACCGTCGCCGGCGCGCCCTCGCGCGGGGTGACGGCGCGCACGGTGCCGTCGCCGTGATATTCCACGTCGTAGAGGGAGGGCACGTAGACCCCTGGTATCTGCGAAGCCCTTCGCAGATACTCCCGCCTCTCCTGCACCTCGCGGTAGAGCGCGCACAGCTCGAGATTGACCTCCTCCCCTTCCCCGAGGATGATCAGATCGAAAAAGTCGGCGACCGGCTCGGGGTTGCACGCGCACGGCCCGCCCGCGATCACGATGGGGTGCCGCTCGTCCCGCTCACGGGCGTAGAGCGGGATGCCGCCAAGGTCGAGCATCGCCAGGATGGTGGTGTAGCTCATCTCATATTGCAGCGTAAAGGCCACGAAATCGAAGCCCAGCAGCGGGTCCCGGCTCTCGAGCGCGAAAAGGGGGATGTCCAGCCCCTTCATCTGCTCGACCATGTCGGTGTCCGGCATGAAGGCGCGTTCGCACCAGATATCCGGCTGCGCGTTATAGAGGCTGTAGAGGATTTTCATCCCCAGGTGGGACATCCCGACCTCATACAGGTCGGGGAAGCAGAAGGCGATCCGTATGGCCACCTGCGCGGGGTCCTTGATGACGCTGTGCAGCTCGCTGCCGATATAGCGCGCGGGCTTTTGCACCCGGCGCAGCGCGCGCTCGATTTTCTTCTCCAAAGCTTCGTTCAAAACGATACCTCATTTTCCAAGGCCGGCAGGGGCCTTTTACTTCCATAGTTTCTAATTATACAATATTGGTCGGCGCCGCGCAAGAGCCCGTCCGCCCCGGAGCCGTAGCAAGGCGTTCAGAGCGCCTCTTCCCCGCCCTTCAGCAGCACCGCCAGCAGATAGAGCGCGCAGGCGAGCAGGGTCCAGTTGTGATAGGCCCACACGAGCCAAATCGCCCCGGCGAAGGCGGCGCCGAGGCAGAGCAAAGAAACAAGCGAACAGGCGGCCTTCGCCGCGCGCGAGCGGCCAAGGGCCCTGGCGGCGTTCCCGCCGTCGAGCGGGGGGATGGGGATGAGGTTATAAGCGCCGATCACCAGGTTATAGACGCCGAAAATGATCATCGGGTCATAGAGGTAGAGGATTCCCCCTATCAGCAGGTTGCAAACCGGCGCGCTTAGATACACCGCCGCGCGCCGCACACGGCTGAGCGTATACAAGTCGCACGAGAGGCGCACGCCGTAAAGATGCAGCTCGCACCCGCAAACCTTCGCCCCGCAAAGGCGCAGCACCAGCAGATGCACCCCCTCATGCAGCAGGATGGTGCCAAAGAGGGGCAGCACGATGAAGCTGCGGTCCAGCAGCACAAAGAGGGTGAGCGCCCAGAGGAACCAGAAGGAGACCTTCACCCGGGTGTTCCCGACATAGAACTCCATTTCAGCCCACCGAGGCGCTGCGGTAGGGCAGCAGCTGGACCATCGGGTCGTAGCACAGGTTGTCCTGCCGCACTTCGAAGTGCAGGTGGGGTCCGGTCACGTTCCCGGTCTGCCCCACCAGCGCCAGGCGCTCCCCCTGGCGCACCCGCTCCCCCGGCTGCGCGATGATCTCGGAGCAATGGGAATAGGTGGTCATCAGCCCGTTTGCGTGGGAGAGGTGGACGAAATTGCCGTAGCTCTCGCTGTAGCCGGTATCCTCCACCACCCCCGGGAGAGAGGCCAGGATGGGGGTCCCCTCGGCGGCGGCGATGTCGAGCCCGGTGTGGAAGTCCACGCCCTCCCCGGTCGGGTTTTCCCGCCAGCCGAAACCGGAGGTCACCCGCCCCGCGACGGGGGGCTTCGGCTGGGCTGAGAGGAGGAGCGGGGAGAAGCTCACGCTGCGCGGGCGCTGGTAGGCCCCGTCCCCTCCCTGCAGAACGCCGGGGAAGGAGCCGCCCCGCGCGCCGCTCTCGCGCGGCAGCAGCAGCCCGGCCGGGCCCAGCGACAGGAAGCTGACCGCACCGAAGGAGGAGAGGTCGAACTCAAAATTGCCCGAAAAGATGTCCTCCAGCGTTTTGTAGTCCAGCACGGTGGAAACCGACTCGCTTTTCCCCCCCAGCAGCAGGTCCCCCAGGCGCCGGATGTCCTCGAACACTTTCAGCCCGAAGTGCTTGCAGAGGAACACCGCGCCCAGCAGCAGGAGCACCATAATGATCTGGAAGGTGAGAAAGTTTGCCTGCCGCTCGGCTTTGGAGGCTCCCTCCCCCTCCCGCCGCGCGCGCTGGTAGTGCTGGTATCTCGATCTTGCCGCCATATTTTTTGCCGCCCCTTTCATCTGCCTTTGCATTCACCCTAATCTTATGCGCCGGCGGGTGCAAACATGACAGTCTGTCCGGTTTCGTCCCTTCGCATCTCCCCCGAGGAAAATGAAGAATGGCGGAGCTATTCCGTGATCCTTGCATGATTTATAGATTCCCGGCGGGAAAACCACGGGAATCATGGATAAATCATCAAAAACAGCGGGTTTTTCGGAAAATTTATTGACAAACAGCATTTTTCTGCTATAGTGATATACGTTGCCTTCGCCCGTTTGGGCGGGCAATACACATGTCCGGGTACGCCGCCTAACAACGGCCCCGCACTTTTGCGGGGAACGATTAGAAAATCGCCGAGCTGGGAAGTCTCTTTAAGGAGAGTGCTGCAAAGCTTCCCCGGCGACCACCTTTTGCGGGAAGCGGTGTCAAGAGGGCGTGTGGGTTGGCAAGTCCGGGAGGGATTTCCTTTCCGGGGAAGCGGCAAAAAAGCGGGCGACCGCGAGCCGCTTCTAAAAGTTTATCCGTTTTAAAAAACGGATCAAATGAGATGCGCGAAAGGCTTCGTCAGGGCCGGCGCATTGCTGACTAAAAACCGCAAAGGGGGACTACCAACATGAACGATGTCCTGATCGACATCAAAAACGCTGTCGTGGAATTTGACGGGGAGCGGGTTTTAAACGGCCTGAACCTTCAGATCCATGACAAGGAATTTGTCACATTTCTGGGGCCGTCCGGCTGTGGGAAAACCACGACGCTGCGGATCATCGGTGGATTCATCGAGCCTCTGGAGGGTGACATTTTTTTTGACGGCAAGCGGATCAACGCCCTGCCGCCCTACAAGCGCGCGGTGAACACCGTGTTCCAGCGCTACGCGCTCTTCCCGCATCTGAACGTGTACGAGAACATCGCCTTCGGGCTGCGGCTGAAAAAGCTGCCGGACAGGGAGATCGCCTCGCGCGTTGGCGAGATGCTCGAAATGGTCAACCTGCGCGGGTTTGAAAAGCGCGGCGTGGGCCAGCTCTCGGGTGGGCAGCAGCAGCGCGTGGCGATCGCGAGGGCCCTGGTCAACTATCCGCGGGTCCTGCTGCTCGACGAGCCGCTCGGTGCATTGGACCTCAAGCTGCGCAAGGAGATGCAGGGCGAGCTCAAACGGATCCAGCAGGCGATGGAGATCACCTTCATCTACGTCACCCACGACCAGGAAGAGGCGCTGACCATGTCGGACCGGGTGGTGGTGATGAAGGACGGCGAAATCCAGCAGATCGGCACGCCGCAGGACATCTACAACGAACCGGTCAACGCCTTTGTGGCCGACTTCATCGGCGAGAGCAACATCATCGACGGGATCATGATCCACGACTTTTTGGTGGAGTTTTGCGGGGTCAGGTTCGAGTGCGTGGACAAGGGCTTCGGCGAGATGCAGCGCGTCGACGTGGTGGTGCGCCCCGAGGACGTCAAGGTGGTTTCTCCCGAGGAGGGTCAGCTCTCCGGCGTGGTCGAGTCCATCCTCTTCAAGGGGGTGCACTACGAGATCACGGTGGGCGCGCACGGCTTTCGCTGGATCATCCACTCCACCCTCCCGCAGGAGGTGGGCAGCTTCGTCGGGCTGCGGGTGATCCCCGAGGACATCCAGATCATGCACAAGATGGAGGAATGAGCGATGAGCAAAGCGAAATACGCCGCCCTCCCCTACCTTGTCTGGATGGTGGTCTTTACCATCATACCCATGCTGCTGATCCTGGTTTTCGCATTCACCACCCCCGACGGCGGCTTTACCATTAAAAACATATCGGACGTCGGCAAGTACACCGACGTCATTATGAAATCCATCTGGCTGGCGGCCATCGCCACCGCGGTCTGCCTTCTGCTCGGCTACCCGCTGGCCTATATCCTTTCGCGCCAGAGCGCGCGCTCCCAGCAGATCGGCCTCATGCTCATCATGCTGCCAATGTGGATGAGCTTCCTGCTGCGCACCTTCGCCTGGATGACCCTGCTGGAAAAGACCGGGGTGATCAACCGGGTGCTCGGGATGATCGGCCTTGGGCCCTTCGAGCTGATCAACACCTCGGGCGCGGTGGTCCTGGGGATGGTTTACAACTACCTCCCCTTCATGATCCTGCCGCTGCACTCGATCATGGTCAAGATCGACCATTCGGTCATCGAGGCGGCCCAGGACCTGGGCGCGGGCTCGATGAAGGTCTTCTCCAAGGTGGTCCTGCCCCTGTCCATGCCGGGGATTTCCAGCGGGATCACCATGGTCTTCGTCCCGGCGGTGAGCACCTTCATCATTTCAAAGATGCTCGGCGGCGGCAGCAACCTGATGATCGGCGACCTGATCGACATGCAGTTTTTGGGCAATGCCTACAACCCGCATCTGGGCAGCGCCATCTCGCTGGTGCTCATGGTGATCGTCCTGCTGTGCATGAGCGTGATGAACCAGTTCGACGACTCTGAGGAAATGGAGGGGATGCTCATATGAAACGGCATAAGGGTCTTTCCCGCCTCTACACCGGGGCGATCATGGTCTTTTTGTACCTGCCCATCCTGGTGCTGATCGTCTTCTCCTTCAACCGCAACAAGTCGCGCGGCGCCTGGACCGGCTTCACCTTTGACTGGTATCTAAAGCTCTTCCACAACGACGCCATCCTCTCCGCCTTCGGCAACACCCTGATCGTGGCGGTGGTCTCCTCGGTCTTCGCCACCCTGATCGGCACGGCGGCGGCCATCGGCATCTACAGCATGAACAAGTGGATGGGCCGCGCGGTGCGCACCCTGACCTATATCCCGATCATGAGCCCCGAGATCATCATGGGCGTCTCGCTGATGATGCTCTTCGTCCTCATGCGCACCAAGATGGGCGTGCCCATCCAGATGGGGCTTTTAACCCTCATCCTCTCGCACATCACCTTCAACATCCCCTTCGTCATCTTCAACGTCCTGCCGAAGCTGCGCCAGATGGACAAGAACACCTATGACGCGGCGCTCGACCTCGGCTGCAACCCCTTCCAGGCCTTCTACAAGGTGGTCATCCCCGAGATCATGCCCGGGATTATGGCGGGCTTCCTCATGGCGGTGACCTATTCGCTGGACGACTTCGTCATCAGCTACTTCACCTCGGGCCCCACCTCGCAGACGCTGCCCATCGCCATCTGGGGCCAGCTGCGCCGCCGGGTCAGCCCCGAGATGAACGCCCTGTCCACCATCATCTTCGTGGTGGTGCTCTTAGCGCTGCTGCTGGGGAACCTCTCCTCCATCCAAAAAGAGCGCCGGGAGAGAAAGGCGGTGCGCATATGAAAAGGAAAAAACTGCTGTGCGCTCTCGCCGCCTGCCTGCTGGCGCTAATCCCGTTTAACGCCTTCGCGGCCGGGGAGGACGGGGAGTACGACATGGCGTACTACGGGCAGTTTGCGGGGCAGAACGCCTCGATCAACGTCTTCAACTGGGGCGAGTACATCTCGGACGGCAGCGACGGGGCGCTGGACGTGAACAAGGCCTTCGAGGAGCTGACCGGGATCAAGGTCAACTACTCCACCTTCGCCACCAACGAGGAGCTCTACTCCAAGCTCAAGGGCGGCGGCGCGCAGTACGACGTCATCATCCCCTCCGACTACATGATTGCGCGGATGATCGCCGAGGATATGCTCGAGGAGTTGGATTTTGAAAGTATCCCGGCGTTTGAGAACATCGACGAGCAGTACCGCAACCCCGAATATGACCCCGAGAACCGCTACAGCGTCCCCTACACCTGGGGGACGGTGGGGATCATCTACAACATCGGCACGGTCGAGGAGCCGGTGGACAGCTGGTCCATCCTCTGGGATGAACAGTACCGCGGGGACATCCTGATGTTCTCAAACTCCCGCGACGCCTTCGGCCTGACCCAGAAGCTGCTGGGCTACTCGCTGAACACCGAGGACCACGACGAGCTGCGCGCGGCCTGCGAAAAACTCAAGGATCAAAAACCGCTGGTGCAGGCCTACGTCATGGACGAGATCTTCGACAAGATGCTCTCCGGCGAGGCGGCCATCGCCCCCTACTATGCTGGGGACTACCTCATCATGGCCGAGGACAACGAGGATCTGCGCTTCTCGATCCCCAAGGAGGGAACCAACCTCTTTGTGGACGCGGTGTGCATCCCGAAAGGGGCCGCCCACAAGGCCGCGGCCGAGCTGTACATCAACTTCCTGTGCGAGCCCCGGGTCGCGGCGGACAACATCGAGTACATCGGCTACTCCACGCCGAACAAAGCGGCCTTCGAGCTGCTCGACGAGGAGGTCCAAAACGACCCGGTCTGCTATCCCCCGCCCGAGGTGCTGGAAAATACCGAGCCCTTCCTCGCCCTCTCGCCCGAGACCAGCCTGCTGCTCGACAGCCTCTGGACCGAGGTGCTCTCGACCGACAAGGGCTACAACAAATGGATCATGCCGGTCTTCGTCGTGGTGGCCGTCGGTTTTTCGATCGGGATCAACCTCGCCAGGCGGTACCGCAAAAAGAAGGATTCCCCCTATTGATGAAAGCGAGACTGAAAAAGCCCCCGGCCGTATGGCCGGGGGCTGACTGTTATAGTTTACAATTGAAATGCCGGGAAACCCTCAGGCACCGACGGGGCCATGCCCTTCCGGAGCGATGGGTTACAGACAATCTTTCGCCGCAGCAAAAGGAGCGGCCGCGCAGAGAACGGAAGGAGTCATATTCTTTGGGGCAAAGCATGGGAGGCGCCCATCGGGGAACTCAGAAACCAGGCCGCCTTTTTGCTATCCCTTTAAGAATCCCATCGGGTCCTGGTGCTTGCCGTTGATGCGCACCTCGAAGTGCAGATGCGGGCCGGTGGACCAGCCGGTCGAACCGACCTTGCCGATCTCGGTCGCCCCGCGGGTCACATGGTCGCCCTCGCTGACGCTGATGCTGGTCATATGGGCGTAGAGGGTGGAGTAGCCGCCGCCGTGGTCCACGATGACGTGCCGCCCGTAACCGACGCCGTCGGTGTAGGAGTTCTGCACGAAGGCCACCGTACCGTCGTTCGAGGCGCGGATGCTCTGTCCATAGACGCCGGGGCCGCTGATGTCGATACCGGTGTGGAAGTTGGAGTTGTTGAAGCGCCACCCGTAGTAGGAGGTGATGGTGGTGAAGCCGGGCAGCGGCCAGCCGAACTCGCCGCCGACGAACTCGGTGGAGGTGTCGATCTGGGCATAGATCTTATCAAGCTCGGCCTGCACCAGCTTCTCCTGCGCGTCGAACTCGGCCTTGCGCGCCAGATACTGCTGCTCGAGCAGGGCGATGTCCTCGATCTGGCTCTGGGTCTCGGCGAGGTTCACCTCCAGCTCCTTCTTTTTGTCCGCCATCTGTTCCTTGTCTTCCTCAACCATCTGCTTGCTCTCGTCCAGGTCCGCCTTGGCCTGCTCCAGGTCGGCGCGGTCCTTCTTGAGGGTGTCGATCAGCTCCTGGTCGTGGTCCGAGATGGACTTGACCATCTGGGTGCGCATGAGGAAGTCGGTGAAGTCGCTCGCGCCCAGCACCATGGCCAGGGTGGAGGACTGGTTCTGCATATACATCGCGCGCATGCGCTGCTTATAGGTTTCATAGTTCTTGTCGATGTCCGACTGCTTCTCTTCGATCTCTTCCAGCTTGTCGTCGATCTGCTCCTCGAGCAGGGCGATACGCTCCTCGAGCAGGGCGATCTGCTCCTTGGTCATCTGGATTTGCTTCTCCCAGTGGGTCTTCTCGACCAGCTTTTTTTCCTTCTCGCTCTTGGCGCCGGCGAGCTGGTCCTGCAGCGCCTTCTGCTGGGTCTGCAAATCCTTGAGCTTGCTGTTGAGGTCGCTCAGCTCGTCCTTGAAGTCGTCCTCGGTCGGATGGCTGGACTGTGACGAACTGGATTCTTCTTCCTCCTCATCATCGTCGTCCCACCAGTCCGAGTCGTCCTCGTCCTCATCGCTTTCGTCGGAATATTCATCCGGATGGGGCTCGGCTTTCCCGATGCTCGCATGGGCGGGAGAAACGGTAAACGAGCCGAGGCAGAGAATCGCGCTGAGCAGCATGGCGAGCAGGGTCTTACGATTTTTCACCGGTGGTCCTCCTTCTTTTGTTCCATCGACGCGGACTTACACCCGCAGGTACTTGCGAACGAAAATCATACTGCCCCCCACGCCGATCAGCACTCCGCCCGCGGCGAAGGCGCCGTACATCATCAGGGCTATGCTCTCAAAGGGGATGATCTGGTCCTTAAACATCATGAACAGCGCGGACTGGTTGCCGTCCATCCAGGTGACCAGGTACTCGTACCCGCCCCAGAGGATGAAGAAGGCAAGGGAGGCCGCCAGCAGCCCCAGGACCATACCCTCCACAAAGAAGGGGAGCTTGATGAACGTGTCGGTCGCGCCGACAAACTTCATGATGTTGATCTCCTTGCGGCGGTTAAAAACGGTGATCTTGATGGTGTTGGCGATGATGATCAGCGCGACGATCGCCAGGATCAGCACGATGCTCGATCCCCCGATGTAGACCGCCTGCTTGACCGACACGATGGTCGAGGCGATGTCGGTCGGGGCGTTGACCTCGATGACCCCCTCGAGCCCCTGGAGCTTCGTCACCGTTTCGCTCAGCCGGGACAGGTCGTCCACGCTCAGGCGAAAGGCGTTGGGAAAGGGGTTGTCCCCCTCCTCGAACCCGAGGCCCTCCTCGCTCTTCTCGTTAAACTCCTCCAGCGTCTGCTCCCTGGAGATAAACTGGATGTCGCGGATGTTGTCCATGGAATGAAGGTCGAGGTCGAGGTTTTGCAGCTCGTCCTCGTCGAGATTGTCGTCCGCGAAGACCACCACCTCGTTTTGATCCTCCACATAGCCGACGATGCTGTTGACGTTCAAGGAGAGCATGCCCGCCGAGCCGATGAGCAGCATACAGGCCGTCAGCACGCCGATCGATGCGAACGACATCAGACGGTTCTTGAAGACGCTGCGCACGCCGACCTTGATCAAATATCCAAAACTGCTCCCTCTCATCAGAAACCTCCCAATGCGGCGGTGTCCGAGAGGACCCGGCCTTGTTCGATGGTGATCACCCGGCGCTGGAACTGCTGCACGAGGTCGTGCTCGTGCGTGACCATGACGACGGTGGTGCCCACCTTGTTGATTTCATTGAGCAGGTCGACGATCTCGAACGAGAGCTCCGGGTCGATGTTGCCGGTGGGCTCGTCCGCGATGATGAGCTGGGGGTTGTTGACCAGCGCGCGCGCGAGCGCAACGCGCTGCTGCTCGCCGCCCGAGAGCTGCTCGGGCATGGACTTGGCCTTGTGCACCAGTCCGACGAGGCTGAGTATGTAAGGCACCCTGCGCTTGATGTCGCGGTTGGCGACATTGGTCACCCGCAGGGCGAAAGCGACGTTTTCATAGACGTTCATGGTCGGGATCAGCCTAAAGTCCTGGAAGACCACCCCGAGCGAACGCCGAAAGTACGGGATCTGCCGGCGGCGCATCTTGTTGAGGTTATAGCCGTTGACCTCGACCAGGCCGCTGCTGGGGACCTCCTCGCGCAGGAGCATCTTGATCAGCGTGCTCTTGCCCGCGCCCGAGGCGCCGACGATGAAGACGAACTCGCCCTTTTCGATCCGCAGCGTGATCCCGTTGAGCGCATGGGTACCGCTGGGATACACCTTTTTCACATCGGTAAAGTTAATCATGATAAACCAATAAACCACCATTCCTGAGGGTGCCGCCCCTCATTCCCCAAATTTCTCTGTCTCTCGTTTTCGGTCGGTTTTGATTTGTCCCCCGCCGGGGACGGCCGCTTCTGCCCTGTGCCGGGCAAAACGCACACCCGCCCTTTTTGCTGCAAAATGGAAAGGGCAGGTGCAATTTTGTCAAGGCTCGCGCCTTAATATTTGACCGGGTTGCTGGTCAGGTACTTCTTGACCATCAAGGCGACCTTAAAGACGATCGCATGGTCAAACTCGCGCAGGTCGAGCCCGGTGAGCTTCTTGATCTTCTCCAGCCGGTAGACCAGGGTGTTGCGATGCACGAACAGCTTGCGCGAGGTCTCGGAAACGTTGAGGTTGTTTTCAAAAAAGCGCTGGATGGTGAAGAGGGTCTCATGGTCCAGGCTTTCGATCGAGCCCTTCTTGAAGACCTCCTTTAAGAACATCTCGCACAGGGTGGTCGGCAGCTGGTAGATCAGCCGCGCAATCCCGAGGTTGTCATAGTTGACGATCGACTTCTCGGTGTCGAACACCTTGCCGACCTCCAGGGCGACCTGCGCCTCCTTGAAGGATTTGGCCAGGTCCTTGACCCCCGCGACCGGGGTGCCGATCCCGCAGACCACCTTGGTGTAGAACTCGCTGCCCAGGGTGTCCACGATCGAACGGGCCAGCTTCTCAAGGTCCTTGCTCTCGATCCCGGCCTTGATCTCCTTGACCAGGACGATGTCGGTCTCGCTGATGTTGAAGACGAAGTCCTTCTGCTTGTCCGGGAACAGGTTCTGGATCACGTCGAAGGCCGAGATGTCGTTGGTGGAGAGCACCCGGATGAGGAAGACCACCCGGGAGACGTCGGTGTTGAAGTGCAGCTCCCGCGCCTTGACGTAGATGTCCCCGGGCAGGATGTTGTCCAAAATCACGTTCTTGATGAAGTTGTTGCGGTCGTACTTCTCGTCGTAGTACTGCTTGATGGAGGAGAGGGTGATCGCCAGAATGCTGCAGAACTTGGCGGCCATGTCGTCGGTCCCCTCCACAAAGACCGAATATTCCGGGCGGCCCTTGCCCGCGAAGGGCTTGTAGGTGTAGCCGTCGCGGATGAACATATCGCTGTTTTCGCCCAAATCGAGCATCAGGTATTCGTTGGTCTCGCCGATCTTGGACAGCTCGCTGCAGGAAATGATGGTGGCGGTGTCGTCCACCACGCCGATGACGCGGTCGATGGTATCACGCATCTGGTGCACGATTCCCTGGAACAGTCTGTTTGACATTAATATAACCCCTCTTCCATCGGCGATTTATCCAAATAACCCGCAGGCCTTGCACGCAAGGATAAACCAGCCCATTCTTATCTTATTTTACCGAATCGGTGCGATAAATTCAAGTGATTTTTATAGAAAAGGCGGCTTTGACGCCTTGAATATCCCGGATTCCTGCGCGCCGGCGGGTAAAACGCGGCAAATCCCCCAAAACACGGCGAGGGGCGAAACCTGCCGAAGCGCGCCGTACCTCTACAGTATATACCTCTTTTATTCATCAAATGTTAATTTTTTTAAAATTTGTTCGTCTGCCGGGCGAAAAATCAGGCTCGCTCCCCGTCCCGCGCGATCAGCCTTCGCAGCGCCCGGACTGCCGTGTCGATCGCCTCGCCGGTCTCGTGCACGATGTGGTCCAGGAGCCCCGCCCTGCGGCGCTCCTGGTTGCCCACCACCTCGAGCACCGTGCCGCAGCGTGCGCGAAGGGAGCTCGCCACCACAAAGAGGGCGGCCGACTCCATCTCGGAAGCGAGGCACCCGCAGCGCAGCCAGGCCTGCCAGCGCTGCTGCAGCTCGTATCCGGCGGGCATGCGCTCGGGCTCATGCTGGCCGTAGTAGCTGTCCTTGCACTGCACCACCCCGACGTGGTACCGCCTGCCGCCCTCCCGCGCCGCCTCTGCCAACGCGCTTACCACGGCGAAATCGGCCACCGCCGGGAATTCGATGGGCGCGTATTCCCGCCCGGTGCCCTCGGCGCGCACGGCGCCGGTGGCGATCACCAAATCGCCCCCTTCCACCTCGAGCTGCATGCCCCCGCAGGTGCCCACCCGCAAAAAGGTGTCAGCCCCGCACTGATAGAGCTCCTCCATGGCAATGGCGGCAGAGGGGCCGCCGATCCCGGTGGAGGTGACGCTCACCCGCACCCCGTCGAGGGTGCCGGTATAGGTGGTGAATTCCCGGTTTTGCGCCGCCAGAACCGGGGCGTCAAAGCGGGAGGCGATCTTTTCACAGCGCCCCGGGTCGCCGGGCAGGATAACGTACCGCCCCACCTCGCCGGGGCGAAGCTGCAAATGGTAGAGCCTGTCGGACGAATAGGCTTTGGACATCGCGTTCCCTCCTAGAGCGCCTCGTCGCCGAGCGAGCTCTGGACGAGGTCATAGATTTCGGGGTGCTTCTTCTTGAGATTCAGCGGCCGGAAGGTCTCGCGGTCCACCCAGCCGTGCAGGGTGGTGCCGGTATTGATGGGGCTCTGCTCCCCGGCACGGTAGATCGCGTAGGAGAATTCGATCCGCGAGACGGAAAAGAGGCTGATCTTGACCCGCACGCACAGCTCGTCCTCATACTTCGCCACCCCGCGGTAACGGCAGCTGAGGGCGCTCAGCGGCAGCATAACGCCCCTGCGCTCCATCTCGGAATAGGTCATCCCCAGGCGCCTAATAAAATCGGTGCGCGCCACCTCGTACCAGACCGGGTAGACCGAATGGTGGGCGATCCCCATCTGGTCAGTCTCGGCATACCGCACCGTAATCCTGCTTTCGGACACCAACGCCCTCATCTCCCTTTGCACAGTTTTGATAAGTTAATACAATTATACCATATCGGGAGTCAAAAAACAGCCCCGGCCCTTGCGGCATTTTGGATTGCCTTGGTGCGCAAAATGTGATAGAATATTTTGGAATTCCACCAACCTCGACCGTAAGGGAGAATCGTCCATGCGAGGACCATATAGCCAGCTCAAATCCATTCCAAATATCCTGTCCCTGGTGCGCATCCTGCTCATCCCCTTCTTTTTGTGGGCGTTTTTGTGGAAGCGCAGCTATCTGCTCTCCTCGGGCCTGCTGATCGTTTCGGGGCTCAGCGACCTGTGCGACGGATACATCGCCCGGCGATTCAACATGGTGACCGAGCTCGGCAAGGTACTCGACCCGGTAGCCGACAAGCTCACCCAGCTGGCCATCCTTTTCTGCCTGTCGCTGCGCTATCCGGTCTTTCTGGCGGCGCTGGCGGTCTTCGCCGTCAAGGAGCTGCTCATGCTTACCGGCGGGATCCTGCTCTTTCGCAAGCGGATCCATCCCGGTTCGGCCAAGTGGTTCGGCAAGCTCGCCACCTTCTTTTTTTATCTCTCGACCATCGTGATTGTGCTCATTCCCACGCTGGACGAGCGGGTCGTGAACACCGTGGTGCTGCTCAACATCCTGCTGCTCCTCTTCGCGCTGGCGCGGTACATCCCCATCTTCTTCTCCTTAAAGAAGGGCGGGGGCAACGACTAAAGAGCCAAAAGGCCCCGGAAGGAAAATCCTTCCGGGGCCTTTTATTTTGCCGCGCTCACGCCTGTGCCTCTCCCCGCAGCTCGCGCACCGTGTCCCGCAGCAGCAAAAAGATCACGACCAGCAGGACGACCGCCAGCAGCTCGACGCGCAGAAAGCCTCCATCGAAGCTAAAGACAAAGTTGCACACCACATAGGACGAGCAGCCCACCACCCCGAGCGGGACATACCAGCGCCTGGGATAGCAGAACCAGTAGACGAGCGAGAGCAGGTCGGCGGCATAGAAATACCGCTCGTGCATATGGGGCAGCAGGTAGGGCGCCAGCAGCACCGAGAGCAGCGCCAGGGAGACGATCGCCCTTTCGCTCAGCTTCACCCGGCTGCTCACCAGGAAATAGCAGCCGATCAAAGTTACGCCGAGCAGCAGCAGAATCCCCGCCGGGGCGAAGATTTCGGAGTCCATGCCATTTAGCCAGCTGTAGGGGTTGGGGGCCATCATCGAGAGCTCCTGATAGCTGCCGGCCTGGCTGAGATAGATGGTCAGCAGCTCGCCGAAGTCCCGCCCCATCAATGCCGCCGGGAGGATCCCCAGCAGGTAGACCGCGGGCGGCAGCAGCAAATGCAGCGGGCGCAGCCTGCCCTTGAGCAGCAGCGCCAACAGCAGCGGCGCCAGGAACACCGCCTGCAGCTTGAAGGCCAGCGCCAGCGAAAAGGCGAGCATCCCGCGCAGGCTGTCCTCCCGCAAAAAATAGTACAGGCAGGCGAGCAGCCCGGCGGTATAGATCGCATCACACTGCGCCCAGACGGCGCTGTTGATGAGTACCGTCGGCAAAAAGAGCGCACCGCACCAGGCGAGCAGCGCATAGCTTTTGTTCCCCACCACCTGCCAGACGATACGCATGGCGTAAAGGGCCAGCACCAAATCCGCCGCGCAGGAGAGCAGCTTGACCGCATGGAGCCCGTCCAGCGGCAGGTAGGTCAGCAGCGCCAGCAGATAGATATAGGGTGGGGAGTAGTCCCCCACCGCCAGCCCGATGGCCCCAAGGCCCCCGTTTTGCCGCAGGGTATCGAACCACAGGCTGAGAAAATCCCGGAAATCGGTCGAGACAAAGGGGAAGAAGGTCCCGCGCACCAGCAGCGCCAAGATCCCGGTGCCGATCAGAAAGCCGGCCTCCCGGCGGGTAAAGCGTAATGTTTTCATACCGTCCTCAAACTCAAAGCGCGGGCGCCCCGGGGGGAATGCCGTCCCGCCGGGGCGCCGCACGCCGCGTTGATCCTTTATCTGTTTTTAAGAAATATAAATCTGCCCGTCCTTGGCCGTCACCTCGATGGCCTTGGGAGGGGTGTCCAGGGTGCTGATAAGCAGGGTGCAGACCCGGTCCTCGATGTCCTTGCGGATCACCCGGGTCAAATCGCGCGCGCCGCTGTGCCCGCCGAAGGCGCGGTGCGCCACCTCGCGCAGGAGCGCGTCGTCGTAGCGCAGCTGCACGCCCCGCTCGCTCAAAGGCCCCTTCAGCTCGTCGAGCATCAGGGCGGCGATCCGCTGGTAGTCCTCCTCGCTCAAGGGGCGGAAGACCACGATCTCGTCCACCCGGCCCAGAAACTCGGGGCGCAGGAATTCCTTTAAGGACTTCATCGCGCGGTCCTTGGCGACCTGCTGGGGCTGGCGGTTGAAGCCAAGGGACATGTCGCTGCGCTCGGTCCCGGCGTTGGAGGTCATCACGATCACCGTGTTTTCAAATGAGACGGTGCGCCCCTGCGCGTCGGTGATCTTCCCCTCGTCCAGGATCTGCAGGAGGATGTTCATCACATCCGGGTGGGCCTTCTCGATCTCGTCGAAGAGCACCACCGAATAGGGGCGGCGGCGCACCTTCTCGGTGAGCTGGCCCGCCTCGTCGTAGCCGACATAACCCGGCGGGGAACCGATGATCCGCGAGACCGAGTGCTTCTCCATGAATTCGGACATATCGAGCCGGATCAGCGGCTCCTGGTCGTCGAAGAGCTGCTGGCTTAACACCTTGACCAGCTCGGTCTTCCCCACCCCCGTCGGCCCGACAAAGATGAAGGACGCCGGCCGGCGGCGCGCCGAAAGCTGGATCCGGGTGCGCTTGACCGCGGCGGACACCAGCTCCACCGCCTCGTCCTGGCCGATGATCCGCTTTCTGAGCTCATCCTGGAGCCCCGCCACCCGGCTGAGCTCGCTCTCGCGGATCTTGCTCGCCGGAATCCCGGTCCACAGCTCGATCACCTTGGCCACGTCGTCGTCGGTCACCGGCGCGCCGATCGCCTTGGGGGCGAGATCGCTCAGCTGCGCCTGGACGCGGATGGCCTCGCTCTTGATCGAGGCGATGTGCTCGTAGTCCTTATAGTCCGGGTCGGCCTCCAGGGTGATGATCTCGTCGTTGAGCTCGGTAATCCGCTTTGAGAGCTCGTCGTATTTCGCCATGTCGGGGTTGCGCATCACCGCGCAGGAGCAGCTCTCGTCGAGCAGGTCGATCGCCTTGTCCGGCAGGAAGCGGTCGGTGATGTACCGCTCGGAGAGCACCACCATCCGCTTTAGGATATAGTCGCTCACCGACACCCGGTGGAACTGCTCGTAATGCCCCTTGATCCCCTGCATCACCTCGAAGGTCTCGTCGATGTTCAGCTCATCCACCTTCACCGGCTGGAAGCGCCGCTCGAGCGCCGCGTCCTTCTCGATGTTCTTGCGGTATTCGGTAAAGGTGGTCGCGCCAATGACCTGCACCTCGCCGCGCGAGAGGGCGGGCTTCAGGATGTTCGCGGCGTTCATCGCGCCGCCCTCGCTCTCCCCGGCGCCCACGAGGTTGTGGATCTCGTCGATGAAGAGGATGATGTTCCCCAGCTCCTTGATTTCGGAAATCAGCCCCTTAACCCGGCTCTCGAACTGGCCCCGAAACTGGGTGCCCGCGACCAGGGCGGTCAAATCGAGCAGGTAGATTTCCTTCCCCGCCAGCCGGTAGGGCACCTCCCCGCTGCAAAGCCTTTTCGCGATCCCCTCGGCGATGGCCGTCTTGCCGACGCCCGGCTCGCCGATCAGGCAGGGGTTGTTCTTCTGACGGCGGTTTAAAATCTGCATGACCCGGTAAATCTCGTTTTGCCGGCCGACCACGTTGTCAATTTTGCCCTCGCGGGCCTTTTCGGTCAGGTTCTCGCAGTAGGTGTTGAGGTACTTGCGCTTCTTGTCCTCCGCGCGCTGCTTTCGCTCGGACTTCTTTTCCTGCCGCCGCTCGCCGGTGGACACCTCGCCGGGCGCCTCCTTCGGCAGCTCCCCGCCGCTGTTTTTGGGCATGTTCCCTCCGAAGAGGTTCTGCAAAAACGGGAAGGGCTGCGCGCCGCCGACCTCGAAGCCCTCCTCGCCGTTTTCTCCCATGATGTCCATGAGCTGGTTGTTCATCGCCTCCAGCTCCTCCTCGTTGACCCCCATCTTTTTCATCAGGTCGTCAACCGGCTGTATCCCGAGCTCCTTCGCGCACTGCAGGCAAAGGCCCTCGTTGACCGGCTCGCCGTTGTCCATGCGGGTCATGTACACCACGGCGATCCGTTTTTTGCATCTCGAACATAACATATTCATAAAAGGCTCCCTCTCAAACACGAAACGATTCCCGTGCACCTTCGTTACTTGCCGTCTATCGTTCAAGGGGCAATACGCCCCTGTTTGCGTTCATTATAACCCAATCCTGTGAAATTTCTGTGACCAAACCACATCTATTTTTAAAAATTTTAGCACTCCATGGTTTAGTTTGCTAATTTATCCTCAGCTGCGCCAGCACGTCCTTGATCCCCGCATAGGAGAGGGCGTTCTGGGTGAGCAGCAGCAGGTCGAGCGGGTTGGTGTTGACGAACACCCTAAAGAGCACCGTGCGCTGGTAGAGCGCGTAGCTCGCCAGCGTGATGTCCTCGCCCGACAGGCGGATCACGATCCCCTCCTTGGTCAGCGAGACCAGCAGCACCAGCAGCACCGCCACGACGTACATGGTCAGCGCGGCCTGCAGCGCGCCCACCGCGCCGCCCAGGATCCGGTTGGCAGGGCCCAGCAGGGGAAGGTGGTTGACCGAGCCGAACACCCAGGCGACCCGGCGCACAATGATCATCAAAAGGCCGAAGATCAAAAAGAAGAAGATGATTTTGAGCAGCATGACCGCCAGCGGCGCCACGATGGCGTCGGCGATCTCGCCGGCCGCGCCCTGCCCGCCGTTTTGGATCAGGTCGCCCAGCGCGTCCACGATCCCCTCCTTGTCCATGCCAAGGGCCCCGAGCACCTCCTCGGGGAGCCCCTCGAACAGCCCCAGCAATCCGGCGGGAAGGGCGTCGTTTTGGTACTGCGCCAGTTTTTCGGCGATCCTTTGGATCACCCCCGGACGGATCAGCGAGTCATAGACCCCGGCGGCCAGCGGGCGGGAGAGCACCGCGGCGCCGACGAGGGCGGCGGCGTAGCCGATGAAGCTGACGATGGTGCGCAAAAAGCCCCGGCGCGCGCAGGCGGCGATCATGTAGATGAAGACGATGACGGTAGCGATGTCGTAAATCAGCGGAATGAACGGTTGCATAATGATCTCCTTTTTCGCCGGGCGGCATGCCCGGCAGGCAGCATAGAAAGGATCAGCGGATTTCGAGCCGGCGCAATTCCTCATAGGTCCCGGCGTAGAGGCTCTGCCCCAGCGGCAGGTATTCGCCCGTGCCGGGGGCCTCGGTCTGCGCGAGCAGCTTGCCGCTGAAGTCGTAGTGATAAACCACGTTGTCGGACAGGTAGTAAATCCCCCGCTCGTTCACCTTGAGCGAGTCGACGGTGGTATCCACCGTGAAGCGGGCGAGCTGCTTACATTTGGCGTCGAGCGAGACCACCTCGCTCGAGCGCATGTAGCGGTAGTTGCCCAGCACCAGCACGGTGTTGTGCAGCTGCTGGTCCGAAAACAGCATCGGCTGCTGCCCCTGGTAGTCGAAGGAGGCGCGCACCCGGCCCATGCTGTCGATCGACTTGACCCCCTTGTCGGTGATTACGTGGATGGACTGGTCCTTGAAGGAGATGCTGTAGGTGAACTCGCCCGGCAGCTGCGCGCGCATGATCTCCTGGTTGTTCTTGACGTCCAGCAGGTAGACAGTGGAGACGAGCTCCCCCCCGCTGGCGTTGATACAGGAGATGGCCACCTGGCCCGCGTCGGGCGAGAGGGCGATGG
The DNA here is from genome assembly GCA_004340125.1 of Harryflintia acetispora. Lineage (GTDB taxonomy): Bacteria > Bacillota > Clostridia > Oscillospirales > Ruminococcaceae > Harryflintia > Harryflintia acetispora. The sequence goes on along the minus strand of SLUK01000015.1, from coordinate 10,370 downwards.
CCGTCGCCATATTCTCCGAGCTCTTCCAGACCAGCGGCTGGTTTTGCAGGCTGTCGTAGACCGTCACCTGGGTGGCGTGCTGCGAGGCCGAGGTCGCCACCGCGACCGAGCCGTCCGAGGCGACGTCGGCCGCATGGATGGCGTAGCCGGCGTCAATCTGTGCGAGCTGCCGCGAGGAGCTCGTCAGCAGGAAGCGGGTCCCTCCCTGGTCGTAGAGCAGCGCGCGGCCCCCGTCGGTCTTGAGCACCGGCGAGGCGAAGCCGTGGGTGGCGGTAAAGGTCATATTGCCCTTGTTGTCGTAGACGTAAAAATCGGTGTCGTTGATGAAGCAGATATCCCATTCCAGTGGCTCGATCTGGCGGATCGACCCGCCGGAAAGCGCGATGGGGAACTGCTCGTCCCTCGTAAACTGGGAGCGGAAGGCGACCCCAAACTCGGACTTTGAAAAGGCGCCGAACCAAACCACTCCGCCCGCGGCGACGGCTGTAATGAGCAGCAGCCAGAAGATGGCGCTGAGCTTTTTTCGGATATTCAGTTTGCGTTTGTAGCGCTCAAACTCGCTGAGCTTCTCTTTTGCCATCCGTCGTCTCTCCAAACACTCAGTTTTCGGGGTCCGGCAGGTCGTAGTACACTTCCTTGAGATAGAGCCCCGCGGCCGGTGCGGTGGGGCCCGCGTTTTTGCGCTCGCGCGCACGCAAGATTTCCGGGATTGCGTCGGGGGCGATCCTGCCATAGCTCATTTTGAGAAGGGTCCCCACCATGATCCGCACCATGTTGTAAAGGAAGCCGTCCCCCGCCACCTCGAAAGACACCAGCTCCCCTTCCCGGCGCAGCGAGCAATCGGTGATGGTGCGCACCCGGTCCGCAACGTCGCTGCCCGACGCGCAGAAGGCCGAAAAGTCGTGCCGCCCCAGGAAGTCCTGGCAAGCGCGGTTCAGCCGCTCCACGTCCAGCGGGTAGCGGTGGTGACAGCACAGGTCGATCAAAAAGGGGTTCTTGACCGGGGAATTGTGGATCTTATAGAGATACCGCTTGCCAAGGCAGCTGTAGCGCGCATGGAAGCCGGGCGGCACCTCGCGGCAGGCATAGGCCGCAAGCGCCTCGGGCAGGGAATTGTTGAGCGCCAGGACCAGCCGCTGCGGCTCGATCGAGCTTTTTGTATGAAAGCTCAGGCAGAACATCTCGGCGTGCACTCCGGCGTCGGTGCGCGAGCAGCACTTGATCAAAATCTTCTCCCCCACGATCCGCTCGAGGGCGGGCTGCAGCGTCCCGCAGACGGTGACGGCGTTTTTCTGCACCGCCGAGCCGTGGAAGTAAGCGCCGTTGTAGCGTAAAGTCAGCAGCAGGTTGCGATCCATCCCCGCCTCCTAAAACAGCGGCGGGACGAGGAGGTTAATCGCCACCACCGCCAGAATACACGCCAGCACAAAGCCGCTCGCCACAAAGTCGTAGTAGCGCAGGTGCAGCTGCTTCATCCGCGTCCTCCCCTCGCCGCCGTGGTAGCAGCGGCACTCCATGGCCAGCGCCAGCTCATCCGCCCGGCGGAACGCCGAGACGAAGAGCGGGATCAGAATCGGGATAAGCGCCTTGGCGCGCTGCATAAGGTTGCCGCTCTCGAGGTCCGCCCCGCGCGCCTTCTGGGCCGCCATGATCTTGTCGGTCTCCTCGATGAGCGTCGGGATGAAGCGCAGGGCGATGGTCATCATCATGGCCAGCTCGTGCACCGGGACCTTCAACCGCTTTAGGGGGGAGAGCAGCCGCTCGATCGCGTCGGTGAGCGCGATGGGCGAGGTGGTGTAGGTCAGCAGCGAGGTCCCGGCGATCAGGCAGATGATCCGGATGGTCATGGTGATCGCCAGCAGGACCCCCTCTTTGGCGATCTTGATGAAGCCCCACTGGAAGATGATCTCGCCGTCCATAAAGAACATGTTGAGCACGCCGGTGAAAAGGATGATCGGCACCACCGGCTTTAAACTCTTGAGGATCATTTTATAGGGGATCCCCGAGATGCCGTAGGTCAGCACCAGAAAGAGGATTCCCACCGCCAGCCCGCTCGGATTGGTGGCCAAAAACAACATGACGATATAGGCCACCACCAGGATGATCTTGACCCGGCTGTCCAGGCGGTGGATGACCGATTTGCCGGGGAAATACTGCCCAATTGTGATGTCGCGCAGCATTAGGCCTTCCCCCTTTCCGAGAGCAGGCGCAGAATCTCGTCCTTCGCCCTTTGCATGTCGTAGATGTTGCGCCGCACCGGGTACCCCTCGGCAGAGAGCCGGTGGAATATCCGGGTGATCTGCGGCACGGACAGCCCCATCGCGGCGATCTGATCGGCGTGCTCGAAGACCTCGGCCACATCGGCGTACATGAAGAGCCTGGACTGGTTCATCACCAGTACCTTCTTGGAGTAGCGGGCGATGTCCTCCATCGAGTGGGAGACCAGCAGCACGGTGTTCCCCACCTGCTGGTGGTATTCCCTGATCTGGCCGAGGATCCGGTCCCGCCCCTTCGGGTCGAGCCCGGCGGTGGGCTCGTCCAGGATCAGCACCTTTGGGTTCATGGCGATCACCCCGGCGATGGCCACCCGCCGCTTTTGGCCGCCCGAGAGCTCGAAGGGCGACTTCTCCATGTGTTTTTCCTTGAGCCCCACGAAGGCCGCGGCGTCCATCACGCTCTTGTGGATCTCCTCCTCGCTCATTCCCATGTTGCGCGGCCCGAAGGAGATGTCCTTATACACGGTGTCCTCGAAGAGCTGGTATTCGGGGTACTGGAAGACCAGCCCCACCTTGAAGCGGAAATCGCGCAGGCGGCTCTTGTCCGCCCACAGGTCCTCCCCGTCGATATAAACCTTGCCCGCGGTCGGCTCGAGCAGGCCGTTGAAATGCTGGATCAGGGTGCTCTTCCCCGAGCCGGTGTGTCCGATCACCCCGACGAATTCCCCGCTCTCGATCTCGACGTTCACGTCGTCCACCGCCGTCTTCTCGAAAGGGGTGCCGGGCGAATAGACATAGCTCAGATGCTCCGTTTTGATCGCCGGCATGTCAGCATCCCTCCCCTTCCCGCTTATTTAGGAGCTTACAAAGCTCCCGCACGAACTCCTCGTCGTCCAGGATGTCGTCCGGCAGGTTGACCCCCGCGCCCCGCAGCTCATAGCTAAGCTCGGTGGCCTGGGGAACGTCCAGCCCCACCTCCTTGAGCGCGGCGACGTGGGAGAAGACCTTCTTGGGCACGTCGTCCAGGATGATCTGCCCGTCGTTCATCACGATCACCCGGTCGGCCCGCGCGGCCTCGTCCATATAGTGGGTGATCAGCACCACGGTGATCCCAAACTCCCGGTTCAGGCTGCGGATGGTGCCGATGACCTCCCGCCTCCCCTTGGGGTCGAGCATGGCGGTCGGCTCGTCGAGCACGATACACGCCGGGCGCATGGCGATCACCCCGGCGATGGCCACCCGCTGCTTTTGGCCGCCCGAAAGCTGGTGCGGCGCGTGCTCGCGGAATTCGTACATCCCCACCGTCTTGAGCGCCTCGTCCACCCTGCGCCGGATATCATCGGGGGCCACCCCCATGTTCTCCAGCGCAAAGGCGACGTCCTCCTCCACGATGGTGGCGACGATCTGGTTGTCGGGATTCTGGAAAACCATCCCCACCGTCTGGCGGATGGGCAGAAGGTTTTCCTCCACCCTCGTATCCATTCCACCGACGTATACCGTGCCGCCCTGGGGCAGCAGGATGGCGTTAAAGTGCTTGGCCAGCGTGCTTTTGCCCGAGCCGTTGTGGCCGAGCACCGCCACGAACTGCCCCTTCGGGATGGCGGTGCTCAGCTCCCGCAGCACCGGGACCGGGGTTTCCCCCTCCTCGGTGTTATATGCAAAGCTCAGGTGCTGTGCCTGTAAAAACTGATCCTTCACGAAAAACATCCTCGCTATCATAAAGTGGTCCGCGGGCAGGGCCTCGCGGCCGGAAAGGCGATGTCAGGGCTCCCAGATCGCGGTGCTGCCGCAGGGGAGCACGAGCCCGGTCTCGCTGACCGGCAGGCCGATCTCGTCGGCCGCGGCGCGCCCGCCGTGAAGCCGCCCCACCGTGACCCCCAGCAGGTACTGCATGACCGAGGCCGAAAGCCCGGTGGTGTAGGAGTTTAAAATGAAAAAGAGCGGGGCGTCTGAAAGCAGCGGCGCCGTCAGCTCGAGCAGCGGGTAGATCTGCTCCTCGAGCTTCCAGATCTCGCCCCCCGGCCCCCGGCCGTAGGAGGGCGGGTCCATGATGATCCCGTCATACCGGTTGCCCCGGCGCAGCTCCCGTTCGACGAACTTTTTGCAGTCGTCCACGATCCAGCGCACCGGCTTGTCCGCAAGGGAGCTGAGCGCGGCGTTTTCCCGCGCCCAGGACACCATCCCCTTGGAGGCGTCCACATGGCAGACCTTCGCCCCCGCCGCCGCGCAGGCCAGGGTGGCCCCGCCGGTGTAGGCGAAGAGGTTTAAAATATTCGCCCCCGGCCGCCCGGCGAGCTTCTCCATGACATAGTCCCAGTTGACCGCCTGCTCGGGAAACAGGCCGGTGTGCTTGAAGCCGGTCGGGCTGATTTTAAAGGTGAGCTGGCGCCAGGAGATATTCCAGCTCTCCCGGCGCATGCTCTTATACTCCCAGCGCCCGCCGCCGCTTTGTGAGCGGTGGTAGTGCGCGTTGCAGCTTTTCCAACGCGGCCCCCGCGGAGTCTCCCACAGCACCTGCGGGTCGGGGCGCACCAGGGTCACATCGCCCCAGCGCTCGAGCTTTTCGCCGCCTGAGCAGTCGATCAGCTCGTAATCCTTAAAGTCCTTTGTCGCTCTCATTATTCCCCAGCCGTTCCTTGATGGTGTCGGCGATGTCCCCAGCCGCCGCCTTGATATATTCTTCGTCCTGCCCCTCGATCATCACCCGGATCAGGGGCTCGGTACCGCTGACGCGCACCAGCACCCGGCCGCTGTCGCCCAGGCGCTCGCGGTGCTCGGCCACCTTGCGCACCACCCCGTCGTCGAGCTCGAGATGGCTCTTCATATACGGATCGGCCCGCACGTTGACCGTCACCTGCGGGAAGACCTGCATGACGCTTGCCAGCTCGTGGAGGCTTTTGCCGGTGCGCTTCATCACCGCCATCACATGCAGCGCGGTGAGCTGCCCGTCCCCGGTGGTCATGTGCTCGCGCAGGATGACGTGCCCTGACTGCTCGCCGCCGATCATATAGCCGTTTTCCAGCATGTTTTCCAGCACGTACCGGTCCCCGACCTTGGTGATCTCGGCGCGGATACCGGTCTGCTCGCAGAATTTATGGAAGCCGAGGTTGCTCATCACGGTGACCACCGCACTGTCCCCCACGAGCTTCCCGCGCTCCTTCAGGTCCTTGGCCAGCAGGGCGATGATCCGGTCCCCGTCCACCAGCTCCCCCTCGGCACTCACCGCGAGGCATCGGTCGGCGTCCCCGTCGAAGGCGAAGCCGCAGTCAAAGTCCCCGCACCGCACCAGCTCCTGCAGCGCCTCGATATGGGTGGAGCCGCAGCCGTCGTTGATGTTGATCCCGTCGGGCGCGCATGAAAAAATGGTGACCTCGGCCCCCAGGCGGGTAAAGAGGCCTTCGGCGGTGCGGCTGGCGCTGCCGTTCGAGCAGTCCAGCGCCACGCGCAGCCCCATGAGCCCCTCGGGCACGGTGGCGGCGAGATGGTCGACATATTTTTGCACCGCGCGCTCGTCCCGGCTCACCCGGCCGACATGCGCGCCCCACTGGATGGTGAAGGGGGCCTTGTGGTCGAGCACCAGCTCCTCGATCTCGAATTCCTGCTCATCGCGCAGCTTGAGCCCGCCCGAGCCGAAAATTTTGATCCCGTTGTACTCAAACGGGTTGTGCGAGGCGGAGAGCATGACCCCCGCGTCGGCGTGCAGCTCGCGCACCAGGTGCGCGATGGCCGGCGTGGGCACCACGCCCAGCAGCTCGGCATTCGCGCCCACCGAGCACAGCCCCGCCGCCACGGCGCTCTCCAGCATATCGCCCGAGATGCGGGTGTCCCGCCCGATCAATACTCTCGGGCGCTTATCGCTCTTCTCGGTGAGCACCATTGCCAGCGCCCGGCCGATGTCCATCGCCAAATCGCAGCTGATCTCAGTGTTCGCGACCCCGCGCGCGCCGTCGGTTCCAAAAATTCTCCCCATACCTGTAACCATTCCTTTCCGCCGTTTCTGCCCGATATAAATCTCTGTTGCATCTCTCTATCTATATGCGAAGACGGTTTTCGTTTAGAGCTCCAGCTTCTGCTGCAGCTCATCCTCCCGCGCAGCCGAGGGCATGCGAAGCCCCAGGTGGTCATAGGCCTTCGGGGTGACGCAGCGCCCGCGCGGGGTGCGCGCCAGAAAGCCGATCTGCATGAGGTAGGGCTCGTACACGTCCTCCAAGGTGACCGATTCCTCGCCGATGGCCGCGGCCAGGGTCTCCAGCCCTACCGGGCCGCCGGCATAGTTTGTGATGATGAGGGCGAGCATCCGCCGGTCCACGTCGTCCAGCCCCAGCGGGTCGATCTCCAGCTTGTTGAGCGCGAGCTTGGCAAGGTCGTTGGTGATCCGCCCGTCGCCCAGCACCTGGGCGAAGTCCCGCACCCTTTTCAGCAGCCGGTTGGCGATACGCGGCGTGCCGCGCGAACGGCAGGCGATCTCCAGCGCCCCGCCCTCGTCGCAGTCGATCGAGAGGATCCCCGCGCTGCGCCGCACGATGGTGCCGAGCTCCTGCGGGGTGTACATCTCGAGGCGCATGACCACCCCGAAGCGGTCCCGCAGCGGGGCGGAAAGCTGTCCCGCCCGGGTGGTCGCGCCGATCAGGGTGAACTTGGGCAGGTCGATCCTTATCGAGCGCGCCGAGGGCCCCTTGCCGATCATGATGTCCAGCGCGTAGTCCTCCATCGCCGGGTAGAGGACCTCCTCCACCGCCCGCGAAAGGCGGTGTATCTCGTCCACAAAGAGGATGTCCCCGGCATTCAGGTTGGTCAGCAACGCCGCCAGATCGCCCGGCTTCTCGATGGCGGGGCCGGAGGTTACGCGGATTTCCACCCCCATCTCCCGCGCGATGATCCCGGACAGGGTGGTCTTGCCCAGTCCCGGAGGGCCGTAAAGCAGCACATGGTCGAGCGCCTCACCGCGCCCTTTCGCCGCCTCGATATAGACGCGCAGGTGCTCCTTGGCCTTCTCCTGGCCGATATATTCGTCCAGCGACTGGGGGCGAAGGTTCAGCTCGCTCTCGCTGTCCTCCCCCAGCGCCTCGGGCGCCATGACGCGGTTTTCAAAATCCATCTCGCTAAAATCGTTCATTCTGCCGCTCCCCTACCCTTATCGGCCGCCGCTGAGAATCTTCAGCGCGCCCTTGATCATCTCCTGCACCGGGGTGTCCGGCGCGAAGCGGGCCACCGCCGCGGCCGCCTCGGACTGGGCGTAGCCCAGCACCACCAGAGCGCTCATCGCCTCGCCCGCATTGGTCTTCGGGTCGGCCGCCGCCGCGAAGGCGGCGCCCTCCATCCCGCCGGCGAGCTCCTCATTACTGATCTTGTCCTTGAGCTCGAGCACGATCCGGCTGGCGAGCTTCGGCCCCACCCCCTGCGCCCGGGTGATCGACTTGTGGTCCCCCGAGGCCACGCAGAGCATGAGCTTGTCCGGGGTCAGCTCGCTGAGGATCGAGATGGCCGCCTTCGGCCCCACCCCGGTGACGGCGGTGAGCATGCGAAAGCAGTTTAGCTCGCTCGGCTCCGAAAAGCCGAAGAGCTCCATCGCATCCTCGCGCACCGAGAGGTGGGTGTATATCTTGACCTCGCTCCCCGTTTTGGGCAGCTTGCCGATGGTGTTCATGGTGGTGCGCACCCCGAAGCCCACCCCCGAGCACTCGATCACAATAAAGTTTGGTTCTACCGCGGCCAATATGCCGCGCAGGGAATGGATCATCTCGCGCCCGCCTTTCGTATCAGTCCCGACAGTGAGCTGCCCGCGCTGTGCCCATGGCAGATGGCAATCGCCAGCGCGTCGGCGGTGTCGTCGGGCTTCGGAACTTCCTTGAGGCCCAGTATCCGCTGGGTCATCAGCATAACCTGCTTTTTCTCGGCCTTGCCGTAGCCGACCACCGAGCTTTTGACCTGCAGGGGGGTATACTCGAAAATCGGCACGTCTTGAAGCGCCGCGGCGAGCAGGATGACCCCGCGCGCCTGGGCCACGTCGATGGCCGTCTTCTGGTTGGTGGTAAAGTAGAGCCGCTCGATGGCCATCGCCTCAGGCTTGGCGGCGGTGATCAGCGCGCAGGTATCGAGATAAATCCTGCGCAGCCGCACATCGAACTCCTCCCCCGCCTCGGTGGTGATCGCCCCGTACTGGACCGGGAAAAAGTGATTGTTGTGGTAGTCCACCACCCCCCAGCCCACGATGGCGTAGCCGGGGTCGATCCCTAAAATCCGCATCACGAAGCGCTCCCCTCCTCCCGTTCCCCTGTGCCCACAGGGGCAGAATGGCCCATGCTACAATCAATTTATTATAGCACAACCCGCTGGCCCTCCACAAGTACGAGGGGGTCGAAATCGGCCGCGCAAAAAGAAGAGTTTTTGGTTTGTTCCCGTCCCGTTTACAGGTTGTTCAAAATTCACATCCAGTTTGACACGAATTTGTGGAATGCTACAATTTACAAGATATTGTGTTGCATTTTACAAAAACGTGGGTTATAATTCATGATGTTGTCCACCGGGGACAAACAATATGGAAGAAAAAAGCCCACAGCTTCTCTCTTCCACCACCAGGGTGCTGTCCTTGCAATAGCGGGGGCGGCATTTTTTTATTCGTATTTGAAAAAGGCGCCGCCCGGCTCAAAAGAGCCGGGCGGCGCCTTTCTTTACCGCGGTTAAGGGTTGAGGACCAACGCGGGGTGTATGGCGTTTTTTGAGGCGGTGCTCTTATCATAGCTCAGATAGCCGTTGAGCACGCGGCAGATGGAATCTCCCGAATTGTTGTAATTGACGCGCAGCCAGGAGCCGTAACTTTGATAGATCCCGCGCACCGGCTCCGTGTTGGAAACCGTCGTCCCGGTGTTGGCAAAGTAACCCAGCTGGCGAATGAGCGTGTCGCCGGGAGTAAGCCCCCAGGAGGGGGTGGAGGAGCCGTAAATTTCATAAGAGTTGGGTACCCAGACAGGATCACCGACCACGGCATGATTGGAAATTTTTGCCTTTTGTGCCGCCGTCAGACTGTTGTAAAGAGCCAGGCACCTATTGCGCACCGTGCTGTAATAATAGGTGTTGGAGCCGAACTCGACAGTCTCATAAATGTCGCCGATCAGCACCACCGAGCCTGTCTTGCCGCCGAACTGGGTAGCGTCCTCATCGGCGACCCGCCAAGATTTGCCCGCCCATTGGACCTGGCTTCCGTTTGCAGCGGTGACGCGCACCGTTTTCGTCTGGGAGGCTCCCCCGTCGTTTGAAACGGCGCGCAGTGTCACGGTACCAAACACATCGCCGCTCTCCAGGCCATTGAGGGTTTGCCCGCTGAGCGAGGCGTAATTTTTACTCTGTGTGAGACTCCAGGTTATGTCAGTGTTGATGGCGTTTTCGGGAGTCACGGTGGCAGAAACCGAAATGGATTTTCCGGTCAGAACGGAATCGTTTGCCCGGATGGTGATGCCCGTGACCTTCTGGTCGGTGACCGTCACGATGTAGGGGGTGCTCGTCACGCCGTCGGCGGTGGCGGTGAAGGTGGCGCTGCCCGCCGATGTCGCGGTCACCAGCCCGGAGGTGCTGATGTTGATATTCCCGCTGCCGCCGGTCTTCACCCAGGTGACAGTTTTCAGAGTGGCATTCTCCGGCTCGACAGAGGCGGAAAGCTGAGTGGTGGGGCTGAGGTTGTCGCTGGTGCGCACCAAACTATTGGTACCGCTGACCGTTACCGAGGCCACGGGAATCTTGTCCTTAACTGTAATGGTGCTACTTCCGCTTTTACCGCCCACCGTCGCGGTGACGGTGGCGCTCCCCGCCGCGACGGCTGTCACCAGCCCGGTCTGGTTGACCGTCGCGGCGGCCGGGTTGCTGCTGCTCCAGACCGGGGCGGCGTTGGGTGTTACCGTCGCGGCCAGCTGTACCGTCTGCGGCGAACCCTGAGTATAGAGGGTATAGCTGTTGGGGCTGACGCTCACGCTGCCGATGGTCACCACCGTGACGGTGCAGCTCGCCTTGTACTGCGCCGTATCCGGCGCCCCCTTGATGTGGGCGGTGATCGTCGTGCTGCCTGCCGTCTTGCCGCTGGCGTCGATGGTGGCGCTGCGCCCGTCCGCCGCGACTGTCATCGCGGCGGCGCCGGGATCGCTGTTCGTCCATTCCAGCTCG
>SLUK01000014.1 GCA_004340125.1 Harryflintia acetispora | reverse complement strand
GCCAGGAGGTACTAATCGGTCGAGGGCTTGTCCTAATGTGTATATTCTCTTGTTGCTTTATTGCAACGCTCTTTGTTCAATTTTCTGGGTACTAGCTTTTCCTCCCGGAAAAGCTCTCAAAGAGTGAAATCACTTCGTGTTTTCATTCTTCCGAAGCGCTGGGAGAAAAGGTGATCCAGTGCAAGGGAGACTCCCAATACTTTGGGAGGCAACCCAATGGCCGGTGTTAATGGCGATGAGGAACCACCTGTTCCCATACCGAACACAGAAGTTAAGCTCATCCGCGCCGACAATACTTGGCGGGCGACTGCCTGGGAAGATAGGTCGATGCCGGCACTGCTCCTTAGGGAGCGTTGATAGCTGCTCATTATACTTTGAGCAGCTATCCCATTTTCCTCAATAGCTCAGTTGGTAGAGCATGCGGCTGTTAACCGCAGGGTCGTTGGTTCGAGTCCAACTTGGGGAGCCAGTGTTTTCTGCAGGCAGAATCAGCCATAATCCTGAGTTTGCCGGCATAAAATATAAATATCCCGCATGCACGACCAATCAGAGAAATGGGCCATTAGCTCAGTTGGTCAGAGCTACCGGCTCATAACCGGTTGGTCCGGGGTTCGAGTCCCTGATGGCCCACCATTTTTACACAGGGGCATAGCTCAGTTGGTAGAGCAGCGGTCTCCAAAACCGCGTGCCGAGGGTTCAAGTCCTTCTGCCCCTGCCACCATGCGCTGACGTAGCTCAGCAGGCAGAGCACCTCCTTGGTAAGGAGGAGGTCGTGCGTTCGAATCGCATCGTCAGCTCCAAAGGAAAAGCCGATCACATTTTGTGATCGGCTTTTCCTTTTGTCTGCGTGTAGAAACTTGCATGGACCAGTGCAAGTTTCATCCGCTCCCTCCCGATGCCGCCGAAAATTTTAAACAGGAAGGAGGATACCGTTGGGAAATCTCTTTTGGAATTACGGCGCCAAGGGGGCGGGCATCTCCGCATCGGTGGCGGCTGCCGGAACCTTTTTGGCCAGCCTTTTGGGGGGATGGGACTTCATGATGAAGGCGCTAATCTGGGCTATGGCATTGGACGTGCTGCTGGGGCTGCTCTGCGGGGCCAAGAGCCGCTCCCTCGACAGCCATATCATGCTCTGGGGCGGAATCAACAAGGTGTTGGTGCTGGCCTTTGTCGGTTTTGGCGTGGTGCTGGACCGGGCGATCGGCATGGGGGAACCGTATATCCGCACCGCGGTGATCTGCTTTTACCTCGGGCGGGAGGGGCTGTCGATCATCGAAAACTCCGCCAAGCTCGGGATACCCTGGCCTGGCTTTTTGATCGCACTGCTCGGACAGTTAAAGAAGCAGGGAAACGATGGGGTGCAAAAGAAGTAGCAGCTTTGCTGGAACCCGGAATAGCTGAAAAAGGGAGGGACTGCATATGCAGTCCCTCCCTTTTTCATCAGTTGCACTTGCTGTACCCACAGGAGCGGCAGGATACGCAGCCGCCCTCGTGTTCGAGCGGCTGGCCGCACTCGGGGCAGAACTTGGCGGTCTTCAGCGCCGCGGGCGGAATGTCAACAGCTTTTTGCGCCTTTTCGGGAGTGATGACCGATCCGCCGGGCGTCTGGCCGGCGCCGATCATATCGTTGACCTTCTTGACCACCCGGGCAATTGCGTCCGGGCAGGAGGTGCAGCTCATTCCGTCCCGCCGGATGGTGGACGGGCAGCGGATCCCGCGCAGCTGCTCGAGGATTTTGTCGATCGAAACGCCGGAGCGCAGCGCAATGGACACCAGCCGCGCGGTGGCCTCCGACTGTGAGGGACAGCCGCCCGCCTTACCGGTGGAGGTGAACACCTCACAGATGCCGTTCTCATCGTAGTTGACGGTGACGTAGAGATTGCCGCAGCCGATCTTCATGCGCTCGGTGATCCCGCAGGTGACCTCCGGGCGCGGACGCGGGAAAATGGTGTTGGGGGCTGCGGCAGGCTTGGCATTGACCGAACCGATGTTGAGCACCTGGTTCTCCCGGCTGCCGTCGCGGTAGATGGTGACCCCCTTACAGCCCAGCTTAAAGGCCAGACGGTAGACCTCGGCCACGTCCTCGTGACTGGCCTCGTGGGTGAAGTTTACCGTCTTGGAGACGGCGTTGTCCACATGATTTTGGAAGGCGGCCTGCATCTTGACATGGTAGGTGGGACTGATGTCGTGCGAGCAGACGAACACTTTGCGGATGTCCTCGGGGATCTCCTCAATGTGGGCGAGAGAGCCGGCCCCGGCGATCTTCTTCATCAGCTCGTCCGAGTAGAGGCCGCGCTTCTGGAGCACACCTTTCAGGACCGGATTGACCTCCACCATCTCGGTCTTGTCCATCACGTTGCGGATATAGACGTAGGCGAAGACCGGCTCAACGCCCGAGGAGCACCCGGCGATGATCGACAGGGTGCCGGTCGGGGCGATGGTGGTCACGGTGCCATTGCGCAGGGCTTCGTATTTCCCGGCGTAGATGCTCTCCTCGAAGAGGGGGAAGCTGCCGCGCTCCTTTCCAAGCCGCACGCTCTCCTCCCGCCCGGTATCGGTGATGAACCGCATCACCTTCCCGGCGAGCTCCACCGCCTCGTCCGAGGCGTAGGAGAGGCCCATGCGCAGCAGCAGATCCGCCCAGCCCATCACTCCGAGCCCGATCTTGCGGGTCTGCTTGGTGGTGAATTCGATCTGCTCAAGGGGATATTTGTTGACCTCGATGACGTTGTCCAGAAAGTGGACCGCATCCCGCACCGTGGCACCCAGCTTGTCATAGTCGAGCTCCACCACGCCGCCGTCGGTCTCGGACAGCATGTTGCACAGGTTGATCGACCCGAGGTTGCAGGATTCGTAGGGCAGCAGAGGCTGCTCGCCGCAGGGGTTGGTGCTCTCGATCTCCCCCTGGCCGGGCACCACGTTGTCCCGGTTGAGACGGTCGAGGAAGATGATCCCCGGCTCGCCGTTATGCCAAGCGCTGTCCACGATCTTTTCAAACACCTTGCGTGCGCTGAGCTTCCCGACCGCCTTCTTGCTCTTGGGGTCGATCAGCTCGTAGTCCCGGTCTTCTTCGGCGGCCATCATGAACTCCTCGGTGATCCCGACCGAGATGTTGAAGTTGGTGATGTCCTCATTGTTCTGCTTGCAGTCGATGAAATCCAGGATATCGGGATGGTCGATCCGCAGGATCCCCATGTTGGCGCCCCGGCGGGTGCCGCCCTGCTTGACCGCCTCGGTGGCCATGTTGAACACCCGCATGAAGCTCACCGGGCCGCTGGCCACACCGCCGGTGGTGCGCACCGTGCTCCCCTTGGGGCGCAGGCGGGAAAAGGAGAAGCCGGTGCCGCCGCCGGATTTGTGGATCAGCGCCGCCTGCTTGACCGCCTCGAAGATGGCGTCCATACTGTCCTCCACCGGCAGCACGAAGCAGGCCGAGAGCTGGCCGAGGGGACGGCCGGCGTTCATCAGGGTGGGGGAGTTGGGCAGAAAGTCGAGGTTGGTCATCATCTCATAAAAGCGCTGTTCGGTCTTAGAGACGTCGGCCTTCCTGTTAAAGGACTTGTCCGCCTTGGCGATCGCCCCGGCGACCCGGTGGAACATCCCCTCCAGGTCCTCGATGGGCTTGCCGTCCTCGTCCTTGATGAAATAGCGCTTTTCCAGCACGGTAAGCGCGTTTTTGGAAATTTTCATTATCCCTTTACCCCTTTATCTTGTTGATCCTTCTTTTTTGAACACTATATATTGTATCACGGCGGCTATAGCAGTGCAAGACAGAATAAAAGACGATTTGTATAATATCAATAGACTTATACAAATCGTCTTTTCACTAGATTTTCATGGCCGCATATTTGTTTTTGGTGGCCAGGCCCCCGCGGATGTGCCTCTCCAGCTTGTTTTGCTCGAGCACCCGTTTGACGTTGAGATAGAGTCCGGAATTGATCTGTGCGAGCCGCTCGGTGACATCCTTATGTACGGTACTTTTGGAAACGTGGAACACGCTGGCCGCATCCCGTACGGTCGCGTTGTTTTTGATGATATATTCCGCGAGCATAACCGCTCTTTCCTCGGGCAATCCTTTCAAGATGAAAACCCTCCCTGCAACGTAGTCTAAGACATGTATATGCGGGGGAGGGCGGGTTTAGGCGCTAATTTTCACAAAGAAACGCAACAACGGAAGGTTTGCAATACGAAGATAAAAAGGGTATAATAATAAAAACGTAATGGCCGGTCTATGCCAGGAAAAGCGGGAAAGGGGAGAATGAATTGCAGAAGGTCCTTTTGATCGTTTCCTCTCTCTCCGGCGGCGGCGCGGAACATGTGGCGCGTAAGAACCTTGAGATTCTCCTGCATAAAAAGGATTTTGACGTAGCCGTTTTGACCTGTGACAAAGCGTTGAGGGATCAGTATCCGGTCAAGCATTATCTCGCCAAGGATTTTCGCAAGGTCCGGGGGCCGGGCAAGGTGTTTGCGACCATGGGGATTCCGGAAAATTATAAAATGACCGCCCGGTGCCTCCAGGAGTTTCGGCCGGACATCATTCATCTGCACAACTATATCCCGTTTTCTCCATCCATGCTGCGGGCGCTGAAGGAGTATAAGGAAAAGTGCGGCTGTAAGGTGATCCTCACCCACCACACCTACTCCTATATCTGCACCAATGATTCGCTCTATAACTATTCGCAGGACAAGATTTGCGAGAAATGTATCGGGACGTTCGACACGACGATTATCCGGGACAATTGTGCCAATAACAGACTGGTCTCGCTGGCAAAGTATTTACAGAAAAATGAGATGTCAAAATTCTTTGCGGACCTGGTCGACGTCCACATTTCTCCGAGCGATTTTTTAAAAGCGGAGCTGCTAAAAGCAAATCCTCAGATAAAGGTCGAAGTGGTGAGAAATCCTTGCGTGGATAGGATAGAACCGGATTGCCTGGAGGCGAAAGAGAATACGGTCGTATTCTTCGGCAGAATCAGCAAAGAAAAGAATATCGTTAAGTTTGCCAGGCAGTTCATGCAAATTGAAATCCCCTTAAAACTTCTGATTATTGGGGACGGCCCTGAGGCTGACGAGCTTGAGGCTTTACTCAAGGGGGCCGATTACAACAGGATAGAATTTATTCATCGGTTTCTCAAGTCGGACGAGCTGTATGAAACAATAAGAACGGCCAAGTTTTATGTATTGCCTTCGATCTGGTTTGAAAACAGTCCGGTTTCGATTATTGAAGCGATCAACTTGGGGATGATTCCGATTACCTCCAATATTGGAGGGATGAAAGAGCTGATCGATCTTTTTGGAGTGGGTTATACGTTTGATCCAATGAACGATCAGGAAGGCGCCGAAACATTAAAAACGGCTTACTTGCAGTATGAGTCGGATGTAGCCTCGCTTTTGCAGGCCAGGAGCCGGTTAAACCAATTCACGACCCAGGCGTATAGCCGGCACATACTGGCGCTGTATGAATAAATGACCATACCGAAAAAGAATGAAAAACCGGCGGTAAATGTGGGGAATACCCAACCAGCTCTTTTATTTGTCGTAAAGCCGGTAGCTCTGATAACGTGTTTTGTGATATACTTAGTTAACCATTAAAGGAGGCGCTTATGAAAAAAAAATTACTCAACATTTTTGCCCTGTCCACCGCTCTGGTGCTTCTATTTTCCGGCTGCAAAACGCAGTCCGGAGACGGGGAGGTTTCTTCCTCCGAACCGGAGAACAACAACTCGGCCATGGGCGTTTCGGTCGATCCGAACAGCGCGGACTACTGGATCAGCACCCTTGAGAGCCCGGATGAAATCCTGATGAACGAGCAGGAGATCATACAATATAACCAGAGCATTATTGGAACAGAGGGGACGAAGTGCGTCGACCTCGGCTCCTACCCGGAAAAGCTTTCCAAGTCCGAGTTGACGGCCCTGCTCCAGGAGGACAAGCCTTCTGAGGAGGACCGGTACATAGGGGAGCGAAAGGCGGACAGCGCCTATTATGCGCAGCTGCAGCAAAACGTCAACCTGGCAGGCGTCAAGGAGGAAAATCCGGTTCGCTACGGCTATGTGATCGACAACGCGCCGCTGCGCACCTTCCCGACCTGGGACCCGTCCTATGAATTTGAAAGCGACATTGAATTCGACCTCTTTAACGAAACGGTGCTCAAGGTTTGGGAACCCGCCATTATTCTACACGAATCGACAGACGGAAAGTGGTATTATATCCAGAGCTATAACTATCGGGGCTGGGTCAACCACGAGTACATTGCGCTGTGTGAAAAGGCCGAATGGGAGAAGTATCTCTCGCCCGCTGAGGTCTTGGTAGTAACCGGGAATAAGATCGAACTCAACCAAAACCTCTTCAGTCCCGACATCTCGGGACAGAAGCTCTTTATGGGGACGGCGCTGCCCCTTGTTCCGGAGTCGGAGGTTCCCGAGGTGATCGACTCCATGACCTCCGAGAGCGGCTACGCGGTCTATTTCCCGACCCGCAGTGAGGAGGGGCGGCTGGTGGTCAAGCAGGCGCTGGTGCCCTATAACGCCGGCGTTTCAGTCGGCTACCTGCCCTATACCAGGCGGAATATCGTCGCCCAGGCGTTTAAGCTCCTGGGGGATCGGCACGGCTGGAGCGGTCAGAACGAGAGCCGTGACGCTTCGGGGCTTAGCATGGACGTCTTCGCCTCCTTCGGCATCCGGCTGCCGCGCAATTCCTCCCAGCAGAAGCTGATTCCGGGAGAACGGATAGAACTGGAAGGGAAGGACGACAGCCAGAAGCTCAGCGAGCTTGAGAAGGCCAATGCGGGTGATCTGTTGGCAACGACCAAACACGTCGCCCTCTATCTCGGGACGATCGAGGGGAAGCCCTATGTGCTGCATTCGATTTACACCGTCTATGAGAAGAATGGCGACAAGCTCGAAGAAAAGCTCATCAATGCGATCGTGGTGAGCGATCTGGATACCCTGGATTCGGACGGGAACACCTACCTCGCCGACTCCATTGCCCTGATAACGCCCAAGGCCTGATCCCTTTGCCATCGCACCCGCAAGGGTGTTGATGATATATCCCCACCTACTGAATAAGCCGGCTTAAGCATTTAAGTTGGCTTATTCATTTTTATGGTGTAAAATAGGGAGTGCGAGGAGGGGAGCCGTCATGTCGAGAGATCGGATACTGGCCTATTTCGAGGAGCATAAGGGGGAGGTCGTTCCCGGGAATGAGCTGGCTTTGCTGCTGGGCATAACCAGAAGCGCCGTTTGGAAGAGCGTGCAGCAGCTGCGGCAGGAGGGGTACGACATCACTTCCCTCAAGCGCACCGGCTACCGGCTGGAAGAAAATTCGGACATCCTCTCCGAGGTGAAGATTCGCAGCGGGCTGAGCGCGCCGCTGAAAAACGCCAGGATCGCGGTCTATAAAAGCGTGGACTCCACCAACCTGCAAATCAAGCTCGCCGCCCTCAAGGGGGATGGCGAATGGACCATCGCGGCCAGCGAGGAGCAGACGAAGGGGCGCGGGCACCGCCAGCGGGAGTACCCCTCCCCCAGCGGCAAGGGGGTCTATCTCAGCGTGCTGCTGCGCCCGCGGGGACTTTCGGACCCCCGGCGGGAGCTGCCCATGCTCGCCGCACTCGCGGTCTGCGGCGGGATTCGTGAGCGCACCGGCGTCGCCGCAGGGATCGCCGGCGCGGACGATATCGTCTATGGGGGTAAGAAGCTCTGCGGGATACTCTGCGAAATGATGTGCGAGTGCGAAAGCGGC
Organism: Harryflintia acetispora; assembly: GCA_004340125.1. Taxonomy (GTDB): domain Bacteria; phylum Bacillota; class Clostridia; order Oscillospirales; family Ruminococcaceae; genus Harryflintia; species Harryflintia acetispora. The sequence continues at coordinate 68,010 of SLUK01000014.1, read as the reverse complement.
CAGGTCGAGTTCGCCGCCATCGGGATGGGGATACGGGTCTATATGCCCGAGGAGGAGAGCGAGACCTCGCTCGGGACCGTCACCGGGCGCTACTACAACCGCAGCGAGCTGATCAGCGCGATCGTGAACCGGCTTTATGAACAGTATACGGCGTTACAGGCGGGGGAGGGGGAGCGGCTTTTGAAAGACTACCGCCGCTTACAGGCAAAATGAAACAGGCCTCCGCGCATACATAAGGGGCGCACTTCTTTTCTTCCGGACGGGGGTGGAACCCCGCCCCTCTCAGAGTATGGCAGGCTTTGCCTGCCATACTTCCTTGTAAGTGCTGCCGGAACACGCGGGGGCCTGTTTGAAAAGAAATTCTATGCGATCGGATAGAAGGAGGGCTTGCGCTCCTGGTAGAGCGCGAGGTGGTCAAAGCCCGCCGAGAGGGCGAGACGGCGCGCGTCGTCGAAGTTGGCGGCGATGTCTTTGGCGAAATGCGCATCCGAGCCGACGGTGAGGATCTCGCCGCCCAGCTCCCGGTAGAGTTTTAAAATATCCAGCGAGGGCATGGGCAGCCCGACCTCCTGGCGCAGGCCGGAGGTGTTGATCTCCAGGCCCTTGCCCCGCTCGATGATCCGGCGCAGCACCTGCGCCACCTCATCTTTATAATCCAGCAGGCTGACGGTAAAACCGCTCTTGGCGGCGTAGCGCTTGATCAGGTCGAGATGGCCCGCGCAGTCGAAGTCCGCCTTGTCCGCCATCTGGTAGAGCCCGTCGATGTACTCGAGGCACATGGCGTCCAGCGTTTCGGCGCTGTAGGGCACGTCCCCCAGGTCCTTGCCCTGCTTGTTGGGCTTGTGCACCGAACCGATCACATAATCGTAATGATGCTTAACATGCAGGATATCATGGGCATGCTCCGGCCAATAATAATGTTGGCCGATCTCGATCCCGGCCCTGAGAACCAGCCGGCCCTCGAACTCCCTTTGGCAGATGGAGAGCATCTCGTCATACTCATCCAACAGCGCGGGGTCCATGCACATCTTGTCTCTCGTTTTGGGATAATACTCGAAGTGCTCGGTCACGCAGATTTCCTTTAGCCCCTTGTCAATGGCCGCTTGGCACATGAGGCGCATCTCGTCGTGCGCGTCGGGGGAAATCCTGCTGTGCATGTGGTAGTCCGCTATAATCCGGTTCATCCCGTCCATCCTCCATCCTTAATTGTCCTATCCTGAATTCTAGCACCAGCGGGGGTGGGGTGTCAAGAAAGCCCCCGCCGCTTGGCTTTGGGAAGCGAAATCTTTGCCGTTTTGACTAAGAATCCATCTTCGCGCTTGCTTTTAATTGTATTATATTGTATGATACCATTATGAGGAAGAGAGGCCGGTTTCACCCCGCGGAGAAACCGGTATGAAACGTCCAGAGAGGATTGGTCACGACTATGGAGCTCAAAAGTTCAGATATGCAGCCGCTGTATAAGCAGCTGAAAAGCATTTTGCAGGGGGAGATCGAAAGCGGGCGGTACCAGAAGGGGGAGAAAATTCCCACCGAGCTGGAGCTCAGCCGCCGCTACCACGTCAGCCGGATCACGGTGCGCAACGCGCTCGACGAGCTGACCAAGGAGAACCTGCTGGTGAGAAAGCAGGGCAAGGGGACCTTTGTGACGGCGGACAAGATCAGCCAGCCGGTTTCGGGGATACGCGGGTTTTCCGAGATGTGCCGCGCCAACGGCTGCGAGCCGGGGGCCAAGGTGATCAAATCGGTGATCGAGGACGCGGGCGAGCAGGACATCGCCGAGCTGCGCCTGCAGCCGGGGGCCAAGGTCATCGTGCTCGAGCGGATCCGCTCGGCCGACGGGGTGCCGGTCTCGTATGAGATTTCCCGCTTCCCCGAGCGCTTCTCGTTCCTGCTGCACGAGGACCTCAACAACTGCTCGATGTTCGACCTGCTCAAGGAGAAGTACGCCGTCACCTTCGAGAAGGCGACCAAGGTGATCGAGCTGGCCTTCGCCACCTATGAGATGGCGCATTATCTCGAAATCCCCAGCGGATACCCGCTGCTCGCGATCCGCAGCATGGCGCGGGACCAGGACGGGCTGCCGGGGCACCGGGCCATGCAGTTCATCGTGGGGGACAAATTCAAGCTGATCGTATAAAGGAGCGCAAAGTATGAAAACAAAACGGGTCTTCCTCATCGTGCTGGACAGCTTCGGCATTGGCGAGGAGCCGGACGCCGCCGAATTCGGCGACGAGGGGAGCGACACCCTGGGCTCGGTCAGCCGCAGCCCCTATTTCTGTATGCCGGTCTGCCGGCGGCTGGGGCTTTTTAACATCGAGGGGATTTCGGCGCCCGAGCCGGCCGCAAATCCGGCCGGGAGCTTTGCCAGGATGCGCGAGCGCTCCAAGGGCAAGGACACCACCATCGGGCACTGGGAGATCGCGGGGATCGTTTCCCCCAAGGCCCTGCCCACCTATCCAAACGGCTTCCCAAGGGAAGTGCTCGAGCGCTTCGAGCGCGAGACCGGGCGGGGAGTGCTCTGCAACAAGCCCTATTCCGGCACCCAGGTGATCGCCGACTACGGCGAGGAGCACCTGAAAAGCGGCAAGCTGATCGTCTACACCTCGGCGGACAGCGTCTTCCAGATCGCGGCGCACGAGGAGCTCGTCCCGCCCGAGGAGCTCTACCGGTACTGCCGCATGGCGCGGGAGATCCTCTGCGGCGAGCACGCGGTGGGCCGGGTGATCGCGAGGCCCTTTACCGGCGCGCCGGGGAGCTTCACCCGCACCCGCAACCGGCACGACTTCTCGCTTCAGCCTCCGGGGGAGACCATGCTCGACGCCCTTTCCCGCGCGGGGAAAGCCACCATCGGGGTGGGGAAGATTTCGGACATCTTCGCCGGGAAGGGGATCGGGGAAAGCTACCCCACCAAGTCCAACCGCGACGGGATGGACAGGACCTTCGCGCTGCTGCAAGAGGATTTCGAGGGGCTTTGCTTTGTCAACTTGGTGGACTTCGACATGCTCTTCGGCCACCGCAACGATGTGGACGGGTACGCGAAGGCGCTCGGCGAGTTCGACGCGCGGCTGGGACTGCTGCTGCATGAGCTGGGGGCGGGGGATGTGCTCATCCTCACGGCCGACCACGGCTGCGACCCGGCCACCCCGAGCACCGACCACTCGCGGGAATACGCCCCGATGCTCATTTACGGAGAGCGGATCCAGGGCGGGGTGGACCTCGGCACGCGGGAGACCTTTGCGGACATTGGAAAGACGGTGCTCGACCTGCTGGGAGTGGAGGGCCCGATCGCCGGGACCTCGTTCCTGCCGCAGGTCGAAAGATAAGGAGGAGCCATGCCCAACGACAACAAATTCGCCGTGCTCATCGACGCGGACAACGTATCCGAGCGGTACATCAAGATCATCCTGGACGAGATCTCGAAGGACGGGATCGCCACCTACAAGCGCATTTACGGGGACTGGACCCGTCCCGAGCTTGGCTCCTGGAAGAAGGTGCTGCTCGACCACTCGATCCTGCCGGTGCAGCAGTACGGCTACACCAGCGGCAAGAACGCCACCGACTCGGCAATGATCATCGACGCGATGGACATCCTCTATTCCGGGCAGGTGGAGGGGTTCTGTCTGGTCTCCTCGGACAGCGACTTCACCCGCCTGGCCGCCCGGCTGCGCGAGTCGGGAATGATCGTGGTCGGGATGGGGGAGCGCAAGACGCCCAAGGCCTTCATCTCGGCGTGCAACCGCTTCAAGTATCTGGACATCCTGGCAACGGTGGAGCCGGCGAGCGCGCCGCCCGTCGCCGCCGAAGCGCCGTTGCCGGTGAAGGCCCGTTCCCGGGGCGGCCGCGCGCAGGAGCAAAAGGAAGCGCCGCCCGCTCCCGAGGCGCAGAACGAGCAGTCCGAGACCGGGCTTGCCACCATCAAGGAGGCGCTGCGGGCCATCGTGGCGGAAAACTCGGACGAGGACGACCGGCTCTTTATCGGCACGATCGGGAACCTGCTGGTCAAGCGGTACCCGGACTTTGACGTGCGCAACTACGGCTACAGCAAGCTGACCCCCTTCATCCGTTCGCTGGGGATGTTTGAAATCCAGAGCGAGCGCGGCGGCGAGGGCAGCAGTAAACTGATTTATGTGAAGCTCAAGTAGCGGCGGGGCCGCTTCGGGGCTGTCCGCCCCGCACCCCGACCCCTTTCTTTTGTTTGAAAAGAAAGGGGGAAATGAAAGCATCTCCTCGCGCGACCACGCGCGGACTATACACATTTGCGCTCGCCGCGAAATGCGAAGCCCCGCTCCGGAAACCCGGAGCGGGGCTTTTTGCCCGCGCAGGACACTGATTGCAACGACGATTGCACCCCCTTCGGGGGCCCTTTCCCGCGCAGGAGGTTTCCCCCCGCCGGAGCTTTCCCGATCGGTTTCCAAAGGACTAAGTCCTTTGGCGGGTGCGGGCAGAGCCCGCGGTCTTTCCGGGTTGCTGCCACTCGCCTTGACGGAATCCCCCCCTCGGATCAGGAAGGGGAGCTTAGGCGCACGCATTTTTGGCGCCCGACCAAAAATGCAGGCTCGCTTTGCGAGCGGTGCGCCTCACGGGCTGGAAACGAGCCGTTTCCCCCCGTGTGCCCCCTTTCAGGGCGGTTAGCTGTCACTCGCGTCCACAAATCCTCCCCCGGATCAGGAAGGGGAGCAAAAAGCTCCCAGTGGGAGGTTTTTGCGTGGGGAAACCCTATCAAGGGGTTTCCCCATGGCGGCCCCGCCGCCATCTTCTCCCCTGAAAAAACGGCCGCCGCCCGCGCACCCGCAGACAGCCCCGCCGCCACCAAAAAGGGGATTTCGCTTTTCGCCCAAATCCCCCAATATCCCCCTTTTTTCTTGCCTTTTTCTCCCGCCCGTGCTATAATAGACCCATGGGGTTTTCTTGCAAAAGAGAAAGCCACGGCAGCCTCCCGTGTCGTTACCACGAGAGACCAGTCCGTCAGGTGTACTAGGCACCCAACGTCCTACCGGAATTCCGGCACCGTAGCGTTCCTCGCTACGATTATAACACATTTTCCTCTCCTTGAGAAGGACTGTGCGCCGTCCGGCCAGGAAAAAACGCATTTTTTGCGCATGTTGGGTTGCGTTGCCTCTTCGAGGCACACCCGATATGCGCTTTTTCATTTGCAGCGGCACCCTTTGCGGGCGGCATTTGGCTCTGGCAAAGTGCGCCCTGCGGGGGTTCCCCGTGCGGGACGGGGGCCGGCTTCCCCGTCCCGCGGAAAACCCCTTGACTTTAAAGGCGCCCGGAACAACCCGCCGGGCGCGGTCAAGGGGGAAAGAAAAAATGGAAGAAAACGAAAAAATCCTACCGAGCCCGGTGGTTTTCTGGGGCCGAACCTCGCGGGAAGAATTCACCCTCGGTCGCCGGCTCGAGAAGGCGCTTCAGGCGCTCGACGGCCTGCCCGGCGACCGGGACACTCTCTTCTTCTGGCTCTACGGCTGCGTCTATGGCAGCGAAACGCAGATTTCCCACGCGCATGCGCGCTCCTGCGGCAAATTTTGCGGGAGCGAGGCCCTGCGCACGATTGAGAATTTTAGCTCTGCCGACAGCGCCTACCGTAGCTATGCCGAGAAACTTATGGGCGAGCCGGTGCCGCACCGGGAGAAGGAGCCGCTGAAGTTTGCGCGCTATGCGCTGGAATTTGCCGACTTGTATCTGGAATCGCATTATAGCGATTGGTACTGCGGACTGTACGAGAAGTACGAGCGTAAGCTCAACTCCGCTTATTTGTGCTACCTGGTGGCCGACCGCTACCGCGATGAGCTTCCGGACCCCGCCCCGTTTGAGGCGCTGCACAGCCTGCTGCGGCAGTATCTGCTGCCCACCACCCTGTGGCAGGAATTTCTGGCGGGCTACCGGGAGGCGACCGTCAGCCTGCTGCGCCAGCGCATTGCGTTGGAGTGCCCGCAACAAAACCTGGATACTTTTGAGCGCATGTGGTTTCCCCAGCCGCCCGACGAGGAGCCGGACTAGGGCGGGGCGCACTTAGCCCTTTGGAAACCCAAACAAAAAAGGAAGGAGATTCTCCTTCCTTTTTCTTATTCAACAATAACCACCGCCGAGAGCGGCCCCAGCACCCCGTCCTCGTAGCTGCCGGTGATGACGGTCTGCTCCCCCTGCTCGGTGACGAGCGAAACGTCCTGCGGCGCGTCCGAGCGGTTGACAGCCACGGTCAGCGCGCGGGACTGGGCGTCCCGCGTGAAGACGAACACCTCCCCGGTGCAGGAGACCGGCAGGAAGTTGGCTTCCGCCAAAAAGGCGTTCTCCCGGTAGAGGCTCCCCAAAAGCCGGAAGCGCTCGCGCAGCGCCTCGTCCCCGCTGTTCCAGGGGTAGGTGGTGCGGTTGAAGGGATCGCGCCAGCCGCAAACCCCCATCTCGTCCCCGTAGTACAGGCAGGGGTTCCCGGGCAGGAAATACAGGATGGTGTAGGCGATCAGCAGCAGCGAGCAGCCGCGCCGGTACATTTCGGGCGGGAGCAGATAATGCTGCGCCTGCCAGGAGCGGTCCCCGCCCTTGTATTCCTCCCCGGCGAGCTGGGTGATCGCGCGCGGGGTGTCGTGGGTGGAGAGGGAACTGAAGAGCATCTGGACCGCCGGGGCCGGGTAGTTTTCCAGGATGGTAAGGATTCCGTGGTAGAGGGTGTTGCTGTCCCCGTAGCGCACATAGCGCAGGATGGCGTTCATAAAGGGGTAGTTCATCACCGAGTCGAGCTGAGAGCCCAACAGGTAATGCCGGCGCTGGGAGTAGCTGATCTTGTTCGAGGCGTCCTCCCAGACCTCCCCGATCAAAATCCCCTCGGGGTTGGCGGCCTTGACCGCCTGGCGCAGCCGGTCCAGGATCACGTCGGGCAGCTCGTCAGCCACGTCCAGCCGGAAGCCCTGCGCGCCCAGGGACATCCAGTAGCGGATGACCCCGTGTTCCCCGCAGATGAATTCGAGGTAGTCCTCGTTCTCCTCGATGATCTCGGGCAGGGTCTCGAACCCCCACCAGGAGTGGTACTTCTGCGGATATTCGGTGAACTTATACCAGTCGCGGTAGGGACTTTTCGGGTCGCGGTAGGCCCCGCCCTCGCCGTAACGCCCGGCCTTGTTGAAGTAGACGCTGTCCGAACCGGTGTGGCTGAAGACCCCGTCGAGCACGATCCCGATTCCGCGCGCCCTGGCCTGCCGGCAGAGCAGCTGGAAGTCCTCGTTGGTGCCCAGCAGCGGGTCGACCTTGAAGTAGTTCGCCACGTTATAGCGGTGGTTGGAGTGCGCCTCGAAGATGGGGTTTAAGTAGATCAGCGAAACGCCCAAATCCTGCAGGTAATCGAGCTGCTCGGCGATCCCGCGCAAATCACCCCCGAAGTAGTCCGAGTTGGTGATCTCCCCGTTTTGATTGGGCAGGTACTCGGGCATGTCGTTCCAATTTTGATGGAGGGTGCGGTCCTTCGGCACATTGTCCTTGGGTACGCCGGAATTATAGAAGCGGTCGGGGAAAATCTGATAGATGATCCCGCGGGAGTAGAGCTGCGGCGCGTGGAAGTCCCGGTCATAGACGGTCAGCTGCCAGAGCGCGCCGTTCTCGTCGAAATCCCCATAATGCGAATCGACCCGCCTGATCTGCCGGCGCTCGCCGCCGACCGTCACCTCGAAGCAATAGAAATAGAGCTGTCCCACCGGCTCGGGCAGGATGGTGCAGCCGTAGCGGTTATAGCCAACGTGCGCGCGGTTGATGGTCATCTCATAGCGGGCGGGGGCGTCGAACTCATCCGCCTTATAGAGCAGCAGCTCGCAGCGCGTGGGCAGGATGGAGTCGCTCAGCGAGATCGAGAAGGTGATCTGCACCCCGGTGCGCACCGCCCCGAAGGGGGACTTGTGGAGCGCATCGAAGCTGTCATAGGGGAAGGTGTACATAAAAAGGTCTCCTTTTGGCCCTTAGCGCGCGCTGGGCTCGTCGAGCTTCCAGATATTCCGGGCGTATTCCCGGATCGAGCGGTCGGCGCAGAAAATCCCGGAGCAGGCGGTGTTTTGCAGCGACATCTGCTGCCAGCGGCGGGTATCGGTATAGAGGGAGGCGGTTTTTTTGCTGGCCTCGAGGTAGCTGTCGAAGTCCGCGAAAACCATATAGGGGTCCTTGAAGACGAGGGAGTTGTAGATGTCCATGAACTGCTCGCCGTTAATCCCGTTTTTGAGCATATCCACCGCCGCGCGCAGCGTGGCGTTCTTCCCGTAGATTTCGTGCGCCGAGTAGCCCTTCTGGCGCAGGGCCGAGACCTCGGCGGTGGTCATGCCGAAGATGACGATGTTGTCCGCCCCGACCTCGTCGTAGATTTCGACGTTGGCCCCGTCCATCGTGCCCAGGGTGATGGCGCCGCTGAGCATGAACTTCATGTTGCTCGTGCCGCTGGCCTCGGTGCCGGCCAGCGAAATCTGCTCGCTGACCTCGGAGGCGGGCATCAGGATTTCGGAGAGGGTGACGCGGTAGTCCTCGAGGTAGACGATCCGCAGCTTGTCGCGCACGCTCTCGTCGCGCTCGATCATGTCCCGCATGGTGCAGATCAGCTTGATGATCTGCTTGGCGAGGAAGTATCCCGGCGCCGCCTTGGCCCCGAAGATGAAGGTGCGGGGGGTGAAGTCGGCGTTCGGGTTCGCTTTCAGGTACTGGTAGAGCGAGAGGATGCGCAGGGCATTGAGATGCTGGCGCTTATACTCGTGCATGCGCTTGACCTGCACGTCGAAGATGGAATCAACATTGAGCGCCGCGCCCCCGTGGCGCACCAGGTAGTCCGAGAGGGACTGCTTGTTCTGCCGCTTGATGGCGGCCAGGCGCTCGAGCACCGAGGAGTCGTCCCGGTATTTTTGCAGGCCCCGCAGGGAGTCCATGTCGTTGAGGTAGTTTTCTCCCAGCAGCTCGGCGCACAGGGAACTCAGCCCCGGGTTGGACTGGTGCAGCCAGCGCCGGGAGGCGATCCCGTTGGTGACGTTGCCGAACTTCTGCGGGGTGAGGGTGTAAAAGTCGTGGAAGACCTCGTCCTTGAGGATTTCGCTGTGCAGCTTGGAGACCCCGTTGACGCTGTGGCAGACCGCCACGGCGAGGTTGGCCATGCGGATGTCCCGGTCGGTGAGGATGGCCATGCGCGCGACCTGCTCGCTTTGCAGGTGGTGCGCGTCGTACAGCTCGGCGCAGAGCCGTGCGTTCATCTCGCAGATGATCTGGTAGATGCGCGGCAGCAGGGACCTAAAGAGGTCGATGTTCCAGACCTCCAGCGCCTCGGGCATGACGGTGTGGTTGGTGTAGGCGAAGGTGGCGCTCACGATATGGTAGGCGTGCTCCCAGCTGTAGCCGCACTCGTCGAGCAGGATGCGCATGAGCTCGGGGATCGCCAGGGTGGGATGGGTGTCGTTGAGGTGGATGGCGTTCTTCTCGGGGAGGTTGTCGAGCGTGCCGTAGGTTTCGATGTGCCGGCGCACGATGTCCGCGATCGAGGCGGCGGTGAGGAAATACTGCTGGCGCAGGCGCAGCGCCTTGCCCTCGCGGTGGTTGTCGTTGGGGTAGAGCACCTTGCTGATCGCCTCGCCCATCATCCCCTCGCCCAGCACCGAGGAATACTCGCCCTTGTTGAACAGCTCCATGTTGAAACCGGTGCTCTTCGCCTTCCACAGCCGCAGGCGGCTGACCGCCTTGGTGTTGTAGCCGGAGATGCAGATGTCGTAGGGGACGGCCATCACCGAGCTGTAGCCCTTGTATTCGACATTGTGGTAGTTGTGGTCCCAGCTCTCGCTGACCTGCCCGCCGAAGCGCACCTCGACCGCGTGCTCGGGCATGGGGGTGAGCCATACCTCGCCGCCCGGCAGCCAGTAGTCGGGCAGCTCGTTCTGCCAGCCGTCGATGATCTGCTGCTTGAAAATCCCGTACTCATAGAGGATCGAGTACCCCATCGCGGGGTACCCGTCGGTGGCCAGGGCGTCCATATAGCAGGCGGCCAGCCGCCCAAGCCCGCCGTTGCCCAGCCCCGCGTCCGGCTCGTATTCATAGAGGTTGTCGAGCTTGACGTCGAGCTCCCCCAGCGCCTGCTGGAAGCTTTCGACCATGCACAGGTTGGAAAGGCTGTTTTTGAGCGAGCGCCCGAGCAGGAATTCCATGCACAGGTAATAGACCTGCTTTTTCCCCTGCGAGCGGCTCTGGGACATGAAGTGGCGGCGTTTCTCCTCCAGGATTTCCTTGACCACCGGCACGGTGGCCTTATAAAACTGGGCGTCCGACGCCTTGTCGGGCGTGGTGCCCAGCGTTTCCTGAAGCTCTTTTATGATCATCGTTTTGATCTGCTGCACGGTGTAGGCCATTGAATTGGCACCTCCATTTATTCTGCGGGATAGCGGTCCCCTTATGATGTCGTCAGCATCTGGTCTCGAAAACTTTTTATAGCAGACATCTATACTATTCTATCATATTACAGAAACGAGTTTTCTGCAAGTGCCACAGGGGAAAAGAGCGCCCCGCAGCGGCGTATTTTTATGACTATGCTGTAAACAATCTGATAATTTGGGAAATGGTCTTTTGCAGGGGCGAAAAATAGTTTATAATGGGGGTAGACTGATCCGCCCCTTAAAAAAGAATGCCACGGCGTTCGGGGCGTTATGCAGAAATTTGCCAGTGAAAAAGCGGGAGGACAAGCCGTCATCATGGAGATTATCAATCGTGTGCGCGTGGAGATCGGCACGGGAAGATACACCATTTCGACCAACGAGCCGGAGGAATATGTGCTCGAGCTCGCGCGCGGGATCAACGAAAAGCTCGAGGAGGTAATGGGCGCCAACGGCACCCTGTCCCAGAGCGATGCCCTGATCCTCTGCCTGCTGGATTATGCCGACGGGAAGAAGAAGAGCGAGCAGGGCGCCGACCACATCCGCGACCAGCTGACCGGATACCTTGAGGACAACGCCAAGCAGCGCATCGAGCTCGACGAGCTGCGCGCCGAGGTGAAGCGGCTGTCGCGGGAAAACGAGCTGCTCAAGAAGAGCGGCGCGCCGGCCGGAGGGGCTGCCCAGAAGAAATGAGCCGCCGGGCTCTCAAGGGCGAGAGCGGGCCCCGCCTGTGGGCGGGACCCGTTTTTGGAGTTTAGCTGCCGGGAGGAGGACTTCTGAAATGGAGATATTGGCGCCGGCGGGAAGCGAGGAAAGCGTGCTCGCCGCGGTGCGCTGCGGGGCGAACGCCGTCTATCTGGGGCTGCAGGGCCTCAACGCCCGGCGGGGGGCCAGGAATTTCGATGAAGAGACGCTCCACCGGACCGCCTCCTTCTGCCATGAGCGGGGGGTCAAAATCCATCTGACCCTCAACACCCTGGTGTTCGACCGGGAGATGGAGGAGGCCAGGTCGGTCATCCGTACCGCGTGCGCCTGCGCGCTCGACGGGGTGATCGTGCAGGACCTGGCCATGCTGCGGCTTCTGCGCGAATGTGCGCCCGCGCTGCCGGTGCACGCCTCGACCCAGATGAGCGTGCACAACCTGGAAGGGGTGCTGCAGCTCGCAGAGATGGGCTTTTCCCGCGCGGTGCTCGCCAGGGAGCTTTCCCGATCCGAGATCGAACACATCTGCAGGCACTCCCCGATCGAGATCGAGCTCTTCGTGCATGGGGCGCTGTGCATGTCTCTGAGCGGCCAATGCACCCTTAGCGCCATGGCGGGCGGGCGCAGCGGAAACCGCGGGATGTGCGCCCAGCCCTGCCGCCAGAGGATCACCTGCGCCGCGAGCGCGAAGCCGGACAATGGCTACGCCCTCTCGCTGCGGGACATGTCCCTGCTCACGCCCGAATACATGGGGCAGCTGCGGCGCGCCGGGGTGGCCTCGCTCAAGATCGAGGGGCGGATGAAGCGCCCCGAATATGTGGCGGCGGCGGTGACGGCCGCCAGAGAAGCCCTGGAGGGCAGAACCCCCGACTGGCAGGCGCTGCAGAGCGCCTTCTCCCGCGGGGGGTTCACCGACGGGTATTATACCGGCCATCTGGAGCGCTCCATGTTCGGAGTGCGCCGCCAGGAGGATGTGCGGGCCACCAAGGAGGCGCTGCCCGCGCTGCAGCGCCTCGGGCAGCGGGAATACCCCGGCGTTCCGGTTTCGATGGAGCTCTGCCTGCGCGAAGGGGAGCCCTCCTCCCTCACCGTCCGGGACAGGGAGGGGCACACCGCCGTGGCGCTTGGAGATACCCCGGCGCCGGCGCAAAACCGTCCCACCACCCGGGAGGACGCCTGCAAGGCACTGGGGAAGCTGGGGGGAACGTATTATACAATTGGTGATATTTCGACAGAAATTGACGATAAGTTGATGGTTCCGCTCTCGTCGCTGAACGCGTTGCGGCGCAGCGCTTTGCAGGAGCTGAGCGAGCAGCGGCGGCAGCTCGCGCCCATCCCGTTTCAGGACTGGACCCCGCCGCTGCCCCGGCACCGGGCAAAGGATAAGCCCGCGCTGCGGGTCTGCGCACTTTCGGCCGGGCAGGTCACGCCCGGACTGCTAAAGCTCTGTGAGCTGTGCGCCCTGCCGCCGCGCGCGCTGCGCACGCTGCTGGAGAGCCCGCTGGGGCAGGAGAACCTCCACAAGCTGGCGGTGCGCCAGCCGATCGTCAGCTTTGACGACGGCGAGCTGCACCGGGAGCTCAGCGCGCTGCGGGAGCTGGGGGTGGAAAGGCTGCTGGTCTCGGGGCTGGCGGGGGTCCGGCTTGGCAAGGCGCTCGGCTTTACACTGATCGGGGACGCCTCGCTCAACATCACAAATTCCCGGGCGTTGGAGGAGTACCGCGAACTCGGGGTGGGGGAGAGCACCCTCTCCATCGAGCTGATGGCCCCGCGTATCGCCGGCCTTGGCGGGGAGGCGGCACGGGGGATCGTCGCCTACGGGCGGCTGCCGTTGATGACCATGCGCGCCTGCCCGCTGCGGGAGACCCTCGGCTGCCGGCGCTGCCGCGAGGGGACCGGCGCCCTGCGCGACCGGCAGGGACATGCCTTCCCGGTCTGCTGCGCGATGGGCGCCGCCCAGCTTTTTAACAGCGAGACCCTCTATCTGGCCGACCGGATGGGAGAAATACAGAACATCGACTTTTACTGGCTCTCCTTCACCTTTGAAAGCGGCGCTGAGGCGCTGCAAATCGCGCGGGAATACGCGGGAGAGGCCCCGGCCGATATGCGGGGCGGCGTCACCCGCGGGCTCTATTTCCGCAAGGTGCTCTAGAGCCTGCCTAAACATCAATCGGAAGGGGCAAGATGATAGTATGGAAAAACTGATGATAAAGCGGCTGAGCGAGACCGCCGTGCTGCCGGCGCGCGCCACCGGAGGGAGCGCGGGATACGACCTGTGCGCGGACATCCGGTCCCCCGTGACCATTCTGCCGGGGGAGACGCAGCGCCTGGGCAGCGGGATCGCCATCGCGCTGCCCGATCCGGGCTACGTTGCGCTCATCTTCGGGCGCAGCGGGCTGGGAAATAAGCATGGGCTCACCCCCGCCAACGCGGTGGGCGTGATCGACAGCGACTACCGCGGGGAGCTCATCATCGGCCTGCGCAATCACTCGAAAGAGCCCTACACCGTGCAGCCGGGCGAGCGGATCGCCCAGCTGGTGGTCCTGCCCGTCCATACGCCCGAGCTGTGCGAGGTGGAGTCCCTCGACGAGACCGAGCGGGGGGCGGGCGGCTTCGGCAGCACCGGTAGGGGGACGCTCGGGGGAGAAAAGCAGTGAGGCGGATCTTGGCTTCCCAATCCCCGCGCCGCCAGGAGCTGCTGCGCCTGATCTACAGCCGGTTCGAGGTCGTCCCCGCCGATGCCGACGAGACCCTGCCCGGGGATATGTCCCCCCACGAGGCGGTGGAATATCTGGCGGCGCTCAAGGCGGGAGCGGTGGCCGGTACGCACCCGCACGATCTTGTCATCGGGGCGGACACGGTGGTGGCCATTGATAACAAAATTCTTGGCAAGCCCCGGGACCGGGCGCAGGCGGCGGATATGCTCCGCTCTTTGAGCGGGCGCACCCATGAGGTTTACACCGGGGTGGCCGTCCGCTCCCCGAAGGGGGACGCCGGCTTCAGTGTCTGTACCGAGGTCGAGTTCTACCCGCTGGATGCGCATACGATAAGCTGGTACCTCGAGACCGGGGAATACGCCGACAAGGCGGGGGCCTACGGGATCCAGGGATACGGCTCGCTGCTCGTGGGGGCGGTGCGGGGCGACTACTTTAACGTGGTCGGCCTGCCAGTGGCAAGGCTTTGGCGGGAGCTGCGGCGGCTGGGACTTTGGCAAGAAGCGCCGCGGGATTAAGTGATTCGTGAAAAATTGTTGTGAAAAATTCCACGAGCGGTTATAATAGGTAGGTAAATAGGCTACGGCGAGAGGAGCTAGTTTCGATATGTTTTCGTTTAATAAGGATATCGGGGTCGACCTCGGCACGGCGAACACGCTGATCTTCATGAAGGGGAAGGGCATCATCATGCGCGAGCCCTCGGTGGTCGCGGTGGACACCCGCACCGACACGGTGCGCTACGTTGGGCAGGAGGCCAAGGAGGTCATCGGCCGCACCCCGGGGTCGATCGTGGTGGTGCGCCCGCTCAAGGACGGGGTGATCGCCGACTTCGACATCACCGCGAGCATGCTGCAGATTTTCATCAAGAAGGCCTTTAACAATTCCGCCTTCGCCCGCCCGCGGGTGGTCATCTGCATCCCCTCGGGCGTCACCGCGGTCGAGCGCCGCGCCGTCAAGGAGGCGACCTTAAAGGCGGGAGCCAAGCAGGTGTCGATCATCGAGGAGCCGATGGCGGCCGCCATCGGCGCCGGACTGCCGGTCGCCGAGGCGAGCGGCAGCATGGTCGTGGACATCGGGGGCGGCACCAGCGAGGTGGCGGTCATCAGCCTCGGGGGGATCGTCGCGGCCCGCAGCGTGCGGGTTGGAGGCGACGAGTTCGATTCCTCGATCATCGATTTCGTCAAGAAGAAATATAACCTGCTCATCGGCGAGCGCACCAGCGAGGACATCAAAATCCAGATTGGCTCGGCCTACGCCCTCGAGGACGAGGAGGACGCCACCATGGAGATCAAAGGGCGCAACCTGATGGACGGGCTGCCGAAAAACATCATGCTCTCCGCCTCCGAGGTGCGAGAGGCGCTGACCGACCCGCTCTCCTCGGTGCTCGATGCGATCAAGACCACCCTCGAGCGCACCCCGCCCGAGCTGTCGGCGGACATCATCGACCACGGGATTTACCTCACCGGCGGCGGCGCGCTGCTGCGCGGGCTGGACCGGCTGATCAGTAAGGAGACCGGCATGCCGGTCTACATCGCCGAAAACCCGCTGGACTGCGTCGCGCTGGGCTCGGGCAAGGTGCTGGACAACTTCGACAAGCTGGGGGACGTGATCTCCTCGGACGACGACAAGAAGTACTAAAGCCAAAACAATGGCGGTAGTTCCCCGAAAGGCAAGGGTTCAAGTTGGGCGATTTTTTCAGGAGTGTAAAATTTAAAATCCTGGTGGCAATCCTCTGCGTGCTGGTGGTTTTGATGTTCGTGGGCGCCTATCTCGGCGGACGGGCCTCCCCCACCTCGCAGTTCCTCGGGCTGATCACCACTCCGATCCAAAAGCTGTCCTCGACCATCTCGGGGGCGGCTACTGGTTTTTTCGAGAAATATGTGGATGCCCAGAGCCTCTATGAGGAGAACCAGCAGCTCAAGGAGGAGATCCGCCGGCTGCGCGAGCAGGTGGTGGACATCGAGCGCTACAAGCAGGAGAACGACCACTATAAGCAATACCTCGACCTAAAGGAGCAGAATCCCACCCTGACCTTCGAGCCGGCCGAGGTCATCGGCCGGGACCCGAACGAGCGCTTTTACGCCTTCTCGATTGATAAGGGGTCGCTCGACGGGGTATCGCCCAACGACCCGGTGATCACCCCCGACGGGCTGGTGGGCCGGGTCAGCGAGGTGGGGCTCAGCTACGCCAAGGTGACCACCATCCTCGACGTGGCCAACGACATCGGCGCGACCGATTCGCGCACGCGGGACATCGGGGTGGTGTCGGGGGATGTGGCGCTCAGCGCCGAGGGGCTTTGCAAGATGAGCTACCTCGAGCGGGAGAGCGCCGCGGCGCCGGGGGACCTGGTGCTCACCTCGGGGCTGGGCGGGGTCTACCCCAAGGGCCTGGTCATCGGCACCATGAAGGAAGTGCGCACCGAGGCCGCCGGGATGACCCTTTATGCGGTCATCACTCCCGCCGCGCAGGTGCAGAACATCAAGGATGTGTTTATCATCACCTCCTTCTCCGGCCAGGGCGGCGGCCCGAAGCCCGCGCAGGGAGCGCAGCGCAGCGGCGTGCCCGCCACCCTCGGCGGGGATGCGTCGTCATCCGCCCCGTCCGCCTCGTCCGAAGGGACCCCGTCCCGGGAGGACGCTTCCTCGGAGGGGCAGCCGTGACCAACAACCGACGCAAGATATTGACCATCAAATACTGCACCCTGACGGTGCTGTTCCTGCTGATCTATGTGCTGCAGAGCACGCCGGGGCTCTTTTCCGTGCTCGGGGTCAAGCCGGTGCTGCTGATTCCGGCGGCGATCACCCTGGCGATGTATGAGGGGGAGTTTTCCGGCGGACTTTACGGGCTGCTCGCGGGGATGCTCTGCGATTTGGGGGGCTTTGCCTTCTATGGGCTCTACTCGGTGCTGCTGCTGATCCTGGCGGCCGCCGCCGGGCTGCTGACCATCTATCTCATGCGGCGCACCCTCTTAAACGCCCTGCTGATGGTGCTCTGCACGAGCACCCTTTGTGGGCTGCTCGACTTCTATTTCCAGTATGGGCTGTGGGCTTATGCGGGGATCGGCTCCCTGTTCCTTTCGCATACGCTGCCCACCATCGTCTATACCACGGTGACCGCCCCGCTATTTTTCTGGGTCTTCGGGAAGCTCTGTAGCGGCTTCGATTCGAGGATCAACATCTGATTTTTCTAAGGGAAGGAAACTGCCATGAATCTGCCGAAAAAGGGTGTGCGCACCCTGCTGCTGTGCGGGGTCGTAGCGGCGGTCTTCACCGCGTATGTGCTGCGGCTTATGCAGATGCAGATCGTGGAGGGCGAGCAATATAAGGCGCTGGTCCAGCAGGGCTCGACCAGCGAGCAGGTCGTCGCGGCGGCGCGCGGCGAGATTCTGGACCGCTATGGCAACCCCCTGGCGGTCAACGCCACCGGCTATAACATTGTGCTGGACCGGGCGTTTTTGCCGGTGAACGAACAGAACAAGATCATATTAAAGCTGACAAACCTCCTCGCCGCTTCGGGCGAGGGGTGGATCGACAACCTGCCGGTCACCAGATCGCAGCCCTTCCAGTATGTCGAGGGGATGGACGACGCCATCGCCCGGCTCAAGTCGGACATCGGCGTGCAGCCGGACACCTCGGTGGAAAACGTGATGTACTGGCTCTGCGAGCGCTATAAGATTTCCTCCGGCTTTTCGCCCGAGGAGCAGCGCACCATCGCCGGGATCCGCTATGAGATGGAGCGCCGGGGCTTTAACTATTCGGTGCAGTACACCTTTGCCGAAAACATTTCGATGGGCACCGTCTCCAAGGTCAAGGAGCGCGGGTACGACCTGCCCGGCGTGGACGTGGTGGAGAGCACGGTGCGCGAGTACGTCAGCGGGGATTTGGCCCCGCACGAGATTGGCTTCATCGGCCCGATCTATGCCGAGGAATACCAGGAGCTCAAGGAGAAGGGCTACGCCCCCAACGATACGGTGGGCAAGGCCGGGATCGAACGCGCCTTCGAGGACGAGCTGCGCGGCAGGGACGGCAAGCGCAAGATCACCTTAAACCAGAGCGGGGACGTGATCGACGTGATCCAGGAGGAGCCCCCGGTGCCGGGCAACACGGTGATCCTGACCATCGATTCGGGACTCCAGCAGGTGGCGCTGCGCTCGCTCGAGCGGGAAATCCTTAATTTGCAGCAGACCGCGAAGGCGGGGGAGGGCAAGGAGGCCGATTCGGGCGCGGTGGTGGTCATCGAGTGCAAAACGGGCGACGTGCTGGCGGCCGCCAGCTACCCGAGCTACGACATGGACACCTACCGGACCAACTACGCCTCCCTCCTAAACGACCCGCGCCGCCCGCTGCTCAATCGCGCCATCCAGGGCACCTACGCCGCCGGGTCGATCTATAAGCCCTCGGTGGCGGTGGCGGGGCTTTCCGAGGGGC
The DNA here is from genome assembly GCA_004340125.1 of Harryflintia acetispora. Lineage (GTDB taxonomy): Bacteria > Bacillota > Clostridia > Oscillospirales > Ruminococcaceae > Harryflintia > Harryflintia acetispora. Next base: position 49,788 of record SLUK01000014.1, on the reverse strand, counting down.
TGATCACCCCCGTTTCCACCATCACCTGCGGGCATGTCTACACCTTCTATCAGGGCTACCAGCCTACCTGTCTCGGGACCCACGGGGCGATCAATGTCGTCGATGCGCTGCGCTACAGCTGCAACATCTTCTTCTACGACCTCGGCCGGCAGCTGGGGATCGAGAACATCAACCGCTACAGCACCCAGTTCGGGCTGGCCCAGCCCACCGGGATCGAGATCCCCGAGAGCGTGGGCGAGCTCTCCTCGCCTGAAACCAAGGCGAAGCACGAGCCGCAGAACCCCTGGACCGGAGGCGACGTGATCCAGTCGGCCATTGGGCAGCTCTATAACAACTTCACCCCCTTGCAGCTGGCCAACTATGCGGCGACTTTAGGCAACCGCGGAAAGCGCATGGACGTCAATATCGTCAAATCCATCGAGAGCTATACCTTCGACGAGACCGTCTTTACGAGCCAGCCGCGGGTGGCACAGCAGGTGGACGCGCCGCCCGAGGCCTTCGAGACGGTGATCCAGGGGATGGTCAAGGCCTCGCGGGTGGGCACGGCGCAGCGGTATTTCGCCAACTATCCGATCGACGTGGCCTCCAAGACCGGCACCCCGCAGACCAAGGATTACCCCAACGCCACCTTCATCGCTTTCGCCCCCGCCGAGGACCCGCAGATCGCGGTGGCGGTGGTCATCGAGAAGGGGTGGAGCGGGCATCTGGGCTGCCCGCAGGTAGCCAAGGATATCTTCGACGAGTATTTCTTTTCCCAGAACCGCCAGAGCGCCCTACCCGATTACGGGGTGCTGCTGCCCTGATGGAGGGCGGTGCCGGGCGGGAGAATTTTTCTTTAGCCCAAGGACTGTTTATCGTTGAATTTTACAAGAGATGAAGCAAAAAGCTGCTATTATTCCACAAAGTTACACGAAACTATTGTGAAATGCTGTCCTCGTGTGATAGAATGGATTTAAGCGGATTGCTGCAGGAATGGGGAGCATGCGATGTCGCATATCAAGCTGGTGACCTCCGGAAAGGGCGGGGCGGGCAAGAGTACGGTGAGCGTTTACACCGCCGCCGCGCTGGCTTCGCCGCAATACGGCAAGCGGGTCTTGCTGCTCGAGATGGACGCGGGGCTGCGGGGGCTGGATATCATGCTCGGTGCGAGCGACCGCACCGTCTTCGATATGGGCGACGTACTGGAGAGCCGCTGCGAGCCGATCAAGGCGATCGTCGCGTGCGGGTACCTGCGCTCGCTGCATTTCATGCCGGCCCCGACCGACCGCGGCTTCTGCCCGAAGGCGGACGACCTGCGCCGGCTGTGCAAGGGGCTCAGCGAGTATTACGACTATCTCATCATCGACACCCCCGCGGGGCTGGGCGTCGGCTTCGACGTTTCGCTGTCGGTGGCGGATTCCGCTTTCCTGGTCGCCACGCCCGACCCGATCTCGATGCGGGATGCGGCCTCGGTCGCGGGGCTGCTCTTTGAGGGCGGGATCGACGACACCAAGCTTATTATCAACCGGATTCCCCAGCGCCCCGCCCAGATGCCGGTGGAAAACCTCGACGCGGTCATCGATGCGGTGGGTGTGCAGCTCATCGGCGCGCTGCCCGAGGAGCGGGAGGTCGCGCGGTGCGCGGCTCTCGGGCGCCCGTTGCCGTCCGAGAGCCCGGCGGCAAAAGAATTCCTAAACATTGCAGGACGGATGCAGGGGCTTTATATCCCTCTCGATATACGTTAGAGCATTGCGACGCAGCAGACGAACATCCTGATTGAGGAGGACTGAAAAAAGAATGAACATAGCTTTGATTGCGCATGACTCCAAAAAAGAATTGATGGTGCAATTTTGTATAGCCTACTGCGGGATCCTCAGCCGGCACAATCTGTGCGCCACCGGCACCACCGGCAGGCTGATCAGCGAGGCCACCGGGCTGCAGATTTTTAAATTCCTTTCGGGCTCCCAGGGGGGGGACCAGCAGATCGCCGCGCGGATCGCCTGCGACGAGATCGATCTGCTGCTCTTTTTCAGGGCCGCCAACTACAAGCCCCATGAGCCGGACGATGCGAACCTTTTGCGGCTGTGCGACACGCGCAACGTTCCGGTCGCCACCAACCTGGCCACCGCCGAGGCGCTGATCCACGCCCTCGAGCGGGGCGACCTCGATTGGCGGGACATCGTCAATCCCAAGCGCTAGGCGAAATACGGAAAATTGGTATCCAGACGTGGGAACTTCCTTCCCACGTCTGGATTTGTGCGTGTTGATGTGATATACTCTTGTGGTATGAAAAAGAATCCTTAATTTGGAGGAAGCAAGCAATGGCAGTTATCACCAACGCCCCCAGGGGCACGCAGGATGTGCTTCCCGCGCAGAGCGCGCGCTGGCAGTATATCGAAAATACCCTGCTGCGCACGGCCGAGCTCTTCGGCTTTCGGGAGATCCGCACCCCGGTGTTCGAGCACACCGAGCTGTTCTCCCGCTCGGTGGGGGATACCACCGACGTGGTGCAAAAGGAGATGTATACCTTTCTTGATAAGGGCAAGCGCAGCGTCACCCTGCGTCCCGAGGGGACGGCGGGCGTGGTGCGCGCGGTGCTGCAAAACGGGCTGCTCGGCGGCGCGCTGCCGCTGCGCACCTGCTATGTGATCCCGTGCTTCCGGTACGAGAAGCCCCAGGCCGGCCGGCTGCGGGAGTTCCACCAGTTCGGGGTCGAGATGTTCGGCCCGAAGTCCCCGGCGGCCGACGCCCAGGTGATCGCCCTGGCCAATGAAATCTTCCAAACGCTTGGAATCGAAGGCCTCGAGCTGCACATCAACTCGATCGGCTGCCCCGAATGCCGGGCGAAGTACCAGCAGGCGCTGCGGGAGTATTTCACCGCGCATCTCGGTACCCTCTGTGAGACCTGCCAGGGGAGGCTCGAGAAGAATCCCATGCGCATCCTGGACTGCAAGAGCCCCGAGTGCCACGCCGTTGTCGAGGGCGCACCGCTGGTGCTCGACTACATCTGCGACGATTGCCGGGAGCACTTTGAGGGGCTCAAAAAGCGGCTGGATCTGCTGGGAATCTCCTATTCGGTCGACCCGAAGATCGTGCGGGGGCTCGACTATTATACCCGCACCGTGTTCGAGTTCGTCTCCCAAAAGATCGGCGCCCAGGGCACCGTCTGCGGGGGCGGGCGGTACGACGGGCTGGTGGAGGAGCTGGGCGGCAGCGCCACCCCGGCGCTGGGCTTCGCGATGGGCCTCGAGCGGCTGCTGCTGCAGATGGACGCCTGCGGCTGCCTTTTCCCCGAGGAAAATACCTGCGACATCTACCTCGCCGGGATGGGCGAGGCGGGCTCGCTGCGCGCGCAGCAGCTGTGCTACGAGCTGCAGCAGGAGGGCTTTTACGCCGAGTGCGACTGCATGGAGCGCAGCGTCAAGGCGCAGATGAAGTATGCGGACAAGCACGGCGCCAAGTACGCCGCCGTGCTGGGGAAGAGCGAACTGCAAAGCGGGGAATGCACCGTCAAGGACATGCGCGGCGGCAAGAGCGTGCAGGTGAGCCTCACAGACTTCGCCGGGCAGATCTACCGGCTGCTGCTCGAGGGCGCCTATACCGAGGTGATCGAGGCTGGGGAGCAGCTGCAAAAAGGGCAGGAGTAAAGAAAGGGAGCAAGAACCATGGCTGAAACAATGAAGGGCCTCAAAAGGACCCATTACTGCGGGACATTGACGCTTTCACAAAAGGACCATGAGGTGGTGGTCGCCGGCTTTGTGCAGAAGACGCGGGAGCTTGGCAATCTCACCTTTATCGACCTGCGGGACCGCACCGGGATCGTGCAGCTCGCCTTCGACGACAGCACCGCGCGCGACGTCTTCGAGAAGGCGTCCTCCTGCCGCGCCGAGTATGTGCTGGCCGCGCGGGGCGTGGTGCGGGAGCGGGAGAGCAAGAATAAGGACATCCCGACCGGCGAGATCGAGGTGCTGGTGCAGGAGCTGCGGGTGCTGAGCCGCGCGCAGACCCCGCCCTTCGAGATCACCGACAAGACCGACGTCAAGGACGAGCTGCGCCTGCGCTACCGCTACCTCGACCTGCGCCGCCCGTCGATCCAGCACAACATGCTGCTGCGCCACAACATCATGAAGGCGACGCGGGACTACTTCTATGACAACGGCTTCCTCGAAATTGAGACGCCGATGCTGATGAAATCCACCCCCGAGGGGGCCAGGGACTACTTGGTGCCTTCACGGGTCCATCCGGGCAGCTTCTACGCGCTGCCCCAGTCCCCGCAGATCTATAAGCAGCTGCTGATGGTCTCGGGGTATGACCGGTATATCCAGCTTGCGCGCTGCTTCCGGGACGAGGACCTGCGCGCCGACCGTCAGCCCGAGTTCACCCAGATCGACCTGGAGATGTCCTTCGTGGACCAGGACGACATCCTGGACATGCTGGAGGGGTATGTGCACCATCTCTTCCGGGAGGTTATGGGAGTCGAGCTGCCCCTGCCCCTGCCGCGCCTGACCTACAAGGAGGCGATGGAGCGCTACGGCTCGGACAAGCCGGACACCCGCTTCGGGATGGAGATCATCGACTTGAGCGAGACGGTGCGCGGCTGCGGCTTCGGGGTGTTCACCGGGGCGCTCGAGGCGGGCGGCAGCGTGCGCGCGATCGTGGGCAAGAACGCCGCCGCCACCCTCACCCGCAAGGCCATCGACAAGCTGACCGAGCAGGCGAAGGGGATCGGCGCCAAGGGCCTGGCTTACATCCGCTGGGTGGAGGACGCGCCCAGCTGCTCCTTCCAGAAGTTCATGAGCGGGGAGGAGCTCTCCGCCCTCATCGCGCGTCTCGGGATGGAGCGGGGCGACGTGGCCCTGATCGTGGCGGATAAAAACAAGGTGACATTGCCGGTGCTCGGGCAGCTGCGCCTGACGGTGGGCAAACAGCTTGACCTGATCCCGCAGGAGCAGTACAACTTCCTCTGGATCACCGAGTTCCCCTTCTTCGAGTGGGACGAGGAGCAGGGGACGTGGGTGGCCATGCACCATCCGTTTACCATGCCGCTCGAGGAGTGCCTGCCCTATCTCGACACCGATCCGGGCGCGGTGCGGGCCAAGGCGTATGACCTGGTGCTCAACGGGACCGAGATTTCCAGCGGGTCGATGCGCATCACCGACTATGAGCTGCAGCAGAAGATGTTCGGGGCGCTGGGGCTTAGCGCCGAGGAAATCGAGGCGAAATTCGGCTTCCTGGTCGAGGCTTACAAATACGGCGCGCCCCCCCACGGCGGCGCGGCGCTGGGGCTGGACCGGCTGGCGATGGTGATGTGCGGCGCGCAGAGCCTGCGCGACGTGGTCGCTTTCCCCAAGGTGCAGAACGCCAGCGAGCTGATGAGCATGTGCCCCTCGCCGGTGGACGAGAAGGCGCTCGAGGAGCTGGGGATCGGGCTGAGGACAACGGATAAACAATAGCTTTCAATACTTTGGGAAGGGCGCAGCGTCGACCTCCACCCTGAAGAAGGCAGGCGCGCCCTTTGGGTGGGCGCTCTTGCCAGGGGATGCGCACATAAAAGATCTAAGGGCGGCAGATTCTATCTGCCGCCCTTAAACGGTCAAGTTATTTCCTCCAAGCGGTTGCATTCGCTGGCAGGTTCTGTTAATATACATATATGGTAGGTTGTTTGTGAATTGAGCGCAACAATTTGTGGATTTAGAGGTTGACCGAAATGACGATGGCCGGCATTGGCGACGGGGTGCGCAATCTGCAAGTGAATAAAAAGGTGCTTGCCATCTCGGGAGCGGTGCTGGCCCTGTTCGTGTTGATCGTGGCGGTGCTCTCGGTTCTGTCCGGCGGAGGGAAGCCCGGTGAGCGGCTGGTCGCGCGCGTGCGGGTGGACGGAAGCGAGGTGCTGGCCATCGACCTGTTTGAGGATGGGATCATCACCCAGAACTCACAGAGCGTGGTGCAGATCAGCAAGAAGCGCGGGGATTTGTACATCGACATGAACCCGATGGAGGTGCCGGTGGTCCTGCGGATCAAGAAGGACTACCGCGTGCGGGTCGACAAGGCGGGCTGCAAGGATCAAGCCTGCGTCAAGCAGGGGTACATCGGCAAGCTGGATCAATCGCTCGAGTGCGCGGACAGCAAGCTGAAAATCAGCATTGAAAAAAAGATCGTCATATGACACAGGATAAAAAGGGCCGCCGCAAATTTGCGGCGGCCCTTTTGCGGCTTATTTCCTGCCGGAGGGGACGGGTTTCTCCTCGCGCAGGTGCTCGTTTTGCTCGAGGATCGCCTGGGAGGCCAGGTCGAAGGTCTCGACCTCCTCGTACTGCTCGACCAGTTCGCTGTGCATAAGCTCGCTGTAGTCCGCCTGCTTGCCGTGGTAGACCATGCGCAGCAGCACCGGGGTGACGATGGTGGTGGCCACCACCATGATGATCACCGGGCCAAAGAACGTCTCGTTCATCAGTCCGTTGGAGATCCCCTTGGTGGCGACGATCAGCGCGACCTCGCCGCGGGAGATCATGCCCACGCCGATCTGCATGGCCTCGCTGCCCGAGTAGCGGCAGAGCTTTGCCCCCAGTCCGCAGCCGACCACCTTGGTGAGTACCGCGACCACCAGCAGAAGCACCGAGAAGAGGACGATCGAGGCGCTCATGGGCGGCAGGACTACTTTTAGTCCGATGCTCGCGAAGAAGACCGGCGAGAGCAGCATATAGGACGAGGTTTCAAACCGCGAGGCGATGTAGGTGGTCTTGCTGGTGTTGGAGATCACCAGCCCCGCGATGAAGGCGCCGGTGATGTCCGCCACCCCGAACACCGCCTCGGCGATGAAGGAGTAGAGCAGGCAGAAGGTGAACGCCACGATCACGAAGCGGCGCTTATCCGTTTCGGAGCGGGCCATCCAGTGGGAAAGGCCCTTGTGCCCCAGCAGGCCGATCACGACACTGACCGCGAAGAAGGCCACGATCTTGAGCAGCACCAGCCCGATATTCACGCTCTTGTCGGCGAGGCTGGTGATGACGGTCAGAGCGATGATCCCCAGAATGTCGTCGATCAGCGCCGCGCCCAGGATGGCATTGCCCGAGCGGGTGGAGAGCTTGCCCATCTCCTTGAGGGTCTCGACCGAGATGCTCACCGAGGTGGCGGTGAGGATGACGCCGATAAAGACGTTTTGTAAGAAGGCGTCCGGCGAGGAGTTGAAGAGGCGGGCCACCAGGAATCCGCCGCCCAGCGGGAAGAGCACGCCCAGCAGCGCGATAATAAACGAAGCCTTGCCCGAGTGCTTGAGCTCCTGGATGTCGGTCTCGAGCCCGGCGGTGAACATCAGCACGATGACGCCGATCTCGGCGATCCGGTCCATGAAGGTCGTTTCGCTCAGAATCCCGAGCACGGCCGGCCCGAGGATCAGCCCGGCGAGCAGCGCCCCCACGACCTGCGGCATGTCAAAACGTTTTGTCAAAAGCCCGAACAGCTTGGTGCTGATCAGGATCAGTGCGACGTCCAGAAGATAGCGGTAAGATTCCATAGCAATGCTTCCTTTCCCAAAGACAACCCCCCGGTCCAATGCCGCGGGGCGGGCTGCATTCTTTTGCAGTACTCCCTACTTATTTAATAACCGCTCCCAAGTATATTACCGGCAATGATCAAAAACAAGAGTTGTTATCAAAATTTAACACGATTCGCTTTTCTTCATAAAAATATGGGGCGGTCCAATCAAAATATAAACATTTTGATTGATGGAAAATAAATTTATTTTATCACGCCTTCATTTGCGCTAATGCTCCGGGACGGGGGGCTGCGCAAGCCTCGCTTCGTATTCGGCGGTGAGCTTGCGGCAGGTCTTGTAAAAGGTGTGGTATTTCAGTCCGCTGAGCTCCCGCGCCTCCTGGGGGGTGATCTCCTTGGCGCGCCAGAGCTCGTAGATTTCCGGGAAATCCTCCGGAATCACCGCCGGCGGGCGGCCGAAGCGCACCCCGCGCGCCTTGGCCGCGGCGATCCCCTCCGCCTGGCGCTGGCGGATGTTTTCGCGCTCGTTCTGGGCCACGAAGGAGAGCAGCTGCAGCACGATGTCGCTGATCAGGGTACCGATCAGGTCGTTGCTGCGCCGGGTGTCGAGCAGGGGCATGTCCAGGATCTTGATGTCCGCGCCCAGGCGCTTGGAGATGTACTTCCACTCGTTGAGGATCTCCTCGTAGTTGCGCCCGAGCCGGTCGATCGACTTGACCACCAGCAGGTCGCCCGACTTTAGGCGGCGGTGCACCAGGCGCTGGTAGGAGGGGCGGTTGAAATCCTTGCCGCTCATTTTGTCCATGTAGATGTTTTTTCGATCGACCCCGAACGCCTGCAGCTCGATGAGCTGGCGGTGTTCGTTCTGGTCCCGGGTCGAGACCCGGACGTAACCGTAGACTTTGTTTGCCATCATGATTTCCCTCTTTCTGTAGATTTTGCGCAGAAATTTCGACGGATTTCGAACGCGCATAGGAAAATTATACATGGTAAAGCACAATATAGTCACGTCAAAATGTTGATTATTTTCGCTCTAATCGGGAAAACGTTACCAAACTGTTCAAAAAACGGTAAAGCGGGCCTCACACTTGACGGATATAATGGGAACCAGAGAAACGAGAAAGGAGGTATCCGCCCATTTGCCCCGGCGAGGCAGACGAATCCGAATTTGGCGGTACGAACCGCAAATATACATAGGTCCGCGCGCTCCCAGCCGGCACAATCAGGAGTGGGGGGACCGCCTCACTGTCAGCCCGCCGGATGGCCGGAATACCGATCCGGCGGGCAGGACAGACCACCAATTACCGCCCATACCGCAGGTATGGGCGTTTTCGATGCTTGAGCGTCAGCGAAGCAATAAAAACAGCCATGGCCGTAGGGCGGATATAAAAATAAATGCGCGTGATAGATTTTACGCGCTTTCTGCGAATAAATAGGTGAAAGCGCTTTTGTCAAGAGTGAGGAGCAGAAGATGAAACAGGAAATCAATGGGGAGAATTTTCTCGGCGCGCTGCGAAGGCAGGACGAGCGCGCACTGGACTATCTGGTGGAGCACTACGCGGGGCTGATAAGAAGCGTGGTCTCGCGCAAGCTCTACGCCCTGCCCGCCTGGCAGGAGGACTGCCAGAACGATATCCTTTACGAGGTGTGGAAGAACGCCAAGCGCTTTGACGGGGAGCGCTGCAGCTTCGAGGGATGGGTGGCGGCCATCGCGCGGTGCCGCTGTGTGGATTACCTGCGGCGGTACCTCGATGGTAGGAGCAGCAGCCTGGACGGGCTTGAGCCGGAGCCGGCCGCGGACGACAGCACCCTGCGCGCCGAGGCGCGCGAGGAGCTGGAAAGCTTACTGGGTTGCCTCAATGAGCGGGACCGGGAGCTCTTTTTATGTTACTACCTCGGCGGGGAGGACGTCGATAGCCTGTCGAAACGCTCGGGGCTGCGCCCGGCGGCCGTTTACAACCGGCTTTCGCGCGGCCGCCGCCGGCTGCGCCGGCTGTATGAATCCGGGAATCAGGAGGAATGAACGATGAAACGAAATCTCTATGACCTGTGCAACCTGATCGAAACCGACCTGTCGGGGTACGAGGGGGAGGCGCTCGGGGAGCTCGAAATACAAAAGAGGAAGGAGGCGCTCCGCCGCCGCGCCGGAGTTTCCGGGAGAAGGGGGCGCCGCCTCGGCACGGCGGCCGCCTGTGTGGCGGCGGTGTGCCTGCTCTCCCAGACCGCCTTTGCCCGGGAGCTGGCCGGACGGGTGCTGGCGATGGTGGGGCTGGGCAATTCGCGGGTGGTGCAGACGCGGGAGCCGGGTGAGGACGAGCCGCTGCCAGAGGAGATGAGGGGCCGGCTGTTTGACCAAAACGGGCGGGAGCTTATGACCTATGGCGAGGTGCTGCGGGCCGCCGGAATGCTCTACAACGGCGAAGGGGAAAGGATTGTCTCGTTCGACGGGGAGCAGGCGCTGACAAAAGAGGAATATGAGGAGCAGGAGAGGATCGAGGAGGAGAACACCTTCACGGTCACCGACCCCCGGCTCTTAAGCGACTATACCACCTTTCCGGTGCTGCTGCCCGCCTCGCTGCCAGAGGATATCCGCTTTTCGCACGCGAAGTTTGTCCGAAGCCGGGACAGCGGCGAGCGGCTGCGCTGGACCAATCTCTACTTTGTAAACGGAAAGGGCGAGGAGGTCCTGCTGCTCCAGGAGCGGGAAGACTCCCCCGAAATGGCCTACGTGAGCGCCACCGACGGGACGGTGGAGGAGATCACGGTCGCAGGGCACAGCGCCGCACTGGTGAACGGGAACGAGATCGACTTCGAGCGCGACGGGACGCTGCTGAGCCTGATCGCCAAAGCGCCGCTCACCCGTGAGGAGCTGATCGCGGTCGCCGAGTCGATTCAGTAGAGGCAGAATAGCTTTTTAATAAAAAGAAGAATCTTCCAATTTAAAAATCCCTTTTTCCCCCTAGCTATAAAAGATGGTCACCGGGGCAAACTAAAGATAAATCCGAAAAAGGAGGGATTTTTGAATGGATACCTGCCATGCCAACCATTGCATCAAGTGCACCGTGCAGCAGTGCGCCAACCACTGCCAGAACGAGAATTACTGCGCGCTGGAGTGCATCACCGTCGGCACGCACGAAATGAACCCGACCATGGATCAGTGCACCGACTGCAAGTCCTTTGAGCTGAAGAAGTAGTTTGATGTGGATAGTGAGCGGGCCGTTGTATTTCAACGGCCCGCTCACTTGTTATAATTTCCTTTTTTCTGCGCAACCTAATGGCAAAACTTTATGAAAAGAGGGATTTCATGTTCAAACACGAAAAGCAGCTTTTCCACGAGGTCAAGGTCGAGCGGCCCAACCCGCAGTACGCGGTGCTCATGCAGGAGCAGCTCGGCGGGGCGAACGGCGAGCTCAAGGCCGCCATGCAGTACATCTCCCAGAGCATGCGGATCAAGGACCCCGCCATCAAGGACCTGTTTTTGGACATCGGCGCCGAGGAGCTCAGCCACATGGAGATGGTCGCCACCACCATCAACCTGCTCAATGGCCATGACGTGGACAGTCAGAAGGTGTCCGCCGGCGAGATCGAGACCCATGTCCTCACCGGGCTGAATCCCGGGCTGATCAACGCCTCGGGCTATTCCTGGACCGCCGACTACGTCACCGTCACGGGGGACCTGTGCGCCGATCTGCTCTCGAACATCGCCTCCGAACAACGCGCCAAGGTGGTCTACGAGTACCTTTACCGCCAGATCGACGACAAGTGCGTCAAGGAGACCATCGACTTTCTGCTTAACCGCGAGGAGGCGCACAACGCCATGTTCCGCGAGGCGTTCAACCGCGTGCAGGACACCGGCTCAAACCAGAGCTTCGGCGTGACCGAGGACTCCAAGCTCTACTTCAACCTCTCCACCCCTTCGCCGGATAACCACTTTGGCGAAACCAAGGCCGACCCGCCCAAGTTCCAGAACCCCAACAAGTAAAAATTCCCAATCTTTACGCTTTGTTAACACCTTGCGCTGAAATTGCGCTATAATAAAAACAGCGAATCAAGGGAGTAGTTTCAAATCTCAGGTTCAACATACATGGGCCGACCGCCCTGGCCTGGGGTCCGCTTGAGGTAACGAGACTTTTCGCACGTCTTATGGACGGGCGGGAGGTCTCTTTTCTTTTCCCGCCGCCCACGGTATCCCGCATGGAGCGGGGCATACTAAGGACGACCCACATCAAAAAGGAGCTGCTGAACTTGTACGAATCCAAATCGGCCCAATCGGTCTGCCAGGAGCTGTCCGTCGACCCGCGTCAGGGACTTTCCGAGCAGGAGGCGCAAAGGCGCCTTCAGGAAAACGGCCCCAACGAGCTGCGGGAGAAAAAACAGAAGAGCCGGGTGCAGATGTTCCTCTCCCAGCTGCGCGACCCGATGATCTACATCCTCTTTGCCGCCGCGGCCATCTCGATCTTCCTGCGCGAATGGAGCGACGCGCTGATCATTCTGATGGTGGTGCTGCTCAACGCCGTGATCGGCATGACCCAGGAGTCCAAGGCGCAGCAGGCGCTTGAGGCGCTTAAAAAGATGTCGAGCCCGCAGGCCCTGGTGCGCCGGGACGGGAAGCTCTGCGAGGTGCCTGCCGCCGGGCTGGCGGTGGGCGACGTGGTGCTGCTCGAGGCCGGACGGGTGGTGCCGGCCGACCTGCGGCTGCTGGAAAGCATGAGCCTAAAGGTCGAGGAGTCCGCCCTCACCGGCGAGAGTGTTCCGGCCGAGAAGGACGCCTCCTTTGTCGCCGCTGGCAAGACGGCGCTGGGGGACCGGGCCAACATGGCCTATTCCTCCACCAGCGTCACCTACGGGCGAGGCGAAGGGGTGGTCGTCGCCACCGGGATGAACACCGAAATGGGGCGGATCGCCTCGCTGCTCGAGGGGCAGAAGGACGAGATGACCCCGCTGCAGCGCCGCCTGGCCGACCTCGGACGGCTGCTGGGGATCCTGGCGGTGGTCATCTGTGTGCTGATGTTCGGGATCGCTCTGATCCAGCGCCGGGACATCCCGGAGATGCTGCTCACCGCCATCTCGCTGGCGGTCGCCGCCATCCCCGAGGGGCTGCCCGCGGTGGTCACCATCGTATTGGCGCTGGGGGTCCAGCGCATGGTCAAGGTCAACACCATTGTGCGCCGGCTCCCCTCGGTCGAGACGCTGGGCGCGGTCAGCGTGGTCTGCTCGGATAAGACCGGCACCCTCACCCAGAACCGGATGACCGTCAAAAGCTGCTACCTCGACGGGGAGCTGCGCGCCGCCACGGAGCTCGACGATAAGCGGGACCGCCGCTTCCTCGAAGGGTTCATCCTCTGCAACGACGCCTCGCTGGAGGGTCAAAACCGCTTGGGCGACCCGACCGAGCTGGCGCTGCTGGACATGGGCGCGCGCTACTCCCTCACCCGCGAGGGGCTGCAGCGGGAGCTGCCGAGGATCAACGAGCGCGCCTTCGACTCCGAGCGCAAGATGATGACCACCGTCCACCGCACCCCGGGGGGCTCGGTGCGCGCCTATACCAAGGGCGGGATGGATCTGCTGCTCGCGCGCTGTGACCGGATCAGCGAGCGGGGGAAAACCCGTCCGATCACGGAGCAGGACCGCGGGAGAATCGCCGGCGCGGCCGCGCAGATGGCCCGGCAGGCGCTGCGCGTGCTCGCCCTGGCCGAGCGGGAGGGGGACGAGAGCGCCAGCGAGGAAAACCTCACCTTCCTGGGGCTGTGCGGGATGATCGACCCGGCGCGGCCCGAGGCGCGGGACGCGGTGCAGGTGTTCAGGGAGGCGGGGATCACCACCGTCATGATCACCGGGGACCACCGGGACACCGCGCTGGCCATCGCCAAGGACCTCGGGATCGCCGAGCGCGAGGAGCAATGCATGAGCGGTGACGAGCTCGACGAACTGCCCCAGGAGGAGCTGAACCGGCGTATTGGCGGGCTGCGCCTCTTTGCGCGGGTCTCGCCCGAGCACAAGGTGCGTATCGTCAAGGCCTTCCAGTCCCAAGGGCAGATCGTCTCAATGACCGGGGACGGGGTCAACGACGCGCCCTCCTTAAAAGCCGCCGACATCGGTGTGGCGATGGGGATCACCGGCACCGACGTGGCAAAGGGCGCCGCCGACATGGTGCTCACCGACGACAACTTCGCCACCATCGAGCGGGCGGTGGAGGAAGGGCGGGGGATCTATCAGAACATCAAAAAGTCGGTGCTCTTCCTGCTTTCCTCCAACTTCGGCGAGGTGATCGCCATGTTCTGCGCCATCGCGGCGGGACTGGCCGCCCCCCTGCGGGCGATCCACATCCTTTGGGTCAACCTGATCACCGACAGCCTGCCGGGGCTCGCCCTCGGCGTGGACAGCAAGGATAAGGACATCATGAAGGACCCGCCCCGCGACCCCAAGGAGAGCCTGTTTGCCCACGGTGGGCTGGCGCTGACCCTGTTTTATGGGGTGGTGATCGCTGCCATGACCCTGGGCGCCTTCCTCTATTCCCCCATCCGGCACCTGATGGGAGCCGGAATACCGGTCTCCTTCGCCGGGATCCGCGACATGCTGCTGCAGCCGGACATCCTGCTGCATGCTCAAACTTATGCCTTTGTGACTCTGGGCACCTCGCAGCTCTTCCATGCGGTTGGGATGCGAAACACCTCCCGTTCGGTCTTTCGGATGAACCATCTGGAAAACAAGACCATGCTGCTGGCCTTTGCGGTGGGTTTCGTTTTGCAGATCGCCGTGACCGAGGTGCCGCTTCTGAGCTCCCTCTTCGGCACCGCGCAGCTGAGCCTTACGGAATGGGTGGACCTGGTGCTGCTTTCGCTGCTGCCGCTGGTGTTCCACGAGCTGATCGTGCTGGCGAAATGGATCAAAGGGAAAGCCGGGAGCCGCGCCGATTGATTCTAAAATAAAAAACCAGGACGGGGCGACCCGTCCTGGTTTTTGTGGCCTCAGCTGTTATTTTTTCTTTCCCTTGTGTTTGTGCTTTTGCTTTTCTGCATAAGTCTTCATCTCCTCGAAGGAGTGGAAGCGGCTCTGGTTTTGCAGCACCGCCTGGCGGATTTCCTTCGGCAGCCCGTCGAAATATCCGGCTTGGGACACGTCGGCAAATCCGAAGGAAAAATAATCTCCCAGCCCGCTGTAAATTTCGTTCATTGCGACTGTTCCCCCTCTTTTCGTTGCTCGTAGGCGACGAGGACGATCGGCCGGTGACAATCCCGGCTCAGCTGCGCTTCGAGCCTGTCCAGCTCCTCCCTCGTCTGACGGCTGAGGTCGGCAAATTGATAATCCCGCGTCATAATTGCAACCGTTCCTTTCTCGGGAATTTGCGCACGCGCAAATTCCATTCTGCCGTAAAATGCGGCAAAGGGGCGCACCTGCTTTCCTCAGGGTGGGGATTGGCGTTGCGCCCTTCTCAAAGTATTGAAAGCTTTGCTTTCAATACTTCAATATGGGTGCCCTCGGAAAGAGCGCACCTGCTTTCTTCAGGGCGGGGATTGGTGTTGCGCCCCTCCCAAAGTATTGAAAGCTTTACTTTCAATACTTCAATATGGGTGCTCTCGGAAAAGCCCCGTCTTTATTCTTTACAGGCGGGTCGCGTTCATGTCAGGAATTTGGCGGCAAAATAAAAGGCAGCACATGATTAAAACCACCGGACATGCCAATGGTTTTGATTGCAAAAAAATGGAGGACGGAATATCCGTCCTCCACGTTGCTTTTTACCGGCAGTAGCCCCCGTGATGGCCGCCCCCGTGATGTCCCCTGCCTTGGGCAAAGCCCTGCGCATGTCCGGCGCAGACCCCGTTGTTTACACAGGTTTTCGAGCCGTTGCAGGCGCTGTTGCAGCCTTCATAGCCCAGACAGTCGCCGCTGCCCAGACAGCTCCCGTCGCAGACCCCGTTCACCATGCAGGCGCCCGTACCGCCGCATGCCACAGCCGCGGCCTCATGATGATGCGCGGCGACCGGGACCGAGGATGCAAGAATCGCCGCAATCATCATGGCGGATACAATCAATTTTTTCATAGAAGCAATTTCCCCCACAGTCGTTGTGTTTCAGTTACCGTCTCATTATAACAGGGCCCGGAGAGAACGGCAAGGGATATACAGGGTATAATTGTAAATATTTAGTTAATTCCCCTCGCCCCTGGCCCAACGGGCCACCGCCGCGATGTCCTCGGGGGTGGTTCGGCAGCAGCCGCCGATGATGCGCGCCCCGCACGCGCGCCACTCTTTGGCGCGCGCGGCGAAATCCTCTGCGCTGGCGCAGCCGCGCCAGGTTTTGGTGACGGGGTCGTATTCCTCGCCCGAATTTGGGTAAACTGCAATCGGCTTGCCGCTCTCGGCGCGCACCTTGGAAATCAGGGAGGGCACAAAATCGGGCGGGGTGCAATTGATCCCGATGGCGCCGAGCTGCCCGCAGCCGTCGAGGAACTTGGCGCACTCGCCGATCGGGGTCCCCTCGCAGATGGTGTCGCCGCTGTTGCAGCTGAAGCTGATCCAGTAGCAGGCATTCGGAAACTCCTCCATCAGGTGTACGATCGCTTTCGCCTCGAGCAGCGAGGGGATGGTCTCGAAGGCGAGGATGTCTGCGCCTGCGTCGAGCAGCAGTGCGGCCCGCTCGCGGTGGAAGTCAACGAGCTGAGCTTCGCTCATTTGGTAGTTGCCGCGGTATTCGCTGCCGTCCGCGAGGTAGGCCCCGTAGGGGCCGATGGCCGCCACGATCAGCGGCTGCGGGCGCGACGGGGACAGGGAATGGTCCGCCAGAAACCGCTCGCGGGCCTTTTGAGCCAGCGTCACCGAGTCGCGGATCAGCTGCCGGGCCTGTTCGGGGGAGCAGCCGCGTTTTATGAAGCCCTCGATTGTCGCCTGATAGCTCGCGGTCATGGCGCAGTCGGCGCCGGCGACGAAGTAGTCGTAGTGCACCCCCTCGATGGCGGCGGGGTTCTCGATGAGCACCTTGGCCGACCAGAGCGCATCCTTGATGTCGGCCCCACGGCGTTCGAGTTCGGTGGCCATCGCCCCGTCGAGAATCAGCAGGTCGTGCACGGCCAGTACCTTTTGGATCAGGTCCATCTTTTTTCCTCCTAGTCGTCCGTTAATTTGTCGCTTGCAAGGGTCACAATGCGGAAAAAGAGCGCCAGATAGGAGAGGATGAAAGCCGCCCACACCAGGGGCAGGAACTTTCGCCCGCCTTCCTTTGCGTGCATGCCCACCAGCACCCCGAAGGAGAGCAGGGTGGATTTGAAGAGCGCGATGTCCCAGACGGTGAAGCGGCGAAAACGCGCCGTGAGCCAGTCGATCAGTCTCAGCATAGGTGGCAGCTCCTTTCATGTTTCTGGGGCTATTATACCACAGTATTCATGTTTTTTGGACGACTCCAAAGGAGAAGACGAAAAAATTTATAGGGCAAAATAAATAAATTACAAAAAGAAATTGATGGAAATACGACAAATCCGATGAGAAACCCTTGCATCTCATGCGAAAATACGCTATACTGCAAACAGGAACCGGAAACGTTTCCAGTAACGTTTCCGATAACGTTGCCGGAAGGAGCGCCGCGCATGACCATCAAGGACATTGCCAAGGAATCCGGATATGCGGTGAGCACCGTGTCCCGGGCGCTGAACAACCATCCCGACGTGAGCGCCGAGGCCAAGGAGCGTATCGCCCAGGTTGTGGCACGGTACGGCTTCGTACCAAACTCCAACGCCCGGCAATTGAAGCAGCAGCAGAGCAGCAACATCGTGCTGATCGTCAAGGGGATCAGCAACCTCTTCTTCTCCGGGATCGTCGAGCAGATGCAAAACCTCATCAGCTCGAACGGCTACAGCGCGGTGGTCCACTATCTGAGCGAGGAGGCGGACGAGGTGCTGGTCGCCGGGCAGCTCTGCCGGGAGCATAAGCCGCTGGGTCTGCTCTTCCTGGGCGGCAACGCCGAAAACTTTGAGCGGCGCTTCGGACAGATCGAGACGCCGAGCGTGCTGGTGACCGCGCCGGGGAAGAATCTTGACTTCCCGAATCTTTCGAGTGTGGGGATCGACGACGTGGCCGCGGGGCGGGAAGCGGTGGACTATCTTTTTGCCAAAGGACATCAAAAAATCGGGATCATCGGCGGGCGGCTGTGCCGCTCCCAGATCAGCCAGCTGCGCTTTGAGGGCTGCCGGCAAAGCTTTTTGAATCACGGGCAGGAACTGCGGGAAGAATACTTCCAGATAGCCAGCTTCAGCTATGCTGGCGGTTATCGGGCCATGCAGGAGCTCATGCTGCGCTGCCCCGCGATAAGCGCGGTCTTTTGCATGAGCGACATCATGGCTGTGGGCGCCATCCGGGCGGCGCAGGACGCGGGCAAGCGGGTGCCGCAGGATGTCTCGGTGATCGGCTTCGACGGGATCGAGCTCGGTCGGTATTTCTGCCCGAGACTGGCGACCATCCAGCAGCCGCAGGGGGAGCTCGCGCAGATCAGCGTGGAGCTGCTCGTCTCCCACATCGAAAAGAATACCCCCGTGCGGGCGGTGCCGGTCCAGGTGCGGCTGCTCGAAGGGGAGTCGGTGCGGGCGCTTTGACATGTTGAGCCGGCCGGATAATTTCCGGCCTGTGATAAATGAATAGGAGGAACCACTATGAAAAAGATAAACAAGGTATTGGCATTGACGCTGTCCATGCTGATTGCCGCCACCACCATGACCGCCTGCACGAGCGGCAAGGGCGGGGCTTCGGGCTCCGAGCCCGGGAGCGAGCCGGGCTCGTCCGCCTCCGAGGAGAGCACGCCCACAGGAAAGGGCGGGGAAATCTATTTTCTCAACTTCAAGCCCGAGATCGCCGAGGTCTATGACGCGATCGCCAAGGATTACGAGGCCGAGACCGGCGTGAAGCTCAACGTGGTCACCGCAGCCAGCGGCACCTATGAGCAGACGCTCAAGAGCGAGATCGCCAAGAAGGACGCGCCCGTCCTCTTCCAGATCAATGGCCCCAAGGGCTACGCCGTCTGGAAGGATTACTGCAAGGACCTCAAGGACACCGAGCTGTACCAGCATCTGACCGATAAGAGCATGGCCATCCAAAGCGGCGGCGGGGTGTACGGCATCCCCTACGTGGTCGAGGGCTACGGGATCATCTACAACGACGCCATTATGCAGAAGTATTTCGCCCTCGACGGCGCGAAGGCCAAGTCGGTGGACGAAATTAACAACTTCACCAAGCTCAAAGAGGTCGTCGAGGACATGACCGCCCGCAAAGCGGAGCTTGGGATCGAGGGCGTTTTCGCCTCCACCTCCCTGACCCCCGGCGAGGATTGGCGCTGGCAGACCCATCTGGCCAACCTGCCCATGCACTACGAGTGGAAGAACGGCAACGTCGACCTGACCAGCGATGCCACCAAGGAAATCACCTTCGAGTACGCCGACAACTTCAAGAACATTTTTGATTTGTATATCAACAACTCCACCGTGGCCCCCGGGCTGCTGGGCAGCAAATCGGTCGACGATTCGATGGCCGAGTTCGCGCTGGGCAAGGCGGCCATGGTCCAGAACGGCAACTGGGCCTGGAGCCAGATCAGCGGCGTGCAGGGCAACACCGTCAAGGAAGAGGACATCAAATTCATGCCCATCTACATCGGCATGGAGGGTGAAGAGAACCAGGGGCTGTGCATCGGGACCGAGAACTTCTTCGCCATCAACGCGAAGGCCGATCCCGCGCAGCAAAAGCTGGCCGAGGACTACCTCTACTGGCTCTACTCCAGCGACAAGGGCAAGGATTATGTGACCAATCAGCTGGGCTTCATCGCCCCGTTCGACACCTTCACCGACGACGAGAAGCCGGCCGACCCGCTGGCAAGAGAAGTGCTGGACTGGATGGGCAAGGACGGGATCAACACCGTGACCTGGGACTTCCTCGTCTTCCCGAACCAGACCTTTAAGGACGAATTCGGCGCCGCGCTGCTCGAGTACGCGCAGGGTACCAAGACCTTCGACGAGGTGAAGCAGATCGTCGTCGAGAGCTGGAAGACCGAGAGCGCCGGCAACAACGCT
Organism: Harryflintia acetispora; assembly: GCA_004340125.1. Lineage (GTDB taxonomy): Bacteria > Bacillota > Clostridia > Oscillospirales > Ruminococcaceae > Harryflintia > Harryflintia acetispora. Next base: position 30,269 of record SLUK01000014.1, on the reverse strand, counting down.
TAAGACAAATTTGACCGCACTTCCCCCGGGACGCCAAGCGTCCCGGGAGGAGGCCGCGGGCAATCATAGTGAGTGACGTTTATCATTCGCTCACTATTTTTGTGGCCCGGCTCCCGGCCGGACCACAAAAATAGTGACAGGCCATTCCCCCTCCTGCTGCGCGGGCGGGGTGACGATGACAGGATAAATTGCAGAGCCGGGCGCAGCGGCGGAAGGGAGTTACCATTGCCATGCAGAAGACCTTGAAAAAGTATTTTGCGATTTTTGCCTTGCCGACGCTTATCGCTTTCGCATTGGCCTTTCTCATCCCGTTTTTGATGGGGATCTATCTCTCGTTTACCGAGTTTACCACCGTGGTGGACGCCAAGTGGGTAGGGCTCCGAAATTATATCGAGGTGTTTACCCAAAACCAGGATTTCTTAAACGCACTCTGGTTCACCGTGCGCTTCACCGTGGTCTCGATCGTGACCATCAACGTGCTGTCCTTCGCGCTGGCCATGCTGCTGACAAAGGGGATCAGGGGGACCAACCTCTACCGCACCGTCTTCTTTATGCCCAACCTGATCGGCGGGATCGTGCTCGGCTACATCTGGCAGCTGATCATCAACGGCGTGCTCTACAGCTTCGGCGTGACCATCACAGCAAAGCCCGAGTACGGCTTCTGGGGACTGGTCATCCTGATGAACTGGCAGCTGATCGGGTATATGATGATCATCTATATCGCGGGGATCCTCAACATCCCGCCCGACATGATCGAGGCCGCCGGGATCGACGGGGCCTCCTCCTTCCAGATCCTGCGCAAGATCACCATCCCGCTGGTCATGCCCTCGGTCACCATCTGCACCTTTTTGACCCTGACCAATTCCTTCAAGCTGTTCGACCAGAACCTCGCCCTGACCGCCGGCGCGCCCTCCAAGCAGACGGCCATGCTGGCGCTGGACATCTATAACACCTTCTACGGCCGCGCCGGGTCGGAGGGCGTCGGCCAGGCCAAGGCGGTGCTCTTCTTCATCATGGTGGCCGCCATCGCGCTCACCCAGCTCTATCTCACCAGAAGCAAGGAGGTTGAAAACTGATGAACGATAGGAAAAAAAGCGGCGGCCTCCTGCTCAGCGTCTTGCTGGGGCTGCTGGCGCTGCTCTTCCTCCTGCCGATTTTGGTCATCTTCATGAACTCCTTTAAGGGCCGCTTCTTCATCGCGGACGCGCCCTTCGCCCTGCCGAGCGCCGAGACCTTCGCCGGGGTGCAGAACTATATTAACGGCGTGCAGAAGACCGGGTTTATCAGCGCGTTCGGCTATTCGGTCTATATCACCGTGGGGTCGGTGGCCGTGATCGTCCTGTTCACCGCCATGACCGCCTGGTTCATCACCCGGGTGAAGAATAAGTTCACCAGCCTGATGTACTATCTCTTCGTCTTTTCGATGATCGTCCCCTTCCAGATGGTCATGTTCACCATGTCCAAGATGGCCAACGTCCTGAGCCTCGACAATCCCACCGGACTGATCATCATTTATCTCGGCTTCGGTGCGGGGCTATCGGTCTTCATGTACTGCGGCTTCGTCAAGTCGATCCCTCTGGAGATCGAGGAGGCGGCCACCATCGACGGTTGCGGCCCGGTCACCCTGTTTTTTAAGGTCGTTTTCCCGATCCTGCAGCCCACCGCCATCACGGTGGCGATCCTGAACGCCATGTGGATCTGGAACGACTACCTCCTGCCCGACCTGGTCATCGGCCGGCAGTATAAGACGCTGCCGATCGCGGTGCAGTACCTCAAGGGCGGCTACGGCTCCAAGGATATGGGCGCTATGATGGCCATGCTGGTGCTGACCATCCTGCCGATCATCGTCTTTTACCTGTTCTGCCAGAAATATATCATCCGCGGCGTGGTGGCGGGCGCCGTGAAGGGATGAGCCCCTACCGTGAGGGGTCGCCCTGCCGGGAGGGAGCCTGATGCGCGCGAGCGGAATCCTGCTGGCGCTGAGCTCCCTGCCCTCCCCCTATGGGATCGGCACGCTCGGGCGGCAGGCGTATGAATTTATCGACTTTTTAAGGCGCGCCGGGCAGCGCTTTTGGCAGATCCTGCCCATCGGGCCGACCGGCTACGGCGACAGCCCCTATCAGAGCTTTTCCGCCTTCGCGGCCAATCCCTATCTGATCGACCTCGATCTGCTGATCGGGGAGGGGCTGCTCAGGCGGGAGGAAGCCGTCGGGGCCTTCTTCGGGGACGACCCGCAGCGGGTGGATTACGGCGCGCTCTACGCGAACCGGCTGTCGGTGCTGCGCTGCGCCGTCGCAAGGCTCGGCTATGAGGAACCGGGCTTTTGCGCCTTCCGCCAAGAAAGCGGCTGGTGGCTCGACGACTACGCCCTCTTCATGGCGCTCAAAGCGGCGCATGGGATGGTCTCTTTCCAGGAGTGGCCGGACCGGCTGCGCCGCCGGGAGGAGGACGCCCTGATAAAGGCGCGCCGGGAATATGGGGAGGACGTCCGCTTCTGGGAGGCGGTGCAGTACCTCTTCTACCGCCAGTGGGAAGCGCTGAAAGCCTACGCCAATCAAAACGGGGTGGAGATCATCGGGGATATCCCGATTTATGTCTCACCCGACTCGTCCGATCTGTGGGCGGACCCCGAGCTCTTCCAGGTGGAGGAGGACGGGCGGCTGCGCGAGGTGGCGGGCTGCCCGCCGGACGCCTTTTCCAAGGACGGGCAGCTCTGGGGCAATCCGCTCTACGACTGGGATTACCACAAGGGCACCGGCTACCGCTGGTGGATCCGCCGCCTGCGGCACGCCTCACGGGTGTACGACGTGGTGCGGATCGATCATTTCCGCGGCTTCGAGAGCTATTATTCCATCCCGGCCGGGGAGGAAACAGCGATCCCCGGACACTGGCGGCCAGGGCCGGGACTCGATTTTATCGGGGCTTTGAGACGCCAGCTGCCTGGGGTGCGGATCATTGCCGAGGACCTCGGATACCTGACCGATGAGGTGCGTCGCCTGCTTTTGGAGAGCGGCTTTCCGGGGATGAAGGTGCTGCAATTCGCCTTCGATTCGCGGGAGAGCGGGGACTATCTGCCGCATGGCTACCGCCGAAACGCTGTTTGCTACACCGGCACCCACGACAACACCACCACCGTCGACTGGGAGCATAGCGCCCCGCCCGCCGACGTGGCCTACGCGAGGGAATACCTGGGGGTAGCGCCGGGGGGCGGCCTCTGCGCCGGATTTATCCGCGCGGCGCTCTCGAGCGTCTGCGACACCTGCGTGATCCCCATGCAGGACTGGCTGCACTTGGGCGGCGAGGCGAGGATGAACACGCCCAGCACCCTGGGAGGGAATTGGGTCTGGCGGATGGAGCGGGAGGCGATGAGCGGTGAGCTGGCCGATTCCATCGCACATCTCACCAGGCTCTATGGACGCGAAAACAAAGGGAATTAATAAACGGGTGCCGCAATTGCGGCACCCGTTTTGGGCGTCATCTGTTTTTGGATTGCGCTGATCAGGTCCACTGTTTCGGATCAGCAAAACAGTCCGGATTTGTCGGCCTTGACGATCAGATAGCTGACAAAGGCCGAGCAGGACGCCAGCATATACAAAGCGTCCTCAAAGGCGAGGTCGGGCTCGTCCATCATGGCGTGGCGGATTCCGTCGCCGTCCGAGGTGTAGCCGTAGAGCTTCTCGAAGCCGCTCGCGAGCGAGGGGTGCAGCGGGACGGTTCCCTTCTTTTGGATCAGCTTGAGCGCCCCGCCGAGCGACGCGCAGCTGTCCCCCGCGATCAGGGCGCAGAGCGCCTCGACCGCCGAGATGGATTCCTTGATCGAGTTGCGCCAGTCGGGGCGCTCCCGGTCGGACATCAGCCGCAGGGCCGCTTCCAGGTGGGCGCGCGCCCCGCCGAAGCGGTCCCCTGTCTGCCGCAGCGCCGCCTCAACCGCCTGCAATGAAGTGCTGTCGGTGATGGGGGTGATCAGCCCGCCGACCATCCGGTAGCCGGCGCGGTTCTGCTCAAGGATCTCATTGAGCGCCCCGGTAAAGTCTTCGATCTCCGCCGGGTCCTCGAGCTCTCCAAAAATAAACTCGATCAGGTCGTACACCCGGTACCACTCGGCTTTGTCGTACCAGTCGCGTACGGCCTGCTTAAAGGCCCAAACCGTTCGGGGAATGCGGTCGAGGCCTTGGTGGAAGAAATCCTTCCAAAGGGATTGCGCAAACCAAAAGCCTTCGACGCGCTCGAGCGGAATGTTTTTATTGTACAATTCGCGGTGAAAGCTGTTGTCATAGTAAATGAAGTCAAAGCAGTACTCGAGCAGCAGGTTCCAAAGATCGCTGCGCAGCACCCGGTCCATCGACTCGGTTTGCAGCTCAATGGGCACCGGCGTGTAGCCGGCGCGCTGGGAAAAGGAAAGCGGCGTTGCCATGAGGTTCGTCTCCTTTTATTTGGGTCAGAGCGTGACGTCCTTGAGCCAGCGGAAACGCAGGATCCGGATGGTGGAAACCAGCACCTTGAGCGGCTCGTCGGCCTTGAGAAAGATATAGACGACCGGCGCGGACCAGTGTAAGCCCAGACCGGTGATGAAGCCCAGCGGAATGGCCACCAGCCAGAGGAAGGCGACGTCCGCGATGAAAACGAATTTGGCGTCCCCGCCCGCGCGCAGGATCCCGACCATCCCGACGTTCGAGAGGGACATGAAGAAGGTCATGATCCCGCCCACGATGACCAGGGCGTTGTAGATCTGCACCGTGTCTGCGGAGAGATGGTCGTAAAACGAGCGCATCAGAGGCCCCAGCGCGATGGTCAGGAAACAGGAGAAGACCCCCAGGATCCCCGCCAACACGTAGAGGGTGACCGAACGCTCCTTGGCAAGCTCGTAATCCCCCGCGCCGATGGTATTCCCCACCAGGGTGAGCGCGGCGTTGCCCGCGCCGAAGATCATCACCGAGACGAACTGGTTGAGCACCGAGAAGATGCTGTTGGCCGCCACAAAGCTGGTCCCCATCCGCCCGATGACCACCGAAACCATCGCCGAGCCGAGCCCCCAGGTCAGCTCGTTGCCGATGACCGGGATGGAGAGGGAGACATATTTTTGATAGAGCATGCGGTTGTTGGGCAGCAGGTCCCGCAGGGAGAACTGGATTTGGTCCTCCTTAAAGAGGATGAACCCGACGGCGATGGCGAACTCGAACACCCGCGCGATCGCCGTGGCGATGGCGCCGCCCTGCACCCCCAGCGCGGGCGCGCCGAGCTTGCCGAAGATCAGCACATAGTTTAAGAAGGTGTTGACCACCAGCGAGACCGAATAGACCACGATCGAAATGTTCACCGTCCCCACCGAGCGCAGCATCATGATGGTGATGTTGGCCAGCGCGTAGAGCGGGTAGGAGAAGCCGATGATGCGCAGGTATTGGATCCCGTATTCGATCACCGCCTCCTCGGTGGTAAAGACCGACATGAACTGCCGCGGCAGGAAGATGGCGATGGCCGAAAAGATCAGCGCGCTGCCCAGGCACACCTTGTAGGTGAGCGCCATCACCCGGCGGATCACCTCGACGTCCCGCTTGCCCCAGTACTGGGCAATCAGCACGTTGGCGCCCCCCGACACGCCGAAGTTGACCGACATGAGCAAAAACCAAAGCTGGTTGGCGATTGAGGTGGCGCTCAGCTGCACCTCGCCGAGCTGGCCGATCATGATGGTGTCCATCATCGAGACCATGACGGTGATCAGGTTCTGCAGCGCAATGGGCACCGCGATCATCAATAATGATTTGTAAAACGGTTTGTCTCTCACAAATAACTTCATAAAGGACCTCTGCAATTCTTCTGGTAAAAGATTTTGACAACTGGTTGTTGAGATAAGGATAGCATGTTCCCTGAAAGGATGCAAGCTGGGGCAACATTATTGCCCCAGCTTATCAGGGGCAACATCATTGCCCCAGCTCGCCAGGGGCAACACCGCTGCCCCGGCTCGCCAGAGACGGCGATATTGTTTTCGCCTACCTGGAACGGCCGGTTTGGTTCAGCCGATCGCGGCCGCGGCGCGGGCGGCCTCGTTTTGCTGCTCCTGCAGCGCCGCCGCCGTCAAAAACCGGTAGATGGGCCGCAGCAGCATGAGCTCCCGCGCGAGGGATTGCGCCAGCCTGTCTGAGAAGAGCAGGTCGGCGTCGTCGCTGTGCGCGTCGAAGCTGATGTTGCGCCGCTCGAGCCAGAGACGCAGGTTCTCGGGCTGGTCGGGAAAGTGCGGGCGCTTGTAGCGCTCCCCCTCCATGTGATAGACCGACTGCCCCTCAAAGGCGCGCAGCGCGCTCATAAACGTCTTGTCCCCGCAAAGAATCATCTGGCGCAGGGTATCCATATATCCGGTCGAGGCATGGTAGAACCCGCAGCCGTGGTTGTAGCCGCTGCCGGTGATCTCGAAATAAAAGCCGGGGTAGTCGGTGCCGTGCATCTTCCCGCGCTTGAAGATGATCCACATGGTGTCGCGGTAGAGGGATTTGTCCTTGCTGTAGCGGGTGTCCCGCCAGATCCGGCAGATGGTCTTATCCACACGCGGCTCGGTGGTGAACTGCTTGTCGATCTGCAGCATGGCGGGGGTCAGCTCGCGCACCAGCTCGCGCATCGGCGCGATGACATATTTCTGATACTCCGCCTTGTGCTGCTCGAACCATTCGCGGCTGTCGTGCAGCCGGTTTTCAAAGAGGAAATCCAAGGTTTTCATCGAAAAGGGCATGATCCGACCTCCTTTTTATGTCAGCCGCCGGCTGGTTTTGCAGGTGCAAAAGGGCCTGCCGGGCAAAATGCCGCAGACAGAGGGGGCAAAACAGCAGTACCTCTCCCTACAGTTTAGCACGGCGGGAAAGAGGACGCAAGACGGGGAAACGGGCAAGGGCCCCGAAGCGTATGCTTCGGGGCCCTTGGAGGCTTATCATTCTCCGCGGATGGCCGCCTTGACCTCCTCCTCGATGGGGTCGTAGAGGTCGGGGGCCACGCCGATGTACTTGCAGGCCTCATAGAGTACCGGTACCACGTCCCGGTGGATTCCGACACAGTGGTGGATGTAGGGGCCGCAGACCAGCTTCTCCTCCAGCCTCGGCCAGTTCTGCACCTCCACCCAGAGGTAGGTGCCCTTGGTATAGGGGCCGTCGATCCCCTTGGCGTGTCCGAGCAGGAGGGAGTATTCCCCGTTGTCCCCGTCGAACCGGCAGAGGGTGATGTCGCCATGCTTGGCCTCGGCCTCGATCGCGCCGGGATGGGAGAAGGCGAGTGGGAAGCCGAGCTTCGGACGGCTTTTCGCCACCGAGAGCGGCCAGGGGCCGCAGTGCTGGAGCAGCTCGCCGTTCGGGTTGTCCGGGTGGCGCACGGTCCAGTCGGCGAAGAAGCTGCGGGCCTCCCCCATCGCCGCCGCCTCGGCGAGCAGCGCGGTGATCGCCCCGTGGATGTCGGTCTCGCAGACGACGGGTGTTCCTTCCTCGTTCAGCAGGGAGTTGGCCGCGCAGGGCATGATCCCGGTTTCGCTTTGCAAGGCGTTCCAGCATTGGATGGCGGCCGCTTGGCAGCCGTAGCGCCCGAGCAGGCGCCGGATGGCGATCTTGAGCGCGGCGACCTGTTCGAGCGCCTCGTCGCCCACCCCGATATCCATCTGCCGGCGGCAGTATGCCACGACCCTTGCGACCTCGTCCCGCTCGCCGCGCGCCCTTTTCATTTCGGCGGTCAGCTCGGGCAGTGGGACGGGTGAGAGCTGCACGCCGAAGCGCTCGAGCAGCTCGCCCTCGTTGCAGATGGTGCTGAAAAAATCGAAGGGCCGCGGGCCAATCTGCAAGATCCGGATATTGCAAAAGGTGCGCACCACGTTGCAGACGGCCAAAAAGTTTTTGATCCCCCGCCCGAAGGCGGGGTCGTGAAGGTCGCAGTTGCACAGGTAGGTAAACGGCACCCCGAAGCGGCGCAGCACCTTGCCGGTGGCGAACAGCCCGCACTGGCTGTCCCGCAGGCGCACCCCGTTTTCGTCCGGGCGCTCGTCGCGCGGGCCCCAGAGCAGCACCGGGACGCCGAGGGCCTTGGCCAGGCGCGCGCAGACGTATTCGGTGCCGAAGTTGCAGTGCGGCAAAAAGAGCCCGTCCACCCGCTCACAGCGGAATTTCTCGGCGATTTTCTGGCAGTCGCCGTCGTCGTAGAGCAGCCCCTCGGGGTTGATATCGTCGATGTCGATGAAGGATACCCCGAGCTCGCGCAGCCGCGCGCGGGTGAGGTCGGCATATTGGACCGCGGCCGGGGCGCTGAAGATCGAGCGCCTCGTCGGCGCGAAGCCCAGCTTGATCGTTGACATATAATCGGCCTTCTTTCTCTTTCCGTATTGCGATAGATTAAGTCTTGACGGCGCCGGCGGTCAGACCCTCGATGATATAGCGCTGCAGGAAGGCATAGAGGAGGATCATCGGGACGATTGAGAACAAAAACGCCGCGAAGGCCAGGTTGTAACGGAACATGTGGGCGGATTTGAAGTTGTACTGGTACAGCGGCAGGGTCCAGTTTTTCGGACTGCGGTTGAGCATGAGCACCGGGAGCAAAAAGTCGTTCCAGACCCACAGGGTGTCCAGGATGATGACGGTGGCGGTCATCGGCTTGGAGATGGGGTAGACGATCTTAAAGAAGGTCTGCACCGTGTTGCAGCCGTCGATGGTGGCGGCCTCCTCGATCTCCAGCGGGATGGACTTTAAGTACCCGACGTATAGGAACACGCCCTCGCACAGGCCGAAGGCCACATAGCACAGCACCAGGCCGACCTGACTGAGCAACCCGAATTTGGTCATCATCTGGGTGAGCGGGACCATGAACACCTGGAAGGGCACGAACACGCCCAGGATGAAATAGATGTAGAGGAAGCGGTAATACCGGCTGCGCTGCATATTTCTGGAGATGGCGTAGGACACCATCGGGATGAACACCGCGATGATCCCCACCGCCCCCGCCGTGACGCCGATGGAGTTGGCGATGTAATTCCGGAAGTATTCGTCCGAGACGACCGCCGCAAAGTTCCCGAGATAAAGGCCGGAGGGGAGGGAAAAGAAGCTCCTCGCGGATTCATCCAGGGTCTTGAAGGCGGTGACGAAGGTGATGTAGAGCGGAAAGGCGATCACCAGGGTCCCAGCGATGACGAAGAGGTAGACCAGGACGGTGAGGAGGGGCAGGGGTTTTTTCGTCTTCATAGCTGGCCCACCTCCACTTTCGAGCTCGCCTTCATCTGGACGAAGGTGATGACGATGATGACCAGCAGCACCACCATCGAGATGGCCAGCGCGTAGGACATCTTGAGGCTGTCGTAGCTCAGATCATAGATCAGGATCCCCACCGATTCGGTCGCCCGCGCGGGGCCGCCGCTGGTGGTGGCGCGGATGTAATCGAAGACCATCAGTCCCGCCTTGAGCACCATGACGAACGCCACGTTGAAGGTGGGGAGCAAAAACGGAACGGTGATCTTGCGAAACGTCTGAAAGGGGGAGGCGCCGTCGATGATGGCGGCCTCATACAGGTCGGTGGGGATGTTCTGCAGCCCGGCCAGGATGAGCACGAAGGGGATGGCGGTGCCCTGCCAGATGTGGATGAGCAGAATGCCGTACATGGCGGTGGCGGGGCTGCCGAGGATGTTGACCGAAAGCCACTCGATCCCCAGCGCCTGGCCGATGGCCGGGACCACCCGGAAGAGAATTTCGTTCCAGGTCATGCCCACGACGATGAGGCTGAGCACCGCCGGGAAAAAGAAGATGGAACGGAAAAACGTCTTGGAGCGCCCTTTGAGCACATAGTGCAGGATCAGCGCCAGCACGGTGGCCAGGGACAGCACGCACACCAGAAGCAGCAGGGAATATTTGAAGGTGAAGCCGAAGGCGTGGAGCACCCGTTTGTCCGAGAATATTTTGGCGTAATTGGCAAGGCCGATGAACTTAATGTTTTTGGAGAGCCCGCTCCAGTCGGTCATGCTGTAATAGACCCCCTGAAAGACCGGGATGACAAGCAGCAGGGTATAGAGCAAAACGGCGGGCGCAGTGAAGAAAAAGTGGGTCAGGCTCTTTTCGGTCATCCGTTTGCGCTTCGCAGTTTGTGCCGGTTTCGTTTGTTTCACTGCAACCAACCTTTCCTATCCGGGCAGATGATGAAACTTCTGGGAGGAGGGGGTGCGGCAGGCGAGCCTGCCGCACCGCTTCCCGGTATTATGCGGGGGTCACTCGTTTTGATTGGTGTTGAAGACGTCGACCCATTCGGCGGTAAAGGCATCCAAATCGCCGGACATGTACAGCGTCTGCACGGCGGCGCCGAAGGCGGTGCTGGAGGCCGAGGTCCAGTATACGTCGGGGTTGAGCTTGTAGTTGCCGCTGGCGATGATCTCGGCCTGGTAGGTCATGTGCTCAGGCGTGTATTCGCAGGACTTGATGCAGGAGATCGAGCCGTCGTGCTCGGCGTAGTAGGTGGCGAACTCCTCACCGGTCAGGAAACCCGCCCAGGCCTTGGCGGCGTCGGGCACGCCGGTGTCGGCGGCAATGCTCACCGAGAAGTCGCCGGCGTAGGCGCAGGCGCGGGTGTCCTCGGCGGTGTCGCCGGGGATGGGGAAGAAGCCCAGGTTGATGTCGGGATTGGCGGCGGTGATGCTCGGGAAGGACCAGCTGCCGTCGATGAGCATGGCGCTCTTTCCGGTGGCGAAGTCGGCGAAGGTCTGCTCATAGCTAAGGCCGATGACGTCGTTTTGCGAGTTCTGGACCATGCTGTAAAGGATTTCGCCCATGCGCTTCATCTCGGGTCCGTACTCCTTGGAAAGGTCGAGGGTGCCGGCGTTGGCGTCGGCGATGAAGGCGTCATAGTGGGGCATCATCGGCAGGAAGCACTGGGTCACCTCGCGGGTATGGCTCTCGGTCTGGGCGCCGGTGGTGAAGGGGGTGATCCCGGCGGCCTTGAGCTTCTCGCAGTTTTCGAGCATCTCGGGCCAGGTGCTGGGGATGGAAAGGCCGTTTTCCTCGTACATATCCTTATTGTAGAAAACCCCGGAGGTGTTGTAGGAGATCGGCACCACGTAGTTCTTGCCCTCGCGCAGGAAGGGGGTCAAAGCCGCCTCCTGGACATTCCCTAAAAAGTCCGCGCCGGTGATGTCCATGACATAGCCGGCGTCGACCATGCCGAACCAGGAATTGTTGGGCCAGATCACGAAGGTGTCCGGTGTGTCGTTGGCGGCCATGCGGGACATGAGCACCTGGTCGGAATCGGCCACGACGGTCTCCTTGACAATGATGTCGGGGTTGGCGGCCTGGAACTGCTCGATCCCCCAGGCGATGATCTCGGAGATTTCGGGCTTCTGGTTGAAGAACTCGACCTCGACCTTGCCGCCGGCGGACTCCTCGGAAGCCCCGGAAGCCTGTGAGGCGGGTTCGCCTGCGGCTTCGCTGCCGGACGATTCCCCGCCCGAGGACGAGGCGCAGCCGGCCAGAAGGCTGGCGGCCAGCAGGATGGCGGTTGCGGTTGAACCTAGTTTCTTAAACATTTGCTTTCCTCCTGTTTCTTATTCAAACGGCATACGGCCGCTTGAGGTTTTGAGCTTTATGCTTCGTCTTGCAAAAACAGCACCGCCATATACTGCCTGCCGGGCAGCTCCAGGCGGAAGTTCCCCTCGTGGGTGCCGGGCAGCTCCTCATCCGTCATGTTCCAGGTGTCGATGAGCCGGGCGCGGTAACGCTTGCCGCGCGGCAGGTCGAAGACCCGGAAGGCGGGCTGGTAGCCGCCGAAGTAAAAGAGGTAGACTTCCTCCCCGATCACCCCGCAGGTCATGTCCCAGTAGTAGTCCGTGCTCCACGCGGGCTCCTCGGCCGGCGAGAGGGGGGCGGGCAGGCTCTCGACGAGCCGGCGCAAAAAGGCAATCCGCGCGGGGCTCTCCCCATGCAGTTCCCCGCCGTGGCTCCACCAGAGGATATCCCTCGGGTGGACGTAGGTCTCGCCGTGGCTGACGTAGCCCCCGCGCAGCACCCCCTCCCAGAAGCGGCGGGTCATCTCCTGCGGAGTGATGTTGCCCCAGCAGTGGTTGATGTTCCCCTCATAGGCGCATTCGTCCACCACCACCGGCTTTTGATATTCCTGCCGCCAGAGGGTGGTGTTCTCGGTGGTCTTGTAGAAGTCCACCCGCTGGATGCTGCAATGGGTGATCCAGGGGCGGCCGTGGTCGTAGAATTTGCCCCAGTTGTGGATCGAGCACAGGTGACGGTACGGGTCGTACTCCTGCAGCAGGCTCCCCAGCGCCTCCCAATCCCCCGGGCTCTTTTCGGTCAGGTCGTATTCGTTGGCCATCGCCCACCAGATGTTGGGAAAGGCGGCAAGGCGCGCGGCGAGGTAGCGAAGGTAGCGCATGTCCGCCTGACGGCCCATCGTGGCGAAGCCCCAGCGGTCATAGGGGTGGAAGAGGATCAGATCGGCTTGGATCCCGAGCTCTCCCAGCCGGGCGATGCAATCTTCCAAATTTTGATAGAACGCGGGGTTGGGGCGGGTGAAGTCGAACCCCTCCTGCGGCGAGCCCGCAAAGGGATAACACTCGGGCTCGGCGCGGTTGTAGTCGTAGGACTTGGGGAAGACGCACATGCGGATTTTATTGAAGCCGCTGCGCCCCAGGGTACATAGGGTCTGCTCGCGCAGCGCGGCGTTTTGGTGGGCCCAGGCGTAGCAGGTGGTGCCGAAGGGATAAAAGGGCGTACCGTCGCGGTGGGCGAAGTGGAAGGTGTCGAGCACCCCGACCGGCCCGTGGCTTCCGGGCTCGGGCGGGGTACAGAGAAAGGCGCCGCAAAGCCCGTCGAGCGCCGGGGCGCTGCTATGGGTCCGGTAATGCCACTCCCCCTCGCGCTGCGGCAGGAAGCGGATACGGAAGACCCCGTCCCCGTCATAAAAGCCGCCGATCCGCTGGGAATCCTCCCCGTGGATGAAATCGGCGCAAAAGGACACCTCCGTAAAGGGGTTGCCCTCCCGGGGCCCCTGGAAGGAGAGCTCGAACACGCGCCATTTTGCTGTGGTCTGATCCATCGTTACCTCCTGTCGTCGTTTTGCATGGCGAGGCGCAGCGCATGCTGCCAGCCCGCGCAGAGCCGCGCGCGGGTCTCCCCGTCCATCCTCGGTTGGTAGACGGTCCCCGTGGCCCCGTCGAGCTCCCGGCCGGTGTAAAGGCCGGCGCTGATCCCCGCGGCGAGCGCCGCGCCGAGCGCCGAGAGCTCCCGGCACTGGGGCACCGTGACGGGCAGGGCGAGCAGATCGCTTTGGAACTGCATGAGATAGCGGTCTTTGGCCCCGCCCCCGTCGGCGCACAGGGCGCTGGGCGCGATTCCCGACGCCTCTCCCAGCAGGGCAGCCACGTCGCGGATCTGATAGGCAATACTCTCCTCGGCCGCCTTGACGAGCTCCGCCCTGCCGGTGCGCCGGGTCATCCCGCAAAGAACGGCCTTGGCGTCCGCACACCAATAGGGGGCCCCCAGCCCGGTGAAGGCCGGGACGAGATAGGTGGTGTCCCGGGGATCGGCCGCACTCGCCAGCTCCCCGGCCCGGTCGGCGCTATCAAGCAGGCCGAGGTCCTTCGAGAGCCAGCTCATCACTGCCCCGGTGTAGTTGACGTTGCCTTCGAGCACGTAAGTGGTCCCGCCGTCCATCTGCCAGCCCACCGAGCAGGCCAGCCCCCGCGCGGGAGCCAGCGGGTGGGGGCCGATGTTCATCATCACCGAGGAGCCGGTGCCGTAGGTCGCCTTGGTCATCCCCGGCGAGAGGCAGCGGTGCCCGTAGAGGGCGGCGTGGGAGTCGCCCATGGCCGCGAGGATGGGCACCGGGGCGGGGAAGTACCCGTTAAGGTCGGTCTCGCCGAAGAGGCCGTTCGAGCCGTGCAGCCCCGGCAGCCATTCGGGGCGCAGCCCGAAGAGGCGGCAGCACCCCTCGTCCCAATTTAAGGTCCCGAGGTTTAACAGCTGGGTGCGCGAGGCGTTGGAACAATCGGTGTAAAAACTCCTTCCGTCTGTGAGCTTATAGATGAGCCAGCTGTCCATCGTGCCACAGCAAAGATTGTTTTCCCGCGCGGCGGCCGCGGCCTCGGGGACGTTTTCGAGGATCCACCTGAGCTTCGCCCCGGTGAAATAGGGGGAGAGGGGCAGGCCGCTTGCCTTTACAGTCTCCTCCCCGCCCGCTGATTGCAGCCGCTCGCACACGTCCTTGGCCCTGGCGCACTGCCAGACCACCGCGTCGCAGACGGGCAGGCCGGTGTGCCGGTTCCAGGCCAGGGCGGTCTCGCGCTGGTTGCTGATCCCGATCGCGGCGACCTGCCGCTGGTCGATCCCGCTGCGGTCAATAAGTGATTTGACCGCCTCCAGCGCGTTTTGATGGATTTCCATCGGGTCGTGGGAGACCCAGCCCTCGGGCGAAATCAGCTGCCGGTGGGAGCGGCCGCTGCGCGCGATCAGCTCACATCCCGGCCCGAAGAGGAAGGCCTTGGTGGACGAGGTGCTCTGGTCCAGTCCGATCACATATTGCGCGCTCATCCTCTCACCAGCCTTGCCGCCGTGTCGGCGAGATTCTGCGCCGTCAGGCCGTAGTAATCGAACACCTCGCGCTGGGAGCCGGCGATCAGAGGCGCGTCCGGCAGGGCGATCGAGCGCACCGGGCAGCCGCCGCGGCGCGCCGCCGCCTGCGCGCAGAGCGCGCCCAGCCCACCCTGGGGCTGGTGCTCCTCGATGGTGACGATCCCGCGCGTCTCTGTGGCGGCGCGCCGGACCGCCGCCCCGTCGAAGGGCTTCAGGCAAAAGCTGTCCAGCACCCGCGCTTCGATCCCGCTTTCCTTGAGCAGTGCGGCCGCGTCCTTCGCGATGGCCACCGTCTCCCCGCAGCCGATCAGCGTCACATCCCGGCCGGGGCGGACCTCGATCATCCGCCCGGGGGTAAGGTCCTGTGGTTCGGATTCGTAGACGTCCCGCGAGGGGGAACGCGATACCCGCAGGTAGGCGGGGGAGCCGTCCTTTAGTAGGAGCTTCATCAGCGCCTGCGTCTCGTGCCCATCGCACGGCAGGAAGACGCGCATCCCCGGCAGGGAGGTAAAGGCGGCGATGTCCTGGGTGGAATGGTGGGTCATGCCGAGGGCCCCGTAGCTGACCCCGCCGCTGATCCCGATCAGCTTGACATTGGCGGCGCTGTAGGCGACGTCCACCTTGGCCTGCTCGAGCGCGCGGGAGCTTAGGAAGCAGGCGGGCGAGGCGGCGAAGGGCCGCTTGCCGCACAGCGCCATCCCGGCGGCGACCGAGACGAGGTTCTGCTCGGCGATCCCCAGCTCGACGAACTGCGAAGGAAACCGCTCGGCAAAGGGGGCCAGCGAGGCGGAGCCGCGCGAATCGCTGCAGAGCACCACCAGGTCCCGGTCCTCACCGGCGGCCTTTAGAAGCTCCTGGCAGATGATTTCCCGGTTGGAGCATTCAGGCATGTTCTTCACCTCCCGAAAGTTCGCGCGCGGCCTGCTCATATTCCGAGGCGCTGGGCACCCGGTGGTGCCATTCGGGCCGGTTCTCCATGAAGGAGACCCCGCAGCCCTTGACGGTGTTACACAAAATTACGGTGGGCGCGCCCATCGGCGTCTTTGCGACGGTCAGCGCCTGGTCGATGGCCCCGACGTCGTTGCCGCAGATTTCCAGCACCCGCCAGCCGAAGGCTTCCCAGCGCTTTTGCTGCGGGTCCTGGGCCATCACCTGTTCGGTGGGGCCGGAGATCTGCAGCCGGTTGCGGTCCACCAAGGCGATCAGCCGTTCCAGATGGTGGTGTGAGGCCGCCATGGCCGCCTCCCAGACCGAGCCCTCGGCGAGCTCCCCGTCGCCCATCACCACATAGACGAAGGAACCGGTTTGGTTCATCCGCTCGGCCAGCGCCATCCCGACCCCCAGCGAAAGCCCGTGCCCGAGCGAGCCGGTGTTCGCCTCCACCCCGGGCACCTTGCGGTTGGGGTGGCCGGGCAGGCCGGTGCCGAAACGCCCCATGCTCTCCAGCCGCTCGGGCGGGAAGAAGCCCTTCCCGGCCAGCGTGCAGTAGAGCGCCTCGGCCGCGTGCCCCTTGCTGAGGATGAAGTGGTCCCGCCCCGGGGTGTTCCAGTTTTGCGGGGTGATGTCCATCTGGCGGTTATAGAGAACGTTTAGAATGTCGCAGACGCTGAGGTCCCCGCCGATATGCCCGCCCCCGGCATGATAAACGGTGTCGAGGATCTGCCGGCGCAGCCGGCGGGACTCCTGTTTCAGTTCACAAAGCTCCATGACGGCTCCCTTCTCAAGGTGGTCGGCTACTCCTCGGGGAGCTTTCGCACGCTCTCCCGCTCCACAAACTCGGTGCAGATCTGAATTTTGGAACAGACCTTGGATTTCGATTTCATTTTTTCCAGCAGCCTGCGCACCGCCATGCAGCCCATCTCCTGCTTGAAGACCCGGATGGTGGTCAGCGTCGGCGAGGTGACCGAGCAAAACGGCATGTCGTCGAACCCCACGATCGACACGTCCTCGGGGATGCGCACCCCGCTCTCCTGCAGCGCCTTCATCGCGCCGAAGGCGATGATGTCGTTGTCCGCGAAGTAGGCGGTCGGGAGCTTCGGCGAGGTTTTGAGATAGGCCAGCATGTCGTGGTAGGCCCCGTCCATGGTGGGGGTCAGGCGCACGGCGTAGTCGGCGTTCGGACGCAGTCCGTGGCGCGAATGCGCCCGGCGGAAGCCCACCCCGCGGTAGTAGAAATTCTTGATCGGGATCGCGCTGCTCAAATACCCGATGTTGCGGTGCCCCTTGCGGATGAGGTAGTCCACCGCGCCGCAGACCGAATCGGTGTTGTTGATGAGCACCGTGTCGAAGGAAAGGGTGTCAAACCAGCTGTCCAGCACCACCACCGGCGCGATGGCCCGGCGGAAGAGCTTGACATCCTCCTCCCCAAGCTCGGTGGCCAGCAGCAGGATCCCGGAGTTGTGGTCGCCCAGCGCCTGCTCGAGGCGCATTTTGAAGTCGGGGCTCTTCTTGTCCAGGTTGCACACGGTGGTTTCAAAGCCGTGCAGGCCGCTTTCCTTTTCCACCCCCTCGATAAGGGAGGAGAAGAAGGGGGTATCGGCCACCACCAGGCCGCTTCGCTTGAAGATGACCAGCTTTATGCTGCTGATGCGGTTCTCGCTGATATAGCCCGATTCCCTGGCGATCTTTAAAATGAGCTCGGCGGTGTCCTTGTTCACGCCCTTTTTGTTGTTGAGCACGTTGGAAACCGTGGCGGGCGAGAAGCCGGAAAGCTCGCTGATCTGACGGATGCTGACCTTCATATTCGCAACTCCTTTGCTAGTTCAATTATAAAAAATTTATATAAAATATTTCAATAAAGCCCCGGGGTTCCGCTCTGCATTTTGTCGGATAATCAAAATTTACCTTGGCAATTATGGGGAAAAGAA
Organism: Harryflintia acetispora; assembly: GCA_004340125.1. Lineage (GTDB taxonomy): Bacteria > Bacillota > Clostridia > Oscillospirales > Ruminococcaceae > Harryflintia > Harryflintia acetispora. The sequence continues at coordinate 12,829 of SLUK01000014.1, read as the reverse complement.
ACGAAAATACAGCCGATTCTTGATGGAAATTACATTATTTTAGCGGAGTTTTATATAAACGTTTATATAAATATTTAAATAAAAATTTATATTTTACCAAAGAAAGGAAGAAATTGTCGTTTCCCATATGATTTTGAAAGATTTATAATATTTTTTATAGATTTTCACATGTTTTTGCAAATCCCGCTTCTCTATAATGAAATCACGGCAAACAAGCAGCTACAACGAAGGAGGAAAGCAAAATGAATAAACGGGCAATATCTCTTCTGATCGCGGCGGCCATCTGCGGGATCACCGTGCTGAGCGGCTGCCAGGTGACCACCAGCAGCGAATCGTCGTCCGAGGCGCCCGCTCCCGGGAGCGCACCCGCCCAGAGCGAGGAGAGCGAGGCCAGCGAGGCCCCCGCCGGCGACAAGATCGAATTCGAGCTCATGCACCTCATGCAGGAGTCGACCAAGCGCGCGGGCGTTGACGCCTGGTGCGCCTCGGTCAATGAGGAGCTGGGCGGCACGGTGGACTTCATCAACACCAGCCTGACCCAGTCCCAGTACAACACCACCATCAAGACCAGGCTGGCCGCCGGCAATCCGCCCCAGATGATCTGGGGACGCCCGGGCACCTACCCCGAAATTATCGCGGCCGGACATGCGCTCGATCTCAGCGACTGGGACTTCGTCGCCAAGATGAGCGAGGAAAACAAAAAGGCGGCCTGTGACCCGGAGACCGGCAAGGTCTACTCCATTAACTTCGACAAGCTCTATTTCATGATCTTCTACAACAAGGACATTTTTGAAAAGGAAGGGCTCGCGCCCCCGACGAGCCAGGAGGAGCTGATCGCCGTCTGCCAGCACTTCGCGGACAAGGGACAGTACGCCTTCGCGCGCGGCTACCAGCCGCCCAACGAGGTGCCCCTCACCGAGTTCAACGCCCGCATCCGCTGGCAGCTGATGAGTGAGGACCCGACCTTCTTTTTGGACGTGATGGCCGGCGAGCGGGTCCCCTCCTCCAGCGAGCACTGGGTCAGCGGCTGGTATTCCTGGGCCGATGTGCTGAGGTTCCCGCGCGAGGACGACATGGGCCGGGACGTGGACAAGATGTACCAGCTCTTCGCCAGCGGCGAGTACCCGATGTACACCAGCGGGACCTGGAGCATAGGCGAGGTCAAGAAGTATAACCCCGACATCAACATGGGCGCGCTGCCGATCTTCTCCCGCGAGGGCAACAAGGTCTGCGAGCAGATCGACGGCAGCATGATGGTCTCCTCCAAGGTCGCGGGGACCCCGGCCGAGGATGTGGCCCGCAAGCTGACCGACCACATCGTCTCGCCCGAGGGGGTCAGGGAGTGGATCGAGAACGCCCAGACCGTGCCGGCGACCGACGACCCGGTCGCGGCCACCATGGAGCCGGTCTTCGCGGACATCGCAACCTACCGTGAGAACGACCAGCTGGTCAACACCGGCTATATCTCGGACTTCACCGGCGAGTTCTGGACCAGGTGGGCCGAGCTGACCACCGAGTTCGCGGCGCTCGACGACTATTCCGATGCCTCGGTCGAGGCCTTCATCCAGAAGGTGGACGGCGAGTTCGCAGCGCTGGCCCAGAAGAACCAGTAATTATTAAAGCATTGGGGAGCGCCCGTTCGGCATCCTCGAAGGAGCGGGCGTCCCCGCCTGGGGACGCCCGCTTTCTGCCCCGGAGGGACCGGGGCGGGGTAATTTCCACACTGGGAGGTGTTCATTTTGAAACCACGTTCGTCCCTCGCCGCGCGCCAAAGGGCTGCAAACTTCTGCTTTCTCGCCCCGGCGTTGCTGCTCTTCGTGATCTTCATCCTGCTGCCCTTCATCCAGGGGATCCCGGTCTCGCTGACCAACTGGAACGGGGTGACCGTCGAGCATGGCGAATTTGTGGGGCTGCGAAACTATGTCAATATCTTTAAGCAGGGCGACTTCAACAAGGCGGCGGGGGTGACGCTGCTCTATACCCTGATCACCGTCACCTGCACCAACGTGCTGGGACTGCTGCTGGCACTGGGGGTCCAGCGCACGGGCAAGCTCAACAACTTCCTGCGCTCGATCTACTTCATGCCCTTCGTCATCAGCCTGATTCTGGCCGCCTATACCTGGCGCTACCTCTACAGCGACATCGTCAACATCGCTTTCGGGCTGCACAGCCCCCTGGGGTCGATGCGCTACGCCCTGCCCGCGGTGGCCGGGATCGCCGTCTGGCGGGACGCGGGCTATGCGATGGTGGTATACCTCGCGGGGCTGCAGATGGTCCCGCGCGACTACTACGAGGCCGCCGAGGTCGAGGGTGCCGGGGCGCCCACCCGCTTTTTTAAGATCACCCTGCCGCTGATCATGCCCTCGGTTACGGCCAACGTGGTGCTCACGCTGGCCTGGGGGCTCAAGCAGTTCGACCTGGTGATGGCGGCGACCGGCGGCGGGCCCGGCAAGGCGACCGAGACGCTGGCGGTGGTCATCTACAAAAATATCTTCGAGTTCATGCACGCCGGCTACGGGCAGGCGGCGGCCATCGTCTTCACCGTCTTCGTGGCGGCGGTCAGCTCGGCGGTCTCCTTCCTGCTGCGCAGAAGGGAGGTCGAGCTGTGATGGAGAAGCGTTCACGCGCCATTTACTGGCTGACCAGGGTGCCGCTGATTCTGGCGGCGCTGGTGGTGCTGCTCCCGTTCTATGTCTCGTTCGTCTACTCGGTCAAGAGCGCCAAGGAGATCGCCTTTACCGGCATGGCCTTCCCGACCATCATCCACCTGGAGAACTTTACCGACGCGATGGCGAAATCCAACTTCTGGCTGGCGATGAAGAACAGCTTACTCACCACCGTGCCCACCGTGCTGCTGCTGATCGTCGTGGCGCCGATGGCCGCCTATGTGCTGGGACGCAACACCTCAAGGGGCTACAACCTTCTCTACTCCCTCTTCATGGCGGCGCTGCTGATCCCTTTCCAGTCGATCATGATGCCCCTTTACAGCGACCTGCGCTCCCTCGGGCTGATCAACACGCCGCTCGGCTTCGTGCTGGTGCGCAGCGCCTTCGCACTGCCCTTTAACATCATGGTCATCACGGGGTTTGTCAAGAACGTCCCGCGTGAGATGGAGGAGGCCGCCAGGATCGACGGCGCGGGCGCCGCGCGGGTGTATTTTCGGATCGTCTTCCCGCTGCTGCGCCCGGTGGTGGCCTCGATGGTGGTCATCAACGCCCTGGACGCCTGGAACGATTTCCAGCTGGCGGTCATCTTCATGATGGACAAGAAGGCGCACACCCTGCCGGTCATGCTCTACAGCTTCTTCGGGCAATATTCGGTCGAGCTGGGGATGGCCTTCGCCACCACCACCCTGTCCATGATCCCGGTGCTGGCGTTCTACCTGCTCATGCAGCGGCACATCGTCTCGGGCGTCATGGCGGGCGCGGTTAAGGGCTAAACACGAGGAGAAAGGGAGGCGCCTATGCGGCAGATGATGGCGGCGGTGACCCACCGCGCGCGGGAAATGTCCCTGGAGAGGCGGCCGGGGCCGGTCCCCGGCCCCGGCGAGGTGCTGGTCAAGGTACGGCATGTCGGGATTTGCGGGAGCGACTTGCACTTTTACCGGCACGGCTTCGAGCGGGAAAACCTCTTCCCCAAAATCCTGGGGCATGAATGTTCAGGCGAGGTGGTCGCCTTCGGCGACCGCCTCGCCCAGGGAGTTGCCGCCGAAGGCGGCAACTCCACATGGGAGGATGCCGGTTTCGGCGACCACCTCGCCCAAGAAAGCAAAGTTTTGGACGGGCAGGGCAAGCCCCTCGCACCCGGCGACCTGGTGGCCGTCGAGCCGGGGGCGCCCTGCGGGGAGTGCGAGTGGTGCCGGCGGGGGGAATATAACCTCTGTCCCAATCTTCGCTTCCTCTCGGCCTTCCACGACGACGGGTGCCTGTGCGAGTACCTCGCCTTCCCGGCGCGCATGTGCCATAGGCTCCCGGCCGGGATGGACACCCTGTGCGGGGCCATGCTCGAGCCCTTCGCCGTCGGGCTGCACGCCGCCGCGCGCGCGGCGGCGGCCCCGGGCAAAAGCGCCGCCCTGGTCGGGGCGGGATGCATCGGGATCATGACGCTGCTCTCCCTGCGTCTGCACGGGGTGGAGGAGGTCTTCGTCCACGACCTGAGCGACTTCCGTCTGAAGCGCGCGCAGAGCCTCGGGGCCTTAAGCGCCGGGGACGGGGACTTCACCGCCGGGGTGCTGGAATGCACCGGCGGGCGGGGAGTGGACATCGCCGTCGACTGCACCGGCAGCGCGGCGGGAGCCTACAGCCTGCCCGGGCTCTGCCGGCGGGGCGGGGTCTGCGTGCAGGTCGGCAATATCGGGCACGACGCGCCCTTCGACTACTATAACTTTTACGAGAAGGAGCTGCAGCTGCGCGGGGTCTTCCGTTACCGGGGCTGCTACCCGGCGGCGATCGCCGCGGTGGCGGCCGGGCGGGTCGATCTGCGTGCGCTGGCGGACCGGGTGTTCCCCTTTACAGAGTCTCCCGGGGCGTTCGAGTACGCGCTCGCCCACAGCGAGGAGGCCCTCAAGGTGATGATCGAGTTTTAGTCCGCATAGGGGCGCAGCGGCAGGCGCACTTCGACCTTGGTGCCCGCCCCCGGCTTCGATTCGATAAAGAGGCCGTACCCCTCGCCGTAGCGCAGGCGGATGCGCTCCTGGACGTTATACAGCCCAATGTGGGCATGGTGCCCGCCCCCGGCGGGGCGGGGGACGAGCGCCTCGTCCGGCGGCAGCTCGAAGCCCGCGCCGTTGTCCACCACGGTGAGGACCAGGTCCCCCGCGCGCTCCTCGGCGTGGATCAGCACCTGGCCCACCCCGCTCTTGCGTTCGATCCCGTGCAGCACGGCGTTTTCCACCAGCGGCTGCAGCACGAAGGAGGGGGCCTCCATCCCCATCAGCCCGCTTGGCACGTCGTAGGTGAAGCCCACGTTCCCCTGGTAGATCTGCTCATAGAGGGTGGTGAACTTGGAGACATATTCCACCTCGTCGCGCAGGGGGGCCGCGGGGGCGGTGCGGCTCACGCTCGCGCGCAGCATGTCGGTGAGCATGATGATCATCGAGCTGATCTCCTCCTCCCCGCGCAGCAGCGCGAGGCTGGAGATCGAGTCGAGGACGTTGTAGAGAAAGTGGGGGTTATATTGGCTGCGCAGCGCGGCGTAGCGCGCCTCGAGCAGCCGGAGCTCCTGCGCCTTGCGGTCCTCCCGCTCGCTCGCGACCTGCTCGCCCAGGGCGATGATCCGCTCGCGCATGAAATCGAAGCGCAGCGCCAGCCGCCCGATCTCGTCGCGGCTGGTTGGCACCACCTTGCCCCCCCAGTCGCCGCTGGCGATGATGTCGATGTTCTTCATCAAAATGTCCACGTTCTCGGTCATGCTGCGGGAGATGAGCACCGCGATGAGCACCGCGAAGAGCAGCAGCACCCCGCACAGCAGGAAGATGGTGCGCAGGATGATCCGCAAATCCCGCGCGATGAAGCGGGTGTCGATCACGTTGACCAGCTTCCAGTCCTGCCGCCGGCTGCTCATGCCGGTGACGAGGTAACTCTCACCGCCGTAGTCGAGGGTGGAGAAGCTCGGCTCGCGCGTGCCGCCGCCCTGCAAATAGGTTTCATAGGCCAGGCGCTGCAGCGCGGGGTCGCCGGGCTCGACCGCGAAGATCGGCTCGCCCTGGGCGTTGTAAAAGGCGGTGGAGTCGATCGAGGAGTCCCGCACGTCCGAATAGAACCCCTCGAAGGCGCTGGCGGGGATCCCCACCACGATGGTCCCGAGGTCCTGCAAGTTTTGCGCGCTGATGATGGAGCGTCCCACCCGGATGGTGTCGCCGTCCTGGGTCCAGGAGCAGGAGCCGCGCAGGGCATAGAGCTCCTGCTGCAGCGCTGCCAAGTCGAGATCCGGCAGATCCTCCTTCGAGCGCTTGGTCAGCTCATAGAGCCGCCCGCCCCCGTCCATCAGCAGCACATAGTCGTAGTAGTCCGAGGCGTGCAGCAGGCTTTCGAGCTCGGCCACCAGGCGCTGGCGGTTGGAGAAGTCCTCCGTCGCCCCCTGCGCCGCGCCGAGCGCGCGCAGCAGGCCGGGGGACTGGGTTTGCAAAAACAGGGTGTCCTCGATGTCCTGGGTGCGCTGCTCCAGGCTCATGATCATCTGGGCGTTGGCCGCGTTGGTGTAGCGCAGCGCGAGGCTGCGGTTGATGTTGTAGCTCAGCGCATAGTTGGTCGCCCCGGTGACGGTGACCAGGGTCGCCATCACCAGCAAAAAGGAGACGAGCAGCTTGGTGCGCAAGCTCAGATCGAGGAAGCGGGAATAGAGGCATTTCATCGGGAAGGGCTCCTTTCCAAAGCGCGGAGGCTCAACAATTTTGCTGGCGGTACTCCTTGGGGGAGAGGCCGGTCTGCTTTTTAAAGACCTGGTAGAAGTAGGCGTAATCCCGGTAGCCCACCTGCTGCGACACCTGCTGCACCTGCAGCCTCACGTCGCGCAGCAGCTCCTTGGCGCGCTCGATGCGCACCCCGGTGAGCAGGTCGACGAACCCCTTGCCGGTCTGGCGCTTGATGAGGGTGCTCAGGTAGGCCGGGGCGAGGAAGAAGGTGTCGGCCAGGGTTTGCAGGGTGATCTCCTCCTGGTAGTGCGAGCCGATATAGCTAAGCGCCGCGCGCACCAGGGGGGAGCACTCCTCATACTGCTCCCGCTCCCGCAGCGGGGCCAGGAATTCTTCCAGGAACTGCGCGGCCTCCCCGGCACTGGAAAGATCCCGGATTTTGCGGATCACCTGCCGCGGCAGCTCTTTGTCCTTGTCCGGGCGCTCGCGCAACAGCGCCTGGCACAGCTGGATCAGGCAGTTTTGCATGGCGTAGATGCTCCCGGTGCTCTCGACGATCCCGCCCACGGCCGTCCGGGCGAGCGCTGCGGGCTCGCCCGGGGCGAGCAGCGATCGGCAAAGCCCGGCGATGTCCGGCGCTTCGGGCAGCTCGCCCTCCTCGCGCGCAGCGGCGAGGGAGACGGCCGCTTCGCCCCGCAGGCGCAGCGCCTCGGCCGCGCCCTTGGCGCGGTCGCAGCAGCCGTCGGCCTGGCGCAGCTCCTTCGCCGGACGGCTCAGGCCGATCTGGCACTCGCCCAGCTTCTGGCGCAGGGACCCCATAGCCTCGAGCGCGCGGGCGCAAAAGCGCTCGGGGGAAACGGGGCGTTCGCTCCACAAAAAGAGCTGGCGCTCGGGGGCGAGGTAGCATATTTTCAGCGAGTAGCCGCGCTCGAGCGCCGGTAGCAGCCCTTCGAGCGCGGGCACGCCCGGGATAATTAGCTTGGCCACGGCGTAGACGGCGGGGGCGATCCCGGCCTTTTGCAGGCGAAGGCGCAGCTCCTCTTCCTTCCCGGAGGAGTCGAGCAGCAGCGCAAAAAGCGCTTGTGCGCGCAGGGAGAGGCGCGAGCGGGAGAGCTCGGTATGCAGCGAGGAAAGCTCCTCCTTGGCTTCCTCCTCCTGCCGGATGAGGCCGACCGCCCGGCGCACCGCCTCGCAGAGCTCCTCGGTTTTCAGGGGCTTTAACAGGTAATCCACCGCACCCAGCTTTAAAAACGACTGGGCGTAGGCGAAGCTCTGGTAGCCGGTCACCGCGATCACCTTGGGCGGAGATGGGAGGGCGCTGAGGTTTTGCACCATTTCGATCCCGCTGTAGCCGGGCATGCGGATGTCGGTGACGACGATCTGGGGGCTCTCCCTGCGGATCAGCCGCTCGCCCTCCAGACCGTCCGGGGCCTCGCCCACCACCACGCAGCCGAGCGCCGCCCAGTCGATGGCGCGCAGGATCGCCTGGCGGGTGTAGTAGTTGTCCTCGATGACGGCGACACGGATCATAACGGCCTCCAATTGGTAGGATATACCAAAAATATTTAATACAATTCTGCGAATATGGTTAGCTTAGCCGAAAAAACAGAGCTTGTCAAATATCGGGAGAAGGTGTCGGAGATGGAAGAAAAATTGCAGGTGGTCTGCGCGGGCCACGCGGTGGTGGATGTGCTGCTCGATACGGTGCGCCCGTCCATGCTGGAGCATGACGGCCCGCTGCAGGGCGCCACGCTCGCGGCCGGCGGGGACGCGCTCAACGAAGCGCTGGCCCTGCGCCGGCTCGGGGTATCGGTGGGCTTCCTCGGCCAGCTGGGGGAGGATCTCGGCGGCGAGCTGCTGCTGACTCTGCTGCGCCGTGCCGGGGTAAACGTCGGTGCGGTGCGCCGCAGCGGGCGCACCACCCTGTCGGCCGTCAACCTGCTCCCCGGCGGGGAGCACCGGTTCTGGTCCTTCCAGAGCGGCGGCAACGCGCTGCAGGCCGACATGCTCGACGAGGGGATGATCGCGCGCGCCAAGGTGTTTTGCATCGGCAGCCTCATGCCCCATTCGGGGATGGACTTTCCGGGCCTCGGCGAGGTCTGCCGCCGGGCCAGGGCGCAGGGCGTGCTCACTGCGGCGGACGCCGTACTGCCGCCGGGGGACTACGACCAAAATGAGATGACGGCCCAGCTGCTGCCGGTGATCCGGCAGCTGGATTGGTTTTTGCCGAGTATCGGCGAGGCGTCGGTGCTCACCGGGGAGCGGGAGCCGCGCTTAGCGGCACGCGCCCTGCAAGCGGCGGGGGCGCGCGGGGTGGTCTTAAAGCTCGGCGCGCGGGGCTGCCTGCTGGCGGCGGGGGGACGGGAGCTCATGGTCCCCGCCTACCCGGTCCCGGTCGTGGACACCGTGGGCGCGGGGGACAACTTCGTGGCCGGTTTTTTGGCGGGGCTGTCCTTCGGCTGGAGCGATAGGCAATGCGCGCGGCTGGCCGCGGCGGCGGGGGCCCTGTCCACCACGGCGCATGGCGCCGCGGGCGGTCTTAAGGGCCTCGAACAGGCGATGAAACTGATGAAGGGGAGTAACGAAGATGAAACTGGTAACGCTTTCTGAAATCCTTGAGGGGACGCGGGCGGGGCATTATGCCGTGCCGCACATGAACGTGTTCGACCTGTCCATGCTGCACGGGGTGCTCGCGGCGGCCGAGGAGGCCCGCTCGCCCCTGATCGTGGCCTACGGCGAGGGCTTCTCGCCGGTGATGAAGCTCGAGGAGTTCCCGGGCATGGTGCGCTCGGTGGCGGAGCGCTACCATATCCCGGTGTGCATCCACCTCGACCATGCCTTTGAGCTTTCGCTCATCGAGCGGGCGGTAAAGTCGGGTTACACCTCGGTGATGCTCGACGTATCCAACCTCCCGCTGGAGGAGAACATCGCGCAGACGAAAAGGGCGGTTGGACTCTGCCGCCCGAAGGGGATTTCGGTGGAGAGCGAGCTCGGGCACGTCTCGGTGGGCGCCGTGCAAAACGACGGCGCGGCCTACACCGACCCGCAGGAGGCGGGCGAGTTCCTCGCGCGCACCGGGGTGGACGCGCTGGCCATCTCGATCGGGACGGCGCACGGGGTCTACACGGCGGTGCCGAACCTGCGTCTCGACGTGCTGGAACGGATCGCCGCCGCCACCGACAAGCCGCTGGTGCTCCACGGCGGGTCGGGCCTGACGGACGGGCAGTTTCACGCCTGTGTGCAGCGTGGGATTTGCAAGGTCAACATCCACACCGACCTGGCGCAGGCGGCGATCGGACGGGTGCGCCAGCGGGCCGCGGGGCTTAATTACCTGGAGCTCTGCGCCGAGGTGCAGCGGGCGGTGCATGACGAGGCGATGCACAAGATCGCCCTGTTCGGCAGCCAAAACAAAGCCTAGAGAACAGAAGGGAGAAACGAAGATGGAAATGCTTATCGGTGGAAAGAAATGCCCGGCGGCGGGCGGGGAGGTGCTCAATGCGATTAATCCCGCGACAGGCGAGGTGATCGGCACCTTCCCGAGCGCCGGGAAAGAGGATGTGGAGCGCTGCCTCACGCTGGCGCGGCAGGGGGCGGAGCGCTGGGGCGCGATGTCGATGGACGCGCGCACGGCGGTTTTGGAAAACGTGCCGCGGGTCTTTGAGGCGCACCGGGACGAGCTGTGCGCACTGCTCTGCGCCGAGATGGGCAAGCCGATCCGGCAGTGCGGCGAGGACCTGGACGTGACGGTGGAAATCTTTAAAAACCTCTGCGAGGAGGCGCGGCATCTCGCCGGCAGCTCGTTCATGGACCTGTCGGCGGCCGGCTGCATGGGCGACGTGCAGTTCACCCGCTACGAGCCGTTGGGGGTGGTGGCGTGCATAGCACCCTTCAACTTCCCCTTCGACACCCTGACCCAGAAGGTGGCCGCCGCGCTGGTCATGGGCAACAGCGTGGTCATCAAGCCCCCGACCGACGTGACCCTCTCGCTGATCCGCTACACCGAGCTGCTGATCGAGGCCGGCGTTCCGGGCGACGTTGCCCAGATCGTCACCGGCCATGGGGCGGACGTGGGGGACATGGTGGTGCGCTCAGAGAAGGTGGACGCGATTTCCTTCACCGGCTCGACCGAGGTGGGGATCGAAATCTGCCGCAATTCGGCGCTCTATCTGCACCGGATGATCATGGAGTTGGGCGGCAACGACCCGTTCGTCATCTTCGGAGATGCGGACCTGGATCACGCGGTGCAGGAGTGCTGGATGCGCCTGCGCAACTGCGGGCAGACCTGCTGCGCCTCCAAGCGGTACATCGTCCACAACTCGGTCAAGAACGCCTTTGCAGAGAAACTGGTCCAGTGGCTCACGGGCTTTAAAACCGGCGACCCGGCCGACCCGGCGACCGACGTTGGCACCTTGATCAACGAGCGCGCGGCCAAGGAGGTCGAGGAGCAGATCGCCCATACGGTGCGCCAGGGGGCGAAGCTCCTCTGCGGCGGGGAGCGCAAGGGCGCCTTCCTCACCCCGGCGGTGCTCGTGGACGTGACCCCGGACATGGACGTGGCCAAGGACATGGAGATCTTCGGGCCGGTCTTCCCGATCATCGGGTTCGATACCGAGGAGGAGGCGCTCGCACTCGCCAACCAGACCAGCTACGGCCTCAACGCCGGGTGCATGAGCGGGGATATGATCCGGGCGCTGCGGGTGGCCTCAAAGCTGCAGGCCGGGACGGTGGTGCTAAACGGCTGCTCGACCTGGCGCGGGCCGGAAATCCCGTTCGGCGGCTACAAGATGAGCGGCCTCGGGCGCGAGGGCGGGCGCTACAGCCTGCTGACCATGTCGCAGGAAAAAACGGTTGCGATCCGCTACGTGCGCTAGCGCGCCCGATATGCGCAATCATAGGGGTCGCCGAAGAGGCTAGTGCGCAATCATGGGGGTCACAGACCCCCATGATTGGATCATTTAAGACAAGAAAGGGTGTATCCGTTGTTTGGTGATTATAAAGTAGTGCTCGGTGTCGCCCCGACCCGGCGGGACGTTTTCCCGCCGCGCGAATACGCGCTCGAGAGCAAGGCGAAGGTGATGCCCAGGCTCTATGAAATCTTCGGTAAAATACCCGATCTCGAGGTGGTGGACCTTGAAGGGGTCTGCGAGGACGGACTGCTGATGGACCTCGGCGAGATCGATGCGGTGGTGCGCCGCTTCCGCGAGCGCGGGGTCAACGCGCTGTTCCTGCCGCACGTCAACTTCGGGCAGGAGGAGGCGGTGGCGAAGCTCGCCGCCGCGCTGGGGGTTCCCACCCTGCTGTGGGGAGCGCGCGACGACGCGCCGCCAGAAAACTATGCCACCCGCCACACCGATACCCAGTGCGGCCTGTTCGTCAGCGGCAAGGCGCTGAGCCGCCGGGGAATCCCCTTTTCCTACATCGAAAACTGCTGGCTGGACAGCCCGAAGCTGGAAAAGGGAATCCGGGACTTCCTGGGCGCCGCCACCGCGGCCCGGCGGCTGCGCGCGCTGCGGGTGGGGCAGCTCAGCGTGCGCCCGCGGCAGTTTTTGAGCGTGCGGGTGGACGAAAACCGGCTGTTGGAACGCTTTGGGATCGACGTGGTAGCCATCACCGGGGCCGAGGTGCTCGAAGAGGTCCAGGACGTGCTGCGCGCGCGGGACGGGGAGTTTGACGCCGTCGTGTGGGATATCTCGGAAAAGGCCGATTGCTCGGCCATAGACGGCGGGCAGCTCGACAAGATCGCGGCGCTCGAGTGCGCCTATCTGCGTCTGGCGAGGCGCTACAACCTCGACGCGCTGGCGGCCGACTGCTGGCACACCTTCCCGGATATGCTGGGGATCGTGCCCTGCTTCGCCAACGGCGACACCGCCGAAAAGGGCCTGCCCGTCGCCTGCGAGTGCGACATCCACGGCGCGGTCTCGGCGGCCCTGCTCTACGCCGTCAGCCGGGGGGAGGGGGTGCCCTTCCTGGCCGACCTGACCATCCGGCATCCGCAAAACGACAACGCCGAGCTGCTCTGGCACTGCGGGCCCTTCCCGAAATCGCTGTGCAAGTCCGGGGTCATGCCGGCGGTGGTGGACTGCAAAGGGCAATACGAGCTGCGGGGCGGCACGCTGACCCTCTGCCGGTTTGACGACGAGCGGGGGGATTACCGTCTCTTTGTCGAGAACGCCGCGGGCACCGACGGGCCGCCCACCGGCGGGAACTACCTCTGGATCGAGACGAACGATTGGCCCGCCTGGGAGCGCAAGCTGGTCTGCGGGCCGTACATCCACCACATCGCGGCCATCCACGGCGACTGGGCCGAACCCTTGCGGGAGGCCTGCCGCCTGATCGGGGGCCTGACCCCCGAGAGGGTCTGAGCAAGAAGGAGGGGACGAAGTGTTCCGAATTGACGAGTTAAAGAAGAAGCTGGAAAACGGTGGCCTGGCCATCGGGACGCATGTGAAATGGCGGGAGGCGAGCTTCAGCGAGCTG
>SLUK01000013.1 GCA_004340125.1 Harryflintia acetispora | reverse complement strand
AGCCGGCAGAACGCAAAGCGCCAGCGCCGCCGCCAACACGAATGCCATGATCCTGTTCTTTCCCATTTTGTCCCGTCCTCTCTGCGCAAAGGTACGCCTTTGCCAATCCCGCATTTTTGCCGCGGCCAGCCTGAAAAACGGGCTGGTTTTTCCTGCTTTTAGGAGAAATCCCGCTCTTTCTAAAGGTGTAGGTTTCTGCAACACCTGTGCTGCTTTCATTATTCCATATCCCGGCTGAAGATGCAACAAAAACCGGAGAGGGGCCCGCCATCTGGCGGGCCCCCGGGTCTTTCCGGACGGTTATTCCAGGGTGTTTTGCAGGCTCCCGATCCCTTCGATCCGGATCTCCACCTGGGAGCCGTGGACCATCGGGCCCACCCCGGAGGGGGTGCCGGTGAGGATCACGTCCCCCGGCAGCAGGGTCATCACCTGCGAGACGTAGCTTAGCAGGAAGAGGGGGTCGAAGATCAGATGCCGGGTGTTCGAGCGCTGCATGACCCGCCCGTCGAGCAGGGTCTCGATCTCCAGCGCCCCGGGGTCGAGCATGGTTTCCACCCAGGGCCCGAGCGGCAGGAAGGTGTCGAAGCCCTTGGCGAGCGTCCATTGGCCGTGTCCCGGCTGCAGGTCGCGCGCGGTCACGTCGTTGGCGCAGGTGTAGCCGAGGATGTACTCCTTGGCGCGTTCGGGCGGCACCTCATGCGCCGTCTTGCCGATCACGATGGCCAGCTCCCCTTCGTAATCAATTTGGGAGGAGAGGCGCGGCCAGCGGATGGTCCCGCCGGGGGGCAGCAGGGCGGTGGAGGGCTTTAGGAAGAGGACCGGCTCGTCCGGGATTTCCAGGTTCATCTCCTCGGCGTGGTCGCGGTAGTTGAGCCCCACGCAGACCGCCTTGGTGGGGTTGATCGGGGGCAGCAGGGTCAGGGCCGTGAGCGGCAGGGCGGCCCCGGTGGCCTCGTATTCGCCGAGCAGGTCGCCGCGCAGCTCGTAGACGGTGTCCTTGCGCAGGAAGCCGAAAGCCTCGCGCCCCTCGTGGGTATAACGCAGCAGTTTCATCTCTGTGACCATTCCTTTCTGAAAAAACAGGGAGCGCCGCGGCGCTCCACTTTGTTTATTTGAGCTCGACGGTGTAGGTGAAGAAGTCCCCCCGCACAATGCTGTTGCAGTATTCCACCAGCGTGTTCCCCGCCCAGGTGATCCGGCGCAGGTTGATCGCCGGCTCGCCCGGGGAGAGGGAGAGGAGCTTCGCCTCGGCGCCGGTCAGCCCGGTGGCCCTAAACTGCTCGGTCGCATGGTCGGGATGGACCCCGTGGCGGCGCATCGAGCTGTATAGCCCCTCCGTTTCGATCTCCTCCCGGCAGAGCCCCGGGCAGAGGCTACTGGGGATATAGCTGATCTCGATGACGTAGGGGGTCTCGTCCATGTACCGGGTGCGCTTGACGCAAAAGACCTCCTGCCCTTCGGCGAGATGGAGCTGGGCGCGCACCTTGTCCTCGGGGACTACCTTTGAGAAGGAGAGCATCTGCGCGCGCTCCTTGAGCCCCCGGCGGCTGAGCTCCTCATTGAAGGAATAGAACTTCGAGAGCCGGTAGTCGATCGACGAGCGCTTGACATAGGTCCCCTTGCCCTGGATGCGGTAGAGGTAGTCCTCGTTTTGCAGATCGTCCAGCGCCTTGCGCACCGTGATCCGGCTCACGCCGTACATCTCGCAGAGCTCCCGCTCGGTGGGGATCTTCTGCCCCGGCTTCCAGGTTTCATCCTGGATCTTTTGCAGCAGCGACTCCTTGAGCTGGTAGTACAGGGCGACCGGTACCTCCTTGCTGAACGCGGCGTCCCGCAGGTCAATCGACATAACAACCGTCTCCTTTGGATATAGAATCATGTTGACATATTGTTATAACATAAGGAAAGCCAACAGTTCCAGTCATTTACAGCTCTATCTTACCACGAAGCATTTCCAATTTCCAGAGCCTTTTTTGCTTTCCATGCCCGGCCGACCCGCCCGGGCCCGCATTTTATGCCGGTTTGCGGCGGATTATTGCGGAGGGTGTACAATGTGCACAAAAATCCAAATTAAGATTTTACGAAAATATTCAGAAAGCTGTTGACTTTGGAATAATGACATATTATAATGTTGTCATAACCAATTTGGAAATCAATACTGAACTCGGGAAAGGATGGAGCCAGATGAGCGAAAAGAATCTGCTGGAGGCGTCGGGGATCGACGTGCAGGATATTGAAAAGTTTTTAGAGGGGCTGGCAGGCTGCGAGGAATCCTTCATGAAGGTGATCGAGTACTGCGAGACGAGGGTTACCGCCGAGGAGGGGATCCCGGCCATCATCGGGCTGGACGATCTGACCGGAGGGGCGAAGAAGACCTTCACCCCGGCGCCGGCCGACGAGGGCTTGGGGCTGATCCAGGGGCTGGCCGCGCTGATCTTCGCCTACTACTATGACAAGAGCGGCAAGGTCGAGGACCCGTATCCGGCGATCGCCCCGGCGATGAGCGCCATGGCCGAAAAGTTTTTCCGCATTGCACCCTACCGCGAGGTAGTGAAGGACTTCGTAAAGGAGGAGCAGAAATGAGCTTCGATCTTCAGGCCTTTGCCCAGAGCGTGACCAAGGATAAGCGCACCATGGAGATGTTCCGTTACCTCCTCAACAACTCCTACATACGGGTGATCAACTACCACCGCACCAACAAGGAGGACATTCCCCGCTTCGAGGCGGAAATCAAATACTACGCCGAGCACTTTTCCCCCGTCACCGTGGAGGACATGGACCGCTTCTTCGACACCGGCGTCTGGCACAAGGAGCGCCCCGGCCTGATCCCGGCCATCTTCGAGGGATACCGCTGCCATTACGACTACATGCTGCCGATCCTGGATAAATACAACTTTACCGGTTGGTTCTACGTCCCCGGGTTCTTCATGGATGTGCCGTATGAGGAGCAGCTCGAATTTGCCCAGAGCCATCATCTGCGCACCGACATCCCCGAGGAGTACCAGCATGATAAGCGGATCGCCATGAGCTGGGAGGAGATGGAGGAGATCAGCCGCCGGCACGTCATCTGCTGCCATACCGGCAGCCACTTCCAGATCACCAAGACCACCTCGGACGAGGATATGCAGCGGGAGATTGTGGAGAGCAAGCGCCGCATCGAGAGCCACATCCAGAAGCCGGTCGACGTCTTCTGCTGGCTCTACGGCGAGGAGTATTCCTATTATGACAGGGCGCACAAGTTCATCGAGGAGGCGGGCTATAAATATGTGGTCGGCAACCTCAAGATGGAGCGGGTACGCAAATAGCTCGAAGGAACCCTTCGAGCTATTCAGAAAAAACCGGCTTTCGGCCCGGCCGGGCCGAATTTTGCCGGGGGCAAAACCGCCACTTTTTTAGTAGAGAGACAACGCTCAGAAATGGAGGACGGCGTGAAAAAGATCAAATGCGCCATCGTCGGGCCGGGGAACATCGGCATCGACCTGATGGAAAAGATACGCAAGCGTTCGCAGAACCTGGAGCTTGCGATGATGGTCGGGATCTATGAGGACTCGGTCGGGATCGTCAAGGCCAAGGAATATGGGGTGCGCACCGAGATCCACGGGCTGCAGCCGCTGCTGGACGATCCCGAGATCGAGGTCGTATTCGAGGCGACCAGCGCCTCGCAGCACCTCAAGAACGCCCCCTTATATAAGGAAGCGGGCAAGAAGGCGTTCGACCTGACCCCCGCCGCCGTCGGGCCCTATGTGGTGCCGGTGGTCAACTTCGAGGAGCACTTCGACAGTGCGAACATCAACCTGGTCACCTGCGGCGGGCAGGCCACCACCCCCATCGTGGCGGCGGTCTCCCGGGTGCAGGAGGTCGAGTACGCCGAGATCGTCTCGACCCTCGCCTCCAAGAGCGCCGGGCCGGGGACCAGGATCAACATCGATGAGTTTACCGAGACCACCTCGGCGGCGCTGGTGAAGGTCGGGGGCGCGAAGCGGGGCAAGGCGATCATCATTTTAAACCCCGCCGAGCCGCCGCTGATGATGCGCAACACCGTCTACTGCCGCACCAAGGATGCGCCCGACCTCGCGGCGATCCGGGAGTCGGTGGGCAGGATGGTCGCCGAGCTTCAAAAATACGTCCCGGGCTACCGGGTCACCATGGAGCCCGAGCTTTCGGGTGACAATACGGTGGTGACCATGGTGCAGGTCGAGGGCAGCGGGGACTACCTGCCGCCCTACGCCGGGAACCTCGATATCATCACCTGCGCGGCGGTCCATATGGCCGACACCTGGGCCGCGCGCAAGCTGGAAGGGGGCAGACGCTGATGGCGAAGAAAATACGGATCATCGACACCACCCTGCGCGACGGCAGCCACGCCATCCGCCACACCTATTCGCCCGAGCAGGCCGGGAAAATCGCCGCCGCGCTCGCCAAGGCCGGGGCCCCCACCATCGAGTGCGGGCACGGGGACGGCATTTCCGGCTCCTCCTGCCAGTACGGCTTTATGAAATACGACGAATATGAGGTGCTGCAGGCGGTCCTCGACAACGCGGGGGACGCGAAGGTCGGGATCCTGCTGCTGCCGGGGATCGGCACGGTGGAGGACTTAAAGCGCGCTCATGAGATGGGCGCTGGGCTCGTGCGGGTCGCCACCCACGTCACCGAGGCGGACGTCGGCGAGCAGCACATCAAGATGGCCCGCGAGCTCGGGATGGAAGCCATCGGCTTTCTGATGATGAGCCACATGGAGCCGCCCGAGAAGATTCTGGAGCAGGCCAAGAAGTTCGAGTCCTATGGTGCCAGCGCCGTTTACATGGCCGATTCGGCCGGGGCGATGGTCCCGGACGACGCGGCGGCACGGGTCTCCTATTTAAAGGAACACCTCAGCCTGCCGGTGGGCTTCCACGCACACAACAACCTGGGGCTTGCCATCGGCAACTCGCTCGCGGCGGTGAACGCCGGGGCGGACTACATCGACGGGACCCTGCGGGGCCTCGGGGCGGGCGCGGGCAACGCGCCGCACGAGGTGCTGACCGCTGTTTTCCACAAGCTCGGGATCGAGACGGGGGAGGACCTTTACGCCATCATGGACGCGGCCGAGGACAACATCCCGGAGCTCGGCGTGCAGATGATCATCGACAAATACGCCCTTTCGATCGGGTACGCCGGGGTTTATTCCAGCTTCTTCCTGCATGCCAAGCGGGCCGCCGATCGCTACGGCCTGGACGCGCGGGATATTCTGATCGAGCTTGGGCGGCTGCGCACCGTCGGCGGGCAGGAGGACATGATCCTCGACGTCGCCTACCGGCTGGCGCAGCAGAAAAAGGAGAAATGAGCCTATGCGGCGCAGCGAGGAAATCTTACGCCGCCCCGACTACAGCTTCAACCGGGGCGTATATAAGTCGATGGGCTTCTCGGACGAGGATTTAAGAAAGCCCATCATCGGGGTGGCCAACACCTGGAGCGAGGTCTGCCCCGGCAGCTATAACCTGCGCGCGCTCGCGCAGAGCGTGAAAAACGGCATCTACGCCGCCGGGGGCACCCCGGTGGAGTTCGGGGTGATCGGCGCGTGCGACGGGACCGCGCAGGGGAGCGAGGGGATGAAATACATCCTCCCCTCCCGCGAGCTGATCGCCAACGACGTCGAGGTGATGGTGCAGGCGCACCGGCTCGACGGGGTGGTGCTGCTCGGCTCCTGTGACAAGATCGTGCCCGGGCTCCTGATGGCGGCTGCGCGCCTGCGCCTGCCCGCCATCCTGCTGCCCGGCGGCCCCATGCAGGGGGGCGCGCCCTTCGACGGAAGGGCTTCCGATTTGACCTCCCTCTCCGAGGGGTGCGGCATGCTCAAGGCCGGGAAGATCGCGCCCGACGAGCTCGACTCGCTCGAGGAGAGCTGCTGCCCGGGCTGCGGGAGCTGCTCGTTTTACGGCACCGCCAACACCATGTGCTGTCTGGGTGAGGCGCTGGGGATGACCCTGCCGGGCGGCGCGCTGATTCCGGCGGTCTACGCCGAGCGCACCCGGATGGCCCACCGCACCGGCGAGGCGGCGGTGCGCCTGGTGAAAGAGAACCTGACGGCGGACAAGATCATCAACCGGGAATCCATCTCGAATGCCATCCGGGTGCTGAACGCCACCGGCGGCTCGACCAACGGGGTGCTCCATCTGACCGCGGTGGCGCTCGAGGCGGGGCTCTCGGCCGACGAGGTGACCGGGCTTTTCGAGGCGCTGGGCGACACCACGCCCCTAATCGCCAAGGTCAACCCGGCCTCCAAGTACAACATGGAGGATTTCTACCTCGCGGGCGGAATCCCGCAGGTGCTGCGCGAGCTCTCGCCGCTGCTTGAGCGCGGGGCGCTGACCGTCACCGGAAAGACGGTGGGGGAGAACATTGAAAATTATCACTACCGCGCGCCGAACCGGGAGGTCATCAAGACGCTCGAGGAACCCTTCTCCAGGAGCGGCGGGGTGGCCATCCTGCGCGGGAACCTGGCCCCCGAGGGGTGCGTGACCAAGCCCTCGGCCATCGTCCCCGAGATGCATGTCTTTCACGGCACCGCGCGGGTGTTCGACTGCGAGGAGGCGGCGGAGACCGCCATCCTGGGCGGGGAGATCGCGCCCGGCACGGTGCTCGTCATCCGCTACGAGGGGCCGAAGGGCGGCCCCGGCATGCGGGAGATGTACAAGGCGATGAAGTACCTCTACGGCATGGGGCTCGCCACCTCGACGGCGATCGTGACCGATGGGCGCTTCTCCGGCACCAACAACGGCTGCTTCTGCGGGCATGTCTCGCCCGAGGCGGCCGCGGGCGGGCCGATCGCCGCGGTGCGCGACGGGGACAGGATCACCATCGACATCCCGGCGAAAACCATCACCCTCGAAGTGGGGGAGGAGGAGATTGCCAGGCGCTTGGCGCTCTGGCAGCCGCCGAAGCAGAAATATAAGACCGGGTACCTCGCCATCTATGAGAAGCTGGCCACCTCGGCCAGCCGGGGCGCGGTCTTAAATGTTGAAAATTAAAATATAATTTTAATTTTCAACATTCTCAAAATTGCACCTTGGCGGTTTAAAAACCGCCATTCCGGCAAAGCCGGAACCGGTACAATTTCAATGGTTTGCGCCTCGGTGGAGCCGGAACTGGCGCAATTTAAAAGGTGAACTTTTAAAGGATCGAAAGGAGTGATCAGCGAAATGGAATATGGACTGGGTGGCAAGGTCGCCGGCGTGAGCGGCGCGGCCTCCATTAAGGGAATTGGCTTCGCCATTGCGAAGGCGCTGCTCGCGGAGGGCTGTAAGGTCTTTATTAGCGACATCAGCGCCGAGCGGCTGGAGGAAGCGAAGCAGGAGCTCGCCCGCTTCGGTGAGGTGCTGGCAATTCCCTGCGACGTGTCGGACGAGGCCTCGGTACAGGGGATGTTTAAAGCCGCCGAGGAGCATTTCGGCGGGGTGGATATCTTCGTCTCGAACGCTGGTATCTATCCGCAGAAGGCGCTGTGCGAGATGAGCGCAGGGGAATGGGACACGGTGATGAACGTCAACCTGCGCTCGGTCTTCCTGTGCGGCAGGGAAGCGCAGAAGTATATGAGCAAACGCGGCGGCGGGGTGCTGATCAATGCCGCCTCCTACGCCGCCATCCTGGGCAGCGCGGGCAGCGGGGCCTATGCCGCCAGCAAGTCGGCGGTCTACTCGCTGACCAAGACCTTGGCGGCGGAGCTGGCCCCCTACCACATCCGGGTCTGCGGCTTCATCCCCGGAGTGATCGCCACCGGGATGACCCAGGGGGTCATCGACGAGCGGGGCGACGCGCTGCAAAGCCAGATCGCCTTACGGCGGCTGGGCGAGCCGCAGGACGTGGGCAACGCGGTGGCGTTCCTTTGCTCGGACGCAGCCAGTTACCTGACCGGGATGTTCTTAGAGATTACCGGCGGAAAGTTCTGCGTGCAGAACCCGGACTACGCCTGGAAAATGTTAAACCGCGATTGACCGCCGTTTAACCTTTGGCCGCGGCCTGAAACAACAAGTTTTACTCGATTTTTTTCAAAAAATCGCCACATCCAAAGGCGGCGCCTTTGGTCGTGCCGCGCACGGCACGAAACGCCGACCCTTAAAAAGATCAGGAGGGGAGGCCCGGCAGTCCGGTGGACTGTCGGGGCGTGGGGAACCCTATCAAGGGGTTCCCCGGGAAAGATAGCCGCGACACAATACCTGGAAAGGAAAGATTATTATGAACGACGCCTTCCACGTTGACATGGAAAAGCTGATGAGCCTGCACCGCTTTGGAGATGTGCTGGACGACGCGATCAAATCGGTCGGGAGCGAAACCGTGGAGCTTGTCCCCGACCGGGGCGCGCGCGACTCGATCGGCCGCCACTGGTACGGCAGCCGCTGCCACATGAGAAACAAGGAGACCGACGAGAAGTTCTATCTGCATATCGGGCTGATCTACCTGCCCGAGACGAGAACCGGGCTGATGGTCGAGCTGGATAAAAGGAGCAACCCTGCTTCGTTCCCCATCGTGTGGGAGAATCTGGGGGAGGGAAGCCGCTACGAGATCAGCCGGGACGAGGACGACTACCTCAAGCTCTTCATGCCGCAGGACGCCTTTGACGCGCTGTGCGGGAAGAAGCGCGGCGAGCAGGTCAAGGCCATCTCGGACTACATAAAAGAGTGCGCCGAGGCGATCGCCGCCGCCGCGTGCCAGGCGGGCTTCTCGCTCAAACTCTGCGACCTTGCAGAAGACTACAAGCTGGCTTGTGCCTTCGAGGAGGCGGTCGTCTCGATCAAAAGCGAGCGCTACACCATCGAGCCGGACCGCAAGTGCCCGGACAACTTCGGCCAGTACGCCGCCGGGTACCGCTGCTTCGTCAAGACGCGGGACGGGCAGCAGGACCTGTACCCCTATTTCGGGGCGATCTACAGCTATAAAAAGACCCCTTACGGGATATTCGCCGAGATCGACAAGCTCAACCATCCCGGCTGCTATGACCGCGCATATGCGGGGATCAAAGAGGATCCGGCCTATGAGCTGAGCAAGAAGGACCCGCCGTTCATCAAGATGTTCATGCCCGCCGCGGACGTTGAGCGGCTCAACTCCCTGGACCACCGGGGACAGGTGGAGATGTTGGCCGGGTTTTTAGATGTGTGTGTGACCAACCTGCTCGACGCTTCCCGTTAAAAACCCTGGTTCGTAATCATGGGGGACACAGTCCCCCGGACGGCTCCGAAGGAGACGTTTCCCCCGTAGGGTGCGGGCACGCCCGTATTGCGCTCCAAAGGAGCGCAACATCTCAAAAAGGTACCTGCGGCGCATTTTAAATTCAACTGTAATGAGAAAGGATTTCGATATTATGAGCGAACGCAAAAAGATCGTCCTGATCGGCGCGGGCAGCGCCGTCTTCACCAAGGGCCTGATCGCCGACTTCATCCAGCTCGACTCCGGGAAATGGGAGATCGCGCTGTGCGACATCAACCCGCCGGTCCTCGAATCCATCACCAAGCTCGCCAAGAAGATGGTCCAGCAGAGGGGCGCGGATATTGTGATCTCCTCCTCCACCGACCGCTGCGACCTGCTGCCGGGCGCGGACATGGTGGTGGTCACCATCGCCGTGGGTGGGCGCAAGGCTTGGGAGGCGGACGTGAAGATCCCCCGCAAGTACGGCATCTACCAGCCGGTGGGCGACTCGATCATGCCGGGCGGCATCTCCCGCGCCCAGCGGATGATCCCTGCGATGATCGCCATCGCCGAGGACGTCAAGCGCCTCTGCCCGGATGCCTACTTCTTCAGCTACTCCAACCCCATGACCTCGATCGTCACCGCCGTGCGCCGCGCCACCGGCATGAAGCTCGTCGGCCTCTGCCACGGGGTGATCTACGGGGAGAATTACCTGGCGCGTATGCTCGGCGTGGACGTCAGCCGGATCTCCACCGTCGGCGTGGGGCTCAACCATCTGACCTTCCTCTATGACATCCGCCTCGACGGCAAGGACGTGAAGCCCCAGCTGCTGGAGATCATCCGGAAGCAGAAGGAAGAGGCCGCCAAGGCCGGCGGGCACAAATACAACTTCTTTAACCCCGAGCTGACCGACAAGGAGATCCCCAACCACCTCGACAACCCCTTCTCCTGGGATCTCTTTGAGCGCTACGGCGCCTTGCCGGCGGTGCTGGATCGGCACGCGGTCGAGTTCTTCCCCGAGCGCTTCCCCGAAGGGAACTACTACGGCAGCGTGTTCGGGGTGGACGCCTACCCGATCGACAAGGTGCTCGAGCGCGGCGAGAACACCTACCGCAGCATGTTTGAGCAGGGTGAGGGCGACGGCCAGGTCGCGCCCGAGATGTTCGCCCGTTCCTCCGGCGAGCATGAGCAGCTCGTGCAGATGATCCGCTCGCTCCTCAACGACGAGCGCAAGATGTTCTCGGTCAACGTCCCGAACGACGGGGCGGTCGACTCCCTCCCGAAGGATGCCGTCCTCGAGCTGCCCGCGGCGGCTACCGGCCTCGGTTTCCTGCCTGTAAAGGTAGAAGGCTTTAGCCCGGAGCTTTCCGGCATTATCGCCCGGCGCCTGGCCCCGGTCGAGCCCACCGTGCAGGCGGCGCTGACCGGCGACCGCAAGCTGTGGGTCGAGGCCATGCTTCTCGACGGCGCTCTCAGCGATTGGAAGGTCGCCGAGGCGCTGGTGGACGACTTCATCGCCGAGCACGGCGAATACCTGCCGCAATATAAATAAGGAGGAGTGAGTAAAGTGGCAAAGAAAGCATTGATCGTCTCCTTCTCCTTCGAGCAGGAGCCCGAGGCCTTCGAGGCGCTGCGTGAGCGCGGGGTCGAGCCCATCCTGCTGGCTGAGAGCGAGCGCAAGGGCTGGGGTCAGCAGGAGCTGATCGACTATTGGAACGCCCTGCCCGAGAAGCCGGAGGGCATCCTCATGGGGGCGGACATCGAGATCGGCGCCCCCTTTACCGAGCAGTGCGAGGGGCTGCGCTACATCTCCCTCAACTGCGCCGGGTGCGACCATCTCGACCTGCCGGCGCTCGAGCGCGCGGGGATCGTCGCCTGCAACGTGCCCAGGCAGAACTTTGACGCGGTGGCCGATTTCGCGTGGGGGCAGATCCTCTCCCTCATGCGCCGGATCCCGCAGGGAGATCAAAACATCCGCGCCGGCAGGTGGTGCGAGGGCGTGGCGCGCGGCTGCGCCGTCTCCCGCAAGACGCTGGGCATTTTGGGGCTTGGCGCCATCGGCCAGGGCGTCATGCGCCGCGCGCAGGGCTTCGAGATGGATGTGCTGGCCTACGACCCATATGAAAACGCCGAGCTGGTGGAGAAATACGGCGTGCGCTATCTGCCGCTGCAAGAAGTGCTCACGCAGAGCGACATCGTGGTGATCACCTGCCCGCTGACCGACGAGACCCACCACCTGATGAACGAGGAAAGCCTTCGCAGCATGAAGCCGCAGGCGTTTCTGGTCAACTGCTCGCGCGGGCCGATCGTGGACACCAAGGCACTTGCCAAGATCCTGCGCGAGGGGAAAATCGCGGGCGCGGCGCTGGATGTGTACGAGGAGGAGCCCCTCTTGGAAAGCGAGCTCTTCTCGCTGCCGAACACCGTTTTGACCCCGCATATGGCGGGCCTGGCCGACCGGGAAATCCACAACGTGGCCATGCAGTCGGCCTACAACATGGCCGACCTGCTCGAGGGCAAGGAAGTCAAGTCCCGGCTGATCTGACGGGCAAGACCCCTAACGAAAAATGGGAGCTGAACCAATGATGAAAACATTACTTGGCGGCAAAGACGCCGCTTACTTTGAACAGCGCACCGCCCTGCTCACCGCGACCGAGATCGCCCAGCAGCCTGAGCTCTGGAACGAGCTTGCCGACATGCTGCAGGAGCGCGCGGGGGAGATTTCCTCCTTCCTCGGGCAGGTGCTGGCGGTGCCGGGGCTGCGGATCGTCTTCACCGGGGCCGGGAGCTCGGCCTTCATCGGGGAGATGGCGGCGGCGCTCGTGGGCCGTGAGAAGGGGCTCCGCGCCGAATGCGTACATACCACCGACGTCGTCTCGTCGCCCGAAAGCTGCCTCTTTGACGTGCCGACCCTGCTCGTGTCCTTCGCGCGCTCGGGCGACAGCCCCGAGAGCGTGGGCACCATCGAGTACGCCCGCAAAAAGATTCACAACCTCTACAATTTGGTAATCACCTGCGGCAAGGGCAGCCACCTGGACCGGTGCGCCACCACCCTGCCCGACACCCTCTCGCTGCTGATGCCCGCGCGCTCCTGCGACCAGGGCTTTGCGATGACCAGCTCGGTGAGCTGCATGCTGCTCGCCGCCTGGGCCGCCTTCCACTACCAGGAGCTGGACAAAGCGGTCGGGGACATCCGCGCGCTGAGCGCCAAAATGGCTTTGCAGCTCGATTCCATCGCCCTGGCCGCCGAAGAGCTGGCAAAGGCCAGTTACGACAGGCTGATCTTCCTCGGGAGCGGGGCGATGAAGGGCCTCGCGCACGAGGGCGCGATCAAGTCGCTCGAGCTCAGCCACGGGCAGGTCAACACCAACTATGATTCCGCCACCGGCTTCCGGCATGGCCCAAAGACGGTGCTTTGCGACAGCGCCGTGACGGTGCACTTCCTCTCGAGCGACCCGTTCTCCCGCCGGTATGACGAGGACCTCTGCCGCGAGCTGATCGCCGAGCGCAAGGGGAACAAGGTGGTCCTGGTGGGGGAGAAGGGTACGAGCGGGATCGAGAGCGCCGATATGAAGGTTTGCTACGAGCTGCCGCAGATGGCGCTTCCCAAGGAGGCCGGGGCACTGGTCGCTTCCCTGCTCTTCGCGCAGTGCCTGGGGCTGCAAAAATCCCTCGCTCTCGGGATCACCACCGACAACCCCTGCCCGCAGGGGGACGTCAACCGGGTGGTCAAGGGCGTGACGGTATACGATCTGTAAGCGGATTCGATTGGAGATCCTTGTGTCCTCCTTCGGCCATGGCCATGGAGATGAAAAGGGGGTGAGGCGGTATGTCGGTTGACCTTACGGGTCACGCCCTGGCGCGCCAGGTGCCGGTGGCCCTGTACTACCAGGTGCGGGAAGACCTGCTGCACAAGATACAAAGCGGGCAGTGGGGACCGGACTTCAAAATGCCTCCCGAACGGGAGCTGTGCGAAACCTACGGCGTGAGCCGGATCACGGTGCGCAAGGCGCTGGACGATCTGCAAAACGAGGGCTACCTCTACCGGGTGCAGGGCAAGGGGACCTTTGTGCGGCGCGCGACGATGGAAAAGAAGCTCTCCAAGTTCTATTCCTTTGGCGACGAGCTGCGCCGGCGGGGGATGAACGAGGTGGCCAAACTTTTGTCCTTTTCGGCGCTGACGCCGGAGGAGGCAGTGCGCCACAGGCTCGAGCTGCGCGCGGGAGAGCAGGTCTTCTGTATCCGCCGCCAGCGGCTGATGGACGAGGTCTGCTACGCGATCGAGGTCTCATACATCCCCCGTTCGCTCACCCCGGCGCTCACCGCCGAGATGGTGAAAACCAACGGGCTCTACAGCTCCCTGCGCCTGCTGGGGGTCTACCCCGACCGGGCGGTGGAGCAGTTTCGGGCCGCGGCGCTCACCGCGCCCGAGGGGCGGCTGATGGGCCTGCCGGCCGGGCGGCCGGCGATCAACCTGCAGCGCCAGACCTGGGCCGGGGCCCAGCTGATCGAATATTGCAACAGCGTGGTGCGGGACGATTTCTTCACCTACGCGGTCGAACTCAAATAACTTTTATGAGGGAGTGAAACTCTGTGAGTGAAGCGAAATTATTGGCAAAAGAACCTACCGCGTCAAAGTCTCCCGCGTCAAAGGGGCAGAGACGCAAGGTGCCCTTTAAGGAGCTGATCCATCAGCGCCAATTCAAGCGCCGTGCGTTTGTGGCGAGCATCCTGATCCCGCTGCTGGTCTGGTTCTTTATCTTCATGTTCCTGCCCATCGTGATGGTGGTGATCTACAGCTTTACCAACGCACATATGGCCTATCCGGACTACAAGTTCGTAGGGCTGCACCAGTACATCAAGATGTTTACCGCCGACCCGATTTTACCCATCGCGCTGCGCAACACCGTAATGGCGGTGCTCTACATCGTACCCACCACTGTGATCCTTTCGGTGCTGCTGGCCAACGGTCTCAACGCCATGACCTCGAAGTGGCAGAAATTTTACACCTTTGTGTACTTCCTGCCCTCCGTCCTCTCGGCGGTTGCCATTTCGCTGGTCTGGAAATGGCTGTACCATCAGAACTACGGCCTGATTAACGCCATGCTCGGCGCATTGGGGCTGCCCGCGCAGGGCTTCATCAACTCGGCCTCGCAGGCGCTGATCTGCTACGCCGTCATCCAGATCTGGTCGATCTTCGGTTACTATGCCGTCATCCTGCTCGCCGCCATCCAGGGGATCGACCCCTCGCTCTATGAGGCGGCGGACATCGACGGGGCCAATGGGATGGAAAAATTCTTTAAGATCACCGTGCCGCTGATCAAGCAGAACATCCTGTTCGTTTGCATCATGGCGACCATCAACGGCTTCATGATCTTTACCCCGATCCAGGTGCTCACCGAAGGGAAGGGGACCCCCGGAACCTCGACAATGGTGCTCATGATGCACATTATGAAGAGGGGCATCAACAACAGCGACATCGGCTACGCCTCGGCGATGAGCCTGCTGCTGATGTCGATCATCCTGGTGGTCAGCGTCATCCAGTCGCTGCTGACCCGGGAACGCAAGCCCAAGAAGAGAAGCTAGGAGAGGAGGGGAATTGCAATGAAAGAAAAGAATCTTTCCGAGAAAAAGAAGCATGGCGCCGGCTATTATGTCGCGCTGGTGGTGATGCTCGTCGGCACCCTGACGGTGTTGGTGCCCATCTACTGGATGGTCGTCTCTTCCCTTAAGAGCCAGACCGAGCTCATGCAGATGCCCCCGACCTTCTGGCCGCAGAAGATGGAATTTTCCAACTACGCCAGGGTCTTCGA
This sequence comes from Harryflintia acetispora, assembly GCA_004340125.1. Classification (GTDB taxonomy): domain Bacteria; phylum Bacillota; class Clostridia; order Oscillospirales; family Ruminococcaceae; genus Harryflintia; species Harryflintia acetispora. The sequence continues at coordinate 91,267 of SLUK01000013.1, read as the reverse complement.
GCAGATGCCCTTTGGAAGGTATTATTTCAACAGCGTCGTCACCGCGCTGCTCAACACGGTGATGGGTGTTTTCACAAGTGCTTTGAGCGGCTATGTCTTCGCCAAATACCAGTTCAAGGGGAGGGAGCTCCTCTTCTGGCTGCTGATGGCCTGCATGATGATCCCCTACGACACCCTGATGATCCCGCTCTACCGGATCATGGTGGGCTTCGGCTGGACCAACACCTACCTGGTGCTGACCGTGCCGTACTTCGTCAACATCTTCGGCATGTTCCTCATGCGCCAGTTCATGCAGGATATCCCGACCGATTATATCGAGGCCGCCGAGATCGACGGCTGCTCGCAGTACCGCACCTTCTTCTCGGTCATCTTCCCGATGGTGCGTCCGGCTGCCGCGGCGCTGTGCATCTTCCTGTTCATGGCCTCGTATAACTCCTTCCTCTGGCCGCTGATCTCGGTCAACAGCCGCGACCTGTTCACCCTCCCGGTGGGCATGTCGGCGCTCAACTCGGACCGCGGCAGCCAGATGGATCTGATGATGGCCTGCGCCACCATGGTGGTGGCCCCGGTCTGCGTGATCTTCGCCCTGGCGCAAAAGAACTTTGTGGCGGGACTCACCATGGGCGGCGTGAAAGGGTAAACCCTTTCACACGCCGCCCATCCCCTAGTGAGCTATCACGGGGGACACAGCCCCCCGGACGGCTCCGAAGGAGACGTTTCCCCCGTAGGGAGCGGACATGTCCGCGTTTTGCCCCTTCGGGCAAAACATCTCAATAAGGTGCCGCTTCGCGGCAAATTAAAATGTATTCATACCCGTGGGGCGGTATCGCTTCATGAGGGAAGAATAAAAAGTCAGTAAAAATTGACAATGGAGGTTATTTTATGATGAAGCGAGTATTTGCCCTGATTCTGGCGGGCGCGCTGAGCGTGTCCCTGTTCGCAGGGTGCGGCGGCAACAAGGAGCCCGCGGCCGAGGGCTCAACCCCCGCCGCGAGCGGCGAGGCCAGCGAGGGCGGCGAAGGTGCCGCGCCTGCGGGCGAGATCGTGTTCTGGACCCAGGACACCGCGCCCTGGAAGGGCTGGTTCGATCCGGCGATCGAGGCGTTCCAGCAGCAGAACCCCGACATTAAGGTGAAGGTGGAGTACTTCCCGCAGTTCGCCGACAAGCTCACCCAGGCCTATGCCGCCGGCCAGCAGCCGGACGTCGCCCAGACCTGGCAGGGGATCACCCACTGGGCCAAGGCCGGCAAGCTCGATCCGGTGCCGGACAGCGTTTATTCCAAGGAAGATATGCAGGCGAAGTTCTATGAGGGCGCGCTCAAGAACAAGGAGTTTGAAGGCCAGTATTACTGCATCCCGGCCGAGATCAACGTCGAGAGCCCGGGCCTGCTCGTCAACATGGACCTGCTCGAGAAGATGGGCAAGACCCTGCCCGACGGCTGGGTCGAGAACAACGGCCCCAAGAGCTGGGATGAGCTGCTTTCCTTCGCCAAGGAGCTGACCGTCAAGAGCGGCGACACCATCACCCAGTCGGGCCTGGCCTACGCCTACGCCCAGTGGGAAGCGATGTTCGTCTCCCTGATCTGGCAGAACGGCGGCGACTACCGCGATGAGGCCAACAGCGTGGTGCACTTCAACACCCCCGAGGCCAAAAAGGCCGCTGAGTTCATGCTCAAGTACGCCAACCCCGCCGACCCGGACGTGATCTGCGACATCGGCGCGAGCCGGTATGAGCTCTTCATCCAGGGCACCGCGGCCATGGTCATGGGCGCCCCCTGGTACGCTGGGAGCCTCGCGACCGACGCGCCGGACATGAACTACCAGTACTTCAACATGCCCGCCATGGTCGAGGGCAGCGATCCGTACTGCATGGCCACCGGCGGCTGGGGCTACATCGTCTCGGCCGAGAGCAAGAACAAGCCCGCCGCCTGGGAGTTCGTCAAGCAGATGACCACCCCTGAGCAGATCGGTTCCTGGGCCCTGGGCGTCGGTTCGCTGGCCGCCCACAAGGAGGCCAATGCTGATCTCGAATACGACCCGAACGTCGGCTCGGTTGAGAAGGCGCTGGCGGTCTCCAAGGACATCCTCCAGTACGGCAACGAGGACGGCGCCTATACCCTCGACTCCTCGCAACTGATCTACACCATCGTGCGTCAGCAGCTGCAGCAGATGGTTGAGACCGGCGACATTGACACCGCGCTTGCCACCATGGAGATGGAAGGCAACGACATGATCGAAACCAACCTCAACCGCTAAACCGCACAAACGAAAAGAGAGCCCCGGCAAAGGATCAATCCCTTTGCCGGGGCTCTTTCTATCCGCTATTTTATAAAGTAATTGGAAGCGCGCATCGAGACAAACTCGTCGTCTATTCCGACGATGATGTGGTCGTACAGGTCGATCCCGATCCTCGCGAGCGTTTCGCGCAGCCGGCTGGTCGTTTCACGGTCGGCCACGGAAGGGATGGCTAAGCCCCTGGGGTGGTTGTGCGCGATCGTGACGATCGACGCGCCCAGGCGCACGGCGAGCTGGGCGATCTTGGCCATGGGGAAATTGATCATCGAGGGGACGCCCTCCGAGATGACGCGGCAGTCGATCATCTGGTACTTGAGGTCGAGGAAGAGGCAGATCAGCGTTTCATCGCTGCGCCCCTGAAGCTGCTGCTTGAGGTATTCGCCCATCTCCTCGCTGTTTTTGAAGACCCGGTCCTGGCGGCGGCAGCCCTCGCCGTAGAGGCGCAGGCAATCCGGCAGGCAGCTCAGAAAGAGCGCGGCGTTGTCGGTCATGCCTTGCACCGTGCGCAGCTGCTCATAGCCCGCATCGAGCACGCCGCTAAACGAGCCGAATTCGCCGATCAGCCGGTGGGCAAGCTCGTTGGTGTCCCGCTGCGGAATGAGCGGGAAGAGCAGGTATTCCAGCACATTGTGCTCGGGCAGCCCGTCGAGCCCGCGCGCCTTGATTTGACTGCGCAGGCGCTCGCGGTGCCCCTTATGAGGATTGTTGGAGGCCATCTATTTCGTCAGGGAGCGGCTGCCGGGCTTGACGGCCTCGAGCTTGCCCTCACGACAGAGCGGGCAGTCCTGCGGCTCCCAGGCGTTGACCTCAAAGGAGACGACCGATTTGAAGGGATAGCCGAAATCGGCCTTACCGCCGGTGCGGTCCACGATCGAACCGATCCCGACCACCACACCGCCGGCCTGCTCGCAAAGCTCGACGACCTCCTTGACGCTGCCGCCGGTGGTGACCACATCCTCGACCAGCAGGCAGCGCATCCCCGGCTTGACCTCGAACCCGCGGCGCAGGGCCATCTTACCCTCGACGCGCTCGGTGAAGAAGTTTTCGCACCCCAGCGAGCGGCTGACCTCATAGGCCATCTGTACCGCACCCATCGCCGGGCCGATCACCACGTCCACCCGATCATCCGCGAACTGCTCGGCCAGGCTGCGGCAGAGCTCCTCACTGTAGCGGGTGTTGCGGAAAATTTTGGCGCACTGCAGGTACTTGTCCGAATGCTTGCCCGAGGTGAGGATGAAATGCCCCTCGAGCAGGACGCCGGCCTCCTTGAGGATTTCGATGACGCGCTCTCTGCTGATCATAAATCAACGCTCCTGTCTCATTATCAAATTTCTGTTCCCATTATAGCAAAACGCGGCGCAAAAAGGAATCTTTTTTCGGTTTGTGGCCGAAAAATTTGTATTTTTGCAAAGTCGGTTAAAGGACTACCGAAATAGAAAAGGCAGGGCGGGTTTCCCGTCCTGCCTTTTTTCAGTTCAGTACCCGGTGCGAGCCCAAAGCGGCCTCATTTCACGCACGGAAATGCATGTGGGCTGCCGCTTTCAGGAGAGCTGGTCATACAGCTCCTCGTACCGGCGCGCCGAGGTGTTCCAGGAGAAGTCCGTCTCCATCCCGCGGCGGACCATCGCGTCCCAAGCGCGGCGGTCGTCGTAGAAGACCATCTCGCCAAAGTAGATGGTGCTGAGCATGTCGTCGGCGTTGTAATCCCTAAAAGAGAAGCCGGTGCCAGTCCCCTCGTACCGGTTATACGGGCGTACGGTGTCCTTGAGCCCGCCGGTCTCCCGCACGATGGGCAGGCTGCCGTAGCGCAGGGCGATCAGCTGGGTCAGGCCGCAGGGCTCGAAGAGCGAGGGCATCAAAATTGCGTCCGACGCGGCGTAGAGCCGGTGCGCGCGGGTGTCGTCGAACATGATCGAGGCGGACACCTTGTCCTTGCGGGTCCACTCGAAGTGGCGCAGCATGCTCTCATATTTCGCGTCCCCGGTGCCGATCACCGCCAGCTGCACCCGGCTGAGCAGCAGCCGCTCGATCACATAGGCCAAGAGGTCCAGCCCCTTCTGGTCGGTCAGGCGGGTGATCATCCCGATCATCATCGCGTCCGGGTCCTGCGGCAGGCCCAGCTCCTGCTGTAAGCGGCGCTTGTTCTGGGCCTTGCCGGAGCGGAAATTGTCCTTGCTGTAGGTGGCATAGAGCTTCTGGTCGGTCTCGGGGTTATAGATTCCATAGTCGATCCCGTTGAGGATCCCCCAAAGGTCACCGCTCTTAGAGCGCAGCAGCCCGTCGAGCTTCTCGCCGTAGTAGGGCATTTTGATCTCCTCGGCATAGGTCGGGCTGACGGTGGTGATCCGGTCGGCATAGACGAGGCCGCCTTTGAGCATGTTCGCGTCCTTATGGAATTCCATCCGCCCGGGGGTGAAGACCCGCTCGGGCAGGCCGGTGATTTTTTGGAAGGTGGGGATGTCCCAGACCCCCTGGAACTTGAGGTTGTGGATGGTCACCACGGTGCGGATCCCCCGGTAGAAGGGGTTGTCCAAAAACATTTCATGCAAAAAGACCGGGACCATGGAGGCCTGCCAGTCATGGCAGTGGATCACATCCGGCCGAAAGCCCACGGAGGGCAGGATGGACAGGGCCGCCTTGCAGAAATAGCAGAACTTTTCAATGTCCCACCGCAGGTCGCCATAGGGGGTGGGGCCGCTGAAATAATGCTGGTTGTCGATCAGGTAATAGGTCACACCATCCCGCACCGTCTGCATAATCCCGACATACTGCTCGCCGAGAGATCCCAGGTTCATCTGGAAGCTGCCGGCATATTGCAGGCTGTCGCGCAGCGGGGCGGGGATACAGGCATAGTCGGGAAGGACGACCCGCACGTCGAACCGGCTCTTGTCCAGCGCCCCCGGCAGGGCGCCCACCACATCGGCCAGGCCCCCGGTTTTGATGAAAGGCACGCATTCGCTCGCCACGAACAAAATTTTCTTCATTTTCGTTCCTCCCTCCTTGCCCTCTCACGGATATGGCTTGTCTTTGTCTCTAGTATACAACAAAAAGCAGATTCTGGAAAGGGCTATCCTCATTCTATGCCGCTTAACAGGAAAAAATGCCCGGTTTTGATTGTAAAATGCTGTCGGATGGGGTAAAATAAAAGAATCCAAAGGCTTCGCTTTTTTACCGGGAAAGGGGGATCGGCTTGGAACAGCAGAAGAAACGCTACAAGTACCGGCGCACCATCATGCTGCTCTGCCGCCTTTTGCTGCTGCTGGCGGTCACGGGGCTGTTCGTGCTCATCTGGGACGTCAGCTACACGCAGACGCGCTTTTACTACAAGGGGAACTTTGTGGTGATTTTGATTTACTGCCTGGTCTACTTCGCCTTCAATTCGATGTACGGCGGCTTCAAGACCGGCAGCGCCCGCTACGGCGAGGTGCTCTATTCCAACGGCCTGGCGCTGGTTTTCGTCAACGTGGTCACCTACCTGCAGCTCTCGCTGGTCGGGCGGCGGATGCTCGAGGCGGCGCCCATGGTGGTGCTCTGGCTGCTGCAATTTTTCACCACCACCGTCATCACCTATTTTTCCAATTTTGTCTACTTTAAAATCTACCCGGTGCGCGACGTGCTGATCATCTGCCGGGACATTGAGCGCGCCGAGCGCCTCACGGCGAGGGTGAAGAGCATACGCGAGCGGTATAAGCTCCAGCGGATCATGACCCAGGAAAAGGACCCCGGGGAGATCAAGCGGGCGATCCTGCGGGTCAACACGGTGATGATCTCGGACATCGACCTCAACCTGCGCAACGAGATCGTGGACTTCTGCTACGAGCAGGGGGTGCGCGTCTATATCGTGCCGAACGTCGAGGACATCATCATCAGCACCGCCCAATCCACCCATATTTTCGACTCCCCGGTGCTGCTGTGCAAGAACTACCAGCTGACCACCGAGCAGCGCCTCCTAAAGCGCGGGGTGGATATCCTGGTGTCGGCCTTTGGGCTGATCCTCGCCTCGCCCTTCATGCTGGCGGTGGCGCTCGCCATCAAGCTCTACGACGGCGGGCCGGTGCTCTACCGCCAGCGGCGGCTGACCGACCACGACCGGGTGTTCGAGCTCTACAAATTCCGCAGCATGCGCGTGGACGCCGAGCGCGACGGGGTGGCCAGGCTGGCGCAGAAAAATGATGAGCGGATCACCCCGGTGGGGAAGGTGATCCGCGCGACCCGGCTCGACGAGCTGCCCCAGCTGATCAACATCCTGCGCGGGGACATGTCGGTGGTCGGCCCGCGGCCCGAGCGCCCCGAGCTGGTGGAGGAGAACATCAAACAGTTCCCAGAATTCAAGTACCGCACCAAGGTCAAGGCCGGCCTGACCGGCTACGCCCAGGTGTACGGAAAATACAACACCACCCCCGAGGACAAGCTGCTCATGGACCTGCTCTATATCGAGCGTTATTCGCTGCTTATGGACTTTAAGCTGATGTTCCTCACCTTCAAGATCCTGTTTTTAAAGGACAGCACCGAAGGGGTGGACGCGCCCGAACAAAATCATCGCTAAGGAGTATTCGCACTTTGGAAACCATTTGGAACCTGATGAAAAAGTACAGGGAGATCCTGCTCTACCTGGTCTTCGGCGTGCTGACCACGCTGTGCAACATCGTCTCCTATTTCGCTTTAAACGACCTGCTGCACATCCATTACCTGGTGGCGAACGCCCTGGCCTGGGTGCTTTCGGTGCTCTTCGCTTACCTGACCAACCGCACCTGGGTCTTCGAGAGCAAGTCACAAGGGTTTTCCGCCATTGCGCGGGAGATGGGCCTCTTCTTCGGCTGCCGGCTGCTCAGCGGGGTGTTCGACATGGCCTTCATGTTCGTGGCGGTCGACCTGCTGGCGCAGAACGACATGATCGCCAAGATCGCCTCCAATGTGGTGGTGATCGTGCTCAACTATCTCTTCAGCAAGCTGATTATCTTTAAAAAGAAGTGAGGCGGCAAGAATGGACAAGATCAAGCTGGCCCTGGTCCAGCACCGGGTGGGCGGCACCGACCGGCGGCAAAACACCGAAGAGGCGCTGCATTTCTTACGCGTGGCAAAGGAGCAGGGGGCCGACCTCGTGCTGTTCCCCGAGTGCTTTTTGACCGGCTACCAGCCGCCAGAAATCCTTACGAGCCTGCTGCCGCTTTCGCAGATCGGAGACCATCCGGACTTTAAGGATTTTTGTGAAAACGCCCTGACCCCCGGGAGCGAACCGCTGCGGCGCGTCTGCCAGGAGGCGAAGGCGCTCTCAATCGGCGCGGTGATCACCGGCTTCAGCAGGGGGGAGCGCTACCCGCGCAACACCGCCTTTCTGATCGGGAAGGACGGGGAGATCGCGCTCACCTACAGCAAGGTACATACCTGTGACTTCGACTGGGAACGGTACCTGGAGAGCGGGGAGGGCTTCTACGTCGCCGACTTTTGCGGGGTGAAGATCGGGCTGATGATCTGCTATGACCGCGAGTACCCCGAGAGTGCGAGAGAGCTCATGCTCGCGGGGGCCGAGCTGATTTTGGTGCCCAACGACTGTTCCGAAATGGCCCCGAGGCTGCGGGAGCTTTCGGTGCGCGCGATTGAGAATATGGTCGGGGTGGCGATGGCCAATCCTCCGGGCAAGCGCTTCGGACGCTCCTGCGCCTTCAGCCCGGCGGCCTTCGATGAGGAGGGGCAGGTGGTGGACAACACGCTGCTGCTTGCTCCCGAGGAGGAGGACGGGGTATTCTGCGTCACCTTCGACCTCGACTTTATCCGGGAATACCGTCGGCGGGAGGACCTGGGCAAATACCGCAAGGTATCCGCTTACCGGCATTTGACGAAAAAAGAGTAGCGGAAAGGTTTACGATGAAAGAAAACAAATATGACGACCCGATATTTTTCCAGAAATACAGCCAGATGAGCCGCTCGCAGCAGGGGCTCTCGGGCGCGGGCGAGTGGCAGCAGCTGCGGCAGCTGCTGCCCAATTTCGCGGGCAAGCGGGTGCTGGACCTCGGCTGCGGCTACGGCTGGCACTGCATCTATGCCGCCGAGGGGGGCGCTCGCTCGGTGCTGGGCACCGACATCTCGCAGAGGATGCTCGAGGTGGCCAAGGAGAAGACGGCGGCGCCGCAGGTGGCGTACCGCCTTGCCGCGATGGAGGACCTCGACTTCCCCGCAGGGAGCTTCGACATAGTGTTAAGCTCTTTGGCTTTACACTATGTGCGCGACTTCGGCACGCTGGCGGCAAAGATCGCCGGCTGGCTGAGCGTTGGCGGGGACTTCGTCTTTTCGGTGGAGCACCCCGTCTTTACCGCCGAGGGCAGCCAGGACTGGTACTATGATGGGGAAGGGAAAATCCTGCACTTCCCGGTGGACAACTACTACTACGAGGGGGAGCGGGATGCGCGCTTCCTCGGCGAGCATGTGGTGAAGTACCACCGCACCCTGACCACCTATCTCGACACCCTGCTGCAAAACGGGCTTTCCCTGCGCCGGATCGTGGAGCCGCAGCCCCCGCGGGAAATGCGCTCCCTGCCGGGGATGGCGGACGAGATGCGCCGCCCGATGATGCTGCTGGTGGCGGCCGTCAAAAACTAAAAGGGGGGAGCGGCCATGCCGAAGGAGAATGTGCAGGAGACCCTGCACGCCAAGGGGCTGGACATCCGCATCTACACTTCCGATTTCCAAAACGAATACCTTTCCCTGACCGACATCGCGCGCTACCGCAGCGACGAGCCGAACGACGTGATCAAAAACTGGATGCGCAGCCGGGATACGCTGGAATTTCTCGGCCTGTGGGAGAGCCTGCACAACCCCGGGTTTAAACCCGTCGAATTCGACGGGTTTAGGAAGCAGGCCGGGCTGCACGCGTTCACCATGTCGCCCAGCAAGTGGATTGCCGGGGTGGGCGCCGCCGGGATGACGGTCAAGGCCGGGCGGTACGGCGGTACATACGCGCACTCGGACATCGCGTTCGAGTTCGCATCCTGGGTCTCGGCCGAGTTCAAGCTCTATATCATCAAGGACTACAAGCGCCTCAAGAGCGACGAAAACAGCCGCCTGTCGCTGGAGTGGAACCTCAACCGGGAGATTTCCAAGCTCAACTACCGCATCCATACCGACGCGATCCGCCAAAATCTGCTGCCTCCGCGCCTGACCCCCGCGCAGGTGTCGATGACCTATGCCAGCGAGGCGGACCTGCTCAACGTGGCCCTGTTCGGGATGACCGCCCGGCAGTGGCGGGAGCAAAATCCCAAAAGGGCGGGCAACCTGCGCGACGATGCGGGGCTGCACCAGCTCCTGGTGCTGGCCAACCTCGAGAGCTACAACGCCATCCTGATCGGGCAGGGCAAGAGCCAGTCCGAGCGGCTGGTGCTGCTGCATGAGCTGGCGCTGGGCCAGCTGCGCACGCTGGAGGGGATGCGCCCCGGCGCGCTGCCCGGGTCCGGCGGCGGGGAGAGCGAAAAGAATTGACGTGAATTTCAGGTTTTAAAGCGATGGGAAAAACGAAGGCACGCACTTTAAAAAGTGCGTGCCTTTGCCAATTTACAGCTTATTCCCGCGGCGTGCGCTTGGCCTTGCCGGTGACCGACTCGATCTCGATTTTGCAGATCCCGGTGCGATGCAGCGAGCGCGCGACCTCCCGCTCGAAATTGTGCATATTCGAGGCGGCATACTTCTGGCAGATGGCCCGCAGCACCTCGACCTTCTGCGCTTCGTCCTCCACCATCGAAGCGCGCCCGGTGACGACCGCCGACTCGAACAGGGTGGAGAATTCCTCCGGCAGCAGCCGGGTTTTGCCCACGCAGCAGAGCGAGACGCGCGGGTCCCGCGCAATGTTATCGAGCTTTTGCCCCTGCTTGGCGCAATGGAAGTAGACCGCCCCTTGTAGCAGGACGGGGGAGACGGGCACAGAGTAGGGCGCGCCGTCGGCGCCGACGGTACAAAGGGAGGCGTATTCGCACTCCTGCAGGATTTTTTGCGCCTCGTCCTCCGGCAGCGCACGGTCCCTTCTTCTCATTTGGCATCCCCTCCGGCGTTTTTTCTGATTGTACCGCAGCCGCAGGAAATTTGCAAGCTAGGGCTTGCGGGTGTGCTGGCGGTGGTACTGCACCAGCAGGCGCAGGAAAAATTCCTTGACGAAGGCGCTTTCCTTCTCGACCCCGGCGATGGAGGAGACCTTCTTGATCCGGTAGATCAGGGTGTTTTTGTGGATGTGCAGCTGCCCGGCGGCGGCGGCCAGCCCCTCGCCGGTGCAGTAGAACTCAATGGTGGAGATGATGTCCTCGAACTCGCCGGTAAATTGATGGCGCATGTCGCGGTAGATCGGGCCGATGAGGCGCTCGCACGCCCCGGGGTCCACCTGCCCGAGCAGATATTGCGCCTCCTGCGCGCGGTCGCTCATGTCCCGGTACCCCTGCCCGAGCCGGCTGAGCCAGTTGGCCTCGCGGTAAGACGCGCAAAGCCCCAGATAGTCCTCGCATGCCTCGCCGCGCGCGAGCACCGGCTCGACCATGAAGTGCTCGCGCACCAGGTCATAGAGCTGCCTTGCGATCGTCGGCTCGCCCGGCTCGGGCGGCGGCGCGTAGCGCAGCAGCACAAACCGGTCGCCCTCCACGCCGTAGACGTCACGCTGCGGGTTGATGAAGCCCCGGTCGATCAGCAGCGCGGTGAGCGAGCCGTCTTTAATCATGCTGCGCCCGCCCGAGGAGAGCACGAGCGCGCGCATGGGGAATTGCAGCTGCACCCCAAGCAGGGTGCACAGGCGCTGCAGCTCCTGTCCGGGGCACTCGCCGTAGATCAGCAGCTGCAGCAGCCGCTGGCGGTAGTCCTTATAAAGCTGGGAGCCGGCCAGGGCGCTGCGCTCGAGGTGCTGCGTCAGGCAGAGGCGCAGCAGATTGCCCTGCTCCTCCACCTCGGCGGGCGTGCCGCAGATGCCGACCGCCCCGCGCCAGTCCGGGCCGCTGAGGGGTAGGATGACCCCCTCGCCCGAGCCGGGATACTGCGGCAGGTCGTGCTGCGAGATCCGCACGATCTGGGAGGAGAGGATTGCCACGCGCGCCCCCTCGTGCCGGCGGCCGATCAGCCCCGGGTCGGTCGAGGCGGTGATGATGGCGTCCTGGTCCGCGACGTAGACCGCGCGCCCGCCCACCAGGGGGCGGACCAGTCCGATGAATCGATGGGTGATGCTTTCCATGTTGTCCATAGCGCCGAGCTGTCCTTTCTCATCCTGCGCATCGCAGGGAGTACTTTGTCGAATTGTGTCAATTTTTACATTGTAGTCGTAAGAAACTTAGTATTTTGACAAAATACACGGAAGATTCTTGGATTTCACTCCTTATTTATTATTATAATTACATTCTATCTTTTATTCTACTGTGATTCGATACAAATTTATAGAATTTTATGGGGAAAAGTAAAAAAATTCACATCTGTGGTCATAGCGCGGACACCTATCACCAAAATGAGGGGGAATTTATGACTGATATTAGGGGAAAAGGGCGAACCGGGAGAAAAAACCCTCATACCGGGTAAGAAACCGCGGCCGTCCTTTTTGGGACGGCCGCGGTCGGTTGCGGTTCATTTTCCGGTCAGCCAGAAGCGGCTGCGCCGATAGCTGATCAGCCCCTCCTCCCGCAGGCGGGAGAGGGCGGCCGACATGGCGCTGCGTTCGACGCAGAGGTAGTCGGCCAGCTGCTGCCGGTCAAAGGGGATGGCGAAGGCGTTGCTCCCGGCTGCTGCCGCCTGCTCGTGGAGGAAGGAAAGCAGCTTGTCGCGGGTGGTGCGCCGGCAGAGATGCCCGAGCCTGCGGTTGAGCAGCAGGTTTTTTTGCGCCAGCACCTCCAGCAGGTTTTCCATCAGCTTCTGGTGGCACTTACAGCTCCCCGGGCATCCGCCCACCGTGCGGCCGAGCTCCAGCAGCAGCACTGTGCTGGGAGCCGCCGCCTGCACCGTCACCGGCAGCCGGCCCGCCCCGTCCGGGAGGAGGGCCGGGCTCTCCCCGAAGAGCTCGCCGGGCGAAAGCTGCGCTTGCAAGGTCCGGCTGCCGCCGTACTCCTCCCGCAGGAGCTGCAGCCGCCCCTCGAGCAGCAGCCCGGCGCTGTGCGCCGCCTCGCCCGCCAGGAAGAGCAGCTCGCCCTCACCAAAGCGGCGCACCCGCCCCTGCAGGACCTGCAGCAGGGCGGGGAGCTCTTCGGCCCCGATCCCGCGAAAAAGGGGGGCGTTTAAGATGATTTCCTGGTATTCCAGCATAAGGATGCTCCTCAATTTTTTAGATTTGTTGGAAAAACAACATACATTCCAGCTTTAGTATAGTATGATAGCCGTGGAAAGGCAAGGGAATGGTTTTGTGTATCAGAAAGGAAGGTAATAAAAAATGAAACGGAAGATCATCAAGATAGACGAAGAGCGCTGCAACGGCTGCGGTATCTGCGCCAAGGCCTGCCACGAGGGGGCGATCGGGATGGTGGACGGGAAGGCCAGGCTCCTGCGGGAGGATTACTGCGACGGGCTGGGCGACTGCCTGCCCGCCTGCCCCACCGGAGCGATCAGCTTCGAGGAGCGCGAGGCCCCGGCCTACGATGAAGCGGCCGTGAAAGCCGCACAATCTGCAAAGGCCGGGGCTGCGGCGAACCATGAAAAAGCCGGGACGGACGGGGAGAGGCTTCCCTGCGGCTGCCCGGGCAGTGAAAGCCGGGTCCTGGAGCGGGCGGGGCGCGAAACAGCCCCGGGCGCCGGGAATCCCCCGGCCTTTGGGCCGGGGGGCGATACGCTCAGCGCGCTGCGCCAGTGGCCGGTGCAGCTAAAGCTCGTGCCGGTGCACGCACCCTACTTTGACGGGGCCGACCTGCTGATCGCCGCCGACTGCACCGCCTACGCCTGCGGGGATTTCCACGGCCGGTACATGGACGGGCGGGTGACCTTGATCGGCTGCCCCAAGCTCGACGGGTGCGACTACGCCGAGAAGCTTAGCGAGATCCTCAGCCAAAACGACATCCGCTCCCTGCGGGTGGTGCGCATGGAGGTGCCCTGCTGCGGCGGGATTGAGCATGCGGTGCGCGAGGCGCTGCGGCAAAGCGGGAAGGTCATCCCCTGGCAGGTGGACGTCCTTTCCACCGACGGGCGGGTGCTCAGCCGCTAAAAGTACAAAAAACCGAACGCCCGCCCCCGGCTCTTGCCGGGGGCGGGCGGTTTGTTTGATGGCTACTGGAGCGCTTCGCCGTCCTCGTCGAGGATGACCGGTTCTTCGTCGGACGGTTCCGCGGACTGCTGCGACGCGCTCACGGAGTCCTGGGCGGCGGCCTGCACGGCCTGCTCGTCAGGGGAAGAGCTCTCCGGCGGAGCAGGGCTGGAGGAGCTCTCATCCTGTGAAGAGGTCGCGTCCTCCTCGGAGGACGCGGACTCATTGGAGGACGTTTCCTCTTTGGGGAGCTCGGGCGGGGCGGGGAAGACCAGCTCCCGCCCGGGGTCAAACCCGGCGGCGGTGATCGCCCCCTCGACGGTGTGGGTGCGCAGGAAATGGAACCAGTGCTCGTAATACTGCGAGGTCAGGTGCATGCCGTCGGCGGTCGCGTCGTCGGGGAGGTATCCCTCCTCGTCTGCCAGGGCGGGGTAGATGTCCAGATAAAAGACCGCTTCCTCGCTGGCGAGCTGGCGCAGCGACTCGTTATAATCCTTTATAATTTCGATGGTCAGGCCGTTCCCGTTCTTGCCGTTCTCGTTGGAGGAGAAGGCACGGGAGACCGGGAACATCGACTGCAGGTAGACGACGCTCTGCGGGTGCTCGCTGCGGATCCGGCGCAGCATGTCGCGATAGTGGTGCAGGAAGGTTTCCTTGTCGATCCCAGTGTTGGTCCCCACCCAGTTGGCCCCCAGCTGGATGTAAATCTTTTTGGGGTCGGCCCGCCGCAGCGCCTCGATCATGGTGATCCGCTGCTCCTCGCCCTCGACGGGGACGGCCTCCTTGGTGAGCACGCTGTCCGGGTTGACCCCGGTGGCGGCGATCACCTCGGCATTGGACATGAAGGCGTAAACCGAAATCCCGTTGGTGATCGAATCCCCGAAGAAGGCCGCATCGTCGAAATAGCTCTGCTCGACCTGCACGCTCTCGGGCACCCCAAGGTAGAGGGAAGAGAGGTTGAAGACCGGCTCCTCCTCGGGCTCGGACGAGGACTCCTCGCTGGAGGAGGGCAGGCTTTCGGGCTCCTCGGGCGGCAGGGGGTTCTCTTTTTGAAAGCCGTTTTTGAGCAGGATCAGCCCGGTCGGGATAATGATCGCCAGCAAAATGGCGATCACCGCCACCAAGACGGTGTAATTGCGCCTCGGACGGCGGCTGCGGTCGATTTTAACATTCATCCTCTGTTCCCCTTATTGGAAAGTTTTGATAGTCTGTAAAGTAACGCGACAGGAACTCCACCTGCCCCACCTGGAAGCGCCGCCCGGACAGCGCGTGCAGCGCGCTGTGCTGCGGCAGGTCGGGAAAGCGCAGCGAAAACGAGCAGAGCATCTGCCGGCGCTCGCCATAGCGCTCGTTCTGCTTCGCGGTGCCGTATTTGGTGTCCCCCAGCAGCGGGTGGCCGACCGCGGCCAGATGGGCGCGGATCTGATGGGTGCGCCCGGTGTGCAGGGTGACAAGCAGCAGCGAGAGCCCGTCCTTGCAGTCCAGCACCCGGTATTCGGTCAGCGCGGTGCGCGCTCCCTCGCGCGGGGCGGGGGTAATTTTGACGAGGCCCTTCGCCTCGTCCTTGGTGTGGTAGCCGCGCAGCAGGTCGCGCTCCTTCGGCAGCCGCCCGAGCGCGATACACAGATACTGCTTCTCGACCCCGCGGCTGCGCAGCAGCTCGTCCATCTCCCGCAGCGCCGCCGCCGTCTTGGCGGCGATCACCAGTCCCCCGGTATTGCGGTCGATCCGGTTGCAGAGCGCCGGGGTGAAGCTCTGCTCGGCGGCGGGGTCGTATTCGCCCTTCTCGTAGAGGTAGCATAGCATCCGGTTGACGAGCGTGTCCCGCCGCTCGCGCTGGTCCTCGTGGCAGAGGAGCCCCGCGGGCTTGTCGAGCAGCAGGAGGTTCTGGTCCTCGTAGACGATTTCCAGCGCCTTTGGCACCGCGTGGAAGAGCTCCCGCTTTTGCGCCTGGCCGAGGAATTCGTCGTTGACGTAGAGCTGCAGCCGGTCGCCCTCGCAGAGCACCTGGCCGATCGCGGCGCGCTTGCCGCCGACCTTGATCCGTTTGAGGCGGATCGACTTATAGAGAATCGAGGCGGGCAGGTCGGGGAAGGTTTTAAATAAGAACTTGTCCAGCCGCTGCCCGGCGTCGTTTTTCCCAATGGTGACTTCCTTCATCCGCTACTCCTCCACATACAGCCCCTGGAAGGGCTCGTCCGAGCCGTAGGGGATGTAGACGATCTCCTGCCCGCTCCTGGCCTCATCCGAAAAGATGGAGTAATAGGGATAGGTGTTGTGGAACTTGTAGTTGGCCGCCAGCAAAAAGTGCACGAAGCAGAGCACGCACACCCCCGCGAGCACCGAATAGTAGACCTGGCGCTGCTCGCGGCGCTGCCCCCGCTCGTAGGCGGCCTTGGCCTTGTCGCTGCGGAATTTTCCGTCGCTCTTAACCGGTGCGTTTTCGTCCGGGCGCAGGGAGAGGACCATCATGGGCACGGTGAGGATCAGGGCCATCATGAAATAGAGGGCGAACCGCTCGACGATCGAGTGGCGCACGATCAGGGCGGAAAAGAAGATCCCGTAGATCATATAGTCGAGGTAGACGACGTTTCGTTCATCCTTTATAAGCAGCCGTTTCCCGGCCAGCAGCACCCCGGCTGCCAGCAGGATCAAAATGACGATGTAGGAAAACGAGCTCCCCTCGTAAAAGACGGTACCGGCGGTGTAAGTCTTGTTCGTGAAGCGCAGCGCCAGCTCCATCAGGAAATCGGAGAAGAGAAAAATCAGCAGCCCGCCCCCGGCGTATGCGGCGGCGGTATACCGGTTTAAGGGCAGCAGGGTCAAAAAGTAGACCGCGACCAGGATCAGCGCCGTCTTGTGGAAGGAGGCCGCCAGCAGCACAATGAGAAAGTAGGGGAGGGGCCTGCGCTTTTGCAGATAGGGGATGGCCAGCAGGCAGATGGCGGCGGCCAGGGTCTGGCGCATGAGGTTCATCGACGAGGCGAAGTATTGCAGCGTGACGAAGCAGAACATCGACAGCCAGGGCAGTGCCGAATGCCGGTAGACGACATACCCCACGATCCCGATGGTGAGCACGGCGTAGACCGTATAGAGGAAGAACGGCGTGTCACTGATCGCCATCAGCGCCTTGGTCAGAATGGTGAAGCCCGGCTCGGCCGGGGAGGACAAAAGCTCCCCCCAAGGCAGCGCCCGGATCTGGGGAAAGAGGTATTTGATGTAGTTTGGGTAATCAAACCCGATTCCGTAGCGCAGCGACGCCACGGCGATCAGCGCCAGCGTCACGGTCCCTACATAGAGCGCGCGCTTTGCGCGGCCCTGGCCGTCCCGGCCGATCCAAAGCCCCAGCCCGACGATCAGCAGCAGGAGAAGATAATATACCGTCAATGTGCACCCACCTTGTCTGTGTCCTTTTTAATCTTCATTTAAAAAGGTCTCGATGATGTATTTCGGTCGCGCCTTGGCCTCGGCGTAGATCTTGCCGACGTATTCCCCGATCACCCCGAGGCTGAGCAGCTGGATCCCGCCGAGCATCCAGATCGAGAAGATCAAAAAGGTCCAGCCCTCCACGGTGTTGCCGGTGGCCCAGCGGATCAGCGCATAGAGAAGGATCAGGAAGCTGAAGAGGAAGATCAGCACACCCAGGGTGGTGATCAGCCGGATCGGCTTGATCGAAAACGAGGTGATCCCGTCGAAGGCGAAGGAAAGCATCTTTTTGAGTGGATACTTCGATTCGCCCGCGAAGCGCTCGCTGCGCTCGTAGGTGGCGACGGCGCTCTTGTAGCCCACCAGCGGCACCACCCCGCGCAAAAAGAGGTTGACCTCGCGGAACTCCCCCAGCCCCTCGACCGCCCGGTGGCTCATCAGCCGGCAGTCGGCGTGGTTAAAGACGATGTCCACCCCCATCAGGCGCATAAACTTATAGAACCCCTCGGCGGTGGCGCGCTTGAAGAAGGTGTCCTTCTTGCGGGAGGATCGCACCCCATAGACCACGTCGCAGCCGTTCTGGTAGTATTCGTCGAGGAACTTGTCGATCACGCCGATGTCGTCCTGCAGGTCGGCATCCATCGAGATGGTGAGGTCGGCGTGCTCCTTGGCCGTCAGCAGCCCGGCGAGCAGGGCGTTCTGGTGCCCGCGGTTGCGGGAGAGCTTGATCCCGGAAAAGACGGGGTCGCTCCCATGCAGCCGCTCAATGATCTCCCAGGTACGGTCCTTCGAGCCGTCGTTGACCAGCAAAATCCGGCTATTCTTAGCGATCCGCCCGGCCGCGATCAGGGTATCGTATTTTTGCCGCAGCCGCTTGGCGGTCTCGGGCAGGACCTCCTCCTCGTTGTAGCAAGGGATGACCATATAGAGGCGCTGGCCCTCGGGCCTTGGTTCCTGTGGCATGGGCGGTCTTCCTTTCTCTGTCAGCTTTCCTATTATATTCTGGGAATTCCAGGGCGTTTTATGCCGCCCGCCCCGGGCCAAAAGCGCGGGGCAGTTATAACAAAGTAATGATAGCACAAGTGAAACGCAGTGCTATCATTGGCCAACGCCGTAGGCGGGCCATTAAACTCTATAATAACCGCCATGCGGTTATTATAGCATAGGGGAAGGATGCATTCAATGAAGAAGGTGTTAATTTGGTGAAAGCTGCGGGAAGTCCCCTTTGTGCAGCCGCCGATGACAAAAATATTTTCAAAAATTCCCTTGACAAAGATTTCCGCCGGTGGTATTCTATTAATAGAAATTATCAATTAATAAATTTTATCGAAAAAGAGCGCATTTTAAAAAGAGGGCCAATGCCATGCCAAAACGCAACACGCTTCAGCGCCAGATGGTGCTGCAAGCCCTCAATACCCTGCACACCCACGCCACGGCCGAGGAGGTCTATGCCGAGGTCGCAAAGGATTATGAAAACATCAGCCTGGCCACGGTCTACCGCAACTTAAATTCCCTGGCCGAGCAGGGGCTCTGCAAGAAGATTGCCGTGCCCGGCGGGGCCGACCGGTATGACTTTTCGGTCCACCGGCATTACCACATGCTCTGCCGCGGCTGCGGACGGTTCGAGGATTCGCCCCTCCCGTACCAGAGCGGGCTCGCCGAGCGGGCCGGTGAGCTCAGCGGCTACCGGATGGAGGGCTATGACATCGTCTTCACCGGGCTCTGCCCGGACTGCCAGGCACGGCGGGGGGAGACTTACAAAAGGTGATCAAACGTCCAAAGGGTAGGGACGTTCACACAATATATTACATAATGAAGGAGAGACTGAACATGGAATTAAAAGGTTCCAAGACTGAAGCCAATCTGTTGACCGCGTTTGCCGGCGAGAGCCAGGCGAGAAACAAATACACCTACTACGCCTCCAAGGCGAAGAAGGAAGGCTATGAGCAGATTTCCGCCATCTTTGCGGAGACCGCCGCCAACGAGAAGGAGCATGCCGAGCTGTGGTTCAAGGCTCTGCACGGCGACAAGGTTCCCGAGACCCCGCAGAATCTCCTCGACGCCGCCGAGGGTGAAAATTACGAGTGGACTGAGATGTATGCCGAGTTCGCCAAGGTCGCCCGCGAGGAAGGCTTCACGAAGCTCGCCGCCCAGTTCGAAGGCGTCGCCAAGGTGGAGAAGAGCCACGAGGAGCGCTACCGCAAGCTGCTCGAGAACGTCAAGGCCGACAAGGTCTTCAAAAAGGACGAGAAGGTCGTCTGGGTCTGCCGCAACTGCGGCCATATCCACATCGGCGACAGCGCGCCCGAGGTCTGCCCGGTCTGCGCCCATCCGAGGGCTTACTTTGAGCTGCGCTGCGAGAATTATTAATTGACGGTTTGAAAGATTTATCTTTCAAACTGGTTACCTTCCGAAAATAATGTTACAAGCCCTGTATCGAAATTTGATACAGGGCCTTTCTTTCCGGTATGGCCTTCTCATTTCCCGCAGGGGGTGGTAGAATGGCCTTGGAAAACGTTTGATAAAGGGGGCGGGGGAGTGATACTATCGTTACCGTTGGCCGAGCTCTACTACGAGCGCAGCGGTGCGGGCCCGGCGGTGGTCCTGCTGCATGGCAACGGGGAGGACCACACCAAGCTGATCGCCAGGTCCATCCCGAAGGGGAGCCTTCGCATCCTACCGGGGGAGACGCACGGCAGTTATATCGTGCACAGCCGCAAGGCCTATGATTATCTCCGGCCCTTCTTTTCAAAATATATCGGACAGGAGCGATGAAAATGATCAAACGGGTCATTGGGCTTCTGGCGGCCCTTTGCCTCTTGGGCGGGTGCGCCCCGACGGAGTTTGACGCCTCCCGCTACGTGCAGGGGATCCTGGACTCGACCTATCTGGAACGGTACGACGACTACATCGAACTGACCGGCGTCACCGCCGAGCAGGCAAAGGACGAATTCCTCCAGGGGCTGGACGCTGAGGCGGACGTCTTTTTGCAGTATTATGGAATAGAGAGCGTTTCGCAGCCGGTGCGTGACGAGCTCATTTCAATGTACCGGGAGATCTATCAAAAATCGAAGTACACGGTGGGGGAGGCCCAGAAGACCGGCGAAGGGTACCGCGTCGAGGTGACGATCAGCCCGATCGACATCTTCTCGATCAGCGGCAGCGCGGTCGACGCAAAGATCAATGAGCTGGCCGCCCAAAGCGGCGGCCCGGAGCAAAACGACGACCTTGCAAACGGGATCATCGGGGCGGTGCGCGCATACATTCCGCAGATAGGCTACACCGAGGAACGCACGGTGAGCGTGCTGGTGTACCGGGACGAAGAGGGCCTCTACGGGCTGGGCGAGGACGACTTTTACAGCCTTGATCAGTGGATCATCGACTATTCGCTTTAAACGGGAAAAAGGGACGGGCGGCTTTCTGCCGTCCGTCCCCTTTATGTCATCCTGCCACCTCAATCCCTTTTCGGCCCTTTCGGCATGTTTTCCAGTGCAAAATCGATGCATTGGTTGATGAATGCGCTCCGGCTCATATCGTAGGTGGCGGCCAGGCGGTCAATTTTTTCCAGCTTTTCAAATTCAATGCGGAATGTAATGGGATCCTTTTTATACTGCTTGGGTATGAACTGCGCCATTTCATCTCACCTCTTGAATAATCGTATTACATAGTGTATTCTAAATATAGATGCGTTATACGAATACAAAAACGAATACAGTTAGAGGCGCTGCCCGGTATGGGGGCCGTCCCGCGCGGGCGGCGCCGTGGGCGGCTTCCTTCCACGGTTATTTGGCAAGGCGAGCAATTACTTGACAGAAGGAGATCAGAGATGGACGACAGCGTATACCCCGCGGCGGTGCTGCCCGCGCGGCAGAAAGCGCCGCTGGCGGAAGAAATCCCCTGCGGGATTTTTCGGATGGTGCTCGACGAGCGCATGAGCCTGCTTTACGGCAACGAATATTTTTACCGCTGCTTTGGATACTCCGCCGAAGCCGCCGCCAAAGAGGGCTTCGACAATTGCCGGTTTATCCTCGAAGGCGACGAATACAGCCGGGTATTGCAGGAGATGCGCGGCCATATCGCGCACGGGCAGTATCATTTCGAGCTGGAAAACCGCTGCGTCACCCGCTCCCGGGAACAAATCTGGGTGTTGGTGCGCGCCGTCTACGACCCCGAAGAGGGCACCATGCTCGGCGCGGTCTTCAACATCACCGACCGCAAGCGGGCCGAGGAGGCGCTGCGCATCAGCGAGGAGGAGAACCGCATTGCCATCGGGCAGTCGGGCAAGATCATCTGCCGCTATGACATCCGCTCCCGGACCCTGTCGCTTCCCGAGGGCGCGGCGCGCATGCTCGGCACCGGGCCGGTGGTGCCCGACGCCTTCAACCATTTCGCCGCCTGCGGCGCGGTGGCGCCCGAATGCGCGGCCGACTGCCGCCGCTTCGCCGACCAGATGCACGCCGGACAGGACAAGGGCAGCGGCACCTTCCGCATGTGGAACAGTGAAAAGGGCTGTTTTTGCTGGTACCATGTGGATTATACCCTGGTCTGTGACGACAAGGGGGAGCCGGCCAGCGCGATCCTTTCCTACTACGACTGCACCGACCTGCACGAGAAGGAGGTCGCCTACCGGCGCTGGCGGCAGACCTATGAGGAGAAGGTGAAGGATTGCATCTCCTATTATGAGTTCAACCTCACCGACGACATCTGCGGCCGGCTCGAGGGGCAGGTTGCCACCCAGATCCCGGAGGCGCTGCGCGCCTCGTTCTCCCAGATCACCGATTACGCGGCCGAGCACTTCGTACATCCCGAAGACCGCCGCAAGTATGAGCAGGCGCTGGACCGCAAGGCCCTGCTGCGCAAGCACAGGGAGGGCGTCCACGAGCTCTGCTGCGAGCACCGGCGTTACGACGAGCGGGGGCTGGTGCGTTGGGCCCTGCTCGAAATCCAGATGATCGACGACCCGTTTTCGGACGCGGTGCGCGCCTTTGTGCTGATCAAGAGCATAGACGAGGAGAAGCGGCGCCAGCTCCAGATGAAGCAGCTCAGCCAGAGCGACCCGCTGACCGGGATCTATAACCGCCGTGCGCTGATCAGCCACCTGTCCCCGCTGCTGCGCCGGGACGGGGAGGGGCAACACGCCTTTGTAATCCTGGACATCGACCATTTCAAGGAGCTCAACGACACGCAGGGCCATCAGGCGGGCGACCAGGCGCTCATCGAGGTGGCCAGGGGCCTGCAGGCCGGTCTGCATGGGGGCGACCTGTGCGGGCGGCTGGGCGGGGACGAGTTCCTCATCTTCCTGCGCGACGTGTTGAGCGACGAGGATGTGCATCTGCGGCTGGACGCGCTGCGCGTGAGCCTTATGCAGCCCAGCCGGCAGTACCGGCTCAGCGGCAGCTTCGGGGTGGCGCGCTTCCCACAGGATGGGCTCAATTTCCGCCTGCTCTACCAGAAGGCGGACCTGGCGCTCTACGAAGCCAAGCGCCGCGGCCGCGACCAGGTCGTGCAGTACCGGGAGATCGAGCGCTGAGCGGCACAATTGCGCCCTGTCCCGGCGCCGTCATTCTTTGCGGCCGTGCCGTTTCCCGAGCGCTGCCGCGCGGTCCGGCCGCGTGCTCCCTCGGCCGGGGGCCGGATTTCGCGGCCTTGCCTGTCTGCGTGACAGGCTGTTTTTGTTTCCCTCTATTTCGCTAAAGTTTCCTTTAGCGAAATAATCTGCAGGCAACCTCGGAGTGTTTCATTCCTTCCAAGCCTTGGATCTCCCCGCCGCCGGGCGTAAGCAAAGCAATAAAAAAATTCTGCATGAGCGCAACATTGCGCTCATGCAGAATTTATATGCCTATGCTTCCCCGTCCAGTTCCCGCACCGTGACCTTAGCAAGCAGCGCCGCAATCTGCGCCGGCCCGGCAAGGCCTTCGCCAAAGGCGGTCGCGCTGCCGGCGGCGACCCCCAGCGCCAGCGCATGGCGCATCCCCTGCGGCAGCCCCGCGAGGAAGCCCGCCACCATCGAATCACCGGCCCCGGTGGTCCCCCCTGCCTTCCCGGGCGGCGCAGCAGCGTAAAGGGGATTCCCTTGCCTCGGCAGCAGCAGTGCACCCTGCGCTCCCAATGAAACCAGCACATTCTGCGCGCCGCGCCGGTGCAGCTGGCGGGCATAGCCGAGCAGCTGCGGCAGGCCTTCCGGCGGCGCTCCAAAGATTTCACCCAGCTCGCAAAGGTTCGGCTTGATCAGCAGCGGGCGGTGCTCCAATGCCGGCAGGAGCAGGTCCCGGCCGGCATCCACCACCGCCGCGATCCCCCGCCCGGCAAGGCGGCGCAGGATTTCCCCGTAAACGTCCGGCGGCACGCCTCTCGGCGCACTGCCGCTGAGCACCAGGGCATCCCCCTCCCGCAGCAGGGAGCAGAGCTTTTGGTGCAGCCGCCCGAGGTCCCGCTCTCCCAGCACCGGGCCGGGGGCGCCCAGCTCGGTCTCCTCTGTCCCCAGGAGCTTGACGTTGATCCGGCTGTTCTGGCCATCCAGCCACAGAAAGTCGCTGTGGCAGCCCTCTGCCTGTAGCTGCGCGGCAATTTCTTTCCCGCAAAAGCCGCCCAGGAAGCCGAGCGCGCGGCTCTCGACCCCGAGACGCCGCAGCACCACCGAAACATTGATCCCCTTCCCTCCAAAGGTGAGCGCTGTGCCCGTGGCGCGGCAAAGCTCCCCCAGCCTCAGATGGCCGAAGTCCATCCGGTAGTCCAGCGACGGGTTGAGGGTGACGGTATAGATCATGGGAAATCCCCTTCCTTTCTTCCCCCCGATCATACCACCTTGTGCGAAGTGCCGCAACCGCTTGCAGATTTTCCCCTCACGCACTATAATAATCAGTAAGCCATACAAGTTTGTCCGCACCGATGCGGGCCCCATGCGGCAAGGCAAAGTGGCCTAAAGAAAGGAAGGATACGGTGTCTCCCTTTACACAGATGGTCTACGGCGCGGTGCGCCGCATCCCGGCAGGAAAGGTGGCTACCTACGGGCAGATCGCGCTGATGGCGGGCTCGCCGCGCGCGAGCCGGATCGTGGGTGCGCTGATGGCCGCCGTGCCCGAGCGGGAGGGCCTGCCCTGCCACCGGGTGGTCTACCGCGACGGATCGCTCTGCCCCGGCGACGCCTTCGGCTCCCCCGACCTGCAGCGCCAGGCGCTCGAGGGCGAGGGGGTCCGCTTTCTGCCGGACGGGCGGGTGGATCTCGCCCACAGCGGCTGGGACGGAAAATAAAAATGCCCATGTCCGTAGGGCGGGCAATTAGACGGCCAGCCTCGACAAAGAAAGGAACGGGGATATAAATGGAAAACTACAAAATCGGGTTTATCGGCTTTGGCAACATGGCGCAGGCGCTGGCCGACGGGCTGCTGCTGAAAAAGGCGGTCGCGCCGCAGGACCTTTACGCCTGCGCGAAGGATTATGAAAAGCTGCGTCAAAACTGCGCGCAGAGGGGGATCAACCCCTGCCGCGACGCGCAGGAGGTCGCACAGGAGACTGACATGGTGATTATCGCCGTCAAGCCCCATCTGGTGGCCGAGGTGCTCTCCCCGATCCGCGAGGTGCTGCACGAGCGCGCCGTCGTCTCGGTGGCGGCAGGCTACCCGTTCGAGCGGTATGAGGAGGTGCTGCTGCCCGGCACGCGGCATTTGAGCACCATCCCCAACACCCCGGTCTCGGTGGGCGAGGGGATCATCGTCTGCGAGCGCCGGCATTCGCTGAGCGGGGAGGATTACCGGCACTTCGAGCGGATATTCTCCCAGGTCGGCCTGGTGCAGCCGGTGGAGACTTCGCAGCTGGGCGTGGCCGGGACGGTCAGCGGCTGCGGCCCGGCCTTTGCCAGCATGTTCCTCGAGGCGCTGGCCGACGCGGGGGTCAAGCACGGCCTGCCGCGCGCTCTCTCCTACCGGCTCGCCAGCCAGATGATTGTGGGCACCGGCGCTTTACAGCTGCAAAGCGGCGCGCATCCCGGCGCGATGAAGGATGCCGTCTGCTCGCCGGGCGGTACCACCATCAAGGGGGTGGCGGCCCTGGAACGGGGCGGCCTGCGCGCCGCCGTGCTCGACGCGATCGACGCGATCGAAGGGAAATGACAAGGAAATGAGACACCAAAAAGGAGCGACACAGAACATGGACGACACAAAAAAATGGCGCTTTCTGGTGCCGGAAGGGTTGGCAGGGCAAAAGGCCGTCACCCTGAAGGAGCATACCGCTTTTTGGCCCGAAGCACATCAAGAGTGGCTCTATGGCTACGCCACCGCCGAGGACGGCGCCAAGGGGACGCTGTGGGGCAAAAAGATCGATTTCTACCTGGAGGTGCAGCCCTTTGAGGCGCCCATAGACCTGCTGGCCCAGCCCCACAAGCCGGAGCACAAACCGCGGAGTTCCCGGCATCTGCGGGACCCTGAGAAGCAGGCGTACATCGAGCGGGTGGAGGCAAAGCTGGCGGCGCTGCGGGCCACATTCCCTCCGCCGCCGGACCGGGCGCTGGAGGAACGGGGCATCGCGTTTTTTGGCAACGACAGGTTGATCCTTCCTATGGCTGAGGCGTTTCAGATTTGGATGGATGAAAGTTTGGAGCCAGCGGACAAGTGCCGGAAAGCAGCATCGATCCTGGGCGGCATGAAGGAGCTGTTTGCAAACGCAAAACTTCCCGAAGAGCTGCTGCGGCATGACACCAAGCTCTGCGAGGGGTTGTGCAAACTGCTGGGGGTGGCGCAGACGGTAGCGGAAACTGCAAAACAGCAGCAGATTGATATAGGCCCCGGCCTGGCGGAGATGATTCTCAGCTTAGACCGGCTCACCGACGAGATGGTCGAGGGAGGAAACCGCCTGTGGAACCTTCCCCGGAAAATGACGCCGGAGGAGTATGACGCCTACATCGATAAAACGATAGAGGCTGAATACTCCGGCAAACCTCTCCAGGAGCGGCTCAAGCTGATGGAGGAGCTGTGGGAGGACCCTCTGGTGGGTCCGGAGGAAAAAGTCGAGTATATGGAGATGGCCATTCAGGCCGTGCGGAAAGAGGGGCGGAAAAAAACCAGCATACCCTGTCCCCACAAGGAGGCTATACAGCAGCACCTAAATGCCCTGGCCAAGCGCCTGGATAGGCTGGAGTGGGAGGGTGAGGAAGCCTGGCAGCGCCGGGCGGCCCAGGAGCTGTACCCAACCTGCCAGGCCTGGCGGGAGGACTCGGAACCGGAGCTGCCTCCTCTGTCCCTGGAGGAGTTTGCCGCCGGGCTGCAGATCACCTCCCTCATCGTAAAGACCTCCCCGGACGAGGCGGGGGAGGCTCACTTCAGGCTGGAACTCGCCTTTACAGATGAGCACGACTCCTTTGCCGGCCACTGGATCACAGCGAATGTAGAAGACGATGCCCTGATATCCGTAGACCTGGAGGGGTGACCCGTTCCGGCGTGCAGCCGCTAAAGTTTTAGGTCCATACCGTTTTATAAACATAAACACCCCCGACCCGCGGCAGTCAGCCGCGGGCCGGGGATTTTCTGCTGCGCGGGCAGGGCCGCGGATCAGCGGTTTCGTTTTTTTAGGATGGCGGCCAGAATGAAAGCGAGCGCCGCCAAGGGCAGAAACTCGACCGCCCTCACCAGAACGAAAGCCGAAAACGGAGCGGAATACGCCAGCTCGTCATACTGCAAAAAATCCACCCCTGTCAAAATGACAAAGCCGGCCACCAGCAAAAAGCCGGCGATATACAAAAGTCTATGCCAATTCATTTTTTTCATCTGCCCCTCCCCTTTGCGCTTGCGCGGTTATCTTCCGTTGGCACTCGCTGCATTCCCGGTCGTGAAGGGAAATCACCCCGCCGCAGTCCGGGCAGGTATACTGTTCCTCCTGCCGCCGCAGGAAGACGGACAGCCCCTCTTCCTTGACAAGGCGTCCGTTTTCCATCAGGCTGGTACCGTACCGGGTCCGGTAGCTCTTCTCGAGGTTTTTGACCCGCTCGCAGGGATAGCCGCCACATGCAAAGCAGTAGGATATGCCCCGCTCCCGCGCGCACTCCTTAATTTTGCAGCTGCGGCAGTGGATGGGCTTCCCATCCTCCCCGCCCTGACAGCCCGCGCAGGGCCTGGGGTGACAGCAATGCCTGTAGCAAACCATACAGTTCATCCCACACGGGGCGAACATGGATGGTTCGATCCCTTTTTGCGGCATCTTCATCCTATCCCCTCCCCTTTGCCTTATTGTAAGCGCTGGCCCCGGCGCTGTCAACCGCGGCCAGACTATTTTGATACCCTGGTACGGAAAATGAGTCTTTTCTTTCTCCCGCCGGTGGTGTACAATAAAGTAGTCTTGGGATTTGACCCTGAGAACCCAACAGGAAATCATCAACAGGAGGCGTTTCGATTGACCGCAAGCGAAAAGCAAAAGCTGGGGGAGCAGCTCGACCGGTGGATCCCCACCATCCGGGAGGAATTCCTGCGCGACGTGAGCAAGCTGTGCAGGATCCGCAGCGTATCCGAGGCCAAGGACGAGTTCGTACCGGGTGACAAACCCTACGGCGAAGGGTGCTACCAGGTGCTGATGGAAGCTCTCAAAATGGCCGGGGAATACGGGTTTCGGACCAAAAACTATGAAAACTACGCGGGCAGCGCGACCTATGGCGAAAACCCGCAGGACGATGCGATCGCCATCGTGCCGCATATGGATATCGTGCCCGAAGGCGACGGGTGGACCTGCGAGCCGTTCGAGCCGCATATTTCCGAGGACGGAAAGTACATCTTCGGGCGGGGTACCGCCGACAACAAGGCCCCCGGCGTGATGGCCCTTTACGCCATGCGCTTTCTCAAAGAGCATGGGATCAAGCTCAAAAACAACGTGATGATCGTCTTCGGCATGAGCGAGGAGACCGGCTCGATCGACATGCCCGCCTTCCTCGCGCGGGAGAAGGCCCCCAAGTGGTGCCTGGTGCCCGACGCGAAGTACCCGGTCGGCTACGCCGAAAAGGGCATGGTGCGCAGCAAGTTCGCCTCCTACCCGGTCGGGGAGGAGCTCGTGGACATCTGGGGCGGCGACGTGGTCAACTCGGTCCCGGACAAGGCCTACGCCGTCCTCGGCGGGGTGTCCCTCGAGGAGGCAAAAGAGAAGCTCGGCGGCTTCGAGCGGATCAGCGTCGAGGCCGACGCGCGCGGGGTGCGTGTGAACGCCACCGGCACCTCCCACCACTGCGCCCGCCCGCACGGGGCGATCAACGCCAACGACGTGCTCGTCAAGGCGCTGCTGGGCTCCGGGCTCGTCGGCGGCAGGACCCGCGACGCGCTGGAGGTCATCTCGGTGCTCACCGGGGATTACGACGGGGTGCCGCTGGGAATCGAGGCCGAGGACGACGTGTCCGGCAAGCTGACCTTCGTGCTCTCGATGCTGCGCAAGGAGGGGGATCGGATCATCCTGCAGCCGGACATCCGCTACCCGGTCAAGATGGACCAGGAGTTCCTGATGAAGCAAATCCCGGTATACTTCGAGAAGGCGGGCTTCGAGATCGTAAAGCTGCACAACGATCCGGCGCTCTACATCCCGCTGGATAACCCGGTCATCCAGAAGCTGATCGAGGTCGCCCGCGAGCAGCTCGGCCAGCCGGATATCCCGCCGCTGGTGCTCGACGGCGGCACCTATGCGCGCAGCCTGCCCAATGCGGTGTCCTACGGCGCCACGGTGCCCGGGCGGGTGCGCCTGTTCGGCATGGAAAAGGGCGGCGCCCATCAGGCGGACGAGTATGGGGACATCGCCCATCTGCTGCTGAACATCAAGGTCTATATCAACGCCCTGCTCGAGATCGACCCGCTTGTTTAAACGCTTTTAAAGCTGTAAAGTATTCTTACTTTCCAGATACTCGCAAAGAATCGAGAGGCCCCCGGCAGACGCCGGGGGCCTCTGTTATAGCAGACGGCAATCCAAAATGGGATTCTCAAGGGTCCAAGGTGCCGATGGCGACATGTCCTTCTGGCGGGTGCGGACAGCGCCCGCGGCCTTTCCGGACTGCTGACACTTGCCTTGACGAAATCCCCCCTCGGATCAGGAAGGGGAACAAAAAGCTCCCAGTGGGAGGTTTTTGCGAGGGGAAACCCTATCAAGGGGTTTCCCCTCGGCGGCGAACGCCGCCAACCTCACAAGATACCAATGCCAATCAAAGGGGAGCCCCCGGCAAGTGTTGCCGGGGGCTCCCCTTTTTATCAGAATTGGAATGGGTGTCAAATCAGCCCTTGACGCTTCCGGCGGTAAGGCCGCGCACGAATTGCTTCTGGAAGCACAGGAACAGGATGATCATCACCGAAGCGGAGACGACCAGCGCGGCCATCAGTCTCGGGTAGTTGGTTCCGAACTGGCCTTTGAGGTTCATCAGCCCGATCGGGATGGTCTTGTACTTCTCGCTCTCGACAAAGACCAGGGCGAACATGAACTCGTTCCAGCTGGTCATGGCGGTCAGCAGGGCGGCCGAGGCGATGATCGGCTTACAGATCGGCATGACGATCCGGGAAAAGACCTTGAAGGTGGAACACCCGTCGATGTAAGCCGACTCCTCCACCGCCTTGGGCAGCGAGAGCATGTACGAGCGGATCAGGAAGGTCGTGAACGGGATACGGAATACCGTATAGGGGATGATCAGCGCCCAGTGGGTGTTGTAGACATGCAGCGACTGCTCGAGCTTGAAGAGCGAGACGAGCGTGACCTCGGGCGAGATCATCAGGCCGCCGAGGATAAAGAGGAAGGCGGCGTTCTTCAGTTTGAAATCAAACCGGGTGATGATATAGGAAGCCATCGACGAGAACAGCACCGAGAAGAGCACCGAGGCCAGCGTGATGAACACGCTGTTGAAGAAGTAGGCGGCGACGCCGTACTTGACCGCCTCATAGTAGTGGTGCCACTGCGGCTGGGCCGGCAGCCCCCACGGGGAGGTGAAAAACTCGGTATTGGTCTTGAGCGAGGAAATGATCATCCAGCTTAACGGGTAGATAATCGCAAACGCGTAGACGGCAAAGAGCAGGAAGATAAAGACTTTCCAAGCGTTGGAGCCGATTTTTTTCGCAAACATTCTCTTCACCCCTCCTTATTCTTCGCCGGTATGCGACAGCTTGAGCTGCAGCGCCGCACAGATGAATGTCAGGACGAAAATCATGATGGCGTAGGCGCAGGCCACGCCCATTTCATCGTTCTTGAAGGCCGCGCGGTACATGGCGGTGGCCAGCACCTCGCTCGAACGTCCGGGTCCGCCGGCGGTCATGACGTACACCTCGGTGAACACCTTGACCGAGCCGAGGATGGTGACGACGGTGGTAACCAGGATGGATTCCTTCATCAGCGGAAGGGTTATGTAGCGGAAGACCTGCGGGCGGGTCGCGCCGTCGATGGTGGCGGCCTCGAAGAGCTCGCCGTCGATCTTCTGGATGCCGACCAGGTCGAGCATCATGCAATAGCCGATGTACTGCCACTGGGAGACGATAATGCAGCACCAGATCGACAGGTTGCTGTCACCCAGCCATTGGGCGTTAAAGTCCTTGAAGCCGAGCGCCTGGATCGCCTGGTTGATCATGCCGATGTTGGGGTCGTACATGAACTGCCAGAGCATGGCGATAACGGTCATCGCGATCAGGGACGGGATAAAGAGCACGGTCCGAAAGAACGGCTGGGTACCCCGCATGAATTTTTCCTCCAGGCAGGCGGCGAAGACGAGCCCCAACCCGGCCTGGAAGATGGTGGAAACCACTGCGTAGAAGAAGTTGTTTCTCAGAATGGTAAAGAACGTAGCGGTGTCGGAGACGATAAGATGATAGTTATAAAACCCGACCCACTGTTTTTCCGGAGAGAACGAGGCCCACTTAAACAGACTGAAAACGATCGACTGTACCAGCGGGTAATAGACGAAAAGGGCCATCAACGCAATTGCCGGAAACAGGTAGAGGATGATGATCCTTTTATCCCGGTAAACTTTCATAAGCAGATTCCTCCGATTCTCGATAGCGAAAGAAGGGAGCGGGGAGTCTTCCCCGCTCCCTCTCTCCTATCGGTGTCAATCCATTACGGGAACAAATGCAGAATTATTGCGCTTCCTCGGTCTTAACGATCTGGGCAGCCTCCTGCACCTTCTCCATAACCTGCTCGGGGGTCAGGGTGCCGTTGAGCATCTCCTGCATGGCGGGCAGATACGCATCGGAAACCTTGGTGTGAACGTCGGTGTCCAGCCAGTTGGCCAGGCCCTTGGCATTCTCAATGTAGTTCATCGCTTCCAGCAGGGAAGGAATGGTGTTCTGCTCGTTGTGCACGCCGATAATCGGGGACGGGTAGTAGAGCTCCTCAACCATCTTGGACTGCCACTCGTTGGAGGTGAAGAGCTTGAGCAGCTCCATGCCAGCCTCGGGGTGAGCAGACTTGGTGGAGATCATGAAGCCGTCCGGAGCGCCGACGATGTAACCCTTGTCGCCGTTGCCCTCAACGTCGGGCATCGGGAAGACGCCGATCTCGAGGCCCTGGTCGACCAGGCCGCCGAACTCGCCGGTCTCGCAGTAGAACATCGCAGCCTTGCCGGCCTTGAAGTTCTCGGAGGCGACGTCGTGGATCATGGAGTTCACGCCGTTGTTGAAGTAACCCTTGTCGTTGAATTCCTTGAGGTAATTGAGCGCGGTGATGTAACCGGGATCGGTGAACTCGCCGGTCTCATAGTTGTAGTCGGTCATGCGCACGTCGCTCGGTACGCAGGCCACGTTGAAGCCGGTGATGTAGTGGCAGGCCGGCCAGGGCTGCAGGTTACCGAACGCGATCGGGGTGACGCCGGCGCCCTTGAGCTTCTCGCAGGTGGCCATCAGCTCATCCCAGGTCTTCGGGGCTTCGGTGATGCCGTTGTCCGCGAAGATCTGCTTGTTGTAGACGAACAGCTTGCCGATAAGGCGGAACGGGATACCGTAGACCTTGCCGTCCATGGTGTAGCTGTTGAGGGTGGAGGGCATGATCGAATCTTTCCACTCGGGATCGTTGTTTAAGTACTCGGTCATATCCCAGGCGTTGCCCGCACGGGCGAACTTGTAGCAGAACTCACCGCACCAGGAGAAGTAAACGTCCGGCTGGGAGTCGGCGCCCATCATGACGCGCAGCTTGGATTTGGCTTCTTCATCGGAAACGCACTCGATGGTGACCTTAACGTTCGGATTCGCTTCCTCGTATGCTGCGACGGCAGCCTCGAAGTAGTCGCGGCCCTTGCCGATCTCAGGCCACTTGTGGAACAGCTTGAGCTCGAAGGACTCGCCGGAATCGCCGCTCGCAGGGGGCGCCGCCTCGGAGGACGCCGGGGTGGCCTCGCCGCCGGAGCTCTCGGAGGGAGCTGCCTCGCCGCCGCCGCTACCGCCGCAGCCGGCGAAGATTCCCGCACTCATGCAAGTTGCCAGGACGATTGCCAGGATTTTTTTGAGACTCTTCATTTGCCTACCTCCAGTTTTCTTTGTTGACGGATTTATAACTACCGGCGTACCAGCCGCCGGGTCGTCCACATCTTCTTTTCTCAACCCCAGTGGCGGGGCTGGCGGCGTTCCACCGCCATTTTCCAAATTTGGTGCATTTGCACAATCTGCGCCCTGCCTCCAGAGCGGTGCGCCGCACCCTGTTTTCAGAAATCTGGAATTATGAATAAATGGCGGAATTTAAAAACGCGCTGTGAACAATTCATAAATTTTATTTGCGGTATGACGCTATTATAACATATCCATTTCAATTTGCAACCCATTCGTCCAAAAAGAGTAGAAAAAATTTTTGTTAATTAGGCAACATTAACAAACCACTCCCTTCATTTTCCAGCCGCCAATTCCCGCTGGACCGCATTAGAATCCCTTTAAATGAGTAAAGGGACGGGCCCGATTTTTCGCGGGCCCGTCCCCTGGTTTTACAAAATATTTGGTCAATTTACTCAAAAGGGTACCGCACGCCCCAAGCGTCCCGCAGCCGGTCGCAGAGCTCCAGGATCCGCAGCGTTTCGGCGTGGGGCATTTCGGGGCACTCTCCCCTGCCCTCCCGGACCGCCTTGGCCGCCGCGGCCACCTCGTACTGGTAACCGCTGTGGCAGGGCGGCGCCTCGTGGCGGGCGACAAGGCGGCGCTCCCCGTCATAAACCTCCAGTGGGGCGCAGGTTTCCACGTCCCCCACCCGGATATACCCTTCGCTGCCGCAGATCACCCCGCCCCGGTCGGACAGGGCGGTCATGTTGGCGTGCAGCACCGCCATCCGGCCGCCTCTGAAGGTCAGGGTTATACTCTCGCAGGCATCCACCCCGGTCCCGTAAAGCTGGCAGCTCGACTCGACCTTTTCGATCTCCTCCCCCAGCGCGATGGCGGCGAAGTTGAGCACATAGACCCCGATGTCCAGCAGCGCGCCCCCGGCGAGCGCCGGCTCGCGCAGGCGGGGGATATCGCTGATGGCATAGCCGATGCTCGCGCTCAGCGAGCGCACCTGCCCGATCGCGCCATCGTGAAGGAGCTGCTGCAGCTTCGCCTTCATCGGCAGGAAGCGGGTCCACATCGCCTCGCCCAGAAAGAGGCCGCGCGCTTCGGCCAGCGCGAAGAGCTCCCGCGCCTGGGATGCGTTGGCGGTGAAGGCCTTCTCGCAGAGCACATGCCTCCCCGCCTCCAGCGCCAGCTTGGCGTGCTGGTAGTGGTGGGAATGCGGGGTGGCGATGTAGATCAGCTCCACCTCCTTATCCTCCACCAGCTCCCCGTATGAGCCGTAGGCGCGCGGGATCCCGTACTCCTTTGCGAAGCCCTCGGCGCGCAGGAGCTCCCGCGCGCCCACCGCCAGCACCTCGCAGTCCTCCATCCCGGCCACCGTCTTTGCCATCTCGTGCGCGATCTCCCCCGCGCCCAGTATCCCAATTTTCATGCTGTCCTCCTCCCTGCCGCCCCGTCGGGCGGCCCGCATGGTCTTTTACATATTATAACACGCCAGGCTGAAACCGGCCATTGCCTTCTGGAAAATATCTCCTCCTTTCTATAATGTATATATTTTTTATCCTGTAAAGCCATTTCCCTTGTCGCGCCGCGGTTTCATTCCTGTCCACCGTCCGGCTAGACCACCTGGTCCTGCTCATCCTATCCTATGGGGCCGGAAATAGCCTTTTCGGTATTTTTGTGGTCTAGACCAGTATGGGATATTTTGTACATATTATAAAAATTATACGAATTATATTTAGATAATATATCCAATTACAGAGTCGAATCTTTGGGGATTCCGGAAATTGAAACCGGCGGGGCGGGCGGCTATAATGGAGGCACCACGGAAAGGAGGGACGTATGAAGAACGAGTCGGAAGAATACCTCGACCGGGTGCAGGAGCTGATCGGACGGCTGCGCCGGGAGGCGCTGCCCGACATCGACGAAGCGGCAAACCGGGTTTGCACCACCCTGCGCTGCGGCGGCCGGGTCTATTTCTTCGGCTGTACCCACGCGGGGATCCTCACCCAGGAGGCCTACTACCGAACCGGGGGCCTCGCCGTTTTCAACCCGATCTTTGCGCCGGGGCTCACGGTGGACAGCACCCCCATCACCATCACCTCCGAGCTGGAGCGCACCGGCGGCTACGGGCCGATCATCGCGCGCCAGGCCGGGCTGCGGGAGGGGGATTTGCTCTTTATCCACTCGGTGTCGGGGCGCAACCATGTCCCGGTGGAGCTCGCCCTCGCGGCCAGGGAGCTGGGGGTATCGGTCATCGGGATCACCAGCCTGCAGTACTCTAAGGAATCGGCCTCGCGGCACCCCTCGGGCAAACGGCTCTTCGAGGTGTGCGATCTGGTGATCGACGATCTGTGCCCCTTCGGGGACGCGCTGCTGAGCCTCCCCCATTCCGGCGTCGGGGTCGCGCCCGGATCCACCGTGCTGGGCGCCGCCATTGTCAACGCCATCGCGGCTAGGGTGGCCGCAGCCTATGACAAGGAGGGCCTGCTGCCCCCCGTCTACTCCAGCGCCAATGTGGACCGCGGCGGCGAGTACAACCGCAAGGTCTACGAGACCTACCGCGACCAGATTTGCTACGAAATGGTGTGAGCCCCTGCCGGCGGCTTTTTTCTTAGACCAACTGGTCTAGACAATTAATACTGCTGGTATGGACAATAGTCACACCGAAACCAACCCGCCGCAGGCGGAAAACACTGGAAGAAGAGAGAATATTTGACAACCATGGGAATCTGCTATAAGGTAAATCTAAAAACAAGTGGTACGGACATCCATACCGGATGGACCAGACAGAACAGGAGCGATCATGGTGGCAGTTGACAAGGAGAGCCGGATTCCCATCTATCTGCAGCTCAAGGAGCTGATCAAGGAACGGATTTTGCAGGGCGAATACCGCCCCGGGCAGCTGATCCCCTCCGAACGGGAGCTGTGCATGCAGTACGGCATCAGCCGGATGACCGCGCGGCAGGCGATCGGCGAGCTGCAAAACGAGGGGTACCTCTACAAGCTCCAGGGCAAGGGGACCTTCGTCTCCTCGGGCAAGATCGAGCAGAATCTCGCGGCGCTGACCTCCTTCTCGGAGGACATGAAGCGCACCGGCCGCGCGCCGGGGTCGAAGATCCTGGCGATCGAAAACCTGCGCGCGGACAGCCAGACGGCGGGCAAGCTCTCCCTTTCGATCGGCGCGCCGGTGCTGCGGCTGTGCCGCCTGCGCTACGCCGACGCCAAGCCGATCGCCTTCGAGGACAGCTGCCTGGACGGCGCGCGGATCAAGCGGATCGACACCGGGGGGAGCGACAACTTCTCCCTCTATCGTTACCTGCGCGACGAGCTGCACATCGAGCTGTGCCGGGCGATCGAGACCATCGAGACCACCCTGCTCTGCGGGCGGCACGCCCAGCTGCTGCAGGTGCCCGAAAACGCCCAGGGGCTGCTGATGGAACGGGTCACCTATGACCGGCAGGGCGTGCCGGTGGAGTATGTGCGCTCGTTCTACCGCGGGGACACCTACAAATTCGTTATCGAGCTCAAGAGTCTCTAGGCCATTCTCTCTTTTCGGTGCTTCCCTCTGCCGCAAGGACAGAAATGGAGGTTAGAACCGTGAAAAAACTGATCTGCACATTGCTGGCCGTCAGCCTCGCCACCGCACTGTTCGGCGGCTGCGCCGGCACATCCCAAAGCGCCGGGAGCGAGGCTCCCCCCTCCGGGAGCGCACCCGCCCCGGACGCCGGCGAAGCCGGTTCCGAAAATTCCGCGCCCGGTAGCAAGACCATCAAATTCCTCACCGTCGGCGACCCCTACGTCGGGGCGATGAAGGCGGTGCTGCCCGAGTTCGAGGAGCAGACCGGGATCAAGGTGGTCGTCGATTCGGTGCCCTATCTCGACCTGCACGGCAAGGCGATCCTGGAGCTGGCCGGCGACACCGGCTCCTACGACATGGTGTCGATCGACATCCCCTGGACCGGCGAGTTCGCCGAAGGAGGACACCTCTACGACCTGACCAACCTGGTGGAGCGGGATAAGGAGGAGCTGCAGGTCGACGACTTCCTCCCCGGCGCCTGGGAGGGGCTCGCCACCTGGGACGGGCGGGTGATCGCCCTGCCGCTGGCCCCCTATTATATGTACATCCACTACCGCACCGACGTGTTCGCACAGAAGGGCCTCGCCGTCCCCGAAACCAAGGACGAGTTCGTAAACGCCATCCAGAGCCTCTACGACCCGCAGAATAATTTCTACGGCCTGGCCATCGCCCTCAAGCGCGGGGCCTCGGTGGTGCACGACTGGTGCGCCTATTACAACGGCTTCGGCGGAAAGATGTTCCGCGACATGCCGAACGACTACACCACCGACATCGACGGCGAGATCGGGGTGCTGACCACCCAAATGCTTAAAGACCTGGTCCCCTACCTGCCGGACGGCGTGCTGCAGTATGAAAACGCCGACCGCTGGAACGCCTTCATGCACGGGAACGCCGGGATGACCGCCGTCTTCAACGCCAATTCCCCGCAGTTCGAGACCGCCGAGGACACCACCGTCGCGGGCAAGGTGGGCTATACCACCCTCCCCCGCCTCGACGCGGATTCGCAGCCCAGCCTGCCCTTCGCCGGCTTCTCGATCGCCATCAACAAGGACTCCAGGAACGTCGAGGAGAGCTGGACCTTCATGAAGTGGATGACCAGCCCCGAGACGGACAAGAAATGGGTGGACGTCCCCGGCACCCCGGGCGTGCCGATGCGCATTTCGACCGTGACCGACCCGGAGCTGGTCGAGAAGTATCCCTACTTCAAGATCATCTACGACGCCGAGACGCAGGGCCTCGCCGACGGGGTGGACTACCGCTCCCGGCTGCCCGAGTGGACCCAGATCGAGGAGATTTTGGGGCTGGAGCTCAATCTCGCCGTTTCGGGCGAGAAGGAGGTCGAGGCCGCGCTCGGCGACGCGGCAAGCAAGATCAACGAACTGATGAAACAAAACGGCTACCCCGTCGCGGGCTAGAACCCGGGGCCGCGCGCCCTCCCGGCGCGCGGCCCTTGGCAGAAAGGAATGGTCGTACCGATGAAACGTGCCGGAAAGCGGGGCTCGCTGATGGCGGCGGAAAACCGGGTGTGGAAGCTGATGATCGCCCCGTCGCTGCTCCTGCTGATTCTAATGTCAATCTATCCGATGGTCTTCAACGTCTATAACAGCTTCTTCGACTGGAATTTTGCAAGCTCGCAGCCCCGCCGGTTCGTAGGCCTCGAAAACTTCCAGGGCGTGCTCACCGACCAGAACTTCCTGCGGGCCATGCTCAACACCCTGCTGCTGGTGGCTTCGGCGGTCACCCTGGAATTCCTGCTGGGCTTTCTGATCGCCCTGCTCTTTCACCAGAGCGTGGCGGGCACCAGGCTCTTCCGCTCGCTGATGATCGCCCCGACCATGATCACCCCGATCGTGGCGTCGCTGATGTGGCTGCTGATGTACAACTCGGACTACGGGGTGGTGCGCTACCTGCTGCAGTGTATCGGGATCCAAAGTCCCCCCGCCCTCCTGGCGAGCAAGACCCTGGCCATGCCGGCGGTGATCCTGGTGGATGTCTGGCAGTGGACGCCGTTCGTCATGCTGATCCTCCTGGCGGGGCTGACGAGCATGCCGCGCGACGTGATCGAGGCCGCGCAGGTGGATGGGGCCAACTCCCGCCAGCGCTTCTTTTCGATCGTCCTGCCCTCCCTAAGGCCGGTGGTCGCTGTGGCGCTGCTCATGCGGGTGATGGACACCTTCAAATTCTTCGAGGTGGTCTACATGCTGACAAAAGGGGGCCCGGGCAACGTGACTGAAACGGTGAGCTACTTCGCCTATAAGGAGGGGTTCTCCTTCTTCGAGGTGGGCCGCTCGAGCGCCAGCTGCCTGGTGATCCTGTTCGTGGTGCTCACCGTCTGCCAGCTGCTCAACCACCTGATCGCCGACGAGTGGGAAGTGTGATATTGGAAGGATTCATCCCTCCAATATCACACCCTGGTTTTTGCGCCCTGGCGGCCTCCGGCAAAGCTAGGAGCGGCCCCAATTCCCGAGAAAGGATTCAAAAACATGGTTAAAAAACGCCTGCTGCATGCCCTGGTCTTCCTGAGCCTGCTGCTGATCCTCTGCGCCTTCCTCTTCCCGGTATACTGGATGTTCGCCACCTCTCTCAAGGGCAAGGCAGAGATATTCGCGTATCCCCCCAGCCTCGTCCCCCAGAGCGCCAGCCTGCAAAATTATGGGGCGGTGATCCTGGGCGCGAGCAACGACTCGGTGGTCCTGGGGGAGGGCGGATATTTCAAATACCTGCGCAACAGCCTGATCGCCGCGGGGAGCGCGTGCCTCATCTGCATCGTCGCCGGCTCCTTCGGGGCCTATGGCCTGGTGCGGCTGCGCATGAGCCAAAAGCGCAAGCGCGACCTTTCCTTCTGGATCATCAGCACACGGATGATGCCCCCATCGCGGCGGCCATCCCGTTTTATCTGATGTTCCGGCAGCTGCGGCTGCTCGACAACCTCCTCTCGCTGATCATCTCCTATATCGCCATGAATCTGCCCTTCGTGATCTGGACGCTGCAGGGCTTCTTCCGCGAGGTGCCCCCCGAGCTGCACGAGGCGGCCAAGCTCGACGGCTGCGGGCCCTTCTCCTCCTTTTTGCGGGTGGTCTTCCCCCTCTCGCTGCCCGGGCTCTTCACCGCGATGATCTTCACCTTCATCTTCTCCTGGAACGAGTTCCTCTTCGCGTTGATCCTCACGGGGGAGAATACCAAGACCATGCCGGTCGCCGCGGCCAGCATGTGGAGCGCGGTCGCCTCCCGCTGGGGGGAGATCGCCACGGTGGGGATCACCACCATCCTGCCCGTCTTCCTGCTTTCGCTGTGCGTGCAGAAATACTTCATCAAGGGGATGACCTTCGGGGCTATCAAGTAAAGACCTCTACCTTCACAAGAAAGGCTGATCATTTATGGATAAACTGAGCGTTGCCGTCATCGGCTGCGGATACTTTGGCAGCATGCACGCCGAAATCTACGCCACCGAGCCCGGGGTGCGCCTCGCGGTGGTGGCCGACCTTGAGCGCACACGTGCAAACGCCCTCGCCGGGCGGCTCGGGTGCGAGGGCACCGACGACTGGGAGGCGGCTCTCTCCCGCGCCGATGTGGACGTCGTCGACGTCTGCGTGCCGGACAGCCTGCACACCGGGGTGGTGCTCGCCGCCCTGGCGCAGAAGAAGCATGTGCTCATCGAAAAGCCCCTGGCCGACACCCTGGAAAACGCCAAAATCCTCCTCGACGCGTGCGAGGGCTACCCCTATAAAACGATGGTCGGGCACATCTGCCGCTTCGACATCCGGTACGAGCGCGCCTATGAGGCCATCCGGGACGGGACGCTCGGGGAGATCATCTACATCTCCTCCAAGCGCAACTCCCCCACCCTCGGCGCCAAGCGCTACGCCAGACAGTGCAAGCTGATCACCCACAGCGGGGTGCACGACATCGACCTGGTGCGCTGGCTGACCGGGCGGGAATTTGAGAACGTCTACGCCGCGTCGCGCGCGGTGCGCATGTGCAACGAGGGCTTTCCCGGTGCACTGGATTCGATCCAGGCCGTCTTCAAACTTCAGGGCGGGATCACCTATTCGCTGGAAAACACCTGGGCGCTGCCGGACAAATATCCCAGCTATATTGACGCGTCGATGCAGATCGTGGGCACCAGGAGCGCCATTACCATGGACTTCGGGGACCAGGGGTACCGGGTCTGCTCGAACGAGGGGTGCGAATACCAGGACGTGAGCTACTGGACCGAATCCTTCGGGGTGCGTAAGGGCGATTTGAGGCTGGAGCTTGTGCATTTCCTCGACTGCGTGCGGTACGACCGCACGCCCCGCTGCTCGGTGCGCGACGGGTACGAGGTGGCCTACGCCGCCATCAAGGTGCTCGA
Source organism: Harryflintia acetispora (assembly GCA_004340125.1). Classification (GTDB taxonomy): domain Bacteria; phylum Bacillota; class Clostridia; order Oscillospirales; family Ruminococcaceae; genus Harryflintia; species Harryflintia acetispora. The sequence continues at coordinate 50,981 of SLUK01000013.1, read as the reverse complement.
AAGCGCCGAGCGCGGCGAGGTGGTGTCGGTCCGGGGCGAGGGGTGAGCGGGATGGAAACCCTGCTCTCCCTCGATTTCGGAACAGGCGGGGTCAAGGCGCTTCTCTCTGCCCCCGGTGGGCGGCAGCTGGCGCTGCGCCAGGAGGGCTACCCCTTTTCCCGCAACCAGGGCGGCCATATGGAACAGGACCCCCAGGACTGGTGGCGCGCGGCCGTTGCCGCCTGCGCCGCGCTGCGGCAGGAATTCCCCGGGGAGTACGCCGGGGTCTGCGCCATCGGCCTTTGCGCCCAGATGCACGGGCCGGTGCTGCTGGATGGGCACGGCGAGCCGGTGGGGGGATGCATCACCTGGTGCGACACCCGCTGCGCCAAGGAGGCGGCAGGGCTCCAAAAGCTGCTGGGCGAGACGCTCTTTGAGCGGCTGCAAAACCCGGCCTCCTGCGCCTACACCGCGCCAAAGCTCCTCTGGCTGCTGCGCCATGAGCCCGAGCGGATGGAGCGGGCCGCCACGGTGCTCTTCTGCAAGGACTACATCCGCTACCGACTGACCGGGGAGCTGGCGAGCGACCACACCGACGCCTCGGGCAGCCTGCTCTACGATTTTGAAACCAACGCCTGGAGCGCCGAAGCTATAAGGGCGCTGGGGCTGCGCCCCGCCCTCTTCCCCGGGCTGCTGCCCTCCTTCGCCGCGGGCGGCTCCCTTTGCCGGGAGAGCGCCGCCGCCCTCGCGCTGCCGCAGGGGATCCCGGTGGCGGTGGGCGCGGGGGACCTCGCGTGCAGCGTGCTCGGCAGCGGGCTGACACAGGCGGGCGAAGCGCTCTTAAACCTCGGCACCGCCGGACAGGTGCTCTCCCTCGGCGCGCCGGGCGCCGGCTGTGCGAAGGGGAGCTATCTCTTCTCCTTCCTCTCCCCCGGCAGCCGGTTTTCGCTGTGCGCCCTGCCGAGCGCCGCCTACTGCCTGCGCTGGTTTTTGGAGCAGGTGGGGGAGCTGCCCGCCCGGGATGAGGAGGAGGCCGCCCTCTCCCCCTTCGCGCGGCTGGACCGTTACGCCGCCGAGAGCGAGCCGGGCGCGCGCGGCCTCCTCTTCGCGCCATATCTAAATGGCACCGGCAGCCCCTACTTCGACGAGGGGACCCGGGGGGCCTTCCTAGGGCTCGGCAGCGGGCACACCCGGCAGGACCTCTGCCGCGCGCTCCTCGAAGGGGTGGGCTACGGCGTGCGCGACTGCTTCGAGGCGCTGGGGGGCGCCGGACGGATCCGCACCCTCTGCCTCTCGGGCGGCGGGGCAAGGAGCGGCCTCTGGCGGCAGATCCTGGCGGACATTCTGGGGCACGACCTGCTGCTCCCCGCCGGGGAGCAGGCCACGGCGGCGGGCGCCTGCCGGCTCGCCTACCTGGCCGCCTGCGGCCAAGCGCCGGCCCCGTCCGGGGACGGCATGGGCGGGGAGCGGGTGGCCTTTAGCCCCGCGCAGCACGCGCGCTACGAGCGGGAATACCGGCGTTACCGCAGGGCCTATCCCCTCCTGCGGCAGCTGCGGGAGGATGCATAAAAGGACCCGGGAAAGGCAAATGCCTTTCCCGGGCTTTTTTGTCAGGGGTTGAGGATGAGGCAGTAGCGTATGGGGCGGCTGATAGTTGTGACTCCACGACCTAGACTACCGCTTGCATTTACCATGGCATAGTAGCCCCTTCCAGCATCATTGCGCAGCAGGGAATCCCCGCCATATACCTCTCTAACCAGGCTACAATTATTGACTGTTACCCCGTTCTTCGCAAAATAGCTGAACTGCGTGAGGGTGGGGAGTTCCTTCTCGTCTACAGCGTAGTCGCCGTTGCTCCCGTAGACTTCTTTTGCGCTCGGCGCCCACGCCATACCATAACCGGTTCCTACCGTCTTGTGCGGTGATATCTTCGCTTTTTGCTCGGCAGTAAGAGGAAGAGAATCGTAAAAGCTTCTGGCGCCGTTATACCAACCGGTCACAGCTGCTCCACTAAAATTCGCCAGCAGCACGACCGAGCCGGTGTTGCCTCCGAAGTCCTCGCCGTGGTCGTGGATTACCCACCAGCTCTTACCTCCCCAGGTGATTGTCTTGCCCTCCTCCATGGAATTGCCGCTGTCGTCCACCGGGGCGTTCGACTGGACCTTTACCGGAATGGTCTTGGAGAGTCCGGCGTTCCCGGCGGCGGTCGCCGTGATGGTGGCCGTCCCCACTGCCACGCCGGTGATGGTGACGGCCGCCCCGCTGCCGCTGCTGCCGGGGCTTACCGTGGCTACCGCCGGATTGCTGCTCGTCCAGTTGATTGTCCGGTTGTCGGCGTTCGCGGGTTGTATACTCGCGCTCACCGTGGTCGTTTCCCCGGCCTTGACGGTTGCCGTGGCGGCGCTGACCGTGATCCCCGTCACCGCCTGCCCGACGCTGATGTTCGCCGTCGCGCTCTGCCCGCCCCCGCTGGCCGTGACGGTGGCCGTCCCCTTACCTTGCGCCGCCGCAGTGGTGGAACCCCCCGCCGCCGGCGAGAGGGAGAGTACCCCGTTGTTGCTCGACTGCCAGCTCGTCAGCGGCCGCGCGCCGCTGGGCAGGCCGGAATAGACGGCGCTGAGCGCCGCGCTCGCCGGACTGCCGTCGTGAACGAGGTTCTTTGCCCCGGTAATACTCAGACTGCCGTTTGCGATGGTGTAGACCGTCACCGGGATGCTCCCCGTCTTCCCCGCCAGCGTGGCGGTGACGGTCGTCTCCCCCGCCGCCACTGCCCTGACGTTCCCATTTTGGTCCACCGCCGCAACGCCCGGATTCCCGCTCGCCCAGGCGGGCTGCGGGGGACTGGGCGGCGACGGGGTGACCGATATGCTCCCGCTCAGGTTGGCGCTATTCGGCGTGCCATTGGTATAGAGCACCAGCCTGCCGTTCACGATGTACTGGTAGCTCCCGTCGGCGGGGTCGTCCGGGGGCTTCACCGTGATGTCCTCCCCGCTCCCGCTGCCGTCCCCGATCTGGTAGACGGTGACAACGCAGCTGTCCGAGAGCAAGCCCCCCGCCGTGGCGGCGGTGATGGCCGCCCTGCCGGGGGCCTTGGCCACCACCCGTTTCTGATTCGGCTGGCCGGGGACCTCCTGCAATTCCACGATCCCGGTTTTATCCGTGCTCCAGCTCACCGGGGTGGCCTCGTCCCCGGGCGAGAAGAGGGCCGCCACGGTGAAGGCGGTCTCGTCCGCCGTCCCGGAGGTGAAGAGGGTGTAGCTCTCGGGGGTGACCCAGAAGGCCGACCCCTCGCTCCCCCCGCCCCCGGCGGGCACCACCGTCACGCTCATCGAGCCGGTAACCGTGTCGGCGCCCTCGTAAATGCTGGCCGTGACGGTCGCCGTCCCGCCCTTGAGGGCGCTGATGGTAACGCTGCGGTCATTCGCCCCGGGGATGATGGACAATACCGCCTCGTTGCTGCTTGCCCAGCGCACCGGGGAAACATAGTCCTGGTGGGGAGAGAGCGCCGCGCCCACCGTGGCGCCCTCTCCCGCCCGCAGGGCCGCGGGGCCCGAGAGGGCGATCGACTTCACAGCCGGGTAGGTGTGGCGCACCGTTTTTGTCGCCGGGGCCCGCAGGCCGGGCTGGTCGGAAACCGAGGTCACGGTGATCTCGTAGTCGGTATCTCTCTGCGGCGGCGGAACGAGCGGGATTTCGGCCCGGCCCTTCGCGGGGTCGTAGCTGCCGGCGATGGGCGGCTCGTCCCCGGTTTTGGCAGTCACCAGAAAGCTTGCGATCTGCGAATCACCTGAAGAGAGCGGGATGAAGATCTTCTCCGGCCCGGCCGAGGCGGCCGCGCCGCGCGCAAGCGCGAGGGCCGCCGCCGGGGTGTTGCGCGGCGCGGCGCCCTGGGGCACCCGCTCCCCGCCGCTCTCGCCGAGGGTGGCCCCGGCGGGCAGACAGAGCCCGAGGGTCAAAGACAGGGCCAGCGAGAGACAAACTGCCCTGCGGGAAACGAGCTCCTTCACGGTACCACCACCCCGGTGCTGACCTCCCCGATCGAGAAGTCATCCAAAGGAATTTTTTCTTCGTCCGGAATGATCCAGTCCCATTTTTCAGCGAGGGCGTATTCCTCCTCGCTGAGCTCCCCGCGCTCAAACATCGCGGTGTAGATTCTCCCCAGGGCCTCGCGGTCCCCGGCGGCGATCAGGCCCGGAACATCCGGTTTCGGATGTTCCGGGCTGCCGCCGTTTCCCCCCGACGAAAATCCGCCCAGGACGCACAGCGTCAGCGCGGACAGGATGATGGCAAACAGTTTCGTTTTCATGAAAATCCCCCTTTTAAGAAAGACCGTTAGCAAGGCCTTCTTGGGGTCGTTTTCTTCGCGGGAACCCGCCGAAAACCACCAAATTCCCTTGCATTTTTCGCCAGAACAGGATATACTTAGAAAGAACTGGAAGGGTCTGGGGGTTTTCCTCCACCTTTATATGAGTTTACATCATAATATGACCGCAAGCAGGCCTTGCTTGCGGTCTTTTTCATGTCCTGGCATAAAAGGGCCCGGGAAAGGTTTTCGCCTTTCCCGGGCCCTTCTTATATTTTATCATTGTGCCAGGCTTTCGATCTCCACCGTCGGGTCGCAATCGGCGGTATAGTCCACCCCCGGAATCGCGAAGCCGAACATCTGATAAAAGTCCTCCCAGTACCCGTCGATGTCGGCCAGCTGCTCGACGCCCCGTTCATCCAGCGTCCCCCACATCCGCTCGATCTCCTGCTGCACCTCGGGGAGCATCTCGAGGTCGTCCAGCCGCAGCTGGCCGTCCGGATCCAGCACCGGGGATGCCGAATAGAGCTTGTCGTGCAGCAGCCGCCACATCTGCTCAATGCACCCCTCATGCAGGCCCTTTTGCTTCATTACCTTGTAAAGCAGCGAGATGTACAGCGGCACGATCGGGATCGCCGCGCTCGACTGGGTGACCAGCGCCTTGTTGACCGAGATGTAGCCGCGCACCCCCGGCAGCCCGGCGGTGATCCTCTTCGCCGTGTCGTACAGGTCCCGCTTGGCCTGCCCGATCGACCCGTCGAGGTACATCGGGTGGGTCAGCACCGGGCCGATATAGGAATAGGCCACCGTCACCGCCTGCGGGGCCAGGACCCCCTCGCGGTGCAGCAGGGTCATCCAGTCCAGCCAGTCCCCGCCGCCCATCACCTTGATGGTGTCCTCGATCTCCTCCCCGCTTGCCGGCTCGATGGTGATCTCGGAGAGCTGGCGGCTTCGCAGGTCGATGGTCTTGTTGGTGTAGGGCTCCCCCACCGTTTTGAGCACCGAGGAGACCACCGTGCCATCCGGCATGGTGCGCCGGGGAGCCGCCAGCGAGTAGACCACCAGGTCCACCTGCCCGAGGTCCTGTTTAATCAGCTCCACCGTCTGCGCCTTCATCTCGGCCGAGAACGCGTCGCCGTTTAAGGTTTGGGCGTAGAGCCCGTCGCGGTGGGCGAACTGCTCGAAGGCTGCGGTGTTGTACCATCCGGCCGACGCGGTGCGCGAGCCGCTGGCGGGCTTGTCGAAGATGATCCCGATGGTGGCGGCATCGCTGGAATAGGCCGCGGCGATCCGCGAGGCGAGGCCGTAGCCGGTCGAGGCGCCGATGACGAGCACCCTTTTGGGCCCCTCGGTTTTGGGGCGCGCCTTCACATAGTCGATCTGGCGGCGCACGTTCTGGCGGCACCCCTCGGGATGGGCGGTGGTGCAGATAAACCCTCTGACTTTCGGTTCAATAATCATATGTGTATCTCCTTTGATGATCGGTATCCTGTTTAAGCGCCCAGCGCCCGCTGCGCCGGGGGGAAGGTCTCATTCAGCACCCGCTGGATGTGCGCGGGCCACTGGTCGGAGGAGATTCCCTCGACGGGCAGCGCCCGCTCATAGAAGTCGCGCAGCTCGCCTCTGCCGAAGTCGCCGCCCGCTTCACGCAGCGCCCGGATCCCCTCGAGCAGCTGGCGCAGCTGGGCTATACTCAGCGGGACGATCTTCTGCGGCCGGCCCTCGAACTCGTAGCGCGCCGCCATGAAGAAGGTGTTGCAGGTGTCCCGGTGCAACCGCGGCGAGACGAAGAGGCAGTAGTTGTCCTGGTAGCCGCTGCGCGCCTCATAGTCGCGCAGGTGCCGCTGGACCGGCTGGCCCTCGTTGTACCACTGGTCGCGGGAGGTGAGCATGGTCACTTCGCAGATCCCGCCATAGTCGCCGTAGTCGGTCTCGATGTCCGCCTTGTCCCCCGGGGCGGTGAAGGTGGGCTCATTGTCGTCGCCCATCGGGCAGTTGGGGATGATCGCCTTGGCGTCCCCGATGGCCTGAAGCGCCAGGCGCGCCCACTTTTCCAGCGCCACGCTCGGGCGCTCGGGCTGGTGGGTGATATTCCCAAGCGCGTCGATGATGCGCGCGAACTCCTCGCCCTGCCGCAGCCGCCGCGAGAGCGAAAGGTTTTGCAGCCGCAGGCGCTCGGCGCGCAGGAAGCGGATCCCCTCTTTGAGCGCCGCCACGTCCTCCCCGAGCGGGTACGCGCTCTCCGGCAGCCCGAGCTCCCGGCAGAGCGCGCCCAGCTCCTCGGCGATCCCCAGGGCGATTCTGCGCAGCTGCCGCGCGCTCTCCCAGGGCAGCGGATAGCTCTCGTAATCCGAGAGGTAGCGCACGTACTCCTCCTTGTCCGCGAAGGACCGCGCGGCGCCGCAGTCGGCGCGCAGCAGCTCATGAAGCTCCCGCTGGCGGCGCGGCTCCAGGTCCACGTAGTATCCCCCGCCCCGGATATAGATATACTTGGTCAGGCGGAAGTAGCGGATCGCGTTGTCGGCGTAGTCCCTGATGTTCTGCTCATTGGCGTTTTGATAGTCCCGTAGCCAGGTGGCGATGGTCTGCAGGTAAAATTCATGCTGGGCGTTCCGGTCATGCGCGAGCTCCTCATAGCGCGCGCGGAAATCGAGCAGGGCGCTGGCCGCCCGCTCGACGTCCCGCCAGCTGCAAAGCGACAGGGCGAAGATCCCAAACTCGGTGCGGGAGATCCCCTTTTGCTTCTGGCCCCGCTCGGCGCACAGCCCGTTGACCCGGCTAATGAGCTGCAGCGTCGCCACGAAGGGCTTCACATCGTATCCCGCACTGGCGGCGAACTGGTTGGAGAGGGGGTTCGGGTACTGCCACTTTAAGAGGCTGCGAAAACAGACGTCGTCCACCTCTTCCTCGCCCAGCAGCAGGCGATGCCCCACCTGGGAGATGGCGATCCTGCCGTCCAGGATGAAGGCCAGCCCCCATTTTTCCAGGGGTTTAAAGGAGGTGCGCCCGCGCATCGGCGGGTCCTGGTAATTCTTCTGCCTGAAGATTTCACTTGCCTCGTCGTAGGTCATCTCATAGAACGGGTCGCCGAGCATTTCCCGCTGCCGTTCGCTCAGCCCCCCGTCCCCCGGCCGGTAGAGCCGGTTTTGGATCAGCAGGGTCTGGAAGCGCACCTGGGTCTCGTTGTTCCACTCCCTGCCCTCGAGCTGCTGGAGCGTCGCCAAGAAGTCGCGGATGCGGTAGGGGTTTCGCACGGTGGTGGACATGCTCCAAAGGCGCTTGAGCCCCGGCTTGCCTTCGCCCGGTTCCTCCACCAGCGCGCCCGAGGCGTCGAGGGAGTAGTTGGTCACCAGCACCTCCAGCGCGCCCGAGGTGCGGTCTTTGGTCTGATAGCTCGCGTTGGAATAGCTGTATTTGAGATCGGCCACCTTATAGCGTCCCCCTTTCGATTTGAGCCAGGAAAGCAGCAGGTCGTTCTGCCGCCCCTTGCTTCGCAGCACGTTCGAGAGCGCGAAGGGAACCCCCCTTTTATCCAGCTCGTCGAGGAAATCGAAGAGGGCCCGCTCCTCCCGCTCGCCCCAGCCGCCCTGCTCGTTGTAGGTCGCGCAGGCGATCAGATAGGGCGGGTCGGCATAGACGAAATCCCCCTTATGGAACATCGACGGATCGAGCCGCCTAAAGTCGCTGCACAGGAACTCATAGTCTCCGCTCTGCAGCCGGTCGATGAAGGAAGAGAGCTTTTGGGTCATCTTATTATTGAAATCCCGCTTGCCGGGCGGAAGGTTAAACTCCCCGCGCTTGTTGAAGCGGATCTGGTTGTTGAAGGAAAAAACGATCAGCACATAGAGCATGATATAGTAGCGCGCATCCCTGAGCGGGTAACGGTTGAAGTCCTCCCGCAGGCGCAGATAGCCCGGACGGTTGTATTCGGCCAAACCGTTGGCGCCGTCGCAGCCGTAGTGCTCGTAGCCGTGCTCGCTCACCCGCGAAAGGCCGTAACGGTCGATCAGCTCCCCGACCAGGCGGAAGGTTTCCTCCTTCGGCAGGGTGCGCAGGGTCTCGTAGAGGGCAAGCAGCGGCGCGTTGTCGTCCGAAAAAAGCACCTTCGAGCAGCCGCAGGAGAGCCCGACGTTGCATCCCCCGCAGAACAGGTCGACAAAGCGCTCCACCCCCTTCGGGAAGTGGGGCAGCAGCTGGGGCAGGAGCTTATATTTGCCCCCGGTGTAGTTGAGCGGCGAGGCCATCTGCTGCCGTTCGGGGCGGCAGATGCACAGGAAGAGCCGCTCGGCGTTCTCGCTGATCTGGCTCTTGCCCGCCGAGAAGGCCCGGTAGCCGGTCGAAAAGACCTTGACCTCCCCCTTGCGGCGCAGGATGCGCAGGATGTCCTCGTCCGAAATCTTGGCGTTCGAGCGCTCGTCCCCCTTGCGCCCCATATTATTATAGGAAAGCAGGATGTAGCGGGCGTTGATGTGCCCGACCAGGTCCGCGAAGGCGGCGGCCGCCTCGCGGGTGCAATAATCGCTCTTGAGCGCGGCGCGGTCCATCTTGCGCGCCACCCCGTGCACCGGCGGGCATTCCCAGCGCGCCACGTTTTCCAGCAGGTGGTAAGCGTCGCAGTACTGCCGCGAGTTATACGGCGGGTCGATGTAGACAAGGTCGGCCTCGATGTGGCGCACCAGCTCGTTTGCGTCCTCGCAAAATACCCGGCTGCGGGGGTTCTCCCGCTCGGGGGGCTCGGGCAGGCAGAGCTCGAACGGGCGGGATAAATCCCCCCCCTTGCGGTAGGCGTCGTAGTGCCCGCAGGTGTTGGCAATCTTGTCCATCGCGTACAGCAGGCTGGTGATCAGCAGGGCGCGTTCGCGCACGCCGAGCTCCCCCGCGCGGTAGCGCCGCTCGATGTCCTCCCGGATGTAGCCGATCTTACGGCAGACCGCGCGGCTATAGTAGGTGTCCCCGAAGTTGCGGGACATGTAGTTCTCCTCGTCCACCTCGGCGGCGTTATAATGGCAGATCAGCCGGATCAGCTTGTCCCTGTCGTACGCCTCGCCCGAAAACCAGGCGGTGGCGCAGATGCAGTTGTGGGCCATGTTGTCGTTGAGGGTGACCATCTGCCGCGGAAAGGCCGAGGCGACCACCCCGGTCCCCGCGAAGATGTCGGCCACGGTGTGCACCCCCTCGCACTCCTGGCGCACCACCCTTTTAATGAAGGGCAGCAGCTTATACTTGCTGCCCAGATACCGCCGGTTTTGGATCTGCACCGTCTTGCAGGGCAGGGGCTCGGGGGGGCGCTCCTTCCTTCTTTGCGCGAGCGCCGCGCGCAGCGCGCCGAGGTGCTCCTCGTCCCAGAGCCGGCGCCCTCCCCGCTTCTGCGGCAGGGGCACCGCTCCGCTGCGTTGCAGGTAGTAGAGCGTCGAACGCGGGATCCCCAGCTCCCGGCATACCTCGACGGTGGTGAGCAGCCCCATTTCCCGCGCCCCCTTTCTGCAACGTTTTTTAACCCTTTTTGCACATTGTACCATACATTTTGGGGGAAAACAACCGGTTTTCCCCCAAAAACAGGGCAAAAACCGGATGCAAAGGGCGCGTCTTCTCTCTGCGAGCCGGCGATTGATTCCGCGCCCTTTTGAGCGCCTACCGAAAGGGGCGGCAGATTCTATCTGCCGCCCCTTCCTTTCTGATGCCCGCTCCCGGGATACGCTTCCTATCCCCGAAAGCCCTATTCCCAGGCGCTCAGCGTGCTGACGAGCGAGCCGCAAAGCTCCCCATCCGGCCCGTAGAAATCAGCCTTTACCGCGGCATTTTCCGGGTCGAGTACCGTGGCGCTCACCCGGCCGGACTCGGTCAGCTCGGCCGTCTCGAGCGAGATCCCCCGCGCGTCCACCGCGCTGACCACCGCGCGCACCGCATGGTTGCAGAGCATGACGTCAAAGGCGGCCTCCTCGCCTGCCCGCCAGACTTTATTGATATCGTGCCCGGCGATCGAGAGGCCGTACAGGTCCACGGTGAAATGCCAGGCCTCGGGGTTATCAATCGCTCTTGACACGGCCCCGTTGCCCGAGGAGGTAAAGCAGCCCGCCTCCACCCTGACCCGGTAGCTGTGCCCCGCCTTGGGGTCCTTCGGCAGCACGATCATGAAGACGGTACCCTTGTCCTCCTTTGTGGTGATATTCTGCACCAGCAGGTCGTTTTGCACATCCACCTTGCAGAGAACCGAGCTGGTGCCGTCGTCGGTCACGGTGATATTCCCCTTGCCCACCGACACGTCGTCCCGCACGAAGCTCATCATCAGGGTGTTGACCCCCACCGGGACCATGGTATATTCGTCCCCCTCATAGGTGTGGGGCTGGAGCATGACGTTGCCCACCCGCGGCTCCTGCGCGGCGAAGGCGCCAGAGCACATCCCGCAGCAGAGCGCGGCGGCCGCCAGCAGGGAGAACAGTTTCTTTTTCAACTTCCGATCATCCTTTCCCGGCCGCGGGGCGGCCTTTTTCTACATTTTACCATTTCCTTCGGCAAATTTCCATACCCCGGTCAAATTTCGGCGCCGGCGCCGCGGCAGCCGCTTGCCCTTTCAAATATTTTCCCCCTGCCGCTGTCCAACCGCATAGAAATTGTGCTATAATAGCCGCATACGGCTCTTATTTTTTGAATCATTACATCTCTTTCGGAGGTTCCCATGCAGCTTGCCGTTTATCTCGCCGTCGTCTTTGAAATCATCTTTGTCAACCTGCTGACCGCAGACAGCTGCTCCAAGCGCCGGTATTCCGGCGCTATCACCGCGCTGTCCCTGGCCGGCTTTTCCATTGTGCTGGTCGCCGCAGCCATGCTGCTGCTCGGCCTGCTCCCCTTCTTCGGCAACGGCAACGGGCTGTTCGTTTTTTTGGGCTTTCTCTACCTGCTGCCGCTGTATAAACTCTATGAAGGGCCCTTGCGCCGTTGCATCATCGTCATGTGCTGCGCCTGGATCTATACCCTGTCGGCCTTTGCCGTCTCGGTGCATCTCTCCAAGGCGCTGCACCCCGGCGAAGGCTTTGAAAATGTCGCACTGCTCGTGCAGAGCGTCATCTTTCTGCTGCTGACCCCGCGTTTTCTGCGTTTCGTGCGCCGGCGCTTCCTGCCGGTGCTGGAGGGGATGGAACAGAGCACCAGCTTAAACCTGCTGAAAACCAGCATCTGTTGGTTCGTCACCATCTTTTGTATACACTTCGCCTTCGTCTTTCCGCAGTACATGGTGCTGCGCCTGCTGGCCCTTGTGGTGACCGCCTACAACGCGCTGCTGTGCTACCGCCTGCTGGACACTACGGTCAGCGGCGCGCAGCGTATCCGTTCCTTGCAGCGCACCGTCTATTCCGACAGCCTGACCGGACTGCGCAACCGGCTTTGCCTCTACCGCGACGCCGAGGCGCTGCTGCGCGACAAGCGGCCGTTTTGCTTCCTCTATCTCGACTTGGACCGCTTCAAGACGGTCAACGACCAGTACGGCCACCTCGTGGGGGACGAATACCTCATTGCCTTTTCCAAGGCCGCGCAGACTGCGCTCGGGGAGGACGGCACTTTGTACCGGATCGCCGGGGATGAATTTTCCGCGCTTTGCCCGTTTGGGGAACCCGAGGCCCTGGCGCGGCGGCTGGCCCAGGTCTCGCCCAGCCTCGGGCGCAAGCCCTTTCTGGGGGTCAGTGTGGGCTGCGCGCGCTATCCCGAGGACTCCGGCAGCCTCGACGCGCTCATCGGCCAGGCCGACAGCGACATGTACCGCCGCAAGCGCCTCAAGTACCCCGAAGAAAAATAACCGGAGATGATCCTTCATGCAATATAAAATTGGCGCGGCCTTGCTGGCCGCGCTGGGCGCCCTCTTCGCTGTGACCGGCTGCGTCTCCCGCGAAGGGACGCCTCCCCCGCAAGGCGGGACCTCCCTTTCGATGGAGTCCCCTTCCGAATCCTCGAAGGAGGAGAGCGCCTCCCAGCCGCCCGAGACCGAGCCGGTGGGGGTGTTCGATTACGAATCCATGACCCATCTCCCCGAATTCATGCAGGCGCTCGAGCGCGGGGAAAACCTGACCGGCTTCTGCCTGCGCCGCGCGGTGATCGACCCGCAGCAGGTAAACGCGCTGCTCGCCGCCTGGAAGAACGGGGGCGACGCCGAGCTCGCCGTCACCGACTTCTCGGCCTACGACTACACCCGCCACCGCCTGCAGGTCAAGGGCGGCGTCCTTTCCGTCTCATCCGTCACCTACCCCTACGGCAGCGGCCAGGAGAGCGGACGCTTTGAAAACCCCGACGTGCCGTTTATGGAGCTGCTCTCCAACGCGGTGCTCTACCTGCGCGACGGGCGGGAGGGCGGGGACCTCGCGCTCGACTTTCGCGGCGAGGACTTCGGGGACGAGCGGCTGGCGGCCTATGACCGTTACCTGCGCGATCTCGAATTCAACCTCCTGGGCCAGACCTGGGAGGCCGGGCTGCCGCAGACCTATGCGGGGCAGATGGCCTATTACTTCGAGCTGAGCTACGGGATGGACCGGCTCTGGCAGGACTACCCGCAGGGGGACTTCCCGCCCGAGGTCTTCGAGGGCGTGATCCAGGAGCACTTTCCCATCTCGTCCGCACAGCTGCGCGCCGGTACGGGGATCTGGCGGGAGGCGAGCGGGACCTATCACTACGAGGGGGGCCTCGGCGGCGCGTATACGGTGACCACCCGCGTCTTCGAGATAAAAGAGGAGGCGGACCGGCTGCTGATCGTCTACGGCTTCGATGACTTCGACCTCGACGCCGGCTATACCTACCTGGCCGGGGACGAGGGCCGCCCCGCGATCCAGTCGCGGCCGGAGCGCTACGTCCTTTCGGTGCGGCCCAAGGAGGACGGCGGCTTCGAGTACCTCGCGAACCAGGAGATCGCCCAAAACTAAAAAACGCCGTGGCAAGCAGGATTACTTGCCACGGCGTCTTCCGTTTATTCCGACAGGGTCAGAGGCGCCAGGGAAGCGCCGCACACCCGCATAAGGTCGGCGGGTGAGAGCTCGACCTGGTGGCCGATCTTCCCGGCGCTGACGATGATGGTCCCCTGCCCCTCGCAGGAGCTGTCGAGCACGGTGCGGTAGGGCTTTTTCATCCCCACCGGGGAGCACCCGCCCCGGATATAGCCGGTCACCGCGTTGATGTCCTTGACCGGGATCATGGAAACCGACTTCTCCCCCACCGCGCGGGCGGCGGCCTTCAGGTCGAGCTCGCGCGCCACCGGGATCACAAAGACGAAGTAACCGCCCGAGGCGCCCTTGGTCACCAGGGTTTTAAAGACCTGGTCCGGGTTTTGCCCGAGCTTGTGGGCGACCGACACGCCGTCGATCGCGCCGTCGCCGGTCTCGTATTCATAGGTGCGGTAGGGCACCTTTTCCCGCTCGAGGATGCGCATGGCGTTGGTTTTGAGGTTTTTCTGCGGCATGGCGGGGCCACCTTTCCTGCTCGATGAGAATATTATAGCATAACATGCTGTCGTTGGCTATCGCCGCAGGGGAGGACTCCCGGGCGGCCGGGGGCCGGAGCTGTTCACCGGCCGCAGACCGGTGGTGAGATTGCGGGGGCGAAACCCCGCAACGGCATTGCCGCCCGCTGCAAAAGAAAAAGACGGAGCACTTCGCTCCGCGAAAGAATGGCGGCCCTGCCGCCATGGGAAAACCCCTTGATAGGGTTTCCCCACGTGCCAACGTTCCACTGGAACGTCGGCACTCCCCTTCCTGATCTTTGGGGGGTTATTATAACCGCGGGCGTCAACACCCCGGAAAGGACCGCGGGCGCCGCCCGCACCCGCTCAAGGGTCTTGGACCCTTAAGAATCCCGATCCTACTCGATCACCCGGAACTGCGCCGCCGGCGGATCGATCAGCTTCTTCTGGAACGCCGTTTGGGGGTTGATGTAAACGTCGTCCACGCTCACCGAGAAGCAGAGCCGCGGACTGCTGGCGAACCCCGTCTGCCCCGACGTGCCCAGCTGCTGCCCCGCCTCTGCCTCGTCCCCCGCCTGCACCGACAGAGTGTCCAGATGGTAGTACCAGCTCTTGATCCCGAAGCCGTGCTCGATGATCACCGTATTCCCGGTCATGGTCAGGTTCTCGGCAAGCAGCACCTTCCCCCGCTGCGCGGCCGAAACCGGCGTGCCCACCGCCGCCTTGATGTCAATCCCGGTCTTGGCCGAGCCGGTGGTACTTTGGTTGATATAGCGCACCGCCCCGAACGGGGTGATGATCTCCCCCTCCAGCGGGCGCTGGAAGGGCCCGTCGGGCAGGTACTCCTCCCCGCGCTGGGACAGCAGCGGGGCGATCCGTTCGGAAAACTGCTGCTGCGCCTGGCGGTTGTAGTCCGCGTTGGTCACATAGCTGGCATTGTCGGTGATGTGCATGACCTCGAAATCCTTGGCCTTCAAGTCCAGCTTGACCGTGCCGCGCCCCTGTTCGCCGTAGCGCACCTCCACCGGCTGCATCACCGACTGCGCGCTCAGCGGAACCGGCAGCAGCGCCACCCGGTAGTCCTGGTACTGAAAGACCCCGGCCTCCCCGAAGGCCCAGGAGGCCGCAAAGTCCTCCTCCTGCCCGCCCGCCATATAGAGGGTGACCAGCTCGCCGGGATAGCTCCAGCTGCCGCTGACCCCCAGATGGCGGGGCACCGCGCAGTGGACATCCACCTCGTAGGTGCAGCTCCCCCGGAAGTCCGCCCCCTCCTGCTCGAAGACGGCGGTGAAGCGGTAGGTGTAAAGCCCGTCGCGGTCGGGCGCGAAGGAACCGATCTCCTCCTTGCTCCCGCTAAAAACCGTCTGCCCGTCGCGCAGCACTTCAATCATGGTGCTCACCGGCGCGACGGAAAACTTATAGCTGCACCGGAAGGCCCCCTGGCTCTCGAAGAGCGGAGCATCCCCGGGCGCGGGCGGGGCAACCGTGTGGAACTGCCCGTCGAGCATGCGCACCTCCCACTGCGCGGTGGCAGGGGTGAGCGTCTCGGTGCGCTTGTCGCTGCTCAGTGAAAGGGTGGGCGGCACGGCGTAGGTGTAAAGCCCCTCGAGCGCCGGGGCAGTCACGACCGCGTCCACGGAGGCGCGGGGCAGGCGCACATAGTACCCCTCGCGCCGGCAGATGTAGCTGTCGGCATGCTGCGGATCCTCGTAGAACATCCGCTTGACGCTTCTGCCGTCCGCCTGCTTAAAATCTATGCTGAACAGGAATGTGAGGTCCCGCTTGTCCACGCTCGCGCGCGTGGCCTCGGCGATCAGAGCGCCGAGCTGGTCCATCAGCACGCCCCCCTCGACGTAGGTGCCCGACCGGGTGATCAGCGACGGGGCGGAGAGCGAGATCTCCCCCGTCAGCATGGCGCTCAGCCTTTTGTTATGCGCCGTGCTGCCCACCAGAAAGCAGATGAGCAGGATCAGCAGAAAAGCAACCGGCAGAATCACCTTGGCGAGCGCACGCAGCCGCTCGCCGAACCGGTCCATTTGTTCGTCGAAAAAATCCACCGCCGATCGTCCCCCTCTCACAGCGCTGGTATCAGATAACATTATTCTAGCATACCGGCCCCCTCCTGACAACCAAATTTTAGCAGTTAAGCCGCCAGAAAAATAAATTATCTCTTGCATATTTTGATACAGTTTGATATAATAATTGAGCGTTCATCAAGGACGATATATGGAGCGGTATCGAAGTGGTCATAACGGGACTGACTCGAAATCAGTTGGGCCCTTGCGGGTCCCGTGGGTTCGAATCCCACCCGCTCCGCCAAAAAAGAAGGAATTTTGTCATATGACAAAATTCCTTCTTTTTTGGGTTGCGCGCCGCGCTGCGGCGTTCCGCCCGATTTGATCTCATTCGCGGACGGCGCAATAAATTTGTAAATTCAAAGCCGCCTGCGGCGGGTTCCTCAGCCCGCGCGCAGGCCCCCGCCGTCCACCACGAAATTTATTTTGCAATCGCTCCCGCACTGTCCTATAATGAAAGCGGTGGCCGGGAGAAAAATCCAACCTGCCCGGCCCGCTTTACCGTCTGGCGCCGCATTTCAAAAGGAGGTCTGTCCTTTGCCCAATCTCAAACGAATCCCGCTACAGGGCGCCCACAACTTCCGGGACCTGGGCGGCTATCCCACCGCCGACGGCCGCTGCACCAGGTGGGGGTTGCTATACCGCAGCGACGCGCTCTGTGCCCTCAGCCGGGCGGACTGGGCGCTGCTGCTTCACCGAGGGCTCAAAACGGTGATCGACCTGCGCAGCCTGCCGGAAACACAGTCCGCCCCCCTCTCCCCGCCCGAAGGGGTCCTGGCCCTTCACTTCCCGCTCATGCGGGAGCTGGACGGCGTCCTTCCCGGCCCCGGCACGGGTGAAAAAAGGATGCTGGACAGCATGCTGCTCGACTACGGGAAGATGCTGTTCGACTCCCTGCCCTGCTGCGCTGAAGTCCTTCGCGCCATCGCCGGACGGCTGGACGCGGGGAGCGTCGCCTTCATGTGCTCGGCCGGCAAGGACCGCACCGGCATAATCGCCGCGGTGCTGCTCTACCTGTGCGGCGTCCCGCGCGAGGACATCGTCGCAGACTATATGGTCAGCAGCACCTATAACGCCGACGGCTTCAACCAGAAGCTCTCCTCCATCCCGCAGTCCATCCGCGCGCTGATCCCCGACCCCGCCATACTTCAAAGCTGTCTTGCATCGCAGCCCGAAACCATCTTAAAGCTGCTCGGCGAACTGGACCAGCGGGACTTTCGCACCCTCCTGGAGGGAGCGGGCTTTTCTTTGGAGCAGCAGGAGCTGCTCAAAACGGCGTTGACCGAGCCCATCTAAACGGAAGGGGCCTGCTGTACGATCCGTACAGCAGGCCCCTTCTCATTGCCGGCATCCCGGTCAGGTCATGTCGTCCCGCAGCGCGTCGATGATATTTTCCTTTTTGATCTTGCTTGTGGCGTACAGCATGGTGATGAAAACGATACAGAACACGCCCAGCACGCTGGCCGCCAGACTGCCCCACGGGAACACGAAGGCGAGGTCCTCCAGCCTTTCCCCGAGCGCCATCGCTTTGTAAATCAGCCATGCGAGGAGCCCGGCCAGGGGCACTCCGAACAGCAGCGTGCGCATGCCGTAGAAGGCGCACTCAAAATTCATCATCTTATTGAAGCCGCGCTCGGACATCCCCACCGAGCGGAGCATGGCGAGCTCGCGCCGGCGCAGCCTGATGTTGGTGGAGATCGTGTTGAACACGTTGGCAACCGCGATCAGCGAGATCATGACGACAAAAACACGGGTGAACACATCGACCACAAAGGTGGCGCTGCGGAACAAATCGACGGTCGTGGACAGGTTGAGCAGGGTATAATCGGCCGCGACGCCCGCTTCCCCGATCATCGCCTGCATCTGTGCCATCGACCGGGCGGGATTATCCGACCAGAAGGTCAGGCCAAACGTCGCGCGTCCGCCCAGCGCGTCGAACCGCGGCTTTTGCTGCCACGGGGCGACCGCCATAAAAAGGTAATCGGGCATGGAATCTTTCGGCAGGGTATCCAGCGGATAGCGATCCACAAAGGTGCCGCTCACCGTCAGCGCCCCTTCCCCGCCGGCGGAGTAAAACGTAAAGTCCATCGTGCTGCCGGTGAAATACGTCCTGTGCTCGGCGGTATTCATCCCAATCATCAAAATTTTTGCGTTGGGCCCGGTATATTCCGCCTTGGGCAGACCGAGGCCCTCGATGAAATCGTAGTAGATGCCATCCTCGATAAACTGCACGTCGATCGGCAGCTCCAGCGTTTCTCCCGTGCTTTCATCCGACACCGCTTCCCGGTAGGCGCCCAAAAAATCTGCCGGAAGGCCGCCCGTCCTGCCGGGATAGGTCAGGTCCGCCTGGTAGGTGCTGCCATAAACGCCGGCGGCGGTTTTCAGCTCTTGATACAGCGTGAGCAGCTCGTTTTCCTCCATCTCCTGGGTGTAGAAGCTGACGTCGCCGTCCATCTCCACGGTGTATTCCTTGGCGAGCTGTTTGAGCGTGGCACCAAACGCGCTCCCCGCCACGGACAGCACCACGCTCAGCGTCAGGGAGAGCACGACGCTGCGGTAGCGTTTTTTGTTGCGCTTAAAATTTTTGAGCGCGAGCGTCCCTTCCAGGCCGTACAGGCGCTGCGCGAGCTTTGAGGGCTTCACCGCCTTCATCCCGGTCTTGATCTCGCCCGTCTGGAGGATGCACGCCATCACCGGCGTGCCGGCGGCTTTCCGGGCCGGGATGTAGGCCGAAATCAGAATGGTAACCAGGCTGATTGCCGCCGCCGCGGCAAGCGCCGGGACGGACACCGCCAGGGTCAGGGGTACGCTGCTGCTGGTGATGGTGCCAAAATTCCTTGCGACGACGGGCAGCAGAAGCGCGGTGCCGGCAATTCCCGCCAGCACGCCGAGCGGGATCCCGGCGGCCCCTATGCAGGCCCCCTCGAAGAGCACCGAACTGAGCAGCTGCTTTTTGGTGGCGCCCACCGACATGAGCAGGCCGAACTGGTGGGTGCGCTCGTTGAGCGAGATGTTGAAGGAATTGTAAATCAGGAAAACCGAGCCGATCATAATGATCGCGACCAGGACCCCGCCGACCGAATACAGCAGGGTGTTGAACAGCCTGTCGTCCGAAGCGCCCAGGAAGCGCAGCACGTCCTCGTTGAGCACATAATCGCCCGCGCCCGCCGTCCGGTCCGCGTAGTCCCGGGCGGCGCGCGGGTTTTTGAGCGTTACAAACAGGCTGTAGCTGTCCGCACCTCCCGGGTCCGCCTTCGTTATCGCGGTGTAGCCCGGGGCCGTATGCTCCTCATAGCCCGGCCTTTCATAGGTGCCCACCACCGTATAGGTTCTCTCCCGCCCGGGCGCCAGCGTTTCCCCGCCGGGGCGGTAGGGGTCGTGCTGGTTCATCGTCTCGTCCCCGGCCCGGCGGGTCCCGGGCGCGAGGGTGAGCGTATCGCCTGCCTTCAGGCGCACGCCGCCCTTCACCGAGACATGGGAGGGGATGATGATTTCCCCGCTGGTTTCCGGCAGCCTGCCGGAAATCAGGGTGACGGGCAGGGCGTCGAAGGCCTGCCCGCCGAACCCGGCGATAAAAAGATAGGGCTTCTCGGGGCTTTTCAGGCCATCGAGCGCGGCATAGCCGATATTTTGGAACGCCGCGGCGGACAGGACCTCCCTCTCGCGGATCCGCTCCTGCACGAAGGAGGCGCCCACATCCGGAAATTCGACGTGCCAGCCGCCGCATTTTGCAATCGAGCCGTTGACCATAAAATTTAGCAGCGATGTGCCGAAGGCCGCCACCGCCGTGATCAAGGCGGCGGACAGCGCCACGCCGGCAACCGTCACCAGCGTGCGCGCGCGGTTCTTTTTGAGCCCCTGCAGGGCCACTTTATGAAAGATGTTCATCCCCGCGCCGCCTGCCTTTCATCCCGCACCACTTTCCCGTCCGCGATGGTGATGATCCGCCCCGCCTGCAGCGCGATGTTCTCGTCGTGGGTGACGATGATCAGCGTCTGGCGGTATTTGAGGTGGCTCTCCTTGAGCAGGCGGATGATCTCCTGGCCGTTGCGGCTGTCCAGGCTGCCGGTGGGCTCGTCGGCCAGGCAGACCGCCGGCGCGTTCATCAGCGCGCGCCCGATGGCGACGCGCTGCTGCTGGCCGCCCGAAAGCTGGTTGGGCAGGTGGTTCCTTCGCTCCTGGAGCCCGAGCAGCTCCAGCAGCTCTTCCAGCCGCTCCCTGTTGACCTTTCGCTTGTCCATCAGGACCGGCAGGGTGATGTTTTCCACCACATCCAGGGTGGGGATCAGGTTGTGGAACTGGTAGATCAGCCCGACCTGGCGCCTGCGGAAGATGGCGAGGCTTTCGCTGCTCCCCGCATAAACGTCCTGCCCGTCCAGGTAAACCCTGCCGCTCGTCGGCACGTCCACCCCCGCCATCGCGTGCAGCAGGGTGGATTTGCCCGAGCCGGAAGAGCCGGTGATCGCGACGAACTCCCCCTTCCCGATGGAGAGGGAAACATGGTCCAGCGCGGCCACCCGGCTGTCCCCCCTGCCATAGACCTTGCACAGGTCCTCAACTTTTAAAAACTCCATGATATGCGCCTCCCTCCGGTGGTTTACCTCTATGATAGGACTTCCTCCTTACAGCCCGGTGACTTCCCGGTGAGAGATTTGTCACTTTGGAAAGCGGATGGTGAACACCGCGCCGCCCTGCGGATGGTTTTTCGCGGTGATGGTCCCGCCCTGCCGGGTGATGATCGTTTTGCAGAGCGCCAGCCCTATACCGTGCCCTGCGGCGCCCGAATCCTTCCCCCGGTAAAATCGCTCGAACAGCCGGGGCAGGTCCTCCTTTTCAAACCCCGGGCCGCTGTCGCGGATGGCAATCTCGGTATACAGCGGAGTATCCGCGCCGGATATTTTGATCCTCCCACCGTCGCCCGCACCTTCCATGCAGTTTTTCAGGATGTTCTGGACGGCCTGCGAAAGCCAGTCCCCATCTCCCATCATCTCCATCCCCCGCGGCAGGTCGGTCGTTACCTGGACCCCGTGCAGCTCCATCGGGATGAGGAACGGGCGCAGCGCGGCGCTCATCAGGGCGTTTACGTCTATCCGCCCGCTCTGGAACTCCACGATTCCCGCATCCAGCCGGGACAGCTTTAAGAGCGAATCAATCAGCCACTCCATCTTTAAAAACAGCTCCTCCGTCTCCCGCAGCAGGGCCTTGCGCTCTTTTTCTTCGGGGCTGTTTTTCAGCAGGGACAGGATCAGGTTCGCGCTGGTGAGCGGGGTGCGCAGCTGATGGGCGATGTCGGCGAGGGATTCGGCCAGCCGCCCCTTCTCCCTTTTGAGCGCCTCGTTCTGCTCCCGGATGCGCAGCGTCATTTTCGTGATCTCGCTTTGCAGGATGGCGAGCTCCCCCTCGTCCGACTCGCTGATATACAGGCGCTCGGCGTTGTGGAGCACCAGGTCGATCTGCTCCGAAAGCCGCGCGATGCTCCGGTACCGGGCCTTGGTGAACGCAAAAAACGCCGTCCCAAGGGCGGCGGACAGGGCGAGGGCCAGGGCCCCCGCCGCCGGACGGATGGCGAAGCCCGCCGCCGCGGCCGCGGCGGTGATGACGAGAAACAAAACGGCAAAACGCCGGACCTCCCTACCTCGAAACATAGCCACCTCCCAGCCGGTACCCGGTTCCGCGCACGGTCAGGATGATCTTCGGATCGGCCGGGTCGTCCTCGATCTTTTCGCGCAGCCGTTTGATGTAGACGGTCAGGGTATTGTTGTTGACAAATTCACCCGCCGCGTCCCAAAGCTCATCCAACAGCCGCTCCCGCGTGAGAATGCTTTTGGGGTTGCAAAGGAAGATGAGCAGTAGTCGGTATTCCAGCGCGGAGAGGAAGACCTCTGCCCCGCCCTTTTTCACGGTCCCGCTGGCCGTGTCGACCGAGAGCCCGCCGATTTCAAACGCCGTCGGCGTGCGCCCGGCCTTGCGCAGGGCGCTCCCGATCCGCGCGACCAGCTCGCGCGGACGGAACGGCTTGGTGATATAGTCGTCCGCCCCCATGTTGAGCCCCGTGACGACGCTCGCCTCATCGCCGAAGGCCGTCAGGAAGATCACGGGGATGTCCTGCGCCTGTTTGATCTGCGTACAGACCGCGAAGCCGTTCCCGTCCGGCAGGGAGACGTCGACCAGCGCCAGGTCAAACCTGCCGCCCCCGGCGAGCAGGTCGCCGGCTTCCCGCTGCGTGGAGGCATGGGTGACGGCGAAGCCCTCCGCGCAGAGCAGCCTCGAGAGGTTCTTCGCAATTTCCCTGTCGTCCTCAACCAAAAATATCCGTTTCATTTCGGTTCACCAATCTTTTTAGGTTTATAACCGGCGCCCAAAGGCAGCGTCCGGTACCTCAATTATATTTTGAAAAGGCAAATAGTACAAGCAAAAGAAACGGCGCAGCCGCAGCCGCGCCGTTTCTTTGGTAAGTATTTTTGTCCTACTCTTCCTCCAGCCGCCGGATATGCCGGTCCGCCCGGAAAGGCAGGCAGGAAAGCGAGCCGAACAATCCGATAACTAGAAAAAGCATTGCGGCCCCCGAGCCCTTCCCCCCGCCGAAGAGCAGCACCCAAAGGCTCCGGGGCCCTTGTGCTGCCATAAAGGGCTCGAATACCCGGTCGGTCAGCAGCCCGCCCAGCAGGTAGCCCAAGGGGATGGTGAAAAATTGCAGCGTGTTGCGGGCCGAATAGACCCTCCCCTGCATCTCCAACGGGATTTTGGTGCGTAGCAGCACATCCATGTTGGCGTTCATCACCGGGATGAAGAGCCAGCCCAGCACCGCCGCCAGGCACCAGACCGGTGTGCTGCGCCCGAAGGCGAGCAGGAAGTTCTCGGTGCTCATCGAGAAGAGCAGGCTGTTGAGGATGGCTTTCACCCGGCTCTTGGGCGCGGGCAGCAGCGACACCAGCACGCTGCCCGCCAGCGAGGCCAGGCCGGTCACGGTGTTCACCAGCGCAAGCGCGCGCTCCCCGCCGCCCGGGCGGGAGAGCAGCATGGCGGGCAGGGCGGCGTTGAAGATCGAGGCGGTCAGGTTGATGATGGATAAAAACAGGATCAGATCGAGAATCCCCCGGTTGCGGCGCAGATACCGCAGCCCGGCCGCCGCCGACTGGAACACCGATTCCCGCCTCTCCCCGTCTCGCGGCGGCTGAGGGATCCGGATCAGGCACAGTAGCGCCAGGAAGGCCAGCGCGAACGAGCCGAGGTCCACCCAGATGACCGCCCGTAGTCCCAAAAAGCCGTAGAGCGCGGCGGCGAAGACCGGGGTGAGGATGGTCACCAGCGAATTGGAAAGCGAGCGCAGGCCGCCGACGCGCTGGTACTGCGCTTTCGGCGCCAGCAGGCTGACCGCCACGTCCGAGGCGGGCTGCTGCACCGTGTTCATCAGGCCGTTTAGGGCGTTGAGCAAGTAGAGATGCCAGACCTCGAGCCGGCCCAATGTGAGCAGGATCAGCACCGTCAGGGTGCACAGCGCGGCGACGCTGTCGCAGACCAGCATGGTGCGCCGCTTGTCCCACCGGTCGCTCAGGGCCCCGGCGAAGATGCTCAGCAGCACATAGGGCGCATAGGAGGCGACCGCCAGCAGGGAGGTCACCAGCGCCGAGCCGCTGCGCTGATAGGCCCAGAGCACCAGTGCGAAATTGGTCATGGCGCTGCCCAGCCCGGAAAGGGCCTGGGTGCTCCAAAGGATCAGGAAAGCACGCAGCTCCCCAAAGGATGTACGAAAATTTTTAAACATGACTTTGCCCCTCGTTTCAAAGAATCATCCTGAAACGTGCAAAGCCCAGCGGACGAATATAAGTGATCCGCTCCGTGCAGTCTCGTCCGGTCTCAGACCTTGCACGGAGGGGCGACAATACAGAGTCTCATCCCGCTGCTCCTTTCTCTTGCGGCCGGTTGAAGCGGATTCTGGCACGTGGCCCAGAACAGGCCGCCAAACCATCATAGCATAATTTTTGCCGCTTGCCTATAGGGACGCTCGACCGGCAGGGCGGTTGTGTGATAGAATATAAAAAACTGTGTAAAAAAGTGCATGGCGGTGTTTCATTGTTTCATCACTTTCTCCCACATATGGCAGGACATTGTCTCGGACTTGCGTCCGAGCCATTCCAAGAATGCTTTGCATTCTTTAAATTATTGCATGGGAGAATCACTTATGACACAGGAAAACTACAATTACCGTACCAGCCCTCTCTTGCTGCGCAATCAGTTTGATGGGGCCGATATTTGGAAAATCCCCCTCATCCCCAAGGCAGAATTTTCCGAGGCGGACTTTGAAAACCTGCGGCTGATTGGCTTTGACCGTACAAAGCTGGAGAACAATAATCTTTTGGAACGGATGGTGCACTTTTTCCTCTACGACTACAAATTTGAGCGGGTTTGGAAGAGCCCGGACAGCGACATTGAAAAGCTGCGGCGCTATCGCGCCGTGCTCTCGCCGGACTTTAGCATCTACACGGAAATGACTCCGGTGCTCCAGCTCTACAACGTCTTCCGCAACCGCTGGTGCGGCGCATATTTTGCCAGCAAAGGCATGCGGGTGGTCCCGACCGTGAGCTGGGGGGAAGAAAACACCTTTGATTTTTGTTTTATGGGGATCCCCAAAGGCAGCACGGTGGCGGTTTCCACCTATATGGTGAGTGCGCACGGCAACCACGCGGATCAAAAGGAATTTTTTCTCAAAGGCTATCGGGAGATGATGAGGCGGCTGGAGCCTCAGCGGATCATCTGCTACAATGAGCCGTTCCCCGAGATGGAGGGGAACATCATCTTTGTCGATTATGAGCTCTCCTCCTGGAAATATCAAAACGACGATTATGTCCCATCCAAATATCTTCCCTATATCCTCGGGGAGAAGCCGCTGCCAAAGGACAGCGGCATCGTAATCAAATCAGGGTATATTCCGTGCAACCCGCCCGCCCATAAGGGGATGGGCAGCGTCCACGGCGGTAAGTGGACGCCTGCGAAACCGGATGACGAACGTTTTGTGGGTAAACCGGGCGAGATAAAACAATCTCAGACAGGCGGAAAAGGAGGAGGCTATCACAGAGAAACCAAAATAGGAGAAGACGGCAGGGCGATTATAGAAAGACATCATTCGGTTCACGGTAATCCAGCAAAACATACTGATCCCCACGACCACATCATAGATTGGTCTAAGGGCTTTCCAGACCTAGAGCCGCCGATTAATTATCCGGACGGCGCTCCGGTATTTAAAAAATATGGAGGGTTAAAGACTATGGACGATATGATCACATTCGTGCCGGACAACCGGTCCGAGGAACAGCGTTTGGAGGACAATCGCTTTAAAACCATCAGCGAGTTTAAATGGAGCGTACAATGTGGGGCAGAAATCGAATTTGTTTGGAAGGACAAGACCTTTGGCATCTTTTCAAAGCTCCAAAAAACGCCGGACTCCCCCATTCAGATTTTAATCACCCAAGTCCTGATCGACAATCCCGAGGCGACCGAGGGGTGGTACGACACTCCGGACGAAGCGCTCGAGTACGTCATCGACGGCGAGCGGCTGCGCGACATCATCACAAGGGTAGAGGTCACCGACCGCACCATCTGATCCCGCAGCATACCAGCGCCCCGCAGCTTGATCAAGCTGCGGGGCGCTTTTTGGATTACAGCATTTTTTTGAGGTACTGCCCGGTATAGGAGCGCTTGCAGGCCGCCACCTTCTCGGGGGTACCGGTGGCCACCACACGTCCGCCCTCGTCGCCCCCCTCGGGCCCGAGGTCGATCACATGGTCGGCGGTTTTAATGACATCCAGATTGTGCTCGATCACCACCACCGTGTTCCCGGCGTCCACCAGCGACTGGAGCACCCCGATGAGCTTGTGCACGTCGTAGGTATGCAGCCCGGTGGTCGGCTCGTCCAGCACATAGATGGTCCTCCCGGTGGAAACCTTGGCAAGCTCGGTGGCCAGCTTCACCCGCTGCGCCTCGCCGCCCGACAGGGTGGTCGCCGGCTGGCCGAGCTTGACGTACCCCAGCCCCACGTCCACGATGGTCTGCAGCTTGCGCCGGATCTTGGGCAGCGGGCCGAAGAACTCGAGCGCCTCCTCCACCGTCATCTCCAGCACGTCGTAGATATTCTTCCCCTTATATTTGATCTCGAGCGTCTCCCGGTTGTAGCGGCTGCCGCCGCACACCTCGCAGGGGACGAAGATGTCGGGCAGGAAGTGCATCTCGATCTTGATGATCCCGTCGCCCTCGCAGGCCTCGCACCGGCCGCCCTTGGTGTTGAAGGAAAAGCGGGAGGCCGTGTAGCCCCGCGCCTTGGCGTCGGCGGTCTGGGCGAACAGCTCGCGGATGTCGTTAAAGACCCCGGTATAGGTCGCGGGGTTGGAGCGCGGGGTGCGCCCGATGGGCGACTGGTCGATGTCGATGATCTTATCCAGGTGCTCAAGCCCCTTGATTTCACGGAACTTCCCGGCCTTGCCCTTGGCGCCGTTCAAATACTTCGCTAAGTGTTTGTATAAGATTTCGTTGACCAGGGTGCTCTTGCCCGAGCCGGAAACGCCGGTCACCGCCGTGAAGGTGCCGAGCGGGATCTTCACATTGATCTTTTGCAGATTGTTCTGCTCGGCCCCCAGGATTTCCAGGGTGTTGCCGCTGCCTGTGCGGCGGGTGGCCGGCACCTCGACCTTGCGCGCGCCCGAGAGGTACTGGCCGGTCAGCGACTCCTTGCAGGCCATGATGTCCTCCACCGTCCCTTGGGCGACCACCTCTCCCCCATGCACCCCGGCGCCTGGGCCGATGTCCAAAATCCAGTCCGCCTGGCGCATGGTGTCCTCGTCGTGCTCCACCACGATCAGGGTGTTGCCGATGTCCCGCAGCCGCTTGAGGGTGGCGATCAGCTTGTCGTTGTCCCGCTGGTGCAGCCCGATCGAGGGCTCGTCCAGGATATAGAGCACCCCCACCAGGGAAGAACCGATCTGGGTTGCCAGGCGGATACGCTGGCTCTCGCCGCCCGAGAGGGTCGCGCTCGAGCGCGAGAGGGTGAGGTACCCAAGCCCGACGCTGCGCAGGAAGCCCAGCCGCTCACGGATCTCCTTTAAAATCTGGTCGGCAATGCGCATCTCATGCTCGGTAAAATGTTGGTGCTCAAAGAAGTCGAGGATCCCCACCACCGACAAATCGCACAGCTCGGTGATGTTACGCTCCCCGATCAGCACCGAGAGCGACTCCTTTTTGAGCCGCCGCCCGCCGCATTCGGGGCAGGGCACCGCGGTCATCACCGAGGTGATCTCCTCGCGCATCCAGTTGCTGTTGGTCTCGCGAAAACGCCTCTCCAGGTTGTTGACGATCCCCTCGAAGTCGGTCATATATTCCCCGGTCATCGCCCCGCTGCCCCGCACCACCTTAAATTTCTTTCCGCCTGTGCCGTAGAGCAGCACATCCAGCGCTTTCTTCGGCAGCTCGCGCACCGGCACGTCCAGCGAAAAGCCGTACGCCTCGGCCAGGCCCTCGTAGTACATCGCGCTCATCGAGTCGGGCGCGTAGTACCAGCCGCTGGCCTTGATCGCGCCCTCGCGGATCGAAAGCTCCTTTTTGGGGATAATGAGATCGGGGTCCACCTGCATGAAGGTGCCCAGCCCCGTGCACTTGGGGCAGGCGCCGAAGGGGTTGTTAAAGGAAAACATGCGGGGGTTTAGTTCCTCGATGCTGATTCCGTGCTCGGGGCAGGCAAAGGACTGGGAGAAGAGCATCTCCTCCCCATCCTGCACATCCACCAGCACCAGCGAGCCGGTCAGCGAGAGGCAGGTCTCGATCGAATCGGCCAGCCGGGTACGGATCGTCTCCTTGACCACCAGCCGGTCCACCACGATGTCGATGTTGTGCTTGAAATTCTTTTGCAGCTTGATCTCTTCGCTTAATTCGTACATGTTCCCGTCGATCCGCGCGCGCACATAGCCGCCGCGCCTGGCGCGGTCGAGCTCCTTGGTGTGCTCGCCCTTCTTGCCCCTCACCACCGGAGCCATCACCTGGATCTTGGTCCCCCCGGGCAGCGAAAGCACCTGGTCCACCATCTGGTCCACCGTCTGCTGCTTGATCTGGCGCCCGCAGACCGGGCAGTGCGGCACGCCCACCCGCGCATAGAGCAGCCGCAGATAGTCGTAAATCTCGGTAACCGTGCCCACGGTGGAGCGCGGGTTTTTCGAGGTGGTCTTCTGGTCGATCGAAATGGCGGGCGACAGCCCCTCGATCTGGTCCACGTCGGGCTTGTCCATCTGCCCGAGGAACATCCGGGCGTAGGAGGAGAGGCTTTCGACATACCGGCGCTGCCCGTCGGCATAGATGGTGTCGAACGCCAGCGAGGATTTGCCCGACCCCGACAGCCCGGTGAAAACGATCAGCTTATCGCGCGGGATGGTCACGTCGATATTTTTCAGATTGTGTACCCGCGCGCCCTTTATTACAATTTTATCAGTCGCCAAAAAAATGCCTCCCAACAGCGAACATACTTTCGTTTCTGATTATAGCATAATCTTTTTAGAAGTCAATTGTCTTGAGCGTTCGCTCAAGACAATTTAAGAACGCCTTGCGTTCTTTGAACACTTCGAGTTCTTTTAGAAGGTTTTCCTGCCTTTTTTGGGTAAGGGCAAAGTTTGTAAAAAGCGGGCAAACATGCTATAATCCTTCTAAATTCGATAAAAAAGGAGCTATCCTGATGATTTACGGCATCATCGCGGCCCTCGACGAGGAGCTGCTGCCCCTGCTCGAGCGCACCGAGGTCCATGAAAGCAAGGCCTGCTGCGGCACCACCATCTACCGCGGCGAGCTCGGGGGACGGCAGGCCGTGCTCTGCAAATGCTCGATCGGGACCCTCAACGCCGCCATCTGCACGAATATCGTGATCCGCGAGTTCGGCGCCACGGCGGTGATCAACACCGGGATTGCCGGGGCCCTGGGCGAGGGGGTGCAGGTGCTCGACCTGGTAATCTCAAAGGACGTCACCCGCTACGACATCGACGCCCCGATCTATCATAAGTATTACCCCTTCACCACCGTCTATGAGGCGAACGCCATTTTGGCCGGGCGCGCCATCAAAGCCGCCGAAGCGCTCCAGAAGCCGGACGGCGCCCCCGTGCGGGTGCACCATGGGCGGGTGCTCACCGGGGACCACTTTGTGGAGAGCTCACAGATGAAGCGGGAGCTAATCGCAAAGTATCGGCCTCTCTGCTGCGAGATGGAGGGCGCCGCCGTCGCCCATGCGGCGCTGGTGAACGACTGCCCCTTCCTCGTGATCCGGGCCATGTCCGACTGCGCGGACGAAAACGCCAACGAGAGCTATGACAATCTGATCAGCCACGCCGGCTTGCTCTCAGCCCGGACGGTGCTCGGCATCCTCGCGCAGGACGACGGGAGCGCGCTCTGATGTACCGCGCGTACCGTGTATCCCGTGTGCTCGCGGCGTTCCTTTCGGCCGCGCTGCTGCTGAGCGGCTGCGGAAAGGGAGAGGAATCCCCTCCCCCGCCCGCTGTGTCCTCCCCTGCTGCTTCTTCCGAAGCGGATATACAGGAACCCGCGCAGGCTTTGCAATCTTCGCGCCCGCAGGGGCCCTACCCCGCCCCGCTCTCTGTTCTGGGACCGCAGGGGGTGGACCTCGAGCCTCTATTTGACAGCTACTACGGCACCTTCCTGCAAATCCCGCAGGAGAGCACCTTCAGCTTCACCTTCGCGCCGGGGACGACGCTCAATTTTCTGCGCGTCTCCCCGATCGGGCGCTGCCAAATCAAGGTGGAGGCCGGGGGCCGGGTGCTCTACGACGCGAATACGGAATCTTCCTCCCCCCTGCCCAAAGAGGGCCTGACCGGCGGGATCATCTGCCGTTTCGACGACACTGAGGCGGACAGGTTTACCCTCACCGTCACCCCGCTCGAGGAGGGGGTATGTCTCGATGAAACCGCCTTCGGGCTGCTGGAACAGGGCCTGCCCGCCTCGGCCTATCTGCCCGCCTCCACTAAGCCAAAGGCCCTCGGAGAATACCGGGAGAGCCTGGCGCTGCTGCGGCAGGTGACGCTCATCACCGGCGCCTGCTGGGACGCACAGGGCGAGGTGCAGGTGATTGATCAAAACTACCCCGCCCTGCTCGCCGCCCTGAAGGAGTATGCCGGGGAGGACGGACCCAAGATTTTAAGCACCTTCTATCCCGCAAGAGAGCTGGTGCGCGCCGGGAGCGCCGGGGAGAGCGTCGCGACCCCCGAGCGCCGCAGCGCGCTGATCCGCTCGCTGATCGCCCACTGCGAGGAGTACGGCCTTGACGGGATCGACTTCGACTGGGAGACCCCGAAGGATGAGTCGGAGTGGGCCTTCTACAGCGCGCTGATCACCGAGGCGGCAAAGGCCCTGGAGGAGCGCGGGCTTCTGCTCAGCGCCGCCCTCTATCCCGGGGACTGCCAATATCTCAGCTCCGAGGCGGTGGCGGCGCTGCCGACGCTCAATTTGATGGCTTACGATCAGTTCGACGACGGCGGGCGGCATTCCACCTATCTGGCGGCCTACGAGGCGGCCGCCAAGGCGCGCGGGGCGGGCTTCGCCCCCGCACAGCTCTGTCTTGGCATCCCGACCTACGGCCGGCCGCTGGATGGAAGCGCCAGCTGGCCGCTCTACCGGGACGCGGCCCTCGGCTACGCCCAAAATGAAGCGGATGGGGCCTATTATAATTCCCCGGCCCTCGCGCGGGACAAGGCCGCCTTCGCGGCGCTGGAAGGATTCGGCGAGGTGTTTTTATATCACCTTGGCGGGGACCTGCCGGCGCCCGACCGTCTCTCGCTGCTGCAAAGTCTTCGCTAGAATGGAGGGATGCCGGATGGAACAAAACGCGCTAAACGCGCAAAGCTCCCGTGAGGAATGGCTCTCGCGCTTCTGCCTGCCGCTGCTGCGTTGGTACGAGCGCAGCGCACGGGTCCTCCCCTGGCGGGAGGAGCCCACCCCCTACCGGGTCTGGGTGAGTGAAATCATGCTCCAGCAAACACGGGTCTCGGCGGTGCTGCCCTACTTTGAACGCTTTTTGGCGGCGCTGCCCGACGTCGCCTCCCTGGCCGGGGCAGACCCCGAGGCGCTCAGCAAGCTCTGGGAGGGTCTCGGGTACTACAGCCGGGTACGCAACCTGCAGCGCGCCGCGCAGGTGATTATGGAGCAGTACGGCGGGGAATTCCCGCGCCGGTATGAGCAGCTGCGCGCCCTGCCCGGGATCGGCGACTATACCGCCGGGGCGGTCCTCTCGATCGCCTTTAACCTGCCCTTCCCCGCCGTGGACGGCAACGTGCTGCGCGTCCTCTCGAGGGTTTGTGCCGATAAGCGGGATGTCACCGCCCCCGCCCTCAAGCGAGAATGGGCAGGGCTGCTCAAGACCATTTACCCCGAGGGCCGGGCGCGGGACTTCACCCAGGCGCTGATGGAGCTGGGGGCGATGGTCTGCCTGCCGAACGGCGAGCCGCAGTGCCTTTGCTGCCCGGTGCGGGAGAGCTGCGAGGGCTTCCGCCTCGGGCTTTGGAACGAGCTCCCCTATAAGCCCCCAAAGGCTCCGCGCAAAATCGAGGCGCGCACCGTGTTGCTCCTGCGCTATGAAGGAAGGGTGCTGCTCCACCGCCGCGCTCCCGGCGGGCTGCTGGGCGGGCTTTGGGAACTGCCGAATTTTGAAGGGGCGCGCACCCTCTCCCAACTTCAGGCGTCGCTGGAGGAATACGAGCTCGCCGGCTGCGCGCTTTCCCCCCTGGGCGAGGCAAAGCATATCTTTACCCATCTCGAGTGGCGAATGACTGGGTATCTTGTCACCCTCCCCTCCCCCATCCTGCTGCCGCAGGATTATGTCTGGGCCAGCTTACAGGAGGTTGAGGAGGTCTATGCCCTGCCTGGAGCCTTTAAAATGTATCGCTCGTTGCTACCAAAATTGCTGTAATATCTGTAACACCTCATGCAACATTTTATGTTGCATGAGGTGTTTTTTATTCTTATTATTCTAAACAATTGATATAACACATTATTTGTTTTAATTTTTAGAACAGATTTTGTTACAGTATCAACAATAAATTTTGATAATTTATTGTTACAAATTATGTGTCTTTTTGTTTGATTCATTTTTTGTAACACTAAATATTTTATTTTTGTTTCAAATTATGTTTCTGATTTTTGATAATTATCTGTTTCTATTTTTGTTTCCCGGTTCGTTTCCTGTTCTTTTTCTTTTCTTCGCATGGCTTTTGCTTCTTTTGTCAACCTCTTCGCCCGCATTTCTACAGCTTTTGGCTTTCTTATGCGTTATAATGGATGCTGGACAGGCTCACCCCCAGCACAAGTATTGAAACTTAATTTGTAACAAATTATATATTTATTTTGTATCAGTTTAGATACATATTTTGATTCTATTTTTTGATCTAATTTTATATCATAATTATAATCAAAAACTATTGCAAATTCTGTGTGAATTATGATACAATAATATATAATAAATCACACACAATTTATGTTTCAAATTAGAATAGTATTTTGTAACATATTATGTTTCGCTTTCTGTTAATTATATTGCCTCAAAACTTGTGCTCCAATTTCAGAAGGGAAGGGTCCTCATTATGGGTAAGGTTATTTCCATTGTAAACAACAAGGGAGGGGTGGCCAAGACCACCACCGCCTTCAATCTCTCCTGCGCGCTCTCACGGCTGGGAAAGCGGGTGCTGATGATTGATCTCGACCCGCAGAGCTCGCTGACCATCTATTGCGGGCTCGAGCCGCTGGAGCTCAAAAAATCGATCTACGATGTGCTCACCAACCATTGCGAGGCCAAGGATGCGCTGATGAATTCGCCCATCGAAGGGATCGACATCATTCCCGCCTCAATCGACCTGTCCGCCGCCGAGGTCGAAATCGTGGGCAAGATCGGCCGGGAATTCATCCTCTCGGACAAGCTGGCCCCCGTTGTGGAGGGCTATGACTACATCGTCATCGACAACTCCCCCTCGCTCGGGGTGCTCACCGTCAACAGCCTGATCGCCTCGGATTACGTCATCTCGCCCAGCGAGCCGACCTATCTGGCGCTGCGCGGGCTGGAGATCCTCACCTCGACCATCAACCAAGTGGTCTCCTTCAACGGCAAGCTCAAATTCATGGGAGTGCTGATCACCATGTACGACCCGCGCACCAGCCACCACGCCGAGGTGATCGAGGAGCTCAAGAAGAGCTATCCCACCTTTAAGACGATGGTCAAGCGCTCGATCCGCTTCTCGGACAGCTGTTTAAGCAGCCAGTCCATCTTCGACTATGCCGGGGACTCCTTCGCCGGCGCGCAGGCCTATCTCGACTTTGCAAAGGAGGTAATCGACTATGCCGGCTAAACGCACGTCCCTGCAGGACCGGGTCCAAAAGGACCGGATGAGCCGGGCGATCTCCGCCTTCGTTTCCACCCCGGTGGCAGGGGAGGAGCCCGAATACCCGTCTGATGAAACCGCCGCTGTGGCGGAAACTGCCGGTCCGGTCGGCGCCACTGGTGCGACCGGGCCCACTGAGCCTACCGGAGCAGCCGCCCCCGTTGGGGCGATCGGCCCTACCGGGCCGGTGGAAACCGCCAGCCGCCCCAAGCAGCGGCTGGTCTCGACCGAGCGCAATATCATCATCGGAGGGCGCAAGTACTCGACTATCTACTATGACACCGATATCGTCAAACGGCAGGCCTATCACCTACGGGAATCGACCATTGAAAAGATCGCGCTGGTAACCAAGATGTCAGGGATGAAGAAGGCGGAATTTGTGGATTTTCTGCTCAGCTGTGCGTTGGATGAAATTCTGGAGGGAGAGCAAAACCTTTCCACCGATTTATAAAAGGGCGGAAGAAAGATACCTCTTTCTTTTCTATCTCTTTTTAATTATTTTATTATTTAAGGGCTCGAGATCGGCTTTTGCAAGCCGTTCCCGGGCCCTTTTGCGGACTTTTCTGGTGCTGTCGCGGACTTTTTTGGTGTTAGCTGGGCGGTTTCTGTTGTTGAATTGGGACAAGCATGGTGTTGAAAACTTTTTTGGGGGGATGACCGGGTAAACGGAATGGGACTTTTCTGGTGGGAAAGGGCGGGAGTTTTATTGGGACTTCTCTGGTGCCGCGAGGGATAAGGAAGAATCCATATTGGGACGGATATGGTGTAAACGGCCTGGGAAGCCGTTTTTTATTAGGACCTTTTTGGTGTCCGGATAAAAAAGCATTGGGACTTTTCTGGTGTTGCAAGAAATAGCCGGCAGCCCAGCGGAAGGGGAGGGGAGAGCAGACTTTATTGGGACTTCCTTGGTGTCGTTTACAGCAAACCACGATGGACAAGCCGTTTGCGGAGGGCGATCCTATTGGGACTTTTTTGGTGGCGCTGTTTTTAGGCGGCTTTCAGGCCAAAGGGAGCGGTTTTGGCTCTGGGATGGAGTAGACACGGGCCAAAATCAGAAAACCAGGAGAAAATGGAGCTGTAGAAAAAAGGGGGAAGAGGTTCTATTGGGACGGGATTGTTGTACGCGCAAGGTTTATTTTTCACACAAAATAAAAAAAACACTCGGATTTTAGCGAATCTGCCGTAAAATCCAAAGTGGTATTTGTGCAGAGAGACGGTGAAATCTGGTGGAAAACATACTGTAAAGAGGAGAGGCATCACAGCAGGAGGCTTTGACCGGCCAACTGTGTGGAAGGGCGGAGCCTTTACAAAGGTGGGGAATGGTTGGGGGTAAAATTTGCCGTGTCGGCTTGCCAGTAAAAGGGGAAGGGGTGTATAATAAACAGGAGTGCTTCGCGCCCTGTGGGAAGAAAGATAGACTGGAGGAACCATCTTGCTCATTTACATCCTCAATCTTGTGTTGATCCTTGCACTGGCCTGGCCGCTGTGCATACATAAGCCGACGCCTAAAAAGAAACTTTGCTATCTTGCCGTCACCTTCGGGGCCCTCTTCCTGCTGGCGGCCCTGCGGCAGGGGATCGGCAACGACTACGATACCTACATCGAAATCTATCAGCGGATCGGGGCGACTCCCGTATCGCAGCTCTGGGCCATGCCCGAGGAAAAAGGTTATGTGCTGCTGTGCAAGCTGCTCTCCTTGATCAGCATGGATACCGTCTTCCTCTATGCTGTAATGGCGCTGCTTTGCCTAGTGCCGGTCGCCTGGTTCATTTACCGTTACAGCCCGAACGTGTGGTTGTCCACTTGGCTGTATGTCACGTTGACCTTCTTCTATGGCACCATGAACTTTGTGCGCCAGAATCTGGCGGTGGCCATCCTGCTGCTCGGCTTCCCGCTGCTGCGCAGGCGCAAGATTCCGGCCGCGCTGTGCTATGCCGGAGTGATCCTTCTGGCCTGCACCTTCCACAAGAGTGCCATTATCATGCTGCCCATCCTGCTGGTCTGCTATATCCCGCTCAAAAAATGGGTGCTGGGTACCTACGCGGGGCTGGCGCTGGCGCTCTACGTCACCAGCGGTTATATCATCGACTTTATCACCGATTATATCTATACCCAGTACAAAGGGAAAATATACCTCGAGCTGGGGTTCGGGTTCCATTTTCTGATCGTCCCGGCGCTGATCCTGCTGCTGGCGCTGTGCACCCAGAAAAAGGTTACCGAACGGTACCCCGACGGCGGACTGATGGTCAATATGATGCTCTACAGCTTCTTGATCTGGTTGTTCATCACCAAGCATTTTGTGCTGGAGCGCTTCTCGCTATATGTCTATATCTTCGTGCTGCTGGCGGTGCCGATGGCCTGCGAGACCTTCGCGCCGGACAATGCGATGATGGAGAAATATCAAAGCCTTCGGGAGGAGCTGCGCCAGGCGCGCTCGCTCGGCGGCAAGAGCCCAAAGCTCAAAAGCCTTTCGCGGCAGTTCGGCGCCATGAAGGAGACGGTCGCCCTGCAGCAGGTCTATTACTGGTGCGTGGTCGGCGCAGTACTGGTGGCGACCTTCTGTTACCAGGTGTTCGGGATGTACGACGGGACCAACGGCTTCCACGGGGTTTTTCCGTACCATTCGTTTGTCGGATTTTTGGAGCGGCTGCCTTAACAGAAAGAAAAGCCCCCACCGTTTGGTGGGGGCTTTTTAAATGCCATTGTTTTGTGGCAAAGTCCTGGTTTGCGCTTCTGGTGTGGTATCATTGTAGCAAAGAGAAATAAGCAAGAGTCGGTATGGCCAAACGATGGCCATACCGTTTTGCACCGGGATATACTATACTAAAGGCAGAAAGCATGATATAGGAGTAACAACAATGGAGAAACCGGATATTTGGTGTGACGAGGACTACGGGCAGGTCGAAATCAGGATCGAGGAGGTGCTGCGCCGGGCCGGGATCAGCAAAAACCGCTTGCGCACCTTGCGCTTATGCAGCGCAGCCAGCTAACGCATACTGTAAAGGGGAGGTCCAGCGGGTCGATCTGGCCATCCTGGCGAGGCTGTGCTGCGCGCTCGGCTGCACCGCCGGGGAGCTGCTTTGATACCGGGAACCGCAAGGGGAGGGAGACCGGGAAAAATAATTGGGACACACCCTTGACAAAAGTCCCAATGTCGGATATACTTAAAATGAGAACATATATTCGCGCATTGGGGTGGGGGTTTTGGTAAAAGAGGAACAGCGGCGTCCGGTGACCAGCGACCCGCGGGTGAAACGGGAGCTGCTCGAGGCCTGGGGCCAGGAGGGCGGCTATCTGGACCGGCGGGCGCTGGACATCGAGGAGAGCCGCAATTACAAGGTCACCAAGGCGAATGTGCTGATCCAGAAGACGCGCTATTCGCTGACGCTGCAGGAGCAGAAGGTGATCTTATACCTGATCTCCAAGATCGGGATCGACGACCGGGAATTTCAGACCTACGAATTTTCGATCAAGGAGTTCTGCGACATCTGCGACATCACGCCGGACAGCAGCTACAGCTACCTCAAGGAGGTCACCAAGAAGCTGCGCGATAAGAGCTTCTTTGTGCGGATCAACGACCATGAGGAGATCCTGCTTTCCTGGCTGTCCACCTGCCGCTACAATCGCAAGCAGGGGACCATTACCCTGCGCATCTGCGAGGATATGCGGCCGTTTTTGCTGGAGCTCAAGAAGCAGTTTACCTCCTATCACCTGATTAATGTGCTCTCCTTCAAGTCGAAGTACAGCATCCGCCTTTACGAGCTGATGAAGAGTTATTCGTACCTGGGGAAGATGTCGGTCGGGGTGGACGAGCTCAAGGAGCGGCTGGACGCGCAGAACTACATAAACTTCAAGGATTTCCGGGTCAAGGTGCTGGAGATGGCGGTGGGGGAGATCAACAAGTACAGCGACATCTATGTGACTTATGAGACGGTGGCGCGGGGGCGCAAGATCGTGGAGCTGAAGTTCACCATCGAGCCGAACGACTCGCTGGGGGTGCTCGCCCACCGGATCGACACGCTGTATAAGCACTGAACGTGCAGACACTGAGCATGCAGACATTGAAACAAAATTGTAACAGGGTATGTATCAATGATTGATACATCCCCTGTTTTGCTTTGCTTCGGGACTTTAAAGGGATTCTAAAGGGTCCAAGGCGCTGATGGCGACATGCCCTTTTGGCGGGTGCGGGCAGAGCCCGCGGCCTGTTGTCAGTTGGCCGTGACATAATCCTTCCTCGGATCAGGAAGGGGGCAAAAAGCTCCCTGTGGGAGGTTTTTGCGAGGGGAAACCCTATCAAGGGGTTTCCCCATGGCGGCAGGACCGCCATCATTGGTCTGTGCACAGATGGCGCCGGCTAAAGTACAACCCCCGCCTGGCGCAGGGCCTCTTTCAGCGCCGCCACATCGCCCGTAAAGACGAACCCATCCATTCCGCAGGCCCTGGCCGCATCGATGTTTTCCTCCCGGTCGTCGATGAAGAAGCACTCCCCGGGATCCAGTGAAAAACGCTCAAACAGCCGCTGATAGATCGCCGGGTCGGGCTTTATCAGCCGCTCGTCGGCTGAGACGAGATAGCCGTCGAGCGGGGGAATCTGCTCCTTGATCGCCCAGAAACGGTGGGACACGTTGGAGAGCAGGTACCGCCGGTAGCCCGCCCCGCCGAGGCTTTGGGCCAGCGCTTGCATTTCCCCGATCGGAAGCAGGCAATCGATCCATCCGCGCAGCAGCGCGGCGATCCCGTTATGTAAGCGCTCGGGGAGCCGCCGGCAGAACACCGGGATTAGCTCCTCCTCGCTCGCTTCGCCGCTGTCCAGTTTAATCCATTCGGGATCGCGCACCACCCGCTCCACCAGGAGGCGCACATCCTCCTCGGGGAGATCGGGCGCGCAGCGGCGCACGATATATTCGGGCGAAAAGGTAACCAGCACCTGGCCCAGGTCAAATACAATGTTACGGATCAAATCGGTTGCTCCTTTCTATAATGGGAGGATTCCCCGGATGACATGCCACAGCGGCGGTACCAGAAGGGCCGGCAGCATGTTGGCCACCCGGATTTTGGCGTCGGCCGCGTAGTTGAGGCCGATACAGATGATCAGTGCGAAGCCGGTCACGCTGATGTCCCGCAACAGCTCCCCCACCAACACGCTGCGCAGCTGGCCCGCCAGCAGGCAGATGGCCCCCTGGTAGAGGAAGACCGGCACCGCCGAGGCGAGCACCCCGCTGCCCAGGCTCCCGGCGAGTACCACCGAAAAGGCCATGTCCATCAGGGACTTGGTCACCAAAATCGAGATATCTCCGGTCAGCCCGGCACTTAACGAGCCGACCACCCCCATCGCCCCCACGCAGAAGAGGGTGGAGGCGCTGACGAACCCGGCGGTGAAGCCGCTCATGCGAAAGCGCCCTTCGATCCTGCGGCTGAAGGCGGTGATCCTCTCCTCCAGCCGCAGCGCCTCGCCCGCGAGAGTGCCGATGGCGAGAGAGCAGACGAGCAGCAGCTCGCCCGCGCTTTGCGGCTTGCCGCCCTCGACGGTAAACATGTTGCTGATGACGCCGTTTAGCCCCACCACCAGCACCGAGAGGCCCAGGGCCTTCGAGAGCCCCGTCTGCACCCCTTCGTTCATTTTTCTGCCCACCAGCAGCCCGATGGCGCCGCCGAGCAGGATTCCCAGCGCGTTGATCACTTCACCCAGCATGTGCGCGCTTCCCTTCGTTTGATTTTTACTGATTGCGATTCAATCTTTGAAGAATTCTGAATAGTCCACCGCAAAAAGTATTTTTAAGGCTTTTAGATCGCTTGCTTTGATGTTCCGACGGCCGCTTTCGATATTGGCCAGGGTGGTACGGGAGATCAGGCTTCCCATGAGCTGCAGCTTCTCGGCAACTTCCTTTTGAGTCATTTCTTTTGAAAGCCGGATTGTCCGGATATTCCGGCCCAATGGCAGGTCCTGCAGAATCATTTGCATGGAAACTCCTCCAGTTTTGTGACTTAATAGAAACTTTTATATTGAGTATAATGAAAAAAAGTGCTATTATTGTCACTAGATAGTCACAAAACTGAAGAAAGGAAAAATTTTATGAAAGAGAGCTTAAAAAAACAATGGAACATGGAATTAGGACGCCAACTGGAGATGTTTCTTGAGTGGTGCGGGGAGGACGAGCTGGCAGCGATGATGCTAAAAAATGTCGAAGGGCTTATTCGCCTGTGTTTTCTGGCAATAGCGACCGGGAACCGTATTTTGAGTATTTACTTTTTAAACCTGGCAAAGGGGGAAGATATCGATGCATTTATATCTCAAAAAGAGAAAAGTACGACTGCAGAAGAAACCCTTGTCCAGCAAAAAGAATGGCTGTCCGAATTTGTAGACAGCCAGCGTAGCGAGGAAAAACGCAAAGCCTTGCTTGCCGCAATTCGCAAAGCCAATTTTCGTGGATTGGGGAGGGGAGACCTTCCCGTTTCATAAACCGCAATCCCTGCCGCAGCAGGCTACTGCTTCTTGCCGCGGGGGAGCTTTGGCGCCCGGTCCTCCAGCGACTGGCGCAGCTTTTCGATCTTGTCGCGCAGGAAGGCCGCCTGCTCGAATTCCAGCAGCTGCGCGGCCTGGCGCATCTGCGAAGTCAGCTTGCGGATGGTATCCTCACGCTCGGCGCGGGACATCTTCTTGATGGACTTCTGGTCGGTGTCCTCCTTCTTGCTGATCTCCAGGATCTCGCGCACGTCCTTGATGATGGTCTTGGGCACGATCCCGTGCTCCTCGTTGTAGCGCTGCTGGAGCTCGCGGCGCTTCTGCGTCTCGGTGATGGCCGCCTCCATCGAGCGGGTGACCTCGTCGGCATACATGATGACCTTGCCGCCGGCGTTTCTGGCCGCGCGCCCGATGGTCTGCACCAGGGAGGTCTCCGAGCGCAGGAATCCTTCCTTGTCCGCGTCGAGGATGGCGACGAGGGATACCTCGGGGATGTCGAGCCCCTCGCGCAGGAGGTTGATTCCCACCAGCGCATCGAACTCGCCCAGTCTCAAATCGCGGATGATCTCCATGCGTTCGATGGTGTCCACGTCGTGGTGCATGTAGCGCACCTTGACGCCCATGTTGTGCAGATAGTCGGTCAGGTTCTCGGCCATCTTCTTGGTGAGGGTGGTGATGAGCACCCGCTCCTTTTTCTCCACGCGCAGGTTGATTTCGGAAAGCAGGTCGTCGATCTGCCCCTCGATGGGGCGCACCTCCACCTCGGGGTCCAGAAGCCCGGTCGGGCGGATGACCTGGCGCACCAGCTGGGTCGAGCGGCTGCGCTCGTACTCGGCCGGGGTGGCCGAAACATAGACGATTTGATTCAGCTTCCCGCAGAATTCATCAAAATTTAAGGGCCGGTTGTCGAACGCCGAAGGGAGCCGAAAACCGAAGTCCACCAGGTTCTTTTTTCTCGCATAGTCCCCGCCGAACATCCCACGCACCTGCGGCAGGGTGACGTGGCTCTCGTCCACGAAGAGCACAAAATCGCGGGGGAAGTAGTCGAGCAGGGTGTAGGGCATGCTGCCCGGCTCGCGGCGGGAAAGGACCCGCGAATAGTTCTCAATCCCCTTGCAGAAGCCGATTTCCTGGAGCATTTCCAGATCATAGTTGGTCCGCTCGGCGATCCGCTGCGCTTCGATCAGCTTGCCGTTTTGCTGGAAGAAACGGACCCGCTCGTCGCACTCTTGGCGGATCTCGGCGATGGCGTCCGTCATCTTATCGCGCGACACGATGTAGTGGGAGGCGGGATAGACGGCCGCGTGGGTCACCACGTTTTTGACCTCGCCGGTCAGGGGGTTGATCTCGCTAATCTTTTCGACCTCGTCGCCGAAGAACTCGACGCGGATCGCCGTGTCCTCGTAGTAGGCGGGGAAGACCTCGACCACATCGCCGCGCACCCGGAATTTGTTGCGGATGAAGTTGATGTCGTTGCGCTCGTACTGGATTTCCACCAGCTTCTGCAGCAGCTTGTCCCGGTCGTAGCTGTGGCCGGTGCGCAGCGAGATGATCATGTTTTTGTAGTCGATCGGCGCGCCGAGGGAGTAGATGCAGCTCACGCTCGCCACGATGATCACATCCCGCCGCTCGCACAGCGCGCAGGTGGCCGAATGGCGCAGCCGCTCGATCTCGTCGTTGATGGCCGAATCCTTCTCGATATAGGTGTCGCTCGAGGCGATGTACGCCTCGGGCTGGTAGTAGTCGTAGTAGCTGACGAAATACTCCACCGCGTTCTCGGGGAAAAACTCCCGGAATTCCGAGCAGAGCTGCGCGGCGAGGGTCTTGTTGTGGGCGAGCACCAAGGTGGGGCGGTTCACCTTCTGGATGATGTTCGCCATGGTGAAGGTCTTGCCCGAGCCGGTGACCCCCAGCAGGGACTGCTCCTTATCGCCGCGCTCGATCCCGGCGGCAAGCGCCTCGATCGCTTCGGGCTGATCGCCGGTGGGGGAGTAGGGGGCATGCAGCTTAAACTGGTCCATAAAGTTACCTCGTATTGGACAGTGGATGGTTGTTTGAAAATAGACGTTTTATATCTATTATACATCATCCGCCGCCGTGCATAAACCCCCGCTTGGGAGTTTTCCGTAAAAATGGTATACTATTTCTAAAATGAAATCAGGAGGGGAACGGCATGGAACTACGGATGGCGACATCGGCGGATGCCGGGGAGCTTTGCGCGCTGCGCATGGACTATCTCGAGGAGCTGCACGGGCCGCTGCGGCCCCAGGACTCGGCGGCGCTGCGGCAGAGCCTGCCGGACTATTTTGAGCGGCATTTGAGGGAGGACCTTTGCGCCTGTTTGTGCGAATGTGAGGGACGCGCCGCCGCGATGGCCCTGCTGCAAACCCAGGAGCGCCCGCCCAACCTGCATGCGCCCAGCGGGCGGTGCGGACGGATCATCAGCGTCTATACTGTGCCGCGTTTCCGGCGTATGGGGCTGGCGGGACGGGTGGTAGGCCGTTTGGTGGACCATGCGCGGAAAATGGAGCTGCACTATCTCGAGCTGGAGGCCACCACGGCGGGGCGGAAGGTCTACGAACGCCTGGGCTTTCGCGCCGTAGAGCCGGACGACACCCCGATGGAGCTGGAGCTTTAGGCCCTGTCAGAAAAAACATGAAACTGTCAAGCAACAAGAAAGACCGTTAGTATAGGCTACTAACGGTCGTCTTTTTGTTGTTTTTAGAAGGAGCGGCGAATCTTCCGCCCGTTCATTCCCGAATTATCCTAATTATATCCTGTTCTGGAACGGATTTCAAGTCAAAACCTCATTTTTTGCCGAAGCCTCCAAAATGGGTGACCGCAAGCAGCCTATGCTAGAGGTCAATTTATTTTTCAGGAGGACAGGTCATGAAAAGGGGAATGGTCATTATGGGGGCGGCGCTGGCGCTCTGCACGCTCGCCGGTTTCACGGTGGGCGGCAGCGGCCGCCGTGAATATTACGCGGGACTGCTCGGGGAGGGGATCGAGGTGGGCGGCATTTCTGCGGAAATGCAATTGCCGGCTGATGCCGGCGGCCCACCTCACGGGGGGAATCATCCCCCCGTGGGCCCCCTAACTCTCCGAGGGGGAGCAACCATGGGTGAGAGCGAGAAAATACCGCTCGACGATTTCACGATCGGTGAAATCCGCGCCGCTTCCGGGGATGTGGTGGCGCAATGAGGCGGCTTCCCGCTTGGCTGCTGGCGGTTTCCCTGGCGGCCGGGATCATCCCGGTCGCCGGGGCGGCGGCAGCGTCTGCTGATCCGGGCGCGACCCTCGGGGGGAGCACCCCGCCCGGAATCGCGGAGATCGACCCGGAGATACCCACCCCGGAGATTTCCCTCTTCCGCGCCCGGGCCGCTGCGGGCCCCGAGTTCATCCGGGTGCCGGTGAAGAATAACGACCCCGCCCGGATCGAAGGCTTCGCCGTCACCGCCCTGCCCGAGGGCGGCGGGGAGGCGGACAGGCTGTCCGCCTCGGGAGAGCCCGAGGTGTCGGGGGAGGACTACAGCTACAAGCTGTATTTCAGCGACCCGCCGCAGCGGGACACCGGCTTCACCATCTCGGTCACGCCCGTCGCGAAGGCGGGCCGGGCCGGCTTCGACCTGCCCAAAACGAAAACCTCATCCTACACCTACCAGGCCATCGAGAGCCTGACCATCAAGGCCGGGGGCGAGGCGGTGGGGGATAAGACGGTCTACCTGCAAACCGGTGGGGAGCGCCAGACGGTACAGCTGGCCGCCGACAAGAACCCCACCTCCCAGAGCTATGCCGCCGAGGTGCTCTGGTCGAGCAGCGACCCAGCCATCGCTTCGGTAGACCCGGTGACGGGGATGGTCACGGGAAACACGGGGGGAACCGTGACCATCACCGCCGCCGTCTACGATAATCCCAACACCGTCACAGCCAGCTGTGCGGTGACGGTGGTCCCGATCAGTGGGATCGGCCTCAACCCCAGCAGCAAGACCCTCTTCACCGGGGGCACAGTGGCCGAAACCGACTTTGAGCTGACCGCCACCCTGACGGGAGACAACGGCGGCACCGAGCTGGTCTGGGAGAACAGCAACCCGGACCAGGTCGATATGACAAAAGTAAGCAACAACGTCTACCACCTCTCGGCCAACGGCAAGCAGCCGGGTACGGCGACCATCACGGTGACGGACAAGGGCGGGTTTTATAAGGCCACCTGCACCGTGACGGTGGTGCAGGTGACCGGGCTGACGGTGAGTCCGGGAAGCTTCACGATTTACACCCAAGGCGCGCCGCAGGCGGTGCAGCTGGCAGCGACGGTGACGGTCAGCACGGGTGCGGCCCCGGCAGCGGTCTGGACGAGCGGAGATCCCGGGATCGCCAGTGTCAACGCCGCGGGGCTGGTGAGCGCCGTCGCGCCGGGGAATGCCACCATCACCGCGTCCGTCGGCGGCAGGAGCGGGAGCAGCACCATCACGGTCAAGGACAAGATCCCCGTGACCACGGTGACCGTCTCGGGCACCAACAGCCTTACGCGCACCAGCGACAACCTCAATCCCACCACCCAGCTTGCGGCGACGGTCAAGCCGGACAATGCGCACTTCAAAGCGGTGAGCTGGGCGAAAACGGGCGGTCCGGAAGGGATCACCATCGACGCCTCGGGCCTGGTGACGGCGACGACGGCTGGCGCCGCCACCTTCACCGCCACGGCGGACGGGG
Source organism: Harryflintia acetispora (assembly GCA_004340125.1). Classification (GTDB taxonomy): domain Bacteria; phylum Bacillota; class Clostridia; order Oscillospirales; family Ruminococcaceae; genus Harryflintia; species Harryflintia acetispora. The sequence continues at coordinate 6,607 of SLUK01000013.1, read as the reverse complement.
TGACCAGCGTGCCCTATACCGTCACCGTCACCGACCAGGGGCCGACGGGAATCACGATTTCCGTTTCCCAGATGAATCTGGCCTTCGGCGGGACAGGCTCAGTTTCGGCCACGGTGAGTCCGGCGACGGCGCTCAACCGAAACGTCACCTGGTTGAGCAGCGATACCTCGATCGCTACGGTGGGCAGCGCTTCCACTGCCAGCGGCGCTTCGGTCACCATCACGGCCGGCGGTAAGCAGGGCACGGCGACCATCTACGCCAAGGCCGCCGGGAACACCTCCTACAGCCAGGCGCTGACGGTCAACGTCTGTAAGCTGGGCACCACCGTCGACTGGGCGGGACGCAATTGGTGGGTGATCGACAGCAATGGCAACAGCTATGGAGGAAACAGCGGCTCGGTTGTGCTGCTGGCCAATTTCAATTATTCGACCGGTATATTCGGTGGCAACAATACTTACAGCAGCAGTACGGTACGATCGCAGTGCAATAGTTTTTATAATAGTTTGAATGCGACACAAAGGGGAAAGCTTTCCAAACATAGGTATGTGGGGGATTATGCCTGGCTGCCCAGCGCTTATGAGATTTACGGAAACAGTCTGCCCAGCTGGGTGGCAGACGGCTATACCAACACGAAACAATTCAGCTATCTGACCGGGGTGACAACAAGCAACTATGGATCAGTAAAAATTGTGTACGGCGGCCTAAATGCGTGGCTGCGTTCCCGGCACTCGGGAGGTTCGGTACCCGCATGTGCAGTTGAAAGAAATGGTGGGCTTGTCAATTATGATGCCTCTCTCTCCTGCTCAGTCCGCCCCGCAATCATCCTTAACCCCTAGTGGACACGAAGGGGCCCCAAAGCGTCACCAGCGCTTTGGGGCCCCTTCGCAAATGAGTTCTATATCCATAAAAGGACTAGCGGATTTTTTCCATCTTCAGGTTGCTCAGCACGTAACGGTAGCCGGCCTCCTCAAGATATTTGTGCGCGCGGGTGTTGTAGCCGTACTCCTCGCCGTAGAGCCAGCAGAAGACGTCCACGGTTTTGTCCAGCTGCTCCTGGAGCCGCCGCTTCGCGAGCACGATCTCCCGGTGCATGTCCTCGTCCGGCGTGTCGCAAAAAATCTGGAAGTGGGTCCCGCTGTGGCAGCAGACCTCGTGACTGTGGGAGATTTCGCGCAGCTCGTCCCAGTTCATGGCAAAGCGTCCGTCCGGGTAGGCGCTCTCGTCGATCACGTCCAGCTCGTGCGCCTTGGAAAACTCCAGCTGTTCGGGCACCGGCACGTCCAAAAAGAAGCTGGGGATGTAAAACCACCCGGTGAAATGATACTTCTCCAGGATGGGGAAGACGACGTCGTAGTGGTTGCGGAAGCCCTCGAAGAAGGCGGGGATCAGCCCCGGGCGCTCATACGGCCAGCGGCCGGTGGCGAAGAATTCGTCGAGGTCGCGCACCGTCACCGGCTGGAAGTGCTCGGCATAGTAGGAGATCTCCCGCTCAAAGCGGGGGATGTCCCGCGGCTCGGTGTTGTGGTAGTTGATGACCCGGATCGAGGCGCCCTGGCTGAGATAACGGAACATCTCCAGCGCGCGCGGGTCCTTTTGCAGCGTGCCCAAAAGATCGGCGGTGAATAGGCTGGACATTTATAATCCCTTCCTTTCAAAGGCTTATTCTACGGGTTGATAAGCGGCAAACTTTTGCCCGGCGCCACGGCAGAGCAGCAGCGCGCACAGCAGGATGGCCCCTTCGCTGAGGATGGTGGAAACCCATACCCCGGTCAGGCCGAACAGGAACCCGCACAGCATGACCATCACGCTGGGCAGGACCACCCCCTTGAGCAGCGAGAGGGTGATGGCCTCCTTCGCCGCCTGGATGGACTGGAGATAGACGGTGAGCACGATGTTGACCCCGGCGGGCAGGTAGGAGAGGAAAATGATCCGCACCGCCCGGGCGCTCATCGCGAGGAACCCGCCCTCGGCGCTTACGAAGGTGCGCACCAGCGGGACGCTGAACACCTCCCCGGCCAGCGCGAAGAGCAGCCCGAAGCCGAGCGCGCAGAAAATTGCCAGGCGCACGGTGCGCGCCACCCGCCCGCCGAGGCCGGCACCCGCGTTGGCGCTGACGATCGGCTGCATGGCGTTCGAGACGCCGTTTAAAGTGGCGGTCACCACGATGGTCAGGTTGGCTACGATCCCATAGGCGGCGACCCCGTTCTCCCCGGCCAGGCGCAGCAGCACCATGTTGAAGACGAAGGTGACCACCCCGGTGGTGATCTCCAACAGGAAATTGGAGAAGCCCACGCGCAGAATCTGACAGATTTCGGACAGCCGCAGCGAAATTTTCTGAAGGCGGAGCAGGCATTCACTTCGCCGGGTATAGCAGAGCAGCAGCCCGAGGCTGATACAGATGGACAGCGAGGTTGCGAGCGACGCGCCCGCCATCCCCCAGTCGAAGACGAAGATAAAGAGCACATCCAGCAGGATGTTTGTCGAGCTGCCGCACAGGGTGCAAAACATCGCGTAGCGCGGGGAGCGGTCGTTGCGCACGAAGATGTTGTAAAACATCTCCCCGGTGAAGACCGGTATGAACCAGACGACATAGCGCAGGTAGTCGGTCACCCCCTGCCGGCTCCCGCCCGTCCCGCCCATGAAGGTGACGAGCTGGGGGAGGAAAAGCACCCCCAGCGCCATCAGCAGCAGCGAGACGGAGAGGCAGAGCAGCGTCGACAGGGTGTAGATCTTCTGCGCCTCGTCGATCTCGCCGCGGCCCATCGCCGCCGAATAGCGCGTCGAGCCGCCGACCCCCAGCAGGGACCCCACCGCGTAGAGCAGGCTGGTTACCGGCAGCGAGAGGTTGAGCGCGGCCAAGCCCCCTTCGCCCATGGCCCGGCCGATACAAAGCGTATCGACGAAGAAGTTGATCGAGATCATGATGGTGGCGCAGATGCTCGGGAAGAGATAGCGCGAAAAGAGCTTTCCGACGCTTTCCTGGATCAGGTCGGCGGGATCATACATAGGGACACCGCGTCCAGGTCCCGCAAGCGCCGTAGTATTCGTCCAGCACCCGGCCGACCGCGTCGATCAGCAGGGCGCGCGGCTCGTTTGGCAGGGTCCCCGCGCGCACCGCCGTGTACTGGCGGGGGAGGTACTGGCTGAACAGGGGAAGGGGGATCTCCCGCTCCCGCAGGTTTTGGAGCAGCTTCCCGGTGGCGGCGGCGACCTTCTCTTCACCCAGATAGTAGCGGCAGCGGTCCGAGAGGCTGTATTTACGCAGGAACGCCTGCTCGCTTGGCGTGCCGCCGTAATAGCCCTGCCAGTTTTTCGGGCACTCGAGCATGGCCTGCTCGAGCGCCGCGGGGAAGTCGGCGCGCCCGGTATCCATCAGCTCCCGCTCGATCTGGGAGAGGGCGAAGAGCCCCTCGCGCAGGGCGAAGGTGAGCGCAGGGCCCACCTTTAAGATGGCGATCCCGTCGCGTACCATCTCCTGCAGGCTCTCCGGGGTCTGGTAGTCGGTCGAGTGCCCCTCGAAGACCACGCCCGGGTGCGCCGCGAGGCGCGCGCAAAGCTCCCTGGCTTCGGCGGGCCGGTAGGCGTGGATGTCCTGGGAGCCGAACTCCACCCCCGGCTGGACCACCACGGCGATGATCTGCTTTGCCGCGCGGGCGGCGCCCGCCTTCCCGAATTCTTCGCAAAAGAGGCGCAGGGTGCGCTCGAACGCCTCGGGGGAGGTGACGCGCAGCCCCTCGTCCTCGCCCTTCACCCCGCCGGGGACCGGGACCTCACTGCCGATGACGTAGACCGGGCAGGGGGCGTTCTTGTCGCGCTGCAGCAGCTCGTCATAGGCCCTCTCGCAGGCGGCGGCGAGGGCGGCCCCCCGCTCGGCACAGAGCGTTTCGCAAAGCGGCGCGTCAGGGTCGTCGTCCCCCAGGCGCATGCTGGTGTCGAGGTGGATCTTCTGATAGCCCGCCAGGACGTATTGGCGCACGAGCTCCCGCGCCTTTTCCATGGCGCTTTCGGCGGGTTCGTCCTTCCAGGTCAGCGGCCCGAGGTGGTCCCCGCCCAGGATCAGCCGCTCCTGTGGGAAGCCCTCCTTTTCGGCGAGCGCGCGGACAAACCGCACGAAGTCCTCCGGGTGCATCCCGGTGTAGCCCCCGAACTGGTTGACCTGGTTGGCGGTCGCTTCGACCAATAGAGGAACCCCCCACTTTTTGGCGCGGTCCATCCCGGCGGCGAGTACGAATTCATTGGCGCTGCACACCGAACAGATCCCGAGCGGGCTGCCGTTTTCGCGCGCCGCGATCATCTGCTGCAGAGGATGCATCCCCTCAACCCCTTTTCTTATGTAGTCTTATTAAGGTCATTATATAATAACATCATAAACAATTATTAAGAATATATGATTATAAATCAATTATATATCCCTTTTTCGCTTGAAACGCTCCCAATATTCTGTTAAACTGAACCCATTGAGACGGGAGGAGGCGAAGGGATGGAAGAGAAGGTGAAGGATTTCGAGCTGCTGCTCCCCGCCGGCGGCGGATGGTTCCAGTCCGGGGCGGGATGGGTCTCCTTCGAGCCAGGCAGCGCGCTGCTGCTCGCACCGGACACGCCGCGGCGGCTCCCGCTCGGCGCGGCGCAGGCGCCGATCCCGGCCGCGCGGCTGCCGGAAAACTTCGAGCCGCCCGGCCCGGCGGGGGAGCCGCTGCGCGCCGCCAGGGAAAGCGGATGGCTCTGCCTGCGCCCCGGGGAGGGGGAGCGGGAGAGCCTTTGCGGCTGCCTTCGGGCGCTGCAGACGCTCGGGGAGGGGGAATACGCCGGGCAGGCGCGCGAGCACCTGGCATTGGCGGCTCTGCTGCTGCTGGAACGCTGCCGCCGCCGCACGCTGCCTGTCCCACCCGGGCGGCGGCGCACCGGCGAGACGCTCGCGGCGGCGGCGCTGCGCCTCATCGGCGAGGGTTACGCCGAGGAGCTGACGCTGCAGGACCTGGCAAAAAAGCTCTACGTCAGCCCCTCCCACCTGAGCCGGGTGCTGCGCCGCCAGACGGGGCGCACCTTCGGGCAGGTGCTGCTGCTCACCCGGCTGCGGCAGGCGAAAGGCCTGCTGCGGGATACCGGGGATCTGGCGATCGACATCGCGGTGGCCTGCGGCTTTTCCAGCGCGCAGCATTTCTGCGCCGCCTTCAAGCGGGAGAGCGGGATGACCCCGCTGCAATACCGCCGCGCCTGCCGCGGCAAAATGGCCGCAGACGGTTGACACCCCGGGAAGGTGTATGTTATGTTAATTATAATGTTATAACAAAGGGGCGGGAATGATGGAATATTTTATCGGCGTGGACGGCGGCGGCACCAAGACGGCCTATCTGCTCTGCGACGAGGAGGGGCGGGTGCGGGCGCAGCGCAGCGCCATCGGCAGCTCCTACCGGCAGCACGGGTTCGAGACGGTGTTTCATAACCTTGGCGAGAATGTGAAGGCCCTTTTCGCCGAGGCCGGGGCGGATGAGCGCGCGCTTTGCGGGATCGCGCTGGGGCTCCCGCTCTACGGCGAGCAGGCCGAGAGTGACAGGCGGCTGCGCGAGGGGGTGGCTTCCCTCTTCGCCGGGGCCGGGACGCTGGTGGTCAACGACGTGGACGTGGGCTATATGGGGTCGCTGGCGGGCAAGCCGGGGATCAATATCGTGGCCGGGACCGGGTCGATCGCCTTCGGGCGGGATGAAGGGCACAACACTGCGCGCAGCGGCGGCTGGTGGGAGTTTTTCGGGGACGAGGGCTCCTGCTACTGGCTGGGCAGGATGACCATGGGCCTTTTCGCCAAGGAGGCGGACGGCCGCGCGCCCAGAGCGGCGCTCTACCGGCTGGTGCGCGAGGAGTTCGGCCTCGGCAGCGACTTCGAGTTCGTGGATATCATCGAGCGGGACTACGCGCCCTACCGGGAGAAGGTGGCCTCGCTGCAGGTGATATTGGAGAAAGCGGCCAAGGAGGGGGACCCGGGGGCGGTCGCGCTCTACCGCGAAGCGGCGCACGAGCTGGCGCTGGCGGTGCGCGGCGTGCGGGACCAGTTCTGCTTCGGGAATGAATTCGCCGTCTCCTATTCGGGCGGGCTCTTTAAGGCCGGCGAGCTGGTGCTCGCGCCCTTTCGGCAGGAGGTCGGGGAGATGGGCGGCAGGCTATGTACCCCGCTGCTTTCGCCCGTTATGGGCGCCGCGCTCCTGGCCTTTGAGCAGTTTGCGCCGGAGCGCTTCGACGCGGCTGTCCGGGCGCTGCTGGAGCAGGAAGGGAAATAACCGTGGAGGGATTTGCCGGCGCGAAAAGAAGACCGGCAAGCGCCGCTCCAATGATTACGGCTGTTATTCCGACAGGCCTGCCGCCTCCGCCTGGATACCGGCATGCTGCCGCCCGCGCGGTGCGTCAAGCTGCTCCGGGAGTACGTCAGTCTCATCGGGGAATCTTAAAGCAGGACAAAACGGGAGGGGGAGGCCACCACGGCCTCCCCCTCCCCTGCGTTTCCCCGCATTGGCGCACGGGTTATCTTCGGCACCCGCCGGTGCCGGGGTTTTGCTTCTCCTTGCCGCCGTCCCCGGCGGCCTCCTTGGCATCGCCGCCGTACCGCTCCTGCAGG
>SLUK01000012.1 GCA_004340125.1 Harryflintia acetispora | reverse complement strand
AGATTCTACAAAACAAATTAAGCGCCGCTCATGCGGCATTTCATATAGATACTAAGAAAGGATTTCTATGGAGAATAGCAAGACCGGAACTTGCACGACCCGTATCAAGGAGCTGCCGCCGCTGACGCTCAAGCGCCAGATCGGCGGCACCACATATATTGTGTCCTCCCGCTTCAGCGAACAGGCGAAGGAAGACATGGTCGCTAAGGTTAAACGCCTTATTCTGAGCGACAGCGGCCAGTAACAATGTTGCCCCGGACAGCCGGACACGGTATCATATCCACGAAGTGGATATGATACGTTTTATGGCCAGGTCGATTCGTGCCTAATGGCACTTCCGTCCCTATGGCCAATTATACCGCCGCGCGCTTTGCGCTTGTGGTATAATAATAGCTACATTACCGTTTGTCCGGCTGTCCCCTATAAAGGAGGACATGACTATGAACAGACAGCCAGACAGGATTACCGCTTTGTATTGCAGGCTTTCCCGTGACGACGAGCTGCAAGGCGATAGCAACAGTATTGTAAATCAGAAAGAGATTTTATGGAGATACGCCGAAGAAAACCGTTTCCCCAATCCCCGCTTCTTCGTGGACGACGGGTATTCCGGCACGAACTTCGACCGTCCGGGCTATCAAGAAATGATGGGACTGGTGGAGGAGGGCGTGGTGGAAGCCATCATTGTGAAAGACCATTCCCGGCTGGGCCGGAACCGCCTTGTGATCGGCCAACTCTTAGAGGAGATTTTGGAGGAGCACAATGTCCGCTATATCGCTGTGACCGACAACATCGATTCCCTCAAAGGGCTGGACGATATGGTGGCGGTGCGGGATTTGTTCAAGAACAACAGGTTGTTAGTGTGGGGTATGAGAAGGACACATGAAATGCAGTAACTATGCAGGCTTGCAGGTATACGGCTTTTAGCGAAATAGAAGAATTAGCAAGTAAAAATCAAAAAAGATTCTATATAGAAGCGCTGATGGCTAATTGGACAGGCCGTTGGCGCTTTTCCTATCTTTTCCATACGATTTATGGTAGAACAAACATAGAAAATATTAGAAAAGAGGTGTGGAGGTGAGTAACGATTTCATACAACCTCAAAATACCGAAATCATCATGTATCAGACGGAAGATGGACTGACTAAAATAGATGTGCAGATGAGCGATGAAACTGTCTGGCTGACTAGAGAGCAGATGGCTGTGCTGTTTCAAAGAGACAGAAGCGTAATTGGTAAGCATATAAAAACATTTTGATGAAGGTGAGCTACGGAAGGAATCAGTATGGGCAAAATTTGCCTATACTGCCGAAGATGGCAAAGTCTATCAAGTAGATTACTATAATTTGGATGTTATTATTTCTGCCGGATACAGGGTAAAATCCCTGCGCGGCACGCAGTTCCGCATATGGGCGAATTCTATACTAAAGGAATATTTGCTCAAAGGCTTTGCCATGAATGATGAGCTTTTGAAAAAAGCAGGCGGTGGCAATTACTTTGCTGAACTGCTCGAACGAATCCGTGATATCCGGTCTTCGGAGAAAGTGTTCTGGAGGAAAGTGCTTGATATCTATGCGACCAGCGCGGATTATGGTCCTCGAATGGAAGCACCTGTTTTATTTTTCAAAACTGTTCAGAACAAAATGCACTGGGCCGCGCATGGGCAGAGCGTCCTGCCCTTCAGGAGATGCTGGCTAATGCAAAGGAAGGCCTCATAAATTTAATTCTTGTAAAAGACATGAGCAGGATCGGCAGGAATCATTTATTGGTGGGGGCTCTACCACTCGGTGCGCCGGTCCTTCTGCTACGGGTTCGGAGCATTCCCCATCGGGTCGGTCATGCTCAGGACGTTGCCCAGCTTAAAGTGAATATAGAAACAGGCCGCCCTTTTTCAAGACGGCCTGTTTTATACGGTAAAAATCAAACACAATATAAAGATTTGTAAATGCTATGAGCGTTTACAATGGTAGATATAGCTTTCTATTGGTATTTAAGTACAATTTCCAATTTTCAAACAACACGTTTTCTCCAATATTAGCACCATCAGATGGCATATATCTAATAAGGTTTGATATAGCTTCTGGATAGTCAAAATCAGCGTATACTATTTCAATCATTTCCAGCGGGGCCGTATATAACCTAAACTTATTATCATATATCCACTTTAATAACAAATATAACCACCTCTTTTCTGTCTCATTGGCATCTTGGCTTGTTGAGGAAGCTAGCCTGCTTAAATATGGTTCTATCTCTTCACCCTTAAAAAGCATCGCCAATTCTTCCAAATCAGCATTATATTCATGCTTTTTCTCCATTTCTTCTACAGCATGGGTAATTGCATCATCGGAACATAAATATTTATTATCTATTCCAAACTTAATATCTGGCCATGTTAACAGGATGTTAGAAGCTACATATTTGTATGGAACTAATATATCTAAACTATTTTTCATTTTCTCACCTCATTACTGATTAGGGAAACCAGTATATTTTCCGCCAGCAATAAAGCGTTGATGAGATACATAACCCTTTGGAGTTAAAATATACTCAAAAACACCCGATGTTTCATTCAATCCTCCTTTTGTCTGAAGCAATATTACGTTTACACCATCATTTCCTCTAATCGTAGTAACGCGCCCCGCTACTAATTGTTGCTTACTAATAAAACTTGCCGCTCTATGCATTGGATCCGATTTTATTAAGGCTGAACCAATTCTATCAGCATGAATAATTTCTTCTGAAGCATATCCAGCTTTTAATTTTTCGTACTGAACAACATTATGAGCCGAATATGAATTTTCATCAATTAAATATTGAGTTTTATAAATTTTTGTTTCGTTTACATTTCTAATTCCTCTATACCCGACATAAGCAAGAATTGCAACTCCCAAGGAATTCATCCAATGCTCGAAGGAAAGTGGTTCATCGGGATCGACAGCACCCTTTACCATGTCAAAAGCGCCGCCCGAGGCCCAGTTCCCTATGGAATACCAATCGGGAGTATCCAGCATTTCCTTCCGCGGGCCTCGTTTGCACTGATTGTGCCGTAAGTCAGCCAATCCAAAAGGCTGATTGGGTCTTTGATATTCTTCATACGTTTAATTGAAGAATCCATAAAGCCCTTTGCCCAGTCGCGCGCGTCGCTCCAGAAGCTTTTCCAGGATTGACCACTTGGGTCAATAAGCATAACCGGATTATTCCCACAGTAAGTATACCAGTTTAGCCCATCGTGCACAATATCTTCAGTGGTGAACCTCCCAGTTCTAGGCTCATAAGACCTCGCCCTGAGATAGTAGTTCTGTACCTCCAGGTCGAGATACTCCCCGCAGTACCGCCAAGGATTATGATCCAGCTCCTCCGGCTTCTCCTCGTTGCCGAAGGCGTCGTAATCATAGCTCTTGAGAGGGGTTCCGTACCGGTCGGTGCGCTGCACCACGTCCCCGTGGGCATTGTGGAGGTAGTACTCCTGCCGCCCGTCCAGCTCCCGTGCGATCAGGTTGATCCCGCGTAAGTACCGCGCGATGACCGTCCCGTTCGACTGGTACTCCGCCACCATCTCCGACCCATCCCAGATGTGGCTGGTTTCGCTCCCGTCCGCCTTCTCCTTGCACAGCCGCAGACCGTCCGGGCGGTAACGGTACCTCGTCACCTCGCCGGCCTGGTAAAGGCTGGTCAGTTGTCCAAGCCCATTGTACGCCCTGCGCTCGCAAATGACAACCTCCCCGGCCTTTTTCTTCGCGAAACTTACACGCCCCGGCTCGGTTCTGCCCTTGCCGGTCTCAAACTTCCCCCAGTGCCGCTGCAGCTGGTTGCCATTTCAGTCATAACGGTAGACGTAGGTCTCCTCACTCGTCTTGTCCTTCTTGGTCTCCTTGAGCAGGCGGTTGCGCAGATCGTATTCATAGCTGCTCATCACTGCCTTGCCGACGGCCTTGGTCACCGCCATGGTCCGGCGGTTGGAGAACCGGTCGTAGGTATAGGCAGAGAAATCTTTAACAAATTTCATATATTAATGGGGGCCATTTTTAAAATGGCCCCCATTAATATTCTTTCTACGCCTTTAATATATCCTTAAAATACTCCTCAACTTCCGTCTTACCAGGAAACAAAATGGAAAGCTCTGGCTCTAGTTGTTTTTTACTGAGAACATACTTATTATTATCGGGTAACGTTCCCAAGTACAATGTTTCCGCAACTTTATCTTTTAAGTTCATTCCATAAGCTTCTTTTAACATCTCGTTTCCTTTTAATTTTAAATCATTATAAGTATGTTTAGACTGACTACCTATAAATAAATCTGGAAGGGTTGAAATCATATAGCCAGCCAAGCACCAAAAACGAGGTGAGCTTTTCAGATTGCAAAGGCCAAAATCTATATTTTAAATATCAAAGGCTGGATCTGCAGCAAACCATGTATAAATATCTTCTTTTTCTACATCTTTCATTTCTAACCAAGCGACATAAAAATAAACTTCTCCTTTGTTTTTTTGTAATATCAATTCTATTCCATTGTCTAAATAAACATATTGGGTACCAGGTATATCGCCCTTTGTTCCGATGCTTAATTTGGTTCTTCCGCGATAAAAACTAACCAATGCTAAGTTCTCTCCTGTTTCAATACAAGGTTCAAATTTAACAATATCATTGGATATAATTAAACATTTAATAGAGATATTTTCAATAAGTTGCTTAGGAATCTTACAAGTAAGTTTCAATCTATGTTTTACATGAAAATAATGACAACAATCTTCTAATTCTTTAATTACATAATTGTTTTCTTCATTATTAACTAAAATTTTTATTTCGCCTAAATCCGTTTTCATTTTGCTCCTCCTAATTTTTTATTTAATTCGGAAGATATCTTCTGGGATTAACAGGATATCCGTGTAAATTTCCTTTTTTATCAATATGAATACGTACTCCGGTTTCTCCATTTGTTCCAAGTTCTCTACCTGAATCCCAAATTTTTGTACCATCTGGCAATTCAGTACCATTGAGCCACCCTTCCTGTGTTTCGTGTACACCAGTATTATCGTCGGCCCATGTTGATGAACCTTCTTTATAATTTGGGTGCCCTTTTACATGTTTTCCTTGTTTTCCAGCATCAACATTAGGTGCACCTTCGACATCGCCTTCTATAGTTCCTTGTTTAGGTAATTTTGTCGGATCAGATGGTGCCGATGGAATCTCAGATTTAGTAACTTTAGTAATAACTTTTTTAATTCGTTCAAACAATATGATAATACCAGCAATAATGGTGACACCTGCACCAATAATAAGTGCGACCACATCAGCAGGTCCCGGCATGGGAGAATCAGCTTGCGAAATTATACCTGCAAGAGTCCATCCTCCAACAAAAATTGCTTCCGCACTCTTTCCGCTGGAATCTTTAAACATGACCGGGTTATTCCCACAATAAGTATACAGATTCAGGCTGAGCGGGTCAACCACTTCCGTTCCATTCGGCAGCTTGGCGGTGGTATAGGCCACGCTGTCCTGCTGTGTGAATCTCCCGGTCCTCGGCTCATAACACCTCGCCCTGAGATAGTAGTTCTGTACTTCCAGGTCAAGATACTCCCCGCAGTACCGCCAGGGGTTATGATCCAGCTCCTCCGGCTTCTCCTCGTTGCCGAACGCGTCGTAGTCATAGCTCTTGAGAGGGGTTCCGTACCGGTCGGTGCGCTGCACCACGTCCCCGTGGGCATTGTGGAGGTAGTACTCCTGCTGCCCGTCCAGCTCCCGTGCGATCAGGTTAATCCCGCGCAGGTACCGTGCGATGACCGTCCCGTTCGCCTGGTACTCCGCCACCATCTCCGACCCATCCCAGATGTGGCTGGCTTCGGTTCCGTCCGCCTTCTCCTTGCACAGCCGCAGCCCGTCCGGGCGGTAACGGTACTTCGTCACCTCGCCGTCCTGATAGAGGTTGGTCAGCTGGTTAAGCCCATTGTACGCCCTGCGCTCACAAATGACAACCGCCCCGGCCTTTTTCTTCGCGAAACTTACACGCCCCGGCTCGGTTCTGCCCTTGCTTTGCTCGTACCGTTCCCAGAACCGCTGCAGCTGGTTGCCATTCCAGTCATAACGGTAGACGTAGATCTCCTCGCTCGTCTTGTCCTTCTTGGTCTCCTTGAGCAGGCGGCTGCGCAGGTCGTATTCATAGCTGCTCATCACTGCCTTGCCGTCGGCCTTCGTTACCGTCATGGTCCGGCGGTTGGAGAACCGGTCGTAGGCGTAGCTGACCATTTCCCCGCCCGTGACCTTCTCCTCGGTCAGCCTCCCCAGCAGGTCGTAGACGTAGCTAACTTGAGGATTATCCTTAACCTATTTGCTTAGAAAGTAGGATTACTTCAAAAAACAGGTGCAGCTATAGAGCTGCACCTGTCTAGTGTTTTTGACTAAATAACTATTTCATATCATTGTAAATATCGAAACATATCTCAGCATTTATTGCCGAAGCAAACGACAAAATATTTTTTGTTAAAACAATTTCAGGTCCATATGCTTCCTCCATATGTATTACCACATTGAAAGCTGAACGAACATTATAATCCGTACAAATAGAATTAATTGTATCTTTTTTATCTTTTAGCAAACAAACTAACGATTCAAATGGGACTGATACCGCATTACAGTTTTCAGCCGTATATTGAATTGACCATTCCATATGAGCCAATCCAGAAGGAGGAAAGCTATCTCTTGTTCTTGATCCCGTTGGTGTTATTCCCATCTTATTGGTAATATCTGCTATATCAAATTGATCTCCTGTAAAATAAAAGTCAATTTTTATTAAAGAATGAATCTCCATAATACAACTCCTCTACTAATTAAATAAACCTGTTGGAACTTTAATATTGCCTCTAATGGACTTTAATATAATTTCCCCTGTTTTAGTATCTCGTGTCATATTGAATTTTGCTCCATCTTTACCAACAAAATCATATTTTAAATCTTCTGCACTATTATAACCATTTTTTTGAGCTGCTTTATTTGCCTCTTTATTTCCATTTATTTTTTTAAGACTATGCTTATTATCCGGATCATTTGGATCTGAGTCGTCCGGATCTGGATTTGCAGACGCAGTTGCTCCAGATGATTTTAGAGAATTAATCTTTTTATTTGCAGCATCCCATAATTTCTGAGCCCATTGCCACAGAGCCTTTGCATTATTGGTAAAGTTAGAAACTCCTTGATTCCACGCGCTTCGCAAGCTACCAGTAGAACTAAGTGTCGATACAGCAGCAATTCCAGCGAGAGCAATAAGGCCAATTCCAACACCCAAATAAGCCAGATCGTCAACAATTGCAAAATTCCCACTCGGGTCTGCAAACATGACCGGATTATTTCCACAATAAGTATACAGATTAAGGCTGAGCGGGTCAACTGCTTCCGCTCCATTCGGCAGCTTGGTAGTGGTACAGGCCACGCTGTCCTGCTGTGTAAACCTCCCGGTTCTGGGCTCATAACACCTCGCCCTAAGATAATAGTTCTGTGCCTCCAGGTCGAGATACTCCCCGCAGTACCGCCAAGGGTTATGATCCAGCTCCTCCGGCTTCTCCTCATTGCCGAAGGCATCGTAGTCATAGCTCTTGAGAGGGGTTCCGTACCAGTCAGTGCGCTGCACAACATCCCCGTGGGCGTTGTGGAGGTAGTACTCCTGCTGCCCGTCCAGCTCCCGTGCGATCAAACCCAGCCCGCGCAGGTATCGCGCGATGATAGTCCCGTTCGCCTGGTACTCCGCCACCATCTCCGACCCATCCCAGATGTGGCCGGTTTCGCTCCCGTCCGCCTTCTCCTTGCAAAGCCGCAGACCGTCCGGGCGGTAACGGTACCTCGTCACCTCACCGTCCTGGTAAAGGCTGGTCAGTTGTCCTAGCCCATTGTACGCCCTGCGCTCGCAAATGACAACCTCCCCGGCCTTTTTCTTCGCGAAACTTACACGCCCCGGCTCGGTTCTGCCCTTGCCGGTCTCAAACTTTTCCCAGAGCCGCTGCAGCTGGTTGCCATTAAAGTCATAACGGTAGACGTAGGTCTCCTCACTCGTCTTGTCCTTTTTGACCTCCTTGAGCAGGCGGCTGCGCAGGTCGTATTCATAGCTGCTCATCACTGCCTTACCGCCTTGGTCACCGTCATGGTCCGGCAGTTGGAGAACCGGTCGTAGGCGTAGCTTGTGGTAAAGCTCTGCGGAAAACTGAGGCTTATCCGGTTTCTATCCGCGTTTTATAGAAATGGCCACTTCTTTGAAAGAAGTGGCCACAAATTAGAAAACAATTAATTAGTTAATGTTTATGTTCTTCTATATCTTCAAAGCCATAGCAGTAGTAGTCGAAACCTATGTCTGCTCCTATCTCTGACAAAAATTGAACATTTTTGATAGATAGATATAATATAGGTTTTTGCTCGTTCCAAATCTTGACTCCTATAAGAAGACTCCAATTGGCATTACACTCAAGTGCAATCCGTTTCAATTGAGAGGCTTTTTCCCGTATAGAAGAGAAAAATATATTTAATACTTCATCTAAATCCTGGTTTTCTATCCATTCAGTTTCGAATCCCCATTCCGTTTGCCCAAATATATTTCCATTTTCTAACTTATCATTTTTTTCTCGAATATAGTTGGGGGCTATCCCAAGCTTTTCTGTCACATTGTTAGGATTAAATTTCTCACCGCATAAAGTGAGATGAATGATAACACCGGATTTATTCCTATATTTCATCCTTTTTATCTCCTTACTTAATAAAATATGACGTAATTTCTACAAGATTTCCTTTTTTGTCGAAAATCCCCAACTGTCCCGTCGATTTATCTATACGTATATCATATCTGGAAATTTGAGCCTTTTTCCCTAAATATTCTTGTTTCAAAGTGTGGGGATCAATATCTTGCTCTTTAAGCTTTTTCTCTAAATATTTTTCTTTGATAGTCTCCCAATCACGTTTGCTATTAGGATCGTCTGGGTCCGGGCTTGCAGGCGTAGTTGCTCCAGATGATTTTAGAGAATTAATTTTCTTATTTGCATCATCCCATAATTTCTGCGCCCATTGCCACAACGCTTTTGCATTATTGGTAAAGTTAGAAACTCCTTGATTCCAGGCACTTCGCAGGCTGCCAGTAGAACTAAGTGTCAATACAGCAGCAATTCCGGCGAGAACAATCAGACCAATTCCAACACCCAAATAAGCCAGATCGTCAACAATTGCAAAATTCCCACTCGGGTCTGCAAACATCACCGGGTTATTCCCACAATAAGTATACAGATTCAGGCTGAGCGGGTCAACCACTTCCGTTCCATTCGGCAGCTTGGCGGTGGTATAGGCCACGCTGTCCTGCTGTGTGAATCTCCCGGTCCTCGGCTCATAGTACCTCGCCCTGAGATAGTAGTTCTGTGCCTCCAGGTCGAGATACTCCCCGCAGTACCGCCAGGGGCTATGGTCCAGCTCCTCCGGCTTCTCCTCGTTGCCGAAGGCGTCGTAGTCATAGCTCTTGAGAGGAGTTCCGTACCGGTCGGTACGCTGCACAACATCCCCGTGGGCATTGTGGAGGTAGTACTCCTGCTGCCCGTCCAGCTCCCGTGCGATTAAACCCAGCCCGCGCAAGTACCGTGCGATGACCGTCCCGCTCGCCTGGTACTCCGCCACCATCTCCGACCCATCCCAGATGTGGCTGGTTTCGGTTCCGTCCGCCTTCTCCTTGCACAGCCGCAGCCCGTCCGGGCGGTAACGGTACTTGGTCACCTCGCCATCCTGGTAAAGGCTGGTCAGTTGTCCAAGCCCATTGTACGCCCTGCGCTCGCAAATGACAACCTCTCCGGCCTTTTTCTTCGCGAAACTTACACGTCCGGGCTCGGTCCTGCCTTTGCCGGTCTCAAACTTTTCCCAGAGCCGCTGCAGCTGGTTGCCATTAAAGTCATAACGGTAGACGTAGGTCTCCTCACTCGTCTTGTCCTTTTTGACCTCCTTGAGCAGGCGGTTGCGCAGGTCGTATTCATAGCTGCTCATCACTGCCTTACCGTCGGCCTTGGTCACCGTCATGGTCCGGCGGTTGGAGAACCGGTCGTAGGCATAGCTGATCGTTTCCCGGTCCGCGACCTTCTCCTCGGTCAGCCTCCCCAGCAGGTCGTAGACGTAGCTCGTTGCCTTCTGCTTGCCGGCAACCTGGCTCACCTTTTTTACTTGATTCCCATCCGGAGCGTATTCGTAAGAGAAGGAAGAACGTACCACGTTCCCGCTCTTGTTGACAAGGCTCGTCACCAGGTTCCCGGCGTTGTAGGCGTAGGTGGTGGCAAGCCCGCTCTGCGGATGGCTCAGGCTCACGCGGTTGCCGTTTTCATCGTACTGGTAGGCCGCGATCACCTGCCCGCCGCGCTTCACCTCCGAGAGACGATTCTGCCGGTCATAGCCATAGCCCAGCTCCAGCTGCTGCACCCCGTCCTTCGAGAGGGTAAAGCTCTGGCGGTTCCCGCTCCCGTCATAGGCGTAGCTCTTGACCACCAGGTTTACCTTCCCACGCTTGCAGGTCTCGGTCTGGGAAGCGAGCGACCCGCGGTTGTCGTAGGTGAAAACGCTGCGCAGCTCCCCATTCTCCTCGCTCTGCTTCTGGCCGTTTTTGTAGTAGGAAAAGCTCTGGACCAGAGCGGGCTCCCTGCCGTCCGGGTCGCGCACCGTCTCGCTGAGCACCCGACCCAGTACGTCGTATCGGTATTCGGTCACGTATCCGTTGCGGTCGGTCTTGCCAATTATCTTCCCGTACTGGTCGTACCGGTACCACTCGGTGCGCCGCTCCTTCTGCTGCGGGTTCGGAGCGTTCCCCATCGGGTCGGTCATGCTCAGAACGTTGCCCAGCTTGTCGTAGGTGTAGCTGGTCTTGGCAGCGCCGGAGAGCGAGCCACCCAGCATACCGGTGTAGACCGCCAGCTTGTTGCCGATTGCGTCGTAGACGTTGCGGGTACGGGTCTCTGTCTGCCCGTCGTTTACGATCGTGTCCACCACCCGGTTTTCAGCGTCATAGGTGTACCGGGTGGTGCGGTATTTCCCGCCCGCCGCCAGCACGTCCTGCCGGGTGACGTTCCCCGCCGCGTCGTAGCTGTAGCGGGTCACCGCGTTCATGCCGTCCGAAAGCTTTGCCACCTGCTCAAGCAGCCGGCCGGCCAGGTCGTAGGTGTAGCTTGTCGGGTTCCCCCGAAAGTCGGTGAAGCTCTTCTTCTGTCCCAGCGCGTCGTAGACGGTTCTGGCAACCACCTTCTTCGAGGGCTCCTGTCGCGTTTCAGTGAGCACCCGCCCGGCCCAGTCATAGCTCCACCAGGCCGTCTGCACGCCGTCGCGCGGGTCAGTCTGCCAGATCTTGTTGTCCAGGAAGTCGTAGCCGTAGCGCACGGCGCTGCTCCCTGTCTTCTCCTCCACCACGCGCCCCAGCACGTCGCGAAGTGTCACGCTGGTCACATCGGGGGAGGAGGCGCCGGCCCCCGCCACGGTCTTGCTCTCCATGCTGTAAGCGTTCTGGTAGGCGTCGTGGTAGGAGTAGATCTCCTTGTATTCGGGCAGCCCCGGGCCGGTGATCTTCTTTTCCAGCACCCGGTCGTAGTGGTCGTAGCGGTAGCTGGTGGTCGCCGTTCCCGCGGTGCTGTAGGCGCTTTCGGTGATCAGGCGGTCCCTGTTGTCGTAGGCATAGGAGGCCTGGAGCACATCGGGGGAGAGGGTATACACCGCCGCGATCTTGCCCAGAGGGGTATAGTCGTAGCGCTTTTGGTGTCCCAGCTCATCGGTCTCGATCAGGCGGTTTTGCGCGTCCAGATAGCCGGTGCGCCTTTGATATCCGCTTGGGCGGGTCTCTTGCACGACCCGTCCCAGGCCGTCGTATTGGTAGCGGGTCTGACGGCCCTCGCCGTCGATCTTGACTGTCACCCGGCCGCAGGCGTCATACTCATAGCTCTCCGAAACGTCCTTTTGGGCGGCGCCCCAGGCGTCCTTGAGGCCGGCAACCCACTTTTTGGTAAGGTAGACTCCGTTGCTGTGGTAGGAGTACCGCGTCACCCGGTCCCCCGCTGAGGCGGCGAGGTTCAGATTGAGGTACTGCCGCTCCAGCGTGAGGTTGTGGCTGCCGTCGTACTGGTACTGGGTGGCCTCCTTGAGCGCGAAGGCCCCGCTGCCGGACTTCTCGAACACCTTTTTCATGGTGACCTGCTTTTTGTCCGCGCTGAGGGTATATTCCTCCCGGATGGTGGTGTTCCCGTCCTTTTTGTACTCCTTAGCGGTCATCAGGTAGTAGGTCGGGTCGTAGGTGATGGTGGTCGTGCCCGCAAGGGGGCGGGTCTCACTCTTCACGTCTCCCGTCGGCTCGTAGTCCCATTGGTTTACGCGCGTCAGGACGTTGCCGCCCTGGTACCACTTTTCAGTTTGCTTTTGGGGAAGCGATTTTCGAAAGAGATCGGCCTTGTCGATGATTCTTTCGTACAGCTTGGTCTGGGAGCCGCTGAGAAAGGTTTCCTGCCTGGTGGCGGGAGCGCTGTAGACCTCGAAGAAATATTTGTCGGTGCGCTCGCCCGCTGTCATCGTCGCGCTGGAGATATACAGCGGGACTTCGTTTTGGTCCGTATCGAAAGTGACCCCATATTGGTACAGTTCGAGATTTTTTTGCTGGCTGCTTTCATAGTCCATCCGCTGGCGCAGCAGGAGCATGCCGTCGATCCCCGTTGCGTTGGAGCCTTCCGGCGCATAACGGTCCCGGCCATCGAGAAATTCATAGACATACCGGCTCTTGGCGCCGGTGGGATAGGTGACATCTGTCAGCGGGTGGTAATAAATGTCCACCCCTGCGTCCAGGTCGGTGTTGCTGTATATGCTTTTGTGCAGGTATCCCTTTTTGTATTCATTTCCCAGATTCGTGGGATAGTTGGCGTAGGTATAGCTGGTGACCCGCCCGGCCTGGTCCTTTACGCTGGCGAGCACCGGGAAGGTCTGGCCCGCCTTGGTGGTGGTTTTCACCGTATACACGATGGTGCTCTTGTCCGGCAGGGTCCAGGTCAAGGTGTAGCCGTCGGTGATGTTCCCCTTTTGTAGAGTGAGCTTTCTGCCCATGGTGTCGGTAATGGTCATGCCGCTGTCCTGGAAGTCAAAGGAAATCCTGTTGCCGAAACGATCCACCATGGAGGACAGCTGCGTACCCTCAAAATACGCCTTCCTGCCATCCTTGTATTCGACGGAAAAGGTGCGGGCAGCCTCTTGATACAGCGTAAAATCGCCCAGCTCATGTCCTTTGAGCGCCATCGCCTTGCGGGTGGAAAACAGTTCATCCGGCTTAAAAGGGTAGACGCCGCCGTCTCCCGAATGAAAATAGTAGTAGTACTTTACACGGTTCTTTTTGACCGCTTCCTTTACCGACTCGATGGAAGGAAAGTCGAATCCCCATCCTAAGCCCAAACGATAGGTATCGGTCAGATAATCGTTGGGACGCAGGTCGGAAACGGGGATGCTGGAAGTCTTTCGGGAGGTGTTTATTTCCTTGTCCTTCAGCGCGGAGCGCACGATAACCTCTCTTCTCCGGCCATTGACCTCTACTTCAACGACGTTGCTTTCCCTAAAATTATTCTCCCGGATCCACTCCTCGGCGGCGTCCGCGGCATCCTGCTCGCTGGCGTAGCCGACTGTGGGATCCTTTGCCGATACGGAGTAGGTGTCCATTTCCCCGGTTCTATCGTCCTCGCCCTTGAACTTAAATTTCAGGCTCCAGGTGTACCGCTCCACACTTTCAAATTTAATCGTCAGATCAGTCACATTGGCCATCATGGAATTGTAGGTGCGGGTGAGCTTCAGATCAAATCCGTTTTTTCCGGGCAGTACAAAGTCGGTGACCGTCAGGTTCAGGTTCCCGCTCCCCAGCCCGATGTGCTCCGTCTCATCCCGGTTCAGCGAAAAGGGGGACAGCGGATATTTCTGCGGTTCCTGCTGGTCTTCCTGGGAGCTCGAACCGCCTCCGCCCGGCTGTGTGATTTCGCCGCGGGTGATCGCGCCGCGCGCAAGGCCTGCAGCTGCCAGCTTGCTCTCGTCACCTAAAGGCAACCGGACTTCCATCTCGTTTTTCTCCTGTTTGTTTTCCATTGCTACCTTCCTTTCTCAGTGCAGCGTCAGGCTTGTGGTACCCGTTCCCAGCGCCGTGAAGCTTACCAGCACGACGGGACCGCTCCACTGTTTCGCCGCGCGCATCGGCTTGGTACAGATGAACTGAACCTCACCCTCGCCCTTGTAGA
Organism: Harryflintia acetispora; assembly: GCA_004340125.1. Lineage (GTDB taxonomy): Bacteria > Bacillota > Clostridia > Oscillospirales > Ruminococcaceae > Harryflintia > Harryflintia acetispora. The sequence goes on along the minus strand of SLUK01000012.1, from coordinate 92,140 downwards.
CCTTCCCCACGTTAGACACCGGATCGGCGCCGTGATCATCAGCTTTCGAGGCGGGGAGCTCGGTCCTGAACTGCTCCAGGCGCAGCATGTGCGACTGGTATTTCAGTGTCATCACGAGGTCCCAGAACTCCTGGATTTCCCAGGCGCTCAGCTGGAACTGGTACTCCCGGCCTGCGATGACCTCCAGCGTAATCTCATCCTCCCGGTAGAACAGCGGCAAAATCGGTACCGGGGACGAGGTTAAATACTCCGAACACGCCGTCTCGTTGGTCGTACGGACACGGTAGGTCGCTTCGCTTGCATAGGGAAGGACGTCGACCATACAGGAGGGGTGCTCGTTGTGGTCCGGCGGCAGCTGCGCAAGGCCGCTCCAATCCAGTTCCTTCGCCTCCACCCCGGCCCAGTCCAACTGCCGGGCGTTCATCCCCTCCCAAGTCAGCCCGTTCTTCATCAGCTCCCCGATCTCTCCCCAGGTCAGGTTGCTGCTCTCAACCCCGCTCCAGGCCAGGTCATAGCCCTGTGCGTCCCGCCAAGTGGGGCCGTTATGGAACAGAAGCTCGATCTCTCCCCAGGAGTGTCCGCTGTTGTCCAGCACGCCCCAGGGATATCCCGAGGCGTGGAGCATTTCCCAGCTCTGCCCGAGGTCGGGCGGGTAGGCCGGCGTGCCGCCGCCCTCATAGACGGTAAAGCGCACCGGCAGGGTGGTCAGTTCCCCCCAGGTATGATCGCTTCCTTCAAACTGGGCCCAATCCAGGTCCTCGAACGCGATATTTCGCCACATCAGGCCCTGGGCGGACAGCGCTTCGAAGCTCTCCCAGCCGAGCTGCCGGCCCTCGAACTGCGTCCAGTTTTGCTCGGCGGCCTTCAGTGCCGCCCAAGAACGTCCGGTCGAGGCGCGTTCAAAAGACTCGTCGTACACGCAGTCGAGCTGGTAGCAGTTTGCTCCTTCCACTGGCCCCCACATGATCTGGGCGCGCTCGTCTTCGTAGTGCGTTGGAATATGTAGGCAACTAGGTCTTTCCAATCATGTACCTCCTTCATTTTGTATCAATACACTGCTTCACCCTTTGATTGGAATCTCCATTTATTGTCTGTCGAACGCTAATTTATCACACAAATTCAATTAAATAGGGGAGATAAGATTCTTTTTATCATCCTTTAGGTGCCAGCATAATATTTTTTTCTAAAACGCCTCTCACAATGAAACATATTTCAAGTCGATTCGCTATAATTTACGACGGAACCCCGTTTCTACAATCATTCGCCATCATCCCTCTTTTTTTCACAATATAAAAAACGCCGTTTGGTAGAAGCTTGTCCCATCTAAACAGCGTTTTTTCGGAAATATGGCTACTTTGTCTTTTGTGTATTTGATTGAAACTCAGTATTTATGAGGGTTTTAGGCGTTTTCCTATTATACATGGCTCTGTCGCGCCGGTGGCGCCAGCAGAACCAGTAGCTCCCGTGGGCCCGGTCGCCCCAGTGGGGCCGGTGGGCCCAGCTACGCCGTCAGCTCCTGTCGCGCCGCGGGGGATGATGAAGTCGAGCACATGATCCGGCCCTCCGGTCACGTCATTGACCTGGGCCGCATAGCCCGGCTCGGCGGTGGTGGTATAACGCACATTGACCGTCTCCGCATTGCCGGTCGCGCCAGTTGTCCCGGCAGGACCGGCAGGTCCGGTAGCTCCCGTCGCACCAGTGCCTCCGGTCGCGCCGGTGGCGCCGGTCGATCCAGTGGTTCCAGCAGGGCCGGTGACGCCTGTAGCCCCGGTCGAGCCGGTTGAGCCGGTGGGCCCTGCAGCGCCCGTGGAGCCGGTCGCGCCGCGGGGAATGACAAAATCGAGAATATGGTTCGGTCCGCCGCTCACATCGCTCACCTGGGCGGGCGTCCCAGGCTCGGCGGTGGTGGTCTGGCGGACGGTGATCGTTTCAGCCGCTCCGGTCGCGCCAGTCGCACCGGTGGCTCCGGTGGGGCCGGTCGGGCCTCCGGCAGGGCCTGTGGGACCAGTGGGGCCGGTCGGGCCCGGTACCGGACAGGGAACCGGACAACAGCAGCAGGGGTCCTGCCCCGAATTGCATGAATAGATGTTCAATTTTTAAACCTCCATGGGGAATAATTGAGAGACATGTTCCCTCCTTTTATTATATGTATACGCTCACAAATGTGAGCGTGCACAAGCGTGAGCGCGCCGCCCGCGTACGGCGCGCGGCTGCAAATTGCGCTTTGCAAAAAAGCCCTTTCCTTTTCAGAAGCCAGGGACGGATGAAAATAACTGTAAATAAATTATGAATCCTATTGACTTCTTGTTTTTTCCGTGATACATTATATTTAGCACTCGAATATATTGAGTGCTAATACAGCAAGCGAGGTGATAGCAGTGGGACTCGACGCGAGAAAAGGGCGGATTCTGGCTGCTATCGTGAGCCAGTATATCCAGACGGGGGAGCCCGTCGGGAGCAAGAGCATCTGTGATCTGGAGGGGATCAACGTTTCGAGCGCCACGGTGCGCAACGAGATGGCGGCGCTCTTTGACATGGGGCTGCTCGAACAGCCGCACACCTCGGCGGGGAGGATCCCCTCCCATCTCGGCTACCGGGTCTACATCGACTCCCTCATGCGGTGTGACCCCCTCACCCAGCACGAGCGCGACGAGCTGGACGCCCTTTTTAACGTGGGCGACCCCGATCCCGACCGGCTAATCGAGGATGCAACCGAGCGGCTGGCCCAGTATACCGGCTGCGCGACCGTGTCGGCCACCATGACGGCCAGAAGCGTTTACGTCAAGCGGGTGGGGCTGATCAAGGTGGACGAGACCACCGTGGTCATCCTGGTCATGGCCAACAACGGCGTGATCAAGAACAAGGTCGTGCGGGTGGGCTTCCGGGTGACGCAGGACATCTGCGACTTCTTCACCAACTTTGCCAACGGGATGCTGCGTGGGAAAAGCCTCTATGAGATTTCCCTGCTCTACCTCAACTCGGTGGCGGTTTCGCTGGGCGAATATTCCCGCCTGCTGACCCCCCTCCTGGCGGCCATCTACGAGCTGTGCAAGGAGATCTACGACGGGCAGTTCTACCGGCGCGGGGAGACCAACCTCCTTTCCTACCACGAGCTCGAGGCCGCCGCGCGCGAGCTCTTCACGCTGCTGGAAAGCCGCGAGCGGGTGACCGAGCTGCTCTACCCGCAGGGGTCGCTCGCCCCGGGGGTCAAGGTGGCCATCGGCAAGGAGAACCGCGAGCAGGAGCTGTGCGACACCGCGCTGATCGTGGCGCGCTACCGGATCGGCAGCGATTCGGCGGGGGCGATCGGGATCATCGGGCCGGTGCGCCTGCCCTATCCGAGGCTGATCCCGCATCTGGAGTATTTCGCAAATACCCTGGGCAAACTCCTATCGGACACCTACCGCAGCGAGGCTTCATCGCCCCAGCAATAAGGGAACACGACAATTTACAGATACCGAAAGGGGACGGATCCGACTTGTCTGAGAAGAAAAAGCACGATGCCGCGCCGCAGGCGCAGGCGGAGGAAAAGCAGAAACCGGACGGCGCCGGGCAGGAGGCGCCTGTCACCGAGGCCCAGCCGGCACAGGAAGAACAAAACGGGCTCGAGCTGCTGCAAAAGCAATACGACGAGCTGAACGACAAGCACCTGCGCATCCTCGCCGAGTACGACAACTACCGCAAGCGCTCGGTGCGGGAGAAGGAATCGGTCTATCCGCAGGCGGTGGCCTCGACGGTCGAGCGCTTCCTGCCGGTGGTGGACAATTTCGAGCGGGCGCTCGACTGCGAATGCGCCGACCCCGAGTTCAAGAAGGGGATGGAGATGATCCTGGACGGGCTGCGCCAGGCGCTCGAGGGACTGTCGGTCGTTCCCATCGGGGAGGTCGGAGAGGCGTTCGACGCCAACCTCCATCACGCGGTCATGCATGTGGAGGACGATTCGCTCGGCGAGAACGTCGTCAGCCAGGTGCTGCAAAAGGGCTACCGGATCGGCGAGCGGGTCATCCGCTGCGCGATGGTCGCCGTGGCGAACTAGTTAAGATTCCATATTTAAGATAAAACGATACATGCTTTTAGGAGGAAACTATTATGGGAAAAATTATAGGCATTGACCTTGGCACCACCAACTCCTGCGTCGCCGTCATGGAGGGCGGCGAGCCGGTCGTCATCGCGAACCCCGAGGGGGCCAGGACCACCCCGTCCGTCGTCGCCTTCTCCAAGGACGGCGAGCGGATGGTCGGCACCGTGGCCAAGCGCCAGGCGATCACCAACCCCGACCGCACCGTGATGAGCATCAAGCGCCACATGGGGTCGGACTACTCGGTCTCGATCGACAGCAAGAAGTACACCCCGCAGGAAATTTCCGCGATGATTTTGCAGAAGCTCAAATCCGACGCGGAGGCCTACCTCGGAGAAAAGGTCACCGAGGCGGTCATCACCGTGCCGGCCTACTTCACCGACGCGCAGCGCCAGGCGACCAAGGACGCCGGCCGGATCGCGGGGCTCGACGTCAAGCGGATCATCAACGAGCCGACCGCCGCGGCGCTGGCCTACGGCGTGGACAAGGAGCAGGACCAGAAGATCATGGTCTACGACCTGGGCGGCGGCACCTTCGACGTGTCGATCATCGAGATGGGCGACGGCGTGCAGGAGGTCCTGGCCACCGCGGGCAACAACCGCCTGGGCGGCGACGACTTCGACGAGCGGGTCATCGGCTACCTCGCGGACGAATTCAAAAAGTCCAACGGGATCGACCTGCGGGCCGACAAGATGGCCATGCAGCGCCTCAAGGAGGCCGCCGAGAAGGCCAAGATCGAGCTCTCCGGCATGACCAGCGCCAACATCAACCTCCCCTTCATCACCGCCGACGCCTCCGGCCCGAAGCATCTGGACATCACCCTCACCCGGGCGAAGTTCAACGAGCTGACCGCCGACCTGGTGCAGGCCACCATGGGCCCGGTCAAGCAGGCCATCTCGGACGCCGGGATTTCGCCGAGCGACCTCGACAAGATCCTCCTGGTGGGCGGCTCCTCCCGTATCCCGGCCGTGCAGGAAGCGGTCAAGGGGATCACCGGCAAGGACCCGTTCAAGGGGATCAACCCCGACGAGTGCGTGGCCATCGGCGCGGCCATCCAGGGCGGCGTGCTCGGCGGCGACGTCAAGGGCCTGCTGCTGCTCGACGTGACCCCGCTCTCCCTCGGCCTTGAGACCCTGGGCGGCGTGTTCACCAAGATCATCGAGCGCAACACCACCATCCCGACCAAGAAGAGCCAGGTCTTCACCACCGCCGCGGACAACCAGACCTCGGTCGAGGTCCATGTGCTGCAGGGCGAGCGCGAAATGGCCAGGGACAACAAGACCCTCGGGATGTTCCACCTCGACGGAATCGCCCCGGCGCGCCGCGGCACCCCGCAGATCGAGGTGACCTTCGACATCGACGCCAACGGCATTGTCCACGTCTCGGCCAAGGACCTGGGCACCGGCAAGGAGCAGCACATCACCATCACCTCCTCCACCAACATGTCCAAGGACGACATCGACAAGGCGGTGCGCGAGGCCGAGCAGTATGCCGAGGAGGACAAGAAGCACCGCGAGGAGATCGACACGCGCAACGGCGCCGAGCAGATGGTCTACCAGTGCGAAAAGACGGTGACCGACCTGGGCGACAAGATGTCCGACAGTGAGAAGAGCGACATCAACGCGAAGATCGACGCGCTCAAGGAAGCGCTCAAGGGCAGCGACCTCGAGGCGATCAAGCAAAAACAGGATGAGCTGCAGAAGGCCTTCTACGCGGTCAGCGAAAAGATTTACCAGCAGTCCGCCCCGCAGGACGGCGCGGCACCCGGCCCGGACATGGGCGGCGCCGCCCCCGGCGGCTCCACCGGCGACGACGGCTATGTGGACGCCGACTTCAAAGAGGTTGACGACAACAAGTAATTCATCTATAATAGGTTGGCACAAAAGGGGTAGGGCCGGTTACCTTACCCCTTTTTGGCGGATAACCATTGAGAATGTTTCATATAAAATAGAATGGCGACGGCAACGAGAGGGTGATGATTTTGCCTGAGAAACGCGATTATTATGAGGTTCTGGGCGTATCCAAGGGCTGCTCGGACGACGAGCTCAAAAAGGCCTACCGCAAATACGCCAAGCAATACCATCCGGACCTCAATCCCGGCGACAAGGAAGCCGAGGCAAAGTTCAAAGAGGTCAACGAGGCGTATGAAATTCTCTCGGACAAGGAGAAGCGCGCGCGGTACGACCAGTTCGGCCACGCGGGGGTGGACCCGAGCTACGGCGGCGGGGCCGGCCCGGCCTATGGCGCGGGCGGCTTCGACTTCGGCGACATCGGGGACATCTTCGACAGCTTCTTCGGCGGGGGCTTCGGCTTCGGCGGCTCCACCCGTACCCGCGATCCGAACGCACCGATCCGGGGGAACAACGTCAATATCAGCATTGCGCTCTCCTTCATGGAGGCGGTCAAGGGCTGCAAAAAGGACATCACCGTGCCCCGGCTCGAGGAGTGCGCCTCCTGCCACGGGAGCGGCGCCAAGGCGGGCAGCGCGCCCGAAACCTGCCCCGAGTGCGGCGGCAGCGGGCAGGTGCGCGTTTCCCAGCGCACCCCGCTCGGGATGATCCAGACCGTCAAGCCCTGCTCCAAGTGCTCGGGCAAGGGGAAGATCATCACCCAGCCCTGCCCCGACTGTAAGGGGATGGGCCGGGTGCGCAAGTCCAAGAAGCTGGAGGTCAGCGTCCCGGCAGGGATCGACGACGGGCAGACCTTCGTGCTGCGCTCCCAGGGCGACAGCGGCCTCAACGGCGGGCCCGCGGGGGATGTGAATATCACCGTGTCGGTGCGCCCCGACCCGCTGTTCGAGCGCAAGGGCTTCGACATCTGGTGCGACGTGCCTCTCACCTTCGCGCAGGCGGCGCTGGGCGACGAAATCATCGTGCCCACCGTCGACGGGAAGGTCACCTATACGGTACCCTCCGGCACCCAGTCCGGCACGGTCTTCCGGCTGCGCAACAAGGGGGTCCAGTACGTCGGCGGGCGCGGACGGGGCGACCAGTACGTGCGCGCAAACATCGAGGTGCCCAAAAACCTGACCACCAAGCAAAAGGATGCGCTCAAGGAGTTCGACAAGACGATGAACGACCGCAACTATGAAAAGCGCAAGGGCTTCTTCGACAAGCTCAAGGATATGATGGAGAAATAGGGATTCTCAAGGGGCGACGCCCCTTGGGCGGGTGCGGGCAGAGCCCGCGGCCTTTGCCGGGTTACTGGAATTCGCCTTGACAGAAGCCTAAATAAGATCAGGAAGGGGAGCAAAAAGCTCCCAGTGGGAGGTTTTTGCGTGGGGAAACCCTATCAAGGGGTTTCCCCATGGCGGCAGGGCCGCCATCTACTCGCGGGGCAATGGCAGGTGCTCGCGCACCCGCAGGCGGAAGTTTCTGGGCGGCCGGGGGCCGCAGGCTTGCCCGGCTGCGCGCCGGGAGTGGCGTTTACGGGGCTATCCGCCCCGCACCCCGACCCCTTTCTTTTGTTTGAAAAGAAAGGGGAAAAGAAAGCAAACAAGGGAGGGGACGCCCCTCCTTGACCACCCCTCGCGCGACCACGCGCGGACTATACACGTTTTCGCCCGCCGCAAAATGCGAAGCCCCGCTCCGGTTTTCCGGAGCGGGGCTTTTTGCCCGCGCAGGCAGCTGATGACAACAACGATTGCACCCCCTTCGGGGGCCTTTTCCCGCGAAGGAGGTTCCGCGCAGAAACCTCTCCGAAAAGGATTATCTCCCAAATTTCGCCTTTTTTCTTGCTTTTTCCTGACAGGCGTGCTACAATCATCTTACAGGGGTTTCCCCTTAAAAAGAATAGCCATGGCAGGCGCAATGTGTTACCAGCACATTACGCCCTGCATGAGGTGAGGCACCACCCCATACAACCGGTATCCCGGCACCCTGGCCGATGCCATTATAACACATTCTTTTCCCCTTGAAAAGGACGTTGTTTTATACCGGTTTCCTTGCGACCAGAGCGCATGGATGGGGTTTTCCCCTCCATGCGCTTTCTTTATGCGCCCCGCAAGGGGCTGGGGTGGCGGGATTCCTACGCCCCGCCACCCCAGGGAGGCCCCTGACCAAGTTCAGGTCAGGGGATAAAACTTACAGGACGGACCGGGTTGTGAAACGGGAAGGCCAGGCGCACGCTTGGCCTTCTTTTGATTTGATTTTTTTCAAGTATTCGGTTTCCAAAGGGCCTAAGGCGCCGATGGCGCCATGTCCTTCTGGCGGGTGCGGGCAGAGCCCGCGGCCTCTTCCGGGTCGCAGGCACTCGCGTCCACAAATCCTCCTCCGGATCAGGAAGGGGAGCAGGGGCGCACACATTTTTGGCACCCGACCAAAAATGCAGGCTCGCTTCGCGAGCATTGCGCCTCACGGGCTGGGAAAAAGCTTTTCATTCGAAAAGCTCTGCCATTTCCTCAGACGCCTTTTAAGGCGTTGGACCCCCTTTCGGGTTAATTTCTGGTTTCCAAAGGACTAAGTCCTTTGGCGGGTGCGGGCAGAGCCCGCGACCTTTCCGGGTCGCTGTCACACGCGTCCACAAATCCTCCTCCGGATCAGGAAGGGGAGCAAAAAGCTCCCTGTGGGAGGTTTTTGCGTGGGGAAACCCTATCAAGGGGTTTCCCCATGGCGGCAGGGCCGCCATCTTCTCCTCTGAGGAATTGGCTGCTGCCTGCGCAGCCGCCGGCGAACCAGTCCACCGCCCCAAAACTACTTTTTAATTTTTTGCGCCAGCCTCTGCCCGGCCTCGGTGGCCGCCAGGCCCCCGAGCGCCGTCTCCCGCAGCGCGGCGGGCATCGCCCGCCCGACCTTGTCCATCGCGGACACTGTGTCATCAAAGGGGATATAGCTCTCCACCCCGCCCAGCGCCAGGTCGGCGCAGAGGATGGCATTGGCCACTCCGGAGGCGTTGCGCTTGATGCAGGGGATTTCCACCAAGCCCCCCACCGGGTCGCAGACCAGGCCGAGCACCGTCTTGATCGACATCGCCGCCGCATGGAAGGCCTGCCGCGGGCTACCGCCCATCAGCTCGACCAGGGCCGCCGCCGCCATCGCCGAGGCCGAGCCGCACTCGGCCTGGCAGCCGCCCTGCGCCCCCGCGATGGTCGCGTTCTGGGCGATCAGCTCGCCCACCCCGGAAGCGGTGAAAAGGGCCATGACCAGCTCCCCGTCGCTCTTTCCCCGCTGCTCCCCCACCGAGAGCAGCGCCGCCGGCACGATCCCGCAGGAGCCCGCCGTCGGGCAGGCGACGATCCGGCCCATCGCGGCGTTATACTCCGAAACCGAGAGCGCCATCGCCGCCGCGCTGGCGATCACCGGGCCGCACAGCGGCTCGCCGTCCTGGCAATACCGGTGGTAACGAAAGGCGTCCCCGCCGGTGAGGCCGCTGGTCGAGCGCAGCGGTTCGCTCAGCCCCGGGCGCACCGAGGCGCGCATGGCAAAGAGCATCTCCTCCATCCTGGCGAGTAGTCGTTCCCGGGATTTTCCGCTGCGCTCACACTCCTCGCGCAGGGTACATTCCCCGATTGAGATATCCCTTTCATCGCAGGCGGCAAGAACGCCTTTGGCCGAAGCCTCGATCATATCCATTCTCCTTCGATTTAAAATTCATCCGGCTGGCAGCGCAGCTCCAGCACGTTTTCCATATCCGGCAGGGCGCGGATCTTTTCGAGCACCGACGGATCAATCTCCTTGTCGAGCTCCAGGTACATGTCCGCCGTACCGCTCGTCTTGTGCCGGTTGACCCGCATGTTGCCGATGTTCACCCGCTCGTTGTAGAGCAGCGCCGTGATGTTCGAGATCACCCCCGGCGTGTCCTTATGGCGGGTGACGATGATCGGGCTCTCGCCGGTAAAGCTGACGGGAATGCCGTTGATATCGGTAATCACCACGTTTCCCCCGCCCACCGACGAGCCGGTGATCGAGTAGTGCTCGCCGGCCTCGGTGACGATCAAAAAGCGCACCGTGTTCGGGTGAACGCTGCCGAGGTCGGCGGGGACGAAACGGTACCGCAGCCCCAGCTGGTCCGCCAGCTCAAAGGAGCGCGGCAGCCGCTCGTCCGCGGGGCGAAGGCCGATGATCCCCGCCAGCAGCGCCTTGTCGGTGCCGTGGCCCTGGTAGGTCTGCGCGAACGAGCCGTGCAGCTCGAAGGTCACCTCGCTGATCTTCCCGCCGCAGAGGGAGCGCGCCATCTCGCCCAGGCGCGCCGCGCCCGCCGTATGCGAGCTCGACGGCCCCACCATCACCGGGCCGATGATATCAAAAACGCCGTAATCGCCCAACGTTATCCACTCCTTTATACTTTCCCTGTTACAAGGTACATTGTACACGAATCCATCCGCAATTTCCACCGTCTTTCGCAAAGACAAAAAAGCCCCGGATTTTCCGGGGCTTTTGCTTATTTGCTGAAATCGGGCTCCTTCGGGTCGGGGTTCTGGTGGACGTCCGCCGTTTCGTAGAAGTCCTCGCCCTTTGTCACCAGCTTGCCCATCACCACAAAGCGCTGGTGCGGGTTCTGCGAGTAGGTCCCGTATTTATAGCTGCAGGTGGACAGCGAGATGATCTTGTCCTGCGGCCCGACGTTGACGTTGTAGTCAAATTGCGAGCGCTCCCGCACGTCGGCGATCAGCTTCTCGTACTTCTGCGGGGTGAAGCTGGCGTAGTGATAGGGCACGGGGCTGAGAACATCCTCCGAATAGAAGACGGTGAAGATTTCATAGATGTGCGTCTCCTCCCCGGTGGTCAGGTAGATATAGGGGTGGTTTTTCGCAAACTCCAGGTCGTCGAACTTGAAGAGCTGGGCAAACTTCACCCCGTTCGGGTCGTCCTTGACCCCCTGAGGATTGCCAAGGTTGTGGCCGTAGATGATCACGTTCTGGGAGAGGGCAGACGTGCTGCCGTCCCCGACGGTGCTCTCATAGTCCATCCAGAGGCTGCCGCTGAAGGAATAGTTCTTGGTCACGTCCCGGCGGTAATAGAATTTGTTGTCGGTCGTCTGGACCACCGCCTCGCTCAGCTCGGTGCCCGGCACCTGCAGCCAGGCCACCACGTCCGAATTCTGGGCATGCGCCTGCTCAAGGGCTTCCCCGACGCTCGGAACCTGCGGCTGGTAGTCGCTTCCCGGGCGCGGGTCACGGATGGGATTGACCCAGCCGGCAACGTCCTGGCTCCCCTCGTCGGGCTCCTCGTTTTTCTTTCCCGTACAGGCTGCCAGCGAAAGCGTCAGCAACAGGGCTGACGCCAGGGCCGACAATCTTCTGATCTTCTGTTTCATAGGCCACTCCTTTGCCAAGCGTCGTTTTCCGTTACCTAGTATAAGCGCAAGGATAGGCAGTTATGACTGCCCACCGATATTGCTGTCCCGGGTTTTTCCCGCGAACGCGCGGGATGGTTGTTTCCTCTTTGAGGATAACACGGCGCGAAGGGCTTGACAATCGGCTTTTTCCTGTCAATTATCCTTCCAGAAAGCAGGGCCCGCAGCTTCCAGAGTGGGGCAGATAACCCGTCCGCCGCCAAGGGGCCTGCCACCCTTTTCCTCATAAAAACAAAACTGGGAGCGGAAGAAAATTCTTCCGCTCCCGCTGGATCAACGTTATTGGATGTCCGAATAGTCGATTACGATCTTTTCGCAGCCCTTGCAGTGATAGGCGTTTTTCACGGCGGCAGCGCCGCCCAAAATATTCCAGGACAGCTGGACCCCGCCGCCCTTCCCAACGAGCGCCGATTCATGCCGCTCTTTTCTCCAGGCGATGGCGTTCCCGTCGCTGGTGATATATCCCTTCTCCATTTCCCGATCACAAAAGGGGCACTTCATGTCGATCGCCCTCCTTCTCCGCTTATTTCCCCCGCCTCTTCGCGAGCACGCCGCGCAGGCTGTGCCAGACCGGCCCGAGGTTGATAACCGCCATCAGCCCGGTCAGCCCCAGCTCCCAGAGCACCCAATAGGGCAGCTCATAGATCATAATCGCGCTCTGCGCCCCCACGATCAATAGGTTGAGGGCGATCTTCGGAATATTCCAGTGCATCTGCACCGCCCTGCTCGCACTGACCGCGCGCAGCAAAAACACCACGAAATAGCTCACAAAGGTGGCCAGCGCCGCGCCGTTGACCCCCATCTCCGGGATGAGCGCAAGGTTTAAAACGATGTTGATCCCGGCGCCCACCGCGGTGGTGGCCAGCGCCATCACGCTGTTCTTCTGCACCATATAGACACTGCCCAGGAAGGTGACCATGCAGGAAAAGGCGGTGGCGACCACCAAGATCGGTACATACTCCCAGGCGGGATAGAAGGCCATGTCCGACACCAGCAGCCGGATGATCAGCTTGGAGCAGAGGATCAGCCCGGACGAGCACAAAAAGACCAGCGACTGGAACGCGCCGAATACGTTGGAAAAGAAGCGCGAGCGGTCCCGGTCCTGCCCGTCCACCACGGCGGACATCTGCCAGGCGTCGATAAAGATGTTGGAGACCAGCACCACCACGGTGGGCACCTTGTAGGAAACGGCATAGAGCCCGTCCAGCCTGACCCCCAGCATGTAGGAGACGATGAAGCGGTCGGAGACGTTGGTGATCCACCAGAAAACGGTGGTGGGGATCAGCGGCACCGCGTAGCGCAGCATGGCCTTGGAGACGGCGCCCATCCCGGGGCGGTAGCGGATATACCGCCAGAGCCCGGCCACCACAAACAAAAAGAGGGCGGAGCACAGGTCGGAGAGGATGGTCGCCAGCATGTACCCGACGATCCCGAGCTTTAGCCCCAGCAAAAAGAACAGGTTGAAGCCGAGCACCATCGCGGTGGAGAGCACCCCGTCGAAGGTATAGAGCTTGACTCGCTGCTGGGCGCGCACAAACTGCGAGCAGAGCGAGCGCAGCAGCGAGCAGAGCACATAGAGGTAGATCAAAAAGGTGTAGTCCGAAATGTAGCGGATCTGCCGCAGCAGCGGTTCGAGCAGCAAAAAGGCGAGAAAGCCGCAGGCGATCACCGTCAGCCCCGTGGTGAAGACGTCCCGCTTGTCCACCTCTTTGTCCAGCCCGAAGCGGATGATCGCGTTGAGCACCCCCACCGAGACCAGCGGCAGGCAGAGGTTGCTCATCTGCACCATCAGGTCCACCGTGCCGTACTCCCCTTCGCTGAGGACGCTGGTATAGAGCGGCATGAGCAGGAAGACCAGCAGCTTGGAGCCGAAGGTCCCGATCCCGAAGAGCAGGGTATTGGATATCAGCTTGTAATACTTGTTCTGCCGAAGCGAACGTTCCAAGCAAAAATCTCCCCCAATCAATATTCTTCCTTAGTGTGGGCCAAAAGCGCCGGGAAAAGTCCCGGGCTAAAATTTCTCGGGCCCCGGGCGAAGCAATAAAAAATGGTCGCGACCATAGGTCGGCCATAAAAATTCAAAGAATAACCATACTGCTTTTTATTATAGCAAACCCGCTCATTCGGCGCAATACAGCGTCTGCTGCTCGGGCGCGTCCGACTCTTGGCGCAAAAGCGGCGGAGCGCTTGCCAGGATTCCCTTGACGGCGCTCCCATCGAGCAGCCAGGGGCGCAGCGACTCCCGCGTTAACAGCAGCGGCATGCGCTCGTGGATGCCCAAAAGCGAGGCGTTCGCCCCGGTGGTGAGGACGACGAAGCGCTCCTCCCCCTCCCCCGGCTCATAGAGCCCGGCCATGTAAAGCGGCTCGCCCGGCAGGGAGAAACGGTATTTTCTCTTCTCAGCGTCCCATTCGTAAAAGGAGGAGGCCGCCAGCGCGCACCGGCGCACCGCGAGGCTTTGGCGGAACATCGGCCGCTCGCCGGCGCTCTCGGCGCGCGCGTTGACAATCAGCCCCTTCCCGCGCGGGTTCGAATAGCCCCAGCGCATAAGGCGCGCCGCAATCTTTGCGCCCTCCCCCACCAGGACCGGGGCCAGGTCGCCGGGGCGGATGTCCCCCGTTTTTATTTCGCTCTGCCCGGGCAAAGGCCGCGCCAGCTCCAATATCCGCTGCAGGGCCCGGCAGCCCTCGGCGCTAAACTGGTATCTTGTGCACATACGCTCCCCTCCGCCCTTTAGTATAACACAGAAATTGCGCAAAAACGAGGCGCTTTCGGGCGCAAAAGAACGCCGGGAAAAGCTCCCTTTTCCCGGCGTTCTTTGACATGGCCTTTTATCTGGTGAACAGCTCGGACATCTCGCTCTGGCAGACCGGCTTGATCCCTTCCTTGTCCAGGACCTCGATTGCCTTCTCGTTGTCCGCGACCTTGAAGATCATGTAGGCGCTGTCCTCCTTCTTGCTGGTGAAGGCGTAGGTGTACTCCAGGTTGACCCCGTTCTCACTCAGAATGTCCAGCACCCGCACCAGGCTCCCGGGCTTGTCGGGAATCTCGATGGCCAACACCTTGGTGATCGAAAAGACGTAACCCGCATCCTTGAGCACGCAGGCGGTCTTATAGGAGTCGTCCACAATGATGCGCAAAATCCCGAAATCCTTCGCATCCGCCACCGACAGGGCGTGCATGTTGATCCCATTGTGGTCCAGCAGCCGGGCAAACTCGGTGAGCTGACCGGGCTTGTTCTCCAAAAACACGGAAATCTGTTTTGCCGTCATAAGTCGTCGCTCCTTTCTTAGTACAGCTTGCGCTTGTCGATGATCCTTACGGCCTTGCCCTCGCTGCGCGCAATGCTCTTGGGCGCCACCAGCTTGACCTGCGCATAGATGCCAAGCATCGCCTTGAGCGCGCCCACCAGCTCGTCCTCGCGCGCGGAGACCTTCGAGAGCTCATCCGAGAACATCTCGGGAGTCATCTCGACGAGCACCTCGAGCTTGTCGGAGTTATGCTCGCGGCTGACCACGATCTGATAGTTGGCGGGGTACCCCTTGTTCAGCAGCACCGTCTCAATCTGGGACGGGAAGACGTTGACGCCCTTGACGATCAGCATGTCGTCGCTGCGGCCCATGGGCTTCGACATGCGCACATGGGTGCGCCCGCAGGAGCACTTCTCGCGCGAGAGCACGCAGATGTCCCGCGTGCGGTAGCGGATCAGCGGGAAGGCCTCCTTGGTTATACTCGTGAACACCAGCTCGCCCTTCTCCCCGTCCGGGAGCACCTCGCCGGTGTTCGGATCGATGATCTCGGCGATGAAATGGTCCTCGTTGACATGCATGCCCCGCTGCTCGCTGCACTCGAACGAGACGCCGGGTCCGGAAATCTCGGTCAGGCCGTAGATGTCGTAGGCCTTGATCCCCAATTTTTGCTGGATGTCCTGGCGCATCTCCTCGCTCCACGCCTCGGCGCCGAAGATCCCCGCCTTGAGCTTGATCTTATCCTGCAGCCCGCGCTCATGGATGCTCTCCCCCAGGTAGGCCGCGTAGGAGGGGGTACAGCACAGGATGGTGCTCCCCAGGTCGCACATGAACTGGATCTGCCGCTCGGTGTTGCCCGAGGACATCGGCAGGGTGAGCGAGCCCACCTTATGCGAGCCGCCGTTGAGGCCGGGGCCGCCGGTGAAGAGGCCGTAGCCGTAGCAGACGTGCACCACGTCGTCCTTGGTCCCGCCCGCGGCCATGATGGCGCGCGCGCAGCAGTCGTCCCACAGGTCGATGTCGTGCTGGGTGTAGAAGGCGACCACCCGCCGGCCGGTGGTGCCGCTTGTGGACTGGATCCGCACGCAGTCCTGCAGCGGGGTGGCCAGCAGCCCGTAGGGGTAGGCGTCCCGCAGGTCGTCCTTGGTGAGGAAGGGGAGCTTACAAAGATCGTCCACCGAATGGATATCGTCGGGGGTAACTCCCCGCTTGTCCATCAGGTTGCGGTAGTAGGGCACGTTCTGGTAGACGTGCCGCACCGTTTTAACCAATCTCTCATCCTGCCAGGCCCTGATCTGCTCGTGTGAAGCACACTCTATCTCGGGCTGGTAATAGTTGGGCATGTCAAACAATCCTTTCTATTCTGTGTCTGCCGGGGAATTTTTATCTGTGGCTATTATAGCAGTTCTCCTCCAAAACGTAAAGCGGGAACGCCTACTTGGGTTCCTCCCCTTGGTAGTTGGGCGGCCAATAGGCGGGCGTGCCCTCGCCCCGCCGTTCGGGCCGCTCGACGGCGAGGTACGCCTCGGGCACGCTGCCGCCGCCTTCGGAGGAGAGGGGCTCCGGGGAGGCGGGCGCTCCCTGCTGCCCGCCGCAGCCGGCCAGCAGCACCGCTATCAACAGGGGCCAGATTCGCTTCATCGCAGTCCGTCCTTTCCATCGTCAGGATACGTCGTATTCGCTCTGCCTGCGCGCCTGCTCCAGAAAGAGCAGCGGGGAATCGGTCTTCTCGTCCAAGCTCGCGCTGCCCACCCGCATGTCGAGGTAGATGTCGTGCTTTCCGCTCATGTCCCGCAGCTCGATCTGGCGGATGCGGCTCTCCACGCGCTCGATCACGACATGCACCGACTCGGCGTTGGTGAAGAGCAGGGTCCCCCAGGCATAGGGGTCGTCGCTGAGGAGATAGACCGCGTCCTCGGCGCGCAGCGAGGAGGAGATGGCCCCCGACACCTGCTGCACCACCCGCTCGAGGTTCTGCGCCCCGATGATTTGGCGCAGCTCGCGCTGGTAACGAAACTCCCACACAATCAGCATGAGCTCCATGTTATAGCGCCGGGAAATTTTCATATAGACGGTGGCGTCCCGCTCGAAGCCCCGCATGTTCTTGAGCTCGGTGAGCGTATCCACCCCCGAGAGCTTGGTCAGCTGCCGGCGCAGCTTTTCGTTCTCCTGGTCCAGGCGCGCGGTATAGTGGGTGAACAGGTGGACGGCCACCGTCATCGCCGGGGTCCAGAGAATCCAGAAGTAGACATACCCCGGCACCCCGCCTCCGCCATAGAGGGCGGTCACGATGATAAAGGTCACATAGCCGAAGATCAGCACCAGGTTGCAGATAAGCCCCGTCACCAGCGATGTGAAATAGGTGACGATCACCACGCCGGTGGCCACGGCGAGCACCGCGCAGTTGGTCCAGATGTTGTCCTGGTCCCCGGCCAGGAAGAGGATGCAAACGAACATCAAAAGCAGCATGAACAAAAAGGAAAGGTCCGCCACCAGCGAGCTTCTATTTTTCATCCGGCTTCCCTCCCCTGTGTTTTCGTATCAGGAAGATGGCTGATATCCCGGTCAGGATGAGCACCAGCGCCGCCACCAGGGCAAAGTTCAGCAGATCTCCGCGCTGCAGCGCCTGTTCCACGATCGGGCGGCGCGCCGCGTTGTCCTCCTTGAAGCGGAAGGGGAAAACCTCGACCCCGTCGGCCACGTACCCGTCTCCGTAAATGCTCCACAGCCCTTCGACGCTGCCGATATACTCCACTCCCCGCAGCATCGCCTCGTCGCTGACGCCGGTGACGACCATCAGCGCCCGCTTCTCCTGGCTATAGGGGGAGTCGAGCAGCTGCACCGTGCCGAGCGTAGCGCCGTAATTGGGCTCGATCACCAGCTTCTCGTTGGAGCGCAGGGTGGTGCCCTCGGGGCTGAACTGGAAGAAGAGCTTGCTGCCCAGCTGCTGCACGATCCGGTTTTTCTGCAAGCTGCCGATGGCGATCACGTTGGAGTCCGAGAGGTCCCCGATGCGGCTCATCTTCTGCACGCTCAGCTCCCCGCGGTTGTCCTTTTGGTACCGCCCCAGGGTGAGCAGGATATCCCGCGCCGCGCTGACATCCGCCTCTCCGGGCTCGTCGGGGATGACCGCCACCACCCGGTTCATGCTCCCGTCCTTGATGAAGGGGCTGGGATAGCTCTCGAAGAGGATCCGGTCGTTTTCCACCGAAGCGAGCTTCAACATGCTCTCCCCGCTCACCCACGCCCAAGGGGTCTCGCTCTGGCGCAGGGTGCACCACAAATCCTTGATTTCCAGATCGAAGGAGACCTCCAGCGTGAAATCCCCGCTGATCTCGAGGTCCGCCGGCAGCGTGAACACCGCCTCGTCCCCCTGCGCCTGATCCTTCTGCAGCTTTTTGCTGCCGATGGGGGTCCCGTTGATGTAAACGCTCACCAGCGAGCGGTCGAAGTCGAGGTTCTCGGCGTAGCGCATTTTGAGCAGCAGCTCGCTCGACCCGGCCAGGGTCCGGTTGGCCGGGAAGGCGACCGAGTAGGAGGTGCTCTGCCGGAACGGCCCCTTGAGGTAGCGCCCCGCCGCGTCCAGCTCCCGGTATTCGGCCGCCGCCGCGGGGGCCTCTTGCACGTCGTCGGTGGCGCTCACCTTGCGCCAGCCGGCGCGCGTCTGGAGCATGAGGCCCCGGTTGCCCAAAAGCTTCCCGGCGCGCAGCAGCGCCTCGTCGTCCGAGCCGGTCAGGAGCAGCAGGCTGGAGCCGTTTTCCCCCTTGAGGAGCGCCAGCAGCGCTCCCTGCTGCGCCGCCGACCGCTGCTCCTGCGAGAGGCGGGCGGCAAGCGATCCCGGCAGGTTTTCAAAGCGGGAGACAAGGATTTCATATTTATCGGCAAAGAACCCGCTCTCCCCGATCGTGCGCAGATCGATGTTCTGATAGGACAGCGCGGCGTTGGCCGAAATCCCCGTGAGCGCCAGCGCGGCGAGCGTCCATTCCAGCTCATCCGCGCCCTGCCCCAGCAGAACGGCGCTCTGGCGGTTTTCCAGCGCGTCGATGCTGGTGAACTGCTCATACAGGTCGGCGACCGTGTTGCAGGGGATTTTGGGCAGGTAGGAAATCGACACGAAGGAGTCCTTGTAGACGTTGAGCCAGTTGGCCTTGGACACGTCGTCCACGCAGGGCATGGAGTCCTGGGTGCGCACATAGGTGTCGATGGTGATCACATTCTGCCCCGCTCTGATGTTGTCCAGCGGCAGGTCGATTTGCAGCTGCTGCGCCTCGCCCCCCAGGCTCCTTTCGATCCGCGCCGAGGAGACGGGCCGGCCGTTGAGGGAGACGGTAATGCTCGACACGCTTTGCTCCACCAGCTCGGTGGCCGAATAGCGCAGGGTGAAGCGCGCGCCCCTAAAGTCCCAGTCCCCGGCGTAGAAGTACTCGTTGCATTGGGCGAACAGCCCCACGAGATGGTGTTCGCTCGAGAAGCTCTCCTCGTGCAGGTAGAGCCCGGTGGTACCGGAGAGCCCCGCCTTCCCGTCCGCTGCGGGTCCGGCGGGGCTCAGCTGCCCCGCGGCGCTCTGCGCTGCTCCCGCCCCGTCCCGTTGGGCTGCCGCCAGCCGGGCGGCGGCCTCCTCGTCGACCGCGTTTTGGCCGCCGGCCCCTTGTGCGGCCAGGGATGTCCCGCCGCCGGGCGCGCCGTCCTCCGCCTCGGCGGCATGGGCCGCCGGGGCGAGGAGGGATCCCGCGCACAGCAGCGCGCCGAGCAGCGCAATCAGTCGTCTCTTTTTTACCATCGTCTTTCCTTCCTTCACGCGAACCGTTCTGTCTTATACCATTTTGTCTCCCGCCTGAGAATCTTATCCTTGACGTACTGCAGCAGCCCGTAGACGGCGACCGCCATCCAGAGCTTGGAATAGGTGAAATACATCACGGCGATGACCAGCAGGTTGGAAAAGCTCATCTCGCCCTTCTCGGTGGTGATCGTGACATAGGTGCCCAGGATGAAGAGCACGATCGCCAGCAGCCAGAGCATGTTGCTGAAACCCGCCAGGGTGGTGTGCACCATCCCGAGCATATTCAGCAGCAGCACCCCGTCCGAGACGACCAGCGAGGTCAGCAGCAAAAAGTAGATGGAGAGGAAATACAGGATGTCGAAGCGCACCTTTTTCGCCTTCGGGTCGAAGAGCAGCGGCAGGTTCTTGATCAGCACGTAGATATTCCCCTTGACCCAGCGGGTGCGCTGCCGGAACCACACCTTCAGCGTCTGCGGCTCCTGCTCCCAGGTCACCGCCTGGGGCAGGAACTTGATCTTGTAGCCCATGCGGTAGATGCGAAAGCTGATCTCGGTGTCCTCGGCGATGGCGTGGATGTCCCAGCCGCCCATCTCCTCCAAAATTTTGCGCCGGATGATGAAATTGGTCCCCGGGATGGTGCAAAGCCCCATCAGCTTCCAGCGCCCCGCCTGGGCCATCCACTGGAAGGCGAGGGTCTCGATGTTGATAAAGCGCGTCAGCAGGTTCTGCTCCTTGTTGCGGGTGCGGAATTTCCCGATCACCGCGCCCAGGGAGTCGTCCGCGCAGATCTCGCTGACCAGCAGCCGCAGCGCCGCCGGCTCGGGGGTATTGTCCGCGTCGTAGATGACGACGTATTCCCCCGAGCATTGGGCAAAGCCAATGTTTAAAGCGTTGCTTTTGCCCTTGCCGCCGTTTTGTTGGCCGGTGTTGATCACCGTGAGGTTCCGTTCCGGGTGGGTGCGCTGGATGTCTTCCAGCAGCTCGGCGCTGTTGTCCGAGGAGTTATCGTTGATGACGATAATCTCGTAGCGCTCGGGCGGGTAATCGAAATCCAGCAGCGACAGCACGGTGCGCACGATCACGACCCCCTCGTTGTGCGCGGGCACCATGACCGAGACCATCGGGTATTCCTCCGGAGGCTTTGGCGTATAGCGCTCGCTCTGTACATAATAGCGGTAGCCGCCCACGATCAGGACCACGTTGATGAGCAGCAGCAGCCAGATACAGATCAGCGCGGCGAGCAGCAGCAGGTCTAAAGGCGTCAAAAAGGTTTCCTCCAATTTATATTGAATATGGGAAGTTATAAAACTATTCTTTATAAAACTTATTTCGGTAAATCCTGCGCCCGAAGGTGAGCATCAGCACGAAGACCCCGGCGCTGATCAGCACGATCAGGATCAGCAGCTTGTTGGCCCCCGCAAAGAAGGCGGTAAAGCTGAGCTCCTCCTTTTTACGGTACTCGAACTGCTCGTCGACCGGAATTTCATCGTAGCGCAGCTCCTCCTCGAAGCGCTCTCCCCCGTAGCGCGAAAGGGAGAGCCAGCGGCCGTTCAGTATCCCGATCGCCTCGTCGAGCTCCTCCTCGCTTTCAAAGGGGGCGAAGGTCACCATGGTATCCACCGCAAAGGTGCCGAAATTCCGGGTATCGCTCTCGATCGCGCCCAGCTGCCCACAGGTCAGCTCCAACGGCGGAAGCGCCATGTCCATGCGCAGGATCCCCAGGTCTTCGAGCGCCTTTTTGGTGCGCGCGAGCTTAGTCTCGATCGGCTCCCCGCCGGTCTGGCGGATGACGGGCTGGCGCTGGAGGGAGAAACGCCCCTCCAGCGCGGCGCGCACCCGCTCCTTGCGGGTGTCGATCGGCTCGTCATTGTCAGTATAGAGCACGATCGGGTCGTGCAGCACCACCGTGCCGCCCAGCGACTGGGCATAGCGCAGCACCTGCGCATACCGCAAAAAGGCCGGATAGTCGAGGTTGTCGTAGACCGGCATGATCCGCAGAATGAAGGGGATGCCGTTTTCATGCAGCCGCTCGGCGCTCAGGCAGAGCATCGCAAGGTCGGTGAAGGGATAGATTTCGTCGATCAGCACGTACATTTGCCCCTCGTCCTGCCCGCCCATCCAGCGGCGCACCGCCGCCGCAAGCGCGAGCGCGCTCAAATCATCCCCCCGGTAAAAGGGCGCGTAACCCACCTCGCCCATCACCGCCGCAAAGGGGAACTGCTCGCCCGAGGTGAGGGTGAGCGATCCCACCGCCTCTCCCGGCGCCTGCGCGAGCAGCTCCACGGGGTCCCGCGCAAAAAGCTGTTGGGAATGCCCATCCAGGCGCAGGGTGAGCGCGCCGCGCTCAAGCGTCGCCAGGGATGCGCCCTGTACCGGCCCGCTCCTTTGGCCCACGCAGAAGACCGGGACCCCGGCTTCCAGCGCGTCGCGGTAGGGGCGGTTGTCGGTGGTGATCACCCCCTCATATCCCGGCAGCAGCCCGGGGGAGTATTCGTCCCGGCTCACCGAGACCACGGGAAGACCGCAGGCGCGCAGCAGCGCTTCGAGGCGGTACCGCCCGTCCTGCTCGTCGCAGACGAGCAGGGAGACCGGCCGCTGACCGTCCTGCGCCTCCCCGGCCGAACCCGGCAGCACGAGCAGCCCAAAGCCGAGACACAGGCAAAGGAAGGCGCTCCCCAGCCTCTTTACCAACCCATTCATCGGCTCCCCGCCTCCCATTCGGCCCACGCGCGCAGAGCCAGCAGCGCGTTCAGATTGTCAAAGGAGTAGGCCGCGAGGCTCTGCGGGTCGGCGAAGGCGCCGTAGACCGGGCTGGCTTCATCCCCCGCCTGCAGGGCGGACAGGCGCTCCATCGCGAGACGCGCGAGCTCCTCATCCCCGCTTTCGTAGCCGATCCGCACGCAGAGGGCATAGACCGCGGTGGACTCGAAATCCACCACCGGTTCGCCCGCAGGGGTATATTCCCCGTAGATCGGCCCGCCGGCCAGGGTGTCGCGCAGCCAGTGCAAGGTCTCGGGCGGGCAGGCGTTTACCTCGGCGAGGTGCAGCACGGTGAGCAGCCCCTCGGCCATGTGGACGGTATCGGTCTCATACCTGCCCTCGTCCGGCAGGTAACGGCTGTGAAAGAACGGGAACGCTTCGCCGAGGAAGCCGCCGGCCACGACCCGCTCCATTTGCCCGGCCGCTTTCTCCCAGCGCCGGTCCGACCTCCCGAGCAGATGCATGGTCCCGAGGTCGGCGTAGCAGAGCGTACAGCTGCGCCCGGCCTGTTTGTAGCTTTCGTCGTAAAGGTCCAGCAGCAGGCCGTCCTGCACGTTGGTGCTGTAGAGCCGCGCGGCATACTGCCGCGCCTGCTCCCCGAAGGACCTCTCCCGAAAGCGCTCCTCCCCTTCGAGCAGCGCGCGCAGGACCCTCAGGTCATCCACCGCGGCGTTGACCGGGTAGCGCCTCCCCTCCCCGTCCAGCCGGTAGGAAAGGATCTCGCCGGAATCGAGCTCCTCCCGCACAAAGTCAAAGGCCCGCGAAAACCGGTCCCGGTCCCCGGTGCGCGCATAGTAGCGCATAAGCAGCCCCTGCGACTCGAGGAGCACCTCGTGCCCGGCGGCGAGCTCACCGCCGGGCTCCCCCGGCAGGAAATTGGTATGCACCCCGCCGTCCTCCCCGGTCAGCTTCTCCTGCACAAACTTTAGGCAGAGCGCCTCGCCGGGCGGCGCGGACGGTATGTTTTCGGGCAGCAGCCGCGCGCAACTTGTGAGCAGCAACAGGCCGCACAGCGCCGCCGCGGCCGGGATACGCCTCATCATACCGTGGCCTCCTCCCTCTGTTTATCGCCCCGGCGCTCCCCTGTAAGGGCGGGACCACCCTGCCGCTTCTTGGCGCGGCGGGCGCTCAGGCTGGGCACCAGGACGGTGGATATGACGATAAAGTTGGTGAAATCATAGGCGACGTTGTAGAGGAACACATGCTTGCTCAGGTCCGCGTCCCCCGCGCCGATGATGGATACGCCGAACTGCGAGAGCCCCATCAGGATGGCAAACGCCAGCACCAGGGTGCGCCAGCGCTCCCGCATGCCGCAAAGGAGCGCCACCGCGATCCAGATAAACATGTAACCCACCGTGCGCGGGGTGAGCGCCTGCTTCAGGCTGCTATGGAGCGCGAAGGTGTAGTCCCGCGCCCCCGGGTCGCGCCCCGCGCTGCGCTCATAGTTGCCCATCGCCTCGGGCCGGATGGCGTAGGCGCTGCGCGCGGCGTAGTCGATCATCTGCATGAGCTCGCCCGGATGGCGCAGGTAGTAAAGCGAGATCGAGACGAAGCCGTATTTCGGGTAGAAGTTTTCCCTTAGCTCCACGCCCTCCACATCCACCGGGGGATAGTGGTCGAAATAGATGGTCCGGTCCAGCAGCGCGTATTGCGGGTCGATCCCGAATTCCCCGACCGCCTCCTCGGGGTTCTGCGAGGTCATCAGCACCCCGCGGGTCATGGCGTGGTACTTGTTGATGTTGACAAACTCCTGCGGAATCAGCAGATACACCGCCGCGCCGCTGAACGCCAGCAGGGCGGACAGCAGGAGCGCCGCCTTCTTAAAATGGCGGCGTTCCCGGCGCTCCCGGCCAAAGCGCTCCCTGATCCAGCGGCGCGGGCCGCGGCGGCCCAGCGCCGCGCGCAGCTTTTGCAGCTGCGCGCGCTCCTGCTCCCAAAAGTCGGGCGCGTCGACGGGAGGCGTGATATACAGCACGTTCCCCTCCCTGCGCACCGAGCGCCAGAGCCGCTCATATTTTTGATAACGGAACGCCATACAGGCCAAAAGCCCGGCGAGCAGGAAGCCCAAAGGGGCGTTTTGCTGCTTGGCGCTGCACAGCACCAGCCCGCTGACAAAAAAGACCGCCAGCAGCAGATAAGGATTATAACGGTGCTGGTCGATCAGCAGAATGCTCGCAAGGCAGGTCAGGAACGAGACCATGACCAGCCCCTCGGCAAAGAAGGAGTTGAAGTAGGCGATGTAGCCGGTATCGGCAAAGAAGAAGACGGCCAGCGCGGCGATGAGATACCCCTCGCTTCGCGGGCGCCCGTAAGCGGCGTAATCCACCAGCAGGTAGATCGCGAGCAGCCCCCACAGGCAGAAGAGCGCTCCCAGGAAGCGCACGTCGAACACGCCGCTATCGCCGGTGAAAAGCCGGTCCAGGTGCATCGCCGCGCGCACGAAGGGCATTTGGGAGGAGAAGAAGGGCTCGCCGTATTCCTTAAAATACTGGAAGACGCCGAACTCCTTGGCAAAATAGTTGAAATACTGGTCTTTCTCATAGCGGTCGAACTTGTAGAGCCCCGCATCATCGATCACTCTGAAAAAGTCCCCGTTGTCCGCCATCCCCACCACCGGCGGCAGGAAAAGGGTGGCCAGCATGATTACGGCGGCCGCCAGCACCGCCAGCAGGGGCGGGGAGGGCAGCCGGTCCTTCCAGGTTTTCAGTCCTTTCCCCTCCCAACGCACAAAATCTCATTTTCCATTATACAGGCGTCCGGTCACAAATGCATCACGTTTTGATCCAAACCGCAATTTAAAATTCTGGAAGTTACCGCACCTTTCGCCGTTTCCTTTCCCAAGCGGGCGGGCTGTGCTATAATAATGCAGTTGTTATATTTACATCCGGGTTCTCATGAAAGGATGGTTCAACCTTGAAACCGATCAGGCCCCTTCTGGTTTTCGGCACCAGGCCGGACGCCATCAAGATGATCCCCCTCGTCTTCGCCTGCCGGGAGCACCCGCTCCTCTCCCCCATCGTCTGCGCCAGCGGGCAGCACCGCGAGATGCTCTCCGGCGTGCTGGAGCATTTCGGCGTGCAGCCCGACTACAACCTCGACATCATGCAGCCCGGTCAGTCCCTGACCGACATCACCACCCGGGTGCTGCAGGGGATGGCCCCCATCCTGGAAAAGGAGCGCCCGGACGTGGCGCTGGTGCACGGCGACACCTCCACCGCCCTCGCGGCGGGGCTGGCCGCCTTCTACGCCCGGTGCCCGCTGGGACATGTCGAGGCCGGGCTGCGCACCGGGAACCTCTATTCCCCCTTCCCGGAGGAGATGAACCGCACCCTCTTGGGGAACCTGTGCAGCCTGCACTTCGCCCCCACCGGGCGCAACCGCGAAAACCTGCTGCGCCAGAATGCGCCGGGGGAAATATTCGTCACCGGCAACACGGCGATCGACGTGCTGCGCTACACCGTGAAGGAGGACCACCGCTTCTCCCAAGGCGCACTGCGGGAGATCGACTTCAGCCGCCGGGTGATCCTGCTGACCGCCCACCGGCGGGAAAACCTCGGGCAGGGTCTGCCTGCCATCTTCGCGGCGGTCAGGCGGATCCTAAACGACTGCCCGGATGTGGAGTTCGTCTTCCCGGTGCACCCAAACCCCGCCGTCGCCCGCCAGGCAGAGGCGGCTTTTGCGGACACGCCCCGGGTCCACCGGGTGGCGCCGGTGGACGTCTTCGATATGCACAACCTGATCGGGCGCTGCCATATGGTGATGACCGATTCGGGCGGGCTGCAGGAGGAGGCTCCCTCGCTGGGCAGGCCGGTACTGGTGCTGCGCAAAGAGACCGAGCGCATGGAAGCGATCGAGGCGGGCACTGCCCTGCTCGCCGGGACCGACGAGCAGTCGGTCTATGAATCTGCCATGCGGCTGCTCCACGACCCCGCCGCCTACGGGCGGATGGCCCATGCGCAGAACCCCTTCGGGGACGGACACGCGGCTGAGCGGATCGCCGGGATCATCGCACAGCGGTTCGGGGAAGAAAACAAGGCGTAGCCGGCCGGCCCATGGACACGCTCATTTTTTCGCTTCGCTGGAATCAAAAAAGCCCCCGCCATACGGCGGAGGCTTTTCTTCTTTTCATCTAATCGCAGTCCACCCGCGCCATGGCGGCGCGGTCCGCGATCAAGGTCACGTTGTTGTGCAGCTGGAGCACCGAGGCCGGGACGGCCTCGGTGACGGGGCCGCAGAGGATCTTCTTCATGATCGGGGCCTTGTGCTCCCCTTTCGCCACCAGCAGGATGCGCCGGGTCATCATGATGGAGCGCACCCCCATCGAGACGCCCGCCTGCGGCACCTTGTCCTCCCCCCCGAAGAGGGCGGCCTTGGCCTCCACCGTGCTCCGGGTGATCTTCGCGATGTGCACCTGGCAGCCGAAGGGGGTCCCCGGCTCGTTGAAGGCGATATGCCCGTTTTCCCCGGTGCTGAGCACCATCAGGTCGATCCCCCCGAGCTCCTGCAGGTGCCGCTCGAATTCCTCGCAGACCTGCTGCGCATTCTCGGCAGTGGAGCTGGGCACATAGACGTTCTCCTTCGGGATATGCAGCTTCTCAAAGAGCTGCTGCTCGATCCTGTAGCGGCAGCTGGTCGGGTCGTCGGGTGAGACCCCGACATACTCGTCGAGGTTGACGGTGCGCACCCTTGAAAAGTCGATGGACAGGCCCTGCGCGAGCTTCACCAGCTCGTTAAAAATCCCCTCGGTGGTGTTCCCGGTCGCAAGGCAGAGCACGCTGTCCGGTTTTTTCAGCACCTGGCGCGCCACCTGCAGCGCCACCTCGTAATCAAACTGGGCGGCCGTTTCGGTTATGATTTTATCCATGTAATATACACCTTCTTATTCTGTAATCGGCTGTTATCGTCCGGCCGCGCTAAGCCTTCATTCCGCTGAGGGCCATGCCCTGGATGAACTGCTTTTGGAAGAGCAGGTAGACGATGATCTCGGGCAGAATGACCACCGTGCAGGCGGCCATGACCACATTGAGCTCCTTGCTGTGCTGGCCGCTGAAGAAGTTGAGCGCCAGCGGGATGGTCATGCGGTTGGTGTCGTTGATGGTGATCAGCGGCCAGAGGTAATCGTTCCAGGTGCCCATAAAGGTAAAGATGGCCAAAGCGGACAGGGTCGAGCGTACGTTGGGCAGGATAATGCTCCCATAAATCCTGAATTCCCCCGCCCCGTCGATCCGGGCCGCATGGATCAGGTCGGTCGGGATGGTCTCGATGAACTGCTTGCACAGGAACAGCCCGAACGCGCTGACCATGCTGGGCACGATCAGGGCATAGAGAGTGTTGAGCAGGTGCAGCTTGCTCACGATCAGATAGACCGGGATCATGATGACCTGGAACGGGATCATCAGGGTGAGCAGCACCATGATGAAACAGAAATTCTTAAAGCGGAAATCAAACTTGGCAAAGATATACCCGCTCAAGGAGCTGGTAAACAGCTGGAGGATTACCACCGCGGTGACCACCACCAGGCTGTTGCGGAACCAATACAGGATGGGCGACTCGCTGAAAAGCTTGACGTACCCGCCCAGGTAGATCACCTTGGGAAAAAGGGAGGGCGGCACCGCGAGAATTTCGGAGGTCGTTTTGAAGGCGTTGAGCACCATCCACACAAACGGGAACATCATCACCACCGAGCCGAGGCTCAGGAAGATGACCAGGAACACGCGCACGGTTTTATCTTTCACGGCATATCCCTCCTAATATTCCCAGTCGGATTGGTTTAGCTTCATCTGGATCAGCGACACGCAGAGAATCAGCACCAGCAGCACCACCGCCATCGCCGAGGCGTAGCCCATGCGCTCGAACTCGAAGGCGTTCTGATAGATCGACACCGCGATCAGCTGGGTGGCGTAGCTCGGCCCGCCGCGGGTCATGATCTGCACCTGGGTGAAGACCTGGAAATAGGAGATGATGGTCATCACGCTCACGAAGGCCATGGTGCGCGAGAGCAGCGGCAGGGTGATGTTCCAGAACAGCTGCCAGCGGTTGGCCCCGTCGATCTTGCCCGACTCGAAGTAGGTCTTGGGGATCGAGTAGAGCCCGGTGGTCAGAATGACGATGTTGTAGCCGAGGTCGTGCCAGAGGGTGACGATGATCACCGCGATCAGGGCGTAGCGGGCGTCCGAGAGCCAATAGATGCTAAAGTCCGATCCGAAGCGTTCCATGATCATGCTCACCAGCCCGTACTGGGGATCGAACATGTTCTTCCAGACCAGCGACGCGCCCACCAGCGGCGCGATGACCGGCAGGAAATAAAACGCCCGGAACATCTCGCGCATGCGCGCACTGGTCAGGGAATAAACCATCAGCGCGATCGAGGTGGACAGCACCAGATTGATTGCAACCGCCGAAGCCACGAAGATCAACGTATTGACGATCGTCTTGATGAAGTTCGGGTCGGTCAGCATGTAGGAATAATACTTGAGTCCGACGAAGACCGCCTTATCGCTCAAGGGGCTGTAGTTAAAGAAGGACAGCACCACGCTGATCGCGATGGGCGCGAGCAGGAAGACGACGAACAGCACCATCACCGGCGCCAGACAGCAGAACACGAACCTCGATTGCGCGCGTCCCAGCTTCTGGCGGGGCGGTGCGTTCCCACCGGCGTTTTTCATGTCAGGATCCCTCCCCTCCTGTTTTTAAAGGCCGCCTAGAACTGCGGCAGGTATTCCTTCTGCGCTGCGAGCAGCTCTTCCATCATTTTGCGCACCGTCTCCTTGTCGGAAATGGCGCTCGCCTCGCACATCGCGCCCAGCAGGAGGCCGCGGTCCCCTTCGAGCGCCGCGCGCACCGCCATCTCATAGATGGTCGCGAAGCGCGCCAGGCGCGGCAGGAGCGTAACGGGGAAGTCGGGCAGCTGCAGCGGCTGGATCCCGGAGCCTGAGATCAGCGCCGGGCGCTCGACCACCGTCTCGTCCGGCAGCCCCGCAACCGCCCCGCAGTTCGGGAGGTTGACGTAGAAAATGCCGGGCCGGTCGTAGATCATCGCGCCGATGATGTCCATCAGCTGCTCGTGCTCGCCGCTCTCCCGCTCGAAGAAGCTTTCGGGCAGCGCCTCGGCGCTGTAGGCGTAGCGGCGGTGCTCCTCAAACTCCTCGTCCCCCTCGCGGATGGTCCCCTCGAAGGAATAATACTTTACCCCGAGCTCTCCGCCGCGGTAGGCGCCCCGAAGGGTCGTCTCGGGCACAAACTCCGAATAATGCCGGTCGTCCGACACCACATAGCTGTGGTTTTCGCGCACGAAGTTCTCGGTCAGCGGGCCGATCTGCCGCTCCTCCACCGGAACCTTATCGAGCATTTCTACAAAATAGGGGAAGAGGTCCTTTGCATCCTTGCGCATCTGGTAGAGGAAAACCATGTGGTTGAGCCCGCAGGCGGTGAAGGAGATGTCCTCCTTGCGCAGGCCCATGAACCTCGAGATGCGCCCCAGGCCGTTGTTCACCCCATGGCACAGCCCGATTACCGGCACCCCGGTCTCGCGGCGGATGGCCATGCAGTTCATGGTCATGGGATTGGCGTAGTTTAAGAAAAGGGCGTCGGGACAGATGATCTTGATGTCCCGCGCGATGTCGCACAGCTGCGGGATCATCCGCATGGCCCGCGAGAGGCCGCCCGGCCCCACCGTGTCGCCCACCGGCTGGTAGACGCCGTATTTGCGGGGGATGAACACGTCCTGCTCCCAGGCGCGGCGGCCGCCAACGCCGATGGTGCTGACCACATAGTCCGCCCCCGGCAGGATGTCGCGCCGGTCCACCGAAGCGCTCAGCTCGATGTCGGCGCCCTTCTGCTCCACCATCTTGCGGCTGAGCTTGTCGATCACATCCAGCGCCACCGGGTCGGTGTCCACCAGCCCGACGCTCCACTGCTCGTCGCGCCGCTCAATGATGTCGAGCAGCAGGCCTTTTGTAAAAACGGCGCTCCCCGCGCCGACCAGTACAATTTTTCTTCTCATTCAGTATCCGATCCTTTCCCGGGGAAACCGGCGCCGGGGCCCGTTTCCCTTTAAGCTTTCATTCAAACGGCCGCCAGCCGACCGCTCCCGCGCCCAGCAGGCCCGCGTGGGCCGGGTCGAGCGCGGACAGGCGCACGCCTTTAAAATCCATCAGGCTGCTGGAGAAGGCGTATTTGCGCACATAGCCCTCGATGGTTTCGATTAGGGATGCCTCCCGGAAGACGCCGCCCGCCGCCACGATCCACTGCGGGTTGAGCAGCGACACCAGGTTACAGCACCCGGCGCAAAGGCCGTCCACCGCGTCGCGCGCGATCAGGGCGGCGAGCGCGTCGCCCCGCCTTGCGTGCGCGAAGATCGAGACCGAGTGCAGCTCCCCCGCAGGGAGGGAGGCAAGGGTGCTCTTTGGATAGTCCGGCAGCAGCTCGCGCGCACGCTCGATCATCCCGCCGCCCGAGCAGAAGCACTCCAGGCACCCGGCCCGCCCGCACTTGCAGGTGCGCTCGCAGACCCCGGCGACCGTGTGCCCGGCCTCGCCGGCCACGTTGCCGGCGCCGCGCACCAGCCTCCCGCCGCTGACGATCCCGATCGACATGCCGGTGCCCACATTGAGCACCAGGAAATCCTTCGACTGCCGCCCCATGCCAAAAAGCAGTTCGGCCTGCGCGGCGCTGAATACGTCGTTGTCGAGGCTCACCGGCACGCCGTAGCGCGCGCAGAGCTCCTCCCCCAGCGGGACCGGCTGGAAAAGCGACAGGTTGACCGCCCGGCTCCAGATCCCGCCGGCGGTGTCCACCCGGCCCACCAGTCCGAGACCGATCGCCTTGATTTGCGGCCTCTCCCGCTCCATGAAATCCTCGATGGCGTCCCGGATGGAGCGAAGGGTATGCTCCTGGTCACTGCGGTCCATCGGGTAGCGGCGGCTCCTGCCGATCTCCCCGTCGCGGCTGACCAGCCCGACGGCGATCTTGGTCCCGCCGACGTCCACCCCCAGGACATATTCCTTACCCTCCATCCGGGCACCTCCTCTTTATGATTCTTTAAGAGAGTTTGCTGTCGTCGATGTCGCGGTTGATCTCGTTTTCGATGTTCTCACACGCCTGCTCGACCGTCTCCTCGCCGTTACAGATGCGCACGAAGTGGTCGTAAACGGTCTTCTTGAAGAAGGGCGCGTTCGGGAACGGACCGATCGGAATGCCTTCGGGCAGGACCTTGATCGAGGGGGCGAGCATCGGCTTCTTCTCCAGGAATTCCGGGGAATTGGCGACCGCCTTCTGCGCGGGAACGGTATAGGTCACGTCGTTGAAGAGCAGGCTGTTCTCCTCGTTGGTGGCGAACTCGATGAACTTCCAGGTGGCCTCCAGGTTCTTGCTGCGCGCGGACACCACCTCGCCCCAGCCGGTCGGGGAAGCGAACGCATAGGAGTCGTTGGCGATCGAGGGCATAAGGCCGTAATCGAAGTTGTCCAGCCCGAACTGGTTCACGCCGGTCGCGATGGTCCACGGCCCGATGATGCACATCGAGGCGTTGCCCTTGAAGAAGTATTCGGACAGGTCGTCCGACTCGGAGATGTGCTTGGTATCGGTCACCTTGTGGGTGAGCACCAGATCGACCAGGGACTGCATGCCCTTGATGGACTCGGGCGAGGTGAAGTTGACGTGCCCGTCCTCGGTCCAGTAGTTCCCGCCGTACTGCAGCAGGAAGGAGATGAAGGTATACGGCACGTTGTCCGGCCCGAACATGTCGAAGCCCACATGGGTGATGTTGCCGCCCGAATCGTACTGGGTGCATTTCTTGGCCGCGTCGATCAGCTCGTCATAGGTCTTGGGGAACTCGTCGTACCCGGCGGCCTTCAGCTCCTCCGGATAGTAGAGCACGCCGCCGTTTTCGATGCTGAACTCACGCGGCAGCCCGTAGAGCTTGTCCTCATAGGTATAGCCCGCGTAGGTCGGCTCGAAGTAGCTCTCCTTGACCTGATCCATCGTCAGGAAGGGCACCTCGCTGAACATCCCGTTCTTGGTATACTGCACCGCCCAGGTGCCGAAGATCTGCTGGCAGTCGCTCTCCGCGCCCGCCGCGTAGGAGGCTTTCATCTTCTCCTGCAATTCGTTGAAGGGGAAGATGTCGTACTTGATCTTGATGTCCGGGTTCTGCTCCTCGAATTTGGCGATGATCTGCTTGTTCGCCTCGATAAATTGTTCGCCGTTGTGGCTCCAGTAGTTGATGGTGGTCACCCCTTCCTGGGGCTCCTCGCTTTCTTCGCCGGCCGGCTCGCTCGCGCTCGCCTCGGGGGGCTGCGCCTCCTGGCTCCCGCCCTGATCCTCGGTGGTCACCGTGCAGCCCGAAGCCAGCAGCAGCGCCGCGCTCAGCAGCATGGCAAGCAGTCTCTTCCCAGTCCTCATGACATTTCCTCCTTTTAGTTGGTTTGTTTTCCATATTTTGACCGTTTTCAGTCAATTGATGTCGGTGTTTCCTTTTATTTTCGACTGAAACCAATCATTTTCTTGGTTTAGTTTGATTGTATCACATCAAAATCCAGAAAGTCAATAGGTGTTTCTATTTAATTTTTCTAAAATATCGCGTTTCTTTTTGCAGTTTCTTGTCAAATTACCATTTGACTTCATATTTCCGGTCAAACCAATCGAAAAAGTTGCGCGATTTCCGTCATTTTCTTGATTTTCCCATCTTTCTGTTATAGAATAAAGGTAAGTAAGCGAAAAGGTGGGCAACGGCATGGACGGCAAAAAACTCAGCGAACGGCAAAAGAAGGTCCTCGCCCTTATTGAGGAGCAGGGCAGTGTGAGCACCGAGCGGCTCTGCGAATACCTCTCGATCAGCGAGAGCACCGCCAGGCGGGTACTGATGACCCTGGAGGGGAAAAAATACATCCGCCGGTTCCGGGGAGGCGCCATGATCCTGCGCAGCAACCGGCCCGAGCCCCCGGTGCTGCGGCGCTCGCAGGAATCGCACGCCGAGAAGGAAGCGATCGCCCGCAGGGCGCTGCAATACATCCATGAGGGGGACACCATCCTGCTTTCCGCCGGTTCCACGGTGCTCGAGCTCTGCCCGCTGCTGAAGGATTTCCAGCATCTGACCGTGCTCACCGATTCCCTGCTGGTGCAGAACGCCCTGATGTACGAAGAGAACATCCAGCTCATCCTGCTGGGCGGCATCCTCAACGCCTCCGAGCAATGCACCTACGGCTTCTTCACCAGCGACAACGCCGCCCACTTCAGGATCAACACCTTTTTCACCGGCGCCAAGGCCATCAGCGTGCGCCACGGGCTGATGACCGACGACTTTTCGCACCTGCCCCAGTACCGCAGCTTTCGCGAATGCGCCGACCGCACCGTCGCCATGGCCCACCATCAGAAGCTCTACCAGGACGGGCTCGCGACCCTGCTGCGCTTTCAGGAGGTGGATGCGCTGCTCATCGACTCCGGCCTGCCCCAGTCGCTGGCGGGCGATCTGCGCGAGGCGGGGTGCAACCTCGAGCTGTGCGGGCCGTCCTACGCCAGCGCCCCGCCACCCGAACAGGCAAAATAAGAAAACCGAAAGCCAAAGCGGCCCCCGCGCTCGTTTCCAGCGCCGGGGCCGCTTTTTCTGTCGGTCGGTCTATGTATTTTTAAGAAATGTGGAACAGGCGTTTAAAGTTCCCGCAGTAGATGTCCTCGAGCGTCTCCCGGGGCAGGTAGAGCCCGTAGGCCTTGAAGCGGCCCTGGCCGCCGGTCGGGGACAGGCTGTAGTCAAAATACTCGTCGTCGGTCTCCAGAATCCGGTAGTAGATGTTGTAGCTGTCCGGCGATTCGACGGGATGGAAGTCAGTCCCGAAGAAAATCCGCTTGGAGTATTTTATGCAGAAGCGGCGGGCGGTATAGGGCTGGCGGCTGAGATCCCCGATCCGCGCGGCGATATCTATGCGCATATTCGGGAATTCCTCCAGCCACTGCGCCACCTGCAAAAGATTTTCGGAATAGGAGCCGGCGTGCGCGATGATAAAGGTGGTGTCAGGGTTTTTGCGCAGAAGGTTCTGCTGCATCTCCATGAGCTGCTCGAAGGAGTACAGCTCGGGATTGCAGAACGACCAGTCGGGATGCTCCCCAAGCTCTTCAAGACGCTCGTTGAAGCGGTCGATCGGCCTGAAGAAGGCCGGCGGGTCGGCGATGTGGAACAGGATGGGCAACGAATAGCGGGCGGCTTCCTCCCAGATCACGCGCAGCCGCTCGTCATCCGGTGTGATATACTTCCCGCTGCCGTCCTTGATCCCAAGGCCGATCGGCTTCCAGAACTTGAGCCCTCTGATCCCCTGTGAAACGCCGTAGCGCAGACTGCTTTTGACATAGTCTCCGAAGTCCGGCTCGTCGAGCCGGGAGACGTCGACGTTGCCGAAATTGAGGAAAAAGTCCTCCTGGCCCGCGATCTTTCGCTTCATCTTGTCCAGCTCGTCAAAGTCGAAGCCGTCCAGATTGACCACCGCCTGGATCCCCTTTTCGCGCAGGGAAGTCACCGCCGCCGCCGTGTCATACAGCTCGGTGTAGCCGTCCCCCATCATCAGCTTCCCCCAGTGCGTGTGGCAGTCGTAGACCGGGAAGGCGGGCTTCTCCACATAGGTCTCCTTTAGGACCAGCTCACTCCTCGGTTGGTATTCCTTCAGCAACATTTTCTTCCACCCCTTTGTTTGTTATAACATTTCACCCATATATTACCCCCGCGCCATCAAAATTGCAAGCAAAAATTTAAGGTCCCCGAAGGCTTCGGGGACCTGCAAACATATCACGAATCGAGCGGGTGGTCGAAGACGCGCAGCACCGGGGCCTGGACCGTTTCGGTGCCGCCGGCGCTGGTGCGGCGGGTCACCTCGCCCATCCGCCAGACCGAATCGAAATCCCAGGCGGAGAAGGTGCCCGGCGCCGAAAAGCCGGACAGCGCCAGGTTGGTCCCGTGCACGGTCGGCCAGGTGCTCACCGAGAAGCTGGCGGCGGTGGGGACGGTATGATCATAGGCGTAGCTCCACAGGCCGTCGCGGCTGGCGGCGCTGCCCACGATACTGCCGATGTTGTAGCTGTCCGACAGGGAGGAGGTGCCGTCATGCACCTGGTCCATCAGCCCGCTGCAGCGCTTGGGGGAATACAGGCTCCCCGCAAAGAAGCAGTCCTTCATAAGGACCCGCCCGGTCACCAGCCCGACCACGCCGCCGGCATAATTGGTGTAGCCCTCCGGGACTGTGAGGGCCGCCGCGCTGTAGCAGCGCTCGATCTCAACGACGCTGTCCATCATGCCCGGGGAGCTGACCAGGGAGCCGATATACACCTCCTTGCTCACCACCGTGCAGCTCGCATCCATCCCGAGGTTATAGAGCTTCATATCCCGGCCCACGAAGAGCGAGGTGGTGTAGCCGTCGTAGTCGGGGAGGCTGTAAACCGGTCCCAGCGGCGCGCTGACGACATGCAGGTTTTTTAAGATATGCCCGCCCCCGTCATAGGTGCCGATAAACCCGCCGTACGCCACGGCATGGTTGGCGCTGAGCGCCGCGTTGGGCCAGATGGGCGCAAAATCCCCCCAGCCCGCAAAATCGAGGTCGGCGATCTGCCGGTAGCAGCGTTCGTTGTGCACCCGCACATGATTGAGCTGGTCGGGCGTGGCCACCCGGAAGGGGCTGCCCCCGCTGCCGTCCCCCGCGTAGAAGGCCCCCTTTGTCCCGACCGCGCACCCGCAGGTGGGCCGGGTGGTGAAGGTCTTGGTAAACGAAGCCTCCCGGTCCAGCCCCGTGCGCTGTTCCTCCACATGGGCGGCCACCGTCAGCGTCCAGCTGCTCGGCGCGACCGGGTCGTAGCGCAGCGGCAGGTGGACGGTGGACGTGCCCGCGGGCTCGATGGTCACGTCCGCCGTCACCTCCGGCTCCCCGTATGCCGTCTCGCCGGGATAGACGGTGAAGGTGTATTCCCGCGTGCGCGGCGAGCGGGTAAAGGGGACGTCGATCCCGTAAGCGCAGCTGTAGCCGTCCCGCACCTGCACACTCACCCCCTCCTCCTGCGCGGCCCCCGCGCCGGAAGCCAGCAGCAGGGTGAGCGCGGCGGCGAGCATGGCTATTTTCCATTTTTTCTTCATCTCGTCTCCCCCAAATAAGAAAGACCAGCAGAATAGTCTGCTTGCGGCCGCCCGCCCCGGGGGAGCAGAAAAAAAGCCGTCCCTTTTCCTTGCAAAATTCGCCAGAACAGGATATAATTAGGACAAAGGCGGGAATTTTGTTCGCAGTGCTCGAACCGCCCGCGAAAACAGAACAAAAAGACGACCGTTAGCAGACTATGCTAACGGTCTTTCTTTTCCCGGCTCCGCCCGCCGCCGGGCACATAGCCTCCCGGGAAAATGCCGCGCCCCGCCGCAGCTTTTGCTGCGGCGGGGCGCGGCACATATTGTCAGGAGGAACTTATAAGCAGCGATCCCTCATTGAGCGCCCCGGCCATCCGCTCGAGGCACCCGGCGAGGACGCAGCGCGGACAGGCGGCGTTGATCCGCTCGAAGCCGCTCCCCTCCTTTCCGAAGATGTCCCCCTCGTCGAGCACCACCCCGGCGCGGCGGACCATCAGCTCGCGCAGGCGCTTGCTGTCGGCGCAGTAGGCGCGCAGGTCGACCCAGATGAGATAAGTGCCCTGGGCTTTTACCATCACCGCTTTCGGCAGGCGCTTTTCGAGGTACTCCCGCGCAAAGCGGATGTTGTCGTCGATGTATTCGTTGACCGTGTCCAGCCAGTCCTCGCACCGGTTATAAGCGGCGGCCATCGCGGCGAACCCCAGCGGGTTGTCGGTCGAGATGGCAAAGCGCGCTTCGGCCTGCCGCCGCCAGACCTCCTGGAAGGCGGCGCCGGGGATGATGATGTTGGAAACCTGCAGCCCGGCGAGGTTGAAGGACTTGGTCGGCGCGGTGCAGACGACGATATGATCGGCATATTCGGGACAGACCTTGAGGATCGGATGGTGCCGCTCCTCGCGGCGCACCAGGTCGCAGTGGATTTCGTCGGCGAGGATCCACCTGCCGTACCGGCTGCAAAGGCGCACCACCTCCCGCAGCTCCTCCTCGCTCCAGACCCGGCCGACCGGATTGTGCGGGCTGCAGAGGATCATCCCCTTGGTGCCGGGATCGGCGAGCTTTCGCTCGAGGTCCCCGAAGTCCATTTCATAGGCCCCGCCGCGGTAGCGCAGGGGGTTGTTGACCACCCGCCGCCCGCCGCCGAGGATGATGTTGGTGAAGGGATAGTACACCGGGCGCTGGATCAAAACCCCGTCCCCGGGGGCTGTCAGCGCGTCGATGAAATAAGCCATCGCCGGGATGACGGCGGGGGAAAAGAAGATATGAGCGGGGTCGATCTCCCAGCCGAACCGGCGGCGAAACCAGCCGGTGACCGCCCCCTTACACGCCGGGGTGTCGTACTCGGTGTAACCGAATATTTTCTGCTCGATCCGCTCATGGAGCGCGTCCAGGATGGGCTGCGCGCAGGGGAAATCCATGTCCGCCACCCAGAGCGGCAGCGCGCCCTCGGGCGCATCGGGCGGAAGGTGCTCCCATTTGATACACTGGGTGCCGGAGCGGTCATACACCCGGTCGAGATCGGATTTTTTCATTTCCACGCCTCCGCTCAGTGAAACTCGGGCAGATAGGGGGCGTTGTGCGAGAGGATGTCCTCAAGCAGCGGCTGCGCGATCCGGTAGTCGCCGATCAGCGGATGGATCATCATGCAGCGCAGCAGCCGCGTGCGGCTGCGCTCCTTGGCCGCGGCGATCAGCTCGGTTTCAAACGCCTTCATCGTGCTGATCAGCGGGGCCGCCGCCGCGGGCAGCCTGCCGCAGGCGATCGGGCGCACCATATTCTTTCCGACGACGCAGGGCGCCTCGACAAAGCCCTTATAGGGCAGCTCGGGGATGGCGCCCCGGTTTTCAGTGACCAGGTAATGGGTCCGCCGGTCCCCCGTGTGCAGCGAGCGGATCGCCTCGACCACCGTGCGGGAATAGCCGTAGCCGCCCCGCCTCGTCAGCGCCTCGGGCACAAAGTCGGCCGTCTTGTATTCCGCCAGCAGCTCGCCGTTGATCTCCTTGACCAGCTGGGAACGCACTTGAGCAGCCTGCTGCTCCTTGCCGATCAGCTCGCGTTCGAGGAAATAATACTGGAAGTACTGGTTGGGCAAAAACCCGAGCTCCCGGCAAAGCTCCGCCGGGAAGGGGGTGCGGTCACTCTCATAGTCCTGCATATCGCGGAGTATCTCGGGCAGGATTTCCTTCCCGCGCAGCTGGAAGGAGTCCACCACCGTCAGGTGGTTGAGCCCCCGCCAGGTCATGAAGTAGTCGTCCTCGTCGCCGAAGTGAAACTTCTCCTTCAAAAAGCCGATCAGCCGTGTCGAGGCGTTGCACACCCCGATCACCTTTTTGACCCCGCACCCGGCGAGCGCCTGGGCCACCAGCTCGGCGGGATTGGCAAAGTTGAGCACCCAGGCCTGCGGCGCTTTGTCCACGATCAGCCTTGCCAGCTTCTCCGCCTCGTAATAGGTGCGCAGGAAGGTGGCGATCCCGCAGACCGACACCGTTTCCACAAAGGGGATCTTATATTTCTTCCCGAGCAGTTCGTCGTCTATCCGCATGTCCTCCCCCCCGATCCGAAACTGGATCAGGATGTAGTCGCACCCCTCGAGTGCCTGCTCGTAGCTGTCCACATAGGAGATGCTGATCGGGGCGCCGCTCTTTTTGGCGATCCGCTCGCAGAGCCCGCACACCACCTCCTGTCGGCCCTGGTCGACGTCCATAAAGCGGATGTTCACCCTGCCGAAGGCGCCGATGTCCTTGGCGATCAGGTCCACAAGCTCGGGGGAAAAGATGCTCCCTCCCCCGATGACCCCGAAGTTTACCGTTTTCATAACGCTGTCACCTCTCGTATCGTTGATTGATTTGCAGCCTCTTTTTGTCAAACTCGTTCATAGTCCTCTCCAGCGGGAGGTAAACCTCCCGGTAAACTTCCCCGAAATAGGCGCTGCGCCGCGGGTCCGGCAGGACCTCCTGC
The DNA here is from genome assembly GCA_004340125.1 of Harryflintia acetispora. Taxonomy (GTDB): domain Bacteria; phylum Bacillota; class Clostridia; order Oscillospirales; family Ruminococcaceae; genus Harryflintia; species Harryflintia acetispora. The sequence continues at coordinate 52,937 of SLUK01000012.1, read as the reverse complement.
CGTATGGCCCCTTCGCAGGCCTGCGCCGCCTCACGGTGGCCGGCAAAAACCTTGCAGCCCACCCCGCCCAGCAGCGCCGCGCCCGTCGCCGAGGCTTCGGGCAGCGCGGGGATGATGAGCCTGCTACCCAAAATGTCCGCCTTGACCTGCAGCCAGGTGGGGTCCTTGCTGCCCCCGCCCACCATCACCACGGCGTCCTGCGCCGAAAAATCCCCCTTGAGGACATGCGCCATCTTCTTGGTCTGAAAGGCCATCCCCTCGACGGTGGCCAGCAGCAGCGCGGACGCATCGGTATCCTTGGAAAGCCCCGCGTACATCCCGAGGCTGTCGCGGTCCACCCATGGGAAATAGGTGCCGAACACCCGGGGCAGGAAGAGCTCGGTGCTGCGAAAGTCCGCGCCATAGCGCCCCGCAAGGCGGGAAAAATAGTCGTCCCAGCCGAGTGCGAAGCCGAACTGTTCGTCGGCCACGACCCTGTTTTTCAGCCACTCGGTCTGTACGGCGCCCAGCGTCTCGATCATGCTGCTGTGCTCGCCGGGCATCACATGCCGGTCACAGATGTGGCGGCACTCCTCCATCGGCTCCGGCAGCTCCCCGCGCTGAAAAAAGGCGAGCATGTCGATGGTGCCGGTGATCGAGAAGAGGTTCCCCTCCACCAGGGGGTGGCAGGCGAAGGCGGCGCACTCGTAGTCGTGCCCGCCGGTGCACACCAGCACCCCGTCGGGCAGGCAGGCTTCCTCGAGCGCCGTCTGGCAGACCGGGCCGATGGGGGTGCCGCTCTCCAGCGGCGTGCCCAGCTGCTCCTCTAGAAGGCCGGTGCGCATGAGGAAGCGGGAAAGCCACCCCCGCTCGCCCCAGTCCCACATGCCGCAGGAGAGCGCGGTGCTGTAGTTGCGGGTGATCTCCCCGCTCAGGCGGTAGGCGATGTAATCGTCCACCGAGACGACGTGCGCGATCCTGTGCCCCTGCTCCCTCTGGCAGAAGGCACTGATGTGGAAGCCGGAATTGTTCTCCTCCAGCGGGTAGCCGGTGCGCGCGCAGAACTCCTGGTTGGTAAAGCATCCGGCGTAGTAAGCGGCCTCGCGCGCGAGCTCCCCGGGGGAGACCGAAAAGTCGATCTGCTCCCCCTTCTCGTCCAGCAGCAACACGGTGCACCCGCAGCTGCTCACCGCGATGGAGCGCAGGCGGCAGCCCTGCGGCAGCTCCTTCATTGCCCGCGCGATCGTCTGCGCCGTGATGAACCAGAGCTTCTCCCCGTCGAAGCGGCGCTGGGGGCCGGTGTCCGGCGTTTTGCCGTCGGTGCCCAGATACGCGGGCAGGGTCGAGGATTTCTGTAAGCAGACCTTGCGCCCGCGCGCGTCGCAGACGAGCACCTTGACGCTGGTCCCGCCGATGTCCACCCCGGCCAGGACCTCGGTCATTGTACCGTTCATGCCATCCGCCCCCTATCCCTTGGTCGCGCCGCCGACGATCCCGGTGATCAGGAACTTGCGGAAGACGATCGCCACGATCGAAGGCGGGATCAGTGCGAGGATGCCCCCCGCGTTCATCAGCCCGTAGTCCACCGTGATCTTGGTCACGAATTCGGAGGCGACCACCGCGATCGGCTTGGTCGCATGGGAGGGCGCCAGGATCAGCGGGATCTGGAACTGGTTCCAGGTCGTCAGAAAGACGATCAGGGAGGCGGCGAAGATGATCGGGTAGGAGATGGGCAGGATGATCCGGACCATCGTCCCGAAGCGGGAGCATCCGTCGACATAGGCGGCCTCCTCCAGCTCCCGCGGCAGGGTGTCGAAGTAGCTGATCAGCAGCCAGACGGTCAGCGGCAAAAAGGAGGTGATATAGACCAGCACCAGCCCGAAGAGATTGTCCAGCAGCTGCAGCGAGACGAACAGCCGGTACAGCGGGATGATGGTCGCAAAGACCGGGATGGCCATGGTGAACAGCAGGATGTCGCGGATCAGCTTGACGCCCTTAAACTTGATCCTCGCCAGCGGATATGCGAACGAGACGGCGAAGGGAATCCCCAGCAGCAGCGACAAAAAGGCCGCCTTGATGGAATTGACGAGTCCCTTGCGGAAGAGCAGGCCCTGCTGGTCCGAGTCGGCGATCAGCTTTATGTAGTTTTGGAAGGTCGGGTTCTTGGGAAAGAAATTGGTGGAGTTGGCGAGCATCTCGGACTGGGGGGTTATACTCATGATGAACGACCAGAGGATCGGCCCCAGCGAAAAGGCGACGAAGCAGATGATCGCCAGGGTGTAGACCACCCGGAAGGCAGGCGATTTCTTACGGCTCACAGGTAACTCACCTCCCGGTAGACGTTGCGGATATAGATAAGCCCCAATATCCCGGCCAGGATCATGATGATATAGGTCAGCGCGCTGCCCACCCCGTAATCTAAGAAGCTGAAGGTGCGCAGGTAGGCGTCAATCATCAGGTTTTTGCTCATATCCCCATATCCGGACAGCGAGACGATCTCGTCAAAGACATTGATCGCGTTGATCGAGGTCGAGGTCAGCACGATCCCGAAGCTCGGCACCAGCAGCGGCAGGGTGATGTGCTTAAAGGTCTGCCAGGTGCCGCTGCCGTCGATCACGGCGGATTCGTAGATCTGCCGCGGGATGGCCTGTAATGACGAGAGCGTCACCACCGCGCAGAAGGGGATGTTCCGCCAGGCGACCACCAGCGAGGCGATCAGCATGATGGACCACCGGCTGTTGAGCCACTGCACCGGCTGTTCCACCAAATCCAGGCGCAGCAGCAACCTGTTCAGGAAGCCGAAGCTCGGGTGGAAGATCCAGCGCCACATCACGCCGTTGACGATGGGCGGCAGCGCCCAGGGGATGATGGCGATGGCGGTGAGCACGCCGTTGAGCTTGCTGTCGACGTTGAGCAGCAGCGCGATCGCCAGCCCCACCACGGCGGTGAGGACCACGACCACCACCAGGATGACCATGGAGTTTTGCAGCGAGTACCAAAACGAGGAGTCGCTCAGAATCTTCTGGTAGTTTTGCAGCCCGACGAACCGATTGTCCTGCGGAGCGGTCAGCTTCATATGCTGCAGGCTGTAGTAGAAGGTGACGATGATCGGGTAGAACACCAGCGCGATCATCAGCACCGAGCCCGGTATGAGCATGGCGTATGGTAAAACGTTTCGTTTCTTCTTCATCATAGTCCCCCTCTTCCTGTGAAAAACGCGGGCCCCGAACCGAGCCGCCGGCAGCGGCCCCGCCTGGGGCCGCTGCCGGAAGGCCGAAAATTGTTACTGGCGGAGCTCCTCCACCCGACTGGCGATGTTCTCGTAGGCCTGCTCGGGGGTCAGGGCCCCCTGCACCATCTGGTTGACGCTGTTGTAGATGGTGTTGCTCATCTCGGGATACCACTCCGGGATGCCGCCCGGGAAGGGGGCGGAAATGTAGTCCGACTGCTCGATGAGCACGTCGCCGCCCTCGATGGTGCCGTTGTCAATGAGCTGCTGGAGCGCGACGGTGCGCGTCGGGATGTTGCCCTTTTCCCCGTACATCTTGACTTGGATGTCGGGGGAGGTGTACCAGTCGATGAACTTGCGCGCGGCCTCCTTGTTCTCGCTGTACTTGGGGATGCCCACCCCTTCCGGCAGGGCGAAGGTCGCGGTCTTAATGGTTCCGTTTCCGGGCACCAGGGTCGCGGCGGCCTTGCCGACCACCTGGGATTCCTCGGGGTTGTTGATCAGCCCGATGAAGTAGGTCGGGCCCACCATGAAGCTGGCGGCTCCCGCGGTCAGCTTGCCGTAGACCTCGATGTCCTTCATGTTCTGGCTGGCCGGATCGATCAGCTTCTCCTCGTTGACCAGGGAATTTAAGAAGGTCAAAGCGCCCAGGACGTTGTCCTTGTTGACGGAGAAGTCGTCATTAAAGAAATCGCCGTACTTCGAGAGGGTCATCCACAGAAGGCTGGTCGTGGCGGCCTCGGTGGCGGAGAGGGTGAAGGAAAGCGGATACTCGCAGATCCCCGCCTCCTTGATCTTCTTACAGGCAGCGATCGTCTCGTCCCAGTTTTGCGGCGCGGCGTCCACGCCGGCCTGTGAGAAATGCTCGGTGTTGTAATAGGCCAGGCGGAAGTCGTTGGCATAGGGCAGGGCCAGCACCTCGTCACCGTAGATGAAGGACTGTACGGTGGGCATGCCATCCTTCTCCTCCTGGGGCATCTCGATCGGTTCCATCCAGCCGGTCGCGCCGAACTCGCCCACCCAGGACCAGTCCACCTCGACCACGTCGGCCGGCGCGGTCTGCCCGACCGCGGCGATGGAAATCTTGTTGCGGATGTCGTCCCAGCCGACGATGTTCATCACGACCTTGATCCCGCTCTCGGCCGTGAAGCTGTCCAGAAGCTCCTGCGAAGGCTCGGCCCACGGAGGCACCATGACGGTGATCTCGCCGCCCGCGGCACTCTCAGCCGGGGCCTCTTCCTCGGGGGCGGCCTGGCTATCGGCCGGGGCCGAGGACGGCGACGCCTGTGCGGAAGATGTGCTCTCGGCGGGCTTGCTGCCGCAACCGGCAAAGGCAGAGGCCATCACCGACAGACAGCAAATCAGACTCAATATGCGTTTCATACTCATTCCCTCCTGTCAATTGGTCATACTCGTTTTCCTATCCGCGAAGCTCGTTCACCTTATCCTCGATGCCCGCAAGGGCCTGCTCGGGAGTGATCGAGCCTTGCACCATTTGGTTGACGTTGTTGTACACGGCGTTGCTCATCTCGGAATACCACTCGGGGATGCCGCCCGGGAAGGGGGAGCTGATGTAGGTGGTCTGCTCGATCACCGTCTCGCCGTCCTTGAGCGTACCCTCCTCCATCATCTTTTCCAGCGCCACGTTGGAGGTCGGGATGTTGCCCTGCTCGCCGTAGAGCTTGATCTGGGTCTCAGGGGAAGTGTACCAGTCGATGAACTTTTTGCCCGCTTCCTTGTTGACGGCATACTTCGGGATCCCCAGCCCCTCGGGGAGCGCGAAGGTTGCGCTGCGCACCGCTTCGCTGCCGGGCACCAGGATCGGGTCGGTCTTATCCACCACCTGGGACTGCTCGGGATCGTCCAGGCGCTCGTTGTAGGCGATGGCCGCCACCATGAAGCTGGAGGAGTTCGCCATCATCTTGCCGTCCACCTCGGTGTCCTTCATGTTGAGGCTCGCCGGGTCGACCAGCTTGTCGACATTGACCAGGCCGTTGACAAAGTTTAACGTATTCAGCACGTTGTCGTGGTTCACCGACATGTCGTCGTTGAAGAAGGGCCCGTATTTCGCGTTGGTCAGCCAGAGCATGGTGTTGGTGGTCGGTTCGGTCGCCGAAAGGATAAGGGAGAGCGGGTACTCGCAGATCCCGGCCTCCTTGACCTTCTTGACGTCCTCGATCACCTCGTCCCAGGTGGCGGGGGGCTCGGTGACACCGGCGGCCTCGAAGTGCTCCTTGTTGTAGAAGGCGATCCGAAAGTCGTTCGAGTAAGGGACGGCCAGCACCTGGTCGTCATAGATAAAGGAGGAGATCGGCGGCATGGATTCCTGCACCGCGGCGTCCACGTCCAGCGGCTCCATCCAGCCCGCGGCGCCGAACTCGCCCACCCAGGACCAGTCCACCTCGACCACGTCGGCCACCGCGGCCTGCCCGACCGAGGCGATGGAAATCTTGTTGCGGATGTCGTCCCAGCCGACGACGTTGAGGATCACCTTGATCCCGCTCTCGTCGGTGAACTCCTGCAGCAGCTCGGGGCTCGGCTCGGCCCAGGGCGGCAGCATGACGGTGATCTCCCCGCCCGCGGCGGTCTCGCTCTCCGGTTCGGGCGCTTGCCCGGACGCCGCGGGAGGCGCGCTCGCAGGCTCGCTTTCGGCCGGCGCGCCCTGGCTCTGGCCGCAGCCTGAGAACGCGCCGATCGCGACCGCCAGGCAGCAAAGCGCCGCCAACGTCTTCTTCATATGCCTCTTCATGATAAACCTCCTTAATTTTTAATTTGCTCCATTGGTACATACCAATATTAACATTATACTATATTTATGTCAATTATTATTTAAAATTTATATATAATATTGAAAAAGATTCGTACCAATAATGACAAGATACGTAAAATATGGTAGAATAAAGAAACTGCATCGAACCGGGGAACGGCCTTTTCCACAGCGGCATTTTGACGCGGACGCCCCGGTAGCATTTCCCGAGAAAGGAATGGTCATGAGCATGGAGGAAAACGGTTATCGCTACAGTGAGCTGTTGAGCCGTTTGAGGGAAAAGATCCAGTCCGGCGAATGGGAGGAAGGGCGAAAGCTGCCCACCGAACGGGAGCTTTCCGAGGAATATGGGGTCAGCCGCGCCACGGTGCGCAAGGCGCTGGACATCCTTGAGCAGCGCGGCCAGGTTTACCGCAAGCAGGGCAAGGGGACCTTCGTCAAAAACAAGCCCTTCGACCACAAGCTCTCCAAGTCCTACAGCCTGCGCGAGGAGCTGAGAAGGCGGGGCATCCGCTGCACGGTGAAAATCTTGGAGTTCTCCCTGATCTATCCCGACTCGGAGGTGTGCAGCCGCCTGAACGTGACCAAGGAGCGGCGCGTCATCCGCCTGCGCCGCCTCTTCTACGCCGATATGGTCCCCTTCGCGCTGGACACCACCTATCTCCCCCACGACCTCTTTTCCGAGGCGACCCCCGAGCAGATCGATCAAAACGGGCTGTACAACACCTTTGCCAGGATGGGGTTGTCCATCTCCCGGGCGGTGGAAACCATCCGCGGGGCCCGGCTGCGCGAGGACGAGGCGAGGCTGCTGCACATCGAGCCGGACGTCACCGTCATGCAGAAGTCCCGCGTCGCCTATGACGGCGCGCGGGCGATCGAGTTCAGCGACGGCGTGGTGCGCAGCGACTTTTTCTCCTATACCGTCGAGCTGCGGTAGGGACGGGCGGCAAAAAGGCTCCCGGTCTGAAACGATCGTTTCAGACCGGGAGCCTTTTTGCCGTTTAGGCAAGCGTTATCAAGGCAGCTCGACCCATCTGTGCTCACGGGCGCTGAGCGCCGCGCTCTCGCATAGCTGCAGCAGTCTCAGCCCGTCTTCCAATCCGGCGTAGCAGCCCGCGGCGTTTGCGTCTTTGGTAAGAGATCCGTAAAAGTCCAGGAAGCCCTGCTTAAAGGTGTCCGCGAACCCTTCGGCGTGGCCGCCGGGGTAGCCGGTAACCCGGCGCGCAGGTTCCTCGAGCAGCTCCGGAGCCTTTTCGATCTCCTGATTGTAGCCGTCCCGCCGGCCCCACCAGAGCCGGTTGCCGCAATCACTGTCCCAGCAAAGGGAGCTCTCACTGCCGGCGACCGAAAGCAGGAGCTGGTTCTTGCGCCCGGCAAAGGCCTGGCTGAGCATACAGCTGCCCACCAGCCCGCTTTCAAAGCGAAACATCAGCAAGGCGCAATCCTCAGTGCCGACCGGCACCTCCTGCCATTCCCGTGCCGCCCCGTTTGCGGCGCAAAAGGTCTCCGACCCATGCAGCGGCTTTTTGCGCTGCCGGTGGAAGGTGGAAAACTCGGCCATCACCGCCGTAATTTTCTGTCCACTCACGAATTGGCAAAGGTCCATCCAGTGCGAACCGATGTCCGCCACCGCCCGTGTCTCGCCGGGAAAGTCGGTTTCCAGCCTCCAGCTGTAGTCGGTGTCGTAGAGCAGCCAGTCCTGCAAATAGGAGCCATGGACCGAAAAAAGCCGTCCCAGCTTTCCCTGCGAAATCAGTGAGCGCATCTGCATGATTTGTGGGTTATAGCGAAAACTGAGGTTCAGCCCGCAGCGCAGCCCCCGCTCTTCTGCCAGCTCACAGAGCCGGCGCGCCTGGTCGGACGACGAGCACAGCGGCTTCTCACAAAGCACATGGATCCCCTTCTCCAGCGCGAAGCGGGCGAGCTCATAGTGCGAGCGGTTGGGCGTACAGATATGCAGCACGTCCGGGCGCTCCCGCTCGATCATCTCCAGGGCGTCGTCATACCCGCGCGGAGCCCCGCATTTTTCCGCCTTTTGGGCGGCTCCGGCCGGATCGGCAACCGCGATCAGCTCGGCCGCCCCGGTGCGGTGCAGCGCCTCGGCATGCACCGCGCCGACAAACCCCATTCCCGCAATGCAGGCCTTTAATTTTTTCATTGCATCCACTCCCTTCTCACAGTCCAAAGTACCTTACGGCGTTTTGCGAGAGAATGAGCGACTTCTGCGCCATGGGCAGGTCGAGCCTCAGAATATCCTGTGGGAAGACGCCCTCCCCGGCATACATCACCCGCTCGGGGCCGAGAAAACGGACCGCGTGCTCGATCCAACCGGGCATATCGAGCGGTGGATAATGCCGCATGCAGTAGTCTGGCAGCCAGGCGGTCTCCATGATCATGCTCCCGAACCGCTCGGCCATGGTCAAAAACTCGTAGTAATAGTTCCCGCCCAGATGGGAGACGATCAGCTTGAGGGCGGGGAAGTCCTCCATCACCCTGCCGTATTGTACCGGGAAGCCGGTATGGCGGTAGCTGCCCTTGCGATGGCAGGAGGCATCCTCATCCATACAGACCCAACCCATGTGCGGCAGTACCGGGAGCCCCAATTCGACAGCAGTTTCATAGAAGGGATAGATCGCCCTATCATCCACATCGAAGTGCTCGAAGTAGGGATAGAGCTTCACCCCCTTGACAATTCCCTCCTTCACCCATGCCCGCAGCTTTGTGAGGGAATCCTTCATCCGGTTAAAATCCAGGTAGGCGATCCCAAAATAGGTGCCGGGATGCGCGCGCACCTGCCGGCACATCCCTTCATTCTCCTTCTCATTCATGCAGATCAGGGAAATCTTATCAATTCTCTGCTCCTTTAGATAAAGTTCCAGGGGTGCGTTGTTATAATAGGGCACGCCCTGCAGCGACCAATAATGGCAGTGGGTATCTACAATCATTGCGCGCTCCTCCTGCCGCCAGAGGCGGCTGTCGGCAAGCCGTGCGTCTCCCTTCTTTAGCCGCTCACCGCCAGATGGTTTCCCTCAGCCGACGGCGCATACCGCTTAAAGAAGGTCTCATACCCGCGCAAGGCCCCGCCCAAAGCCGCGGCATTGGGCACATCCTGGGCATAGCACAGCTCAAAGGAATATTTTTTTTCATACAGATAGTTTTGCACGCAGCGCTTTCGGACCATATCCAAAAAGAGGCCGCCCACTTCGGGTGCATAGACGTTCATGCGGGCCAGAAGGCCCCCCACCACATACAGCGGGATATCCAACAGGTTGATGGCGCAGGAGAGCCCATACGCCCAGAAGTCCGAAAGCTCCTCCAGGATATCCATGGCCGCCGGGTTGCCCTCCTGGGCGCGCTCGGCGAGGATGCAAATCTGCCGTTCACCGTCCTGCTCCCCCTCGCCGCCGGAAAGCAAACCTTCCTCCCGCATACGCCGCAGCAGCATGGCGGTATCGGCATATTCCTCCAGCCTATGCTCGCTGCGGCACAGCGGGCTGCCCACGCTGAGAAAGCCGAAATGCCCGGCGTTTCCCGAGGCGCCGCTGTACAACTCCCCCTTAAGGCATACCCCCGCGCCCACACCGGTGCGCAGCGCGACATAGACGAAATCGCGCACATTCTGACCGGCGAGCCGCTCGCGCTCGACGTTGGCCATGTAGAGGATGACGTTCTCGATCTCGGTCTCGCAGTCAAATTCCTGCGCGAGCCGCTCGCAGATCGGGACATTATTCCAGTTCGGGCAGTTGTGCATGGCCACCGAGAGCCCGCGCTGCTTGTCGATGCTCCCCGGGTTCCCCACGCTGATCGAGCGCAGCTTGGCAAGAGGTGCGCGTGCCTCCTCCATCGCCTGGCGGATCGCCGACACCAGCAGCTTAAGCACCTCATCCGCATGAAAGCTTTGCGGAAATTGGATGGAGCGCGAGAACACCGTCTCACGACACATATTGAGGATCAGCAGCCGCACCACGGGAGGCTCGAAATCCACCCCGACAAAATAACCGCTGTCTGAACGCAGCCGCCACAGCACCGGCTTGCGCCCGGTGACCGACTGGGCAAACCCGTCGGTCTCCACCATGCCCTCACGTTCGAGCTGGGAGACGATGGTATCCACCGTGGGGCGGCTCAACCCGGTCGACGCGGCGATCGAGGGAATACTCAGCTTCCCGCTGGTCTTGAGGGAATTTACGATCAGATATTCATTATAAAGCTTATCCAGTCTCTTCGTCTGCAAGGATGTTGCCTCCGCTCTTATGCTTTTATAAGAACAATGTAACATATACCAGAAAAGTTCACAACCACATTGTTCCAGAAAAACATCCTTATTTTTCCTGCACGCCGCTAAATATGATAAAGTTTTTTCGCATTCTCGCGCAGGATCATCCGCGCAATCTGCTCCCCCTCGCCGCGGCTGATAAATCCTTCCCCCACCTTATCGGCCAGGACCTGCGCAAGAACGCGCCGGGCCGTGAGGAAGGTGCCGTAAGTCTCCTCGACCACCGCGCAGTCCGCCCCCCAGGTAAACTTGTCCCAGGGGACGAGCTCCAGCCAGTCACCCAGCAGCCTGCGCGTACCGCTCGGTCCGGGGAAGCCGGTCAGAAGCCAGGCCAGGTCCAGATAGACATGGCTGGCGTATTTGGCGGTCATCACGAACTGCTGGTAGTAAGCCCCCCCGCAGTGGAGGACGACGATGTCCGTCCCGGGATGGGATTCGATCAGGTCGATCAGCAGCAGGGGATTGCTCTGGTCGGTCGGCGCGGGGGAGCCGGTATGGATCTGCACCGGCAGACCATACTCCCCGGCCAGAGAGAGGATCAGGTGCATGGTATAATCCTGGAAGCGGGTGATGTCCTCGCCGCTTATGCTCTTCATCGCCCAGCCGTTGTGGGAGACGCACTCGAACGCCTTTCTGGCATCGTTGCGGGTGACATTTTTGTAGTTCATAAACCGCTTGTAGGCCTGCATGTCCTTGATGGCCACCACGCCCTGCTGCTTGGCCGTTTTGACAGCGTGGCGGAGCAGCTCCTCGAAGTCTGCGAAGCTCTCAGCCCTCCTGCCGTACTGCTGCTCCAATTTTTGCAGCACGCCAGAGTCGAAGCCGGAGAGGAAATCCCCGAGATTGTGCAGCGGCAGGAAGTATTCGCGTTCAACCTGTCTCGGGTCCGCCCGCCCGACCACGAGGGTCTTTTCAATATGCGCCTTTTGGCGCAGCACATGGTCGTACCAATCCTCGCGCTGGTTCGACGCCTGCATGCGCTGCGAAAAGATGGTCCACTGCTCCTCGCTTTCGGGAATCGCAAAATCCAACCCGAACAGGTCGCGGCAGCCCTCCATGAACATACGAAAGTGGGGCGAGGCCTTTCCCCGCCAGATGACCGGCGCGAGCTTTTCCCAAAGCTGGGCGGGCGAAGCCTCGCAGCTGTCCCGGTGATTGCCCAGCGCATCCCCGAAATCGAACTGGGTAGTGCGCCACCTCTCGTCCGGCAGATAGCTCAAAAAGCCGCTGTTGTTGTTGGCGAGCAGCACATCGTAGAGGTAGGACTCCTTCTGTGCGCGGCGGCGCGCCTGTTCGGGCGCCATGGTGTGGTCGTGGGTGTTGATGATCTCGATTTCGTCGATATATTCCTCAAAATAGGTTCTTTCATCCACCGCTTATCCCTTCTTTCCATTTGTCGTCTGCGCGCTAGATTCCATCTGCGGCTGCCATCGCGTGAGGTAGGCGCACAAACGATAGAGCACCTTCAAGGTGAGCAGCGTATAGATCACATACAAAAACAAAACGATCAGGATGATCCCGGTGTCCAGGCGCTGCCTGGCCAGCACGATGATCCGCCCCAAGCCATTCTGCGAGGAGATGAACTCCGAGGCCATCGACAGCGCCCATGCCTGCCCGACGATCATCTTCATACAACCGCTCAGCTCGGGGATGATCCCCGGCAGAGCGACGCTCCAATAAAACCGAGCCTTGCCAGCGCCCAGCGTACTGGAAAACTTGTGGTAGACCGGCGGGAGGTTTTCGATGGCGTTGACCGTATTGATGTAGACCGCCACAAAAATGCCGAAGGCGATAAACAGGATATAACCCGCCTCCGAATCGCCGAACCAAGCGAGAAAGAGGGTGATCAGCGCCATTTGCGGCACGATGCTCACAATCCGCGATGGGATGCTGGTGAAGGCGTGGTAATACCGGTTCGCCTTATACAGGATCCCACAGAATATTCCCAGCGACACCCCGATCAGGAAGCCTGCCGCGATCCGCAGGAAGGTACGCGCGGTGTGGTAGGCAATTACGCTCAGCGAGACGAACGCCGAGGGGGCAACCCCGTAATTTCCCGTCCCCAACCCTCCCATCCCGTAAAAGGCCGAAAGGTTTAAAAAGGAGCGCGTCAGGACGGAATAGAGGGAGGGAAAGAGGTAGGAGCCGTTTTCATAGCTTTTGGCAAAGTGGGCCGCTAAACCCTCCCAGCAAAGGACAATCAAAAAAACGCTCATCAGCTCGAACAGCAGCTTTTCCCTATTGCGCTTTCTGGCTTTCATTCCAATAGGCCCCCTTTATGTACTCCTTGGCCTCGATAAATTTCGGGTCGGAGCGCAGTTCGTCACGGCGCGGACGCGGGAAGGGATTCTGGTATTCCAGCGCGATCTTATGCCGGTTGAGCACAATGATCCGGTCGGAGAGCAGCACCGCCTCCTCCACATCGTGGGAGATGAAGACGGTCGTCTTTTTCTCCTTGGTCCACAGGTCCATCAAATCCATTTGTAATCGGCATTTGGTTGGATAATCCAGCGCTGAAAACGGCTCGTCCATCAGCAGCACTTCAGGGTTGTTCGCGTAGACCGTGGCGATGGTCAGACGTTTTTTCATCCCGCCCGACAGCTCCTTGGGATAGGCGTCGGCAAAGTCCTGCAGCCCAACCATCTCAAGATACTTCTGCGCGATCTTTTTGCGCTCCTGGCGTGGCATTCCCCGCACCTCGAGGCCGTATTCTACATTCTTTTCCACCCTGCGCCAAGGGAAGAGCGCCGTCTCCTGAAAGACCACCCCCCGCTGAGCTGAGGGACCTTTGACCACCTCCCCGTCCATGAGGATTTCCCCTGATGTGGGCTCCTCGAAGCCGGCTATACAGGAGAGCAGCGTCGTTTTCCCACAGCCGGAGGGGCCGATGACGAGCAAAAACTCGTTGTCGCGGATGGTCAGGTTTATGTCCTCCAGCACCGGTACCGCCCTTCCCGACTCAGTTTGGAAGGTTTTAGAGAGGTTTTGCAGCACGATCTTATCCTTCATCTCTTCACCGCCTCGCTTTTCACTTTTTCCTGCCACCTGGTCGCACGCCCCCAGAACAGGCCAAGCAGCAGATCGGTGACCCCTGCCAGGATGATCACCCAGACCACCCCGATCAACACCAAATCCAGCGCATTCATCAGCTTGGTATGATAAAACACCTTACCCAGCCCGTGCTCTGAGCCCATCATCTCGATGATCACCTGATAGCCCCAGGCCCAGATGATCCCGACCCGAAAGGCGCCCAGCAGCTCGGGCAGGATGCACGGCAGGATCACGTCCCGCTGCACCCGTGTGCGGGAGGCGCCCAGCGTCAGGGCATAACGTTGGTAGATGGGCGGGACGTTTCCAATGGCGTTCATCGTGTTGACGACAATGGTCAGAAAGGAGTAGAGCACGATCACCGCCAGCTGCACCGCCACGCTTCTGCCCAGAAGCATGAACAGGATGGGCACGAAGGCGATGGGCGGCACGGTTCGCAAAACATCGATGGGCAGGTGGAGGAAATACCGCAGCCTTTTGTGCATCTTCATCAGCATCCCCGCCAGCACCCCCAGCAGGCTGCCCAGGGTGTACCCTGCCGTCACCTTTAAGAAGGTCGCCGCCACATGGGGCCAGAAGCCGTGATCGCCGGCGCCCGCCATATTGAGCTTCTCCGAGGAAAAGAGCGTGGTAAACAGGCCCTTTAACACTGTGATCTCATTGGGCAGCCGGTAGCTGCCCAGCCACAGGGACATCAGATGCCACACTGCCAGCAGGACCGGGATCGAGAGAACCTTGAGAAGATCGCACAGTTGAAAGCGGGATCTGCCCTTCGTTTTCACCTTTGACTTCCCCCTTCACCGCCTAAATCTTGGAATAGTCCGCCCACTGTATGGCCGCCTCGGAAAAATTCTTCGCATCCAGGTAATCGTAGTTTTCATGATAATACCGGGCCTTCTCCAGCAGTTCCTTCGCCGTTTCCAGCGCCTCGCTCTCGCTCCCCTGCGCGATGGCCGCATCGGCCTGCGTAAAGTTCAGTTCGGCCTCTTCTTTTAGTTCGAGCATTTTGGCGTAGACCTCGTCGGCGATACAGATGTCATCCACCGACAGTTCACCCTGCTGGATATATCCCTTCTCGACCCAGTCCTGGATATAGGCCCCGATCGAATACTCGAAGTAGAGCGGGGATTCCTTATTGTAGAACCAATCGTACTGATCCTCGAAGGAAAAATAAGGAGTCAGCACGCTGTAGGCGCTTTCCATATCCGCTTCGGTATTCTGGCTGCCGCTGATCGAGTTCATGAAGGGCAGATGGATCGCAATCGCCTCCTGGCGGCTTTCGTTGATGAAGCGCGCCTCCCTGAAGACAACGCTGGAGAAACGCAGGATGGTGTCATAGTTTTCCTCGATATAGCTGTCGTAGGTGGTCCAGCCCACCTGGAAAACCGAGCGCAACTCGGGCGAATCGACCGACGCCTTGGCAAAGGCCACGATGTCGCTCGCGCTCACCACCACGACCATCCCCTTGTTCATCAGCTCCTGTGCCGCGCTCAGTCCCATTCCGCCGCAGAAGTCCAGCTGCCCGGTGAGCATCATCGAGACGATCTCCGAGTCCCCGAAGGCCTGTAAGCTGACGTCCTGCAGGCCCAGCTCCCCCATCTGCAAGGCCGAGGTGACGAAGCTGTGGGAGGAGGCGGTGCCGTCATAGGCGAAGCTGCCGCCCTTCAGCTGCGCAACGGCCAGCTTCACGGCCTCGGCCTCACTGTGACCCTCTTTTTTAAAATCCTCCACCGTCTTGGTTCCCGGCTGTCCGAGCACCACGCTGCCGTAAAAGATGGAGTTGAAGGCAAAGGTCTTGACCGGGGGCAGGTCCTTGATTGCGCCCATGATCTGTACGGTGGGCTGGTCGATCATATCTCCCTTTCGGGAGGCGACATACTGGGTGGTGTCCTCGCCGGTGATAACGGTGCCGTAGGGCTCGGGGTCGAAGCTGATCCCCAGCTCCTTGTACCATCCCTTTTCAATCCCAATTGACGCCGCCGAACAGACATAATAGGGTTCGAGGACGATTTTAATGGCAGTCTCGGGGATGACCGGGACTGCCGGCTCCTGTCCCCCCTGGCTTACGGCCGGGGCACTGTCCGGCGCGGGCTGGTCGGTGTCCGTCCCGCCCGTGCTGCATCCAAACAGCAGGGAGGCCAGGGCGAAGGTTGCCGCAAATCGTACCATACGCTTTGTCATAGGGATTCCCTCCTCAAAATATTTTGGTACCCTCATTATACACGCCAAATTTCTATTTGTAAATATATTTTTAAAAAGTATTAATAAAAACTTATTTATTATATAAATGAATGGTGATGATTTCTTATAGTCCTTGTGTTTTGACCCCGATTATTATAAGATAAAGGGGTAGTAACCTAATACCCGATGAAATGAGTGGAAGAATGAGAATGCGAGCAATCAATCCTTCCAGATGGATAAGACGGGCGGCAAAGGCGCTGGCCGTGCTGATGGCGGCGGCCGGCATGCTCGCCGTGCAGCCCGTGGCGGCCGCGCAGGCGCAGGAGGACCGTGTTTTGCGGGTCGCCTTCCCCACCACCCCCGGGGTCAGCGAGCTCGATTCGTACGGCAACCGCAAGGGGATGCTGGTGGACCACCTCAACGAAATCGCCAAATATACCGGATGGGAATACGAATACATCGATGTTGATTCCAACGATGTGGTCAGCGACTTTATAGACGGCCGGTTCGACCTGATGGGCGGAACCTACTATTCCCCCGACTTTGAGCAGTATTTCGCCTATCCCCAGTACAGCATGGGCCACAGCAGGGCGGTCCTGCTCTGCCGCAGGGATGACGAAAGGCTCAAGGGGTATGACCTGCAAACGCTGAACGGCATGCGGATCGGCGTCTATGAGAGGGCGACGGAAAAAATCCGGCGTCTCAACGAATTTTTGACCATGAACGATCTGAACTGCGAGCTGGTCTACTACCGCTACGAGGATATGGAAAACGGGGAGGACCTGTACTCCTACCTGCTCTCCGGCGAGGTGGACCTGCTGCTGGGCAACGACCTTGAGATGTACAGCGGATTCCGCGCGGTCGCCTCGTTCGATGCGCAGCCCTATTACATCGTGACAGCCCCGGGGAACGACGAGGTGCTGCAGGGGCTCGACATGGCGCTCGGGAACATCCTGGAGTCCGACCCGGAGTTTGCCAATGAAAGCTACGCCCGGCATTTCCCCAATATGACCAAGGCCTCCCTCCTGCTCACCAAAGAGGAGCGCGCCTATGTCGCCGGGAAGAGGACGCTGCAGGTGGCGACCCTCAAAAACTGGCATCCCTTTTACTGTGTCGGCGACGAGCGGGACAGCCACGAGGGGCTGCTCGTCGAACTCTTTGACATGCTGGAGGAATACACGGGGCTGAAAGCCGAGTACGTCTTTGCCGACACCTATGAGCAGGCCATCCAGATGGTCCTGGCGGGCGAGGCGGACGTGATGGGCGGATACATCGACTCACAGGAGGACGCCTTCGAGCACGGGCTGGCTCTGACCAAGGAATACGCCGGGCTCAACAACATCGTCGCCAAGAACAAGGCGGTCAGCTTCCCCGCCGACGGGCTGGTGGGCGGCATCATCGAGGGGCGCGCCATGCCGCCTGAAATCGGGTCGGAGCAGGTGCTCTACTTCGACAGCATGCGCGCGGGGCTCGAGGCGGTGAACCGGGGCGAGCTGGACTTCTTTTACGGCTTGTCCGCCCAGATCGACCGGGAGATGCAGTCCCACCGCTACGTCAACGTGACGCCGATCACCCGGACCGGAAACAATACCAGCGTCTCCCTCGCCCTGGCGCGTCCCATCGAGCCCAAGCTGCTCACCGTCCTCAACAAGGGCATCGGAAGCCTGAGCGAGGCGGACAAAAACGCCATCCTGGACCGCAACCTGGTGTCTCTCGGCTACACCTCCATGTCCCTGCCCGACCTGATCTATGCCAATCCCATGACCTTCGCCGCCATCCTCAGCGTCTTTTTGCTGATGGTGCTCTTCGGCATCCTCTTTGCCATGCGGGTGCGGGTCAAGGGTGCGCTCATGCGCGCGCAGCTCGAACAGGCGCAGGCCAAGAGCCAGGCGAAGAGCGAGTTCCTGTCGCATATGAGCCACGAAATCCGCACCCCGATGAACGCCATCGTGGGGCTGACCGACCTTGCGAGCATGGAGCCGGGGCTGCCGCAGGGCGCTTCGCAGAAGCTGGAAAAAATCCGCAGCTCCTCCCAATATATGCTGGCACTGATCAACGACATTTTGGACATGTCCCGGATCGAAAACGGCAAGCTGCATCTGGGCCGGGAAGCCTTTTCCCTGCACACGGTGCTGCAGGAGACCGAAGCCGTCATCCGCTCCCAGGCCGAGCAGCGTCAGCTGACGTTCACAATGGACTGCCGGCTCGGCCGGGACGCCCTTGCGGGCGACCCGGTCCGGCTGCGGCAGGTGCTGGTCAACCTGCTTTCCAACGCGGTCAAGTTCACCCCCGAGGGCGGCGAGATCCGGCTGCGGGTAAGGGAAGCGTCCTGTAACGACGAGGGGTCGTCCTACACGTTCGAGGTGGAGGACAACGGCATCGGGATCCCCCGCGAGGCCCAGGAAAAAATCTTCTACGCCTTCGAGCAGCTGGGCACCAGCTCTGCGCGCAGCGAGGGGACCGGGCTGGGGCTCCCCATCAGCAGGAGCATTGTAAACGCCATGGGCGGCGAGCTGGGGCTCGAAAGCACGCCCGGCGAGGGCACCCGCTTCTTCTTTACCCTCTCCTTCCCGGCCGGACAGGAGGCCGCCCCGCCCGAGCACAAGGACGGGGAACAGGATCTGCAGGGGCTGCGGGTGCTGCTCGCGGAGGACAATGACCTCAACGCCGAGATCGCCGTCGAGCTGCTGGAAACGAAGGGGGTCCGCACCGAGCGCGTCGGCGACGGCAAGCAGGCGCTCGAACGTTTTCTCGAGAGCCCGACGGGGTATTTCCAGGTGATCCTGATGGACATCCGCATGCCGGTCATGGACGGCTTGCAGGCCACCCGGGAAATCCGCGCCTGCGCCCATGCGCAGGCGCAGAGCGTCCCTATCATCGCCATGACCGCCAACTCGTTCAAAGAGGATGAGGAGGCCGCGGCCGCGGCGGGGATGAACGGGTTTGTGCCAAAGCCGGTGGACCTGACGCGCCTGTGCCAGGCCCTGGCCGACTGCCTGCATTCTGCCGGAAACGGGGGCGCGCCCCAGGAAAAATAGCCGAAAATGAAAAGAACCGCCGCACCAAAAGGTGCGGCGGTTCTTTTCATTTTGTCGGTCACCTATGCCAGCAGAGCCAGCATGGCATGAAAGATTTCGATGTGGCGCTGCTCGTCCAGCAGGATGCGCTCGAGGATTTTCACAATGTCCTCGTCGCAGATTTCATCCGCCTGCCTGCTGTATTTTTTGATCGCGGCCTCTTCCCCCCGGATCGAATGCTCAACGACCTCCCGCACCCGGCGCGGATAGGAGTTGTAAGCGGGCGTCCAGTAGCATTTCGTCCGGTTGCGGGTGCACCACAGCCGCGGGTCCAGCCCCATCTGATGGGCGAGGGTTGCGAATATATCCAGATGGTGCATCTCCACGATGCCGATCCGGTGAAAGCACTGCGCAAAGTCCGCGTAATCCGGGTTCAGGATCACGCTGTTGTAAAAATACAGGCTGACCGCCGTCATTTCGGAATTGCCGCTCCCCACGTTGCTTAGCATGGCGTGGGCATAGTCCAGGCGGCGGCTTTTCGTTTGCACGGGGGGATAGGGCAGGTCGAGCGCTGCCTTACATTCCTGATCCAGATTCATCGCCGGGCCTCCTCCGTCAGCTTTGCGGATGGTACCGCTATCAACAACTTACGAGGGAGGCGGCGCAATTATGACGGATTCCGGTTGCCCGGCCTTTTGCCCCTATTCCTCATAGGTGGCCGCATCGGGGTTCAGTTTAAAATATGCCTCGGCCCGCTTGGCAAATTCCTCGGCATCGCGGATGGAAACGTCCATCTCCTTCATGCCCGGATCGAAGGTGACGCCCAGCAGCTCCTGATCGAAACGGGAAAACCGCAGCTGGGCGCGTTCGCCGCCCTCCCCGGTAATGTTGAAGAAGATGTCGGGGTCGTTGTTCGACGTCCCCTGGCCCGCGTAATCCACCGTTTTGACCTTCCCCTGAACCGCGCCGAGCTTCACCGCAAGCTCCCTGGCAAGGCCGCCATACTCCCCACTGCTCCGGGAGAGGCCCGCATCGAATCCGGTATTCGTCTCCTGGGACAATACCCTGCTGTGGCTCACGGCGTGCAGCTCGCCCGAAACCGCATCCACGCTGAAGCCATAGGACTGCACATAAGCCTCTGGGCCGCTCTTCCTGCCGTCGGGCCACCAGTTACCCTCCCAGGTCGCCCGGTGGCCGCCCTGGGCCGGGTTATAGGCCATCTCGATCTCCTTGCCGTCCATGTCCAGCCCGAACACCTTGTAAAGTCCCTGCACGCCGCGTTCGGCCGCCTCCTCGCGGGAGATGTCCAAGCTGGTGGGCTTTTTGTCCCGGTAATATTCCAGGTCGTTGTCCACGAGGCGGTACGTTGGCTTTTCGTTTGATACCGATTGGGATTTCTTCTGCTCTCCTGCGGCCTGCCCCGACGGATAGCTGGTCTGCACCGTCTGCGGCTTGCCGACCTGCGCCGCCAGCGCGACCTGCGTGAGCCCCCAGAACGCCGACGTGGCGGCGCCTATGGTGAGCGCGGCCGCCAGGAGGGCTTTCGCGTTCCCCTGTCCCATTTGTTTTTTCCTGTTCATATTGACCGCTCCTTTTTGTTTTGTTTGTGATCACAGTTCCAAGGATACCCGCTAGGTGTTGTAAAGTGATCATCAAGTTATCATGGAGCTGTAAAAATAACCAGCGCCGTGGTGCCGCGCCCGGGCGCGCTGCGAAAGACGAGCCTAGCATGGTGCCGCTGCGCGATCTGCAGGCAGATGGCAAGTCCGAGCCCCGCCCCGCCGTCCTTGCGGCTGCGCGCCTTATCCACGCGGTAATAGGGCTGCGTGATGCGCTCGAGCTCCTGCGGTTCCATCCCCTTCCCCCAGTCCGTGACCGCGATCACGGGGCAACCGTCCTGGCGGTAGGACGTGACGGCGACCGCCGAATTGTCTCCGCTCGCCTTGAGCGCGTTGTCGATCAGATTGAGCAGCAGGCTTTGCAGGAGGAAGTGGTCCCCGGTGACCGTCTTCACCTCCAGGGAAACCTTCAGCACGATCCCCCGCTCCCAAAGCCTCTGCGCCAGGGTGCTCCGAAGCGCCTCCACGATTTTTTCAAGGTCCTGGCGCTCCATCCCGATCTCCCCGCCGCGAAGGCCGGACAGCTCCATCAGCTGGCCGGCCATCACCTGGATGCGCCTGCTTTCCGAAAGGATCGCGTCCAGCGCGAACCGGGTCTCCTCCTCGCCGAGCGCCGCGCTGCGCAGATACTGCGCATACCCGTAGATGGCGGTCAGCGGGGTGCGCAGCTCATGGGCGAGGTTGTCGATGAAGCGCTGCCGGCTCTCGGCCGCCGCGGCCAGCTCGGTCACCTTGCCTTCGATCTGCGAGGCCATATGATTGAAGCTGCGGGCCATCATCGCGGTTTCATCCCGTCCCTGTTCCGGCAGGCGGTCCGCGTAGTCCCCGCAGGCGATCCTCCGGGAGAGCCGCGTAATCTCGGACAGCGGCCAAAACAGCCGGCCGAGCAGCAGCAGCAAAAGCACCGCCAAGGCCAGCGAGAGAAGCCCGCCGAGCAGCATCATGGCGCCGTCCCCGCGCTCCCATTCGTTTATGCGCGCGGTGATGTCGGCGCGGTACAGCACCTGGAATCCGCCGAACGGCTCGGGCAGCGCGCCCGACACGCTGCAATAATACCGGCCGCCGCTGCGTTCAATCACGGCGGTACGCGGTTACCGGCGAGGTACAGGTAGGGCTGCACCAGGCTCTCCAGCCGCGCGCCGGGCTCGAGCGCGCGGCCGGCCAAGGAGCCCATGTCGCGGTAGAGCGCCGAGGAGATGATGTACTGCTCGCTCAGGCACTGCTCTCTGGATTGCCGCACAGCGTCGTGCAGCGTGACCAGCGACAGGCCGAAGAGCCCGGCATAAATGGCGAGCACAAACAAAAGGAAGGTGGCATAAAAGGTCCTGTTTTTCATCCGTGCGCCTCCAGCCGGTAGCCCAGCTTATACACCGTTTTGATCCGCTCCTCCCAGCCGAGCTTGCGGCGCAGCTTTTGGATGTGCACGTCCACCGTCCTCGACTCCCCCTCGAAGTCATAGCCCCAGACCAGCTCGAGCAGCCGCTCCCGCGACAGCGCGATGTTGCGGTTGCTGATCAAAACCGTTAGCAGCTCGTACTCCTTTGGAGTCAGCTCCAGCAGCGCATCCCCGCGGTACACCTGGCGGCTGCCGAAATCGACCCGGGCCTGGTCCAGCTCAAATGTGCCGGCATGCTTTTGGGTGCGGCGCAGCACGGCCTCCACCCGGGCCAAAAGCTCCAGCATTTCAAAGGGCTTGACAATGTAGTCGTCCGCCCCCAGCGAAAAGCCGGTGATCCGCTCATTTAGGCCGTCGCGGGCCGTCAGGAAGATGGTCGGCAGGCCCTCTGCCTCCCCCATCACCGCAAAGCCGTCCCGCTTCGGGAGCATGACGTCCAGGATCATCAGATCGTACCGCCCGCCGGAGAGCTTCTCCAGCGCCTCGTCCCCGTCGAAGGCCGGGTCGCAGCCGTGCCCGACCAGCGAGAGGTTGCGCCGGATCAGCTCGCTGATGAGCACCTCATCCTCCACCACCAAAATATTTGCCATCACTTTCACCTCACTTCCGATTCTACTATAGGGTTGTTATCGAGTTGTAAAATCCCCGGATCAAAAGCGGGGGCCGTTGATCCGCTCAACGGCCCCCGCCTTCTCACGCCTGCAGGTACTCCTCCAGGCAGACGCCCCGCTCGTAAATCTCCTGTGCCGCCTCCCGCCCGACGTAGCGGTAGTGCCACGGCTCGTAGATGATCCCCGTCAACGCGCTCTTGCCGTTGGGATAGCGCAGGATAAAGCCGTATTTCCAGCTGTTCTCCATCAGCCAGCCCTGGACGGCGGTATCTTCCTGGCTCTCGTCCAGGTTCTGGTTGGAAAGGTCCACAATATCCACGGCCAGGCCCAGCTGATGCTCGCTGGTGCCCGGGAGCGCCACGGCCTTCCCGGCCTCGGCGCGCGCCTCCTCCTGGGAATATCCCTGCGCCAGCAGGCTGTTTCGCCGGTTTTCAAACAGCGCTTCCTGCTTTTGCTGTGAACGGTAGGAGGAGCAGATGAGCGGCGAGAGGCCCTGGTCCCGGCAGTCGTCCATCATCTCCTGCAAGTCGGGATAGCAGCGCTCATCCACGGCCTGTCCATTTTTGAGCTGGGCCAAATCCACCCCGTATCCCTCCGGGATCGCATTCCAGGGATTGACCAGGATCAGCCTCCAGTCCTCCTTTTGAGGCTGCCCGGCCTGTGTGGAAGAGCTGTCTTTGACGGCGTCCAGCTCCCCCGTCTTTTCTTCCCCAAGCGGCACCTGTCCAACATCCGCTTCCCCTTGAAAACTTTTGCCCGGCTGCGCCTCCCCGGAACCGGGGCCCGGCGCACGGCTTGCCCCGATCGCTCCGGCCAACAGCCCGCCAGCCACGATGATTGCTGTCAGGAAAATTTTCAAACCGGCCTGGCGGATGTTCCCTCTCCTCTTGCGCGCGCGGCCCCTGCGGGCCCGTCCATGTCCGGACATAAAAAACACCTTCCCATCTGTTTCTAAACAACAGGATAGCAAGGTGTTTTTTCACATTGGCAGCAAAACGGGATCAAAACGCCATCAAAAATTGAAGGAGATCCATCCGTCGCGCAGGCCCAGCGGGACGCTGCAGGTTTCTGTCCGCCCATCGCTGTCCTTGGACAGGACCAGCGAATAGCGTTCCCCGTCGACGTCCGTTTTTTCCAAAGCCAGCTGCACGTCGTCGACCGGGTAATACCGGCGGCAAAACTCCGCCACCTGCCGGGCGGCGTCTTCCGGCGTGCCCACGGCATAGGCGATCAGATATTCCGATTCGACGAAGGTCGGCTGCCTGAGATAGCCCTCATAGGCCACCATCTTCCCGCTCTCGTCGTCCAGCCAGAGGACCTCGTCCTCCCCGACCCCATCCTCCCACACACAGCGCCAGAACACGCCGGACAGAGCGGGGGCCTCCCCGCCGGTGAGCAGAACCGGCGTAACCTTGGGGTGGACGTAGACGGCCCCATCCTCCTGCAGGGCCGGCGTCAAAAACTCCGTCAGCGCCCCGGCGGCGGCGTTCTTCACCTCCTGCTCGGTCATGCGGTAGCCCTCGGACAGGAGTATCTCGGAGCGCTGGGTGCGAAAGAGCTCCAATGTGCGAAAGAGGTCGGGGGTCTGCGAGAGCAGGAGGGAAACGTACGCATCCTCCCGCTTCGTCGTCTCCCGCCACAGGCGGCGGTCGAGGAGCCGGGAGACGACCTGCGGCAGGCAGGCGCCCGCCGCCACCAGCAAAAGGGTGCACAGAACCGCGAGGATATTGGAAATTTTCATTCGTTTCATGCCGCGCCTCCCCTGAGCTTTACCGTCACCGTCGTCCCCTCGCCGGGGCGGCTGTCAAAGTGCAGGGAGCCCCCGTGCAGGTTGGCGATCTCCCGGCAGAGCGCCAGCCCGAGCCCCACGCCGCCCTGCTGGCGCGCGCGGGACCTGTCCACCCGGTAGAAGGCCTCTGTCAGGTGCTCCAAAGCCTCGGGCGGGATGCCGCGCCCGTCGTCCGCTATGATGATTTCACAGCCGTCCGGGAGCATGACGGCGCGCACCGTTATCCTGCCGCCCTTCCCCTCCAGCGCCTTTCGCGCGTTGTCGAGGAGGTTGATGAGCAGCGATTTAATGAGCTCCGGTTCCAGCAGGCACTCCCCCTCCCCGCACACGCAGCTCAGGACGATCCCCTGCCGCTCATATACCGGTCCGAGGCGGGCGGCGAGCCCCCCGATCAATGCGGCGGGGCGGGCCTTTGAAAAAGTCATCTCTGTGTTTTTGAGCACCAGCAGCTCCAACAGCTTTTGCGACAGGTTTTCCAGCCGCTTCCCCTCGCTGACGATATAGTTCGCCGCCTCGGCCTGCTCGCCGGCGCTCAGTGTCTGGCCCCGGATCAGGTCCGCGTAGCCGATGATGGAGGTCATGGGGGTTTTCATCTCATGCGCAAAGCTGCCCACAAAGCGCTCCTGGCGCTCGACCGCCTCCCGAAGCTGGGCAATCTTCTCCTCCAGCGCCCCGGCCATGGCGTTGAAATCGCGGGCGAGCAGGCCGATTTCATCCCCGGTACGGATATCCGCCCGGCTGGACAGCTCCCCTTTGGCAATGGCGCGGGACACTTTGGACAGGCGCACCAGCGGGCGGGTGAGCACCCGAGAAATGCTGTAGGAGAGCAGCGCGCACAGCGCGGCCATCAGCAAAAAGACCAGCAGATAAATCTGCTGCTGGGTATGCCGCGATGCAAAGAGCGGCGAGATGTCGCGCGCCATATCCAGGTAGAGGGTCTCCCCGCCCGCCTGGAGCGCCCCCGAGAGGGTCAGGAGGCGCGCGCCGTCCCCGCCCCGCGCGCAGCGGATCGTGCAGCTGCCGGGAAGGGCCTTCCCGCCGGACGAAACGGGCTTTGAGCCGTATTCATAGATCGGCCCGGCATCGGAATAGAGCCGCAGCGACGAAAAGGAGCCGGCGTTCTGCCGGGACAGCTGCTCCAAAGTCTGGGAAATCTCTTCGTAGTCGGACGGGCCCTGTATGCTGTTGACCACCTGCAAGGTGCCCAGCACCATCTGATAGGCATTGTAGGCCCCCTCCTTTTCACGCTCGAGCGTGACCTGAAATGAGGTCGAGATCAAAAGGCTGCCCCCGATCCCGAACAGCAGCGAGAGCAGCCCCAGCATGCAGAGGGTCAGTTTCACGCTTAGTTTCATCTTACACCTCGAGGCGGTAGCCGACCTTGTTGACCGCCTGCAACAGGTTCTCCCACCCGACCTTTTTCCTCAGCCGCTGCACATGCAGATCGACCGTCTTGCTGCCGTACTGGTATTCCTCCCCCCAGACCCGCTCGTAGATGGTCTCGCGATAGAGGGCCCGCCGCGGGTTCCGGGCGAACAGCAGAAGGAGATCGTATTCCTTTTTCGTCAGGCCGATCTCCCGGCCGTCCCGCTTCACCTGCATGGCGTAGGTGTCGATCGCCAGCCCGCCGACCCAAAGGACCATTTCGCTTTTGAGGTACCGGCGCAGCACCACGTCCACGCGCGCGAGCAGCTCCACGATCTCGAAGGGCTTGACGAGATAGTCCTCCGCCCCGGCCCGCAGCCCTTTCACCCGGTCGGCCACCGCGTTCTTCGCCGTGATGAAGATCACCGGGATCTCCATGGGGCGGATATATTCCATCAGCTCGAAGCCGTCGATCCCGGGGAGCATGACGTCCAGCAGGATCAGGTCGTACCTGTTTTGCTCCAGCAGATCGGCGGCCGCGGTCCCATCGTAGACGCAGGTGCAGCCGTAGCCCTCCTTGCTTAAACTCAGGCGGATCAGGTTGGAGATCGCCTTTTCGTCCTCGACAATCAGAATCTGAATCATTCGCTCCCTCCTCCTTGCCAGCATACATCCTTTCGGCATCAAAACGGCATAGAAGCACCGTTACTGGAATTTTTCCCGGAGCATCTGCAAAAACCGCTGTGTCGCCCGGGAAAATACCTGGTATTTTTTCCAGACGATGTAGAGCGGCGCCTCCAAATGCGGCTCGAGCGGGCGGAAGCACAGCGGGCTGCCCTCGTCCCTGGTGTTTACCAGCTTGTCCAGCGTGATCGCATACCCCAGCCCCTCCTCCACCATCAGGGAGGCGTTGAAGATCAGGTTGTAGGTGGCGGCGACGCAGAGGGAATCGTAGCCGCGCTCCAGCCAGTCGGACAGGCGGCTCTTGCCCAGCGCCTGCCGGGAAAGGAGCAGCGGCACGCCCCACAAATCCTCCGCACGGACGGTCTCCTTTTGGGCCAGGGGGCTGTCCCGTCGCATGAGCACCCCCCAGACATCGGTGACCGGCAGCTTGAGGTAATCATATTTTTTCATGTCGCTGGGCTCGATCATGATCCCGAAATCCAATAGCCCCTTCTCCAGCCGCTCCCCCACGTCGTCGGCGTTGCCGCTGAACAGATGGTACCGGATCTGCGGGCACTTGATCTGCAGCTCTCTGGCGGCCTGGGCGATCAGGCGGATGGCGTCGCTCTCGCCGCCCCCGATGTAGATGTCGCCGACGGTGACCTCCTCGGTTTCCCGGAACTCGGATTCGGTTTTCTCCACCAGCTCGACAATCTCACTGGCCCGCTTGCGCAGCAGGAGCCCGTCCTCCGTGAGGGTGACCTTCCGGTTGCCCCGGATGAAGAGCTTTTTTCCCAGCTCCTCCTCCAGATCCATCAGCTGGCGGGAGAGGGTTGGCTGCGTCAGATGCAGATAATCCGCCGCACCGGAGATGCTTTCCTCCCTCGCGACCGCCAAGAAATAGCGTAAAACGCGCAGTTCCATCGAGAAGCCTCCTTTTTCTCCACTATAGCATGCACAATTATGCCTGTCAACTATAGACAAATATGTCATATAAGTATTTGCTATCCATTATCCCCGCTGCTATACTGGACCTGAAGGCGGCGCCCTCTCCAGCGCCGGACCGGGCAGGGAAACGCAAGGGGGTTTTAAAGATGGAGCTGCAGGAATTTTTGGATCATCTGAACCGTGGGGAACGGGTGGTGAACGGATCGCGGGAGCACCGGTTTATGAGCAAAGCCGCGTTTGAAGCAATGAAGCTGACGGCCCGGCTCAATAGCGGCTATCATGATCCCGACGAAATCCGGGAGCTGTTTTCACAGATCACCGGTAAGCCGGTGGACCGCTCCTTCGCGCTGTTCCCGCCCTTCCACACCGATTTCGGCAGGAACATCACCGTGGGCGAAGGCGTCTTTATCAACTCCGGCTGCCGGTTCCAGGACCAGGGCGGCATCACCATCGGCGCGGGCAGCCTGATCGGCCATAACGTCGTGCTGGCGACCCTCAACCATGAGATGGACCCCCACCACAGGAAGGATATGCACCCCGCGCCCATCGTCATCGGCAGGAACGTCTGGATCGGTTCAAACGCCACCGTCTGCCCCGGCGTGACCATCGGAGACGGCGCAGTCGTGGCCGCCGGCGCGGTGGTGGCGAAGGACATCCCCGCCAATATGGTGGTGGGCGGCGTCCCCGCCAGGGTGATCAAAGAGATTCCCCTCCAGGCCGTGAAGACGGCCTGGAGGTCATAGAAAAACGGACCATTTTACAATATCAAGGAGGAAACATCCATGTTAGGCAATTTTATGTACTGCAACCCCACCCGCCTGTATTTCGGCGAGGATGCCCTGGACAATCTGGGCGGCGAGCTCAAAAAGTACGGCAAAAAGGTACTGCTGGCCTACGGGGGCGGCTCCATCAAGAAGTCCGGCCTGTACGGCCAGGTGACCGCTATCCTGAAGGAGAGCGGCAAGGAGGTCGTCGAGCTGCCCGGTATCCTGCCCAACCCCACCTCCGACAAGCTGTACGAGGGCTGCAAGGCGGCCAGGGAAAACGACGTGGACCTGATCCTCGCGGTGGGCGGCGGCTCGGTCTGCGACTGGGCCAAGGCCGTGTCCGTCGGCGCCTGGTGCAAGGAGGACCCTTGGGAAAAGTATTACCTGCGCATGGAGGAGGTGGATAACCGGATCATCCCCGTGGGCTGTGTGCTGACCATGGCGGGCACCGGCAGCGAGATGAACGGCGGCGCGGTCATCACCAACCACCAGCAGAAGCTGAAGATCGGCCATGTGTTCGGGGACAACGTGTTCCCCCGGTTCGCCATCCTGAACCCCCGGCTGACCTTCACACTACCCCGCTACCAGATGGTGGCCGGGTTCTACGACATCATGAACCACATCACTGAGCAATACTTCTCGGGGACCGACGACAACACCTCCGACTATGTGATGGAGGGGCTGATGAAGTCCCTCATCCACAGCAGCCTGATCGCCCTCCAAAATCCCGAGGACTACGAGGCGCGCAGCAACATCATGTGGATCGCCGCCTGGGCGCTGAACACCTTCGTGGCAAAAGGCAAAGCCACCGACTGGATGGTCCACATGATCGGCCAATCGGTCGGCGCCTATACCGACGCGACCCACGGCATGACCCTCTCCGCCGTCTCGCTGCCCTATTACCGCTATCTGCTGCCCTACGGCCTGCCCAAGTTTTGGCGCTTCGCCGTCAACGTCTGGGGAGTGGACCCCGAGGGCGGGAGTGACCGTGAGATCGCGGCGTTGGGCCTCGGGCGGATGGAAGCCTGGATGAAGGAGCTGGGCCTCGTCATGAGCCTGCGGGAGCTCGGGGTTACCGAGGAGATGCTCGAGGGTATAGCCCAAGGCACCTTCATCATGGAGGGCGGTTATAAGGTGTTGAGCCGGGAAGAGGTCCTGGGGATTTTGAAGGCCAGTTTATAGCCGGCTGAAGGAGGTACTTTGATGAGTAAGAAGATCCTGATCGTTTCCACCAGCCCCCGCAAGGGCGGCAATTCCGACGCGCTGGCCGAGGCCTTCGCGCACGGCGCCCGGGAAGCCGGCCATGAGGTGGAGAAAATCTGCCTGCATGATAAAACCATCGGCTTTTGCACCGGCTGCCTCTGCTGCCAGAAGACCCAGCGGTGCGTCATCCGCGACGACGCGGACACCATCGCCCAGAAAATGCGCACCGCCGATGTGATCGTCTTCGCCACCCCCATCTATTACTACGAGATGTGCGGTCAGATGAAAACCATGCTCGACCGCTCCAACCCCTTGTACAGCGCCGGCTACGCCTTCCGGGACATCTACCTGCTGGCCGCGGCGGCAGAGCAGGAGGAGAGCGCCATGGACGGCGCCATCAAAGGCCTCGGAGGCTGGATCGCCTGCTTTGAAAAGGCGCGGCTGGCCGGCACCGTCTTCGGTGGCGGCGCCGATGCCGTCGGCGCCATTCGGGGAAACCCCGCCCTGGAGAAAGCCTTTGAGATGGGCAGGGCGGTTTGAAGGAGGGAAGCGGTATGAAAAGGCTGTCGCGCTTCCGGAGGCACCCATATGAAAGTATTGAAGGCGAAGCCTTCAATATTTTGGGAGGGGCGCAGTTTCAATCCCCGTCCCGAAGAAATATTGGGCGCCCCTTAGCTGCGCTCCTGCTGTCCCTTTCCCTGGCGGCCTGCGGCGGGGACGTGGAGGCGCGCCCCGCGCCGCAGGCCCCACCGGATGAGAGCCCACCTTCTTCGTCCGGCTTTTTTCCGGAAAGCGAAGCTGCCGCCACCGGGCCCACCTCCTCACCGGACGAGGCGCAGGGCCCACTGATCCAGGTGCAGATGGACGGCGGCGCTGCCGTCATGTTCCGGCTCAACGGCAGCGCCGCGGCAAGTTCCCTCTACCGGCAGCTTCCTCTGTCAGTCGGGATCGAGGACTATGCGGGGAGCGAAAAAATCTTCTATCCGCCCGAGGGCCTTGATACCAGCGGCGCCCCCCTAGCGCAGGGCCCGGCGGGCACCCTTGCCTATTACGAGCCTTGGGGGGACGTGGCGCTCTTTTATGGGAATTGCGGCGGAGCCTCCGGGCTGTATGCGCTCGGGGAGGCGGTGTCCGGCGCCGAGCTGATCCCCTCCCTCGCCGGGGAGGTACAGATCGATAAGGTGGAAGAGGACGCCTCGCCGCAGGAAGCCAAAATCCCTGCCCCGGCTCCACAGGCCCCTCAACAGAAGCCCGCTTCTCCAATGGAAAGCACTGCGATGCCGCAGCTACAAATCACGGTGGGCGACAAGAGCTTCGCCGCCACCCTGAACGACAACGAAACGGCCCGCGCCTTGATGCAAATGCTGCCGCTGACCCTCCGCATGAGCGAGATGAACGGGAATGAAAAATATTATTATTTCTCCGACAGCCTGCCCGCCGATGCCGGCCGCCCATCCGAAACCCAGGCGGGGGATCTCATGCTCTACGGCTCCGACTGCCTGGTGCTTTTTTATGAGAGCTTTTCCACCTCCCACCGCTATACCACGATTGGCCGGATAGATGATCCCGCCGGACTGTCTGAGGCCCTGGTGCGGGAGAGGCAACGGTCAGCTTCCGGGTTGCAGAATAAAAAGCGCTTTCCGCCGCGGCGGAAAGCGCTTCGCGTTAAAAGGAGAAAGACCGCACAGTTTCCTGTGCGGTCTTTGCTGGTGGAGACGATCGGGATCGAACCGACTACCTCTTGAATGCCATTCAAGCGCTCTCCCAAGTGAGCTACGCCCCCGTGAGTACCTTTGATATTATACCCAATATCCGCTCCCTTGTCAAGAAGGTTTTTCATAAAATTTTGGACAACCCCGCTCCCCCCAAAAATTCCGTTTCAGGAGCAGCCATGCGGCAACCTCAGGCCCTCCAAAAAACACCCGCCCTTTCCGGGAGCACCCATATGAAAGTATTGGAAGCGCAGCTTTCAATACTTTGAGAAGGGCGCAGCGTCAACCCCCGCCCTGAAGAAAAAAGGCGCGCCCTTTCGCGACTTTTTTGAAAGGGCCGGGCATATGTATAGGGTGCGGATGAAAAGCCGGACTGTTCCGGACAAGATGGGCGGGAGGACGTACGATGTTCGTAACCTTTGATGAGCTGCCGCCGCCACAGGGCGGCGCGCTGCGGAGAATAACCCGGTCGCTGCGGGACAAAATAAAGCCGCCGAAGCCCGAGATACAAAAAATCGAGGTCTGCGGCAGCTTCTTTTTCGACGTGCGCGCCTACTGGAAGGACGGCCGCTTGCTGCAAGCGCATGAGCGCAGCCTGCTCACCGGGCGGCGGGGCGCGCTGGCGGCGCGCGGCCTCACCCTGCCGCAGGGCTTTCGCCCAGCCGTCAGCGAGGACCAGGTCGCGCGTCTGCGCGCCGAAGTCCTCTGCAACACCCTGCTGCGCGCGCTGCAGCGCAGCGCACTCCCCCTCTACTGCCGGCGGGTGGGGCTGATCGACCCCGAGTGCCTCTACCCCTTCCTGCTCGAAAAGCTGATCAAGTACTGTCCCGTCGTCCTGGTCTGCACCGACCGCCCCGAACGCTACGCCCCCTACGCCGAGCGGATGCTCGAGGAATACGGCGCGCCCATCACCTTCACGGGGGAGCTCCCGGCGCTCGGCGGCTGCGCCGCGCTGCTCGATCTCGGCGCCCTGCCCCTCCCCTCCTTTTATCCGGCGCCGGTATTTTCCATGCGCGCCGAGCCGATTGAGCACAACCTTTCCCTGGTGCTGCCGCACTACGGCCTGCCCGAGGCGGACGAGGCAATTCCGCCGGGGATCGACCGGGATGAATTTTACACCGCCCTGTGGCAGCTGTGCGGCGTCGAGGCGGTCGGAGGGCTGTGCGCCAGCTCGATGCTCTGCAAAAGCCGCCGCGTCACGGTGCCCCAGATCGCCGCTCAGCTGTCGCAAAACCAGGAACAGGTACGGATTTTGGAATAAGCTGGAATACTTTTGCGCGAAATATAAAATTTCATCGGGTATACTAGAACAAAACCGAGAAAAAGGTGAATTTTTAGATAATTTCACCGTTTACAGCTTGACAACCTCTCCCGGTTTGCATATAATACTCTTATTGTCCGCGGGAGGAGCCAAATATCCCTCCCGCCGGACCTTTTTTGCGGGATGGGCAATTGCGCTTCCCGCCCGTCCTGCTCCCGCGCTCCCGCGCGGGGGCCGAATCTGACTACGGAAGGAATGAACCGGTTCATGGCGAAAGAACTCATCATGACCAGCGCCAGTTATCAGGCTCTCGTTGACGAGCTGAAGAACCTCAAGGTCGAAAAGCGTCAGGAGATCGCGGAGAAGATCCGGGTCGCGCGCGGCTTCGGCGACCTGTCGGAAAACAGCGAGTACGACGAGGCGAAAAACGAGCAGGCGTTAGTGGAGGCCCGCATCCAAAAGCTGGAGGAACAGCTCAAGAATGCCAAGGTCATCTCCTACGAGCACCTCTCGACCGACACAGTTTCCATCGGCACCACCGTTAAAATAAAGGACATGGAATTCGGGGACATTGAGAGCTACCGCATCGTCAGCGCCGTGGAGAGCAGCGCGGACATGGACACCATCACCGACGAGTCCCCGGTGGGTGCCGCCGTGCTCGGCCACGGGGTCGGCGAGAAGGTGGACGTCAAGCTCCCCTCGGGCGACACCGTCCAGTATGAAATCCTGGAAATCTCGATCTGAGAGCGGATTTTACAAAGAAAATCCTTTGCGGGCTTTGCAAAAAGCCCGCTTTTTGTTATAATAAGGGATATTGGCAGCAGAGGTGTCTCTGCTTTAAAACGTGGGCGAGCGCCCCAAACGACAAGGATGTGTTGTGTAATGTCAGAGAACAACCAGGAGCTACAGAACCAAACCCCGGAAAGCGAGGAGCAATCCCTTTCCGAGGTGCTGCGGGTGCGCCGCGAAAAGCTGAGCGATCTGCAAGCCCAGGGGAAGGACCCCTTCCAGCAGACCTCTTATAAAACCGATGCCTACGCAAACGACATCCAGGAGCACTTCGAGGAGTATGAGGGCAAAACTGTCTCCCTGGCGGGCCGGATCATGGCCTGGCGGGACATGGGCAAGGCCAGCTTCTTCGATCTGCGGGACTCCAGCGGCCGGATCCAGCTCTACGTCAAGATCGACATGATCGGCGAGGAGTGCTTCGCCCAGCTGAAATACTGGGACATCGGTGATATCATCGGCGTTCGGGGCGAGGTGTTCCGCACCCGCCGGGGCGAGGTTTCCATCAAGGCGACGGAGGTCACCCTCCTGACCAAGTCCCTCTCCCCGCTGCCCGAAAAATTCCACGGGCTCAAGGACACCGAAATGCGCTACCGCCAGCGGTACGTCGACCTGATTATGAATCCGCAGGTCAAGGACACCTTCGTCAAGCGCTCGCGGATCATCACCGCCATCCGCTCCTTCCTCGACGGAAAGGGCTTCATCGAGGTGGAGACCCCGGTGCTGCACACCCAGGCCGGCGGCGCGGCGGCGCGGCCCTTTATCACCCACCACAACGCGCACGATATGGACATGTACCTGCGAATAGCCCTCGAGCTGCACCTCAAGAGGTTGATCGTGGGCGGCTTCGACAAGGTTTACGAGCTCGGCCGGGTCTTCCGCAACGAGGGGATTTCCATCCGCCACAACCCGGAATTCACCATGCTTGAGCTCTACCAGGCCTACACCGACTACAACGGGATCATGGACCTGGTCGAAGAACTGATCCGCACGGTCGCGCACGAGGTGCTCGGCACCGCGGTCATCCCCTACGGCGAGCTGACCATCGATCTGGAGAAGCCCTTCGAGCGGATCAGCATGAAGGAATGCGTCAAGAAGTACGCCGGGGTGGACTTTAACGGGGTTTCCACCCTCGAGCAGGCGCGCGCACTTGCCAAGGAGCACCATCTCGAATACGAGGAGCGCCACGGGATCGGCGACATCCTCAACCTCTTCTTCGAGGAGTACTGCGAGGAGAAGCTGGTCCAGCCGACCTTCCTGACCGGCCATCCGGTGGACATCTCCCCGCTGAGCAAGCGCATGAAGGACGACCCCGACTACACCGAGCGCTTCGAGCTGTTCATTACCGGGCGGGAGTACGCCAACGCCTTCTCCGAGCTCAACGATCCGATCGACCAGCGCCAGCGCTTTGAGCATCAGGCGGCGCTCAAGGCAGCGGGCGACGACGAGGCCTGCGACATCGACGAGGATTTCCTGAACGCTTTGTCCTACGGCCTGCCCCCGACAGGCGGGCTCGGAATCGGGGTCGACCGGCTGGTCATGCTGCTGACCAACAGCGCATCGATCCGCGACGTGATCTCCTTCCCGACCATGAAGCCCCGCGAAAACTGAGGTTATAGAGAGGGTACGTGTTTTCCACGCGGCAATTATTTTGATTCAAACTCATGGATTCCGCGCCCGGGCTCTCTGCGGCTGCCCGGGCGCTTCTCCCCGAGAAAGGAATGGCTATCATTATGGAAAAGTGGGAAAACGGCCCACCCAAATTCGGCACCAAGAAGTGGTTTGAGAATTACTGGTACCATTTTAAATGGCACACCATCATCGGCGTGGTGGCCGCCATCATGCTCGTCTCCTTCGCCTACGACATCCTGTCCAAGGAAAAATTCGACTCGACCATCACCATCGTGGGCAAGGCCTATATCAGCGACGAGCAGCGCGAGCGCCTCTGCGAGATCGCCGAGCAGTACGAGGTGGACCGGGACGGCGATGGGAAGGTCAACGTCGACGTAGTGGCGATTGGCTTCCCCGAGGACGATGACACCGGGATGAACGCCCAGGTCTTCATGGCAGCCCAGACCCGCTTTTCGGTGGAGATGACCGACGGCGAGTCGATGATCCTGATCATGGACGACTACGCCTACGATATGATCGGCGACCCGCTCAACTTCGTGGATCTGAGCGCCTACAGCGACAAAGCCTTCGACGACGGGCGCAAGATCCCGCTTTCGGATACCGTCTTCTGCGACGACCCGCTGACCGAAGCCTTGGGCGACAGCCTCTTTTTGACCTTCCGCGCGGCGGACACCCATGCCGCGTCGAAAAACAAGAAAGCAAAGGAGAACTACCAGTACCAAACCGAGCTGCTGGACAATATCCTCAACGAGCGCAAGGCGCTGGAAGGCTGAACACGACAAAAGCTGTCCGCTGATGAAATCAGCGGACAGCTTTTTCCTTTTCCTCAGTAGCCGAGCGGCTCTCCGACCAGGACCACCTTGATCCGCCCCGGAACCCGCTGGAAGCCCTGCACCACGTAGTCGCAGCAGATCCTCCCCGGCGTGTGGCAGTTCATGCACTCTCCGGTGCGGAAGCACGGCGTCTCGCACTCCAGCCGCTTGACGTTGGCCGGGGCCGCCATCTTGCGCAGACGGGTCAGCGCGCTCTCGATATCCGGCACGATCTTGTTGATCCCGGCGACCAGGATGACGTTCTGCGGGCCGTATATGTAGGCGGCCACCCGGTTGCCGTTGCCGTCCACATTAAAGAGCTCGCCCTCCTCGGTGATGGCGTTGGCACTGCCAAGGTAGTAGTCCGCGAAGAAGGAACGCCGGTAGATTTCGGTCACCTGCTCCTTGCTCAGCCCCGGTGCGCTACGGTCGAGGTAGTTGTATTTGCCGCTGCGCAGCTCGTCGATGATTCCGCACTCGATCAGCGTCTGGCTCCCGCCGTGGCTGACGACGGCCCCCTCTCTCAGGAGGGATATTACCGCTTCCTTCGCCTTTCCGGCGCTCGGCGCGTAGTAGGCCTCCATCCGGTTTTTCACCAGGGCCTCCATCGTGCGCTCCACGCGGCGCTCGAGGATAAATTCGACGTTTTGATCCATTTCCTTGACCCTTCCTTTCTCCATTTAATCGACTACAGTATAACACATCATAAGGAAAATAGGAAGGCTGGAAATGTAAAGGGTGCTGCTTCAAGGGGCGCCATTCTTTACGGTTTATCTTTGCGCTCCCCGTCAAGGCAAGATAAATAAAAAACGACTTGCAAAAGCAAATCGTTTTTTATTTATGCCATTGGGTTATTGTAGATGAAACATACTTGCCTTCGTTCCTTGCCCTTATTCCCGCCGAAGGCCGGAGGTGGCCCGAGGGGGAGCTTAGTTCCGCCCGCGAAGCGCTTCGCGCTTGTAACAACGTGAAAAGCGCTTGCATTTTCCGCAGAAAATACAAGCGCTTTGGAGCGGGTTACGAGGCTCGAACTCGCTACCTCCACCTTGGCAAGGTGGCGCTCTACCGGATGAGCTAAACCCGCATGTTCGCCGCTGCACAAGCAGCGGCGTGGTGCCTTCGGTCGGAATCGAACCAACGACACGAGGATTTTCAGTCCTCTGCTCTACCAACTGAGCTACAAAGGCAAGATGCGCCCGCGCGCAGGAAAAACAAAATGGCGACCCGGATGAACGGGCTCTACCCGTGGCCTAAAATCGTGCCACCGGCACGATTCCCCCGCTCTTGCGAGCGGTCGGCCTGTTCTCGCCCCATCCGGGGCAAAGACTGTGCAAAAAGGAAAATTGGCGACCCGGATGGGGCTCGAACCCACGACCTCTAGCGTGACAGGCTAGCGTTCTAACCAACTGAACTACCGGGCCAAATTTCTAACAAAGGCCGGTGCGACCGTCAGCGGCAGAAGCCTTTGTTAGCTGGTGGGAACAACAGGGCTCGAACCTGTGACCCCCTGCTTGTAAGGCAGGTGCTCTCCCAGCTGAGCTATGCTCCCGCAACCGCTGCCGATTCATACCGACAACGCTAATAATTATACGATAAAAATCCCGCCCTGTCAACACCTTGTCCGCAAAATTTTACTTCTTTTTCGCGGCCGGCGCAGAGGATCAGACCTCTTCCCACTTCGGGTCGCTGGCCCCCGCCAGCAGCCGGTTCTTGATCGCGGTCCCCTGCTCCATCAGCGCCCAGAGCGCCCGCGAATCCTCATTCTCGAGCGCCTGTCGGTACTCCCCGAGCTTCAGGGTCAGTTCATCGATCTGCTCGATGAGCATATCCCGGTTGCGCTCAAAGAGCTCGGCCCACATCTCGCCGTTCATCCGCGCCACCCGGGTCAAATCCTGAAAGCTGCCGCCGGTGAAGCCGCTAAAATCGCTGGAGAGCGGGTTCTGGATGTAGGCGCTCGAGAGGATGTGCGCGAGCTGCGAGGTGTAGGCGATGATCCGGTCGTGCCCCTCGGGGGTGCTGCGCACCAGGCGGCCGAAGCCCACTTCCCGGCACAGCTCCTGGAAGGCGGCGAGCGCCGCCGGATCGGTCTCCTCGGTCGGGGTCAGAATCAGGCTCGCGCCGCGAAAAAGGTTCGCGTCGGCCGCCGCAAAGCCGCTGATCTCCTTGCCCGCCATCGGGTGGGCGCCGAGGTAATACAGCCCCCGCGCGCGGCAGAGCGGCTCGAGCACCGCGCAGGGAAAGCGCTTGATCCCGCAGAAGTCGGCCACCACCGTGCCCGGGCGAAGCTCCGCGATATGCTCCTCGACAAAGTGCACCGCCGCGCCGGGATAGAGCGCCACCACCACAAGGTCGCACTCTCCCAGCCCCTCGTTGGCCCGGGTGATCGCGCCCGCATGCACCGCCGCTTCGAGGGTATCCCCATCTAGGTCATATCCATGGACCGCGATCCCGCCCAGGCGCTGCAGCGCCAGCGCCAGCGAGCCGCCGATCAGCCCGAGGCCCGCGATCCCCACCGTGTGAAACCGTCTCTCCATGTTGATCACCATTCCTTTCCCGTCACCCGAAAAAACCCCAAACGGGCGGATACCCGAAAGGTACCCGCCCGCGGCATAAGAGCATTGTCCCGGCTTATTTCAGGTTGATCTTGATCAGATCGCCCTTGAGCCCCGGATAGGAACCGGCCTCGATCTTCGCCGTGTTGGAGGTGTGGCAGATAAATCCTTTGTTTTTCTTGGTGAAGAGTTTGTTCGCGCTCGGATGGTTCAGCGCGGTGTTGGTACCTCTGAGCAGGATGACCAGGGTGAAGAACCCGTTATCGTCCACATGGACCGGGCAGTAGTGCAGGGTGGTGGAATACATCTCCACGACCTGGCCGCGCTTGATGTAGAAGTACTCGAGCTTGCTCCCGTCGATGTCGCCCTCGTCGGACATATCCTGCTTCTTGCCCACGATGAAGAGGGTGTCGGTGGTGGTGACGGCCACCTCGCTGCCCTGGTGGAACTCCAGCCCGCCCAGCACGTCGTTGTAGCCCGCGCAGTAGCCGGCCTCGACCTCCATCTGGCCATAGACCAGGTCCTCGATCTTCTTGACGCAATCGAATGCCTCGAGCTCGGGCACGCTCGGCACATACTTGCTGCCGGAGGCGGGAATCTCGATGTTTTTGTCGATGTACTCCACCAGGTCCTTGACGCACACGTCGCCCAGCACCCGGCCGTAGGGCTTATAAGCCTCGTCGTCGATCGAATAAATCTTCTTGTCCGGATTCAGGCGCTGCAACTCTTTGATATCCATTTTGACCACCCCGTATTCTGTATTTCAGCATAGCCTTCTGGCGGCTGATTTGTCCCTCTTAGTGTACAACATGCGCTACCCGCTGTCAACCGAAAGCGGGCCGCCATAAGGATAAAAAGACGCCCGGTTCGGGTCCGAACCGGGCAGGGCCGTCCCGGGACGGCCGGAAAATAAAATGGAGATGGTAATGAGTAAGCTTGCTTAGAGTGCCTGCTTCATCATCTCGAGCCCCTCGCGCGCATAGAACTCCGGGTCGCCGAAGCACTCCCGCGCGCAGATTTCGAGGCTGATGTAGTGGGAGTAACCCCCCTCCCCCATCTGACGCAGGTAGTCGATGATGGGGTTGTTCCCGGCCCGAAAGCCGATGTGGGTGCTCAGCGGCCGCCCGTCCGGGTACTTCTGGCGCAGCGCGTCCCCTTGCAGCGTCAAATCCAGCGAATCGCTGTAGGAGCTGGTGAGGTGCATATGCCGGATGTCGTCGCCCAAAATTTGCAGGTTATCCGCGATGGTGTCGCCGTAGATCGTCATCTGGCTGACGTCCAGCATGGCTTTGAAGGCCGGGTCGTTCACCTCGTCGAGCAGACGGCGCTGGTCGGCCGCGGTGTGCAGGATGTTGCAGTCGTGCCAGGTCTGGGTCTCGGCCACGATGGTGACCCCCTCCCGGTGCGCGGTGGGCAGCAGGCGCTGCGCGGCGTCGCACAGGAGCTTAAAGGCCTCCCCGGGGTCCTCGTTTAAGAACCCGGTCCCCGGGCAGAGCAGGAAGGTCGGGGCGCCGAGCTGCGCGCCCAGTACGATCGAGCGCTCCATAAAGGCAATGCTGCGCTCGCGCAGGGCCTTGTTGGTGCTCGAAATGTTGAAGGGATAGGTGTTCTGCTCCGGGCAGTAGCAGATGAGCCGAAGCCCCCGCGCATCGATTTCCCGTTTGATGGCCTTTACGTCCGCGCCGGTCAGGTCATCCACATAGAGGTGCGGCGCCACGCCCCAGAGCTCGATGTTTTTTACCTCCAGCCGCTGCACCGAATCGAGGAAATAGCAAAGCGGATAGCGCGGGTAATGAAAGCTCCCAATGGCGAACTGCTCAAATTTCAGCTTGTTCATATCGCCCTCCTAGCCGAGATACGGCCCTATGCGGGTGAAGCTCTTCTTCATCTCGCTCTCGGGGTCGAAGTTGTTCCCGCCGCAGACCTCGAAGGACATGGTCCCCTTGTAGCTAAGGTCGCAGAGCGTCTGCACGTCCTCGTCCAGCGGCAGCTCGCCCTCGCCCCAGGCCAGGTGCCCGGTCGGGTTGCCGTCCACCAGGTGGGTGTGCACCAGGTCGTCCCCGAAGGCCTCGATGTAGTCCTTCATCGTCTCACCAGCCAGGTGCATGGGCACCGTGTCCACAATCGCCTTGAAGGCGGGGCACTGAAGCTCGTCGAGCATCTTTTTCAGCTGCGGCAGGGTATAGATGAGGTTGCTCTCCACCTGCTGCAGGTTCTCCAGTGCCAGGATGATCCCCATCTTCCCGGCGTATTCGCCGAGGTTATGCAGCGACTCGCGCGAACGCTTCCAGGCCTCTTCGCGGTCCTCGTCCTGGTAGCCCCAGCCGCAGGTCATGAGCATCTTGGGCGCGCCCATCTCGGCGGCGGCATAGATGCACCGCCTGAAATGCTCGACGCTGTCCTCGCGGATGTCGTCTTCCCTGGCCGCGATGTTGTAGTAATACTGGATCTGCTCGGGGGTGTAGCAGATGAGATTGAGCCCCCGCTCCTCGATCATCCTGCGGATGGTTTTTACCGGCGGATAGGATTTTTCACTGATGAACTGGTGCGGATACCCGCCCCAGAACTCCACGCTCTTCATCCCCAGCCGGCAGAGGGAATCGAGGAAATATTCGGTGGTAAACAGGTGGTAGCAGATGTTCATCCCCGCCACCCGTTCGATGTTGATCTTCGGCATTGGCTTGTCCCGCCTTTCTCGTCAAATCAATAGGGGTCGAACATCTGGATGATCTTCGCGGAGGTCTCGGCGGCGGTGCGCAGGCACCCCGGCACGTCCTGTCCCCCAATCACCCCGTAGGTGTAGCCCGAAATGAAGCTGTCCCCGGCCCCCACGGTGTTCACCACCGTCACCGGCAGCGCTTCCTGCAGGTAGTACTTCTTCCCGTCATAGGCTATGCTTCCGTGCTCGCCCAGTGTCGCGATCAGCACCTTCGGCCCCTTTGCCTGCGCCTTTTTAAGATAATCGCGGATGAAGGCGTCGTCCTGCTTGTAGGAGAAGAAGCCGTAGTCCACATAGGGCAGCACCCGTTCGATCTCCGGGTCGTCAAGGTCGGTGGCGAAGTCGTAGACGACCGTCTTTCCCCACTCCTTGAAGGTGGGCATGTGGTGGTTCACCTTGCCCCAGATCACCCCGTGGATCACGTCGTAGCCCTTGATGAACTGCAAATCCTCCTCGCTCAGATCGAACCCCTCGAGCACCCCTTCGTCAAAGCTGGTGTGCAGGCGGTCATTCCCGATCAGGTCCATCAGCGCCACGGCGGTTTTGCCCTCCTTGCGGTGCATGTGGCTGGAATCCACCTTGTATTTTTTTAAAACCTCGATCATCTCGTCCCCGTAGCGGTCGGTGCCCACCACGCTGACCACGGCGCTTTCCAGGCCGTATTTCGCAATATTGATGATGAAGTCCACGCAGTTTCCGGTCGGGTAGTACCTCTCCAGCTTCTGGTAGAGGTCGATGCACGCATCGCCCACTGCTATTACTTTCATCTTATCCTCCCTTTCCCGCCGGGCCCTCCAATGCGCTGGACCCTGCTCCGGCAACCGTCTTTCATCTTAATAATGGAGGGTTATTCCCCTACCACCTGCATGTAGACCGTGCGGTCCTGGATTCCATCGAACTCGGCGAAATAGATCTCCTGCGCCCGGCCGCGCACCACCTTCCCGTCCTTGACGGGGAAGTAGGCAAAGTAGTTGCAGAGCATGCTCTTCAGATGCCCCGGGCAGTTCCCGCCCGTCGCACCGTAGCTCGGCAGGAAGTGGTTGTGCGCATACTGCGCGTCCTTCGGAACCATCTCCTCGAGCTTCTCCTCGATGTCCGTCTCGAGGCAGGGCAGGCTCTCGTTGACGATAATGCTCGTCGTCGTGTGGGCGGTCATCACATAGACCATCCCCTCTTCGATCCCGCTCTCCTCCACAAATTTGTGTACCCGCTCGGTGATGTTGATCATATCGAATTCGTTCTTGGTGCGCAGCTCAAACGAGTCCAGTTTCATTTTCATGGCCTTTAGTCCTCCATCCCTAAGAATTTCATCGCGTTGCCGCCCAGGACCTTCGCAAGCGTTCTTTCACGCAGCCCCAGCTTCTCGAGCCCGTACTTCATGTCCTCTTCCCCGAAGCGCGGCGAGTTCGAGCCGAACATCACCTTATCCGAAAACATGTTTTCAATCCACAGCGGGCTGAGGTCCACCTTGAAGATCTGGTGGAAGAAGTCCTTCGCCCGGTCGCAGTAGAGCATGGAGGTGTCGGCGTAGACGTTCGGGTACTTGAGCAGCATCATCGCGGTGTCCTGCACCCAGGGCCAGCCGAAATGCGCCAGGCCGATCCGGAGTTCCGGATACTCGATGGCCACCTCCTCGAAGCACAGGGGCTTCGAGTACTTCG
The DNA here is from genome assembly GCA_004340125.1 of Harryflintia acetispora. GTDB lineage: Bacteria > Bacillota > Clostridia > Oscillospirales > Ruminococcaceae > Harryflintia > Harryflintia acetispora. The sequence goes on along the minus strand of SLUK01000012.1, from coordinate 10,947 downwards.
CCGGGGTGTTCGGCTCCCAGGAGGTCCCGCAATGGAACAGGATGGGCTTGCCGTACTCGATGCATTTCTCGTAGACCGGCTTCATGATCGAATCGGTGGGGTAGAACTTCTGCTTCGAGGGGTTGAGCTTGAGCCCCGAGAGCCCCAGCTCCCCGAAGGCGTGGTCCAGCTCCTTCACGGCGTCCTCCCGGTAGGGGTCCACGCTGGCAAAGCCGATGAAGCGCTCCGGCGCCTCCCCGACGAGTTCCTTCATCTCATCGTTCGAGACGATGGTGCAGCCGTACTGCGTGGTCAAATCCAGCGGCAGCAGCACCCGCTTATCGATCCCCGCGTGGTCCATCTGGAACAGCGCCATCGAGATGTCGCAATATCCCAGGAACTCCCGCCCCATGATCTCCTTGCGCTGCCGGGTCACCTCGTCCCCCTTGTACATCGGCTCCATGAATTCCGCATGCGTATGTACGTCGATTACCATTTATTCTTGCTCCTCTCCTGTTGTTTGGGTTTTCTGCCTTAAATTTGACTGAGGACCTCCCGCAGCCGCTCGACGAAGAGCTCGACATAGCTCTCAGGGTCGGCGCCGTGGGTCCCCATCGGGGAAAGCTCGATGCTCGCATAATAGGGATAATCATACTTCTTGATCATCGAGAGGACCTGCTTAAAGGGGATGACCCCCTCGCCGATCATCAGATGGTCGGCCGTCTTGCCGTCCGAATCCGCCAGGTGGATATGCCCCATCTTCGGGCCGAGCTTCTTAAAGTAGTTCGAGAACGGCTCGTACATGATCGCGGGGCTGACGAAGTCCACCATGCCGAACATCATCGGCGAGGGGACCGCTTTCAGCAGCCGCACCAGGTCGTCGGCCGTATTTAAAATCAGGCTCTCCTCGGTGCTGAGCGTCTCCATGACCACCCGCACCCCCACCTTCTCGGCGTGGGCGCAGACCTCCCGCAGCCCCTCACAGAGGTGCTTCCAGTCCTCGTCCGGGTCCCCCTCGTAGCCGGGGTCGCCGGGGGTGATCTGGATCATCGGCGCGCCGATGGCGGCGGCGACGTCCAGCGCGTCCTTAAAGTACTGTACCGTCTCGGAGCGCTCCTTTTCGCTCTGGGAGCACAGGTTGTACGGGTAGACGCAGTTTTCCGGGCAGTAGGAGCAGATTTCCACCCCGTACTGCTTGGCCCAGCCCCGGATGGTGGCGGCCATCTTCTCGTCCACGTCGTAGACGTAGGCGTGCGGGCGGCCGCCCCAGACCTCGATCCCCTCGAGCCCGAGGCGCTGCGCCTCGGAGAACGCCTTCTCCAGCGAGAAGCGGGAATAGACGTTGGACAGGCAAGAAAGTTTCATCACAGTCCCTCCTTAAATTTACAGATGCACCTTAGCCCTTGACCGCGCCCGAGGCCAAGCCCTCGACGATGTAGCGCTCCATGAGCAGGAAGATCAGGACAACCGGGGCCACGGCGAGGCACCCGAAGGCCATTGCGCGGCTCCACTCGATCCCGTAGCGGCCCACCACGTTGTAGATACCGGTGGTGACTGGCCACATCCTTGAATCATTGATGAAGGTCAGGCTGAACATCATGTCCGCATAGCCGAACAGGAACGAGAAGACGAAGGAGACGACGATTCCGGTCGAGGCCATCGGCATCATGATCTTGAGGAAGGACTGGAAGTGGTTGCACCCGTCGATCAGGGCCGCGTCGTCCACCTCTTTCGGTATGCTCAAAAAGTAGGTTCGCAACATTAGAATCGAGAAGGGAATCGCCACCGTACAGTTGGCGAAGATGGGCGCCCAGTAGGTGTTGTAGATCCCGACCGACTTGAAGATGATGAAATCGGGCACCAGGGTGAAGACCTGCGGCAGCATCTGGGAGACCAGGAACAGGAAGATGATCAGGTTCTTACCCTTGATGTTGAAACGCGCCAGCCCGTAGGAGGCCATGGTGGACAGGACCACCGAGATCGCCATGGTTGCCAGTGAGATGATCATGCTATTTTTAAAGGAATTGATGATTGGGAACTGCTCCACGTTGGAAAGCTGGGTTATGTAGGCGTCCAAGTTCGGATTCGGCGGAAAGTAATAGGGCGGCCGCGCAAAGATTTCGCTCTCGGTCTTGAGTGAACAAGAAATCATCCAGTACAGCGGAAACATCATGATCAAGAAGCAGACCACGCCCACGACGATCCAGAAAACCTTAAAAAATTGCTTTCTCGTTTTCGCACTCATCCTAGGCCACCTCGTCTTTCCCGATCAGCTTGGTATAGAACAGGCCGACCGCAAACAGGATGATAAACAGGATGTTGGCGATCGCCGCGCCCTCGCTGAAGTTAAATTCCATAAACGAGCGCCGGTAGGAGTAGATAGACATCAGCTCGGTGGAGTAGACCGGGCCGCCCGTAGTCATGACGTAAATCAATTCAAAGCATTTGAAGGTATACACGAACCCGAGGACCAGGACCGTCTGGATGGAGGACTTGAGCAACGGGACCGTGATTTTGAAGAACTGCTGCGCTCCATTCGCGCCGTCGATGGTGGCGCTCTCGTAGACCTCGAGCGGGATGTTGACCAGCCCCGAAACCAAAAGAATCATGTTAAACGGGATGCCGGTCCAGGTGTTGGCGATGATGACCGACCACATCGCCATATCTGGGCGAGTGAGCCATTCGATCGGCTGGGTGATCAGCCCGAGCTGGATAAACAGCTCGTTGACGATACCGCCGTTGGTGGCAAACATGAATTTGAAGAGGATGGAACAGACCGTTCCGGGAATGATGTAGCTGATCAGCAGCAAGCCGCTGATCGGCTTGAGGGCCTTACATTTCTGGGTATAGAGCACCGCCAGCAGGAATCCGATGGAGAACTGGAAGGCGATGCATCCAATGGTAAAGACGAAGGTATTTTTCATCGAGCCCCAAAGATAGGTGCCATTCATCACGTTGGCGTAATTCTGGAAGCCGACCCATTCCTTATGGGGCGCCATCAGGGTCATCACGTCGACCTTCTGGAAGGACAGGACAAAGTTATAAATCAGCGGGTATACGATAAACAGGCTCATGAAGAGCAGCGCAGGCAGCACAAACCAGTAGCCTATCGTGTCGCTTTTGAGTTTTTGCTTGCGCTTGGGCACAGGATCACCTCATTTTCGGTATTCGTTTGTCTAAATCAAAACGGGCAAATATTGTATATTTATTCATTTTTCTCGGCTATTTTACCGAAAAAGGGCATAAAAATGGCGGAGGGTACTTTTATACCAACTCATTATGCATAAGCCGCGCATAGACCTCCTTGGACTCTCGCGGGTGCCGCATATTGCATTTTAGGGTATAAACAGGTATCCTCCGCCATCCAGCATTGCTAAACGTTCGGGATACGGTCCACCTTACTGAGTCTTAGCCGCGGGCGGCGTCGATCATCGCCTGGCCGTCCTTCACCGCTTCCTCGGGGGTCTTCTGCAGGGTCAAGGCTTCCTGCAAAGCGAGCTGGTAACCGAGAGAGACCTCGGGCCACTTCGGGTCCGCCGGACGGGGTTTGGTGTAGGGGATCAGCTCAAGGAAGGTCTTCCAATGCGGGTTGGCCGTATATTCCGGGTCGGTAAGGGATTCCTCGCGGGCCGGGAAGTGTGCCATCTTAAAGTTCCATTCTTTGTTGATGTCATAGCTCATGAACCACTTGGCCCACTCGATCGCGGCGTCCTTGTTCGGCCCGTTGATGACGGCCAAGTTCTCGCCGCCGTAGATGGTGCCGAAGGTCTTGTCTTTGATCGGGAATACGTCCCAATTGAGCTCGGGATTCTGCTCCTCATACTCGTTGATGTACCAGCAGCCCATCATCATCATGGCGATCTTGCCGGTCTTAAACTGGGTGCCGACGTCGGACTGGGACCAGGAGATGACGTCCTTGGGCATTGAGCCGTCCTTGACCAGGTCGGTCAAAAAGCTCAGCGCGCGCAGGCCGCCCTCGCTGTCTAGGGAGTACATGTCCTCGTCTCCGGCTGCGATCTTGAAGGGCAGGAACTGGGAGGTACCCTCCTCGTTGCTGACCGCGGACATACCGAAACCGTAGACACCGTCCTTGGTCAGGGCCTTGGCGGTCTCGCGGACCTCATCCCAGGTCTCGGGGACCTTCTGGATTCCGGCCGCCTCGAACATGTCCTTGTTGTAGTAGATGCCCTGGTTGTTGCTGACCGACGGAACAGAATAGAGCTTCCCGTCATAGTAGCCGGTCTTCATAATGCCCTCGTAATATTTGGCAATTTCCGCATTGTCCTTCATCGCCTCGGTCAGGTCCGCGAACATACCCATCGCGGCATAGGCAACCGCATCACAGTTGTCGATGAAGACCATGTCCGGCAGGGAGCTGGCCGCCGAACTGACCGAAAGCTGCTTCTTGAAGTCGCCGAAGGGCAGCATGGTGACGGCAACCTTTACGTTCGGATTGACCTCGCTGGTATAGCGATTGCACAGGTCCACGATGTCCTGCGCGCTGTCGCCGCTGTAATAGTGCCAAAGCTTGAGCTCGACCTGCTCGCCGCTCGCGGGCTCCGCCTCGGAGCTGGGGGCCTCAGAGCTGGGCGTCTCGGTGCTGGTTGCGGGGGTCTCGCCTGCGGGCTGCTCCGAGCTCTGGGAAGTGGAACCGCCGCCCGAAGAGCAGGCCGCCAGGGATGTTGCCAGCATAGCCACTGCCAGCAGCATAGATAATCTGCGTTTCATCTTTTTACCTCCTTAATTTTCCTGCAAACCAATCCGTCAATTGCTTAGAGGCAATTAACATCTTGTGCTTATTATAGAGGAAGCCCCCGGCCGGCGGAAACTCACAATTTTAAGAATGGTGCAAAATATTAAGGTAAATTTTTTGCCGCAGGTCCCAACGAACGAGAGCAATTTGTGCAAAAACACCTTTGAAATAATTTTAAAATGCTGGTATACTGATATGTGTAAATTAAATAAAGGCAATCAACGACACATGTGGCGCATAGCGCGTAAATCTGATCACGGTACGGATGCATGTGTTGTATTTTTTTGTCGGAGATCAGAGCGGCGCATGCGTTTTGCATGCGCCGTTTTTTTGTCTGTCAATGGGAGGATTTTATGAACGGGAACAATTATTTGGGAACAGAAAAAGTGGGGAAGCTCTTGAGGCAATTTGCCATCCCCTGTATTTTCTCTTTGCTCATTTCCAGTCTCTACAACATCGTGGATCAAATTTTTGTTGGGAACGGCATTGGGTATCTGGGCAATGCCGCGACAGGCGTCATCTTTCCGATAACGGTCGTTGGCTGGGGCCTGTCCCTGTTTTTCGGCGACGGGGCAGCCGCCGTGCTCAGCGTCTCCCTCGGCCGAAAGGAGACACAGAACATTCACAAAAGCGTCGCAAACAGCGTACTGTGCTCTTTTCTGGCCGGGCTTGCCATCCTGGTGATCGGCTACCTTGGGGGCGATCACCTGCTTCGCTTGATCGGGGCGACCGACGCGAACCTTGTGCTGGCGCGCGACTATGGCTTCATCATCTATGCCATGATTCCATTTGCCCTCGTGCAGAACACGCTGGCTTCGATCATCCGCGCAGACGGCAGCCCGCGCTATGCCATGGCGGCCATGCTGGCCGGAGCGGTGATCAACATCATCGGCGACCCGCTTGCAATTTTTGTTCTGGATATGGGGATTAAAGGCGCCGCTTATGCGACGATATTAGGACAGTTTGTCAGCTTTTTAATCTGCGTTGGCTATCTAACGAAAAGCAAGACCTTCCGCTTGTCTTTGGATAGCTTCCGGTTGGATTTTATCGAGTTAAAACATGTGATGGCGCTGGGCACCTCCAGTTTATTAACACAGTGGTCCATCGTCGTCATCACCGTAATTAACAATATTTTGCTGGTGCGGTATGGCGCTGGGTCGGTCTATGGCCCGGACATTCCGCTGGCGGCGTTTGTCGTCATCATGAAGCTGTTTCAAATCGTGCTGAATATCGGGATCGGCATTGCCGCAGGCGCACAGCCAATCGTCGGATATAACTACGGCGCGGGGCAATACGGCCGTGTACGGGAGCTGCTGAAACTCATGTTAAAATGGACGGCGATCATCTGCCTGCTCTGCACGGTGCTGTTCGAGGCCGCCCCGCAGGCGTTCATTTGCATGTTCGGTTCGGACGGCGAGCTCTATACCCAGTTCGCTACCCAGTGCCTGCGGATCTACCTCTCGCTGATCCTGTTCACCTGCGTGCAGAAGGTCTGCGCGATCTTCCTGCAATCCATCGGGCACTCCAAAGCCGCGGCGCCGCTCTCTGTCATGCGCGATGCGCTTCTCATCGTGCTTTCCCTGCTCCTGCCGTTAAAGTTGGGAGTGAACGGCATCTTTTGGGCCGCGCCGGTCGCCGATACGGCCGCATTCATTATAACCGCTTTCGTAATGGTCCGGCTTTGGCGGGAGCTCTCGCACAGTTCCGCTCATGCGCAAGCGGACGGCGCGGCCGTCCTACAGCCGTCCAAGGCGGGCTTGATCCTGACGATCTCCCGCGAGCACGGGTCGGCCGGGAAGCAGATCGGGCAGCTTGTGGCAAAAAAGCTGGGGATCCCGTGCTACTACAAGGAGATGATCGCGCTGGCCGCGAAGGAAAGCGGCTTGTCCAGGGATTTCATCTCGGGCCTGAATTCCAATGAAAATACGGCCATGCGTGAACTGTATCTGAGCACCGAGGCCGTCCAGCAGGCGATCACGGCTCAGGATATGGCGATCAAGCACATCGCAGATATGGGGGCCTGCGTTATCGTCGGCCGTGCGGCGGACCATGTGCTGCGCGACTATCAGAACGTGGTGCGAATCTTCATCTATGCCCCGACGGATTACCGCGTGCAAAACGTGATGAAAATGTATGGGGACACACGGGAGCAAGGGCAAAAAAGTATTGCCCGCTCCGACATGGCCCGACGTGCGTACTATAAGAGCATATCCGGACATGAGTGGGGCGACCCGCATGAGTATGAATTGTGCGTTGACAGTTCTATCGGTGCGCAGGCCACGGCCGGTTTGATCTGCGGATATCTCGAGCACAGGCGATAAGCAGCCGGACGGCGGGGAGCTGGCGTATGCCAGCCCCCGCCGCTTTTTGTTGCTCAGCACAGGAGAAGCGATAAATATGGCCATGCCCGGAGGGCGGCCATGAGAAATATAAAAAACTCTCTGAGCTATTTTTATCACCCAGCCATCCGGCGGCGCCACACCTGTTTTCTTTCCCATTTGCTTTACGGTTCTTTTTTTGCTACTATATTTTTATGAGCTCCTGTCGCTTTGGGGCGCATTTTGCAATAAGAGGGGGAAACCGCATGTTCCATAAGGTATTTGAGAGCTGGAGCGCCTCCACCACCCGTTCCAAGCTGATCATTTCTCTGATGATCGTCTCGATCATCCCCCTGCTGATCTCCCAGACCATCCTGTTTTACTACTATAACCACACCGTCAAGGAGAAGATCATGGCCTCGGGGGTCAACTCGGTCGAGCAGACCGCCCGGGTCCTCGACTCCTGGATGCAGGATTATCTGGACTATGTGCTCTCCATCATCTCGGACGACACCATCATCAGCGCCACCAAGGAGCTGATGATCCCGGACACCCCCAACAAGGCGATCGCGCTCAGCCAGGTCAAACGGGAATTTTCCGCCTTCAGCTCCAAGAAGCCCGAGGTGGCCATCTCCCTGCTGCTGCCGGACGGCAACAACATCGTCTTTGACAACGATTCCACCCGCTTCACGGTAAACCTCTGGGAAGGACAGGCCGGCCTGCGCAACGAAATCTACAGCACCGCCATCGGCAAGGCGGGGTGCACCATTACGAAAACCATCCCCGACCGGCAGTTCCGGGGCCAGGTCAAAAACTACTTCCACATCGCCAACAAGATCGTGGACCAGTACACCCTGCAGGAGCTCGGGGTGATCGTGGTCACCGTCAACGAGGAGGCCGTCAGCAGCCTCTTCGCCCAGTCCAATGAGGAGAGCGCCTATTCGGTGGTGGTCAGCGGCGAGGGCGACATCATCTCGGCGCAGAACAAGGAACTGATCGGGCTGAACACGGTCCAGGACTGCGGCGCCCTGCTCGACATCCTGCAAAACCCCGAAAACGGCGTGATCCTAAAAGACATCACCCGCACGGTGGTCCCGACTCTCTCCGGCAAGCGCACCCCCACCTGCACGGTCAATGAGATCGGCAAGGCGGTGGCCCTGACCGGCAGCGTGCCCGCCGCCCAGTGGTACATCGTCAACATCTTCAGCGGCTCCTACTTCTACAGCGACATCACCACCATCCGCAACACCTACTGGGTGGTGTCGCTGATCACCCTGGGAACGATCATCCTGGTGGTGATCGCTCTGTCCGGCAGCCTCACCAAGTCGGCCAAGTCGATCGTCGCGGCGATGGAGCGGGCCAAGGGGGGCGACCTCGACATCCAGGTGGACATCAAAACCAAGGACGAGATGTCCATCGTGGCGCAGACCTTCAACGAGATGATGGTGAAAATTTCCTCCCTGACCAACAACCTGCGCGAGGAGCGGGACCGCACCGCCAATGCGATCAAAAACGAGAAGGACGCCGAAATCAAGGCCCTGACCGCCCAGATCAACCCGCACTTCCTCTACAACACCCTGGACGCGATCAACTGGAGCCTGATCGAGAAGGAGGAGTACGAGATCAGCCGGATGATCACCTCGCTGAGCTCGATTTTGCGCTACAGCATCAACAACAAGATCAAGATCATCCCCCTCTCGGACGAATATGAATGGCTCAAAAAATACATCTATCTGCGCCAATGTGCAAACAATACCTTTAACGCTGTCATCGACATGGACCCGCACATCGCCGGCTGCAAAATCTACAAGCTGCTGCTTCAGCCGATCATCGAAAACTGTATAGACCACGGCTTCGAGGGGTATATCTCGGGAGGGCTGATCAAGATTGATTTTCGCAGCTACGACGAGGACGCCATCGAAATCGTGATCGAGGACAACGGCCAGGGCATGCCCGAGGAGATCGTGCGCGAGGTGATGGACGGCAGCTACTCCCACGAATCGGCGCACGGGCTGGGGCTCAAAAACGTCCTTTCCCGCCTGCACATCTACTACGGCGGCGACGCGCGCTTCAATGTGGAGAGCACCCTCGGAAAAGGCACCACCATCCGCCTGCTGCTGCCCAAGCTCTGATCCGGCGGCGACGGCCATACCAATCAAAAAAGACATCTTGCTTTCAACATCATAGATAAATTTGCTCAAAAGAAGAGGGAACACTATGATTAAAATTGCGGTCATCGACGATGAACAGACCACCCGCGCGGGGCTGATCCGGCTCATCAAAAAAATCAAGCCCTCCTATGAATGCGTGGGAGAGGCCGCCAACGGCCTGGACGGGCTGCGTCTGGTGCGCGAGACGCACCCGGACATCGTGATCACCGACATCAAGATGCCCGGCATGCACGGGATCGATATGCTCGCCCAGCTGCGGGAGGAGGGGCTGCGCTTTCAGCCGGTCATCCTCAGCGGCTATGCCGACTTTGAATACGCGCGCGACGCGATCAAGCTGGGGGTCTGCGAATACCTGCTCAAGCCCATCACGGTCGAAAGCCTGCGCGACCTGCTGGACCGGCTCGAGTTGGGGCTGGCGATGGAGTCCGAGCAGTTCTCGGACGAGGTCTACCACACCCTGCTCAAAAACATCCTGCTGGGCAACCCGCCCGGGGACACGGTGCAAGCGGAGAAAACCTTACAGCTGGTGGCGCGGTACACCGGGATTCTGGTCATCCACCTGCATGAGAGCGGGTGGGAGCATAAATTCCTTGACCGGCTCGCCCCCCTCGGCGAAGCGGTCGGGAACCCGATCAGTCTCGGAGAGGGGCTGCAAAACCTCTCGGTGAAGATCAACCAGTGCTTCAAGCGGTACGTCACCCCCTTCACCTCGGTGCTGGTGCCCGAGCGAAGGTGCCTGGTGGTGCTCTACCAGCACACGGAGATCCCCGACTGCGCCGCTTCCCAGGTCGAGGACATCCTGCAAAAAATCGCCGTTTCCGAACATGGCGGGATCCCCATCGCCGCTTGGCGGCCGCTGGGCGGAGACCTTGCGGTGGACTTCAGCCTCTGTCAAAAGCAGCTCAAATGGTCGCTGGTACTTGGCAGGGGCCGTCTGGTGGGTGAAGCGCTGATCGCCAACACCGAAACCGAGGAATTCGTCTATCCCGAACAGATCGAAAAAGAGATCATCCAGGGGCTGTGCCTGAGCGACTATCAGCGCACCGCCGAGGGGGCCGAAGCCTTTTACCAATACTGCCGCGCCAAGCTCTATAAGCCCGGGGCGATCATCGAGGGGTACGTCAGTTTGATCTCGACCATCATGAGCAAGTGTAAAGAGCTTGGGTATGGGAGTTACCGCAACATCAACCAGTCCGAGCTGCTCAACGACTTTGTGGGCTCGTATCTGATGGAGGAGCTGCGCGCCCTGGTACTCGGGGTGCTGGGTGTGCTGCTCAGCGAAGAGGAGGAGAGCTACGGACTGGTGGTGAAGAAGGCGATGAAGCTGATCAGCCAGAACTACAACAAGGGCCTGACGCTGGAGGGCGCGGCCAAATCGCTGGGAATCACGCCGGTCTATCTGAGCTCAACCTTCAGCAAGGAGACGGGGCACTCGTTCTCAAGCTACCTGACAAAGTACCGGATCGGCAAGGCCAAGGAGCTGCTGCTCGGCGGGAATTATAAAATTTATGAGATTGCCGAGATGGTCGGGTATTCCGACCCGAAATATTTCTGCAAGGTTTTTAAAAAGTGCACCGGGATGTCCACCAGCGCCTTTGTGAATCAGACGCTGTGACAATGCAGCAATATACAAAAAGACCACTAGAAAGGCTTTCTAGTGGTCTTTTTTTATGGTGTAATTCGAGGTTCGGGCAGGTCTTTCACCCGAACCGTTTCAATTTATCCT
>SLUK01000011.1:100084-109453 GCA_004340125.1 Harryflintia acetispora | reverse complement strand
CGAAGGGTTCCCGGGGGCGTTCTACCAGGGGTTTAAGCAGTTTTACCGCTCGCTGTTGGAGCCCGGGGCGCGGCGGGACTACGCGGACTTTGCGGTGGGGGCGCGGGACATGGAGCTCTGCGAGGCTGCCTTCCAAAGCGCCTACTCGGGACAATGGGTCGGGGTGTAATTTATATATCACTCCTGGAAATGTCAAGGTATCGCAGTGGCTGTCTTAAAAGAATCCCCTGAGGAATCAAATGTTTCCTCAGGGGATTTTTATGGACGGTTCGCTCGGGTAAGAATTCCATTTTTTGTTACAACCTGTAAACCGCATAATAATGGGGAATTTGTTGATTTTAATCGAAAGTAATGATAGAATGCTTTTAAGAGAGGGGGGAGTGCTTTGAATCAGCTTGGGATTGACAAATATGGATTTCGCTTCTTTGTCAACCGCAATGAAGGCGACTGGAAAATGCCGGTGGAATTCCACAGCGAGTATGAGCTTTTTTATGCGCTTACTGGACGGGGGTTTTACTTTGTTGCCAACCGTTATTATTCATTTGAAGCGGGGGACCTGCTTTTTATTCGCAGTGACGAGCTGCATAAATGCCAGTCGTTTAACGGCGAACCCTTTGCGGCGTTCGTCATTCTGTTTGATGAAAAGATTTTAGAGCTCATGCGGCCCTGCGAGAACGAAAGCCTCATCCCTCCGGCGTTGACGGTACAGTCGTCTGGATTTTGTCATCATGCGCGCACGCTTCCTGAGTCCCGCCGGCGGATTGTCGGCTATTTGGAACGGCTGCGCGATGAATATTCGATGGAAGACAGCCATTCGGTTGAGATCGTCTCGTGCCTCATGCATGCGCTGCTCATCGAGGTGGCGCGGCTCTTTGCCGTACAGGACAGCGGCGCCAGCGACGTCATTGAGCTTCCGAGAGGCGCCAAATTCCGCCGCGCAGTCATGTCCGCCATGAGCTACATCAACGCCAATTATACGGATGCGCTGACGCTGGGAGGCATTGCCGCCCAGGTCTTTGTCAATCCTTCTTATCTAAGCCGGGAATTTAAAAAAGAAACGGGCTATTCTGTCAACAGGTTTATTATGATGCGCCGTATCAGCGCCGCGCGGAGCCTGTTGCGGGACAGCGACCGCCCTGTTACAGAAATTGCCTCTCTTTGCGGATATAACAATGTCACCAACTTTCACTGGGCCTTCAAGAAGCTCATGGATATGAGCCCCAACACTTACCGCCGCCAGTTCAGGCATATCACATACGGCACCAGTTTGGAAGGCGACCTTTTGGGAGAGGCCCGTCACTATGTATTGGAGCCGCAGGCTCCTGTTATAAAATAATGCTCATTGCACTTCGGGCAGCGCCTTACGGCGCTGCTTTTTTATATGGTGGAAGAGAGAAAAGATCAATATTTCTGAGTAATTGGTGTTGGATTTCAGAATTTTGAAGTAAAAATATCCGAATGAACAGTCAACCCATCTCTCCCGCAGTGTTGCATATAGCACTATAATTTAGCTATGGATCGGCTTTAATTTATTGAATATGCAACATTTTGTTGGGAGGCTTCGCCTGTGAAAATTTCGATCATTGGCGCCGGAAGCGCTTTTACTCAGAAAATTGTCATTGACATCCTGCGTATCGAAGGCCTGGAGGGCGGCGAGCTGGCGCTGGTGGATACCAATGCCGAACGGCTCGATCTGGCGCGCCGCATTGTGGAAATGACCATCGATAAGACGAAAAAAACCGGGAAATGGAGCGTGAGCGCTTCCACCGATCTGAGAGAGGTGATCGGCAGTTCAAAATTCGTTATCAATGAGATCGAGGTCATGGGACTTCAAACGGTCAAAAACGAATTTGAAATTCCGCTCAAATACGGTGTCAAGCAGTGTATCGGCGACACGATGGGACCCGGCGGCCTCTTCAAGACGCTGCGCCTCGTGCCCCAGTGGCTGAAGATCGTAAAGGTTATCGAGGAGCTTTGTCCCGAGGCGTTGATTTTGAGCTATTCCAATCCGATGTCGGCCGTTACGCTGGCAACCTCGCTCGTCACCGATATTCCCGTCGTGGGCCTGTGCCATTCCGTCCAGTACACCGCGCGCAAACTGGCCGAACTGCTGGAGGTCCCGTATGAGGAGCTAAAGTACAGCTGCGCGGGGATCAATCACATGTCCTGGTATACGACGCTCACCCATCGGGGACGCGATCTTTACCCCGAGCTCAAGCGCCGCGCCGAGGACCCGGAATTTATCAAAAACGATCCGGTCCGGCTGGATTTTCTTAGGTATTGCGGCTATTTTGTCACAGAATCCTCAGGCCATTTCTCCGAATACATTCCCTATTACCGCAAGCGCCAGGACCTCATCGACGCGCATTGCTCGCTCGGCTACAATGGCGGTACCGGCTTTTATGCCTACGGCTGGCCCGAGTGGCGTAAAAACCGCGACGAAATGATCAGAAAGCAGCTGGCGGGTGAGGAGGACATCGTCATTCAGTCCTCTGAGGAATATGCCCCTGTTATCATTGGGGCCGTCGTCAAGGACGAGCCGGCCGTAATCTACGGCAACGTTCCCAACCGCGGCCTGATCGAAAACCTGCGGAGCGACGGCGTGGTGGAGGTGGCCTGCCTGTGCGACCACAACGGGGTGACGCCCTGCCGCTTCGGCAAGCTGCCGGAACACCTGGCGGCGCTGAACCGTTCCAACATGGATTTCTTTTCCCTGGCAGTGGGCGCCGTATTGGAGGGCAGCCGGGACATGGCGGAGCATGCGCTGATGCTCGATCCCCTGAGTGCGGCCGTATGCTCGCCCGCTGAAATACGCAGCATGTTCGAGGAGCTCCTGGAGGCTGACCGGGACTATATCGTTACGTTAAAATAAGGAGGAACAATCATGAAACACGGTAAAAAGACATTATCCGCTCTTCTGACCCTATCGGTTTTCTGCGGCCTGTTGTCGGGCTGCGCGGGCTCGGGTGGCTCCGCCGGGGCTCCCACGTCCGAACCTGCATCGGAGGCCTCCTCCACGGCCCCGTCCAGTGAAGCGGGAGGGGAACCCGTTACGTTGGAATTCGCCTTCTGGGCGGGGGCGGGTCCCGAGGAGGACGCCTACAACACCCTGATCGACCGCTTTATGGAGGAAAATCCAAACATCAAGATCGAAAAACAGATGCTCTCCTATGCTGACTACTACACCTCGCTGGATACCCGGATTGCGGGCGGCCAGGCGCCGGATGTGTGCAAAATGCTCTATCAGCAGGCCGGTACCTATGTGGACGCTGGAATATTGGGCGATATGAGCCCTTACATCGATCAGAGCGAGGTCGACGACCTGCTGCCGGCGTTCAAGGCGGCCGCGGTGGTAGACGGTAAGCTCGTCGCGTTCCCGCTGCAGACGGATACCTATCTCATTTTCTACAACAAGGATATGTTCCAAAAGTCCCAGATCACGCCGCCCACCACGATGGAGGAGGCATGGAGTTGGGAGGAATTCGGCGACATCGCCAAAAAGGTCAAGGAGGACAACGGCGTTAAATATTCCTTTGTCTATCGCTGGACCAAAACGAAGTCTTACGCCCTTTTCCCCTGGATTTATGCCAACGGAGGAAGCGTGGTGAATGCGGACTATACCCGCGGGAACCTGTCTGATCCGAAGTGCCTAGAGGTTCTCGACATGATCGACGGATGGGTCGGCGACGGCCTCCTCGCTCCCATCAGCCCCGAGAGCTCCGAAGGGGTGGACGATATCTTCTCCACCGGTCAGGCTGCGATGATTATTTCCGGCAACTGGATGATGTCCCAGTATGATCAAAACCTCAAGGACAAGTGGGGCGTCACCTATATGCCCCAGCGCGATGGGAAAATCGGTTCCGATCTGGGCGGCGGCGAGCTGTGCATCACCAGCGCCGGCGAGCATCCCGCGCAAGCGGCAAAATTTGTGCAGTTCATGACCAGCAAGGAGAGCTCCAGATACTTCTGTGAGAACGCCAATTTCCTGCCGGTGCGCACCTCCCTTTCCGAGGAGGGGATCACCTATCAGACCTATTCCGACGAAATGAACTACTTCGTCAAGCAGGCCGGTACGATGGACCCCGCTATGGTTGCCTGCCAGACGAGCAAAGGTTTTTCCAAGGTTTCCAAGCTCTTCAGCGAGACCATCGAGCGCGTCGTTCTGGAGGACACCCCGACCGCCACCATTGCTGCCGACTTTGACGCCGCCGTCGAGGAGGCGCTGGCCGAGTAAGGATACAAACACCACTGGTGGCTCCTCCCTCAGCGAGCAGGGGGGAGCCACTTGAATCATCCGGAATCTGGCGAGCCGCCCGCCAAAAGGAGGTGGCCGCCGCCGTTTTGGCGGCGACAGGAGGCAAAATGGCAGCTACCACTTTGAAGAGGCGTAAAAAAATCTCTCTGATCCCTTATCTGTTTATTGCGCCGAATATGATTTTGTTTTTGACCTTTATGATCGTGCCGCTGTTCTACACCATTTATATCAGTCTGACCAAGTGGAACATACTGGGTACGCCGGTTTTCATCGGGCTGGAAAACTATCAGAAGCTGCTCACGTCCAAGGTGTTCTGGCGCAGCGTTTGGAATACGGTTTATTATACGCTGGGCACTGTTCCCACCAGCATGGTGCTGGCGCTCGGGCTGGCTGTAATTTTGAATAAGCGTATTCCGTTTCGGGTCTTTTTTCGCAGTGCGCTTTTCATTCCGGTCGTTATCTCCATGGTGGTCACCGGTATTCTCTGGTCATGGATTTTCAACGCCGACTACGGCATACTGAATTATCTCCTCTCCCTGCTCGGACTCGATCCGGTGGGGTGGCTCATTGAGCCTGCCACGGCCATGATCCCCATCATTGTCGCCACGCTTTGGTTCAGGGTGGGATACAATATGATCATCTATCTGTCCGCGCTGCAGGGCTTATCGCCCAGCTTTTATGAAGCGGCGCGGGTGGATGGAGCCAACGGCTGGCAGCAGTTTTGCTATATCACCCTGCCGCTGCTGCGCAACACCCATGTGTTCGTGCTCATCATGTCGATGATTTACAGCTTCAAGTCGTTCGATATCATTTATGTGATGACCGGCGGCGGACCCGCGAAGGCCACGACGACCATGGTACAGTATATTTATGAACTGGGCTTTCAAACGGGGGAAATGGGCCGCGCTTCCGCGGTGGGAGTGCTGCTGCTTCTCTTTATGGTCGCATTTACGCTGCTTCAGCTGCGCGGGGAGGAGGGAGCAAAATGAGAAAACACAGAAGGACCCTCGACGGTTCCAGGGTGGTGGATGTATTCCTCATCGTGCTGCTGGTGCTCTTCACGCTGTATACGCTGTTCCCTTTTTACTGGATGATTACCACCGCACTCAAGCCCGCCTCGGAGATTCTCGTCGTGCCGCCCAAGTTTTTTCCCTCGTCGCTGCAATTTGAGAACATCCCCAAGGCCTTGTCCATGGCCCCGTTTGGCACCTACTTTCTCAACAGTTCGATTGTCACGGTGACCGCGGTGATCATCACCGTATTTATCAATCTGCTGGCCGGGTTTTCCTTTGCAAAATATTCGTTTCCCGGTAAGAACGCGCTGTTTTTGGTCGTTCTGTCCACCCTGATGATTCCAATGCAGATTACCATGGTCCCCAATTTCATCATTCTTTCAAAGCTGGGCTGGCTCAATAGCCTCGTCGGACTCATCATCCCTTCCTGTGCGGAAGCGTTCGGGCTGTTCCTGGCGCGCCAGTTCATCAGTGAAATTCCTGACGAACTGATTGAAGCCACCCGGGTGGACGGAGCGGGGGAGTTGCGCATCTTTTTCTCGGTCATTGTTCCCAATTGCCATGCGCTCATCGGCGTGCTTGTTATCTTCACGTTCATGTGGCGCTGGAACGACTTTTTGTGGCCCCTCATTGTGGTGAAGGATCAGGCGCATTACACCGTACAGCTGGGGCTCAAGGTGATGCAGAGCTATCAGTATGTGGACTGGTCAAGCGTAATGAGCGCGTCCTTGGTCTGCATCCTGCCCATGGTTGTGGTATTTGCCTGCTTCCAGCGCTTTTTCGTGCAGGGCATCGCCGCGAGCGGGATCAAGGGATGAGCCGGATTATCGCCGTCAACGGCTCGGCACGTCAAAACGGTACTACCGCCAAGCTGCTTTCGCGGTTCCTGGATGAGTGCGAAAAATTGGGGGCCGAAACGCATCTTCTCCATGTCGGAGCGCTTATGCGTCAACAGCGCGTACCCTTCTGTACCGCCTGCTCTTCCCCTTGCCTCGGGCAATGTACCCGCGGCACCGGACTGGAAGAGGCCTACGAATTGCTTGCCAGCTCCGATGCCGTCATGATCGGCACGCCGGTGTATTATTCCAATGTCAGTGCGCAGCTCAAGGCTTTTTTCGACAAATCCCGCTTTTGGCGCCTCTCCGGTGCATTTACAGACTTGTTGGGCGCCGTCCTCGTCACGGGAGGCGCTACTTACGGGGGACAGGAGAATACCGCTGCATCGCTGCATGCCATGATGCTTGTGCATGGAATGATTATTATCGGTGACGGCGCCCGGGAAGCGGATCCGGGGCACCATGCTCTCTATGGCGGACCGGAGGCCGACAATGATCCCACTCTGCTTGCCCGCCTGCCTATCGTTGCCCGGAGGATGGTCGGCCTGTGTGGTAATTTGGCACGCAGCGGCGGACGGGAGATCGGAAATCATTATCGGTAATGGCCCGATCGCGGGAATCCCCCAAGGGACGTATGGTCCCTTGGGGGATTCTTTGATTTGCTGCTATAGTCTGCATTAAAGCTATAAATAGGAAAGGTAAGATGTATTCTAACCTGGAAATTTTTTTAAGTACAGTCTGAACAGACGTGGCTTTTAAGCTTTAAACAAAAGTACTGAAAAAAGTAAAAGGAGGAACGGAGATGATAAGATCAAGTAATAATCGAAAGGACGTTCCCATAGTCAGACAAGAATAAAGAGGGGGATTTTTATTAACGAAGCAACCGAAGCGATGACACTCCATGCAGAGCATACTGAGACAATCACAATCAAGCAGATTTATTCTTTCGTTCAGTAATTCCTCCAATTCGGCTAAACAGAATCGTACGATGACAAGATCGTCTTTTAAGAAAATATAATTAACATTTTCTTTGTATGTTCTAGGTTCGCTCTGCTTACTAACAAACACACCGAATTTCATTCCGGCGTCATGTAAAATTCCCCGAAATTTCTGTAAGTAATCTATAGACGGCGTTTGGTTTTCATTTTTGCATTCAATATAAAAGCTACTACCAATTCGATTAAGTAGCATGCAATTACTTAGCCATTTTATTCTAATCATTGTGTCAATTTGATTTGTCTGTGTTCTTTGCCCTGTTGTGGCACGGAATAAGACACATTGCGTAAACAAATTGCATATAAAATTTTCAAGCGATGCGCCTTGCCTAGTTGTTGTACCATTTACCTGATCTAACTGATACCTCAGTTTTTCAAAGTCTTGTACACAGAACAGGTCATCATATGTTACAAGTTTATATTGAACGTCACCGTCAAGAGAACCCACATGGACAACAGTTCCTCCTGAGGCGTTCAAAACAGGAATCCTATCCTGTTGTCCCATTTGAAAAGGGGGTTGAGTATTAAGGGAAAATAGTAAAATTACATCATTTTGAAAGTTAATATCTTTAATATTAATTACGTTTTCACATATTGGACAGTATGGTAGTACATCCGCGATGCTTTGTAAAGATTTTATTTATATAAGAGAACGCCACATTCATGGCATTTTAATGCGTATCTTTTCTTGAATAATCCTATATCCAAGCACTTTTTTAGGTGATTCTGAAGTTGTCTGATAATCAAGTTGGAGAGCGTCAGACACTTTTGAAATAGTAATTAGCTTTTGAGCTGCGGGAGACAAGCCTGAAAGGTATTTATCCATATTATCAAGTGTATTCTCTGAAAAACTATTACTGAGCATCAATAATTGAGAATAATACATTTTCAATATCCTCCTTTGCTGTATACTTAGAGAACTTAAATAAGCCCCTCCCTTTGTTCTCATAAATCTTAACAGGAAAAGAGACATCACTACCAGTATCCCTTAGCTTTTTCCAAAAGAATTGAATGCTCTCACAGGGTTTCTTCTGATAAGGTATTCTTTTATTATCAAAAAACACCGCTCTTGATTGTAATGGCTTATTTAATCCCGCTCTTTGATCTACTTGAGAACTTTCTTCGTCTTGTGCGCTTAAATGTATAATATCTTTCATTGGTATTTCTATCCACGCACCCCGTGAGGGGTGCGACCCCATCGCCGCTCCGATGGAATGCTGCAGCATGATTTCTATCCACGCACCCCGTGAGGGGTGCGACCGGGTGGCTGCCGGGTGGAGGATGGCTGCCCGAAGATTTCTATCCACGCACCCCGTGAGGGGTGCGACCACATTTGATCTCAACAGTATTTTATGTGTCGATATTTCTATCCACGCACCCCGTGAGGGGTGCGACGTGGATACCATCGAGGTCACCTACCTCAACGGCAAGGAATTTCTATCCACGCACCCCGTGAGGGGTGCGACGCCAAAGTAGGAAGGAGCACAATCAGCAATATCATTTCTATCCACGCACCCCGTGAGGGGTGCGACTTTAAAAGCCATTCTGCAAATTTTCTTGGTATTTTTAATTTCTATCCACGCACCCCGTGAGGGGTGCGACCGGGTGGCTGCCGGGTGGAGGATGGCTGCCCGAAGATTTCTATCCACGCACCCCGTGAGGGGTGCGACCACATTTGATCTCAACAGTATTTTATGTGTCGATATTTCTATCCACGCACCCCGTGAGGGGTGCGACTCCTCCCGCGTGCCAGGGAAAACAAACGGGCCAATATTTCTATCCACGCACCCCGTGAGGGGTGCGACCCTGTACGAAGTCCCCGATGGACAGGGGATGCGATTTCTATCCACGCACCCCGTGAGGGGTGCGACCCCCAGGCTGACCTTGCCCTCGGCGACCAGGGTCAGATTTCTATCCACGCACCCCGTGAGGGGTGCGACTTCTCTCTATTTTCAATTAAATTTCTCCTTTGTTATTTCTATCCACGCACCCCGTGAGGGGTGCGACGAGGATACTCTTGGCCGTCTTGCCCGCGGCCAACTTATTTCTATCCACGCACCCCGTGAGGGGTGCGACGTGTGGGATACCTGGTATCCGCCCAACGGCTTTATTTCTATCCACGCACCCCGTGAGGGGTGCGACCGCTGGACATCCGCAGCTATAGCGGCGCCCAGCAGATTTCTATCCACGCACCCCGTGAGGGGTGCGACCTTATTATAATGGCCCCGTCCCTGCTAGCGACAGATTTCTATCCACGCACCCCGTGAGGG
>SLUK01000011.1:0-100076 GCA_004340125.1 Harryflintia acetispora | reverse complement strand
GCAGATTTCTATCCACGCACCCCGTGAGGGGTGCGACCTTATTATAATGGCCCCGTCCCTGCTAGCGACAGATTTCTATCCACGCACCCCGTGAGGGGTGCGACCTTATTATAATGGCCCCGTCCCTGCTAGCGACAGATTTCTATCCACGCACCCCGTGAGGGGTGCGACAATATACAGTATACGCCCGGAGGTCACATGTATGGAATTTCTATCCACGCACCCCGTGAGGGGTGCGACCGTGACGGTAACAAAACGCACATCGTCCGAATACTATTTCTATCCACGCACCCCGTGAGGGGTGCGACGTTATGCTCCGGTATCCCGCCGCGCCGAAAATATTTCTATCCACGCACCCCGTGAGGGGTGCGACGCTTGTACTGCCATTATACCATCGGCAATGATAATTTCTATCCACGCACCCCGTGAGGGGTGCGACCGTTTAACTTTTGCAGTGTAGCTTCAACGCCGATATTTCTATCCACGCACCCCGTGAGGGGTGCGACCACCTGGGAACTGCAGCAGGGCGACGGCGATATATTTCTATCCACGCACCCCGTGAGGGGTGCGACTACGCCCGAAGCGGCCAGAAACGAATTTATAGAATTTCTATCCACGCACCCCGTGAGGGGTGCGACAGGGCACCAAAATCCCTTATTACAATACACAGGCATTTCTATCCACGCACCCCGTGAGGGGTGCGACCTGTCGAATACAAGCGCGGCAAACCGAACCCGCGATTTCTATCCACGCACCCCGTGAGGGGTGCGACATCGCCCACGTAGTCCCTAACCTCGACGCGCCTATTTCTATCCACGCACCCCGTGAGGGGTGCGACGAGTGCCGCTGAAAAGGTGTCTGCTGCCCGTGCTATTTCTATCCACGCACCCCGTGAGGGGTGCGACGCCTGTTCATGTATGCCATCGCTGACGCGCTCTACATTTCTATCCACGCACCCCGTGAGGGGTGCGACCGGATTTTCGGCGCAATCTCTCCAAACTTGGTGATTTCTATCCACGCACCCCGTGAGGGGTGCGACACACCCATATAAACTGCACCAAATGGCTAACGCAATTTCTATCCACGCACCCCGTGAGGGGTGCGACGTAGCGGCAAGGCAGACGGGGCGGGAGCTTATCGATTTCTATCCACGCACCCCGTGAGGGGTGCGACGTATTCGGCCAGTGCCAAAGATAAGGTAATGACCATTTCTATCCACGCACCCCGTGAGGGGTGCGACGAGCTGGGTCAAGAAGTGGCAACCGACTGCGCCAAATTTCTATCCACGCACCCCGTGAGGGGTGCGACTCAACCTCTATATCCAGATATTCCGTTTTTTCGGGATTTCTATCCACGCACCCCGTGAGGGGTGCGACCCGTCCAATCTTAAAAAGGCACATACCACGGCCACGATTTCTATCCACGCACCCCGTGAGGGGTGCGACCATGCCTTTTGGCCTCTTCGGAGACCCGCGATATATTTCTATCCACGCACCCCGTGAGGGGTGCGACCTTGAAGTCAATGGTCTTGGCTTCACCATTATTATTTCTATCCACGCACCCCGTGAGGGGTGCGACTTACGGTCACTTGGTATAAAACATTACGTGGATATTTCTATCCACGCACCCCGTGAGGGGTGCGACGCGTCTCGGAGCTGCTCCATCTCTTCGGGTGTTAATTTCTATCCACGCACCCCGTGAGGGGTGCGACACCCTGACCTACGCCGGAGATCAACCATCTTTGGAAATTTCTATCCACGCACCCCGTGAGGGGTGCGACAACGCAGGGATTCAACAAGTGGATTCTCGAGGATATTTCTATCCACGCACCCCGTGAGGGGTGCGACACGAGTATGCGCTAAACTCCAACCAGATCACCCTGATTTCTATCCACGCACCCCGTGAGGGGTGCGACTTTACTACACTGTCCGGGGCTGGGGAGCCAATCGATTTCTATCCACGCACCCCGTGAGGGGTGCGACGCGTAGATTGCAGCGCGCATAAATTCACCCAATTATATTTCTATCCACGCACCCCGTGAGGGGTGCGACGTGCTGTAAAGAAATGCACCATAGCTTTTTCATATTTCTATCCACGCACCCCGTGAGGGGTGCGACCGACTTGTAGCAATCAATGCATTTTGTTCAGCATATTTCTATCCACGCACCCCGTGAGGGGTGCGACCTGATTGACCATCTTCCTTTTCCACCCAACCGATTTCTATCCACGCACCCCGTGAGGGGTGCGACTCCTGAAGTCCAGGCTCAGTGATTGAGTATGGCTATTTCTATCCACGCACCCCGTGAGGGGTGCGACGAAAATCTTCAATGCTATGTTTTACCTTGATAAATTTCTATCCACGCACCCCGTGAGGGGTGCGACACTCCTTGGGTATATTTATCATTTTCACTTCAAAATTTCTATCCACGCACCCCGTGAGGGGTGCGACCCGCAGGATTAACTTTTACAGATGGACGTTTCGATTTCTATCCACGCACCCCGTGAGGGGTGCGACCTGACTTCAAGTCTACCACGTACTCTTCATTTGGATTTCTATCCACGCACCCCGTGAGGGGTGCGACATAATCAACGGTGCGTTTTATTTATTGTATAGATATTTCTATCCACGCACCCCGTGAGGGGTGCGACATCTTGATTGAAAAGGGTATCTGTACTGGTGAAGATTTCTATCCACGCACCCCGTGAGGGGTGCGACTTCCCAGACAATAAGGCTTTATTGGTATTTCCAGAATTTCTATCCACGCACCCCGTGAGGGGTGCGACCTGACATGGGTGGGTACGATAATGCCTTAGATGAAATTTCTATCCACGCACCCCGTGAGGGGTGCGACGTGTGTGTGTGTGTGTGTGTGTGTGTGTGTGTATTTCTATCCACGCACCCCGTGAGGGGTGCGACAGCAAAAATGACAGATATAGCTTTAATCTTTTGCCACTTTTGTCAAATATCAATGGGAATATCAAATAAAATAGCCCATCTAAACGATTAAAACAGATAAAATTTTTTAAAATATAGCTTTTTAATAAAAAAGATAAGTGCGAAACATCAGTGAAAAGGTGTTTGCTTATGCTTCGCACAGCTCAGATGATCAGCGGGCCCTCGGGCTGATAGCTTTTGCCGGCGCCAAAATGCTCAATTTTAGTATCATACTTATTTCCGAGATAGTAAAACCTTAAACTGTCTCGTTCTGTATCTATAATAGAACAAAGTTTGGATTGGAGCAAGCGGCATTGCGCAGCATCCAATAGACATTCGAATACCGAATTCTGAACACGTTGGCCATAATTGACACATTGTTTGGCAATCTGACGCAGGCGTTTACGGCCTGCTGCGTCCTCGGTGCTGACATCATAGGTGATGAGAACCAACATCGTTAAACCCCTTTATTTCCATAAAAATGGCGGATACTCGTCCAAATCGCCGCGCAAATACCGAGACAGCAGCAAAGCCTGAATATATGGCACCAATCCCCAGGGGATTTTTTCTCCGAGAAAGGGATGTTTAATTGTTTCCTGCTTTTTCTGTTGCCAGTTTTTAAGCAATGTGCGTCGGGCTTCATCGCTCATCAGCACACAACCGCTCTCCCGCATTTCGAAGTCATTCCCGGAAATCATCCGGTTGTTAATCAGCGTCAACACAAAACGGTCTGCCATACAGGGACGAAGCTCCTCCATCAGATCCAATGCCAACGAGGCGCGCCCTGGCCGGTCCCGATGGAGAAAGCCAGCATAGGAATCCAGTCCCACCGCCTCCAATGCGCTGGCACAATCGTGCGCCAGCAAAGTATAAGTAAACGAGAGCAGGGCGTTCATCCGGTCGAGTGGAGGACGGCGGCTGCGGCCGTGGAAATAAAAATCTTCCTTCCGGCTCAGGATCATATCATCCAATACACTGAAATAAACGGTTGCTCCAGTACCTTCCAACCCCCGCAAGGACTCCATCGAGGTTTCGGCAGAGACTGCTGGCAGAAGACCTTTGAGCCTTTCAGAAGCCGCTTGGAGCTTTTCATCATCTACGCGCAGTTTGTGATCCCGCCGGGTGCGTTCGATACTCCAGCGCGCATTGTAGAGCTTTCCGAAAATGCTCCCACGTGCGGCACGGCAGCTCTGTGTGGGATCATCCGCGACGCGATATTGTGTGCGCCGCAACAGGATGTTCCCATTGCTCTCGCCGCATGCGCGTGCCAAAAATTTGCCGCGCGGGGTGCAGAAAGCGAGTGACACCTCCCGTTCGGCGCAGGCCCCCATCAGCGCGGGAGAAGCGCCTGCATAGGAAAATGAAATGATCCCGCTCAGCGTGTGGAGCGGAAAACGGCCGATAATCTGTTTATCACAGTTGACTACGACGTTTTCTCCGTCCAGCGACAGATAGGCGTTATCCGTCGTCACGAATAGGGTGTTGAGCAGATGCCTCATGGTTCTTCCTCCAAATGCTCGTGCAGGTAGGCACTGACCGGACGGCTGCGCAGCAGCTGCGGCAAGCACAATTCCTTGAGCGAGCAGGCGTTGCAGGACTTGGTGGGCTTTACCTTGGGCGTGTGCCCTCTGCGGTAGAGCTCGTGCATCTCCCGCAAGCAGTCCCGCACGCTTTGACGCAGCTCCTGCGTGAAATCAACCGGCTGTCGGTGACGGAGCTCCCCATAATAGAGAGCTCCCTGTGCAATCTCACAGCAGAGCATTTCCTCCAGGCAGAGCGCCTGTGCGCAGAGCTGGAGCGTGTCGCCGGCTTGCGGGTTCGGTTTGCCGCGCTTGTATTCGACAGGGAAGGGCTGCCAGAGTCCCTGTCGTCCCGGCAGCGGGATGCCACACGGGGCGCGATGGAACTCCAGCACGTCGCATTCGCCCGAAACCCCCAGCGTGCGGGAAAAGACGTTCATCCCGCGCGTGACGATTCGATCGCCCCGGCTCTCGGTGAGTTCCTTGTCATGGGCGCGCTCGTGCATGAGTGCGCCGTCCACCGTGCGAAAGTTTTCAGCCCACTGGTGCTCGATGTGGATCAGTGCCCATTGTCTGCGGCAAAAGTAAAAGTGCTGAAGCCCGGAGAGCTGCAGGAACTGCTCTTCCTCATATTCCATCGATGACCTCACAATGAAGTCCGGGCAGCTCCTTCAGCGTGATCTCATAATCCTCCACACTGGAAGGACTCTTGATTCCTTCCTTTAGATTCACCTTGACCAGGTTATGCACCTTGGAGGAGGAGTATTGCCCGCTGGAGCAGTCATGCTCCCACCAATAGAGCTTATAGACCTCCATCGAGCCCTCGGGCCGCGCGGAGGAGGCGTCGTTTTCAAACAGGGTGCGCAGGCACTCCTTGATGAGGAGGGCGTCGTCTTCGGTAAAGCCGGTCTTCTGCGCCAGCTGCACATTGATGGCGCCCTTAATTTTATAGAGTCCGAAGCGGACCATATGCTTCATGCCCATCGTGTCGGACGAGCGCTTCTCGGAGGGCTCGCCGTTGACACTCTTGGTGATCTGGAGGGAATCGATCTCCACCGGCGAGACGCTGACCGCCTGATGGACGGACACCGGGCCGCGCACCCCGACAGAGACCCCATTTTTATCGGTGGACTTGAAGGCGAACACCTGGCCGAAGCTGCGTACGTCCAGCCATTTTTCGCAGGCCAGCCGGGCGTACTCCTCTCGGTCCTTGATTTTACCAAGCGCAGCGGAGGCCCGTTCACTGAGGCTGCCGAACTCATCACTGCGCCGGTCGTCGGACTGTACAAAGATGTCGGCGCCCAGATCCTGCATCCGGTTGCGGATTTTGCGTTTGATACAGACGTCGGAAATTTCGCCGTAGCCGTTGTAATCGGTACGGGGACGGTTTCCATTGAGCGGATCTCCGTTGGAATTGGCCCGATCGACGCTTACCAAGGCTACAAAATCGATCTTTTTACTTAGCAGACTCATTGCTTTCATCCTCCGTTACGTTTTTGTCTTTCTTCTTCGTCATGGCAGAGCGTTGATGATAGTATCCCAGCAGATACACATCGTCCAACTTTTTGTCCAAATCGGAATCGCCGGCAAGCAGATTCTCTGTGATTTCCTGGGTGATATTTCTGTAATAATAGCGTAGCCCGGGGGCAAGACGCTGATAATAGGGATTCAGAGCCTCTTCTAGGATGCGCCAGGCGTACAGGGGCCGCTGCGAAAAGACCGATTGCATCCGAATGGCATTGGGTTCGCGCTTCTCATCCAGAGAATAGGTGCTGCGCTCGACCTGCTCAGCCACCGCCAACAGCCGGCCAAACAGATAGCTGCGGTCATGATTGTTTTCGTCTAAATTCAAGGTCCATACCTCCTTTTCAACCTCACCAAATTCATTTTCATATTTTCTTACAATGGCGCAGGCAGTCGTAAGCAGCAGCTCCCGGTTGCCGGGCTTATAGGCGAGTGGGCAACTCGCTTTGCTCACCAGCGCCTGCACCATGTCATGGGGAATTTTTTGACAGTCCAGAATGCAGTGCAGCAGCCGTTGGATGTGCTCGCGCAGTATCCGGTCGTCCACCTCAATGAAATTTTCCCGCTGGGTGCCATAGGCACAGCGCACAATCTGCTTGAGAGGCGGAGACCACAGCCCCTTGTACCGGGTATCCCAGCAGCAGCTGAGATACCATCGCTGCAGCCGCAGGAAAAAATCATTTGCCCGAAGTTCGTTGTAATAGGTCACCGAGAGCCGCCCGGTGGTGGCCGCGTCCAGGGCGGCAACGATCACGTCGTCCTGATCCTTTAGATTTAGCTGATAACCGCTCAAGGTATCAAGAAGCTGTTGCTTATACCCAACGAAGGTGGTCTGCTGCTCCAACTCGGATTCCATGTCTAGAAAATCCGGGGAGGGGAGGGGATTTCCGCCCGGGTTCCACCATAAAAACGTTCGGCCCCCCATCACGACCCCGTGGTTGGCCGCGACCCAGCGCAGGGCGCTGTGCGCCTTCTGCGAGGCGGTATAGCCGACCGAGCCGGTCTGGCTGGTATCGGCGAAGCGCCCGCGGTAGGTGAAGCCGCTGCCATCGTTGGCGGAGATGAGCTTGGCCCCAAAATTTGCGGAGACAACCCCTTTGGGATGACTCTGCGCGGGGATGTCCCGCTCCCCGCAGAGCACGCAGTATTCCAGTTCCTCCCCGCTTTGCAGGCTGTGATAAAAAGAGATATAGGCTTCAAAGAGGGACTGGTCCTCCCAGCAGGCGGAGGAGCCCCGCTCGGGCGGCGGCATGACCCGCCAGCGCACCAAGCACTTTTCGTACTCGCTTCCCTCGATCTTGCCGCCCGCGAGCGTCCCGTCTTCTTCGAGCGAAATGACGCCCGCGGCGCAAAGATCCTTTAGGATGGTGCCGCCCTGAATGTAGCGCAGGACCGCGCGCACCTTGGGATGGGAATATTCAGACTGGGCCCAGCGCCCCAGCAGCTCCAAATACGCCTTGTGCTTATCCCCGCCGATGGGCGAGAGATATTGCAGCTGATCGGACAGGGGATGGGAGCGTCCTTTTCCACTGGTGCGTCCGGCGGATTCCTCGGTCACGGGGATGATGGTGCGGGACTGGGCTTTGGGAACCGGTTTTGCTTCCCGAAAGCTGCCGTCCTCGTCAATGATGATTTCAATTTGTGCTTTTTGGATGGTATGAGAGATCGGGGTGAGGGTCTCTTTGCCCTCCACCGGGACCCCGGCCAGGTGCGCCTGGCTTTCGTAGGTGCGCAAGGCAGCCTGGAGCAGGCCCATTTACAACACCTCCTCTATGAATTCCGAGTGTCCGGTGAAGTTCTGCTGTTCTTGGCCGAAGGGCTTGATGGACATCGGTCGCGACACGCGGGTGATGGGGCAGTCCTGCGGGAGGATGAAATCGATTTGTCCCTGGCGCATCACCGGGTACCAGTAGCGCAGCGTCATATTTCCCTGCGTCTCGGGGGAATAGGCCTCATCCGCATAGGTGATGCCGTGCGGCATGAGGCCGAAGGCCAACTCGGGAATGTCCTGGTAGCAGCTTGTCCCCTCCTCGAATACGCAGGGCTCCACATAGCCCTGACATTCCCGGGCACCCAGGAAAATATCCCGCCGGCCGCCCCGCTCAATCATGCGCTTGGCGATGTTGTGATGCTTATTTTCGTTGCGGTCCCCCTCCAGCTCGGGCCGGTTTTCGTTCCAGACGAAGTGCGCGCGCACCCGGTAGCGGCAGTCCTTGAGATAGGTATAATAGGACAGATCGTTTCCGCCACCGTACTTGATGGGGCGGATCCCCTTGACCTCGGTTTGGATGGGATTCATCACCCGCACCGCATCGATCACCCAAATGAAGGTCGGCTTCCAATAGATCGAGGAAACAATCCCCTTGAGCGCCTCATAGGTGGGGATTTGCAGGGAACATTTTTCTCCGCCGATGCGCATGACCGGGTCGGAAAAGAGGGCATAATCGCCCCAAACTTCAAATTCCACGATATTTTTGTGTTCCATCTCACGCCTCCCAAAAAGATTGATTACCGCCACTAAAGTCGATTCCCGTGTGCGTGTTGTAAAATTCGGGCAGGACCGACAGGATCGCATCCCCGCAGAGCGGTTCCAGGCCGTGCCCCTCCTCGAGCTGTCGGAGCTGATACTGAAAGAGTGCGGCACAGTAGGGCTTCGACTGCTCCAGCAACTCTTTGCGGTAATAAAGATCATACCGGGCCCGCTCGGAGCCGAGCTCCTCGATCAGCGTTTTTCCCTCACCGTAGGGCACGAGGACGTCGGTATTCTCCTGATCGAAGACCTGGAAAGAATCGCCCGCGCTGCGAAAGGCCTGACAGATGGTGTGGAAAACCGCATTCTGCCCTTTGGCCCGAAAGACGCTGTTGTGTGAGAGCATCTCATAAAGAGAGCTCCCCAATTCAGAAACAGAGTAGTCCTGGGCCTGGCGGGGCATGGCGTCGAACAGGCGGCGGTAGTAATACCGGATCGAGCGTTCGGACTGCAGGCTGCCGTCAAAGGCTTCCCAGTCTTTCGCAAAGCTGGAAAGCAGTTCGGCGGTAGCGGTTTGGGACTCCCCAATTTCCCGCAGAAAGCCCAGCTTTTCGCCCTGGAAGTTGATGATATAAACGGGACAGATACATCCAACCTCCCCATGGCGGTTGCAGCGTCCGGCGGCCTGGATGATGTTGTCCATCCCGGCACAGGCCCTCATGACACAGCCGAATGAGAAGTCCACCCCCGCCTCCACCAGCTGGGTCGCGACGCAGATCACCCTGGCCTTGTCCGAAAGGAGAGCATTTATCTGTTTCATGGTGTCGATCCGGTGTGCCATGCACATGGCGGTGGACAGATGGAAAACCTTTGCGTCAGCGGTGTGTAGTTCCTGATAGAGAGCCCGGGCCTGCTCCTTCTTGTTGCAGATGATCAAAACGCTTCCAAAGCGGTCGAGTTCTTCGAGTGCGAAATCGGCCAGCTCCCCCACCGTATACCCGTCCGGTTTGCACCGGTCGATGATCTCGGTGCGCAAAAAGGGCTGCCAAAGCGCCGGATCATAGGGAACCAGGTCGGGGTTGGCGGCCAGGGAAACCGGATGGCGAACCTCTTCCAGGCAGGGCTGGGTGGCCGAGCAGAGGATCACCGTGGCACCGCAAACCTTGGAGAGAAAATTGAGTGCGAGGTTAAACAGGGAGAGCATGCGCCGCGGGACGGACTGGACCTCGTCCAGAATCATTACGCTGCCGGCCAGCGCGTTCATGCGGCGGATACTGGAGGTGCCGCCGTCAAACAGGGTGTTCAGGAACTGCACCAGGGTGGTGATGACCACCGGCGAGCGCCAGTTTTCACACAGCAGCTCATTTTCGTCCAGCTCGTCTCTATCATTTTTGATGCGCAATACATTGGAGTGGTGCTCCAAAATCAGGCTGTCGTCCTGCAGATACTCCCGGATGACCTTGGCGTTTTGTTCCAACACACTCAGAAGGGGAATGACGAAGAAAAGGCGGACGCTGTCGTGCCCGGCGGCAAAAGCAAGCGCGGCGCGCAGGCCGGCAAGCGTCTTTCCGCTGCCGGTGGGGACCCAGAGGCGGTAAACGCCGCCCTCCCGCTTTGCGAAGGCGCGGCACTGATCCGAGATAACGCGGCGTGCCTGATCGATCGGCTTTTCGTTGCCAAACTCCAGCAGCTTTTTCTCCACTCGCATAAGACTTTTCTGCCAAATCGGGCGCATATCGCGCGGGGGCTGAGGAAAATCCATTGCATGCATGAACTCTGCCGTGTCCTGCCGGTCGGCGTCGATGAGGGCCGAAAGAACTGAGCGGCTGAGCAGGGAAAGGACGAATAGCAGCTCCTCCGTGGATTTTGCGGCGGTCTTGCAGGCCGCGACCGCCTGCTTAATTTCTTTCACGGACTGCTCGAAGAGCTTGTCCAATTTCTGCGTATCGGCGCATAGGAAAAGAAAGTTTTCCTTTGACTCCGGGTAAGAAATCCCTTCCTTTTCTAGCCTATGTAGGAATCCGTCTTTTCCATCCGGATCGATGCAGTCGAACTGCCCGTGGTGGGAGCCCACGGCAAAGGCGAGAATTTCACAGGTCATATTGTGATAGGGATCGCCGGCCGGATCAAAGTACCTTTCAAGAAGCAGGCGCACCCCGGCAAACGTGTGGTTGACGCTTCCCCGGCGCACCGGTTCACCCCGGACGGCATGATAAATGTATTCGGAAAATGCCCGGCAGAATTTACCGGCATCGTGGATGAGGCCGGCGAGTTCGCCAGTAGAGGGAAGACCCAGCGGCATGAGGGTTTCACGCGTGTACCGGGCGACGTTGCGGCAATGCTCGCCCACGGTCTGGATATGTTCGCTTTTCCTTTCATCAATCAGAATATGAGCGGGAAATACTTCCGTTATAATCACCTCCCGATCTTCTGTGCTTTTTTCGACAATTTCCGCCATGGTTTTCTTGTTTTGGTTAATTTTGCATAGTTATTACCTTAATGATATTACAATTTTCATTAAAAGTCAACAGCTTGGCCGCTTGGCTGCGGGAGGCAAGCAAGATGCAACTTTACAGCCTCGGTACCTTTCGTGGAGGCAAAATTGCCGCAAATCAATCCGATTGGCCGAAGGAGTAGCACAGGCTCTGGGACAGCTGCATAAGGGAAATTTCGAGGGTGTTGTCAGGGTGTATGGTGATTCGCTCAAGGATATGCCGGTAAAAGGTGTCGTCCCACTCGGTCCCATCGATGAGCGCTTCCACCTGCCTAAGCCGCACTTCTGGTTAATCAGATTGTGCGGTTTGATCCCTTTGCGCTTCCTGTATCCGGGCCATCTCGCCGTCGCATTTGGCGGCTGTGTGTTGGAATTCGGCCTTGGTGATGCTGTGCTCTAGGTAAAGCTCCAATAATTCCTGCCGCTTTTTCTCCAGGCGCAGCAGCCCCTCCTCATTTTTTTGGCGGCATGATTCTTTTCGTCTAGCTGCAGCGCAGACCGGACAATTTCGGCGGCGGATTCGTTGATCAGGAGTTTCCCACCTTGCACATCGTAGCCCAGAAGGTCCCGCCCGAAAACTACGCCCTGTTCCATCCTGCGTTTTTGCCCCCATTTTACTCGTTCGGAGGTCTTGCGGCTCTCCTCCTGCGCAATGGAGAAGAGAATGGTCAATCGAAGCTCTGCGTCCGGGACAAGGGTGTTAACGCCGTCGTTGAGAAAGATCACGCCGATTCCCAACTCCTTGAGCTTCCGGGTGTAGAAAATGCTGTCCAGCGTGTTGCAGGCAAAACGGCTGATCTCCTTGGTGACGATCAGCTCAAAGCAGTGATTTTGGGCATCCGCAATCATACAGTTGAAAGCGGCGCGTTTCTTGGTGGAGGTACCGGTGATGCCCTCATCGACATAGATTTCGCTGAGTTCCCACAAAAGGTTGCTTTCAATATACTGAGTAAAATAACGTTTTTGACTTTCCAGAGAATTTGCCTGATCGTCCCGGTCGGTAGAAACCCGACAATAGGCGGCTACCCTCTGCTTTTTGACGTTTTTCTTGAATGCGCTCACCTGCGTTAACTGGATGATATGGGAGGCTGCATACCAGTTTTGTTTATCTCATCGAGAGAAAAATCAAACTGCCCTTTTGCCCAAAGTCCCTTTTCGACGACTAAAGGGGAAAAATACCGTTGAAAAACAGTCGCACCCCGTGAGGGGTGCGACCAAAAGTTCTTTTTTACATAATAGACTATTAAAATGAGCTTAAATTTAAAAATTTTTATTTACAACTTTTCATGACACTAAATCACTCATGAGATGAAAATTTCTGCCGAAGATAATGCATCTCTCTAAAAAGAAAGTATAATTTATGCCGACTCCCGGACAACAAGGGCAGGATCCAAAACAATGTGTCGGGGTTGGTTCGACTTTTCTGTGATTTTTTCGATCAGAATTTTTGCCGCTAAGTGCCCCATTTCTTTTTGTGGCTGCCGGATGGTGGTAAGGGAGGGGGAGGTAAATTCCGCTGCGGGAATGTCGTCGTACCCTACAACCGCAATGTCGGTGGGGACGCGTAGTCCCTTAAGCAGGAGGGCTTTGATCGCACCAAGCGCAATCAGGTCGTTGGCGGCGAATACACTACCGAAAGAAAGACCCTTCCCCAGCGCGGCTCCCACAGCGTCCATGCCGCCCGCATAACTAACGGGGCAGTGCAGGATGAGCTTCTCCCGAAATGGCAGGCTCCGTTTCTGGAGGGCTTGACGGTAGCCCTCAAAGCGTTCCTGATAGGTATTGGTCAGTAGATCGGAAGTGAGCATCAACACCTCGCCCGAATATTTCTGCAAAAGATAATCCGTGGCTATAAAGCCACCCTTGACATTATCCACCGTCACCGAACCATATTGGGTGTCGAGGTTGCGGTCTACCGTGATGGTGGGTACGGCGATAGACTGGTAGGTAAGTTTCTTTCCAGTTCCTAGGATGATCAATCCGTCCACCTCGCGGCTAAGCAGAGTTTGCAGGCAGCGCTCCTCTTTTTCCTGGCTTTCGCTGGAAGAGCAGAGGATGAGGCTGTATTCTTCCCGGCTCGCGGTCTCCTCGATTCCTTGTACGATTTCGGTAAAAAAGGCGTTGGCAATGTCCGGCACGATAATCCCGATGGTGTGGGAACGCCTCGTTTTAAGGCTGCGGGCCAGCTGATTGGGATGATAGTCAAAATGCCTGGCAGCTCTAAGAACCCTCTCTCGAGTCTCGGGGGTAACATTCTTGGTATTGTTCAGCACATAGGAAACGGTGCTGGGCGCGACATTGGCATATTGCGCAATGTCCTTGATTGTGGCCATTCACAGTCCACCTTTCTGTCACAGCACGGCCCTCGAATGGCCGGGGAGATGTTGATATTAGTATAAACGGTTCTTCTGAGAGAAGCAACTTGTTTTTCCTTGAGAAAGATGAAAACAAAATAATCGACAAATTTTTTAAATATTCTATTGACTTTCTGGTAAAGAAGAAGTATTCTGTATGTAGAAAAACGATTCACCGCCACTGCGGTTCTTTTTTAATCTATTTGGTGAAACGATTCTCCTAATGATAATTTTCGGGAGGTGGCGCTGTGCGCACACAAGAGAGCGGCTTTGACATGAGGGAGAGCTACGTGATCGGGATCGACATCGGCGGCACCAATTTTCGGATCGGCGCTGTAGATGACGGAGGTAAGCTCCTACATCACCATACCGACCGGAGCTTTAAAATTTCCCATCGGGAAAATTCGGTTGATTTGCTCGTGCAATACATCTCGGACTACCTGATACAGGAGCATTTCCAGTTTCCGCGCGCGGTTTCGATCGGGTTTCCTTCCGCGATCAGCCGGGACAGGCAGACCCTTTATTCGACGCCGAATCTGGAAGGCTTCGATGGGCTACCGATCGTCTCTATCCTACGGAAAAGGCTGGGAGTCCCGGTGTTCATTGATAAGGATGTCAATCACCTGCTGCTTTACGAAATTGTAGCGCGGGGGATCGGGAGAGAAAAGTCCGTGGTCGGAATTTTTGTCGGCAGCGGGATAGGGAATTCTATTCGCTTGGGGGGCTCGTTTTGGAGAGGGAAGCACGGGGCGGCCGGAGAGCTTGGACACTTTCAGCTTCCCGGAAGGAAGGCGCTGTGCAACTGTGGAAATGTCGGATGTGTGGAGCGGTATGCGGCGGGGCGCAGGCTGGAGGAGATCGCAAGGGTAAACTTTCCTCAAACCGAGATCGACGAGCTGTTCCTTCGTTACGGTGAACAGCCGATACTGGAAGAATTCGTACGGGACCTGTCTATCCCGGTGGTAGCGGAGATCAACATTTTCGACCCCGATTATGTGATTTTGGGCGGGGGAGTGCTGAGCATGAAGGGATTTCCTCTGGAGCAATTTCTTGAGGATATCCGGTCCCATACCCGTAAGCCCTATCCCGGGGAGGACGTGGAAATTCTGCTTTCGGACGCCGACCCACGGAACGGGATTTTGGGGGCCGCCTATTCAGCGCTCGAAGGGCTCAAAACCGGTGTATGCATTAAGGAGGAAAGGAGGATGAGCATATGATTGTACTGG
The DNA here is from genome assembly GCA_004340125.1 of Harryflintia acetispora. Classification (GTDB taxonomy): domain Bacteria; phylum Bacillota; class Clostridia; order Oscillospirales; family Ruminococcaceae; genus Harryflintia; species Harryflintia acetispora. Next base: position 85,553 of record SLUK01000011.1, on the reverse strand, counting down.
GAAGCGACCACGTCGGTTATCCACTCAAAGAGCAGATGAAGCAGCATCTTCAGGATAAGGGAATACCCTATGTGGACCTTGGCTGCGATACGACCGACCGAGTGGATTATCCCGTTTACGCGGCCCGGGTGGCCCGTGCGGTCAGCCAGGGAGAATATGCGCGAGGTATGCTTTTTTGCGGAACCGGGATCGGGGTTTCGATCTGTGCGAACCGCTTTCAGGGCATACGCTGCGTGGTCTGTTCGGAGCCTTATTCGGCCAAGCTTTCCCGCTGCCACAACGACAGTAACATTCTGGCATTGGGCGCACGGGTGGTGGGGAGCGAGTTGGCGTTTATGATCGCAGATGTTTGGCTGAGTACTCCCTTCGAGGGAGGGCGGCATGCGGCAAGACTTGAGATGATGGATCTCTTGGAAAGGGGGAAGCGTGATGAGCCGAACCAAAGATAGGAAAAGCAAGCTCCTGTTTTTGTTGCCGGGGCTTGGATATTTGGTGTTACTGAGCATCTTTCCGCTCTTCTTTTCCCTCTACTTGGTGTTTTGCCGCTGGCAGGCGGGCTCGGGAGGAATCCAGTGGGTCGGGCTGCAAAACCTGATCCAGCTCGTCAAAGACGAGCGGTTCCACCACGCACTGCTCATGACCCTGTGCTACATTCTGCTCTCGGTCTTTTTTCAGATGGTTTTGGGCACCATACTCGCGCTACTGCTGCACGGTTTGCGGGGGCGGTTCTCGATGGTCAGTCGGGTGTTGGTGAGCATTCCCATCTTGCTCACCCCAATTGGGATGGCCCACATCTGGCGTATTATGCTCGATTTCAACAGCGGTCCAGTCAATTATTTTCTCGAGGCGCTCGGTCTGCCCAGGGTAATGTGGCTGGGCAGTCCCCTGACGGCGGTCTTCTCCATCGTCATGGTGGATGTCTGGCAGTGGATGCCCTTTGTGGCGCTTTATCTTTACACTGCCCTGGAGTCGCAGGAAATGAGCGTCCGAGAGGCGGCGCGTGTAGACGGTGCAGGCGGATGGCAAATGCTGCATTACATCGTTCTGCCGTTATTGAGCCCTTATCTGTCCTCCATCCTCCTGCTGCGGCTGATCGATGCGATCAAAATCTTTGACACCATCTACATCCTCACCAGTGGCGGGCCCGGCAGTGCAACGGAAAACATCACAATTTACGCCTATAACGCCCATTTCAGGACCTTCAACATCGGCTATATGACAGCGATGGGCTGGGTGCTCGTGTTGCTGACCAACATGGTTTTTATGCTCGTGATGAGGCTCATGCGCCGCAAGGGGCAGTCGGGAAAGGGGGAGTGAGCGGTATGAAAAGACGGCTGAAAAATCTTCTGCTGATGGGACTGATCCTTATCTTCGTGGTGGTCGCCATCTTTCCAGTGTACTACATGATCGTGACCTCCTTCAAGACCCAGTCCGAGGTCTATTCCATCCGGCCAAGTCTGATTCCGTTTGTCGATTATCAGCCGACGCTGGAGGCCTGGCGAATGGCCTTCGGGTTTAACAAACAGGCATCGGGCGTCTCCGGCCAGATTTTTTCCGCGACCAGGAACAGCCTGACCGATGCCTTGTTTGGTGCTCTGCTCTCGGTACTGATGGGGAGCGCCGTGGCCTATGGGCTCACCCGCTTTTCCTATGGACGGATCAAAAACGAGAACATCAGCTTTTTTATCCTGGCCCAGCGGATGTTCCCGCCGGTGGCCCTGGCCATGCCCTATTATGTTCTCTTTTTGCGGGCCGGGATGACGGATAAGAACTTGACGATGGTCCTGGTGTACGCCGCTATGAACATCCCGTTGGTCACCTGGATGCTGAGCGACTTCTTTAAGGATGTTCCGGTGGAGATTGAAGAGGCGGCCATGGTGGATGGGATGTCCCGAATCGGGATTTTCTTTCAAATCGTGGTGCCGATGGTGGTGCCGGGAATCTTTGTGGCGTTTCTTTTCAGCTTTGCCTTTTCTTGGAACGAGTTTCTCTACGCCCTGACGCTCACCTTCAATAAGGCCAAGACTCTTCCGTTTCAGATTGCGGGGATGGTATCCCACTCGGGGCCACGGTATGCAGAAATTGCGGCGCAGGCGACTTATGTGATGATTCCCATGCTGGTCATTGAAATTGCAGCCAACAAATACATCGTACGCGGGCTCTCTGCAGGGGCGCTTAAAAGCTGAGAGGCCGTCAAACTAAAAGAGGAGGATTTTTATGAAGACAATCAAAACACGCTTACCAGCGCTGCTGCTTTCCCTCTCCCTGCTCGCAGGGTGCGCGGGCTCTTCGTCGAAATCGCAGACGGAAGGCTCCCAATCTCAGGAGATTCCCACCTCTGGCGTTCAGAGTACACAGGAAGAAAAGGGCGGGGTCGAACTCAACATCATGACTACCGTTGGTCCCTCGGTGGTGGCGGCCATCGCCAAGAACGCCCAGCTTTACGAGGAACAGACGGGAAATCGGGTAACCATTTCGGAGATTCCACAGGAGGACATGTTTTCCAAACTCGCACAGGCGGCTGCGACCAAAAGCACCGATTTTGACATGTTCTTGGCGCCGAGTTCCTGGAAGGCGAGTTTGAGCGAACTGGGCTATGTGCAGGTACTTGACGACTATATCGAGCGAGACAAGGACGATCCGGACTTTGACTGGAACGATGTTCCGCACGGTATGAAGATCCGCAACATGTGGAACGGAGAAAATTACTGTATTACAGTGGACGGCGACGTGCTGATCATGATCTACCGCCGGGACGTGTTTGAGGACGAGCAGTGGAAACAGGCTTTCCGGCAGGAGACAGATAAGGAGCTGCGCGTTCCACAGACGATGGACGAGCTTATCGAGGTCTGTCAATTTTTTAAGGGCAAGGACTGGGCCGGGGACGGCAAGCCCGAGGAGCACTTCCCGTTTCTGACGGCGGTGACCAAGGGGGGGCACAGCAACTACTACGCCAATGCCTTCTTCGCAGACTATGCGGTCTGTCCAACCGATGCAGACCACCCTCAGGGCGCGATGTATTTTGACACTGATATGAATGTCATCATTAACAATCCCGGCTATGTCAAAGGGCTGGAGACGATGAAGTACATGGTCGACAATTTTATGAAGCCGGGACTGGATACCGCACGCGGGGACGTTATCAGCCAGATCGTCAACGGCACCTCGCTGATTTCTTTCGACTGGGATGACACCGCGACCTCCGCTTATGAGGAGGGATCGGTGGTCGAGGGCAAGCTCGGCTATGCGCTGGTTCCGGGCGTACAGGAATGGTACGACTGGAAGAGCGGGGAGTGGAAAAAGAGCGACGAGATCAAATTCACCCCCTATCAGGCCTATGGAGGCTGGGCGCTCTACATCACCACCACCTCCGAGCACAAAGACGAGGCCTGGGGATTCATCAAGCTGATTGCAGGAAAAAAGGAGAGCAGCCTGGACATCTACAATCCATTGAGCTACTTCACCCCTTGGCGCAACTCACACGCAGAGGATATTTCACGCTGTTCCGAGTTCGGCTGGAACCCGGACGACGCCCAGCGTCGGGTAGACGTGAATATTCAGGCACAGAACCATCCGAATGCTGTGCCAGAACTCAGCCTTCCGGGAGTAGAGCGGATCCAGGAGATCGTGGATCTGCGGGCATCCGAGGCCCTGTCCGGACAGTCCACAGTTCAGCAGGCGCTTGATCTTGCGGCGCAGGATATCCAAAGTGTTGTGGATGAGTATGGAAGGGACAACATGATGGCTTCTTATAAGGCGTTCCTGGGAATTTCCTGAGCGATGAAGGAAAGAGAGGAAAAGACTATGAAACCAAGAAAAATTATAATCGACTGTGATCCTGGAATTGGAATTGCGGGGGTGGATGCGGACGATCCGTTGGCGCTCTGTCTGGCAATTGCGAGCGAGGAGGTGGATCTTATTGGAGTCACCACTGTTTTTGGAAATGTCTCGGCAAAGATCGCGACACAAGGGGCGCTTAAGGTTCTGATGGAGGCCTCGCGTACTGATATTCCGGTCGCGATGGGAATGGAGCTTCCCCTCGGTGGAAAACATGTGCCCGAAGTGGCGAGAGCCTATCAAAATGGGCGGGGCCGGCCGGGAAAGATCGAACTCCCCGGAGTGGAAGGAAAAATTTCGCCGTTGCATGCCGCTGATTTTATCATCGAACAGGTGCATCGATATCCGAAGGAAGTGGATATTCTCCTCATCGGGCCACAGACCAACCTGGCGCTGGCTTTGCTCAAGGACCCCACCATTGCGGAAGAGATTGGGGAGATCGTCTTCATGGGCGGTGCAATGGGCCGAGAACCGATTTATGGGAGGGGAAATGTGACGTCGGTGGCCGAACTCAATATCTGGCATGATCCGCTCGCTGCACAGATCGTTTTCGAGAGCGGAATTCCCATTACCATGGTGGGACTGGATATCACCAATCCGAACAAGGGAACGGTGATGTATGAGGACGTCATCGAGCGGATGAAACGCAGCTCCACCAGGACCGGAAAGTTTCTATACGAAGTCTGCAGCGTCTATCTTGAGGCACCGATGTTCCACGGTACCGGCCGCCGGAAAGGGTGCATCCTCTATGATCCGATGGCGGTTGCCGCCTACATCGACCGCTCGCTGGTCACCACCGAGCGCATGAGGATAGCGGTGGAACATAACGGTGTCTACACCGCTGGGCAGACCCTGGAACTCTTTGCCGCAGACGAGGAGAAGCAGATGGAGGTCTGTGTGGAGGTAGACGGCCGGCGAGCGGCAGATTTTATATGTGAAAGGCTTCTTTCCTTATGTTAGAGAAGGAGAGAGGAAATCTACTCTGTCCATCAATGATGTGCGCGCCCTGCGACTCCTTGGCTCGGGAGGTACGCGCCCTTGATGAGGCGGGAGCAGATGTCTTTCACTGTGATGTCATGGACGGGCGGTTCGTTCCAAATTTTGCGCTGGGGATGGGAGATATCCGCTGTATTAGAGAAAACACTCAAAAGCTGGTGGATGTCCATCTGATGGTGGAAGACCCGGGAAGATATGTCGGGCTTTTCTCAGAACTAGGCGTAGATATTCTGTATGTCCATCCCGAGGCGGACCGGGAGGTGGTACGCACCCTGATGAAAATCCGATTATCGGGGAGTAGGGCGGGGATCGCGCTGAACCCCGGCACTTCGCTGGATACGGTAAAGGAGCTCTTGAGTCTTGTGGATTATCTAATGATAATGACGGTGATGCCCGGATTTTCCGGGCAGAAGTACCTGCCGTTTGTCGATGAGAAGCTCCTTGAGGCGGCGAGATATAAGTCTCGTTACCCCTTTCGTCTGATGGTGGATGGGGCGATCTCTCCAGAGACCGTCCAGCGGCTTTCCGGAATGGGAGTAGATGGCTTTGTATTGGGCACTTCGGCACTTTTTGGAAAGCAGGAGGGGTATGCAACCCTGATTGAGAAACTGAGAAATGGATAGGAAAGGGCCATGTGTAGAGTATGACTTTGCACATGGCCCTTTTCCTTAGTGTGAAAGAGCAATTTTGCTTTTATCAGCTGTTCAAAAGGCAGTATTCGGTGACGATGCAAAAAAGCGAAGCGGACAGCCTTTATCATTCGATGTTATCACAGTTGGATCAACCTTCGCGGGCGGTCTTAAGAGCCTATTATCGGGCGAGTTTGGCTTATTCGTTAGTTTATTTTCGCTGGGCGCTTTATTGCGGCTATAAGGATTGTAATGCTCTGATCTCTGTAGTGGATTCTAACCTAGCCGACAATGACCGCTTACAAAGGATAAAATACATCTTACTTGAAGAACCAATTCCATATTTCAAACATCTTTTTAATGATATTCAAAATGAACTGCACTAGACGGAACGAAGTTCCCTTTTATGCTAACGGGGCAAAATGTGTCCCATAGTGGGACACATTTTGCCCCTGTCTCTTTCACCATACCAAAGGAGGACCATCCTATGAAAACACAAGGAAATTCTCGCCCGGTCGATAAGCTCGGCCGTGTGTGTCTGCCGAAAGATATTCGGGAGAAATATAATATCTGCGAAAAAGATGAACTGGACATTCAAGCAAAAATCGATGATAACGGGGACGAGATTTTAATTTTGAAGAAATGCGCCCCGACCTGTGTGTTTTGTCATAGCTCAAAGGAGCTGCAAATAGTGGGCGGGAAACCGGTCTGCCAAAGATGTTCCGGTAAGCTGCGCAAGGAGCTGTCATTAGTCTGAACCAATATAGATATGCAGGTAAGTGCGATGGCAAGCAATGCAAGCGTGTACACACTTGCCATTTTTGCCCCGGCCCTCCTGCGGGGCCGGGGCAAAAATTTACTTGTTGGGGAGTTCCCCAACCCCCCCGCACATGCAAATGTGTCCCACTGTGGGACACATTTTTTTGAATTCGGATATCCGAATTCAAGGGAGAGAAAAAAGATTCCCAATTATTTGACAATATAGGCTAAACTGTTATATTATGGAAATGGAAATAAATTACAGTACGATTTACTTTCCATGTAGCCCAATTGGGCATGGCTTTTAAGCCTTTAACAAAAGTACTGAAAAAAGTAAAAGGAGGAACGGAGATGATAAGATCAAGTAATAATCGAAAAAATGTTCCTATAGTCAGACGAGAATAAAGAGGGGGATTTTTATTAACGAAGCAACTGAAGCGATGACACTCCATGCCGAGCATATTGAGACGATCACAATAGAAGGGATGGAAGTGACCCTGCATTTCCCGGCAAAGGGCAAAGAGCCGGTTTTGTCCTCTATAGAAGACATCCTAATGAACGCCGATGTCGGACTATAGGGGAATAGATGGAAAACAAAAAGAAAAGGGTTTACTGCCTGTACCGGGTCTCTACGAAGGGACAGGTAGAAAAGAACGATATTCCCATGCAGAAGGAGTGCTGCCGGGCATTTGCCCAGCAAAACGACTGGGAGATCGTGCGCGAGTTTTCTGAAAAGGGCGTCTCGGGGTTTAAGGTGTCCGCCAAAAACCGGGACGCGATCATAGAGATACAACAGGACGCAATCAAGAAAAAGTTTGATATACTGCTGGTCTTTATGTTCGACCGACTAGGAAGGAAGGACGACGAGACGCCCTTTGTCGTCGAATGGTTTGACCATAACGGAATTGAGGTGTGGAGCACACAGGAGGGCCGGCAAAGGTTCGACAATCATGTGGACAAGCTCATTAACTACATACGATTCTGGCAAGCTTCCGGGGAGAGTATCAAAACAGGGATTCGGACCAAAACCCGATTGGACCAGATTGTCAAGGAGGGAAGATGGAGGGGCGGCACGCCGCCCTATGGATACAAGCTGGTGAAGAAAGGAAAGTACAACAAAAAAGGGCATGAGGTCTACGATATTGCCATAGAACCCGGCGAGGCTAAAGTGGTCAAGCTGATCTTTGAGAAATACGTCAACGAAGGGTACGGCGCACAGCGGTTGGAAAAGTTTCTGCTCCAACAGAGAATCTTTAACCGAAAGGGGGAGAATTTCACGAACACGACCCTAATCAAGATGATCCAGAATCCAGCCTATACCGGAATCTTGAGGAATGGCGAATCAAAGAGTGAAATCTTCCCTGATCTACAGATCATTCGTTCCGAACTGTTTCGGCAGGCACAGGCGATCAGAAAGGACCGTGCCATGAAACACAGCGACATACCGTTTAATTCAAAAGGAAAGTCTCTCCTTCCGGGTAAGGTATACTGCGGGCATTGCGGTTCCAAGCTGGTGCTGACCACCAGTGGAGGACGAGCAGTACAGGAAGGAGAAAGACCAGAGCCAAGACTTCGTTATCAGTGCCACTACAAGGTTCGTCATCCACAGTCCTGCGACGGACAATCCGGCTATGAGGCCAAAAAGCTGGATTCCATGGTGGACGAAGCGGTAAGGCTCCTCTTTGCGAGAATCAAGGCAGTACCGGCAAAGAGCTTTATCTCGCGACAATTGGATAGACAATTGAGCCAAAATGAAGAGCGGCTCAAACGGGTGCGAAAAGAAAATGCGAAAGCCTCTGTAGAACTCGAATCCTACAAATCCGAGGTTTTGAAGGTCATTCAGGGAACAAGCTCCTTCAGCCGGGAACTGCTGGGAGAACTGATCGAGAAGTCTGAAAAGCAAGTTCAAGAAACAAGGACGAAGATCGAAGAGATCGAAAAGACGGCGGCTGATCTGGCTGGTGCCATGGCTAAAGCGGACGAGCAGTATCATCAAGTGCTTGACTGGTCGGAACTCTACGACAAGAGCACGACAGAAGCTAAGAAGATGATCCTTGCCCAACTGATCGACCGGGTGACGATCAAGAAGGGGTATCAGCTGGATATCGCGTTCAGCGTGAGCTATGAGCAATTTATGGAGGTGTGTAAAACAAGGGAGAAAAAGGCGCAAATAGAGCAGGAGCAGCCCACTCCCAAAAAGAAAAAGAATCTTGAAATGGTTCGGTAAAAGGAACCCCCCGAGGAAGTATCTGCTTCCTCGGGGGTTCTCCTCCATAGTGAAAATGTGTCCCATTGTGGGACACATTTTGGAGTGGTACACAGTGTTGGCATAGGAGTTCTCAATTTAGGGGTTCAGACCCCAAAAACAAGGATAGAAAAGCCTTCAAGGTATCCCGATACCTTGAAGGCGGCTCAGAGGTCCAAATTTGGGGTCTAGACCCCATTTGCGGGAGCGCAAAATGCGTTTTTTGATCCCAGTTTAGGGAAAAGGAAAACACCTGCGAAACTATTAAGATTTCACAGGTGCTTGGTGGAGACGAAGAGGATCGAACTCTCGACCTTACGGATGCGAACCGTACGCTCTCCCAGCTGAGCTACGCCCCCAGATTTGATGTGATTCAGTTTTTGTGAGGCGTGGCATAGAACTGCCGCCTTCGCTCTCCCAGCTGAGCTACGCCCCCAGATTTGATGTGATTCGGTTTTTGCAGGGCGTGGCATAGAACTGCCGCCTTCGCTCTCCCAGCTGAGCTACGCCCCCACAGCAAAAATTATTATATCATAATGAGTCGGAGTATGCAAGAGGTTCAAAGGAAAAAATATTTAAAATTCTTTCTATATCGTTAAAAGAGCAATCCGGTACGATACATATTGTTTTTGCGTCGAATCATGCTTGACAACCCTTCGGGATTAGACTAAAATTTTAAATGGTTCAGTCCGGATATGGATTGGGGGAAGACGGGTGAAATTCCCGCGCAGGTCCGCTGCTGTGATTGCCCAGCCTCGTTCCAAAATGCCACTGGGATTTCCCGGGAAGGCGGGAGGAGGCGCGAAAGGCTAAGCCAGAATATCCCGCCCATATTTTATGCATACCTCTCTGCGGGAATCCGGAGTGTGTGGCGAAAGGCTGGTTAAGGCCTTTTTTTGGTGTTTCGCCGTCCGATTGCCCAAGGTATTTGGGCCGGGCGGCTTTACTATTTGTCGGAAGGGGTAGCTTATGCCCGTCAAGGAGTTGCGCCATGGATACACCACCGGCACCTGTGCGGCCGCAGCGGCAAAGGCGGCGGCCCTTCTTCTGCTTACGGGGGAGGCGTCCGCCGAAATTTGTCTGCCGCTCCCGGGCGGCGGACAGGTCATCCTTCCGGTCTGCAGTGCCGTGTTGGAGGACCAATCGGCCGGTTGTGCGGTGCGCAAGGACAGCGGCGACGACCCCGATGTGACCGACGGCGTCCTGGTTTTCGCGGAGGTTTCGAGGATCCCCACCGGCTTTACAGTCGACGGGGGAGAAGGAATCGGACGGGTAACGAAAGCCGGGCTGTCCTGCCCGGTCGGCAGTGCGGCGATCAACCCGGTGCCCCGCCAAATGATCACGCGCTCCCTCGAGGAAGCCGCTGGGAAGGCCGGCTACAGAGGCGGTCTTGCGGCAATCATTTCAATCCCGGGCGGGGAGGCGCTCGCGCACAGGACCTATAACCCCCGCCTCGGGATCGAGGGCGGCCTCTCAATACTGGGCACGAGCGGGATTGTGGAGCCAATGAGCGAACGCGCCCTGATCGACACCATCCATGTGGAGATGGACGTGCTGCGCGCGGCGGGCGTGAGGACCCTGATCCTTACACCGGGAAATTATGGGGAAACCTTCCTGCGTGAGAAGCTGGGATTTGATCTTGGCCGGGCGGTCAAGTGCTCAAACTTTGTCGGTGAGGCGCTGGATTATGCTGTCCAGCTCGGCTTTGCCGGAATTCTGCTCGTCGGGCATATGGGGAAGCTGTGCAAGCTCGCGGGCGGGATCATGAACACCCATTCCCACGTCGCGGACGCCCGCATGGAGCTGATTGGGGTTCATGCCGCCCTTTGCGGGGCCGGCCGGGAAGCAGTGGCAAAGATTATGGACTGCCTCACCACCGACGAGGCTGTGCGGATACTGGAGGAGGCGGGCTTTAAGGATGAGGCGCTGCGCTCGCTGACCGGCCGGGTCGAATACCATTTGAAAGCGAGGGTGGGGAAGGATATTCCGGCGGGAGCGATCCTTTTTTCCAACCGGTACGGCATTCTTGGCCGGACGGCGCTGGCGGACGCCCTTTGCAGGCAGATCAGACGGGAGGAGAGAGCATGATGAAGGGAACGGGAACACTCTATGGCGTGGGGGTCGGCCCGGGGGATCCGCGGCTGCTCACCTTGCGCGCGGCGGACGTCATTTGCGGCAGCCCCGTGTTGGCGGTGCCCGGCTCGGGCTCGGATTCCCGGGCCGCCTATGAGATCGCGAAGGCCGCCCTGCCGCAGGTCGGGAGGAAAGAACTTTTGACCCTCTCCATGCCGATGGTTAAGGATGCGGACGAATTGGAACGCAGCCACAACCGCGCGGCCCTACAGCTTGCAGAGCGCCTGCAAGCCGGACAGGATGTCGCCTTCCTAACCCTGGGGGACCCGAGCATCTATTCCACCTACGCCTACCTGCACCGGCGGGTGCAAAAGATGGGCTTTGCGGTAGAGATGATCCCCGGGGTGCCCTCGTTTTGTGCGGCGGCGGCAAAGCTGGGAGAGGCGCTGGTTTCGGGCGAGGAGGCGCTGCACCTGCTCCCCGCCTCCTACGGTGTCGAAGAGGGCCTTCGCCTCGGCGGCACCCGTGTGCTGATGAAGGCGGGACGCGAGCTGCCCGAGGTGCTGTGCCAGCTGCACGAGCGGGGAGAGAGAGCCATGCTGGTACAAAATTGTGGGATGGAAAACGAGCGGGTTTGCCGCCGGTTGGAGGGAGAGGTCTCTCCGGACTACTTCACCATCCTGATCGTGAAGGAGGAAGGGGAATGATCCATTTTGTCGGCGCCGGGCCCGGCGCGCCGGACCTGATCACGGTGCGCGGGCAGAGGCTGGTGCGGCAGGCGGATGTGATCGTCTATGCGGGTTCGCTGGTCAACGAGGAAATCCTCAAAGAGGCGAAGGCGGGGTGCGCAATCTACAACAGCGCCTCGATGACTCTCGAGGAGGTGCTCGAGGTGCTGCTAAAGGCTGAGCGCACCGGGCGAAGCGCCGTGCGCCTGCACACCGGCGACCCCTGCCTTTATGGGGCCATCCGCGAGCAGATGGACGCCCTCGAAAGAGAGGGAATCGAATATGACTATACGCCAGGGGTCAGTTCGTTCTGTGCCGCGGCCGCGGCGCTGGAGGCGGAATATACCCTGCCCGGGGTCTCCCAGACGGTGATCATTACCCGCCTGGCGGGGCGCACCCCGGTGCCGCAGGCGGAAAATTTGGAGAGCCTTGCCGCGCACCGCGCGAGCATGGTGATCTTTCTCAGCGCCAAGGAGACGGGGGAGGTCTGCCGCCAGCTGATCGAGGGCGGATATCCGCCCGACACCCCGGCGGCGATCGTCTATAAGGCGAGCTGGCCGCAGGAGAAGACGGTGCGCGGGACCCTCGATACCCTGCCCGCGCTCGCTGCACAGGAGGGGATCGAAAAGACCGCGCTGATCACGGTGGGCGGTTTTTTAGGGGGAGAATACGAGCGCTCGAAGCTCTACGACCCCTCCTTTTCACATGGCTGCCGGCAGGCGCAAAAAGATTGATCGCGGGGGAGGGAGAGCGGATGAAGCTGCGCATGCTCGCCTTTACCGGCCGGGGGGCGCGGCTTTGCCGCGCCCTCGCTACAGCGCTGGCCGGGACCGGATATGACTGCGAAGCCTTTGCGGGCGGCCGCGCCGCCCGCGAGGCGGGGATGCCGCCGCTGCCCGGAAGCCTGCAGGACTTCGCGGGACAAGCCTTCCGGGAGTGCGGGGGACTGATCTTCGTCGGCGCGTGCGGGATCGCGGTGCGCGCCATCGCACCCCATCTGCGGGATAAGTTTACCGACCCGGCGGTGCTGGTAATAGATGACAGGGGACGGTATGTCATCCCTCTCCTCAGCGGACACGTTGGAGGAGCCAACGAGTTGGCGAAGACCGTGGCCGGAGCGCTCGGCGCCACCCCGGTGATCACCACCGCCACCGACGTGAACGATCTCTTTTCGGTGGATGCTTGGGCGAAGCGCGAGGGTCTCCATCTTGCCGGGCGGCAGGCCGCAAAGGAAGTATCCGCGCGGCTTTTAGGCTGCAAAGAGGTTTGCCTTTACAGCGATTTTGCAATCGATGGCCCGCTTCCCGGCGGTGTCGTTCTCTCGGATAAGGGGGAGTGCGGGATCTGCCTCTCCTTGGATGAAAACAAGGAGCCCTTTTCCTGTACGCTGAACCTGGTTCCGCGCCTGGTCACGGCCGGGATCGGCTGCCGCAAGGGGACTTCGGGCCGGCAGATCGAAGAGCAGGTATGCGCGGCATTGGCGCAGTCGGGGATTTCTTCCCACGCGCTTTGCGCCGCCGCCTCGATCGATTGCAAACGGGAGGAGCCGGGGCTGCTGGATTTTTGCGAAAGGTACCGACTGCCGCTGCGCACCTTCACGGCGGCGCAGCTGCAAAAGGCGCCGGGGGAATATACCCCCTCGCGCTTTGTGGAGGAGACGGTCGGGGTGGACAACGTCTGCGAGCGGGCCGCCGTGCTTGCCGGCGGGCGGCTGATCGCGCGAAAGCGCGCGCGTGACGGCGTGACGGTGGCGCTGGCTGTGCGGGAATGGAGGGCGTGTTTTGAATGAGGAGAAGCGTTTGATGGGAAAGGTTTTTGTTGTGGGGCTCGGGCCGGGTGGGCCGGGGGAAATTACCCCCCGCGCGCGGCAGGCGCTGACGGAGTGCGACCTGCTCGCCGGGTACACCACCTATATTCAGTTGGTTGAGGGGTTGTTCCCGGATAAGGAGCAGCTCGCCACCGGGATGTTCGGCGAAGCCGAGCGCTGCGCCAAAGCGGTGCAGGCGGCGCAGTCGGGGCGCAGGGTGGCGATGGTCTGCAGCGGGGACGCCGGGATTTACGGCATGGCGGGGCTGATCTTCGAGACGGCCGAACGGCAGGCGGCGCTTGGGAAGATCGAAATCGAGGTGATCCCCGGCATCACCGCCGCCTGCAGCGGGGCGGCGCTGCTCGGCGCGCCGCTGACCGACGACTTTGCGGTGATCAGCCTGAGCGACCTGCTGACCGGGTGGCCGCAAATCGAGCGGCGGCTCGCCGCCGCGGCGCAGGCGGACTTTGCCATCTGTCTGTATAACCCTTCGAGCAGAAAAAGAAAGGATCATCTGTGGCGCGCCTGCGAAATCCTGCTGCAATATAAGGATGAAAACACCGTGGCCGGGCTCGCCCAAAATGTCGGGCGGCCGGGGGAGAGCATGCGGCTGCTGACGCTTCGCGAGCTGAAAGAATGTGAAACGGATATGTTCACTACCGTCTTTGTCGGCAGTAGCAAGACCCGGGTGATCGGCGGGAGGATGGTCACCCCGCGGGGATACCGGGATGTGTGAGTTTCTGGTCTTTGCCGGGACGAGCGAGGGGCGCGCGCTCTGCGAGGCGCTGCTGGGCTACCGGTTGCGGCTCACGGCCTGCGCCGCAACCGAATACGGCGGCAGCCTGCTGCCAAACGATGAGCGGCTGACCGTCCTGTCCGGGAAACTGGAGCAGGCGGGGATGCGCGCGCTGATGAAGGAGGGGCGTTTTGCCTGCGTGTGTGACGCGACCCACCCCTTCGCACGGCAGGCGAGCGAGAACATCAAGGCGGCCTGCGGGGAGAGCGGCACGCCCTACCTTCGCATCCTGCGCCCACGCTCGGAGGAACGGGACGGGATATGGGTGCAGAGCCACCGTGAGGCGGCGGACTGCCTTGCCGCGCGGGAGGGGAACATCCTGCTGACCACCGGGAGCCGCAATTTGAGGGACTATACCGTCATTCCCGGCTGGAAGCGGCGGCTCTATATCCGGATATTGCCGGCGCCCGGGCCGATAAGGCAGGCGATGGAGCTCGACTTTTCGCCGGGGAAAATCATCGCCATGCAGGGCCCGTTTTCGCAGGAGCTCAATCTGGCGCTGCTGCGGCAGACCGGGGCGCGTTTTTTGGTGACCAAGGACTCGGGCGAGGCGGGAGGCCTGCCGCAAAAGCTCGCGGCGGTGCGGGAGGCGGGCGCGCAGGCGATTGTCGTCGGCCGGCCGCCGCAGGAGCCGGGTAAAACGCTGGAACAGGCGATATGCTATCTCGTCGAAAACTGGTCCTTAAAAGAGGAGAAACTATGATTGATCTCATTGGAATCGGGATGGGCAGCCGGGAGTGCCTGACGCTCGAGGCGCTGCACGCGATCGCACGCGCCGACTGCCTGATCGGGGCCGGGCGGCTGGTGGACTGCTTTTCGGACCTTCCCGTGCAGAAGGAGCGCTGCCTGCCCTCGCAAATCGTACCCTTTATCAAAGAGCACCCCGAATTTGAGAATGTCGCGGTGCTCCTGTCCGGGGACGCAGGCTTTTACAGCGCGGCCACCAAGCTGCGCGGGGAGCTTTTGGAGCGGGAGAGCCGGACCATCTGCGGGATCAGCTCGCTGCAATATTTCTGCGCCCGGTTGGGGATCCCCTGGCAGGATGTGGCGGTGCTCAGCCTGCATGGGCGGGAGGGCCATCTGCTCGGGACGGTGGCCAAAAACCGGCGCACCTTCCTGCTCGCCGGGGGGGAGCTTACGGCGGAAAAAATTTGCCGCACCCTGGTTTGCCAGGGTGTGGGGGAGCTGCGCGTCCATATCGGGGAGCGGCTCTCCTATCCCGACGAGCGGATCAGCTCGGGGAGCGCGCGGGAGCTGGCGGCGGGGGAGTACGCCCCGCTTAGCGTGCTGCTGGTGGAGAACGGGAATCCGGCGCGAAGCCGCCTGCCGGGCATCCCGGACGGGGAGTTCCTGCGCGGCCCGGTCCCGATGACCAAGAGCGAGGTGCGCGCGGTGATCCTCTCGAAGCTCGCCCCCGGTGCGGAGGAAACCGTCTACGACGTGGGGAGCGGGACCGGCTCGGTCGCTATCGAGCTGGCACTATCCACCACCGGTTGCGTCTACGCCATTGAACGGGAGCCCGACGCGCTCGGGCTGATGGAACAGAACCGCCGCTGCTTCGGGGTCTATCATATGCAGTGCGTCCCCGGTACGGCGCCCGCCGCCTTCTCGGGGCTCCCCGCGCCGGACTGCGCCTTTGTCGGCGGCTCGGGCGGGAACCTGCGGGAGATCATCCTGGCGCTGTATGAAAAGAATCCGGCGGCGCGCCTGGTGATCAGCGCCGTGACACTCGAGACGCTGGGCGAAGCAACTCGGGTTTTGGCGGACCTTCGGCGGGAGGCCGAGGTCGTCGGGCTTTCGGTGACCCGCACCCGGCGCGCGGGAGGCTATCATCTCCTGGACGCGCAAAATCCCGTCTTTTTGATCCGCGCGGGAGGGGTACAAAATGAAAGTTAACCGCCCCCGCCTCATGCTGGCGGCCCCGCGCAGCGGCAGCGGCAAGACCACAATCACCTGCGCGCTGCTCGGCGCGCTGCACATGCGGGGCGGGCGTGTCGCTTCCTTCAAATGCGGGCCGGACTATATCGACCCGATGTTCCACCGCTCAGCGCTGGGGGTCCCCTCCTTCAACCTCGACCCCTTCCTTCTGGAGCCTCCCGAGCTGCGGCGCACCCTCGCCTCCCACGGCGAAGAGGACGGCGTCTCTGTACTGGAAGGGGCGATGGGCTACTACGACGGGATCGCCATGACCACCGAGGCCAGCGGCTACGAGCTGGCGGGCAGGCTTGGCGTGCCGGTGGTGCTGGTGATCGACTGCAAGGGGGCGGCGGCTTCCGTCCCGGCGCAGATCCGGGGGTTTCTTTGCCACCGGGCGGACAGCAACATCCGGGGCGTGCTCCTCAATCGACTGCCCGAGCGGCTCTATCCGGGGATGAAGGCGCTCATCGAGCGCGAGCTGCCGCTGCGTGTCTGCGGCTATCTGCCCGAGCTGCCCGAATGCTCCTTCGAGAGCCGGCATCTGGGGCTGATCCCCGCGCAGGAGCTGCATGATCTTGGCGCGCGGCTGGAGCGGCTCGCACAGCAGGCGGCGCGTTCCTTCGAGCTGGAAGCGCTGCTCGCGCTCGCCAAAGGCGCCCCCGCGCTGGAGGCGCCCGCTTTGGCGGCCGCACCTTCGGGCGGCGTCCCGGTGCAAATCGCGCTGGCGAGGGACGAGGCTTTCTGTTTTTATTATGAAGAGGCCCTGCAGCGGCTGCAGGGGCTGGGGGCGCGGCTCGTCCCCTTCAGCCCCCTGCACGATGAGCGGCTTCCGGATCATATTGACGGGCTGCTCCTCGGCGGAGGGTACCCCGAGCTGTACGCGCATGAGCTCAGCGAAAACCGGCCGCTGCTGGGCCAGCTGCGCGCCCTTGTGCGCGGCGGGCTGCCCACCATCGCCGAGTGCGGCGGCTTCATGCTGCTGCAGGAGAGCCTGGAGGGGACGGACGGGAACCGCTATCCGATGGCGGGCGCTTTGCCCGGGGAGTGCAGGCGGCAGCAGCGGCTCTGCCGCTTCGGCTACGCCCGGTATACCGCCCTTTCGGACGGGCTGCTCTGTGGGAGGGGGGAGAGCCTGCCCATCCATTCCTTTCACTATTGGGACAGCACCGCGCCGGGGGACGGCTTCTTGGCGCAGAAGCCGGGGCGGGACGGCTCCTGGCGCGAGGGCGTGATGACCGGAAGCCTCTACGCGGGGTTCGGACATCTGCACCTTTGTCATGGCGAGCTGGCAAAGCGGTTTGTCGCGCGCTGCCGTGGCGCGCAGAAGGAGAGAAGATAATGAAGCTGCAACAAGCGATTGAAAGTATCCATCCGTTGCATGACAGGGCCATGGCCGCGGCGCGCGCGCGCTGGGACAGCGTGGCAAAGCCCCTGCACAGTCTGGGGCTGCTGGAGGACGCGATTGTAAAAATCGCCGGGATCACCGGCAGCGAGGCGGTGGATTTACATAAGCGGGGCGTGGTTGTGATGTGCGCGGACAACGGCGTCGTCGAGGAAGGGGTGACCCAGACCGGCAGCGAGGTCACGGCCATCGTGACCGAGAACTTCACCCGCGGGATGGCCAGTGTCAACAAGATGGCAAAGGTCGCCGGGGCAGATGTGATCCCGGTGGACATCGGGGTCGCGTGCCCGGTGGCGGGCGAGGGGCTTTTGATCCATAAGGTCGCGCCCGGCACGGCGAACATGACCAAGGGCCCCGCCATGACCCGCGCGCAGGCGCTCGATGCGCTCGAATACGGGATCGGCCTCGTCTTTTCGCTCAGAGAGAGCGGCTACCGGATTCTCGCCACCGGCGAGATGGGGATTGGGAACACCACCACCAGCAGCGCGCTGGCCGCGGTCTTTTTGGGAGCGGAGCCCGCCGCGGTCACCGGGCGGGGGGCCGGCCTCTCGAGCGAGGGAATGCGGCGCAAGGTTTCGGCCATCGAACGGGCGATCGAGAAAAACCGGCCCGACCCGGCCGACCCGATCGGGGTGCTGCAAAAGGTCGGCGGGCTCGACCTCGCGGGTCTTTGCGGCGTGTTCATTGGCGGCGCGGCGGCGGGGGTGCCGGTGCTGATCGACGGGTTCATCTCGGCGGTGGCGGCCCTGACGGCGGCAAGGATCGCCCCGGCGGTGGGGGATTACCTGCTGGCCTCGCACGCCTCGAACGAACCGGGCGGGCGGATGGTTTTGGAAGCGCTCGGGCTCGAGCCCTTCCTTACCTGCAGGATGTGCCTGGGCGAGGGGACCGGCGCGGTGGCGG
Organism: Harryflintia acetispora; assembly: GCA_004340125.1. Lineage (GTDB taxonomy): Bacteria > Bacillota > Clostridia > Oscillospirales > Ruminococcaceae > Harryflintia > Harryflintia acetispora. Next base: position 67,461 of record SLUK01000011.1, on the reverse strand, counting down.
CGCTGCCGCTGCTGGACATGGCGCTGGCGGTCTACCGCGAGATGGGCACCTTCGGGGACATCCAGGTGGAGGAATATAAGCCGCTTGACTGAGGAGGGGACAGGATGACGGCACTGATCACCGGGGGCGCTGCCAGCGGCAAGTCGGAGTATGCCGAGGGGCTGCTCTGCTCGCTTTGTGAAGGGGAAAAGCTGTATCTGGCGACCATGCTCGCCCAGGACGGCGAGTGCCGCGCGCGGGTGTTGCGCCACCGTCGCCAGCGCGCGGGGAAGGGTTTTTCCACCCTCGAGTGCCCGGTGGGGCTGCAGAGCCTTATAATCCCCGCCGGAAGCAGCGTGCTGCTCGAGTGCCTGGGAAACCTGGCCGCCAACGAGCTCTACGCCCCCGGGGGCTCCGGGGATGGGGCCCTGGAGGCGGTCTGCACGGGGCTGCGAAGGCTCTCGGGGACGGCGAACAATCTCGTCATCGTCTCGAACGAGGTGTTCGGCGCCGGCGAGCAGGACCCTGAGACAAGGCGCTACCAGCATCTTCTGGGAGAAATCAACCGCTATGCGGCTTCACTCTGCGATTTTGTGGCCGAGGTCGTCTGCGGGATTGTGCTGATCCACAAGGGGGCGGGAATTTGAAGGCATTTTTTGAAACCATTGCGGTGGCCTTTTCGATGTACAGCGCCCTGCCCATGCCGCATGTGGAGTGGAAGGAGCGCAACCTGCGCTATGTGATGTGCGCCTTCCCGCTGGTCGGCGTACTGCTCGGCGGGCTGGAATACGGCTGGTTCCTGCTCGCCCGATCCATCGATGCGGGAGTTCTGCTCTACGCCGCCGTCGCCGCCGCGCTGCCGGTGCTGGTAACGGGAGGGATCCATCTCGACGGTTTTTGCGACACGGTGGACGCGCTCTCCTCCCATGGGGAGCGGGAGAAAAAGCTCTCGATCCTCAAGGACCCGCACATCGGCGCCTTCGGGGTGATGGGGTGCGCGCTCTGGCTGCTCGTCTGTTTCGGCCTGTATGGCGAATTGTACCGCCATACGGCGGGCCTGGTGGAGCTATGCTTTCTCTTTTTGCTTTCGCGAATTTTGAGCGGGCTGTCAGTGGTCGCCTTTCGCTGCGCCAAGGACAGCGGGCTGGTGCACGCCTTCCAAAGCGGCGCCGCGCGGCGAAACGCGGGGGCCATTCTCTCGGCGATGCTCATTCTGACCGCGGCGGGGATGCTTTGGTGCAGCCCCCTTTACGGCGCCATCTGCCTGCTGGCGGCGCTGGCCATCTTTCTTTGCTACCGCCGCATGTCCTACCGCCAATTCGGCGGGATCACCGGGGACCTGGCGGGCTGGTTTTTGCAGATGTGCGAGCTGATGGAGCTCGCGGCTTTGGTATTACTAAATCTAATTGTTTAAAAGGAGAGCCTATGAAGCTGATCATCGGCGGCGCGGCACAGGGGAAACGCGCCTATGTCAAGACCGCCTACCGGATCGCCGGGAGCGAGCTGCTCGACGGGGAGCGCTGCCCGCTGCTCCCTTCCCGGGCGGCGGCGCTGGACCGGCTGCACCTGCTGGTGCGCCGGGCGCTGCTGGCGGGGCTGGACCCCGCCGTGCTGGTCCTTCGCCTGGTTGAGGGAAACCCGGATATTGTCTTAATCTGTGACGAGATCGGCTGCGGGATTGTGCCTATAGACCCCTTCGAGCGGCGCTGGCGTGAGGAGACCGGGCGGCTCTGCCGCACGCTGGCCGCGCGCGCCGGACGGGTGGAACGGGTCTTCTGCGGGATCGCGCAAACCATCAAGGGGGAGGCGTGATGAGCAGCCTGATCCTGATCCGGCACGGCCGCACGGCGGGCAACCTGCGCGGCGCCTACGTCGGGCGCAGCGACGAGCCGCTCTGCGCGCAGGGCCGCCAGGAGATTCTCTCCCGCTGCCGGGAAGGGTGTTATCCGCCCGCCGCCAGGGTCTACTGCACCCCGCTGCGGCGCACCGCCGAGACGGCGGGGCTGATCTATCCGGGGCTTCGGTCGCTCGTGGTGGACGGGCTGCGCGAATGCGACTTCGGGGAGTACGAAGGGAAGACCTATGAGGAGCTAAAGGACCTGCCCGCTTACCATCGATGGCTACAAAGCGGCGGGCACGCCGCCTTTCCCGGCGGCGAGGGGCGCGCGGCGTTTTGTGAGCGCTGCCGAGAGGCCTTCGTCCGCCTGGTGGAGCGTGAACCGCTGCAAGAGGATGTGGCACTGGTGCTGCACGGCGGGGTCATCATGGCGCTGATGGAAGCCTTCGCGCTGCCGCAAAAGGACTTCTATGATTGGCAGCCCCGAAACGGGGAGGGATACCTTTTGCGCTTTGAGCCGCGGCTCTGGCGGGAAGCGCGCAAGTTGGAGCTGATCGGAAAACTACAGGGGAGGGACGCGGTTTGAATATCCTGCTGCCGGTGCTCATCGGCTTTCTGCTCGACCTCTTGCTGGGCGACCCGCGCGGGATGCCCCATGTGGTGCGCGGGTTGGGGAGGATGATCGCATGGGGCGAGGGCGCGCTGCGCCGCCTCTTTCCGAAGACCTCGCGCGGGGAATACGGCGCGGGGCTCGTGCTGACGCTCTGCGTGACGCTGCTGCCCTCCATCTGTGCCGGCGGGGCGCTCTGGCTCTGCCTTTGGATCAATCGGTACCTTTACCTGGCCGTGGCGGGTGTACTTTGCTTCCAGCTGCTCGCGGCGCGTTCGCTCTGTGAGGAGAGCATGCGCGTCTGCCGGCGGCTGCGGGAGGGCGACCTGCCGGGCGCGCGCGCGGCGGTTTCGATGATCGTCGGGCGGGAGACCGAAACCCTCGATGAGGCGGGGGTTACCCGCGCGGCGGTCGAAACGGTGGCGGAAAACGCGTCGGACGGCGTCGTCGCGCCGCTCTTCTTTTTGTTGCTGGGCGGCGCGCCGCTCGGCCTTTTCTACAAGGCGGTCAACACCCTGGACTCGATGATCGGCTACAAAAATGAGCGTTACCTCTATTTCGGGCGCTTCGCGGCGCATCTCGACGACCTGTGCAATTTCATTCCATCGCGGCTTTGCGCGCTGCTGATGGTCGCGGCGGCCTTTTTACTGGGGCTCGACGGACGCGGTGCTTATCGTATCTGGCGGCGGGACCGCCGAAAGCACCCCAGCCCCAACAGCGCCCAGACCGAGGCCGCCTGTGCCGGGGCGCTGGGGGTGCGCCTGGGCGGGGATGCCACCTACTTCGGAGTGGTGCACCACAAGTCCTCTCTGGGGGACGATACCCGCCCCATCGACCCTCAAGACATCGCGGCGGCCAACCGGCTGATGTGGGTGGCTTCGGCCCTCGCGCTAATTCTGCTGGGCCTTTGGCGGCTGGCATTATAAAAGGAGGCGGCGATCCCAATGGAGCTGATACACGGAGGGGATATTTACTCGGCGCGCGCGCGCATGCAAGGGGAAATCCTCGATTTTTCCGCCAACCTCAATCCCCTGGGGCTGCCCGAAGGGGTCAGGCGGGTGCTGGCCGAATCGGCGGACGCATGCGCGTGCTACCCCGACCCGCTCTGCCGGGAGCTTTGCGCCGCCATCGCGGCGCACGAGGGCGTGCCGAAAGAAATAGTGCTCTGCGGCAACGGGGCGGCGGACCTTATTTTCCGCCTCTGCCAGGCGCTGCGTCCCCATCGGGCACTGATCCTGGCGCCCACCTTCGCCGAGTATGAGCAAGCCCTGCGCGCCGTTGGCTGCGAGGTGGAGCGCCACTACCTCAAAGAGGCGGACGAGTTTTGCCTGACCGAAACGATTTTGGAGCGGCTGACGCCGGGACTTGACCTCGTATTCCTCTGCAACCCCAACAACCCCACCGGGCAGGTGGCGGACCCCGGGCTGATGGAGGAAATCCTTCTGCGCTGCGGGCAAAACGGGATTCTGCTCGCGGCCGACGAATGCTTCGTTGATTTCCTCGACGAGCCCGGACGGCACACCCTGCGCGCGCAGCTCGGGGAAAGCCGGCATCTGTTGATCCTGCGCGCCTTCACCAAAATCTATGCCATGGCCGGGCTGCGGCTGGGCTACTGCCTGTGCTCCGACGGCGCGCTGCTGGAGCGCATGGCCGAATGCGGCCAGCCCTGGAGCGTTTCGGTACCCGCCCAGCTGGCAGGGGTCCAGGCGCTGCGGGAGCACGAATATTTAAAGGAGAGCGCCGCGTTGATCCGGAGCGAGCGGGAATATTTGCGCCGGGGGCTCCTTGCGTTGGGGTTCGGGGTGATGGGTTCGCGGGCGAACTATATCTTCTTTCGCTCGCCGGTTGCCGGCCTGCGCGGGAAGCTGGAGCGGGAAAACATCCTGATCCGCAGCTGCAAAAACTATCCCGGGCTGGATGGGCGTTACTACCGGGTCGCGGTGCGCACGAGAAGGGAAAACAGCTTGCTGCTGGCGGCGCTGCGGGACTGCGTGCGATGAAAGTTTTACTGATCCTCGACGGGCTCTGCGACGTGCCGGCCCCGCAGCTCGGCTATAAAACGCCGCTGCAGGTGGCCGGGAGCGCAACCCTTCGCGACATGCGGGCCCACGGAGCCCACGGCTTCTTTGACACCTGTCCTCCGGGGCGGGAACCGGACAGCATGGGGTGCATCCTTACGTTGTTGGGCGTGGAAGCGCAGCGGATTCCCGATGGGCGCGCCTGCCTTGAAGCGATGGCGCTCGGGTTGCCGGTGCGGGAGGGGGACCTCTGGCTGCGCGTGAGCCTCGCGGCCGTGTCAGCGAGCGGCGAGCTTCTTTCTGCGGTGGGCGCGGGCCTGAGCGCCGAAGAGCTCTGCGAGGCCGCACGGCTGCTGCGCGCGCTCGAAGCAGGCGGCTGCTCCTACTTCCCCGCCGGGGACTACCGGGGGCTGGTCTGCCTGCCGGGGCGCGCCGGATGGATGGGGCGGCTGAGCCTTCCGCTGCCGCATCAGAATCTCGGGAAGCCGCTGGCGGCGCTGCTGCCAAGGGGAAGGGAAGAGGCGGCGCTCCTGCGCGGCCTGATCCGAAAAAGCGGCGAGCTCCTCGCACCTCTCGCGCGGGAGGACAGGCGTTACCTCCTGCTACCCTGGGGCGGGGCTGTGAAGGGGCGGCTGCCGGCGTTTATGGAACTGCACGGGCTGCGGGCGGGCGGCGTCTGCGCGGCGGGGATTGTGCGGGGAATTTGTGCGGCGATGGAGATCGATTGCCCCTCCCTCCCCGGCGCCACGGCCGACTGGGACACCGACCTTGCGGGAAAGCTGCGCGCCGCGCGAAATATGTGGGATCATGACTTCCTGCTGCTCCATCTCAACGGTGCCGACGAGTGCGCGCACCGCCGCGACCCGGTGGGAAAGGCGCGGTTTTTGTCCCGGGTGGAGCGGGAGCTCCTCGCCCCGCTGTACGCCGCGTTGGGAGCGGAGGACAGCCTGCTGGTCTGTGGGGATCACGGAACCAATTCCCAGACCGGCCGCCATGAGCGGGGGGCGCAGCCCTTCTGGCTTCGCTCGCCCCACCGCCGCGGGGATCTCGGCACTCTGCCGGGGACGGCGGCGGTCGGCCTGCTGAGAGGAGAAACTTTGCCGCCGGCGTCAATCGCGCACGACGAAACGTCCAGAGAGGAATGATGATCCAAATGGCAAAAGCGATTATGATCCAGGGCACGGCCAGCAACGCGGGCAAGAGCCTGATTGCAGCGGGGCTCTGCCGGATTTTGCGGCAGGACGGCTACCGCGTCGCCCCCTTCAAGTCCCAGAACATGGCGCTCAACTCCTTTATCACCCGCGAGGGCCTGGAGATGGGCCGCGCCCAGGTGGTGCAGGCCGAGGCGGCCGGGATCGAGCCGGACGTTGCGATGAACCCGATCCTGTTAAAGCCTCAGAGCGACACCGGCTCACAGGTGATTGTGGACGGCGAGGTGTGGGGCGTCATGCCGGCGCAGGAGTACTACCGCCGCAAGACAGAGCTCGTGCCGCACATCAAGCGCGCCTATGAAAAGCTCGAGGCCGAGTACGATGTCATCGTCCTCGAAGGGGCGGGCAGCCCGGCGGAAATCAACCTGCGCGAGCACGACATCGTCAACATGGGGATGGCCAAAATGGCCGGAGCCCCGGTGCTGCTCTGCGGAGACATCGACCGCGGCGGGGTGTTCGCCTCGCTCTACGGGACGCTGCTCCTGCTAAAGGAGGATGAGCGCAGCCTTGTCAAGGGGTTGCTGATCAACAAATTCCGGGGCGACCGGGCGATCCTGGAGCCGGGGCTGCGCATGCTCGAAGCGCGCGCCGGGGTGCCGGTACAGGGGGTGATCCCCTATTTGCAGGTGGACATCGACGACGAGGACAGCCTCTCCGAGCGTTTTTCGCGGGGGAAAGCCGGTGCGATCGACATCGCCGTAATTAGGCTGCCGCGCATCTCGAACTTCACCGATTTTAACCTCCTGTCCAGCCTGCCCGGGGTTTCAGTGCGCTACCTTTCCTCGCCGCGGGAGTTCGGGAGCCCGGACATTCTCTTTTTGCCGGGAAGCAAGAACACTATGGACGACCTGCTCTGGCTGCGCCAGTGCGGGCTGGAGGCACAAATCAAGAAGTACGCGGCAGCGGGCGGGATCGTCTTCGGCATCTGCGGCGGGTACCAGATGCTCGGCCAAACACTGCGCGACCCGCAGGGGATCGAGCACGGCGGTGCCCTCGCGGGGATGGGCCTGCTTCCGGTGGAAACCGTCTTCACTGGGGAGAAGACCCGCACCCGCGTGTGTGGACGGTTCTTGCCGCCGAGCGGCGCGCTGGCTGATCTCGGCGGCAAGGAAGTCGAGGGCTATGAAATCCACATGGGGGAGACCACTCTCCTTGCGGACGGGGCGCTCTGCGAGATTTCCCTGCTGGGGCAGGAGCAGAAAAAGCCGGACGGCTGCTGCCGGGGAAACGTCTACGGCAGCTACCTGCACGGGATTTTTGACAGCGCCCAGGCGATCGAGGCGCTGATCGGCTGCCTGTGTGCGCGTAAGGGATTGCAGGCGGGGGACTTTGCGGACTTCGACCCGCAGCGCTACCGCCAACGGCAGTACGACCTGCTTGCACAGGGGATCCGGGAAAATGTAAGGATGGACGAAATCTACCGGATCATCGAGGCGGGGATCTGACTAAACGCTTCCTTCGGCGGCAAGAATACCACCGAAAGGAAGGATGATACCTATGGAGAAAAACTTTACCAACGCCCCCGAAATCCCGATGGGACTGGGCATGGCCCTGGCACAGAACATCGAGGCGATGAACTTCTTCGCCTCGCTGACCCCCGCGCAAAAGCAGGCGGTTATCAACTATACCCACACCATTTCCTCCAAGGAGGAGATGCAGGCCTATGTCGATTCCCTGCCCAAGGGCGGCATGTTGAGCTGAAAAATTTCTATACACGGCCCCGGGCAGGGCCGTGTGCATAGACAGGAGTGCTGACGGATTGTGGACATCAAACTGGAGCATGTAGCCCCCGGCGACATCGAGCGGCGCAGCTTTGAAATCATTGAGCGGGAGGCCGGGCCCCGGCTGCCGCAGGGGATCGAGCGTTCGGTGGTACAGCGCGTCATCCACACCACGGCGGACTTCGACTACGCCGAAAACCTCGTCTTTTCGCGGGAAGCCGTCGAGCGGGGGATCGCCGCGCTGCGAAGCGGCGCGTCCATCGTGACCGATACCCAGATGGCAAAGGCGGGGGTCAATAAGCAGTCCCTCGCGCGCTGCGGGGGGGAGGTCTTCTGCTTCATGAGCGACCCGGACATCCGGGAGGCGGCGGGGCGGGCGGGCACCACCCGCGCGAGCGCCTGCATGGACAAGGCGGCGGGGCTTTGCCGCCCGCTGATCTTTGCCATCGGCAATGCCCCCACCGCCCTGGTCAGGCTCTGCGAGCTGATCGGGGAGGGTAAGGTGCGCCCCGAGCTGGTCATTGGGGTGCCGGTCGGGTTTGTCAACGTGGTCCAGTCCAAGGAGCTGCTGCTCTCGCTCCCGGTGCCGCAGATCGTCGCGCGCGGGCGCAAGGGGGGCAGCAACGTGGCGGCCGCCATCTGCAACGCGCTGCTCTATCAGGCAAGGGAGCGCCCATGACCCGGGTCAGAGCCATCCGCTGCGGGACGGTGAACTGCTGCCTGCTCCTGGGCGGGCGGGGCTCGGTGCCGGTGGACACCGGCCTGCCGGGGAGTCTGCACAAGCTGGAAAGGCTGCTGGCCGGGGACGCGCTCATGAGCTTTCTGTCGCCGGTGAGGATATACCCCGGGCACGGGGCTCCCTTTTCGGTGGATGCACTTAAATAAAAAGGACCGGGAGGGGGTTATCCCCCTCCCGGCCCTTTTACGACCAAGCGTTCAGCGAAGCTATTCTTCCTCCCAGTCCTTTGCCCGGCTGACCGCCTTGCTCCAGCCGCGCATGAGCCGCTGCCGGGTTTCGGCGGGCATGCCGGGGGTGTAGACCCGCTCGGGAGCCCATTGGGCGCGGATTTCTTCGAGGTCCTTCCAGAAGCCGACCGCCAGCCCGGCGAGATATGAGGCCCCCAGGGCAGTGGTCTCCCGCACCTTCGGGCGGCAGACGGGCCTGTCCAGAATGTCGGATTGGAACTGCATGAGCAGGTTGTTGACGCTCGCCCCGCCGTCGACGCGCAGCTCGCGCACCGCGATCCCGGTGTCCGCCTCGATGGCGTCGAGCACGTCCTTGGATTGATAGGCGATCGACTCGAGCGCCGCGCGCACAATGTGGTCCCGCCCGGTCCCGCGGGTCAGCCCGAAGATTGCCCCGCGCGCGTACATATCCCAGTGCGGCGCGCCCAGCCCCGTGAAGGCCGGGACGATGTAGACCCCGCCGTTGTCCCTGACCTTGCCGCCGAAGTATTCCGAATCGGCCGAATCAGTGATCAGCCTCAGCTCGTCGCGCAGCCACTGGATCACCGCGCCCCCGACGAAGACGCTGCCCTCCACCGCGTACTGCACCCCGCCCGAGACGCTGGCGGCGATGGTGGAAACCAGCCCGTGCCGGCTTTGGCAGGGCTTATGCCCCGTGTTCATCAATAGGAAGCAGCCGGTGCCGTAGGTGTTTTTACATTCCCCTTCCTCGAAGCAGGTCTGGCCGAACAGGGCGGCCTGCTGGTCCCCGGCGATCCCGGCGATGGGGATTTCCACACCCGAGATGTTCACCGTGCCGTAGACCTCGCTCGAGGGGCGCACCTCGGGCAAGATACAGGCGGGGATGTCCAAAACGTCGAGCAGCCGCCGGTCCCAGCAGAGCTTGTTGATGTCGTAGAGCATGGTGCGCGAAGCGTTGGTGTAGTCGGTGATATGTACCTTGCCGCCGGTGAGCTTGTAGATCAGCCAGCTGTCCACCGTGCCGAAGAGCAGCTCGCCCTGGCGCGCCTTTTCCCGCGCGCCGGGGACGTTGTCGAGAATCCATTTGATCTTGGTGGCGGAGAAATAGGCGTCGATCACCAGGCCGGTGGTCTCCTGCACATAGCCGCCGAGGCCCTGTGCTTTCAGCTCCTCGCAGATCGCCGCGGTGCGCCGGCACTGCCAGACGATGGCGTTGTAGACCGGGCGCCCGGTTTTGCGGTCCCACAGGATGGTGGTCTCGCGCTGGTTGGTGATCCCGATGGCGGCAATCTCCTGCGGCTCGATCCCGCTGCCGGCGAGCACCTCCATGAGCACCCCGTATTGGGAGGCATAGATCTCCATCGGGTCGTGCTCGACGTATCCGGCCTTGGGATAGAGCTGCATGAATTCCTTCTGGGCGACCCCGACGATATGCTGCTGCTTATCGAAGACGATTGCCCGCGAGCTGGTAGTGCCCTGGTCCAGGGCAACGACATATTTTTTCAAAGCCCTTCCTCCCACAAATCAATTGCATAATAGCCAATTTATAGCCATTATACAATAAAATCCGGCCTGTTGAAAGCAAATTCGTGCTTCCTGTGATATAATAAAAGACATTTAAGGGGGAAATTTGGATGCCACGATACGACATTTTGCTGCTGGATGCGGACGGGACCCTGTTCGACTTTGAGCGCGCCGAGCGGGAGGCGCTGTTTGCCGCGCTGCGTGCAAGGGGGATCGTGCCCGGGGAGCGGCACCTCGCCGTCTACCGGGAGATCAACGAGGGTCTCTGGCGGCGTTTCGAGCGCGGGGAGCTGCAAAAAGAGGAGCTGCTGCGGCTGCGCTTTTCCCTCTATTTTGAAGAGATGGGGATCGGCGAAGAGCCGCGGCGCTTTAATAAAGAGTATCTCGACGAGCTCAAAAAGGGGGCGTTCCTGCTGCCGGGCGCGCAGGAGCTCTGCGAGCGGCTGCATGGCTGCTGCCGCCTGTGCCTTGCCACCAACGGGGTGTCCCGGGTGCAGCGCGGGCGCCTGAGGCGCTCGTCCATCGCCCCCTTTATCCACGACCTCTTCGTTTCAGAGGACCTGGGCGCGCAAAAGCCCCAGGCCGCCTATTTTGACAGGGTGTTTGCGAGGCTCGGCCGCCCGCCGCGCGAGCGGGTGATCATATTGGGGGATTCGCTGACCTCGGACATGAGGGGCGGGGTGGATTATGGCATCGCCACCTGCTGGCTGAATTTTGGGAGGCACCGGGCGCCGGGACTGCCGGTGACTTACCAGATCCATGCGCTTGAGGAATTCGTCCCCATTGTGCTGGATGAAAAAAATTCTTGACAAACCGCCGGACTAAGAATAAAATATACAACAATATGAAAATGCGACGATAGGGACGCCGCAGGGGCATACACCCGTTTTCAGAGAGCCGCCGGCCGGTGCGAGGCGGCGACGGGAGCCGCTGTGAAATCACCCTGGAGCAGACAGCTGAAACAGGCTTTGGAGTAAGCAGATCCGGTACCCCGCCGTTATCTGGGGAGCGCATTGTTGGATGCGCGACTAAGAGATCGTTCTCCCTTTCGGGAGGACGGTGAATTAGAGTGGTACCACGGAGGATCAGCCTTCGTCTCTAAATGAGACGAAGGCTTTTTATATTGCATCAAATAAGGAGGCTTATTCATATGAAGCTCACCGGCGCAGAAATCTTGCTGGAATGCCTGCTCGAGCAGCAGGTCGACACGGTGTTCGGCTATCCGGGCGGCGCGGTGCTCAACATCTACGACGCGCTCTACCAGTACGCCGACCGGATTCGCCACATCCGCACCGCGCATGAACAGGGTGCGGCCCACGCCGCGGACGGTTACGCGCGTTCGAGCGGCAAGACGGGGGTATGTATCGCCACCTCCGGCCCCGGCGCTACCAACCTGGTCACCGGCCTTGCCACCGCCTATATGGATTCGGTGCCGATGGTCGCCATCACCGGGAACGTAGCACGGCCCCTGCTGGGGCTGGACAGCTTCCAGGAGGTGGACATTACCGGGATCACCATGCCCGTCACCAAGCACAATTTCCTGGTGCGCGAGGTCGGGGATCTGGCGGACACCGTGCGCGAGGCCTTCGCCATCGCCCAGAGCGGGCGCAAGGGCCCGGTGCTGATCGACATCCCCAAGGACGTCACCGCCGCCGAGTGCGAATACACGGGGCGGGAGCCCCTCCCGCCCGAGGATACCCCCATGCCGAGCGAGCGGCGCATGAAAGCGGCGCTCGAGCTGCTCATGCATAGCGAGCGCCCCTTCATCTACGCGGGGGGTGGGGTGATCCTGTCCGAGGCGGCCGGGGAGCTTCACCGCCTGGCGGCGGCGCTCGACGCGCCGGTGGCCTGCTCGCTGATGTGCCAGGGAGGGTATGACCAATACGACGGGCGCTACGTCGGGATGCTCGGCATGCACGGCACCAAGACGGCGGCGCTGGCGCTGCACGAGTGCGACCTGCTCGTGGCCATCGGCACCCGCTTTTCCGACCGGGTGACCTGCAACGCGGGGCTGTTCGCCAAAAACTGCAAGGTTTTGCATATCGACATCGACACGGCCGAATTCGGCAAGAATGTGGACGCCGCTTTGCGCCTGCGGGGGAACGCCAGGGAAATCCTCGCCGCGCTGCTCCCGGCGCTCCCGCAGCGGGAGCATGGGGACTGGATGGCACGGATCACCCGGTGGCAGCGGGAATATCCCCTCGTCCAGAGCGCGCCGCACCCGGACGCCGTCACCCCCAAGGAGCTGCTTGAGACGCTGGATGCGCTGACCGGTTCGGAGGCCATCCTGACCACCGAGGTGGGACAGCATCAAATGTGGGCGGCGCAGTTTTACCGCTTTCGCCGGCCCCGGCAGTTCATCACCTCGGGAGGGCTCGGCACCATGGGCTTTGGCCTGGGCGCCGCGATGGGCGCGCAGCTCGCAAACCCCGGGAAGCAAGTGGTCAACATCGCGGGGGACGGCAGCTTTTTGATGAACGCCAACGAGCTTTCCACCGCCGCGCGGTACAACATTCCGCTTATCGAGCTGATCCTCAACAACGGCGTGCTGGGGATGGTGCGCCAGTGGCAGAAGCTCTTTTATGAAAACCGCTTCTCCCACACCACCCTGGAAAAGCCGGTGGATTACGAGCTGCTCGCCAAGGCCTACGGCGTGCCTGCCTATACCATCGCAGAGCGCGCACAGATCGAACCGGTGCTGCGCCAGGCGCTCGGGGAGAAGGGTCCGGTGCTGGTCAACTGCCTGATCGACATGGACCAGAACGTCCTGCCCATGGTCCCCGCCGGCGCGCCGGTCGAGGACATCATCCTGGAAATGTAGGAGGTCAGCATATGGAAACCAATGAAAAGGAATACGTTGTCTCGGTGCTCGCGCGCAACCATACCGGGGTGCTGCTGCGCATTTCGGGGCTCTTCAGCCGCCGCTGCTACAACATTATGAGCATCGTCGCCGCCCAGACCGAGGATCCCGGCGTCTCGCAGATCATCATCGTGGTGCGCGGGGACGAGCGGATCATCCGCCAGGTGGACAAGCAGCTGGGCAAGCTCTACGACGTCATCGGCGTCAGGGTGCTGGAGAAAGAGGATTCGGTCATCCGGGAGTACCTGCTCTTGAAAGTGGGCGGCAACGCCGGGGAGATCGACGCGATCGTCAACATCGCGAACATGTTCAAAGCCAGCATCCTGGATGTTTCGCAGAATACCCTGATCCTCGAGCTCGCCGGGGATACCCATACCCTCAACTCGTTCATCGAGCTGTTGCGCCCCCACGGCATCCTCAAAATTATCCGCACCGGGCGCACCGCGATGGAGCGCGGCGCGGCAAGTGAGGAAACATTATAAGAAGGAGACCACGATCATGCTGACGCTCGACAGAATCTACCAGGCTTCCTATGTCCTCAAAAACGTGGTGCGCACCACCGACCTCATTCCGGCGCCGAACATCAATCCGCTCTCCAATGTCTACCTCAAACGGAGAATTTGCAGCTGACCGGCTCGTTCAAGGTGCGCGGGGCCTATTATAAGATATCCCAGCTCACCGAGGAGGAGCGTAAAAACGGCGTGATCGCCTGCTCGGCGGGCAACCATGCCCAGGGGGTCGCGCTGGCCGCCAGCCGCAACGGGATCAAATCGCTCATCTGCGTGCCGGACGGCGCGCCGATCTCCAAGGTGGAGGCCTCCAAGCGCTACGGCGCCGAGGTGGTGCTGGTGCCCGGAGTCTACGACGACGCCTACAACCGCGCCCGGGAGCTGCAGAAGGAGACCGGGAGCACCTTTATCCACCCCTTCGACGACCTGGATGTGATCGCCGGGCAGGGGACCATCGGCCTGGAGCTGCTCGACCAGCTGCCGGAGATCGACTGCGTGATTGTCCCGATCGGGGGCGGCGGGCTGATCAGCGGGATAGCCTTCGCCATCAAATCCCTCAATCCGCGCTGCAAGGTCTACGGCGTGCAGGCCGCCGGCGCGCCCTCGATGTACCGCTCCCACCAGGAGCATGGGCCGCTGGCGCTGGATTCGGTCTCCACCGTCGCGGACGGGATCGCGGTCAAGCGGCCGGGGGAGCTGACCTATGAGCTGTGCGAGCAGTACGTCGACGAGATCGTCACCGTCACCGACGATGAGATTTCCACCGCCATCCTGGCTCTGATCGAGCAGCAGAAGCTGATCGCCGAGGGGGCGGGCGCGGTCTCGGTCGCCGCGGCGATGTTTGATAAGGTGGACATCAAGGGCAAGAACGCCGTCTGCCTGGTGTCGGGGGGCAATATCGACGTGACCATCCTTTCAAGGGTGATCAGCCGGGGCCTGCTCAAAACCGGGCGCAGCGCCGAGCTGACCATCGAGCTGGTGGACAAGCCCGGCCAGCTCAAGGGCGTGTCGGACATCATCGCCTCCCTGGGCGGCAACGTGGTCGCCGTGCACCATGACCGGGCGGACGAAAATATGGACATCAACTCCTGCTTTTTACATATCGTCATGGAGACGCGGGACCAGAACCATATCGCGGAGATTTGCAGCGCCCTGAAAAACGCCGGCTACCGCTTCAAGCTGCGCTGAAAGCCGCGTTTCGCCCCGGCGCCCCATCATGTAAAAACATCCTGTCGAAAAAGAAAAAACCGGCCCGTCGGACAAGTTTCGACGGGCCGGTTCCTGTATCCTTATTTTAAGCTGGTGGTAATAATGGTCTTTTGCGGGTTGATTAAGGAGACGGTGTACTCCACCACGCGGTCGCTCTGGTCCATCGTCTGGCAGGTCACCCGGTAGACCGGGTAATCGTCCTCCAAATCGAGCAGGCGCGCCTTGAAGTCGTGGATCAGATAGGAGGAAAGGACCTGCCGGAACTCCTTGAGGGTGATCCCGTTGGCCTGGAATACGTCGTAGAGCGAGGTCACCGAATAGTCGATCGACTCGATCCCGGGGAAGAGGTCGTAGGGCACGTAGGTGTCTTCCAGCCTGAGCGGCTCGTCGTCGCCCAGGCGCAGGCGCACGATGCGAAACAGCGGGGTGCGCCGCTCAACGCCGAAGATTTTGGAAAGCTGGTAGTTGGCCTCCTCCACGCCGGAGAAGATCAGCTTGTCCTTGTGCTCGATCCCCCGCTCGCGCAGCAGGGAGGTGAAGCCCCACCCCTCGACAAAGCTCTGTTTGAACTTGGGGCTGGAGACGAAGTTGCCCTTGCCGTGCACTTTGACGATGTACCCCTGGTTTTCCAGGTTGTTGATCGCACTGCGCACCGTCATGCGGTTGATGCCATAGGTTTCGGCCAGCTTGCGCTCCGAGGGGATGGCCTCCCCAAACTTGTATTCGCCCGAAAGGATCTTATCCTTGATCAGCTTTTCCAGCTGGCTGTAAATCGGCGTATTGTTCTGCATGTCGTTCCACCCCCTCGCTATTCAATGACGGAGATACTCTCGAACTCGAACCGTGAGCCGAGCGTCTTGGAAACCGAGTATTCGATGATCACGCCGTTCTGGTCCGCGGTGCGCCCGAGCTGGACGATCAGCGGCTCCTTGGCGTCGATCCCCAGCAGCTGCATGTCGGCGGGGTTCGGGAAGTCGATCAAAAACTCCTGCTCCTGGGTCAGCGGGATGGTGCCGTATTCCTCCTCGAGCACGCTGTAGAGCGAGGCTCTGGAGAAATCGTGCTCCAGCAGCCTGGGGAAGAGCTTGGCCGGCAAGGCGGCTACCTCGATGACCATCGGCGTGCCGTCCAGGCAGCGCAGCCGGTGCAGCCGGAAAACCGGCGAGCCGAGCGTCAGGTTGAGCGCCGAAGCCTCCTCCTTGGTCGCCTCGGTCATCCCCGCGTAGATCACCTTGTTCTTCGGAGTGAGGCCGAGGGCCCGCATAGTCTTGGTAAAGGAGCGCATCTTCCACATGTTGCGCAGCACTTTGGGCTCAGCGATGATGATTTCGTCGCTGGGGGTCTGCGCGAGCACCCCGAGGTTGATCAGCTCGAAGATCGCCTGATGCAGCGCGGGGCGGCTGACGCCCAGCAGCTCGCTGAGCTTGCGCTCGGAGGGCAGCCGCTCGCGGGGGGGCAGATGATGGATGTCGATGTACTCCATTAGCTTGTCGATCGAATTCTCACTCGTCAGAGTATATTTGTTTTTCAATATTCTCACCAACGGTTTCCAGTATGTAATCCCGCAATTTATGCGGGTTTCGGAACAGTCCAATATGCATTATAGCATATATATTGCACGAAAGCAAAACGATTCTTTGGATATTTTCACTTCTCCAAAAAACTGGTAGAGAGAAAATTAACAAAAAAGATATGGGACATTTATGAAAAATGTCTTAATTAGCCAAAACTCCTGTGCTATAATAAACGAGCACTGGTATGGAAATATACCACAATCCATTGGCGCATGCCGATGAGGAGGTATGGCAAAAATGCTGAAAATTGTTGGGATCGGCGACAACGTGGTCGACCGGTATCTTTACAAGAAAAAGATGTATCCGGGCGGCAATGCGGTGAACGTTCCGGTGCTGGCCCACAAGACCGGGCGGGCCGAAGCGGCTTACATAGGGACGGTGGGCACCGATTACGCGGGCAGCCACATCGTGGATTCCCTCAAAAGGGAAGGGCTGGACGTCTCCCACGTCAAAATCAAGGAAGGGGAGACCGCCTACGCGGACGTCACCCTGGTCGATTCGGACCGGGTGTTCATCGGCGGGATCGACGGGGTTTCCCATGACATCGAGATCACCGAGGAGCTTAAGAAGTACATGGCGGGCTTCAACCTGATCCACACCAGCTGCTACAGCGGGTTGGACGAAAAGCTCCCCGAGCTGCATAAGATCGGCGTGCCCATCGCTTACGACTATTCGGACAAGCCGCATTGGAACAACCTCAAGCGAACCCTGCCGTATGTGACCTATGCGATCTTTTCGGGCGGCAGCGCCAAGGAGGAGGAGCTCAAGGTCCTCATGGAGGGCGTCGGCACCCACGGCCCCAAGCAGGTTCTGATGACCATGGGCTCGCGCGGCTCGATGCTCTACGACGTGGAGAGCAGGAAGTTTTATCAGCAGGGGATCTATCCGGTCGAGAACATCGTGGACACCATGGGGGCGGGGGACAGCTTCATCGCCCGGTATTTCGTGGGGATCTATGACGGCGAGGCGATCGGGGAGAGCATGGAGAACGCGGCCGAGTTCGCCGCGAAGAACTGCCTGGTGAGCGGCACCTTCGGGTATGAGACAGATATCAAATAAGACGCTCGCCAATTTCAATCGTTTTTGTCCAATCCGGCCATAGGGACCGGGGAGGTCAAAATATACAAAATGGAGGTAAAAAAATGAGTAAGTCTCGCAAAATCGTCAGCCTGCTGCTCGCCAGCGCGCTGGCACTTAGCTTCGTAGGCTGCGGCAGCGGCTCCAACACCACCAGCTCTGCGGCTCCCGAGGGTGGCGACAGCGCCCCCGCCAGCAGCGACGCCGGCGAAGCGACCCCGACCGGGGACAAGGTTCAGCTCAAGCTCCTGCACAAGTGGCCGGATCCTGAGACCAAGGGCCCGTTCTTTGATGTTGTGATCGCCAACTATGAGGAAGCGAACCCGAACATCGATATCGTTGACGAGGCTGTCGGCGACGAGCCGATCAAGGATAAGCTGCGTGTTCTGATGGGCTCCAACGACCGCCCGGACATCTTCTTCTCCTGGTCCGGCGAGTTCGCCAACAAGTTCATCGCCGCCAACGCCGCGTATGATCTGACCCCCGCTCTGGAAGAGAACGACAGCGAGTGGAAAAACTCCTTCATGTCCGCTGGTCTTGAGCCCTTCGCGAAGGACGGCAAGAACTACGGTATCCCGCTGCGTATCGACCCGAAGTACATGATCTACCACAAGTCCATCTTTGATCAGTACGGGCTGACCGCTCCGACCACCTGGGACGAGTTCATGAACGTCTGCAAGACCCTCAAGGACAACGGCGTCACCCCGATCTCCTTCGGCGACCAGTATCCGTGGGCGGCCTGCCACTACATCACCGGCCTGAACCAGCAGTGCGTTCCGCAGGACGTCCGTATGAAGGACTACACCGCGGAGACCGGCGAGTTCACCGATCCCGGTTATGTGACGGCTCTCCAGCTGTTTGCTGACCTTGGCCCCTATTTCAACGAGTTCCCGAACTCCAAGTCCCATGACCAGGCCCGTCAGACCTGGGCTGCCGGCACCGAGGCGATGTTCTACGCCGAGATCGAGGAGTTCAAACAGTGCGATGAGGCCAACCAGACCGGTCTGAACGACGAGTGGGGCTTCTTCCCGCTGCCGACCGTCACCGACCTGAAGGGCGAGGCGAACTACATCACCGGCGCTCCGGACGGCTTCATGGTTTCCTCCACCTCCACCATTCCGGAAGAGGCCATCAAGTTCCTCAAGTACATCACCAACATGGAGAACCAGGAGTTCATGGTCAAGACCCTTGCCTGGCCGAGCCCGGTGATTGGTGCTACCAATGAGAGCGTTGCCCCGACCTACATCATGGAAGGTATGAAGAGACTGGAAGAGGCCGACGGTATGGCCCTCTGGCTCGACACCGACATCAATGCCAAGATTTCCGACGTGTGGCTGCCTGGCCTGCAGGAGATCCTCAACGGCACCATCACTCCTGAAGAGCTCATGAAGAAGGTTCAGGAGATGGCCGCCGAGGTCAAGGGCCTTGCGGAAGCTGGCCAGCTGTAAGCTTTAAGCACTAGTTCCTACGCAAGCAAGTGGGCGGAGAGGGGTCCTGCGCGGCCCCTCTCCGATCCCCCTGATTTCACTAACCGATAAGGATTATGCGGTTTGAAAGGATTGAGTATGGGTGTATAAAGATAAGCGGGGGATGCTACTTTACATATTGCCGGCATTCATATTGATGACCGTGTTTGTCTTCTTTCCGATTATTCTGAACTTTGTCTACAGCCTGTATCGTTGGAGTGCGTTTTCCGATGGGAAAGTCTTCATCGGTCTGGAAAACTACGTAAAAATGTTCTCGGATGAGAACATCCTGATTTCTCTCAAGAACAATACCTGGTATGCAATCGTGTCCGTTATTTGTCAGTGCGGTCTGGGCCTGGTCCTTGCGGCGGTGTTTGAGAGCACCAAGATGCGCAAATTCCAGCCGTTCTTCCGCACCCTCTATTTTATTCCGTCAGTAATTTCCATCACCGTCATCGGCCTTCTGTGGCAGTTCCTCTACAGCCCGACCATGGGTGTCGTCAATCCCTTCTTAAAGGCCATCGGGCTGGGCAGCCTCGCACGCGATTGGCTGGGCGGCGCCAGTACGGCGATGGGTTCCGTCATATTTGTTTCCCAGTGGCAGAACATCGGTTATATCATGCTGTTGTTCATCATTGCCATCCAGAAGATTCCGGAGGACATCTTTGAGTCCGCCAGAATCGACGGCGTCAATCCCTTTACCAACTTCTTCTACATCATCGTTCCGCAGGTCACCGACACCGTGCTGGTGACGGTGGTCACCACCATCATCGGCGCGTTCAAGGTCTTCGGCGAGGTCTATGTTATGACCGGCGGCGGCCCTGGCCATGCG
Source organism: Harryflintia acetispora (assembly GCA_004340125.1). Lineage (GTDB taxonomy): Bacteria > Bacillota > Clostridia > Oscillospirales > Ruminococcaceae > Harryflintia > Harryflintia acetispora. The sequence goes on along the minus strand of SLUK01000011.1, from coordinate 48,107 downwards.
ACCGAGGTTCTGGCGGCCTACCTGTACAAGGCGGGCTTCCGTAACGATGAAATGGGCTATGCGGCTGCCATTGCAACGCTAACCTTCCTGATTCTGCTGGTTCTCACCTTGGTTCAGATGAAGATCAACCAGGGGCCCAAGGAACCGAAGGCACCCAAGGTAAAAAAAGTAAAGGAGGCGGCATAACATGAAGGACGTCAAGGGAAAAGTTATTCGCTTTCTGATCCTGATCCCGATCACTCTTTATGGCCTCACGGTTTTATATCCTCTGATCTGGATGATTCTCAGCGGCTTCAAGGACAACCAGCAGCTCATGCTCAGTCCTTTCAAGATGCCTCAGAACCCCAGCTGGGATAACTACTACAAGGCGTGGGAAGTGGGCGTCGGCACCTACTTTATGAACAGTGTCATCGTCACGGTGGTCGCCACCTTCCTGACCGTGCTGTGCTCGGCGCTGCTCGCGTTCGTGCTTGCCCGGTACAAGTTCAAGCTGCACACCCTGCTCTTCACCTGCGTGCTGGGCGGCATGATGCTCTCCCCTGAGGTCAGCATCATCTCGCTGTATAAGCTGCTCCAGATCCTGGGCCTCTACAACACCCGCTGGGCGCTGATCATTCCCTATGCGGCCTTCCACATTCCGTTTACCACCTTCCTGCTTTGGTCCTATTTCCAGAGCCTGCCGCTCGAGGTGGAGGAATCGGCCTACATCGACGGGTGCAACTCCTTCCAGATCTTCTATAAGATGATCCTGCCGATGAGCAAGCCGATCATTGCGACCGGCGCCCTGCTCACCGCGATGGGCGACTGGAACGAGTTCATGTTCGGTCTCGTTTTCATCGAGAGCTCCGCGCTCAAGACCATCCCGGTCGGACTGATGAACCTGCGCGCCGCGCTGACCACCAACTGGGGCGTGTTGATCTCCGGTCTGACGGTCGCCTCGCTGCCGATGATCATCGTTTACCTGATCTTCCAGAAGCAGCTGGTACGCGGTATGACCGCCGGAAGCGTCAAGGGTTAATCTCTGTTTTCCTGCAGCCGCGGTGTGCCTTCGGGCACGCCGCCCGCTTGCAGGTAGGGGAGAGGCGAATGGGCAAAATTTTTAACCGCAACCCCTTGCATAACCCGGAGGGGTGTGGTATGATAATGACAGAACTGGTATAGCACTATACCAGTTGTTCCCCGGGCAAAGGATTTTGCCCGCCTGAGTTTGGCAGTTCGGCCCGAGGGCCGAGAAATAAGCAACAAATGACTAGGAGGAAAAGGTATGTTCAAATTCGACGAAGCGAAGTTTCTTGCGAACGAGAAGAAAGCCATTGAGTTCATTCCGAAGGTCGAGAAGATCGTAGACGAGGTCTGCGAGAAGGGTTACTCCAACATCTTCTTTGTCGGCATCGGCGGCACCATTACATATGAGTGGCAGGTTGAGTCCATCATCAAGTCCATGTCCACCCTGGACCTGTACGTTGAGAATGCGGCTGAGTTCCTGACCGTCGGCAACAAGAAGTTCACCAAGGATTCCATCGTTGTGATCCAGTCCGCTTCCGGCGACACCAAAGAGGTTGTGCAGGCTGTTGATTACGCTCACGAAGTCGGCGCCAAGGTCATCGGCTTTGTTGAGAAAGAGGGTTCCCCGCTTGCGAAGAGCGTTGATTACCTGATCCTCGAAGAGGCGGGCGGCACCTGGTACTTCTGGTACACCCTGGCCGGCCGTTTCATGAAGAACCATGGCGACTTCGCTGACTATGACAAGTTCATGGCCGAGCTCAAGACCATGCCTGAGCTGCTGGTTGACGTCAAGAAGAAGGCTGACGCTCCGGCCGACGCTTATGCCAAGAAGCATCGTGACGACGCGATCCAGTACCTCGTCGGTTCCGGTAACCTCTGGGGCGAGGCTTACTGCTACGCCATGTGCATCATGGAAGAGATGCAGTGGATGAGAACCAAGTCCATCTCCGGCGCTGACTTCTTCCACGGCACCCTCGAAGTCATCGGCAGAGATGACAGCGTCATCCTCTTCAAGGGCGAGGATGCTGCCCGCAAGCTGATGGACCGTGTTGAGAACTTCGTCAACACCATCTGTGCGAACGTCACCGTGTTCGACACCGCCGACTACGAGCTCAAGGGCATCAGCAAGGAGTTCAGAGGCATGATGAGCCCGATCGTGATGGCCAACGTGACCGAGAGAATCTCCAAGTACCTCGAGGAGTACGGCAAACATCCTCTGGCGATCCGCAGATACTACAGAAGACTGGACTACTAAGATCCGGTTGCTGAAGTAGAAATTAAATAGTACACCACGGTGTATCGCGGCTGGGCAGAATGGCGTGTCGCATACGCCGTGGTGTTTTATTTTGTGGTATCAAAGAGGAAGGGGTGGTCAAATTGGGGATGCTGCGCAGGGTCCAGAACCTGCCCCTCATAGAAAATTTCCGCAAGCTCGAGGGAAACACCCGCATCAGTGTCATCTTCGAGTTCTTTTTCAGCGTTGCCAACACCCTGTATACATTTTATCTCAGCCTCTATATGAAAGGCTGCGGCGTAACCGACCGGGAAATCGGGCTGGTCGTGGCGGTCAGCTACTTCTTCGGCATCCTTTTCGCCCTCTCCGCCGGGGAGATCGTCAACCGCCTCGGGCGCAAGAAGACGACCACCATCTTCGAGCTCCTGGCCTGGCCCGGCTCCTGCCTGATCTTCCTGTTCGCAAACAACTTTTGGATGTTTGCGCTGGGGAAGATCGTCAACTCCCTGAGCCAAATTTCCAATATGTCCTGGAACTTCATGGTGGTCGAGGACGCGGACGACGACCAGCGGGTCGCCGCCCTCAACATCCTCACCATGCTGCACACCGCCATCGGCGTGATCACCCCAATTGGCGGTCTGCTGGTGACCCGGATCGGGATCATCTCGGCGCAGAAGGTCTTTTTGATCTTTGCGATCGTCGTCTTCGCCACCGAAATGATCATCCGCAACCGGTTTTATACCGAAACCAAGGTGGGGCAGGAAATTTTGGCGGCGGGCCATCCGCCGCTGCGCCTTGGGAACATCAATCCGCTGGGCGGCTTCAAGATCCTTTGGGGCAAGAAGATGATCCTTTCGGCAATCCTGCTCAACGTGATCTATAATGCGATGTATCCTTTGAGCACCCATTTCAGCCTTTATCTCAACGTCTATCTCACCGACGTGATCGGGATCGACCCCGCCGCCGTCTCCCTGGTCGGGGGCTGTAACTCGATCGGGTTGCTGCTGACCTGCCTGCTCGTCATCCCGGTCATCAACCACTTTATCCGCACCCGCGTGGGGATGGGCGGGGCTCTGGTCGCCGGCTTCTTCATCCAGATCCCCTATATGTTTTTGATGATCTTCCTGCCGCACGGCTCGCTGACGTTGGCCTGTGTGGCGGCGCTGGTCTATTCCTCGGGCTATGCGATGTGCAAGACCTTCCTTGATTCGCTGGTCGCGAGCGTGACCGAGGAGGAGGCCAAGAACCGCGGGAAGATTTACGCGGTGATGAACGTGATGATCTCGGCCGGGAGCACCCTGATGAGCAGCCTTTCGGGCGTGATCTACGCGCTGCGCCCGAGTTCGATCTTTTCTCTGTCGGCGGTCATGCTCACCGTCAACCTGCTTATCCTCACCGGCTTTATTATCCGGCAGCGCGCGCTGCAAAAACGGGAAGCAAAGCGGGAAGAGGAAGCCTGCGCCACACTTTAGAGGGAAGATAGAGCGCCGATCCGCGGGGGCTTTCCTCGAGGGAAGATAGAGCGCCGATCCGCAGGGGCTTTCCTCATGGACAGACAGAGTGAGCCGGGGGACAGCCGGTACGGGTTTTTCCCAAAGCTACAAGCGAGGCGGGCGGATTCGAGTTACAAAAAGAGAGCCATCCAGGCAAAGCCTGGATGGCTCTCTTTATATGTCCTTGTGGCCACCCTTCAGTCCGCCATGATTTCTTTTGGGGTGAGGACTTTCCGGTCCTCGAGGATCTCGGAAACGATGGTGTAGTTCAGCATATCCTTGTAGTTGACATTGTGATAGACGCTGTTGCCGCCCCAGTAACCGCAGCCGAGGGACACGGTCTGCCCGAGTCCGTTGTTCTGCCTGCCGCTGCCGTTGGTGGCGGGCTGGTTCACCATGACGCGCCCGGCGGGAATCCGGGAAGCGGCAAAGGCGACGTGCTCCGGATTGTTGCTCCAGATGCAGGATGAATGGCCGGCGCCCTCCATCAGCATATTGGTCCTTGCCCGCTCGACTGCCTCTTCAAACGAATCATAGGGGAAGATGCGGGTAATGGGCGCCAGAATCTCCTTGGCCAGGACTTCCTCTTTGCCACATTTGCCGACTTTCAGGAGCAGCAGGGTCGTATCCTCTGGGATGTCGATTCCGGCCATCTTGGCGATTTTATAAGACGGCTGGCCGACGATCTCCCGGTTGATCGCCCCGTCGACGAACAAGGTCTCGCGCAGCTTCTGAATCTGCGCTTCGTCATCGATGTAGTGGCATTTCATGGAGGCGTAGGTCTTAATCAGCGCATCGAGTTTTGAAGCGGGGCAGTGGACCGTCTGCTCGCCGGTGCAGGGCATGCCATAGTCGACCATGCGGCTGGGCACGATTGCCGAGACCAGCTTCTCCAGGTCGTCATAGTCCTCGTCCAGGATGCACTGCACATTGCCCTGGCCGACCCCGAGGGCGGGCTTTCCGCTGGAATAGGCGGCCTTGACCATGCCCGGGCCCCCGGTCGCCAGAATGAGGTCGACCGCCGCCATCAGGTCCGCCGCATCCTGTACGGTGCTTTCGGGAACGACCTGGACCAGGTCCTCCGGATGCCCGTTCTCCCGAAGCGCCGTGCGCATCAGTTCGACCGTATCTCCGGTCGCTTTTCTGGCGCCGGGATGCGGGCAGACAATCATGGCGTTCCTGGTTTTCAGAACGTTCAGGCCGTTGCCGATGGGGGTGGCGGCCGGGTTGGTGACCGGCGTGATGCAGGCGAGCACCCCGACCGGCTTTGCGTATTTCCAGAGCTTCTTCTTTTCGTCGTGCTCCACCAGGCCGACCGATTTTCTCCCTTTCAGGTACATGTAAACCGAGGCCGTCGTGTTCTCCATCTTGCCCAGCTTGAATTCATAGGTCCCCTTGCCGGTGTCGTCCACGCAAAGCTGCGCAATGCGCTCCCGCTCGGCCCAGCATCTCTTTGCGACAACGCGGACCATGTCGTCGGCCTGTTCCTGGGTGTAATCGGCAACCTGTGCCTGTGCGGCCCTGGCCTTCTGCATCAGGCCTTCAATTTTTTCGTTCGCCATCTTCATTTGCCCCTTTCTTATTACAACTTAAGCTAATCAATCGTTTTGCGCTTCACAGACGGATGGGCTCTTCCGCGCCGGTGAGCACGCGGTAGGCCCCCAGCGCCAGTGCTTCCTGCTCCTTTTCCCCGGGGTAGAGGACAAACGGCGCGAAACCGCTCACATAGGATTCGATGGCGCCGATCAGCTTTTTGCTGTTGGACATGCCGCCGGTGAAAATGATCGCATCCACCTTTCCGCGCAGCGCGGCGTAGCAGGAGCCGATCTCCTTGGCAATCTGATAGGCGAGGGCGTTAAACACCAGCTTGGCCTTTTGCTCGCCCTCAGCGATGCGCCGTTCCACTTCGCGCAGGTCGTCGGTGCCCAGATGCCCTTTCAGCCCGGCCTTTCCGCGCAGCAGCCCATGGACCTCCTGACGGGTCAGCCCTTTGTCGAAGCAGAGTTCGAGCATGATGCTCGTCGCCACCGTTCCCGCGCGGTCGGTCGAGAACGGCCCCCAGCCTTCGCTGCCTTCGTTGCTGTCGATCGCTACGCCGTATTCATGCGCGCCTATGCTGATCCCTCCGCCCAGGTGGCAGATGATCAGCCGCAGCTCGGAATAGGCCCTCCCCACGTCCTGCGCATATTTCCTGGCAATGGCCTTCTGGTTCAGGTAGTGGATGCTGGGCTTGCGCGCATAGCCGGGGAGGCCGGACACATGCGCGACTTCGGAGAATTCGTCCACCATGTCGGGGTCCACCAGATAGACGGGCACGTTGCGCGCGCCGCGCAGCTCGTCGATCAGGGGCAGAACGAAGCGGTTGCCGTGGATGGGCTTCTCATCCGGGTGGTAGTAGGACAAGACAAGCTCCCGGCATCTGCCCTCCACCAGATAGGTGCCGCCCCGGGGTGCGGGGAACGGGGGCGCGCGCAGGACAAAGGTGTCGAAATCGTCCACCTGGTAGTGGTTTTCCCGCAGGAAACCGAGCACGATCTCCTTGCGGTAGGCAACCTGGTCTTTGGACAGGGGGTGGGCGGCCATGTCCTCGGCGCAGTGGGATATGGACTTTGTTACGATATGCCGCTCATCCTCGTAAATCGAAAATTTTGAAGACGTCCCGCCCAGGTTCAGGACAAGAATTTTAAATGCCATCTCGGCGCTCCTTCCTGTGTTTCATCCGCGCCCCAGAACCACGGCGGCGGCCAGGATGATTGACATAAATTTTTCCTCGGGCTCAGAGCCCCGGCTGGACATCACAATGGGACATTTCGCACCGACAATGAAGCCCGCAGTGGCCGCGCCGCCGGTGACGTGCAGCGCCTTGGTGAGGATGTTGCCGGCGTGGATGTCCGGGGCGATGAGGGCGTCGCAGTCGCCGGCACACGGACTATCAAAGCCTTTCAGCCCGGCGATCTCGCGGCTCATGGCGCAGTCGTAGGATACCGGACCTTCCACAATACAGTTTTGGATTTCGCCGGCCCGGTTCATCTGCTTGAGGGCGTCGGCCTCGACGGTCTCCGGCATCTTGGGGTTGACCTTTTCGATGCAGGCCAGCACGCCGACCTTGGGGGATTCATAGCCCAGGTCGCGCAGCGCCCCCACTGTATTTTCGATGATCCCCTTTTTCTGTTCCAGCGTCGGATAGGGGACCATACCGCCGTCCACCACGGCCACCAGCTTGTGGTAGTTGGGCAGCTGCGCCAGCAGAAAAATGCTCATCAAGTTCCCGGTGCCAAGGCCGGTTTCCTTGTTGACGACGGCTTTCAGCAGCACGCCGGTGTCCATTTTGCCCTTCATCAGAAAGTCCGCTTTTCCTTCCCGCACCAGCTCCACGGCTTTTGCCGCCGCCTCGGGAGCCCCGGCCGCATCCACGATGTCCTCTGCGGGAAAGTTTGCGCTTTGCTCTTTGCAGATGCGCAGGATCTCGGCCCTGTCGCCCACCAGGATGGGGGAGACGACCCCTTCCCTGCAGGCGAGGAGGACCGCTTCGAGCGTGTGAGCGTCGCCCGCATTGGCGACGGCCACGCGAAACTGCCTGCGGGAACTTTTCACACGGGCAATCAACTGGTCAAACGTTTGAATTTCCATAAGTACCCTCTTCCTTTATATTGCGCTGTAAAGGGGCTCAGCCCTCTGCGGAAGCGGCCAGCTTTGCGGCCTTTTCCCGCTTCCAGGTCTGCGTGGCTTCAAAAATCGCCTTGCCCCAGCCTTTCCAGTAGATCACGAAAAGGACCATTGCGATGATCGGCAGGAACAGCGCGACAAAGTAGACCTTCGCATAACCGACCGCTGCGATGACGATTCCCCACAGGGTGGGCCCAATGCCGTATCCGACGTCGATGCCGAACAGGTACATGGCCGAGGCGAAGCCCTTGCGGTCCTGCGGGACCGAAGCGACGATCAGCGTGTTGCAGACCGGCGGGAAGGTGCCCCACACGCAGCCATAGAACGGCGCGATGATGAGCAGCGGTACGACAGAGGTGGCTATACTGAACACAAAATAGGATACGATCGCGACCGCCACTGCGAAGGAGACGACCTTCATGGCGCCGATCTTTTCGATCTTCGGTGCAATGAAGCCCTTGCAGATGAACATGCCGATGGTCTGGAGCAGGAAGTAGGAACCGAGGGCCGTGATGCCCCGCTCCTTACCGGAGAGCAGCAAAAACGAGCCGACGCTCTGCTGTGCCATCGCGACGAGCGCCAAGGAGATGATCAGTAGCCATGCGGGCACGGTCATACCCAAAAACGGCTTCATCGGGGGCAGCACGGGACCGTCTTCAAGGACGGCCTGTTTATTTTTGCGGGCCTCGGCCGCGGCGGCCATCTTCGCTTTCCACTCCGGCTTATTCTCATAGCGGATGAAGAAGTTCAGCACGAGGGAATAGACGGCAGTCAAAAGCGTGACGATGTAGAATGCGCTCCAGGAGCCGGTGGCGAGGTAACGGTTTAAGCCCCAGACGCCCACGGCCGGCCCGATGTAGGAGGCAAAGGTCGCCATGTTCTGGAACCAGCCGATGCCAAGCGCCTTGTTGTCCTCCGGCGCGAGATCGGAGGCGGCGGCATAGTTTGCCGCGGAGGTGACCGAGAAGGATATCCCCGCGAGGACACGGGCGATGAACAGCACCATCAGGTCCTTGGCGATGATCATCAGAAGAATGGAAAGGATGGTGCCGTAAAGGCCCCACTCGTTCGAGCGCCGGCGGCCGAACTTTTCGTTCATAAAGCCGGCGACCGGGCGGCAGAACATGGCGACCAGGCTGTAGGTGGAGGCCAGCATGCCGGCCAGGATCACGTTGCCGTCCATGGTGCTGGCGATCGTGGTCAGGGTGGCGTTGTAATAATAGGTTCCCGTTGTACAGCCGCAGTACATCAGGCAGTGCAGAACAAAAAGCTTGCTAAATGGGAATTTTTTATTGCTCATCTTAATACTCCCTTCAAAAATATGGCAGAACAGATTGTATCAGCGTGCACCTAAACAAAGAGCTTTGCGCGCGTCTTTCCATCCGGCGATGCCGGGAAAGGGCGGTCAGATTTTGGCATCCTCCTTTCCAAAACCGATCCGGTAGAGATGTGCCAAGTCCTCCCGTGTCAGCCTGGAGTATCCGCTGACGAGCCCTTCGGGCGTGAGACGGGTTGTAGAGATAAGCGTGGGGACGTCCGCCTCCCGCACGCCCAGCTCGGCAAAATCGCTGGGAATCCCGATGGAGGTATAGAAATCAACCATGCGCCGGATTCCCTCCCGCAGCATATTTTCGGGGTCCAGCATATCCATCTCAACGCCCCAGACCCGATGAAAATAGGTGGTGAATTTTGGGATATTCCGCCTGCACATGAATTTGGCCCAGGCCATCGTGACGCAGCCGCAGCCGATCCCGTGGACGGAGTGGTACATCCCGCCGATCTCAGACTCGATGCAGTGCACGGCGCGGTCGGTTTCCCGTCCGACCTCAAACTGCCCGTTATGGGCGAGCAGACCGGCCCAAAGCATCTGCGCGCGGGCATTGTAGTTGCAGGGCTCCCGCATGGCGACGGGGGTAAATTTGATGATGGTGCGAAGGACCGCTTCGTTGAGCTCGTCGGTAAAATAGTTGTCCGGAGTCGGTGAAAAATAGCGCTCGTGCGCGTGCGCCATGATGTCCGCCGCCCCTGCGGCAGTGAGCTTCGGGGGCAGCGTATAGGTCAGCTCGGGATTGATGATGGCGAACAGCGGACGGATCTTCAGATCGCTCATCGTGCGCTTCAAGGTTCCTTTCCCAATGACGGATTCAGGGGAGTTCTCGCTTCCGCTGGCGACGACGGTGGAGATGGCGCCCAGCATGACCGGGTCCGGCAGGGGCTTTTTCTGGTTGATGTAAAAATCCTCCCAGACGTCGCCCCCGTAGTTGGCGGCGACCGACACATATTTTGCAACGTCGATCACGGCGCCCCCGCCGACCGGCAGCAGGAAATCGACCTGTTCCTGCCGCGCAAGCTCGGCCGCCCTGTCCGCGATTTCGATCTGGGCGCGCTCGATTCCCGTGAAGTCGACGTATGAAAGACCGGCCTGTGAAAGCGACGCCAGAACGCGGCCGTGCAGAGCATTTTCAAATTCCAGCCCCGTCCCGTAATGCAGGACCATGACCTTTTTCGCGCCGTATTCCTTGATGTACTGGCCGGCCAGACATTCCTGCCCCTTTCCGAAAATGAATCGTGTGGCATTGTGATACTGAAAATCTAGCATGTTTTATTGGCTCCTTAAACTCGGTGAGATACTGGAAAAATTGTGTGTAGTCAGGCGGTTTCCCGCGAAACGGGAGGACGGTAGCCGTTGGCGGAAAAGAGCAGTGGGAGCTGCTGGACGAGGTTTCTCAGGAGAGAGCTCCTGCCGGTGATGCTACAGTAGTTCATCGCCCCGAGCGACATGGACAGGACCGTGGAGGCAACCTGGCAGGTGAGCTCCTCCGAGAAGCCGCACTGTTCGATCTCGCGATAAAAATAGGCGTTGAGGGAATCGGTGATTTCACAGGCGAGCTTGTGAAGGCGCGGGCTCACTTCGGCCGTCTCCATGATCAGCATATTGACGGACACGCGGTTGTCACCCCGGTCGATCTCATCCTCCTTTGCCAGGAAATAGCTGCAGATTTCCTGCACGGGGTCCCGCCCCTGAAAGAAAAAGGATTCGAGCCGGCTGATGGATTCCTGATGGATATTGTGAAGGACCGCCTGGGCAAGCTCCTCCTTTCCGCCTGGGAAAAAGTGATACAGGCTGCTGCGGGAAACGCCGCTCTCCGCCAGAATTTCTCCAATGCCAACAGCGGAGTAGCCGTGGGAGCGGAACTTTTTCTTGGCCACGTTCAGGATATTGACATAGGTCTTTGAGAATTTCATGCGGTTGCTCCTTCCTTTTGCAGCGGTAAAACTTGCGTCAGCCCACACTTTCCGCTACGGCCTTATTGTGCAGGAAGATCGCCTTGCCGACCCGTTTCCAGAAGATGATGACCACGAAAATTGCAATGATCGGGCAGATGGCGGCGACGGCAAACACCCCCGCATAGCCGACCGCTTCGATGACCGTCCCCCAGACGATGGACGAGAAGCCGAAGGCCAGGTCCATCGCGAGCAGGTACATGGCGGAAGCATAAGCGCGGCGGGAGGGAGCGACCGCGCTGACCATCAGCGCCTGGGAGGTGGAGGCCATGGTGCCGAACATCGTGCCATAGGGCAGGCCCAGGAGCACGACGGCGAGGCCGCTTTGGGCCATCCCGATCCCCACGAGGGCGGCCGCGCTCAGCGCATAGATCGGCACCGCGACCTTGAGCACGCCATATTTATCGGCGAGACGGGAGAAAACGGCGCGCCCAAGGATCAGGCCGATTGCCACCGTCAGGAAGAACTGCGAAGTGTAACTCTCGATGCCGCGCTTCTGCATGGCCAGCAGGGCAAAGGTGTTGGTGCAGGAATGCGCGGCGGTGATGATGAGCACGATCAGAGCCACGGCCCATGCGGTGGTCTCCATGCCGAAGACGACCTTGCCGGTGGAGCCCCAGGGCGTATCCGTATTCTGCGCGTTTGCCGCGGCTTGTGCGGCTTGCGCTTTTGCCTCCTCCATGCGGGCGATATACTTCGGGTCCTTTTCATACCGCACAAACAGGCTGAACACAAACGCCCACACGCAGGAGAGCAGCGCGCCCATATGCAGGCCTACGAAGCTGCCGGGAGTCCAGGTCACGCAGATCAGCGCGAGGGTGGGGCCGATATACTCGGAAAGCGAGGCTGCATTCTGGAACCAGCCCAGCCCTTCCGCCTTCCGGTTGGCGGAAACCACGTCGGACGCCGAGGCGTAGTTGGCGATGGAGGTGAAGCAAAAGCCGATGCCCATGATTGCGCGCGTGATAAACAGCGCCAGGATGTTGAAGCAGAAGCAGTATGCTACGCAGCAAGCCGCGTTGATGAGGATGCCGATCAGGTTGGTTTTCCAGCGGCCGTATTTGTCGCAGAAGGTGCCGACCAGGTTTCTGAAGAAAATCGGCGAAATGGAATATACGCTGGAGGTGAGACCAGCCAAAACCACGCTGCCGCCCAGCCCGTTGGCAATGCTTGTAATCATGCCGCCGTAATAGTAAAGGCTGAACACATTGCCCAGATACATCAAAATGACGAATAGGTACTCTTTTGTCCAGAGTCTGTCCTTGCTCACGCTTTGTTCCTCCTCAAGATTTTTCTGACCGATGAAGCCGCAGGATGAAAACTGTTATTTTAACTCGCCCTTCACCGTGCGGTAGTAGGCGACCAGCGTATCCAGCCACAGCTGCGGGAAATTGTAGGGGCGCGGGATCGGCGCCGTGTAGTCCGCAAGAATCGGGATTTCTTTCGCGATGTTGTCCATGGCGGGGACGATCAGCTCGGTGAACGGTACGTCTCCCTTGGCGGCTACCGCATCGGCCACGCCGTTCAGCATGATTTCATGAAGCTCCAGATTCTCCTTTAGGAAATGGTCGATCTCCTTCTGGAATTTGACGTTGTTGGCCGTGACTGCATGGGTGCCGCGGTTTTGGAACATATGACCGGTGAGCATCACCTGAAGATCCATCTCCAAAAGTTTTTTTAAGGTGCGTGCAAAGGCGGGCGGGTTCTGGATGATGGGCAGCGCTCCGACGCACTGGCCATAGCCCTGGACCGCGTCGCCGGTAAACATCGCGCCGGCCTCCTCCCAGTAATAACCGACGCTGTGGTCCGTGTGGCCCGGGATGGGGACGACGCGGATATGGACGTCCCGGGCCAGCGCAAAGACCTCATCGTCCTTCACCGGCCGGTCCACCCTGCAAGGCCCGGTGATGTAACCGAGCTTTTCCCGCATACGGATTTCGGGGATCAAATCCGCCTGCCCCAGGGCGCGAAAACTTGGTGCGAAGAAATGGTCGAAGGCGGCGGGCATGTCCTCCAGGTATGGGACCTCGGCCTCCGGCAGCATCAGCGGGATGCCCATTTCATGCAGCTCGATGGCGCCGCCGGCGTGGTCGCCGTGGGCATGGGTGACAAACACGCCGCCCAGATCCTGCAGCGCAATGCCGTGAAATTGCAGTTCCGGCGCGTACTGGTTCGTCGCATCTCCCGGATTGCCGGCGTCAAAGAGGTAGGGCTTATCCGCCGTCAGGCAATACGCACAGGTGTGCATGTTCCCGCCTTCCAGGGAGATGAAGTTGCTGACCAGGGGAATAATCCGGTTTAAAACTCTCATGGTTATTTGCTCCTTTCAGCCTATTTATCTATCTTGATTGCCAGCGGCAATGAGACGATGTGTACCTGAAAAACGCACTTTGCCACATGTCCAAATTGATCACTTTAGAGAAAAATATGACAAAATTGTTCATGTATGAAAATGACATAGTTGGCCGATATGAAGATTACCGCCGGCACGAAAAAGAGATCTGCCGATAAAGAAGGCTCATTTCGATCCTTGTAAATGATCAATAAAAAACGCGGTATATGTGAAAAATATTAGCTGTTTATAAAGAAATCGATCGAATTTTGTGAGAAATATCGCTTGAAAATTCCTTGCTTTTCGCTCATAGAATAGCACGCCGCAGGTATAAAGAAAATGTCAATCAGCACACAAATGTGAACTTTTTTAACAAAATTGAACCGACTGTTACATCTATTTTTAGGAATCTGGTCAAAAAAGGACATGTTTCAACGGAAAAAGGCATTGTGAAAAAAGCGGCCGCGGTGTATTGATTAGACACAGAGATTTTCTTGGACCGTTCGCTTTCGCAAGGGATCCCACACGGCCGATGAACCGTGCAAAAGCGACCTATGAAAGGAGCTGAGTGAATCGTGAATAAACTTCGAAACAGGGACAACCGGATGACCATCAGCGTCTTTGAAAAACTTTCCTATGCGAGCGGCGGCGTCGGCACCTGCATCTGTTTCATGTCCATCGGCGGCTACCTTCTCTATGTGTACACGGATGTGTTTGGCCTTAGCGCCACGACCGCCGCGAACATTTTTCTGCTCACTCGGTTCTGGGACGCGATAAACGACCCCATCATGGGGGCGGTCGTGGACCTGCGCCTCTTCGCAAAAAAATCCAGAGGCGTGTACCGCCCCTGGATTTTGCTCGGACTGCCGTTCCTTGTTTTGTTTTTCATCCTGTGCTTTACCTTGCCCTCCTTCGTCACAACGGAATTTGAAAAAACGATCTGGTGCACCGCGTTCTACGTGCTCTACACCATGGCGCAGACGGTCGTCCAGGTCCCATATGGGGCCATCACAAACTCCATTACGACCAATACGGAGGAGCGGGGCATTTTGGGCTCCTACCGGAATTTCGGTGAAAACATCGGGAACCTGCTGGTTTCCATAAGCATCCTGCCCATGGTGAACCTCTTCGGCAAAAACGGCGCCGATATGGCCGGCGGCTATACCAAATCCATCGCAGTGCTGGCGGTTGTGGCCGCCGTCTTTATCCTGATCTGCTGGAAGACCGTCCGCGAACGCGGCGTCGAAACCGGGCGGGAGGAGCGAAAGAAATTTGAGCTCGCCGGTTCCCTGAAGATGCTTGCGGCGAACCGCCCGGCGCTTTGCATGGTGTTCGCGCTGTTTTTGGCGGCGATCGTCATCAACTTCCGCTTTGCCTACCAGATGTTCTATGTACAGGTCTATGTCGGGGCCGGGCACAATGTAGTGACCATGCTGAACACCGTCCAGACCGCGGTCGCCATCGTCTCCTTCTGGATCGTGAACTGGATGTTCAAACGCATGGAAAAACGCTCGATGCTGCTTATCACCGCCGCCTTGTTTGTGGTGGACGGCGCCATCTTCCTGATCGGCGGCGTGAACATTGCCGCCAACATCGCCGGCAGCGCCCTGTTCGGGTTCCTGATGTCCTGCTCCTTCTCCACCGTCTGGGGCACGATCCCGGACAGTGTGGAATACGGCCTTTGGAAAACCGGCGTCTGCGCGCCCGCGTTTATTTTTGCAGCGGTCACATTCGCCCAGAAATGCGGCATCGGTTTGGCCTCGTGGCTGGCCGCAATGTCCCTGCGGCAGATCGGCTATGTGAAGGGGATGGAAATCACCGAATCGATCCGCATGGGCTTCTATTGGTGGCATGGCGGCGTGCTGGTCCTCGGCGGGATTCTTTTCCTGCTGGTGGCGCTTCCCTACAATCTGAACAAGGAAAAATATTGCGAAATCCTTCAGGCGCTGGACCGGAAAAAACAATAACGCAAAAAAGGACAGAAGGGGCTGCTCACGCAGCCGCCTCTGTCCGGCTCATACGTTTATTCCATCAGTGCATTTTTGCGCATCTCAGAGCAGGTGACGCCGAAATGCTTGGCAAACATCTTGTAGAATCCCCGCATGTCGCTGTACCCGACCGCGGGCCCGATGTCCTTGATCGGGATGTTGGTCTCGAGGAGAAGCTCCTGGGCGTGCTTCATCCGGATGCTGTTGAGCCACCATTTGATGGTGAAATTGGTTTCCTTTTTAAAGATCCGGCTGACATAGGCGGGGGACATGTGGATGCTTTTCGCAATATCCTCCACCTTGATATTGTGCTGATAGTTTTTTTCCAAAAATTCCACGACGGAGATGGCCACCGGACTTTGGCTGATCGCCTGCGGGTCCACCACGCAGTAATACGACATGCTGTCGAAGGCGTCGTCCATCGCCTGCTTGATCCCATCGGCGCTGTCCGCCTCAAACAGCTTCTGCATGGTCTCATAGGTCAGCCGGTAGAAGCGGATGTCATAATTGTCCTTGTTGTAACGGGTCAGCGTGATGATGTGGTACAGCGTCTCGGCGCTGGTGCGCATCAGTACAAGGTTCGGCTCACAGTACGCCATGCTCATCACCTCGTCGTACAGGATGTGCGCCTCCAGAATCCGTTTGGACATGATGTTTGCGAAGATGCTGTTCGCCTTGACCTCAATGCTTTTCCAAAAAATCTCCATTGCGCGGCTGGTAAAGGAATTGCTGTACACGCGCTGCGAGAGGGGATGGTCCCTTGGGAACTCCTCCAAAAGCTCCTCCTCCTCGAAAAACACCGTCTTGCTCGGGTCCCATTTCAGGTCGGAGGGGCGCTCTTTGCCGGCCGGGATGTGAATCCGGCAAAGGTCAAAAAGCAGGCGGGCAAAAAAGCGGACCTGATCCTTCTGGACGACCTGGACCAGTTCGCAGGCCGCTTCAAAGTCCTCTGGCGAGACCGAATAAAAGGTGGAAAACAGGTTCACCTGCGCTTCGAGTTCCTTTTTGCTCTCATCGCTGTTGCATATGGAGCCGGATATAAAATAACCGATCGGGTTCCCGCCGTAAAAGACCGGGACGATCCAGTCCAGAAGCCCTGTGCGGCAGACCACCACCTTCCAGCAGTCATCGGCGATTGCCGCCATCACCGCCGAGGAAATCTGCGTCTGGCAGCTGGAGCTGCCCTGCTTCGTGGAGCGAAACAGCTGGCAGACCCTGCAGCACAGGTCCGGTTGCGCAATTTCGCTTCCGGAGATTTCCAGGCTTTGATAATGGCATTCCAGATGCGTTATTTCCTGATAGACCGAGGCGACGTAGTCGATTTTCTGTTTCAGCTGGGAATCCATCGCGCCCATCCTTTCGTTTTGAAATTCGCGTACGCCTGTTTTACTTAGCGTAACAGAATACGGGAGCAAGATCAATTGCAAATAACGGCTCTTTGAGCATTATGATAAGATTTTTATGGCCGTCCTACGGTCATGGCCATTTTTATTGCCTGCAAATTTTTGATTCCGTGCCGCAGAACGTGCCGGCCAGAAAGGTAGGGGAACCGTCATGCTGAACGTATTTGAGATTTCAAGGATGACCAACCACAACGGTCCCGGCATCCGCACGCTGGTCCATTTTAAAGGCTGCCCGCTGCGCTGCGTCTGGTGCTCGACGCCCGAATCCCAAAGCCGGGAAGCGGAATTGGGCTATAAGGTGCAGCGCTGTATCGGGGACGGGGCCTGTCTGCAGGCCTGCCCTGCGCACGCCATCCGTCCGGCGGCTGCGGGAGAAAAGGGGCTGCTGATCGACCGTGCAAAATGTACGGGGTGCTTTGTGTGCGTCAGGGAGTGCTACGCCCATGCGCTCACGCGCATTGGAAGGGCGTGGAGCGTGGAGGAGCTGCTCAAAGAAATTCGCAAAGACGAGCTGTTTTTCCAAAATTCCGGCGGCGGCGTCACCTTCTCGGGCGGAGAGCCGCTGATGTTCGTGGACGGCGACATGATCGAACTGTACCGCGGGGTGAAGGAGGCCGGCATCTCGATCGGCGTGGACACCACCGGCTTCGTGCCGTGGGAATCCATTGCGGGGGTGCTGCCCTTTGTGGACTTTTTCCTCTGGGATCTGAAGGTGATGGACCGCGAAAAGCATAAGGCGCTCACCGGCGCGGACAACCGGCTGATCCTTGAAAACCTGCAAAGGGTGGAGGGGCTTTTTGCACAGTACGGGACCCGCGTATACGTCCGGTGCATACAGGTCCCGGGCATGACCGACAGCGATGAAAACCTCCTGCAGACCTGTGCATTCCTAAGAGGTATGCGCTGCATCGAGGAAATCGATCTCATCAATTTCCACCACATGGGCAAGAAACGCTATGAATACATCCAGCGCGACTATGCGATGGATGAAGTGGAGCCGATGGAAAAGGCGCGCTTGGAGGAGAAGAAAAAGCTGGTCGAAGCACAGGGGTTCCGCTGCAGGATCAGCTCCTGACGAAAGACAGCCCTGTATAAATCCGTAGAAAAAGTGATAAAGGAGAATCTGTATGAACACCAAGTTTGTCGAAAACACCGCCGAGGTAGGAAGCTGGCAGGAATATTTTGAACGCACCTGCTCCGACCGCGTTAAGGCCGCGGTCGCGCGCGCGGTCCGCACGCCGGAGGTCTGTCTGGAGCACGCTCTCACGGAAATCGAAGTCATGGACGAGGTGCATGGCAAGGTGCCGCATATCATCGAGCGGGCCATGATCTTTAAGCGCTTTCAGGAGACCCGCACCCTGCAAATCCACGAGGGCGAGCTCATCGTGGGCAACGTGAACAGCAAGATCCGCGCTTCCCTCATTTTTGGGTTCCTGCTGGGCAACCAGCTGGATGCCGAGCTGGACCATCCGGTTTATGATTACGAGATCCGCTCGAACGACCGGCATCATATTTCGCAGGAGGAACGAAAAATTATCCGCGAGAAGATCGTCCCATATTTTAAGAACAAATGCATGGAGGACGACATCTATGCCGCCGCCGACGGCGATGTGCGCGACAAGGCGTTTGGCGGCACCGCGAAATGCTCCCACCTGCCCAATTTTGCCGACCTGCTGACCCGCGCGGATGCCGGCCACTCCCTTGCGAACTATCAGAAGGTTCTGGAGATTGGGCTCTCGGGAATCCGCAGGGAGGTGGAGTTCTACCAAAAGAACAACGACGCCGGGTATAACCACTTTTACAAGGCGCGCAAGGCGGACTTTTATAAAGCCTGCCTGATCAGCCTGGAAGGCGCGGAAATCCTCTGCAACCGCTACTCCAAGCTGGCTGCAAAGATGGCGGGGGAGACCGCGGACCCCGTGCGCAAACAGGAGCTGCTGGAAATTTCCCGCATCACCAAAAAGGTTCCGATGCATCCCGCCGAAACCTGGCAGGAGGCGCTGCAGTCGGTGTGGATGACCCAGATCCTGATCCTGGGCGAGCAGATGAACTATGCGGATTCCTTCGGGCGCTTCGACCAGTACCTGTATCCCTTTTATAAATATTCGGTGGAGGAAAAGAAGGAGATTACCCGCGAACAGGCGCTGGAAATGCTGCAGTGCTTCTTTGTTAAGACCGCCGAGTGGACGCAGATTTACGACTACAACTCCGCTTCGGTCCAGGTGGCGTTCCCGATCACCCAGAACCTCTTGATCGGCGGCCAGACCAAGGACGGCCGGGACGCCTGCAACGAGGTGACCATGCTCTGCCTGGAGGCGGAGGAGCAGGTCGGCCTGATCCAGCCCGAGATCGCCATGCGCGTTTGGGAGGGGACCCCCACCAAGTATCTGCGCAAGGCTGCGGAGGTTGTGCGGCTCGGCCGCGGCAAGCCCAAATTCTATGGCGACCGGAAGGCCATTCAGATGATGCACCACGCCTACCCGGACATGTCGATCGAGGACCTGCGGGACTATGCCGTGATCGGCTGTGTCGAGATCAGCATGCCGCACATCACCCAGCAGCATTCGGCCGCCGGGATTTTCAACATCGGGAAGATTCTGGACCTGGCCTTACATAACGGCAAATGCTCCATCTGCGGGGAGCAGATCGGCCCCGAAACCGGCGACCCCCGGACCTTCACCTGCATGGAGGAGCTGATAAAGGCCTACCGTGCGCAGCAGGACTATTTCATGGATATCCTCTGCCGGGCCATCACGGTGGAAATGACAGTGCAGTCCAAATGGACCGAGGCTCCGTTCACTTCCTGCCTGCTGGAGGGCCCCCTTCAGAAGGGGACGGACCTGATCCAGGGCGGCTGCTGGAACACCTCGTTTGGCCTGATGCTGGCCGGATCGGCCAACACCGGGGACTCGTTGGGGGTGATCGACACGCTGGTGTTCCGCGAAAAACGGGTCACCTGGGACGAATTGATGGACGCCATTGATCACGATTGGGCCGGATATGACCGGCTGCATCAGATGGTGATCAACGAAGTGCCCAAGTACGGCAACGACGACGATTACGCGGACGGCTGGGTGGCCCTTGTGCAGAACGCCTGGTATGACGCGATCGACCGCTGCAACAAGAACCGCGACAATTTCCCGCAGTACGGCGGATATTTCCGCGGCGCCTCCTGCCTGGGCAATTCGGCTGTCACCGCCGGTATGGCGGTGGGCGCGCTGCCCGACGGCTTTAGGAAGGGGACTCCCATGGCCGACGCCATGTCTCCCACGCAGGGACGGGATATCAACGGGACCACCGCCGTCTTAAAATCCATGAGCAAGCTGCCTTCCGAACGGTTTGAGATGGGCACCCTGCTCAACCAGCGCCTGACCCCGCAGCTTCTGGCGACGGAGGAGGATGTTGACCGGTTCGTGGACTACCTGCGCACCTTTGAGGCGCTGGGCGACTACCATGTGCAGTTCAATATCATCGACGGCAAGACCCTGCGGGCCGCGATGGCGGAACCTCAAAAATATCAGGACCTGCTGGTGCGCGTGGCCAGCTACGTTTCCTACTTTGTCGAAATCGACCCGGTGGGCCAGATGGACATCATCCACAGGAGCGAGCAGAACATCTGGTGACGCAGGGTTCAATGAACCGCCACAGGAGCCGGGCCTTCCAGCTATAAATAAAATCTTAAAATGTGGCGGCGGCCGCGGGACATATCTCCCGCGGCCGCCGCTTTTGAAAGCTACCGCACCGATCAAGGAGCAGAAGCGGCTGAGCGGTGTTTTCTGTCCGGCGGCAAAAAAATTCAAGTTGCAAAAAGTTAACAATTGTCCTCTTGTATTGCCGGAAGGGAAGTGATATGATTGCTTATAAAGTTAACCGATTAATTATTAATCGGTTTATCTTGTCCGGAATAGCCAATCATAAAAGAACATTACTATTAAGGAGTGAGCAAGTGGAACGCACGAACCCCAATTTTAACAAATTGGTGCATAGGATGAACCGCCTGCACGTCCTGCACCGGCTGTATATCAACCAGGCTGCGATCGGGAACGGCCTCTATTTCGGCCAGCTTCCGATCCTGGAGCTGGTGGACGAGCACGACGGCTGCACCCAGAAGGAGCTCGCCGACCTGCTGCAGGTGACCGCGCCGGCGGTGGCGACCTCGGTCAAGCGCTTACAGCGGCACGGGCTGCTGCAGAAGATCGCGGACGAGGAGGACCTGCGCTGCAACCGCATCTCGATCACCGAGAAGGGGAGGCAGCAGGCCCGCCGGGTACGGGAGGCCTTCGACGCCGTGGACGCGCGGATGTTTAAGGGCTTTAGCGAGGAGGATTGCGCCGATTTTTGCGCCTACTTCGATCGGGCCATCGGCAACCTGGCGGTCGGGGAATACCAGGGCCGCAGCTTCTTCTCCCTGCTGGAGCAATCCAAGCAGGAGCAGGCACATCATCACAGAACAAGGGAGGAAAGCCTTAGTGATTAAAAAACTGACGCCGTTTTTAAAGAAATATTGGATTTTTTCGATCCTCTGTCCGCTGGCGGTGATCGGGGAGGTGATCCTGGAAATCCAGGTTCCCTTCCTGATGGCCAAGATCGTGGATGTGGGGATTCCCGCCAAGGACATGTCCTACGTCCTGCTGACCGGCGGCAAGATGGTCGCCATGGCGCTGCTGTCCTTGGTCTGCGGGGCGCTGGCCTCCCGCTGCGCCTCGGTGGCCAGCATGGGGATGGGCAGCGAGATACGCAAGGGGCTGTTTGGGAAGATCCAGGAGTTTTCCTTCTCGAACATTGACAAATTCAGCACCCCCTCGCTGGTCACCCGCCTGACCACCGATATCAACAACACCCAGAATGCCTTCATGATGATCATCCGCACCCTGGTGCGCGCACCGGTCATGCTGGTGAGCGCCACCTTGATGGCCTATACCATCAATTCCCGGCTGGTCACCGTCTTCCTGGTCGCCATCCCGATTCTGGCGGTCGCCGTTGGAATCCTGATCTCGATGTCTTTTCCGCGCTTCACCGCCATGCTCAAAAAATACGACAGCATGAACGGCTCGGTGCAGGAGAACCTGATCGCCATCCGGGTGGTCAAGGCGTTCGTGCGCTCGAAGTATGAAAAGGAAAAGTTCCGGGACGCGAACCAGGAGCTGATGGACGCCTCCATCAAGGCGGAAAAGATCATCGTGACCAACGTGCCGGTCATGCAGCTGACCATGTACAGCTGCATCATCGCCATCCTTTGGTTCGGCGGCAACATGATTATCGGCGGGAGCATGCAGACCGGGGAGCTCATCAGCTTCATCAGCTATGTGACCCAGATTTTGATGTCCCTGATGATGATTTCGATGGCCTTCGTCAACCTGGTGCTTTCCCGCGCCTCGGTCGGCCGTATCGTCGAGGTGCTCGATGAGGAGATCGACATCACCGATTCGCACTCACAGGGCGTGCAGGCGCAGGACGGCTCGGTGGTCTTTGAGAACGTCTCGTTCAAGTACAACAAGGATTCAGACGCCAACACGCTGGAGAACATCAACCTTTCGATTTCCTCGGGCGAAACGGTGGGGATCATCGGCGGAACCGGGTCGGCCAAGACGACCCTGGTCCAGCTCATCCCGCGCCTTTACGATGTGTCCGAGGGCCGGGTCCTCGTCGGAGGGCACGACGTACGGGACTATAAGCTCGAGGAGCTGCGGGGGGCGGTCGGCATGGTCCTCCAAAAGAACGTCCTCTTCTCGGGCACCATCAAGGACAATCTGCGCTGGGGCGACGAAAACGCCAGCGACGAGGAAATCAGCGAAATGTGTAAGGCGGCGCAGGCCGACGACTTTGTCCGCTCCTTCCCGGGCGGCTACGACACCGACCTCGGGCAGGGCGGCGTGAACGTCTCGGGCGGGCAGAAGCAGAGGCTGTGCATTGCGCGCGCGCTGATCAAGAAGCCGAAGATCGTCATCCTCGACGACAGCACCAGCGCGGTGGATACCGCCACCGATTCCAAGATCCGCACCGCGCTGCGCGATGGGCTGCGCGGGACCACGACCATCATCATTGCCCAGCGGATCACCTCGGTCTGCGACGCCGACAAGATCATCGTCATGGACGACGGGAAGATCGACGCCATCGGCACCCACGAGGAGCTGCTGGCAAGCAATGAAATCTACCGCGACGTCTATGAATCCCAGCAGAAGGGGGTGGCCTGACATGCCCAGAAAGATGAATTACCAAAAACCGAAGAATGCGGGCCGCACCCTCGGCAGGATCTTCGGCTATATGCTGCATGAAAAATGGCGGCTGATCCTGGTGGCGGTCTTCGTGTGTATCAGTGCCGCGGCCAACGTGACCGGCACCTACCTGCTCAAGCCCCTGCTCAATGTCGGCGTTGTTCCGCTCATCGGGAAAAGCCCCACCGCGGCTGATTTTGCGCCCTTCATCAAGATGGTGTCGGTCATGGCGGTCGTTTACCTGTGCGGCGCGGTGGCGGCGTACACCTACAGCAAGCTGATGGTGAAGCTCTCCAACCATACCCTCAACCGGGTGCGCAACGACCTCTTTGGCAGCATGGAGGACCTGCCGATCCGCTATTTCGACACCCACACCCACGGCGAGCTGATGAGCCGCTATACCAGCGACGTGGATACCTTCCGCGATGCGATCAGCCAGGGCGTGACTCAGCTGCTTTCTTCTTCGATCACCGTGGTCGGCACCTTCATCATGATGCTGATCATTTCGCCGATTCTCACCGCGTTGATCGTGGTGATGCTGATGATCATGCTGCTGGTGGTGCGGAGGATCGGCGGCAAGAGTGCGCGGTACTTCAAGGCGCAGCAAAAGGCGGTCGGCGCGGCCAACGGCTATATCGAGGAGATGATCGAGGGGCAGAAGGTTGTCAAGGTCTTCTGCCACGAGGACAAGGTCAAGGAGGAATTCGCCGTCCTCAATGAGGATTTACGCAAGGCAGCGACCAACGCGAACACCTACGCCAACATCATCATGCCGGTGATGAACAACCTTTCTTACGTCAACTATGCCCTCACCGCGGCGGCGGGCGCGCTGCTGGTGATCGTCGGCAGGATGGACATCGGCTCGATCGCCTCCTTCCTGCAGTACACCCGCTCCTTTGCCCAGCCCATCACCCAGATTTCCCAGCAGTTCAACTCCATCCTGGCGGCGTTGGCGGGCGCCGAGCGGATCTTCGAGATCATCGACGAGCCGCGCGAGGAGGATGACGGCTACGTGACGCTGTGCAACGTCACCGAGGGGCCGGACGGCACGCTGCAAGAGAGCGAGCACTATACCGGCATGTGGGCCTGGAAGCACCCGCACAAGGCGGATGAGACGGTGACCTACACGAGGCTCTGCGGGGACGTGCAGTTCGAGGACGTGACCTTCAGCTACGACGGGGAAAAGACGGTGCTGCACGACGTCTCCCTCTACGCGAAGCCAGGCCAGAAGATCGCTTTTGTCGGCTCGACCGGGGCGGGAAAGACCACCATCACCAACCTGATCAACCGCTTCTACGAGCTGCAGGACGGCAAGATCCGCTACGACGGGATCAACATCGAAAAGATCAAGAAGGACGATCTGCGCCGCTCGCTGGCGATGGTGCTGCAGGACACCCATCTCTTCACCGGCACCGTCAAGGAGAACATCCGCTACGGCAAGCTGGACGCGACCGACGAAGAGATCGTCGCCGCGGCGAAGCTGGCCAACGCCCACTCCTTCATCCGGCACCTGCCGCAGGGGTACGACACCATGCTGGTGGCCGACGGCTCGAACCTCAGCCAAGGCCAGCGCCAGCTGCTCGCCATCGCCCGGGCGGCGGTGGCCAATCCCCCGGTG
The DNA here is from genome assembly GCA_004340125.1 of Harryflintia acetispora. Taxonomy (GTDB): domain Bacteria; phylum Bacillota; class Clostridia; order Oscillospirales; family Ruminococcaceae; genus Harryflintia; species Harryflintia acetispora. The sequence goes on along the minus strand of SLUK01000011.1, from coordinate 23,868 downwards.
CTCATTCTGGATGAGGCCACCAGCTCGATCGACACGCGCACCGAGGCGCTCATCGAGCGGGGAATGGACCGCCTCATGCATGGGCGCACCGTCTTCGTGATCGCCCACCGGCTCTCCACCGTGCGCAACTCCGACGCCATCATGGTGCTGGAGAACGGGCGGATCATCGAGCGAGGCAACCACGACGAATTGATCGCCCAGAAGGGGAAGTATTACCAGCTCTATACCGGGCAGTTTGAGCTGTCCTGATCCGGTTATAAAAGCCGGGAGGGCGAAGCGACCGCTTCGCCCTCCCGGCTTTTTTGGATGAGAGTATGGATAGAAAGTGGGAAATCAGAAGGGACCCCACTGGATCGCCTGCGCCACGATGAGGGCGACGGCGGCCAGGGCACTCCAGATGGCGAAGAGCGGGAGGATGAACTTGACCCACTTTTCCCACGGAACCTTGGCCAGGGCCAGGGTCGCCATGAAGTAGCCGGAAACGGGGTAGAGGATGTTCGAGAAGCCGTCGCCGAACTGCAGCGCTAGGATGGCGGTCTGCCGGGTGACGCCCACCAGGTCGGCGAGCGGGGCCATGATCGGCATGGTGACGACGGTCTGGCCGCTGCCGGAGGGGATGAGGAAGTTCATCAGGGTCTGTACAATCAGCATACCGACCGAGGTGATCATCGGGGGCAGCCCCTGCACCAGGTGCGCCAGGCCGTTGATGACGGTGTCGATCAGCTTGGCGTCGGTCATGACGACGCCCACGCCGCGCGCGACGCCCACGATCAGTGCGCCGAGCAGCACGTCCTTACACCCCTCGTAGAAGGCTTCGCAGATTTCGTCGCCCTTCATGCCCGAGATGAGGCCGGCGACCACGCCGATGGCGATGAATATCCCGCCGATCTGCGGCATATCCCAGCCCCATTTGAAGACGCCGACGATCATCAGCGCGAAGAGCAGCACGGCGGAGACGCCGGCGAGCTTCTGGCGTGTGTTGAGGATCACATGCTCGCGGTTGTCGGTATCCAGGTCCTTACGCGCCTCAAGGTCCTGCTCGTACATCGAGCTGGACTGCGGGTTCTTCTTGACCTTGGCGGCGTAGCGCATGACGTAGGCACAGCCGACGGTGACCATTACGATCAGCACGACCAGCCGGAACTGCCAACCGGAATAGAGCGGCAGCCCCGCGATTTTCTGGCCGATCCCGACGGTGAAGGGGTTGGCCAGCGCCGCGGTGAAGCCGGCGGCCGAGCCGCACAGCGCGACGGCCGCAGCCGTCATCGAGTCGAAGCCCAGCGCCAGCATGAGAGGCAAGATGATCGGTACATAGACCATGGTCAGCTCGCACATGCCGATGAAGCAGTCGATGGTCGCGAAGGTGACCATCAGGATCGGGATAATGATGATGCCGCGCTTGGAGAGCTTATTGGAGAGCACGTCGATCGCGCCGTGGATGGCCATGGTCTTCTTGACGACCACGAAGCCGCCGCCGACGCAGAAGGTCAGCACGACCACCCAGCCGGCCTCGACGAAGCCCTGCGGGATGGCGACGAACAGGTCGAGCAGGGAGGTCGGGTTGCTCTCGACGACGTGGTAGGAGGTCGGGTCGATGATCTCCCGGCCGTCCGGCCCCTCGACCCGGACGAACTCGCCCGCCGGGAGGATATAGGTCAGGATCGAGACGATGAGCAGGATGCCGGTCAGGATGATAAAAATATGCGGTACCTTGAATTTCTTCTTGGCTTTGGTGGATTCAGCAGCTGCTGTACTCATGATGATACTCATTCCTTTCTCGAGAACCGGTGCCTCGTCGGCCAGGCCGCATGGGCGCCGGTTCTGTCACCTCTTATTTTGTGCCGCCGTGTTACTTCGCGTATTTTTCCACATAGATGGAAGGGATCGCCGCGTACATGGCGCAGGCGCGCACCAGCTCCTTCTTCCAGGTCTTCTCGTTGGGGAAGTGCGCTTCCTCCTCATGACCCGGCCCGAAGCCGATACAGGGGATTTTGTGCCGGCCCATGATGGCCACGCCGTTGGTGGAGAAGATCCAGGGGGCGACCACCGGCTCGCTTTCAAACAGGCCGCGGTAGGCGTCCACCGCCGTCTTGCAGGCGGGCTCTTCCTTGTCGATCACCCAGGCCGGATAGAACTTCTCGGTCGGATAGACGAGCCCGGTATAGGAGGCTTCCTCATAGGTGTACAGCTCGACGTCGGCCCCGGCCTCCTTGACCTCGGGCAGGTCCTTGATCTGCTGCATGGCGAGCTCGGGCGGCTCGGCCGAATTGAGCCGGCGGTCCAGGGAAATCCAGCAGCTGTCCGCCACCGCGCAGCGGGACGGGGAGGTGGAGGAGATCTCCGAGATGGTGACCGAGCCCTTGCCCAGGACCCCGTCGTCGGTCATCTCGGTGTTGAGCCGCTCGATCGCCTTGATGATGGGGGCCATCTTGTAGACGGCGTTCACCCCGCGTTCGGGCGCGGAGCCGTGGCAGCTGATGCCGTGGGTGGTGACCTTGATCTCCATCCGCCCGCGCTGGCCCTGGCGGATGTTGCCGTTGCAGGGCTCGGTGATGACCGCGAACTCGGGGGTCAGGTGGTCCTGCTCGATGATGTACTGCCAGCACAGCCCGTCGCAGTCCTCCTCCTGTACGCTGCCGACGACCACCAGGGTGTAGTCGCCCTCGAGCCCCAGGTCCTTGATGATCTTGGCCGCATAGACCATGGCCGCCATGCCGCCCTTCTGATCGCTGCTGCCGAGGCCCCCTATGCACTCGTCGTCCTCGTAGCCTTTAAAGGGATCGAACTTCCAGTTTTTGATGTCGCCGTAGGTCACGGTGTCGATGTGCGCATCCATGGCGATGACGTGCTTGCCGTGCCCGACGTAGCCCAGGATGTTCCCCATCGGGTCGATCTGGACCTTGTCGAAGCCGACATGCTCCATCTCTTCCTTGATCCGCAGGATCACGTCGCCCTCGTGCCCGTCGAAGCTCTGGATGGCCACGATGTCCCGCAGGAATTTTGAAATCTCGGGCTGGTATTTCTCCGCCATGCCCATAATTTCTTTGAAGTCTACCATGCTTGTTCCTCCTTATTTATTAAAAAATTAGGCTCTGTGATCAATGGAAGCTGGGATATTTCCCGTCCCAGACAATCTGGCGGTAGTTTTCCTTATCGGTGTCGCCCTCGGTGCTGAAGCAGAGCACCCGGGAGCTTTCATCGAGCTTTAGCTTTTCCTTGAGCCACCGAAGCTCGGGGTCGCCCATCAGGGCGGCCACCAGTCCGGTGGTGACCGCGCCGCTCTCGCCCGAGACCACCCGGCTGTCTTCCCCGGCCGGGTTGCCCAGGGTGCGCATCCCCTTGGCGGCGACATAATCGGGGCAGGAGACGAAGTTGTCCGCCCAGTCGCGCAGCACATTCCAGCCGATGGTGCAGGGCTCGCCGCAGGCCAACCCCGCCATGATGGTGTCCATGTCCCCGGTGACGAAGCGCAGCTTCCCGTCGCCGGCCTCGGCCGTGCGGTAGAGGCAGTCGGCCTGGTTTGGCTCCACGATGGTGATGATCGGCCGCTCCTCGCCGTATAGGGAGGAGAAGAACCCGCACACCGCGCCCGCCAAAGACCCGACGCCCGCCTGCAGGAAGATGTGGGTGGGTTTTTCGCCGATGAGTTCCAGCTGTTGGTGCGCCTCGTAGGCCATGGTGGTATAGCCCTGCATGATCCAGGTCGGGATGTCGGTATAGCCCTCCCAGGCGGTATCCTGCACCATCACCCAGCCATTTTCTTCGGCCATTTGGTTGGCCAGGCGGACCGCCTCGTCGTAGTTGAGGTCGGTGATCGAGGCGTCGGCCCCTTCAGCCTGGATATTATGCAGGCGCTCGGGCGCCGAGCCCTTGGGCATGAGCACCACCGAGCGCTGGTGAAGCTGGTTCGCCGTCCAGGCGACGCCCCGGCCGTGGTTGCCGTCGGTGGCGGTGACAAAGGTGATTTCGCCGAGCCTGGCGCGCACCTCGTCCGAAATCATCCGCCGGTAGGGAAGGGCAAAAATATCCTCGCCCAGGCGGTTTGCGATATATTGGCCGATGGCGTAGGAGCCGCCGAGCACCTTGAAGGCGTTGAGCCCGAAGCGGTAGCTCTCGTCCTTGAGGTAAAAGCTCTTGAGCCCCAGCTGCCCGGCCAGGCCTTGCAGCTCCCGCAGCGGGGTGGGGGAGTAGGCGTCGAAGCTCTTGTGAAAGCTGTGGACCCGCTCGGCGGAGGCCTCGCCCAGGAAGTCGAGCGGATATTTTTCCCCCGGCTTTCGTTGCAGGCTCACGCATTTGAAGTTTTCGGTCATATCGATCGTATCCTTTCATGAATGATAAATCGTCGGTCCCGGCCCAAAGGGCGCGCCTGCTTTCTTCAGGCCGGGGATTGATTCTGCGCCCTTATTGAATGCTTGCGGAAAGGGCCTCACCCTTTTATATTGCAAATATCGTGCCAGGTGAAAGAAAACAAAAAAAGATTGTGGAGAACCGCCAAGCCGTACGCGGCGGCTTTGACGATTCTCCACAAAGAAAGTTGCATTTTTAATCCAGGACAAAAATAAATACCCAATTTTTATTTTCTCAATATTAGAAACTTTCTAATTTTGAGAAAAAATAGTTCAACTGGCTTGATTGAGCCTCGGGATACGGGGAAACTAAAATAACAGACAAAAAACACTTCTCAATCTGAGAAAAATAGAATATCCACACAAAAGCTAAAGGTTCTCCTCCTGCTCCAGCTTGCGGTAAAGGGTTGCCATGCTGATCCCCAGTTCCTTCGCCGCCTGCCGCTTCCCTTCGGTTGTCGCCGGGTGGCGCTGCAAGGCCTTGGCGATCTCCCGCCGCTCAAGCTCGCGCAGGGTCATGACGTCCGGGGAGCGGTTCTGTCCGGAACCGACCGTCTCGCGGATTTCCTTGGGCAGGGTGGAGACGGTGAGTCTGCCGTCCTCCTCCATCATGTTGACCATGAACTCGACGGCGTTTTCCAGCTCCCGGATGTTACCGGCCCAGCGGTGCTCGCGCAGGTACCACATGGTCTGTTCATCGATCCCCGCGTAACATTTGTCGAACAGCCGGACGTACCGCTCGATGAAGAACTGTACCAGGGAGTCGATGTCCTCCTTGCGCTCCCGCAGCGGGGGGATGTGCAGGGGGATTACGTTGAGGCGGTAGTATAGGTCCTCGCGGAACTTCCTTTCCTCGATCATCTGGCGCAGGTCCTTGTTGGTGGCGGCGATGATCCGCACATTGACCGGGATGACCTGGTTGGAGCCGATCCGCATGAGCTTGCGCTCCTGGATCACCCGTAGCAGCTTTACCTGAAGATGGAGCGGCATGTCGCCGATCTCGTCGAGGAAGATCACCCCGCCCTGGGCCAGCTCGAACTTGCCGATCTTCCCGTTCGGGTCCGCCCCGGTAAAGGCCCCCTTGACGTAGCCGAAAAGCTCGCTCTCCAAGAGGCTCTCGGGGATGGCGGCGCAGTTGATGGCCACAAAGCGTTGGTTTTTGCGCTCCGAATCCTGCCAGATGGCGGTGGCGACCAGCTCCTTGCCGGTGCCGCTCTCGCCGGTGATCAGCACGGTGGAGCTCGAGCGGGCGACCTTGTGGATGTCCAGCTTGAGCTGGACGATTTGTTCGCTGGTGCCGATGATGTGCTGGCAGCCGAGTGAAGAGACGGTGGAGGTCATCTCATACAGCTGGGAGTGCAGCTTTTTGCTGTCGGTGAAGAGCAGTACGGTCGCATAATGCGGGTCGCTGCCGCCGATCGAAAAGATTTCCCCCATGACCGTGCGGCTGGTCCCGTCGATGGCGAGCTTGTATTCCTTGGCGTTGCCCAGCGTGTCGCCGGTGAAGGCGATCCCCACCGGACGCCCGAGCAGCCCGCCTCCCAGATGGAGCTGCTGGCGGGCGCTCTCATTGAAGGTGGTGATCTCGCCCTCCTCGCCGAGGATCAGCACCCCCTGGTCCACCTTGTTGATCACGCTGTCGAGCATGCTGATCATCGCCCGGTTGTGGGCGGCCTCGAGCTGCTCGTGCGCCTTGATCCCGATGAAGTCGGAGATTTGGTCGAGGAAGTCGAGATAGTCGTCAAGTTTCCTTTCCAGGCGCAGCTTCTCCTCCTCGTTCTGGCAGGCGAGCCCGATGATCCCGATCACCTGCCCGTCGCAGAGGATGGGAGTGGAAATCTCAAATTTTTCGAGGCAGTGGTTTTGGTGCTGGCAGTGCGTGCAGAGCGGGTCGTTTCCCGGGTCCGAGATGACCTGGCGCTTTCGCGTCTGCAGCACATGCCGGTAGACGAAGCCCTCCGAGGACATGTCCCGGTTGACGCCGGGCGCGAACATCCCCGTCCCCGCCAAGCGGAACAGGTTTCCATCCACGATTTCGACGCTCACATCCAGCACCCTGGAGATGATGGCGGCGTACCGCGCCACGGTATCCTGGATATTGCGCAGAAGCTCGGCCAACCCGAATCCCTCCCATAATCGACGATTTTCATTAGTATAACACAAAAAATGCCGCGAAGCGAGCGGCATCTAGTAACTATTGCCAAGTGGCGAAAAGCTGAATGACCCCCAAAACCGGCGGCCATACTCCTAGCGTAAAAGAAAAGGGGATGGTTGCGGTGTACACAAACAAGGTGGAGATCTGCGGGGTCAATACCTCCAAGCTCAAGGTGCTCAAGGAGAAGGAAAAGATCGAGCTTTTAAAGCGTGTACGCGAGGGGGACAACCAGGCGAGGGAGGAGCTGATCGCCGGGAACCTGCGCCTGGTGCTCAGCGTGGTGCAGAAGTTCACCAACCGCGGGGAAAACCTGGACGACCTGTTCCAGGTCGGATGCGTGGGGCTGATCAAGGCGATCGACAACTTTGACCCCAACCAGATGGTCAAATTTTCCACCTACGGCGTGCCGATGATTCTGGGTGAAATTCGGCGGTATCTGCGGGACAACAATCCCATCCGGGTGAGCCGCTCGATGCGGGACACCGCCTACCGGGCGATGATCGTCAAGGAGCAGTTCATTGCCGAGCACAGCCGGGAGCCGACCATCGAGGAGATTGCAAAGGAGATGGGCTGCCCCAAGTGCGACGTGGTGCTGGCGCTGGAATCCATCGTGGATCCGGTCTCCCTCTATGAGCCGGTCTTTTCAGACGGCGGGGACACCATCTATGTGATGGACCAGGTGGGGGATCAGGGGGACCAGACCGACTGGCTGGACGAGATTTCGCTCAAAGAGGCGATCACGGGGCTGGGCGAGCGGGAGAAGAAAATCCTCTACTGCCGTTTCTTCCAGGGCAAGACCCAGATGGACGTGGCCCAGGAGATCGGCATTTCCCAGGCACAGGTCTCAAGACTGGAGAAGGGCGCGCTGGACAGGATCAAGAACCAGCTTTGATATCAGCTACAAAAATGCCCGGGCCGCGTATGGCGGCCCGGGCGTTTGCTTTTCCGATTATCCTCTGACGTACCGCAGCTCGGTCAGCTGTTTGCCGCCCGCCTCGCTGTGGCAGCGCTCCCCGTTTTGGACGAACCCGTTTTTGCGGTAGAAGCGGCGGGCGCGCCGGTTTTCCCGCAACACCCAAAGGGTAATTTTTTGATACCCATTTTTTTCCATATCCTGCAACACAGCCTGCAACAGGGCCAGTCCATAGCCGCAGCCGATATAGCCGGGCAGCAGGTAGAGGGAGACGATCTCGCCCCAGCCGGCAAAGCGTTCCTCCCTGGCGGCGCCATAGGTACAGCAGCCGACAGGGAGCCCGTCTTCCAACAGCATCAGCGCGTGGTTGCCCGCCGCGAGCCAGGCGCGCAGCATGGGCTCCCAGCGGTCGTCCGAGAGGCTGTCGAGGTATTCCTGCGGCACCATCCCGCGGTAAGCCTCCTTCCAGCTGCGCGCGTGGATCAGGCTGAGCGCGGGGATGTCAACAATCCCCGCCGGGTGGATGGTCATCCCGCCATCACCCGCTCCTCCTGCGGCGCGGCGGGAGAGGGGGTAGGCCCGCTCTTTTCCTCTTCGGCTTGCTGGTGGGCGATGGCGAGCATCAGCTTGATCCGGTTTTCCTGGTTGATCCGGCTGGCGCCCGGGTCGTAGTCCACCGCGACGATGTTCGCCTGCGGATGGTGCTCCTTGATCTTGCGGATCATCCCCTTGGCCACGATATGGTTGGGCAGGCAGCCGAAGGGCTGGGTGCAGACGATGTTGTTGACCCCGCTGTGGATCAGCTCGAGCATCTCGCTGGTGAGCAGCCACCCCTCGCCCATCTTGGCGCCGGTGCCGATGTAGCCCTCGACCAGTTTTTCGAGCTCGGTAAAGGCGGTGGGGGCGCGAAAGGCTCCATGCTCCTTGATGGCGGCGATCATCTGCTTTTGGCGGCTGAGGAGATATCCGCCCGCCACCCGCCAGATCAGCTTCCCGCGCGGGTTGGTGCCGTAGAGGCGGTTGTCGAAGACCCCGTTGCGCAGGCAGTAGAGCATGAAGTCGCTCACCCCCGAGACGACGGGCTCGGCCCCCTGGGAGACGAGGAAGTCCTCGAGAGAATTGTTGCCGAGCGCCGCGTATTTCATATAGATTTCACCGACGATCCCGACCCGGATCGGCTCGCGCTTCACCTGCTCGATGGCGGCGAAATCGCGCAGGATGCGCCTATAATTGCGTTTGACGAAGAAGAAGCGGGGGGAGCGAAACTGCCCCGTCAGCTCGCGGGTCCATTTCTCCACCACCCGCTGGGTCTCGCCGGGATGGCGCTCGTAGGGGCGCACCTGGTTGCGCACCCACATGATCATGTCGCCATAGGTCAGCGCGAAGGCGCATTTGACCAGCGCGCGCAGGCTGATTTTAAAACCGCTGTTCTCTTCGAGCCCCGTAAAGTTGATCGAAATGACCGGGACGTGCGAAAGTCCGGCGTTGGCGAGCGCCTTGCGCAGCAGGCTCAAATAGTTGGAGGCGCGGCAGCCGCCGCCGGTCTGGGTGATGAGCAGGGCCACTTTATTGAGATCGTACTTCCCGCTCTTGAGCGCGTCCATCATCTGCCCGATGACCAGCAGCGCCGGGTAGCAGGTGTCGTTGTGCACGCTCTTTAATCCCTCGTCCACGATCTGGCGGTGGTTGGTGCGCAGCAGCTCGACCTTGTAGCCCTCCTGGCGCAGCACCTCGCAGAGCATCTCGAAGTGGATGGGAAGCATCATCGGCACCAGGATGGTGTGGGTGGCCTTCATTTCAGGGGTAAATTCCGGCTTTGGTACGGTGTATTCGGTATATTCGTTGTTCATGCGTTTCATGCCTTTCCGGTGGGGAGCCTGGATTCCTCCGCCCGCCCGTTCATCGCCGCTTGCAGGCTGCGCAGGCGGATCTTGACGGCGCCGAGATTGTTGATTTCATCGATCTTGATCTGGGTATAGAGCTTGCCGCCGTGGCGCAGCAGCTCGCGCACCTCGTCGGTGGTGATGGCGTCCAGCCCGCAGCCGAAGGAGACCAGCTGGACCATCTCGGTGTCCGGCATGCCTACACACTGCCTGGCGGCGTTGTACATCCTGGCGTGGTAGGTCCACTGGTTGAGCACGTTGACCCGGTGGTATTCGGGCAGGGCGGGCACGCTGTCCTCCGAGAGGATGACGAAGCCGAGCGAGGCGATCAGGTTGTCGATCCCGTGGTTGATCAGCGGGTCGATGTGGTAGGGCCGCCCCGAGAGGATGATGGTCTTGCGGCGGTGGTCCTTGGCGTACTGGATGGCCCGCAGCCCCTCCTCGCGGATGGCGTTGTGGTGGGCTTCCAGCGCGTCATAGGCAGCTGTGGCCGCGTCTGCGACAGCGCGTTTGCCGATGTCCGGCCAGTATTCGCGCAGCACTCCGGTGATCCGTTTTACAAAGAAATCCCGGTCGTTGAGGCTGATATAAGGATAGAGGAAGCGGATGTTGGGCGGCACCGACATGTTGGCGAAGATAACCTCGGGGTAATAGGCGACCACCGGGCAATTGTAGCAGTTGTCGCTCATCCCCTCGTCGAAGTTGTAGGACATGCAGGGATAGAAGATCGAGTCGACCCCCTTGCCGATCAGGTTCTGGATGTGCCCGTGGGTCACCTTGGCCGGGAAGCAGACGGTGTCCGAGGGGATGGTGTGCTGCCCGCTGGAATAGAGCTTGCGGGTGGAGGAATCCGAAACGACCACCTCAAAGCCGAGGCGCCCGAAAAAGGTGTTCCAGAACGGCAGGTTTTCGTACATATTGAGCGCCAGGGGGATCCCCATGGTGCCCCGTTTATTCGGGAACTTGGGCAGGGAGGTGAGCAGCCCGTACTTGAACTGATAGAGGTTGGGCAGGTCGGCGCCCTTCTCACCCGTGACCGGGCGCTCGCACTTGTTGCCGGAGATGAACTTGCGCCCGCCGGGGAAGGTGTTGATGGTCAGGCGGCAATGGTTGGTGCAGCGCTTGCAGGTGACCGGGACGCTTGTGTGGGTGAACTGTTCGAGCTCCTCCCGGGTGCTGATGGTGCTCTGTCCCTTCGAGCGTTCCTTGGCGATCAGGGCCGCGCCATAGGCGCCCATCAGCCCGGCGATCTGGGGGCGCACGACATCGTGGCCCAGCTCCTTTTCAAAGCTGCGCAGCACCGAGTCGTTTAAGAAGGTGCCGCCCTGTACCACAATGTTCTCGCCCAGCTCGTCGGCGCTGTGCACCCGGATGACCTTATAAAGCGCGTTCTTGACCACGCTGATACTCAGCCCCGCCGAGATGTCCTCGACCGGCGCGCCGTCCTTCTGGGCCTGCTTGACCGAGGAGTTCATAAAGACGGTGCAGCGCGTCCCCAAATCCACCGGGGCCTTGGCGAACAGCCCGAGCCGGGCGAATTCCTCGATGGGGTAGCCCATCGAATTCGCAAAGGTCTCAATAAAGGAGCCGCAGCCAGAGGAGCAGGCCTCGTTGAGCAATATGCTGTCGATGGCCCCGTCCTTGATATGGAAGCACTTCATGTCCTGCCCGCCGATGTCGATGATAAAGCTGACGTCGGGGTTAAAGTGCCGCGCGGCGGTGTAGTGCGCCACCGTCTCGACCACGCCCTCGTCCACGTCGAAGGCGCCGAGCATCAGCTCCTCGCCGTAGCCGGTGACCGCACTGCCGAGTACCTTGATCCGGTCCTTTCCCAGGAAATAGATGGTACCCAGCTCCTGCAGCACCACCTCGAGCGGGTTGCCGTTGTTGCGGCAATAGTGGCTGTAGAGCAGGTTGTCCCGCTCGTCGATCACCGCCAGCTTGGTGGTGGTGGACCCGGCATCGATCCCGATATAGACTCCGCCGCAGTACTCGGCGAGGTCAACGCTGTCGACCTTCGCGCTCTGGTGCCGTTTTTGGAAGGCCTCGTATTCCGCATCGCTTTCAAAGAGGGGAGGCAGCCCGCGCGACTCGCTGGGAGCCTTCAGCGCGCGCTCCATGGCGGCGATCAGGTCCCCGTAGCAAAAGCTCTGGGGGAGCCCGCCGGCGTAGATGGCGGCGCCGAGCGCCACGAAATACTGCGCGAGGGGCGTGAAGATCGCGGAGCGCTCGTCCAGCTTCAAGGTCTCGACGAAGCGCTGGCGCAGCCCCTGCAAAAAGGCGAGCGGCCCGCCCAGAAAGAGCACGTTCCCCACGATCGGCCGCCCCTGGGCAAGTCCCGCGATGGTCTGATCCACCACCGCCTGGAAGATGGAGGCCGCCAGGTCCTCCTTCTGGGCCCCCTGGTTGATCAGCGGCTGGATGTCGGTCTTGGCGAACACCCCGCAGCGCGAGGCGATGGGGTAGAGGCAGGTGTGCCGCAGGCTTAGCCGGTCGAGCTCCCCAACGTCCACCGCCAGCAGCGCGGCCATCTGGTCGATGAAGGAGCCGGTGCCGCCCGCGCAGGTGCTGTTCATACGCTCCTCGGGCGTACCTTGCAAAAAGAGGATTTTGGCGTCCTCGCCCCCGAGCTCGATCACCACGTCGGTCTGCGGATAGTAGACCTTGGCCGCCTGCGAGGTGGCGAACACCTCCTGCACGAAGGGCAGCCCGCTCTTGTCCGAGACGCCCAGCCCCGCCGAGCCGGTGATGGAAACCTTGAGCTCGTTCCCCCGCAGCAGCTCCTCAAGTTCGACAAATTTTTCCAGCGTCAGCTGCCGCACGCGGGACATATGCCGCTCATAGCTCTTGTAAAGAATGTTGTCGCTCTCGTCGAGCACGACGCACTTGAGCGTGGTGGAACCAATATCGATACCAATTTTGTAGTGCATGTGAAACCTCCCAGGACCCGGATTCGGCAAAGCGGAAAACCGCTTGGGAATGGGGATTGTCCATTTGTGTAAAGTGAAGTGGCATCACAGATATTTCAGGCCCGGCGGCAGGAAAACCGACTGGTGCAAGAGGGAAATTCCAACGCGGAAAAGGCCGAAAATTGAATCTGGAATAAAACAGTATACATTAATAACTATAATACAAAATCCGCCGCCAGTCAATCGCCGCCGACAGAATGTTTACAATTCGCTGCCCGATTCTCCAAAAAGCGGCGGGAATCCAAAATATTGTGTTTGATTCGCCCTCAAATTATGGTATAATGAGCACAATGGCTGTGCCAAATGGCGCTCCCATCTTTTAAATGGCCGGTATCCCATGCGCTTCGCGCTGGCATAACGGTTCCTTGCCCTATCATATCATGAAGGTACAGTGTTTAGGAGGTATCGTTTTGGAATTTAAAACAGCCGCATTCGGCGGATTCGACAAGCAGTCCGTTTTGACCTATATCGACGAGCTGATCTCTAAGTCCCAGGAGCGCGAGGCCGAGCTGCAAAGGCAGGCGGACGAGGCGTCCTCCTCCCGCGATCTGATGAGTAGCCAGCTGGCCGAGCTGCAGGTGAAGGTCACCTCGCTCGAGGAGCAGCTTTCCAAGAAGGACGAGGCCGTGAACGAGCGCGAGGAGGCCCTTCAAAAGCGCGAGGAGCAGCTCAGCGCCTCCCAGGCGGGCAAGGATGCGCGCATTGCCGAGCTTGAAAGCCAGCTCGCGCAGGCCTGCGAGCGGGTCAACCAGCTGCAGGGGGCTTTGCATCAGGGAGAGGAGAAGAGCCGCCGCTACGACGAGGTCACCGCCCAGGTGGGTGCGGTCATGCTCGAAGCGCAGAAGCAGGCCGACGACATCGTTTCCCGCGCGCGTAGCCAGGCCGAGCAGATCGCCAAGGAATCGATCGATAATATCTATGACATCAACAAGCGGGTTGATGAATTTAAAAATGATATTTACCGGCTGCGCTCCTTCGCGGCCGAGACGCTGCAGGGGCTGGACGACAAGATGTCGGCCATCGACCTGGCGATCAAGGAGGCCGAGGGGCATCTTTACATCAGCGCCGGGAATACCGATTCCGGCGAGCCGGCCTATGAAGAGCCCTATCAGGCGCCTTCCCAGCAGGCGCCGGCGGGCGCTGGATATGAGCCCAGAAGGATGGAGAATCCCGATTTTTTTACGCAACCCTATCAAGGCTGAACCGCGGCATAACAGAAACAAAGCGGCTTTGTAAAAAGGGGTTCACTTCGCTGACACAGCAGGTTTCTAAAAGGTGGGCAAACAGTGATTCAAAGCATATCGGTGGACAACCTGCGCGCGGCGGCAAAGGAGCTGCGCGCAGGCGATAGGATCCTCCTGTCCGGGACGATCTACACGGCGCGGGACGCCGCGCACAAAAGGATTATGGAACTTCTCGAGGGGGGCGAGCGCTCCCCCTTCCCGTTGCGGGATGCGGTGATCTACTTCGCGGGGCCGACCGCCGCGCGGGAGGGGAGCCCTATCGGCTCCTGCGGGCCGACGACCTCCTCGCGCATGGACCCGTTTACCCCGCGGTTGATGGATCTCGGGCTGCTCGCCACCATCGGCAAGGGGGAGCGCTCGCCGGCAGTCTACGAGGCGGTGCGAAAAAATGGCGGGCTCTACCTGTGCGCCATGGGCGGCGCCGGGGCGCTGGCGGCCAAATGCGTGCGCTCCTGTGAGGTAATCGCCTTCGAGGACCTGGGCTGTGAGTCCATCAAACGGCTGGAAGTGGAAGATTTCCCTCTGATCGTCGCGGCGGACAGCTTCGGCGGGCAGATTTTTAACACCGGCGGGGACTATGAGCTCGCCGTCTTCGATCTGGATGGGACGCTGGCCGACACGTTACAGGACCTCGCTGACGCCTGCAACCGGGCGCTGGGGGATCTGGGATACCCGCGGCATTCGCTCGGGGAGTACCGCTATTTCGTCGGCAGCGGGGTCAAGAAGCTGATGGAGCGCATCCTACCCGAGGGGCACAGGGACGAGGAGACGCTGGTCCGTCTCAACGGTCTGTTCGACCGCTATTATGAGGAGTGCTATCTCTGCCATTCCGCGCCCTATGAGGGTGTGCGGCGGATGCTCGCCGCCCTCAGGGGGGCCGGAATCAAGCTTGCGGTGCTCTCCAACAAGCCCCACCCCTTCACGGAAAAAATGGTGGAGCAGCTTTTTCCCGATACCTTTTTTGCCGCCTTCGGCAAGCGGGAGGGGGTCCCGCGCAAGCCTGACCCCACCGCGGTGCATGAGGTGCTGCGCCTGGCGGGGACCAGGCCGGAGCGCGCCGTCTACATCGGGGACAGCGATGTGGACGTGCAGACCGGGCATTATGCGGGGCTCTATGTCATCGGGGTCGACTGGGGCTTCCGGGGCGCGCGGGAGCTTCGGCAAGCGGGCGCGGACAGGATTGTCTTCGCGCCAAACGAAATCCGGGACTTTCTGCTGCCGCGCCAATAATTTCTCCTTTCCCCTTGACAGCGGCTGCCAAGTGCGTTATGATAATCACAATTTAACAGCATAAAGGCGAGGAAAAGGATGGCCGCGGACAGAGGCCCGCCACAGAGAGCCGGCGGTTGGTGCAAGCCGGCGCGGAGCGGTCCGCCATGCCGATCACCTTGGAGCCGGGCGCTGAACACAGGCAGTAGGCGTCCCCGCAAAGACAGCGTTACAAGTCTGGAGTTTGTTGGAACTCGAAAAGAGCGGCCGCGTCCGGCATGGCGCGGCAAACCGGGTGGTACCACGGGCAGGATAGACCGGCTCGTCCCTGTAGAAAACAGGGATGGGCCGTTTTTGTATTTTCAAAATCAATTCAAGGAGGAACCGTCATGGAAGATAAAATTGCGGCCATTGCTCAGCGAATTCGCACGTTGCGGGATATTCTGGAGATTCCGGTCGCCGAGATGGCGCAGACCACCGGGGTCAGCGAGCAGGAGTACCAGGACCTGGAGGACGGCAAGGGGGATTTCTCCTTCACCTTTTTGTACCAGTGCGCCGAGCGCTTCGGGGTGGACCTCGTCGAAATCCTCACCGGGGACAGCCCCAAGCTGAGCTTCTACTCGGTGGTGCGCAACGGGCAGGGTCTGCCCATCGAGAGACGGCGGGGCTTCACCTATAACCACCTGGCCTATCTCTTTGAAAACAAGCTCTGCGAGCCCTTTTTGGTGCGCGCGCCCTATCTGCCCGAGGAGCAGGATCAGCCGATCCATCTCTCCTTCCATGAGGGGCAGGAGTTCGACTATATCCTCAAGGGCAGCTTAAAGGTCGCCATGGAGGACAAGATCGAGGTGCTCGGCGAGGGCGACGCCATCTACTATGACTCGGGCCACGGGCACGGCATGATCGCCACCGGGGGCGAGGAGTGCGTATTTCTCGCGGTGGTGCTCAAGAATCCTCATAAGAAGAAGGAGGACTAAGGGAAATGTCGGATATCGGAAAATTCTATCAGCGCTTCTGCAAGGAGGGCTTTGACAAAAATGGGGTGCTCAATTACTTTGAGCCGATCGTCCCCGAGACTTTCAACTTTGCCTACGACGTGACGGACGAGATCGCCCGCCTGGAGCCGAACCGCCGGGCGATGGTCTGGTGCAACACCCTGGGGGAGGAGCGCATTTTCACCTTCGGGGACCTCAAGCGCGAGAGCGACAAGGCGGCCAACGTCCTGCGGGAGCTCGGAATCTCCAAGGGCGACAAGGTGATGCTCATCCTAAAGCGGCATTACCAGTTCTGGACGGCGATCCTTGCGCTGCACAAGCTCGGCGCCGTGGCCATCCCCGCCACCCACCTGCTGACCGAGAAGGACATCCTCTACCGCTTCCAGCTCGCCGAGGTGGCCGGGATCATCTGCACCGCCGAGGGGGAGACCACCCGCTTTGTGGACGAAGCCTGCCAAGAGTACGGCGGCCTCAAGTGCAAGCTGACCGCGAGAGGGAAAAAGGAGGGCTGGAGCGATTACGACGCGCTTGTTGAGGCGGCGGACGAGCACTTCGAGCGGGTGCCCACCACCTATGACATCGGGATGCTCGCCTACTTCACCTCCGGCACCACCGGCTATCCCAAGATGGTGGTGCACGACCACAGCTACGCCATCGGGCATATCATCACCGCCCGCTACTGGCACAACGTCGATCCCGACGGGCTGCACCTGACGATCTCGGACACCGGCTGGGGCAAGGCGGCCTGGGGAAAACTCTACGGCCAGTGGCTCTGCGCGGCGGGGATTTTCGTCTATGACTTTGAGAAATTTAACAGCCACGAAATCCTCTCGATGATCGAAAAATATAAGATCACCACCTTCTGCGCCCCGCCGACCATGTACCGCTTCTTCATCAAGGAGGGGATGGACGGGTATGATCTGAGCTCCCTGCAGTACGCCACCACAGCGGGCGAAGCGCTCAACCCCGAGGTTTATAACCGCTTCAAGGAGTTTACCGGACTTGAGCTGATGGAGGGCTTCGGCCAGACCGAAACCACCCTGACGCTGTGCAACCTCGTGGGCAGTAAGCCGAAGCCCGGCTCGATGGGCAAGCCCTCGCCGCTCTATCCCACCATGGCGCTGGTGGACGAGGACGGCAACGACGTGCCCAACGGCGTGGTGGGCGAGATCGTGCTGCGCACCGGCGCCGGCCGCCCGGTCGGGATGTTCAAGGGCTACTACCGCAATGAGGAGCTGACCCGTGAAGCCTGGCACGACGACATCTATCATACCGGCGACACCGCCTGGCGGGATGAAAACGGCTACTACTGGTATGTCGGTCGCACCGACGACGTGATCAAATCCAGCGGTTACCGGATCGGGCCCTTCGAGATTGAAAGCGTGCTGATGGAGCATCCGGCGGTGCTGGAGTGCGCCATCACCGGCGCGCCCGACCCGGTGCGCGGGACGGTGGTCAAGGCGACCATCGTGCTGACCAAGAAGTATCAGCCGAGCGACGAGCTCAAAAAGGAGCTGCAAAACTACGTCAAGAAGCAGACAGCTCCTTATAAGTATCCGCGGATCGTCGAATTTGTGGAGGAGCTGCCCAAGACCATCAGCGGGAAGATCCGACGCACCGAGATCCGGCAAAAGGACGGGCAGAAATAAAGAGAGGGACCACCGGAGTGCGGCCGCGAATAAAGAAGTGCTGTCCCAGCGAACGGCATAGTCAAAAGACTATGCCGTTTTGCTGTTTGTCGCGTTGGTATCCGGCAGTTCAATCACACCGACACAGTTATAGCTGATTTCCACCTGCTGCACCCGTTTCCCGGTACTCTTGTCCGGGGCGTGGACGATGATTTTCTCCACGAACTCATTTAAGACGGTGGGCGTCAGCTCTTCTATCTCGGTGTATTTCTTGACGATGGCAAGGAAGCGGTCAAGATTCATGGCCTGTTCCTCCTGCCCCGTCAGCTCCGTTTGCAGGATAGCAACCTTTTCCTGCAGTTCCTTCTGTTCGGCTTCGTAACCGCCGGACAGCTTTGTAAACCGTTCGTCAGAGATTTTCCCGGATACGTTGTCCTCATAGAGCCGCCCAAAAAGCCTGTCCAGTTCCTCCATGCGCCGCTGGGACTGCATGAGCGTCCGACGCTTCGCCGCCAGTTCTTTCTTGCGCTCCGTCACAGACTTGTCACCCATAGAGCGCACAAACTCGCTTTCGTACTCCCGCACATACTGCACTGTCCTTTGCAGATGTTCCAGCACCAGCTTTTCCAGAACCACCGCCCGGATAAAATGAGCGGTGCAACTACCCGTATTGCTCTTGTAATTGGAGCACACAAAGTGGTCTTGCCGTTCCTCAAAATAGTTGCTGGTGCAGTAGTACAGCTTTGCCCCGCAGTCCGCGCACTCTACCAGCCCGGAGAACATATTGTGCTTGCCCGTCTTTGTGGGGCGGCGCTTGTTCTTACGGAGTTCCTGCACCCTGTCCCATTGTGCCTGTTCGATGATGGCCGGGTGGGTGTCGCGCAGTATCTGCCATTTTTCCGGCGGATTCTTGATACGCTTCTTGCTCTTATAGGACTTCTTTGTAACTTTAAAGTTCACCGTGTGCCCCAGATACTCCATACGCTCCAGAATAGCCGCAACCGCCTTGTTGTCCCAATGGTACGGGTCGGCGGGAGTAGGATTGCCCACAATCAGCCCGTGAGCTTCCCGGTAGGCGGTGGGGTTCAGCACCTGTTCTTTTTGCAGACGCTTTGCAATCTGCATAGGCCCAAAGCCTGCAATACAGAGGCTGAAAATCTCCCGCACCACCCTTGCGGCTTCCTCATCCACCAGCCAGAGTTCCTTGTCCTCGGGGTCTTTCCTGTATCCATAGGGAGGATTGGTACATAGCCTTTTTCCGGCGCTGCTCTTTGCCTTCCAAACGGCCCGGATTTTCTTGCTGGTGTCACGCGCGTACCATTCGTTCTCGACATTATTCAACGGTTTTCGATTTTTATCACAATTTTAAGCGAGTAATTGATATAAAATGACAAAGGCGCATAGTCCAAATAGTTGATGGACAATATTTCATTTGATAAAATTATTCAGTGATGCTTGTATTAATTATTTCTGATGCTTTAATCAATACTTGCATATAGCCCATATCGTGAGCCTTTGTATTTCTTAAACAATGTTCGTTGGAATGTGCGATACGTAAGCCTTTCACTTATTCTTGTGCTATTGTCCCAATTGAAGAAGCCATCTTTTGTATTAAGAAATTCGCAAATCAATATTGCAATTTTCTTATTGGGAAAGTTTTTTGGATTTATCATTGCATCGTTCTTTATGCAATTAATGACATTCTGTATTTGGCTCTGACAACTCACATCAAGCAATGTACAGTTGTGAAATATCAGCACATACCAAAATTCATCTTGGAGCATCTGCTCATGAGGCGATATTCTGTCAATCCTGTCCTTGATAATTAAATTTACTTTTTCCCTTATAGTTTCAAAAAAAGGTTGATAATAATGAGAGTAAATTAAAATATTCGCCCAAATTATTGGATTATCAATATCCTCTGCGGTTTTAATTATTGCATCCTCCGTTTGTGAATCCAAAGAAATATTGAAATCGTTAAACAAAACGAACCAATCGCAGATATCGGGTAGGTTAGCCCGCTGGAAAACAAAGGCGTATCGGTTAATCGCCCGTTGGAGTTTATCATTTTCACTGCTGTTTTTTCTGGAGAAACCGACTTCATCATCCATGTACACTAATAAGGATATAATTTTTCTAGTGTTGTCAAAACAAGGGCAAAAAGCATACATGAACAATGCAAATTCCACGAAAAGCATAGCCTTGCCAGTTTTATTCTCGCAAAAAAGTCTATATCCTGCACATGACATGGCAATTTTGTTTAGTAAGGTCGACAGTAAGAAAGAGATTATGGTTCGCTTATCATTGGGATACTCCTTAATAAGAGTGATGAATTCATCCTTCATTCTGTCCACAGGTATGTATTCATCATGCTTTGTAAGGCACTGTTGTTCTGCATCTAGTACTTTATATTCAGCTTTGCTGTGAAAACTTTTGTCAATTTTATCTGCAAGTATCCGTGTCTTTTCAATCCAGTTACTAAATGTTGCAGGAGTATCACACTCGATGTATTTCAGTTCATTAAGATTTAACATGTATTTGCCACTCACGTTTCGGTAGTTCCTTACAATTGACTCTCTAGCTTGTGGAATATTGGTAAAGATATATAGATCATCAACATAGCGAAAAACTCTGTAGTCCTTCTTCCACTCATACCCCTCCTGCGTAAGCGCAAGGAATACCTCATTGTCAATCTGCTCAAGTAGAATTTCTGCAATTAAACGAGAGTATTCCGGTCCGACAACAATGCCATTCGAAGCTTTACCATTAATATTCATCAACATTCTATCAATGGTCAGAAATAGGCTTGAATTACTGGCACTCTTAGAGTCCACGACATTACGCTCCATGATCCATGCAAAGACATGGGAGTAAATACTATCAAAACAGGATTTATAATCTATCTTCGCAAAATACTTGTATTCATAATTACACATACGCCAATTTCGGGAAGCAGTAAATGAGTTGACAGAATCAAAGGGATATACTTTGAAGTAACTCCCAGTCTGTTGCAAAACACTTTTCCCAAGTTTTCGAGTGACGTTCTGTACATATCGCGTAGTTTTACTGGAACGAGTCTTGTAATATAAATCATTGCATTTCCGATGGTAACGAATTGAAAATCGATGATTTTCCTCAAAAAAATATAAAATATCTTTTTGGAAGCATTCCATAAAAAGGTATATATTCAAAGCGGAAAATGGCTGAATAAGGCTCATACGCCTCAGAGAATCGTTCCCCTTAAGGATATTATATCTTAGAGGCATTGTTCCCCATTCGTTTTCAAAAATTTTCTGATCGCTTTTTGCACATGCCTTTTTCATCTGATCTGCAATTTGTTTCAGTTCGTCCTGTTGTTTTTTCTGTAACAAAAAGTCATAGAATGGTTTAAAGGAAAATCGTTCTGATAGTTCTACAGGCAATAAATCAGTCAAAATGTAATCTAATTTATTGCGCTCAATTCCGCTCCAAGCCATTGAAAACCACCTCCGTATCTGCTATAATATTTTTGCAAGCTCAATTAGCTTGCAGTGCAGTTTACTGCACACACATCATCGGCGTTTTGCACATCGTCTGTGTTTTTACATAACGATGCGAATTACGTCCAGGCATCTCCCTACGGGGAGTTCCGGCAATAGGGCGAGGACAACCTCGTCCTATTGTTTTAATATCCTACCTTTGTTTTTATCAAATACTCTCGTACCAACGCCCCATACCCCTTCCCAGTAACAGATATACCAATTTTTGTACATAATTTTTCTACACTTGCCTTGTCATATCCGACGTGCTCGACAAGTAACAACGTCCTGTTGATCATCATATTCTTCAATAGATTGTATCCTCGTTGATTACTAGCCTGTCTCAAAAAGTAAGGAATTGGCACAGCATTTCGGGTAAAAGCATCCTCAATCATGTTTTTTAAAAAAGTCTCTGTATCCGGATGTATTAGGCGTGTATCAATTAGAAATCGCAATTCACCGTAGTTGTTTATAAACCCCTTTGCTTTCCAAATGTTATTGCTATACTTTTTACTCACGTAGACAGTGCGCGACGCAAAGGCTAATATTCTATGACGCATAAGTTCTACATCATTGTTTCGTTTATAGTCCTCAATAATTTCATCTATTCGTCCGCTATATTTATTCTGCTTCTCGGCAGTTATTCCGTACTGCATTGCCGTTTTGCCATTTGTGTCCGTTCTGAAAAAAAATTCATAACCTAAGAAATCTACTGATGACCATGCCGTAGTTAAAGAACGCCGGGTTATTAGTTTGAACTTCGATGGATTAAACTTAGTTTTACACGGAACACTAGTCGCAATGCTCGTATCATGATAAACTTGCTGGAGGGAATAGTCCAAGATATTGTTACAGGTAGCCTGTTCCAAGTGATTATTCAGGATAATGATAGTATCATCAATATATCGTTCAAAAAAAAGTAAACCATATTGCGAAAACGCCTGTCGAATTAATTCGTCAAACTTTATTGCAATTATCTCTGAGAACAGATTTGAAGTATTTAGTCCTGCATACGAATATTTCGTCTGCGTAGCGAATGCAGAAATTAGTTCCGTTTCAGCACGATCTGTCATTTGATCTTTTATGCACTTCTCAAAAACATAAATAGATGATACAGAATTAAAATAGTCCTTAAAATCAAATTTAATAATAGTAAACTCTGACATCTGCCTAACTGCTTTAAAGAAATCAAACAATGTGTGCACAGCCTTGTTCCGGTTTGGATACTTTACCTTGAATATCCGATCCAATATCTGCTTGATATACTGGCATAGGATGTTCTCTGTTGAAAAAAGCTTGTACAGTTTAACTTGACGTTTTTTTGTACCTTGCTTAAGTACTATAGAGTCGTAAGTTGAAAAATCATAATTACCTTTATTCAAATCATCAATGGTTTGCATTACATATGCTTCAATTTGGACATCGTCGATTTTGGCGCTAACTGGAGCACTAGCGTTAAGATACTTAACTGCCCGTTGTATTTCATTCATGATTCTCATAGCAATCCCCCCAATTTTATTCCTCATGACAAAAGTCTATAAGTTGGTTCCCTTTGTCGTTTATAAAAATAGTTTTACATTATTGCCCTAACATCTGTTTGACCATCAAGTCTTAGGCAATCCGCTAGTGTAATAAACATTTTTTAATTGATCATTATTGTTAAACTCTATCGCAAGGATGAAATATCTACCAGTGTATATGAGGCCATTATACCAAATGCACATAAATAAATCCACATTCAAACAACTAGAACATCGTTGTCGATGAAAAGAGAGGACAAGCTTTTTCTTGGAGCTTGTCCTTTCTGCCGTTTCAATCTGTGCAGGCTGTTCCGCCCGCTTTCCATGTCAATTTGTCTTTGCCGCTAAAATCCGTATGCCAACAAACCTGCATGGTTACTGGATTTCTTGTGCTTTTCCCACACCCTACACTAACAACCTGTGTTCTTGAACAAATCCCGCACCGCCACCATATCGTCCAGCCCCTTGAGGGAATCGATGTTGTCGGTCACAGCGATATAGCGGACATTGTGCTCCTCCAGAATCTCCTCTAAGAGCTGGCCGATCACAAGGCGGTTCCGGCCCAGCCGGGAATGGTCCTTCACAATGATGGCCGTTATCTGCCTGTCCTCCACCAAATCCATCATTTCCTGATAGCCCGGGCGGTCAAAGTTCGTGCCGGAATACCCATCATCCACGAAAAAGCGGGGATTGGGGAAACGGTTTTCTTCGGCGTATCTCCATAAAATCTCTTTCTGATTTACAATACTGTTGCTATCGCCTTGCAGCTCGTCGTCACGGGAGAGTCTGCAATACAAAGCGGTAATCCTGTCTGGCTGTCTGTTCATAGTCGTGTCCTCCTTTATAGGGGACAGCCGGACAAACGGTAATGTACACTACTATTATACCGTGTCCAGCTGTCCGGGGCAACATTGTTACTGGCCGCTGTCGCTCAAAATAAGGCGTTTAACCTTAGCGACCATATCTTCCTTTGCCTGTTCGCTGAAGCGGGAGGACACAATATATGTGGTGCCGCCGATCTGGCGCTTGAGCGTCAGCGGCGGCAACTCTTTGATACGGGTCATGCAAGTTCCGGTCTTGCTATTCTCCATAGAAATCCTTTCTTAGTATCTATATGAAATGCCGCATGAGCGGCGCTTAATTTGTTTTGTAGAATCTTTTATATTTCGTCGCTGCTCTCGGCCCCCTCCTGCGGACGGTTAGAAGCGGATTTTCGGGGGTGGGCGTGAAACAATACCGCCCACCCCCGAATACCGTCCGCAAAGCCCTGTAAAATGAGGCCTTGTAGGCCCCTATTTGTCCGTGTTGTTCCGTCTCTTTCTGTCGCTTTGGTTCTTCTGCCGCCGATGTACCCTTGCAGCGCAGGCCTCGCAATATTTCGCCCGGTTGGAATGGGGAACGAAAGCCGTTCCGCACTCCGCGCACTGCTTCGCGCCGTCCGAATGAAAAATCTCCGTTTCCAGCGCCTCGTCCTGCGGCAAAATCGCC
>SLUK01000010.1 GCA_004340125.1 Harryflintia acetispora | reverse complement strand
GCCTGCAGGAGCGGTACGGCGGCGATGCCAAGGAGGCCGCCGGGGACGGCGGCAAGGAGAAGCAAAACCCCGGCACCGGCGGGTGCCGAAGATAACTCGTGCGCCAATGCGGGGAAACGCAGGGGAGGGGGAGGCCGTGGCGGCCTCCCCCTCCCGTTTTGTCCTGTTTTAAGATTCCTCGATGAGACTGACGTACTCCCGGAGCAGCTTGACGCACTGCGCGGGCGGCAGCATGCCGGTATCCAGGCAGAGGTGGTAGCTCGACACGCTCCCCCAGGCCTTGTCGGAATAGTAGTTGTAATAGTTGGAGCGGCGCTTGTCGGTCTTCTTGACGAAGGCCTTGGCGTCCCCGTGCGAGAGGCCGTATTCCTTCATGACGCGGGCAATCCGCGCCTCCAGGTCGGCGTGGATGAAGACGTTGACGCAGTCCATGTCCTTGAGGATGTAGTCGGCGCAGCGCCCCACGATCACGCAGGGCCCCTGGGCCGCGATTTTGCGCATCACCTTGGACTGCTCGATGAAGAGCTTGTCGTTGGTGATATAGTCGCTGTAGCCCGCGATGGCGCCGCCCATGCCGTGCCCGCCCATGGCGAAGGAGTAAAGGAAGCTGTCGGTCTCCTTCTCGTCGGCGTGCTCGAAGAGCTTCTCGTCGATCCCGCTCTCCTTGGCCGCCAGGGTGATGATCTTCTTGTCGTAAAATTCAAGCCCCAGCTCGCTGGCCAGCGCCTGGCCGATCTCCCGGCCGCCGCTGCCGAACTGCCGGCTGATGGTAATGATCCGTTTCATCATAAGGCCCCTTTCCCATATGGTTGAGTTCCTGCCCCTAGCATACCATACCTTGGGAAACTTTTCAAATGTTGTCCCTGGTCCGTTCGGCGAGCAGGCGCACGGCGTCCCGGCGGCCGCGCTCGCCCTGGGTGGCGGCAATCACCTCGCGCGAGAGCATGACCACCGCGATCAGGTTGGGCACCGCCATCAGGCCGTTGAGGCTGTCGGCCAAGTCCCACAGCCCATCCAGCCGCAGCAGCGGGCAGAATACCATCAGGGCAAAAAAGAAAATACGGTAGACCCGCTTCGCCTCTGCGCGCTTCCAGAGGTACTCCACGCATTTTTCCCCGTAAAAGTACCAGCAGGGCACGCTGGAGACGGCGAAGACCACCAACATGACGGTGAGGATTTCACTGCTCGCCCTGCCGAACACCGTGCCGAAGGCGGCGGCGGTCAGCGCGGTGGGGGACATCCCCGCGCCGAGGTCGACCCCGCTGCACAGGATGGTCAATGCGGTCAGGCCGGCCATCACCACCGTGTCGAAAAAGACCTCGAACGCGCCGCACATCCCCTGGCGCACCGGGGTGTTCCCCGAGGCGGCGTGGATGATGGGCGAGCTGCCCAGGCCCGCCTCGTTGGAAAAGACGCCGCGGGAAACGCCGTATTTGGCCGCCGAGAGCAGGGTATAGGCCCCCACGCCGCCCGCCGCGGCGCGCGGCGAGAAGGCGCTGCGCAGGATCAGCACCAGTACCTCGGGCAGGCGCTGGATGTTGCGCAGCAGCACCAGCAGGGAGGCGGCCATGAAGAGGATGGACATCAGGGGAGTGAGGATGGCGAAGACGTTCCCCAGCCGCTTGACGCTGCCGCCGGTCATCAGCAATATGCAGACGGCGCACGCCGCGCTCACCCACAGCCCGCCGATCCCGAAGGTGTCCTCCACGGCGTGGGAAATGGTGCCGATCTGGGTGACGTTCCCCGCACCGAAGAGGGCGGTCGCCAGGCAGAGCAGGCAGAACACCGCAGGGAGCAGCCGCAGCGAGAGCCCGTCGCGCATGTAATACATCGGGCCGCCCACCGTCTCCCCGCGCTCGTTCCTGGTACGGTAGCGCACGGCCAGCAGGGTCTCGGCATATTTGAGGATCATGCACAGGAAGGCGCTGGCCACCATCCAGAAGACCACCCCCGGCCCGCCGAGCAGGATGGCCCCCGCCACCCCGACGATATTGCCGATCCCCAGCGTCCCGGCCAGCGCGCCGGATACCGCCGAGAAGGCGGAGATGCTGCCGCTGCCCGGCGCGTCGGAGCGAAAGGGCGCGCGCAGGATGTCCCGCAGCCGCCGGAATTGCAGCCCCCCGGTGCAAATGGTGAAATAGACGCCGACCCCCAGAAAAAGGACCAGCATGGGCACGCCCCAAACAAAGGCGCTGACCGCCTCGTTGATGGTGTAAAGTTTTGATATTAGCTGCTGCATAATCCCGCTCCCCGCCTCTTTATCTATGTCATATATAATGGCGGCGGGCGTTTTTTAGACCGGGACGAGGATTTGCTGGCGCCGCCGAGGGAGAATAAGAAAGACCGTTAGCTAAGGCAGCTAACGGTCGTCTTTTTGTGTTTTCTTGGAAAGAGGCTCGAAGATTTCGTCGATTTCCTCCCTGTTTATCCTAATTATATCCTGTTCTGGTACAGATTTCAAGTGAAATCTTCCCTTTCCCACCCCTACCCCCGGAGCAGAAGACCGCAAGCTGCCTTATCTGCTGGTCTTTTATTCTTAAGGGGGAAGTCAAATGAAAAAATTCCTAACCGCGTTCCTGCTGGTCACCGTGCTGGTCTTCTGCGGGTTTTCCTCGCAGGAAAACCCACGGGAGTATTACGCCTCCCTGCTTGGGCAGGGGATCATCACCGCGCAGGAGTATGAGCCGCTCGAGCGGTACGCTTTCGAGCTGCCCGAGAGCGAGCGATCCCCGCTCGACGGGTTCGTGATCGGGGAGATCACCACCTGTGCTATCGGTGAGCAGGGATGACGGGCCGGGCAGGGCGCCTGCGCCGGCTGTTGGCTGCTTCGCTGGCGGTGAACATGTTTCTGCTCACCGTCAGCGCCGGGGCGGCGCTGGGCGGGGTCGCCGTGACGGTGCAGGATAACTACCAAGCGGACTACGGGGTGACCATCCCCTTCACCCGCTCGCCGCGCACCACCGACTACACCTTCTCGCTCTACGAGGGCGGCAGCGCCGCCGGGATCCCGGTGGTCAGCGCGAAGGTGGAGATGACGGCGGCGCAGGAGGACGTTTACCTGCCGCTGGCCTATGACATCACCGGGCCGCAGAGCTACACCCTGAAAATTGAAGCGCGCCCGCTGGCGGACCGGATCGGGACGGACACGGCGGCGGCGCGGGAATTCTCCTTCACCACCAAGCCGACCTGCGGGTGCGCGGCGGGGACGGCGGGCGCGTTCTACCGGGGGAGCGGGAGTGCGGCGGATCCCTTCTACGTCGGCTCGCAGCAGCAGCTCGCGCATGTGGGAGCGCACAGCGCGGCGAACATCTACCAGGACCGGGACATTGCCCTCTCGGGCAACTGGACGCCGATCGGCAGTCAATCGGCCCCCTTTATGGGAACGTACAATGGAGGCGGGCACAGGATCACCGGGCTCAACATCAGCGGAGACAATCACGGCGGCCTGTTCGGCTATATCAACCAGGCGACCATTCAAAGGCTGGGGATCGAAACCACCGGAGTCATCAGTGGGACCGAAGCCGTAGGCTCTTTTAGCGGCGTCGCAAATAATAGTAACCTCATCAGCTGCTATGCCGTGGCCCAGGTGCGCAGCACCGCCACCAGCGGCTGGCCGGTGCTCGGCGGCTTGATCGGATCGAATACGGCTTGCCTGATCGAGGACAGCTACTTTGCCGGCAGTTTGCAATGCACCGATGGCTCCGTCAACGTGCGTTGGAGCGGCGGGCTTTGCGGAATCGCCCGCGAACTCTCCACTGTGCGCCGTACCTGGAACATTGTCGAATACTCTATCGGTTCCGCATCTCTCGGGCCAAACCGCCGTATGGTGGGCGGCGTCGCCGGAGACGTTTCCTCGGGTTCGGGTTCGGAGTGCAGACCGGGACAGCTGGGCGCTTCCAACAATTATTGGTCGGCAAGCGGCAGCGGTGGCCCGACCTATGCGGTTGCAAACTCCGCCAACGATATGAACTACGATTCCGGCGTCAACACCGGCTGCACGCAAATCTCCTCCTTTTCCTCCCTCCCGGCGGGGTTCGACCCGTCCGTCTGGGAGATGGGCACCGTCACCGTCCCCACCCTGTCGGGCGGCAGCAAGACTGTTGCCGCCCCGGTTCTCAAAGTGTTCCAGTCGTAAAAGAATCCCATGCAAGAACCCCCGGCGGCCCATATGGACCTCCGGGGGTTCTTATCCTTATTGTTTTTTATTTCCGAATGGCGTTGCGCAATCCCTGGCGGGTCCCCTTGACGTCGCTCAAGGAGCGCGCGAGGCTCTCCTCGGTCTGGCGCAGCACGTTCTCCGAGTAGTCCTGCGCCGCGCTGCGGATTTCCCGCGCCTTCATCTGGGCCTGCTGCATGATCTCGGCCGCGCGCGCCTGGGACTGCTTGACGATCTCCTCCTTGGAAATCATGGCCTTGGCGTGCTCCTCGGCCTTCTGCACAATCCCCTCGGCCTCCCGTTTGGCGACCGAAATGATCTCGGCGCGGTCGGCCACGATGGCCTTGGCCTGCTTGATCTCGCCGGGGAGGTTCAGACGTACCTCGTCGATCATGTCCCGGACCTTGTCCGCATCCACCACGCAGCGTCCGCCGGTCAGCGGCAGGTTCCAGGCGCGGTCGAGCACCTCGTCGAGCACATCCAGAATTTCTTCGATGTTCATATTACGATTCCTCCGTTTCGCCGGTTCTCTTTTTTTCTTTCAAAAGCCGCCCGGTGATCGTTTCAAGCACACAGGATGGGACAAAGTCGGTGATGTCCCCGCCAAACCCTGCGACCTGCTTGACCAGGCTGGAGCTGAGATACATATTTTCCGCGCTGGTGGTCAAAAAGACGGTCTCCGCATAGGGGAGCAGCTTTTTGTTGGTCAGCGCCATCTGGAATTCGTATTCAAAATCCGAAAGCGCGCGCAGCCCCTTGACGATGGCCGAGGCGCCGGCGCGGCGCACATAGTCCACGAGCAGCCCATCGTAACTGTCCACCCTCACGTTGGGCAGGAAGTCGGTGGCCTTGTTTATCATATCACAACGCTCCTGCACTGTAAAGCTGGCGTTTTTCTTGGGGTTGATGACCACCAGCACGATCACCTCCTGGAACAGGACGCTCGCGCGCTTGATGATGTCGAGATGCCCCATGGTCACCGGGTCGAAGCTGCCCGGACAGACGGCGATGGACATGTTATGCCTCCTCCCGTTTGCGGTAGACGGTGATCTTGGCCTTGCCGTAGCGGTATTCCCGGTAACGCGTGAAATCGCCCGCCGTCTCGGGCGGGTCCTCGCGGCGCTCGGTCTCGCAGACGATCACGCCGCTCTCCCGCATGAGCGCTGCGCACAGCGGCAGCACCTGCTCCAGAATCCCCTTCTGGTAAGGGGGGTCGAGCAATGCGATGTCAAAGCGCTCGCGGCTGCCGCGCAAATAGGCCGCCGCATCCATTGCGGCGACGCTGGCGTTTTCCTGCAGCCCGGTCTTTTGGAGGTTTTCGCGCACCACCTGCTGGGCCTGGCGGCTCACGTCCACAAAGACGCAATAGCCCGCCCCGCGCGAAAGGGCCTCGATCCCGAGCTGCCCGCTCCCCGCGAAGAGGTCGAGCACCCGCGCGCCGGGCAGCTCGTTCTGCAGTATGCTGAAGATCGCCTCCTTGGCGACCTCGCTGGTGGGCCGGATCTCCATCCCAGCGGGGGAAAGCAGCCTTCTGCCCCTGGCTTGTCCGGTGATCACTCTCATGGATTTCTCTCCCCTCAGGATGAAACTTACACCTGCTATTATCCCCGTTTTACGGGCCCTTGTCAAGGAAAAGTGCAAATCGCGGCAAGGCATTTGGGACAGGCAAAAGGGATGCCAGATTTTAACCCGGCATCCCCTTCGGTTTTTAAGAAGAGACGGGGGAAACCCATCCCGGGGTGCCCCCTCGCGCTGCGCGCAGTTTCTCCTTTTTTTGTAAGCAAAAGACCTTGGGAGCTTCGCCTCCAAACCTCCACGCTGGAAGGATATGGCGCCGTCGGCGCCATTGGGCCCTTGCGAATCCCAGGTTTAAATCCCTTTTCAAGAGATCAATCCGCGTTATTGCCGAAAGTCCAGCTCGACGTCGCCCGAGCTGCAGGAAACCTCGATCGCGGCGGGCCCCCCGGAGCCCGAAACGTGGGAGCTGTCCTCGCCCTCGTCGTCCTTCTGGCGTTCGCCGTCCACCGAAATGCTCCCGTAGCTGGTGAGAAGGTCGTAGCCGGTCTCCCCGCGCTTTTGCGCGAGGCGCAGCCGTACGTCCCCATAGCTGGCGTGGATTTTGCTCCTGCCCGGCAGCGAGCCGGACAGCTCCACATCCCCGCTCGAGGCGTCCACCGACAGGGAGGTGCTGATTGTCACGTCGCTGCCGTACACCTCGCCATAGCTGTTGGAGAGGCTGGCGGTGTCGGCCTTGAGCTCGTCGAGCCGGAGGTCCCCGCTGCTCATCTGCACCTTCAGGTCGGTGCACCCGAGCTTTTTGAGCTTGACGTCGCCGTAGCTGTCGTTCACAGAGAACTCCCCGGCGCTGAGGTTTTCCACCTTCAAATCCCCGCTGCTCAAATCGAAGACGGCTTCCTGCGCCTCGAAGGGCCGGCTGTTCAGGAAGGAGACGTCGCCATAGCTGTTGACGATCCGCAGGCTGTCGGCATAGATTTCCCGGAAGCTGCCGTCCCCGCTGCTCAGCCGCAGCTCGGCGCTGGACGCGCCCAGGGACGGGATTTTCACATCCCCATAGGAGGCCTCCATCACGACCGAATCGAATCTCGTGTCCTCCGGATAGTAGAGCTTCACTTGGTTGGGCTTGGTCTCCCCGTCGAAAAAGATGCCCGATTCGCTGTTAAAGGTAATCCCGAAGAAGTTGAAGCCGCTGGTCCTGATCTGCACCTGCTGGTTCGCCTTATCCCAGACGCGCAGGGTATCCCCCTGCTGCTCATAATAAAACTCGTAGTAATTCCCATAGTAGCAGTGGTAGAGCGCGAAATGATCCGACGCGACGAATTCGATGTCCGCGTTCTCAATGTCGATGTCGATGTTTTGAACGGCGTCCAGCTCGACGGTTTCCTCGTGCCTTGTCGTGGTGTCCAGCCTTTGTGAGGCGGCCGGAGCGGCCCCGGCGCTGCGGTTGCGGTGAAGGTGGGTGGACACCGAAAGCAGCACGCCCAACAGGAGGATCGCCCCGCAGATGGCGACGATCATTTTCGTACGGTTTTTCATTTTTCTTCCCCCTTGTCCTCACGCGCGCCGCCGAAATATTCGATCAGGGAGACGAGCAGCGGTGCGATCAAAAAGATGATCCAGCCCGGATGCCACAGCCCCATCGAGAAACCGAGGATCAGGTAGACGATGGCCGCCGCCAGCATGACAATCCCCCAGAGCCCTCCCCGGCGGGTGGGTTGGATGAAGGGCGCATCCTGCTCCCGGGCGGTCAGCCCCAGCAGGGAGCGGTAGTCCCTCGCCCGGCCGCAGAAGTAGATGAGCAGCCCCACCCCCGCGGCGATCAACCCGAAGAAGAGCAGGGGCGAGTCCAGCTCCCCGCCCGCGATGGGCGAGAGGATGAAAAGAAAGACCGCCGCCGCGACCGCCAGCCGCTGGCGGGGCAGGAAGCGCTCATATTCGCGCTGCAGGCGCTCGTGCTCGGCGTCCGAATCCGGGCCCGGCTGTGGCTGCTCCCCGCCGAAATCGAGATCCAGGCCGCGGCAGAGCTCTTCCATGCTGCCGAACTGGGAGATCACGATCCCCAGCGCCTCATACTCGTTCTTCCCCTCATCGAGCAGGTCGTTATACTTCTCCTGCATGTTCTCCAGGATGTCCTCCTTGATCTTGCGCACCTCTTCCGTCTTCGGCAGAGGCTGAAACATTGCCTCCACAAAGTTTGCGATCTGCTCCATCCTCGATATCCTCCCTTGTGAATTGATTGATCACCCGCTTGGTCAGGCTCCATTCCGCACATTTTGTCCGGTAATAGGAGCGCCCCTGTTCGGTGATGGTGTAATAGGTCCTGCGCTTGCCGAAGGTCTCGCTGCCATAATAGGAGGCGATCAGACCGCGGCTTTCCAGGCGCGCGAAGGCCGAATAGAGGGTCGTCTCCTTGATGGTGTAATTCCCCTCGCTGCGCTGCTCGATCTGGCGGGAAATCTCATAGCCGTATGAGTCCCGTTCCATCAGAAGGTGCAAAATAATGGTGTCGTTATAGCCCCGTATGACATCGCTGCTGATCAAACGGCCGCCCCCTTCCCAAACTACTACGACTGACGAAGTAGTCCCAGTATAGCACGATTACTACGACAGGTAAAGTAGTTTGAGAAAATTTCCGAATGATATTGTGAATTTCCCGCACAGGTGCTAGAATTTTCAGTAAACGCAGTCAAGAAACCAAGCTGGAAATGGGGAAGAAAAGATGGATTACGAGGAGGCGCTGGCGTATATCCACTCGGCCTCGCGCTTTAAAGGGGAGCTGACCCTGCGCCGGATGGAACGGCTCTGCGCGCTGCTGGGAGAGCCGCAGAAAAAAATGAAGCTGGTGCATGTGGCGGGCACCAACGGCAAGGGGAGCACGGCGGCGCTCATCTCCTCGGCCCTGATCGCCGCCGGGTACCGCACCGGCACCTTCATCTCCCCCTATGTGCTGGATTTCCGGGAGCGCATGCAGGTCGGATTCCAGTGGATCACAAAGGAGGAGCTGGCCGGGACGGCGACCCGGGTGAAAGCCGCCGCCGGGGTGCTGGAGAGCGAGGGGCTGATCCCGACCGAATTCGAGCTGGTGACCGCCTGCGGGCTTTCCTGGTTCGCCGAGCGCGGCTGCGAGGTGGCGGTGCTCGAGGTGGGGCTGGGCGGCCGGTTCGACGCGACCAACGTCATCGGCCCGCCCGAGGTGGCGGTGATCACCAGGATCGCCCTGGACCACACCGCGATCCTGGGCGGAACGCTCGCAAAAATCGCTTATGAAAAATGCGGGATCATCAAGGGGGGCGACGTGGTCTGCTACCCCGACCAGCCGCAGGAGGCGATGGACGTGATCCGGCGGCAATGCCGCGAGAAGGGCGCCCGCCTGCACCAGCCGGGGCGGGAGGAGGCGCGGGTGCTCGAATCGTCCCTCCGCCACAACCGGATCGAGTGGAAAGGGGAAGAGCTTTACATCCCGCTGGGCGGGCCGCACCAGGTGCTCAACGCCCTCACCGCGCTGGGCGCGATCGAGGCGCTGCGCGCGCGCGGCTTTGCGGTTCCCGGCGAGGCGGTGCGCCAAGGCTTTGCGGCGCTCTGCTTCCCCGCCCGGCTCGAGCTTGCCTGTGAGACGCCCCCGGTGCTGATCGACGGGGCCCACAATCCCGACGGGGTGGCCGCCCTGGTGCGCGCGCTGGGCAGCGCACAGGCGACGGTCATCTTTTCGGCCATGCAGGATAAGGACTACTCTGAAAGCCTGCGCCTGCTCGCCCCCCATGCGCGGCGGCTGATCGCCTGCGGCCTATCCCTGCCCCGCGCCGCCGGCCCCCAAGAGATCGCCGCGCTGGCGGCTCCCCTTTGTCCCGATGTGGCGGCCGCCCCGGATTTCCCCGCCGCCTTCGCCCTCGCGCGGGCGGGGCTGCGGGGGGGCGAGGCCATCCTGGTCTGCGGCTCGCTCTATCTGTGCGGCGAGGCGGAGAGCTACTTTCGCGCCAACCCGCCGATAAAGGAGAAAAACGGGACGAATTCGTAAATCTTCGACAGGATAATACAGATTGTATAGACAGAAGGGGACGATTTTCCCCGCTTCGCTGGAATATGATAGAGGATGACAGACTGAGGTCTGCCATCCTCTTTTTTTGCCGCGCAAAAAAGGACAGGCTGTGAAACAGAAAGGAAGTGCAGGATATGCCGGTCACAATCGAGTATCGGGACGAGGCCCTAATGGCGAGGCTGCAGGGAGAAATCGACCACCACTCCGCGCAGGGGCTGCGCGAGCAGATCGACGATGCAATCTCCCGGGCGATACCGCAGAAGCTGGTCATGGACTTCACCGACGTGACCTTTATGGACTCCTCCGGGATCGGGCTGATCATGGGAAGGTACCGGCAGATGTCGGTCTATGGCGGGAAGGTGGCGATCGCCGGGCTGAGCACCCAACAAAAAAAGGTGATGCGCCTGGCGGGGCTGGACAAGCTGGTCAGCTTTGAGGAGACGGGAGGAAAAGTTTGAAAGATAAATCTTTCAAACTCACCGTATTGTCCCTTGAAAGTCTTACAACTTTCATTTCGGCTTCGCCAAAACCGGCACAATACCGAGAAAGGATTGATTTCTAACATGAAAAACAGCATGAAATTGCAGTTCGACAGCAGGTCCTGCAACGAGAGCTTCGCGCGCACGGCCATTGCAGCCTTTGCCGCGCAGCTCGATCCGACCTACGACGAGCTTTCCGATATCAAGACGGCGGTCTCCGAGGCGGTGACCAACTGCATCGTCCACGCCTACGCCGAGCGGCTCAACACCGTGTACATAACGGCTTCGATCAATGATGAAAACGTGCTCACCGTCAAGGTGCGGGACCGCGGCTGCGGAATCCCCGACATCAAGCGCGCCATGGAGCCCCTTTTCACCACCGATACGGCGGGGGAACGCGCGGGGCTGGGCTTCGCCGTGATGCAGTCCCTGTGCGACAAGGTGCGGGTGCGCTCCACGCCGGGCAAGGGGACGACGGTCACCCTGATCAAGAAGCTGGAATCCAAAAGGTAAGGATTTGTGTAGGATGGAAGCAATCGAAAAGTCCGCGGGCACGGAGCGCCAGGAGCGGGAAGTCCAGCTGCCTTTGGAGAGCCAGGAGGCGGGCGCGCGCCTGGACGGGCACTGCCGCGAGGAGTACGCGAGCCTATCTCGCGAAGAGATGATCAGCCAGAACATCGGCCTGGTCCATTCCTGCGCGCACAAGTTCAAGGGGCGCGGGATCGAATACGACGACCTGTTCCAGGCGGGCTGCATGGGGCTGATCAAGGCGGCGGACGCCTTTGACACCGGGCGGGGGGTGCGCTTCTCGACCTATGCGGTGCCGGTCATCCTCGGCGAAATCCGCCGGCTCTTCCGGGACGGGGGCACGGTCAAGGTCAGCCGCACCCTCAAGGAGCGCTCGATGAAGCTGACCCGCGCGCGGGAGACGCTTTCGATCACCCTCGGGCGGGAGCCGACCATCGGCGAGCTGGCGGAATACCTCGACCTGGACGCAGGCGAGGTGGTCGAGGCGATGGGCGCGGGCACGCCGCCCATCTCGCTGACCGAAACGGACGATGAAAACGGCGACTGCGGGCAGATCGACCTGCCCACCCAGTCGCCGGAGGAGCTGCTCTCGGACATCCTGTCGGTGCGCCAGGTGGTCGGGGAGCTCGGCGCAAACGACCGCAAGCTGATCGTCATGCGCTATTTCTGCGAAAAGACCCAGACCCAGACGGCCGAGGCGCTGGGCATGACCCAGGTGCAGGTCTCCAGAAGGGAGAAAAAGATCCTCGAGCTGCTGCGCCAGCAGCTTTTGGGGCCGTAAAAAAGACCTCCCCTTTCGGGGAGGTCCTTTTTAGTCTTCTTCTTCCGGGGCCTCGCGGGGCGTGGCGGAAAAGGCCTCGGCCATGACGCGCAGCCCCAGGGAAAAGGCTTTTTTGAAGATGAGCTCTTCAACGTAGTCATTCCGCTGCTGACAGGCGTTCAGATAGTGAAACATATCATTCTCCCATTCATACGGAAGGTTTTCGCTTAAAAACAGCTCGCGGCGCTCGATCTCCTCTTCCATGGCGAGATACTGTTTGTCCTCTTTCTTCCAGAGAGAAAGGGGATGCTTGCCGTAGTAAAGATTTAATAATACTTCTCCCATGATAATACCCCCTGACCGAATTTGGTCAGGGGCCTCCCTGGAGCGGCGGGGTGTAGGAGCCCCGCCGCCCCAGCCCCTTGCGGGGCGCATAAAGAAAAGCGCATGGAGGGGAAAACCCCATCCATGCGCTCGTGTCGCAAGGTCACCGGTATAAAACGCCGTTCTTTTCAAAGAGAAAAGAATGTGTTATAATGACACCAGCTAGGGTGCCGGAATACCGGTTGTATGGGGTGGTTGTGCACCTCATGCAGGGCGCAATGTGTTCGCGCACATTGCGCCTGCCATGGCTATTCTTTTTAGGGGAAACCCCTGTAAGAGCATTGTAGCACGGCAGGCAGGAAAAAGCAAGAAAAAAGGCGGAAATTGGAAGTTTTTCGTCGGAGGGAGGCGCGGCGCTTCTACTGCCTCCCGCGAAAGGGACGGAGCGCGGAAGCCCCCCTGCGGGTGCGGGGGTAGCAGTCAATTCCACGGAGGAGAAGATGGCGGCCGGACTACCTGCGAGTGTGCGTGCGGCGGCCACTGCCTCGTGAGGAGATGGCGGCTCTGCCGCCATGGGGAAACCCCTTGATAGGGTTTCCCCTCGTGCCAACGTTCCACTGGAACGTCGTCACTCCCCTTCCTGATCCGAAGGAGGATTCCGTCAAGGCGAGTGACAGCAACCCGGAAAGGTCGCGGGCGCCGCCCGCACCCGCCAAAGGACTTAGTCCTTTGGAAACCAGGAATTAACCCGAAAGGGGGTCCAACGCCTTAAAAGGCGTCTGAGGAAACGACCCGTTTCCAGCCTGTGAGACCCCCTGCGCGGGAAAGGGCACCATCGTTGTTGCCATCAGTCGCCTGCGCGGGCAAAAAGCCCCGCTCCGGAAAACCGGAGCGGGGCTTCGCATTTTGCGGCGGGCAAAAATGTGTATAGTCCGCGCGTGGTCGCGCGTGGGGTGGTCTCAAAGGAGGGGTGTCCCCTCCTTTGTTTGCTTCTTTTGGGTCTTTTCTTTCAAACAAAGAAAAGACCTCGGGGCGTGGGGCGGACAGCCCCACACTCTTAATCCCTGCTGCGTGTGTTCCCCGCGCGGGAGGAGGAGCTGCTCTTTTTGCTGGAGCTCTTCTTGGAGCTGCTCCGGCTGCCGTCGTCGTCCTCTTCCTCCTCGGAGTCCTTGACCCCGACGTGCTCGGTGCAGACGTCCGGGATGTTGGTGGTCTTGTACCAGCCCATCAGCTGGCTCGGGCAGTCCTCGGTGGCCAGGTCCCCCGTCTCAACGCAGTATTGCTTTTGCACGATGTTCTGGCTGTAGTCAAAGTCGATCACCGGAAGCCCCTCGTGGATGGGCTGCATGACGTTGCGCCAGACGATCGGAGTGGGGAATTGGATGTAGTTGATCGGCTGCGCGACCGGCGCGTAGCCCATCCAGGTGACCCCGATGTAGTAGGGGGTGATCCCCACGAACCACTGGTCTTTGTTGTCCGACGAGGTACCGGTCTTGCCCGCGACGGGCATCCCCGCCAGGTCGCCCGTGAAGCGCGCGGCGGTACCGGTGCCGGGCGCGGTGGAGACGACCTGCTGCATCATCAGGTTCAGGATGGAGGAGGTCTCCTTGGAGATCACCCGCGTGGCGGTGGTGTCCGCCTCGAGCAGCAGGCTGTTCTCCCGGTCGTAAACCCTGGTGTAGGAGGTGGGCTTGGTGTAGGTCCCGCCGTTGGCGTCGATCTGATAGGCGCCGGCCAGCTCGAGGAGGGTGACTCCCTTGGTGGTGCCGCCGATGGCCATGGCGGAAAGGTTGTTGTCGTTGACCCGCGGGTCCTCCTCGGGGGTGACGAGGTTCTTCATCCCGCATTTGTCGTGCAGGAAGTTGAGCGAAACCTGCGGCCCGATGAGCTGCATGAGCTTGACCGGGATGGTGTTGATTGAGCGCTGCAGCGCGTAGACGCAGGGATGGTTGCCGTCGTAGTAACCGTAGTAGTTGACCGGCCACTGGGTTTCGGTGCCGGCGACCTCGTCCTTATAGGTGATCGGGCTGTCCTCGATGACGGTGGACCAGGTGATCAGGTCCTGCTCGATCCCCTGTAAATAGGCCGAGATCGGCTTCATGGTCGAGCCGGGCTGACGGGGCTCCTGGGTGGCGTAGTTGAGCCAGCGGTTGCCCTGCTTGGGCCGGTTGGAGCCGACCACCGCCTTGATCTGCCCGTGCAGGTCCATGACGATGAAGGCGCTCTCGGGGTAGATGGTGTTCCGGATCGGCGGGAAGGTGTTTTCCAGGTCGGTGTAGACCTCCTCGAGATAGGTCTGCATGTCGTTGTCCACCGTGGTGTAGATGTGCAGCCCGCTGCGGAAGAGCATGGAGGAGGCGGAGGAATAGTCCATCCCCTCCTTCTCCATCAGCCCGTCGATCACGTCCTCGATGACGTGGTCGACGAACCAGGTGTTCGAGGAGTTGGTCTGCTGGCCCGGGGCCTGGCTGCGCTCGGGGCGCACCTCGGTGTTGATCGCCTGCTCGTACTCCTCCTGGGAGATCATTCCGAGCTCGAGCATGGTCGGGAAGATATATTTGTTGCGCCGCTCGGCGTTGGCCTCGGGGTTGCGGAAGAGGTCGTACTTGGTGGGCGACTGGGTGGTGCAGACGATCGCCGCGCACTCCACGAGGGAGAGCTCGCTGACGTCCTTATTAAAATAGAGGTTGGCCGCCGCCTGTACGCCGTTGGTGTTGTTGCCGAAGGAGGCCACGTTGAGATAGGCCTCCATGATGTCGGTCTTGGAGTATTTCTTCTCGAGCTTTAAGGCGGAAAAAATCTCCTTGACCTTGCGTTCGACGTTCGGCGCCCAGTTGTCGGTGGCGTTCTTGATCAGCTGTTGGGTGATGGTCGAGCCGCCCTCCTGGCGGTCCAGGATCGGGATGAACATGTTGATCGCGGCGGCGGCGGTGCGCTTCCAGTCCACGCCGTGGTGCTCGAGGAAACGCTTGTCCTCGGTGGCGATGGTCACGTCGGTCAGATAGGAGGGCATCTGCTCGTAATCGACCCATATGCGGTTTTCATCCCCGTGGATCCGGCTGAGCTCGTAGGGGTTGCCCTCGTCGTCGTTGGCATAGATGATCGAGGTGTAGTTGAGATCGATGTTGCGGATGTCGATATCCTCGAGCGTGCCGACATAATCGAGGATGTATACCGTCAGCACACAGCCGACGATGCACCCCGTGATCACGCAGACGAGGAAGACGGTGACAAGGGCCCTGAAGATGGTACCCAGGATCCACCGCACCCTGCGCGCCGCCGGGGAGCGTTTTTTCTTCTGTTTTGCCATAATGACCTCCATGAAAAGCAATAGCGCGGGTCATTCCGAATCCGGCCGTGCAGGTTATGTACGGAAGAAGCGACACACAGCTATAGCTTGGGCTTTCGCGAATAGAATTAGTCATGCCGATACAAAATACATTATAGCACAGTAGGGGGCAATTGTGTGAATTTTTATTAAACGTTCTTTTATGGCGCCGCCCCCGCGCGAAGCCTTTCACGGACAAGGCGGGGCCGCGGCGCATAAAATAAAAAAAGCGGTCCATATTATCTTTGAACCGCTGTGCCCCCTAAAGGGGCGGCAGCCTTTTTGGCAAAGGGGATGGAACCAAATGAAACGCAGCACGGGGCTCTGGACCGCGGGCGCGCTGATCTTCGCAATCGTGATCGGGGTATTTTCCGTCTATAGCTATAACCTGAATACCCGCGCCGGGCAGGAAGCCCAGCGCCCGGTGACCGACCTGCCGATCGAAGGGGAAGGGGAAATCCCGGAGGATTACCAGTATATCCTGCGCGCGCAGGACGGGCGGATTGCGGTCTTCCTTCCGCAGGAGAGCGAGCCCAAGATGATCTTCGACGTGCCGGTGGCGGTGCTGCCCGAATACGACCAGCGCCAGCTGGAGAGCGGGATCTATGTCCCGGATTATCAGACGCTGGTGACCCTGATCGAGGATTACATCAGTTAGCGCGCAGGAAAAAACTGCCTGTCCGGTAACGGAAACCGAAGCCAAAAATGACAGGGACGGCGCATGACGGGCCCGTTCGGTTAAAAAATGTAATCAGTGGCGGGGTGCGGGTTACCGGTTTGTAACCGTCTTTTCACCAAAAAAGGATGAATGGAAGGGCCCCGGTGCGGTATACTATAGCCACAAGGAACAAGAGCTTGTAAGGAAAACCTTGTGAAGCTGGAGTTTCTTCCTCTTAACTTTAAAATCAAAACTTTGCCCGTTATGCGGGCAGCCGCCCGGCCTCTCCTCTGGCCGGGTATTATTTTGCCCAAAACGGGAATTCCCCCGCCTGTGCAGCCTGTGATTGCATAAAAATGGCCCGGACCAATAGTCCGGGCCATTTGGTATAATTAGTCTTTAAAGATTTCCTTAGCGCTGGCGGCCAGGCCCGCCAGGCCCTGGATCTCGCTGGGGATGATGATCTTGGTGGCCTTGCCGTCCGCAACTTTGGCCAGGGCCTCGAGGCTCTTGACGGTGAGGACCGGCGAGGTGGGATTGGCTTCGTTGAGCATCTTGAGGCCGTCCGCGGTGGCCTTCTGGACCATCTCGATGGCTTGCGCCTCACCCTGGGCCTCCAGGATCTTCTGCTGCTTGACCGCGTCGGCGCGCAGGATGGCCGCTTCCTTTTCGGCCTGGGCGCGCAGGATCTGGGATTCCTTCTCGCCTTCGGCTACCAGGATCTGGCTGCGCTTCTCGCCCTCGGCGCGCAGGATGGATTCACGGCGCTCGCGCTCGGCCTTCATCTGCTTCTCCATCGCATCCTGGATTTCGGCGGGCGGCATGATGTTCTTGAGCTCGACCCGGTTGACCTTGATCCCCCACTTGTCGGTGGCGCTGTCCAGGATGGTGGTGATCTTGGTGTTGATCACGTCGCGCGAGGTCAGGGTATGGTCGAGCTCCATCTCGCCGATGATGTTACGCAGGGTGGTGGCGGTCAGGTTTTCGATGGCCGAGATCGGACGCTCGACGCCGTAGGTAAAGAGCTTCGGGTCGGTGACCTGGTAGAAGACGACGTTGTCAATCTGCATGGTGACGTTGTCCTTGGTGATAACCGGTTGGGGCTTGAAGTCGACCACCATCTCCTTGAGGCTGACCCTTTTGGCGACCCGGTCGATAAACGGTATCTTGAGATGCAGCCCGGTCTCCCAGGTGGCGTAGTAGGCGCCGAGGCGCTCGACGACGTAGGCGTTGGCCTGTGGGACGATCTTGATGTTTGAAATGACCAGGATCAGGACCAAGAGTATCAGGACGAGAATGACGATGACGGGCATTTTGTTTCCTCCTCAGTGTTTTGAGTGTATGGCGTATCAGACGCTTAAACGGACAGTTTGCGCACGATCAGTTTTACGCCGTCGATTTTTTCGACGCGCACGGTTTGGTCCTTTTCGATGGCCTCGCCGCCGGCGCTGCGCGCCGACCAGCTCAGGCCGTTTACCAGGACCCGGCCCTGCTCGTGCAGGTTGTCGATCGGCTCGGTGACGATCCCTTCCATCCCGACGACGGCGTCCGCGTTGGTCTTCTGCTTTTTAGCACCCAGCAGGCGGTGCGCCAGCGGGCGGCTGAGCAGCAGCGCGACGCAGGAGATCAGCACGAAGCAGGCAAATTGGATCGCGGGCGGAAGCCCGGTCAGCGAGAGCAGCGCGGTGATCGCCGCGCCCAATGCGAACCAGATCGATACCAGCTGGACGGTGGCCGCCTCGGCGATTGCGAGGATCACCGCGAGCACCAGCCATAAAACGGGGTATAAGACGTTTGGATTCATACGCGTTACCTTACCCTTTCTACAGCGCCCATAGGGGGCCTTGCGGACCTTTTAGAGCCCTGTGCAACGAAGCGTTTGACGATGTACATCGAAGTTTCTTTCGTTGTGAGATTATTGTACCACAGTTGCCAGCAAATTAACAAGCGCGGGAAAACGAGAAAAAAGCCCCAAAAACCGTTGTTTTGCCCGATTTTTGAAACCTACTCGTCCGGGGTTATCCCACCGTGTCCGGGGGTGACGGGGCGCCCCGGGGCTTCCAAAACGCCGGCCGCCGGATCGGGCTGTGGGAATCAGAGGGATTCCGAGGAGGTTTGCGAAAGCCGAAGGCCATTTCGCCTGCCCGCGGAAACCCCCGGATTTTTTGCGGGATATCGTGTTTTCTCCCGTTTGCGCGCCCGCAGGCGGCCGTGCTATACTTATCTTACAGGTAACATCACACACGTGGCGGCAAAATTTCCTTCGTTAGGGGTGGAACCATGCGCTAGCTTGGCTTGCCGCAAGCTTATTCAATCGGGTATATACGGCCTTAGGCCAATTATTTAAAGGTGTGTGAAATCATGTTGATCCAAGGACTCGTTCGCTTGGAGAGAAAAGATATCGGCCGGCTCGTGGAGCTGATGTCCGATAGTTTTATGCAGGACCCGCTGTACCAGAAACTGATCCCGGACGAAACCGTTCGGGAGAAGCTGCTGCCGCGTTACTTCCGATGCTACCTGGGA
Organism: Harryflintia acetispora; assembly: GCA_004340125.1. Taxonomy (GTDB): domain Bacteria; phylum Bacillota; class Clostridia; order Oscillospirales; family Ruminococcaceae; genus Harryflintia; species Harryflintia acetispora. The sequence goes on along the minus strand of SLUK01000010.1, from coordinate 110,726 downwards.
CGCTATTTCGACTACTGCCACGCCTTCGCCGACAGCGAAGAGATGAACGGCGCGATCGTCGTGTTCGACGACAGCGACGAGCACAATGCACTGCGTTACCGCTTCGACGGGCTGCGCTATGAGCTGCTCGAATATTTCGAGGTGCTGCGCAGCGATCCAAGCCTTCGCACCTTCCGAAAATTCCGTAAGAACAAGCAGTTTTTGACCTCCGACTGGGTGCGCGGCGCCATTGACGCGCCGGACGTGCATCTTGATTTGCTGGCCGTGCGCCAGAGCGCCAGAGGAAAAGGGGTCGCCCGCAAGCTGATGGAGCCGTTTTTGCAGTATGCCGAGCAGCGGCGCTACAGCGCGACGCTCGAGACCCACAACCCGCGCAACGTCGCGATCTACCAGCGCTTCGGCTTCCAGACGGTTCTGGAGCTCGGGAGCGGCGCGCTGCACCAATATTGTATGGTGCGCTGATACGAAGAATGAAAGACTCCCCCGGCCCGCACAGCGGGCCGGGGGAGTTTCTTTGTATGACGAAGGCCGGGGTGAAAAATAAGCATAAGTTATTCCACTATTATGAAAAAAAACAGTTTTGCGCAATATTTTATTCTGGCATAATGGCAGATAGAATAGGGCTTTCCAGGCTCACAGCGCCCGCCCCAACGAGTAATCCCCGGCGGCGGCAAAGAAGGCGCGAATGTTCTCCCAAGGGGTTTTCGGCGGGATGTCGCAGCCGGAGGAAAGGACAAAATTGGGATATTCGCGGCACTCCTCCATCAGGCTGTACACCGCGCGGCGGACCGATTCCGGCGTGCCGCCCAGGAATTCCCCGGAGGGGCTGATGTTGCCCATGACCGGGACGTTTGGCGGGGAGAGCGCCAGCATGTCTTTCAGGCGGATGGAGTCGCCGAAGTGGTAAAAAGCCGCGCCGATGTCATACAGGGATTCCGCCATGGGCACCACGTTGTTCCCGCAGTTGTGGTAGCCCACCAGGAAGCTCTCCGTCTGCACCGCGCTGACGATCCGCTTGACATAGGGGGTGGAGAACTCCTGCTCCAGCTCCGGGGAGAGCAGACCGGCGAGAGGCTCGGCCATCAAAACGCCGCCCGCCCCCGTCCCCCGGTAGGCAAGGGCATAGGTGGTCAGGAAGGCGGTGACCTTTTCCATAACGCAGTGGACCAGCTGCGGGTCGGTATAGCAGCACACCATGATTTCCGTGACGTCCATCAGCCGGCCGGCCAGGGAGAAGGGGCCGATCATCCCGGCAAGGACCGGCCGGTCGGTGATGAGGCCGCAGGCCTTGCGGATGGCTTCGACATAGAGTCCGCACCGCGCCGTTTCAAGATCCGGTATGGCAAGGGCCTCGGCGTCCTCGGGGCTTTCTATGATCCGTCCCACCACCGTCGGGACCTCGTCCGGGGAGAAATGGATGCTGGAGCCGAAGGCCTGCGCCTCCACCGAGAGGTCCATCATGCTCACAGAGGCCAAGGACGGCGCCGCGTCGGCGACCGCCTTCATCCCCCTGGCCTGAAGGTCGCTGCTGCCGATCAGGTCCTCCACGCTGATCCCCAACAGCTGGACCGAGGGGAAGGATAAGATCGGCATCGGACGTTTATTTGCCGCCTTTATGACATTTTGCAGCCAAACCGCCATATTCTGGCTCATCATGCAAAGCTCCTCTCGCAGATAAATTTATTGTTTGAATCTTATCACATCCGATGCGGTTTTGTTTGGTATTAACTGTGTGTTTTTGGTAGAATTTACGGGTGTTTTCGCGGCTGAAATTCTTCCAAATATACTGCAAAATTACTGAAAAAATTACAATCAAGAGCGGCCGGTTTCTCCTATCCTTATTCTTAGACAGGTAAAGGAAACTACTGGTTTTGTATCCTGCGGCAAAGAGGAAAGGAAGGCGCGCCATGAAGATAGACTGCCGAAATGGAGACACCGTCGCCGACGCCCTGAAGGGGCAGAACATTTTGCTCACTCCCTGCGGGGGACGGGGAAGCTGCGGGAAATGCAGAATTCAAACGCTGGCGGGCGAATGGCTTCCCCCGACCGGGGACGAGCGGCGCCTGCTTTCTTCAGAGGAGCTCGCGCAGGGGATACGCCTGGCCTGCCAGGCCAGAGGGACCGGCCTCTGCGAGGTGAAGGTACTCTTCCAGACGGACGAGATGCACATTCAAAGCGCGCACGGGCAGCTTACCGGCCCGCTGCGCAAGCTACGCAGAGACATGGACGGAAAATACGGCTTTACCGCGGACCTCGGCACCACCACCGTGGTGGCGCAGGTATGGAGGGGCGACGGCAGCCTTTTGGGCGAGCGGGCCATGCCCAATCCCCAAGGCGCGTTCGGAGCGGATGTGATTTCCCGGATCGAAAGCGCCCTGGAGGGCCGGGGGCAAGAGCTGCAGGACCTGGCCGCCGGATGCCTCGACGAGCTGATTAAAGAGGCCTGCCGGCAGGCCGGCATCTCCCCCGGTTCCCTCGAAGAGGGAGTGATCGTCGGCAACACCGCCATGCTCACCCTGCTCGCGGGAGAGGACCCGCAGGGCCTTGCGGTATTTCCCTTCGAACCGGGGGATTACTTCGGAGGATGGTACGGCGCGCAGGATCTGGGGCTCGGGGCCGCAGGGGCGCGCATCCACCTCCCGCGCTGTATAGCTGGGTACGTGGGGGCGGACGCCGTGGCCGCCGCCCTGGCGGCGGACCTCGACCGCCCGGGGCCAGTGCGGCTTCTCGGGGACATCGGCACCAACGGGGAAATGTTCCTTTCTTTAAACGGGAAGCTGCTCTGCTGCTCCACGGCGGCGGGACCGGCCTTCGAGGGCGGGGGCATCTCCTGCGGGATGCCGGGGATCGGCGGCGCCATCTCGAAGGTCTTTCTGCAGGAGGGGCAGCTCAAATGGGAGACCCTGGGAGGGACGCCCAGGGGGGTCTGCGGCAGCGGGCTGCTGGATGCGGCGGCGGCGTTTCAGGCGCTTCGCCTGCTCGACGAGTCGGGGCTTCTTGTCAAGGATGGGGAGCCCCAGCCCTCGATGGAGATCGGCGACTCCAAAATCGCCCTGACCCAGCGGGATATCCGCAATCTGCAGCTGGCCAAATCCGCCATCCGGGCAGGGATGGAGACCTTGCTCTCCCGCGCCGGCGTCCTGCCGGAGCAGGTGGAAACGCTCTACCTTGCCGGGGGATTTGGGAGCTGTCTCAATCCAAAGAGCGCCGGCGCCATCGGCCTGATCCCCCCTCGGCTGGCTCCGAGGGCCGAGGGGCTGGGCAACGCCGCGCTGCTGGGCGCGGCCGCCATCCTGCTGCGGGAGGAGGGGCGCCGGCGCGCCCTGGCGATCTCAAAAGAGGCCGTCCACCTGGAGCTCTCGCAGGACCCGGATTTCATGGAACGCTACGTGGAACACATGATGTTTTGATCCCGCCGGCGGGATGAGCACAGGGAGAGGAGGAAAGGGCATGCAAAAGGAGCTGCAGGAGCGCGTTCTCCAGTGCGCCAGGCATTTTGAAAACCTCTGCGGGGTGCAGTGCGTGGTGGTGGACACAAGGGAAGAGCGCCTGGTGGAAACGTGTGAGGAGCGCCTGTTTTTCTGCGGGCAATGCCGGCATGAGCGCCGGGACATCATCAACACCTATCTCTACGGGGCGAGCGAGGCCTACCGCTGGAACGGCAGCTATGTCTATTACTGCCCGATGGGCCTCGTCTTTGCGGCCTCGTCCATCTCCTGCGAGCAGGGGGAGCTGTGCGGGGCCATCGTGGCGGGGCCGCTGGTCATGGGCCCGCTGGAGGACAACCTGGCGGACATCCCCGACGATGCCGTGCGGGAGCGCACCGCCGGCCTGCCCAATTTTTCCACGGCACGGGTCAACGATCTGGTAGCGGTGCTCTCCTCGGTGGCGGCGCACGCCTGCGGGGTGCCTCATGGAAAGGTCGGCTCCTTTATCTACGAGCAGGAGGAGATTCTCAAGACCCTCTATAATGTGCAGACCCTTTACCGCCGGGACGAGGGCCACAGCTATCCCATCGAGTATGAACGGCAGCTTCAGCAGTTCATCCGCCAGCGGGACAAGGACGGCTCCAAGCTGCTGCTCAACCAGCTGCTGGGCCAGGTCTTTCTGGCCAGTGAATTCGACCTGGAGCAGAGCAAGGCCAGGATCATGGAGCTGGTGGTGCTGCTCTCCCGCGCGGCCATCGATGCGGGGGCCGACATCAATGAGATATTCTGCTGCAACACCAGCTATATCCGCGCGATCGAGCAGATGGACAGCATGGAGGACCTGAGCGTCTGGATCACCGGGATCATGCACCGGTTCATCAGCTATTCGTTCGACTTCTCCCAGGTCAAGCACTCCGACGTGGTGTTCAAGGTAATGGAATATGTCAAAAACAATTATGACAAGAAGCTGACGCTGGATGAGATCGCCGGCAGCGTATACCTGAGCAAGTCTTACCTCAGCAGCATCTTCCGAGAAGAGAGCGGCTACCATCTCTCGCATTATATCAACAAGGTGCGCGTTGAGAAGAGCAAGATGATGCTGCTGGATGGCAACGCCCGGCTGATCGATATCGCCAATTTATGCGGGTTCGAGGACCAAAGCTATTTTACCAAGGTCTTTAAGCGCTTCGTCGGCATGTCCCCCAAGGCCTTCCGGGATTCCCGGGGGGAAATCGATAAATAATCTCCCAAAAGGCAAAAGATAATGCAAGCATTGACCGGATGCGAAAAGGTAAACTTATATCGTCAAACGGTATGGAAAGGGAGGATCGGAATGGACGATATCATGCTGGAGATCAGCGAGCTGCTGCAGAAGGGCCGTGCTCCGCTGGTAAAGGAAAAAGTACAGCAGGCCCTGGAAAATGGGTGTTCCCCCAAGGATATACTGGAGCAGGGGCTGCTGGCGGGCATGGATGTGATTGGGGAGAAATTTAGAAACAACGAGGTCTTTGTTCCCGAAGTCCTCATCGCCGCGCGGGCCATGAACAACGGGATAGCCGTGCTCAAGCCCCATCTGGCCGCGATGGGGGTGGAGTCCGCTGGCTGCGTGATCCTCGGCACGGTGAAGGGGGACCTCCACGACATTGGCAAGAACCTGGTCAAGCTCATGCTGGAGGGGAAAGGGTTTCAGGTGGTGGACCTGGGGGTGAACGTCAGCGCCGAGCAGTTCGTAAAGGCGGCGCAGGAGCATGACGCGGACATCGTCTGCTGCAGCGCCCTGCTGACCACCACTATGACGGAAATGAAATCGGTCGAGCAGGCATTGCGGGATGCAGGCCTGCGCGAAAAGGTCAAGTTTATGGTGGGCGGAGCGCCGGTCACCCAGGCCTTTGCCGACTCGGTGGGGGCCGATTGCTATACCCCCGACGCGGCGACCTGTGCCGAGGAGGCCCTGCGGCTGTGCCGGGCTTGAATCCCCCCGTCCTCCGGTTGGCGGTTATCGCCTGCCAGGTCTACAGCAGGGAGCTCTCCTTCGCCCTTTCTCAAAGCCCCTGCCCCTGTACGGTGACCTGGCTGCCGCAGGGGCTGCACAACACGCCGGACCAGTTGCGCCGCCGGCTGCAGGAGCAGATCGGGCTGCTGGAGGCCCAGCAGAAAGAGAGGGAGCGCTTCGACGCCATCGTATTAACCTATGGCCTTTGCGGAGGCGGGGTATGCGGCCTGGTCTCCTCCACCCTGCCGCTGGCGGTGCCCCGGTGCGACGATTGTATCGGCGTGCTGCTGGGCGCGAAAAAACGCTACCGGGCGTACTTCGATTCCCGGGAGGGGATCTATTGGTACAGCCCGGGCTGGATTGATTTCGGAGACGTGCCCTGCGAGGAATACTATCAAAGGCGCTATGAGCACTACCGCGCTCTTTACGGAGAGGACAACGCCGCCTATCTCGTCGAATGCGAGGACGGCTGGATGTCCCGCTATCAAAACGCCCTGTTCCTCCAGCCGGATATCCCCGGGGACTGGGAACGGTACCGCATATTTGCCCGCCAGGCCGCGGAGCGCTTTGGCTGGAATTACGAGGCGGTTCCTGGCAGCAGCCGCCTGCTCGAGCTGCTGCTCAGCGGCCGCTGGCCGGAGGACGAGGTCTTTGTCTGCCCGCCGGGTCAAAAAATCGCCCTGGTTCCGGGCACCACGGAACTGACCAGTGTGGCTCCGGACGACAGCCTCGGTATGACAGGTCCCGTGATTAGTCTCAACAGCATGTGCTGACCTCAAAAAAACACCCTGCCGGCGCCAAGGCCTTGGCGCCGGCAGGGTGTTTTTTGATGGGACAGGAAGCTAGTGCTCGGCCTTTGCTTCGGCCCGCAGCTTTTTATTGAAGTCCAGGCGCGCGGCGATGACCGCGTCGTAATTTTCCTTGGGCATGCCGAGGAAGATGGTGTTGCAGCTGGAAAAGACATGTCCGGAGGGCTCCGACTCCCGCACCGCGGTAAGGATTTCGGTGGCCTTTTCATAGCACTGCTGCGGGGTGCCCATGTGGATGATCGAACAGTCGATGTTCCCGATCAGGGTCAGCTTGCCGCGGCTGCGGAGCTTGAGCTGCGCGATGTCCATATTGGCCAGGGGATCTATACAGTGCAGCCCGCCCACTCCGCTTTCCAGGATTCGGTCGAAGATGCCGTTTAAATTCCCATCGCTGTGCCAGATGCAGGGCACGCCTGCCTTGCGGCAGGCCTCGGTCCACACTCTGAAGGCGGGGAAAAAGAACTGGTCCATCATCTCGGGGGAAAGAAAGGTGCCGGTGTTGAAGGCGAGGTCGCAGTCGTCGATCAGCCCGTCTGCCCCCGCCTCGAGCAGCTGCTCCTGAATCTCCAGCATGTGGCGCACCTCGTCCATCGAGCGCTGCTTGCACTTTTCCGGCTCCTCGATCAGCTCCATGGAATAGGCGGTGAGGTCGCCGAAAAACGGGATGCTCAGCGGCAGATAGACGGTGCCGAAGATGAAGTAGTCGTTGCCCGCCTCCTTGCGCAGGGCCCGCAGATGGGCGAGGCGGTCCGAGAGCGTTGGCATGTACAGGTCGGCGGCCTTGCCGGGAGAGATTTCCCAATATCCGCCGATGTCCTTGAGGGCGTTATGATGGCAGGCCTCGGCCGCGCGGATCATGATTTCGGCGTTGTGCCCATGCGCCAGCTCCCTTTCCTTGGGAGATAGCTTGGCCATCTCTTCGCCCACCACCGGCCACTCCCCGGCGTATTCGCGATAGAGCTGAAATTCTATCTCCATGCCGGGGACGGCCGGGATGCTTTCATGGTTATAAACTTTGAGAAATTCCTGTTTGGGGGTAAGGTTCATGATAAAGACCTCCTTTTTTCCTTATCGCGCCGCCGTGCGGGGACGGGCGTTTTATTCCTTGACGCTGCCGGCGGCAAGTCCGCGCACGAATTGCTTTTGTGCCAGCAGGAAGGTCAGCAGCAGCGGCAGGGAGCTGATGACGCAGGCCGCCAGAGTGATGCACCAGCGCGAGGCGTATTGCCCCTGGAAGGTCTGTAATCCGAGCGGCACCGTCATGAGCGACTGGCTGTCGATGAACACCATGGCGAACATGAATTCATTCCACACCGATACCGCGCTCACGATGGCGCAGGAAAAGATGATCGGCCGGCAGATGGGCACCACGATCCTAAAAAAGATCCCCAGGATGCTGCACCCGTCGATGAAGGCCGCCTCCTCGATGTCCTTGGACAGCGAGAGGAAATAGGAGCGCATGAGGAAAACGGAGAACGGCGTCTGCAGCGTGACATAGGCGATGTACAGCGCGATGTGGGTGTTGCGCAGGCCGGCAGCGGCGAACATGTTATACAGCGGGATAATGATGCAATATTCCGACACCATCAGCCCGCCGAGGATGGAATAGAAAATCACTTCCCGGAAGGGGAACTGGAACCGGGAGAGGCCGTAGGAGGCCAAGGAAGCCACGAAGCAGATGAGCAGCACCGAGATGATGGTGACGACAAAGCTGTTGAGCATATAGTCCGATATACCGGACTGCCAGGCGGTGGCGTAGTTGCTGAACATCCATTCCTTGGGCAGGGCCAGGGAGTTTTTAAAAAACTCGTCGTTGGTCTTAAAGGAATTGAGCACCCCCCACAGCAAGGGGATCAAAATCAGGGCCGCGATCAGGCCGAGAACCAAATAGCTGAAAAACTTTGCCCAAAAGGCTGATCTGTTTTTACCCATTACGCGACCTCCTCACTGTTTGCCGGAACCGGAAATGCGCAGCTGCAGCATGGACAGCAGCAGCATGATGACGAACATCACGGTCCCGATCGCCGCGGCATAGCCCATCTTGTTGTAGATAAAGGCGTACTGGTACAGCAGGGTTCCCACCGTATGGCTGGCATAGCCCGGGCCGCCCAACGTCATGACATAGACCTCGGTAAACACCTTGAGGCAGCCGATCACATCGATCACCGTCACCACCAGGATCATCTCCCGGATGGCGGGGATGGTGATGTAAATGGCCTTTTGGAAGCCGTTGGCGCCGTCGATCGAGGCCGATTCGTACATGTCCTCGGGGATCTTCTGGATCGAGACGATCAGCAGCATGCAGTAGTACCCCATGTATTGCCACTGCGCCATGAGGATGATGGCCCAGATGGCGAGGTTCGCCTCGCCCAGCCACGCATGCTGGAACTGCTCGAGGCCCAAGGTGGCCAGGACAGTGTTGAGCAGCCCGCCGCGCGACTGGTAGATGAACTTCCAAAGCAGCGCCGCCGCGGTAATCGAGATGACGCTGGGGATAAAATAGACCGTGCGGAAAAAACCGCTGTGGTTGCGGATCAGCTTGCTTTCCATGATGATGGCCAGTACAAGGCCCAGCCCGCACTGGAAGACGATACAGGTGATCCCATAATAGATATTGTTGCGAAAGGCGGTCAGCAGGTTGGCGTCGGAAAAGAAGGAGGCGTAGTTCTGGAGCCCCACGAACCGGGGCTGGGAAGAGAAGGCGGCCGTGCTGAACAAGCTGGTGTACATGTTTTGCACAATGGGGTTGTAGAGCACTACGACGATCAGTAAAAAAGCAGGAAGCACAAACAGATAGGGCACATACCACTTGACGCGCATAAAATTCACACCCGTTTCCTTAGAAAATAGCGAGGAGAGCAGGGCCGCCGCCGGCCCTGCTCCGGATAAGCTCATTGACCGGGATCAGCCGCCCATCTCTGTTTTTGCCTCGGCGGCAGCGGCCTGGATCAGCCCCATGTACTCCTCGGCGGACATGGTGCCGTTGAGGAATTCCTGCGTACGGGAATAGAATACGTCGCGCAGCAGGGTGTGACATTCGTTGTCGATCCAGTTGACCAGGCCCTTGGTCCCCATCAGCAGGTCGTACACGTCGCTGAGCATCTGGGGCGCGGTCGCCTTGTCCAGGGAGCCCTTCGAGGCGTTGAACCAGCCGATTTCGCTGCTCATGCGCTTGCCCACCTCAGGCCCGGTTATGTAACCGAGGTAATCCAGAGCCTTTTCGGGATGTTCGCACTTGGAGGACATGGAGAAGCCTTCGGGGGAACCCAGCAGCATATCCTGGTCGCCGGGCGCGCCGGGGATGGTGGGGAACTTGAACATACCGTAGTTGAGGTTGCCGCCCGAGTCCTCCTCCACGTTGGTGATCTCGATGGACTCCAAAAACGCCATGCCCGAGCCGCCGGTGGCGAAATCCATACGGGCCACGCCGTGGGTGATCGAGACCATGTCGTCGTTCATGTACTGGGCAAGCTCGGTGTACTTGGCCAGCGCATCAAGATAAGCGGGGTCGGTCCATTCGCCCGAGGTGGGGTTGTAGTCGACATCCCGCACCTCCTGCGGGACCATGACGTGGAACAGGATGGCCAGCAGGTGGGTGGCGGGCCACTGGTCGGCGTCTCCCTCGGAGATGGGCAGCACGCCGTTGCTCTGCAGCACCTCGCAGATGTGGATGAGCTCATTCCAGGTCTTGGGCGGGGTCAAGCCGTATTCGTTGAAGATGTCGATGTTGTAAAAGAACAGCTTGACGGTCAGGTCGTAGTCCAGGCCGTACAGAGCGCCGTCCTCGGTGCGAAACGGCTCCAGCAGGGCGGAATTATAGTTCTCCTGCCAAGCGGTGTTCTTCTCGTATTCTTCGGCCAGGTCGTAGACCAGGCCCTCGCGCACGAACTTATTAAGGAATTCGCCGGGGAAGCTGAAAAACACATCGGGCGGGTCGTTGGAGGCCATCAGGATGGTGAGCTTTTCGGCATAGGGATCGGTGGCGGTAAAGGTCATATTGATCTCGGTGTCGGGGTTCTTCTGGAGCCAATCCTGGGTGATGCTTTCAAAGAAGCCCTTGAAGGGTTCGTCTGAAAAGCGATGCATAACGTCCAGAACGATCTTGTCTCCATCGGCTTGCGCCGCAGGCTCGGAAGACGCGGGGGTCTGCCCGGCGCCGCCGGGGTCGCTGGAACCGTCGGGGACGGCGGGACTGCCGCAGGCGGTGAACGTCAGGCTGAGCGCCATAATGAGAGCCATGATTAACGCCATCTTCTTGGTCATTTTTTCTCCTCCTCGGTAAAATAATAGGTTTCTGCCCGTTTCAGGGTAGACAGGCCAAAGCATATTGAACAAATTGGTCCTGCCCGGCTCCTTTATTATAGTATAAAACCACGGTCCAAAGGCTTGCACAATCTTTAGCCTTTTGGCAGTTTGTTTCTTTTTATTGCCGTAATTTACCGGCAGCGCGTCGTCTCAATCTTTCGCGGCGGCTTCTCCTTGGCGTAAGAAAACCGCAGCAAAAAAAAGCCCATAAACCCGTGGTATAGGGTTTATAGGCTTTTCCTGAATAGCAGGCTATGTCTGATGGGCAGGAGATCCCCCGCCGCTCTTTACCTCGTCGAGGCGCGAACGATCAGCTCGGTGGAAAAGACCAGGTCGTGCCAGTTCGAGGTGTCCCCGTTCATCCGCGCGACCAGCCGGTCGGCCGTGGCGATCCCGATGTCCTGGGTGGGGATCGAGATGGTGGTCAGCGGCGGAATGGTATAGGCGGAAAACGAGGTGTTGTTGATCCCCACCACCCCGACCTCGTCAGGCACCTTGCGCCCCATGTTGTGCGCCTGGTTGAGGATGACCGAGGCCATCGAGTCGCTGCCGGCGAAGAAGGCGTCGGGCGGATGGGCGGAGTCGAGCATACGGCGGGTCTCCTCGGCGCAGTTTTCGAGGTCCCAGCCGCAGTAAACGATGAGATCGGGATCGAAAGGGATCCCCCGCAGCGAGAGCGCCAGATGGATGGCGCTGGCGGGGATGGTTTCGTGAAACGATCTTTCCAAGCTCGCCCCGCCCATATAGCAGATTCTGCGGTATCCCCGGTCCAACAGGTAGGAAAAGGCGGTGAAGCAGGCGCGGAAGTTGTCCACCCCCACGTTGTCGAGCTCCGGATATTGGGTGTCACACCCCACGATATAGGGCACGTACTCTTTGATATAGGCATACATCTCGTCGGGCAGCTGTTCCATGAGCACCAGCCCGCAAAGGCCCTGTGAAAAGGTCTCCTCAAGCACCTTCGGATTCATCAAATCCTTCAAATTCCGAATCGCGCTGATCACGTACCCATGCTCGATCATCCGGTTTTCCAGCGCCGAGAGGATGGAGGTGAAGTACGGGTCGGAATATTTTTCGACCGTCTCGGCCAGCACGCAGCCGATCCTTTTGGAAGAGGGAGCGCCTACCTTCGGGTCGCGGGTGATGTAGCGGTATTGATACCCGAGTTCGTGCACAGCCTGATAGACCCGCTCGCGGGTTTCGGGGCGGGTGCGGTAGGTGGTGTCCTCCGAGAGGATGCGCGATACGGTGGCGATCGAGACCCCGGCCCGAGCGGCTACGTCACGAATATTCGGCATCGGTGTTCCTTCTTTCACGAAAAATGTTTACTAAACATTATTATAGCAGAAAAAAACCGGATTACAAGGGGACGCGGACAGAAATTTAAAATTTTATTTAGCGATATGACGGATAATCAAAAAAATAACTCAAAAAAACTGTTTACATTTTTGAAACGATGTGCTAAGATAAAGTTAACAGGAACTAAACAGTTTACTAAAATGAGAAATGGGGTCATACATATGCCAAAAAAATTCGCATTCATCGGCGCCGGCTCGTTGGGCTTCACCCGCGACCTGGTGCGCGACATCCTCACCTTCGACAAGTTTAGGGACGCGGACATCTGGTTGATGGACATCAATCCGACCCGCCTTGAGTACTCCAAGCGCGGCGTCGAGAAGATCGTGACCGCCGGCAAGTACCCGGCGAGCGTCCATGCGACCACCAACCGCGTCGAGGCGCTCGAGGGCGCGGACGGCGTGCTGATCACCATTTTGCAGGGCGGGGTCGAGGTCTGGCGTTCGGACATTGAGATTCCCGAGCGCTACGGCGTGGACATCTGCGTGGGCGATACCCGCGGCCCGTCGGGGATTTTCCGCTTCCTGCGCACCGCGCCGGTGATGCTGGACATCTGCAAAGACGTCGAAAAGTACTGCCCGAACGCGGTGGTGCTCAACTACACCAACCCCATGGCCATGCTCTGCCGGCACCTGCAGAGCGAGAGCAAGGTCAACGTGACCGGCCTTTGCCACAGCGTGCAGGGCACCGCCCAGATGCTCGCCGAGTGGATCGGCGCCGACATGAAGGACGTCGAGTATACCTGCGCGGGGATCAACCACCAGGCCTTCTACATCGACTATAAGTGGAAGGGGCAGGACGCCTACCCGCTCATCCGCAAGGCGCTCGAGCGTCCGGAGATCGCCGAGAGCGACCCGGTGCGCAACGCGATGTTCAGAAACCTCGGCTACTACAACACCGAGAGCTCGGGCCACAACAGCGAATACAACGCCTGGTTCCGCAAGAGACTGGATTTGATCGGCAAATACTGCACCCACGGCACCAACTGGAACCCGGGCGAGCACGCCTACATCCTCAAGGAGTACCTCGGGCGTGAGACCACCTGGGAGAAGGAATACACCGAATACCTCGAGCATGGCGAGGTCGAGCTCGAGCGGGGCGACGAGTACGCGGCAAACATCTTCAACGCCCTCTTCGGCGACAACACCCCGTTCCCCTTCAACGGCAACCTGCGCAACGAGGGGTATGTCGACAACCTCCTGCCCGGCGCCTGCGTCGAGATTCCGGTCGTCGCCTGCAAGGACGGGATCATCCCCCAGAAGGTCGGCCGCATTCCGGATCATCTGGCGATCCTGATCAACACCTCGGCCGGGTGCGAGGAGCTCGCGGTCAGGGGCTGCATCGAGGGCAACCCGGAGGATATCTTCCACGCCATCCTGTTCGACCCGCTGACCTCGGCGGTGCTGACCATGGACGAGATCCGCGACATGACCCGCGAGATGTTTGAAAAGAACCGCGAATACCTCGGCTACTTCAAAACCCTGAAAATCTAAATTTGGGCCAAAACCATACGTTTAGCAACTGGAAAAGGGAAGCTCAAACGTTGTCGAAAGGTAACGAAGAAAGGCCCCTGTGCGGCTCTCCACTTTATGCGAAGAGCTGCACAGAGACCCTGGCATATAGAAATTTCTATATGTATAAATAAGATGAAAGAAAGAGGGACTTGAGATGAAACGATTATTGGCAAGCCTGCTCTGCGCATCGATGCTTCTGGTATCCTTTGCCGGCTGCGGCAGCAAGGAAGCGGCCCCGAGCAGCACACCCGAGACCACCCCTGAGACGCCCGCCAGCAGCACCGAAGCCGAGACTGAACCCACCGGCGAGGGCGCGACCATTGAGCTCTGGCTGCATCAAAACGAGGCCTGGAACGCCTCCCACCAGACGATCGCCGACCAGTACATGTCTGAGAACCCGGGCCAGGAGATTGTGATTAAGACCTTCCCCTACAGCGATTTCCTCTCCAAGATCCAGACCTCCCTGCTTTCGGGCGGCGAGGGCGCCGACATCTATGAGATGTGGGGCGGCTGGGCGCTCGACTTCACCGGGACCGGCGCGCTGGCCGAGGTTCCGGCGGACATCTCCGCGACCTTTGAAAACTTCTACGCCCCGGTGCTGGGCGCCTATACCCGCGACGGCAAGTACTACGGCGTGCCGCTGGAGTTCAACATCGAATACGGCGGGCTGCTGGTAAACAAGAAGCTCTTCGGAGAAAAGGGCCTGGAGTATCCCAAGACCTGGGCCGACATTGAGAAGATCGCGGACGCCACCTCCTCCAAGGACGGCGAGGTTATGAACCTGCGCGGCTTCGACTTCGTCTCGGAGGACAATATCCTGTACACCTTCCTGGCGATGATCCTCTCCTCGGGCGGCAGCTATCTGACTGAGGACGGCAAGGTCGACTTCACCACCCCCGAGGCGGTGGACGCGATGACCACGCTGGTCAGCTATGTGCGCGACAAGGGCTACACCAACCTCGACGGCATCACCAGCGGCAAGGAAGGCTATAGCTTCGTCTACACCGACGAGTCGATGATGGACATCGTCGGCCCGTGGGCGGTCGCCGACGGTTCCGCTTCCTACGGCCTGGAGTACGGCACGGACTACGAGTACATCGCTCTGCCTCCTTATAAGGAGCCCGTCAAGTTCGCCGCCGAGACTGGCTGGGGCCTGACCGTCGCCGAGTCGAGCGACGTCAAGGACGCCGCGTGGAAATACGTTGCATACTTCGATTCCCCCGAGGTTCTGGTCAAGCACAACATCGCTTGCTCCCAGATTCCGCCCCGCACCGAGATCGTCGAGATGCAGGAGTATAAGGATGGCATGCCCTATGCGCAGCCGCTGCTGGACATCCTGCCCGCCGGCCAGTTCATCGGGCCGTTCAACACCACCACCATCAAGGAGAACATCGACAACATCTTCACCGAGCTGTGCACCACCGATAACTATCCTACCATCAAGGACGGGCTTGTCGCTTTAACCGATAACCTCAACACCGCGTTCTTCGGCTGATCCGGCAAATACGCATAAATCTTCCGGGCGGGGGGGTACCTCTCCCCGCCCGGGATTTATTTAAATTTGCGCGATTTGGAGGATAGGAATCGTTATGAAAAATAACAAGTTCGTGTGCATCGTACTAATCCCCATTTTTTGCCTGATCGTTGTATTTTTAATCGCACCGCTGTTTTATGGGCTTGGCATCTCCATGTTCGACTATAACCCCCTGCGGGCAGACAACCCCTTTATTGGAGCCGCAAACTATGTGAGACTGTTCCACGACACCCTTTTTTACCGGGCGCTGGCGCATACGCTGGTCTTCGTCGGGGTGACAGTCACCCTTAATATAATCGTTACCCTGATCCTGGCGCAGTTGATCAGCTCTCTACCCTGGAATTTTGCGCGCGGGCTGTTCCGCACAGTCCTCTTCCTGCCCTGCGTGGCGCCGATGGTCGGCACCTCGCTGGTCTGGCGCAACGGCATGTTCGCCACCAAAAACGGCCTGGTCAACCACCTGTTGGGGTATCTCGGGATCCCGGCCATCAACTGGCTGGGGGATGCGAGCGTGGTCATGGTCGCCATGATCATCTTCACCATCTGGGCGGACATCGGCTACAATACCGTGCTTTTCTGCGCGGGGCTCGACGGAATCCCCAAGGACTTTAGCGAGGCCGCGCAGATCGACGGCGCCGGGCCGGTGCGGCGGTTCATCTACATCACGCTCCCCCTGCTCGGGCGCACCTTCATCTTCGTGCTGATGATGACGTTGATCTCGCACTTCCAGATGTTCGTGCAGTTCATGGTTCTGGCCCAGCGCGGCGCGCCGAACAACGCGGCGACCGTGCTCACCCTGCTCATCTATAAGGAGGGCTTCAGCAACCAGAATATGGGCTACGCCTCGGCCATCGCCGTCATTCTCTTCCTGGTCATCATGGTGGTCACTGTGATTCAGCGCCGGGTCAACCGGGTCGATTGGGGGTATTGAGATGACGGAAATGAAGAAACGAAAAAAGAACCCCTATCTTACGGCGAATATCATTATCGTGATCCTCCTGGGGCTGCTGGCGGTTCTGGTGGTGCTGCCCTTTGTATGGATGGTCCTCTCGTCCTTCAGGACCAACAAGGACATCCGTCTCAACATCTCCAGCATGTGGCCGGACCCCTGGACACTGACGGGCTACGCCGCGGCGCTGACCAAGGCGCCCTTCGTGCGGTGGTTCATCAACAGCGTGTTCGTCTCCACCACGGTGACGCTGATCGTGCTGTTCACCAGCTCGATCACCGGATTCGTCTTCGCGAAGTACAAATTCCCGTTTAAAAACCTGATTTTCGGCGTCATCCTGGCGACCATGATGGTCCCCTCCCAGGTGCTGATGATCCCCAACTTCCTGATCGTCAAGGGCTTGGGGCTCTATAACCGCCTGGGGGCGCTGATCGTGCCGATGATGGTGAGCATGTTCGGGATATTCCTGTGCAAGCAGTTCATCGAGGATATCCCGGACAGCCTGTGCGAGGCGGCCAGGATCGACGGCGCGGGGGATTTCTTCATCTACGCGCGGATCATCCTGCCCAACATCAAGCCGTGCATCGGGTCACTGACCATCTTCACCTTCCTCGAGCGCTGGAACGACTATCTGAACCCGCTCATCATGCTCAACGACACCGAAAAGATGACCCTGCCGCTGGCACTGAACTTCTTTTCCTCCCAGCATCTGGCGGATCTGAGCGCTACCATGGCGGTGGCCTCCCTGGTCATGGTGCCGGTACTGATCGTGTTCATCATGTTCCAAAAGCAGTTTATTAAGGGCCTTGCCCTTTCGGGAATGAAGTAAACGGCATACATAAAAACGGCGGCCCGCTTTTGGCGGGCCGCCGTTTTTATGCGAGATGATGATTCAAGGCTGGAACACTTTGAGAACCGGGGCGGCAACGGTCTTGCTTCCGCCCGACAGGGTGGGGACGGTGACGGTGCCCATCCCCCAGACAGACGGGTCGAACCCCGCCGGTAGGGAGGAGAAGGAGAAGATTTGCGTGCAGCCGTCATCTGAGAAATTATCGGCCGTCGGATTGTTTGAGGTGTTCGCGATCCCGTGGGTCGGGCCACCCGTCCCGCTCGCCCCCCAGTAATTAGCCGAGGAGGTGATCGAGCCGGGGAAAAAATTGTTTTGGCTGTCCTGAAGGGAGATGTCCCCGGCAACGCCGCCCGACATCCGTTCGGCGGACCCATCATTGGAAGCGGATACTTGGTATTCGGTCAGGTTCCAGGTTTGCCGGATGGTACAGCGGTTGCGCGCGACCGCGGCGATCCCGCCGATCCATCTTACATCGGCAGTTGTACCGTAGGAGGAAGAAACGACCCCGGCAAAGTAGCAGTTTTCTATGGTCGATTGACTGAGATGCCCGATCAGGCCGCCCCGCTCAGGCCAGATAAAGTCGCCCTGATCCTCCACCCGGCCGGTGGCGCAGCAATTCGAGATGAAGGAATTATTCTCCGCATGGGCCGCCAGTGACGCGGCGACAGTATTACCTTTTACGGTTACGGACTCCAACGCGAGGTTTTGAACCGTGGCCCCCTCAAGACGGCTGAACAGTCCGCCGGTATCAGCTTCGTTCACCTTGAGCCCGGTGATCTTGTGCCCGCCCCCGTCATAGGTGCCGGAAAAGGAAGCGATCGGCGTCCAGTTGCCCGAGAGGGCAATGTCCCGGTCTTGGTAGATATTCGCCGTGCCATGCGCTCCCACATGCGCGAGCTGCTGCTGCGAGCCGACATAGAAGGGGTCCGCCGCACTCCCGCTCCCCCGGTAGAACGCCCCCGCCGTCCCCGCCGCGCACCCGCAGGTCGGCTTGGTGGTGAAGGGAAATTCCCGCGCCGCCGCCATATCCGTCCCGATCCGGTCCGGCAGCGGGCGCGCTTCGATTTTCAGGGTGTAGCTCTGCGGACCGGTGATGTCATAGGCCAGCGGCAGGTAAACATCCCCCTGCGCCGCCGTCATCTCCACCTTCGCGCTGACCGCCGGGGCCCCGGCGGCGCTGCCGCCCTCGTAGAGCGAGAAGGTGTAGTCGGTGGTGCGCGGCGAGCGGGTGAAGGGGATGGTCACCCCGTAGTCCGCTTGGTAGTTATCCTGCACCGTCACAGTGACCCCACTCTGCGCCGCCCCGGCGCTGGCGGTGAGCAGGAACATGCCTGCTGTGAGCGAAGCGGCCAGCAGCCGGCGCGGGCGCACTGCCCGGCCCGTCATCCCTGCTCACCGATAGCACAGGTGGTGATCTCCCCGATCACGAACCCGTCGAGCGGGAGCTGCTCGCTCTCGGGCAGCTCGAAAGCGTACCGCTCGAGCAGCTCATACTCCTGCGCGGTGATGATCCCCTGCCCGAGCAGGGAGGCGTAATACTCCCGTGGGTTTTCCTGCACGGAAAACCCACAGAAAGTAAGTATCGCCAGGACCAGCAGGAACGCGGTTAGGAATTTTTTCATTTGACTTCCCCCTTAAGAATAAAAGACCAGCAGATAAGGTTGCTTGCGGTCTTTCGCTCCGGGGGTGGGGGCGGGAAAGGGAAGATTTCACTTGAAATCCGTACCAGAACAGGATATAATTAGGATAAACAGGGAGGAAATCGACGAAATCTTCGAGCCTCCTTCTAAAAAAACACAAAAAGACGACCGTTAGCAACCTTAGCTAACGGTCTTTCTTGTTTGCCGCCGAAAAGCAAATGCTCCATCATTTCGGGGGGGCAGGATTACTTCTTGAAGTCGATCGAACCGACCTTGGTTGAGAGGTTGATCTTGGTCTTTTCGTCCTTGTTTTTAAAGGGGATGCCCTGCTGGCCGAGCTCCTCCATCACCAGGTTGTAGGAGGAGGAACGGGGGATCTTGAACTTGATGTTCCCAACGTCCGAGCTCAGGCGGATCTCCTCGGCGGCGGCGATGTTGTTTAGCTGCACGTCGATATCCCCGACCAGGCTCGTGATGGAGCTCTTTCCGCTGAAGGAGCTCTTTTTGACTGTGACCGAGCCGTTGTTCGAGATGATCGAAAAGGCGCAGTCCATTTTCTCCACCAGGATGTCTCCGCTGCCCGACTGGACGACCACGCTGCCGATCCCGTCGGGCACCTTGATGGTCAGGTCCACCGATACGTCCTCGCCCTCCTTGAGCGTTAAGCTCTGTCCCGGCTCGGAGTAGATGGAAAGCAGGCTCGGGTCGCTGTTGTCGGTGGTGACCCGCACGTTCTGCTCGATCAGGGTGCGGCGGCTGCGCTCCGGGGCGGTGATGGCGTATTCGGCCTCCATCTGGATGATCTTTCCGGAAGAGGGGACGATATGGATGTTTCCCTTGTCCGACTCCACATTGATTGCCACGATATTTTCGACCGGCACGTCGGGCAGGTCCTCCCGGCTGAGCTTGCCGGTGTGCGGCCCCCCGCAGCCGTAGAGCAGGCAGAGCCCCAGTGCAAGGGGAAGCAGGAATGATTTGCGCATTTGTTGTCCTCCTTCGTAAAAGGGGGTGGTTTTAAGGTGGCCGTTCGTGCGGCGAAACCGGCGCGAAACGTCCAAAAGGGAATGGCCATTTATATGGATGACCGACTCTATTATACAGGAAATACGGTCTAAATTGCAATTTTTAAAGGAATATTTAAATTTATTCAACAAATAAAATTGAATTTGAGGCTTAAACGTGGTAAATTGGGTGCATGGCCGTGACGGTGCAAAACGCCGGCCAGTGCCCGGACGCGCCCGCTCCCTGTGGGAGCGGCAGGGCAAATTTTCGCGCAGCAAGCCTTTCTTCGCACGGGCCGCTTTACATCCCTGCCATCCCCATCCCCAGCCTATTAAGACTACCTATATGCCAAAATACGAGAAATGGGGTAGCATTAATATGGCCGAGATCAAAAACCGCATAGCGAGCTCTCTGAATTTGAGCGTAAAGAGGTCCTCGCTGCTCCCGAGCTATGTGCCCATGCACGTCACCCGGGAATACCGCCTGTGTTACACGCATTACAAGCCCGCCCGCCGAAGCAAGAAAGGCGTATCCTACATCGATTTTATGTCCATGCTGCGCCGGCAGCAGCTGTTCGAATTTGAAAGCCAGTTCTCCTACATTGGCCGACGTTTTCGGATCATCTCCGCCCCCGCCAAAGAAGAGCTCACCAACACCAGGGTCGTCGTTCCCGATCCGGAGGGGATCGAGGAACTGCTGGAGGACGGCAAGTATAACTATGTCTCTTCCAGCGTCCCCGTCCAGCTGCAGGACCTGCCGAGCAAGGACGTCAGCTTTTCCGAGTGGAGCGCGCTCTGGCTGGAGACCTATAAACGGGGCCGCGTGAGGCCCAACACCTACCACGTCACCTACCGCAACATCGTGTTTAACCACCTCAACCGGCATTTCGAGGACACGCCGGTGCGGGACATCACCCCGCTGGACATCCAGAACGCCCTGATGACCGAGGCCCAGATCTATTCGGATTCCACCATGCGCAAGGTCAAGGCGGTGGTCTATGCCATCTTCGACCGTGCGGTGGACAACGGGATCTGCCAGAGCAATCCGGTGCGCAACATCCCCACCCCGCCGGGGCTTCCCTGCCGTCCGAAGCGGGTCTATTCAAAGCGCGAGGCGCAGACGCTTATCGACTTTGCCAAGACCCATCCCAAGGGCGCGTCGATCATCACCCTGCTCAAGACCGGCATGCGCCGCGGCGAGCTGGTGGCGCTGATGTGGAAGGACATCGATTTCCGGGGCGGCATCATCCACATCTCCCGCGCGGCGGCGGATGTGCACGATAAGGTGCTCATCGGGCCGCCCAAGACCAAGACCAGCGTGCGGGCCATCCCGTTTGACAGCGAGCTGAAAAGGATATTGGCCTCCCTGCCGCAGACCTCGCCCTTCGTCTTCCCGAACCGCTATGGGGAGATTAACTCCCCCAACAACTGGTCGCGGCGCACCTACCGCCCCTTTATGGAGGCGTTTGCCCGCCGCCACCCGAACGTCCCGATCCTCAATCCGCACGAGCTGCGCCACACTTATGGCACGCTGCTGCGCGACCGCGGGGTGGACATCTATTCCATCCAGAAGGTGCTCGGCCATGCCGACATCTCAATGACCTCGCAGATTTACGTGCACAACAACGAGAAGACGCTTAAAAAGGCGTTGGGGCTCAAGTGACCCCATTCCCCGCCGTTTGACAGCATCCCCGCCGGTATGCTATGATGCCGGGGTTCGTAAGCCCCCCGGAACGGCCCGGGCCCCCTGTGAAAATTTGCTGTGCGATCCTGATACATCCCCGCAAAACATCCGGCCGCGCGGGCGGCCAAATTTTTCGACCCAATATGCCGCACGGACGGCCGGTTCCCGGATGTGCGTCACACGCGCCGGCGCTTGAGACAATGACGGTGGCGGCATGGAGGAGAAGATGAGCGCAAGAGAACTACTCGAAAAAATAGCGGTCCTGCTTTACGCGATCGTTTATAAGTACTGTTATCTGGTCGGTCTCTTTACCCAGGAGCTGCTTGAGGGCGTGGTGCGCTTCGTCTCGCGACATGTGCGCCGGGCCGAGCTGCGCCTGATTGACTTTGCACGCGCGCTCCCGCCGGCGCTTTCCCACCTTCTGCACCGGCTGCGCCGTTCGCTGCAGCGGCAGCGTCTGCGGGCGGGGCGCACCTTTGGTTCGGTGCGCGTCGCCGCCGAACAGATGCGCTCCGGCCGGGGGCGCGAGGGGCTGCGCACCTTCGGGCGCGCCGGCCTTGAGCTGCTGCGCCAGCTCTTCCCGCTGCTGCGCACTATCGTCAACCTGGCGCTGCCCATCGCGGCCATCCTGCTGCTGTGGCAGAATGTGCAGCTGGTGGGACGGCAGCAGTATGCGCTGCGGGTGGCCTATGCCGGCGAGACGGTGGGACTGATTAAAAACGAGGCGGTCTACGACCGGGCGGTCAGCCAGGTCGAGGCCAAGCTGCAGGGCTCCCAGCAGGGGACCCCGATCGACTTCAGCGCGAATTTCGAGCTGATCCCGGTCGGGGAGAGCGACCCGCTGCTGGACGAGTACGCCCTGAGCGACAAGATCATCGCCGCCTCGGACAACGACATCACAGAGGCCTTCGGCCTCTATGTGGACGGCAGCCTGATCGGCGCGGTGGCGCAGAAGAACACCTTGCCCACCCTGCTGGCCGGGCTGCAGGACCGTTACCGGACCGACGACCCGACCGAAACGGTGAGCTTCGTGCGGAGCGTCAAGGTGGTCGAGGGGCTCTACCCCGAGGGCCGCGTGGTGGATGGGGAGACCATCGGCTCCCTGATCGACCGCGAGGTGCAGGGCGAGGTGGTTTACACCGTCGAGGCGGGGGACTCCCCGTCGCTGATCGCCGAACGCTTCGGCATCCCGCTGCGCCAGCTGCTGCGCAACAACCCCGGGATCGAGGAATCCCTCCTGATCGGGGATGAGGTGGTGGTGGACCGGGCGCAGCCCTATATGTCGGTGAAGATCAGCCGGGTCGAAACCTACGAGGAGGAGATCCCCTACTCCACCGAGACGAGCGAGGATAGTTCGCTGCTCAAGGGCCAGCGCAAGGTGACCCGCGAGGGCGAGAATGGTCTCGCGCGGGTGCGCGCCTCGGTGACCTACGTGGACGACGTGGAGACCGAGCGCAATGTGCTGAGCCGCACCCCGCTGCGCGAGGCGGTCAGCGAGCAGGTCTCGGTCGGGACCAAGCTCTTCGCCCAGACGCCGGGGGTCTACTCCTCGGGCACCGTGTCCTCCAACTTCGTCTGGCCGGTGGTGAGCGCGAGGGCCTATGTCTCCAACGGCTACTATGGCTACTACGGGCACGGGGCGATCGACATCGCGGCGCCCTACGGCTCGCCGATTATCGCCTCCGCGCCCGGCACGGTGGTGATGGCGACCTATTCCGCCAGCGGGTACGGCCGGCATGTGATGATCAATCACGGCGACGGCGTGCAGACCCTCTACGCGCATATGAGCGCCCTGGCGGTTGGCGTCGGGGAGACGGTGGAGCAAGGGCAGGTCATCGGCTATGTGGGCAGCACCGGCAATTCGACGGGCAACCACTGCCACTTTGAGATACGGGTAGGCGGAAGCAAGGTGAACCCGATGGGATACCTCCCGTGATTTTCTGTCTGGCGTCCCGCCGCGGCGATATTTGCCGCGGCGGGATTTTTTTTGTGTTTTGTGGCCGGCGGCAGGCCCTAAAGGGCAAACCCGGAAAGCGCATGGGCCGATGGACGCCGGGGCGCAAAAGGGAGCCTCGCTTTACAGGGGTGGCAAAGTTTGCACTTTGGGCTGACCAATATTTGCTAAGAAATTAGCTCGCACCCCACGCGAGGCGCACCGTCAAGCGGTTTGCGGGAGGTCGCTTCCTTGACAATCGACCCATAATTGTTGTAGTATACCCACAGAAGGAAGAAGCGATGGGGGATACTTTTTCCTGGTCCGGACCGGAGGTAGGAACCGCCCGGACGAAGAAATATCGGTTTGTTCCGCCGGCAAAGAGGCGCCCTTTGGATTTTAGCTGTCTTTTGGGAGGGCCCCGGCGGATAAACAAATATAGTGTAGGTGGGGTTAAAATGAAAGGAGTTTTAAGCACCAGGATGGTGGGCGACCGCAACCTGGTGGGCGACCGCATCCGGCAGGCGCGTTTGGCGCTCAAGCCGCCGGCGACCCAAAGCCAGGTGAGCGCAAAGCTGCGTGAGGAGGGGATCGAGCTGACCTTCAGCTCGGTGGGAAAGATCGAGCAGGGCCTCTCCGCCGTGACTGACAAGCAGCTGGTCGCCTTTTCCAGGGTGTTGGGCGTTTCCGTCCTTTGGCTTCTGGGCATGGAAGATTAAAACCGGCCGCTGTGACGTCGGGCGTTGGCTTCCCTGCCCGCGGGCCCCGCAAGCGGCCCGCATGGATCATGCTTATTCCATTAAAAATACACCGGCGACGCCGGGGCCTCAATGCTCCGGGTTGCCGGTGTGTTTTTTGTGCGGATGTGTTATACTGAAAAAAATTCTTCGAGAGGAGGGCACCAAATGAGGGGGATCCACCGCCCGGACCCGTGTCCACAGCTCAGCGCACGGCTTGCGATCGACTGCAAAAGCTGTCAGGGCCTGTGCTGCGCCGCCCTGGCCTTCTCCCGCTGCGACGGGTTCCCCGCGGACAAGGCGGCAGGGGAGCCCTGCCGCTACCTCGGCGGGGACTTTCGCTGCGCCGTCCATGCGCGGCTGGGGCAAAAGGGGCTGCACGGCTGCATGGCCTTCGACTGCTTCGGAGCCGGCCAGCGGGTGAGCGGGTACTATCCCGGCCGGGACTGGCGAAGCGACCCGGCGCTGAAAGACGCGCTGTTCGCGCGCTTCCTCGCCGTTTACCGGCTGCACCAGATGCTCTGGCTGCTGGGCGAGACGCTCTCCCTGTTACCCGCGCATTCCCTCTGGGAGGAGGCTGCGGCGCTGATTGCCGAGGGCGACGAGCTGGCGCGGCAGCCTTCTCCCGGCCTCGGAGAATATCACAGACGGGTCAGCCGGGTGCTGCAAAGCGCCGGGGCGCTCGTCTGCAGGGAGGCGGGCCCGGCGGCGCCTGGCAGGAAGCGGATGGATTATGCCGGGCGCAGCCTGCGCGGGCAGAGCCTTTGCGGGCGGGATATGAGCATGGCGCTGCTGATCGCCGCCGACCTGCGGGACTGCAATCTCTATGGGGCCAACCTCTGCGGGGCCGACCTGCGGGACTGCGACCTGCGCGGGGCGGACCTGCATGAAGCGTGCTTCCTCACCCAGGGGCAGCTGGCCGCCGCCAAGGGGGACAAGACCACCCGCCTGCCGCCAAGGCTGCGCCGTCCAGCCGGCTGGGAGGGCTAGTGCCGGTACGCGTACAGGGCGTTGGCCAGCGCGCCGAACTGCTCGAGGGTGAGCGCCTCGGCACGCGCAGAAGGGGAGACGCGGCATTCCTCCAGGAGGGGGCCGAGCTCGCCCTTGGGGATTTTTAGGCCGCTGCTCAGGGTGTTGAGGATGGTCTTGCGCCGCTGGGAAAAGGCGGCGCGCACCACGGAAAAGAAAAACGCCTCGTTTTCCAGCGCGATGGGCGCTTCCCTGCGCAGGGTCAGACGGATGACGCAGCTGTCCACATTCGGCGCGGGCAGGAAGGACCCGCGGGAGACCGGGAAGAGGATTTCGGGAGAGCTGTAGTACTGCACCGCCAGCGAGACGGCCCCGCAGGCCCGCTCGCCGGGCGCGGCGCACAGGCGGGTTGCCGCCTCCTTTTGCACCATCACGGTGATCGACTCGATGGGCAGGCGCTCCTCGAGCAGCTTCATCACGATGGGCGAGGTGATGTAGTAGGGCAGGTTTGCCGCCACCGCGACTTGCAGCCCCGCGAACCGCTCGCGGATCAGGGCGTGCAGGTCGACCTTGAGCACGTCCCCGTTAACGATTTCGACGTTGTCGAAATCGGACAGGGTTTCCTCCAGCACTGGCAGCAGCCGCCCGTCAATTTCCACGCAGACCACCCGCTCGGCGCGCGCGGCCAGCTCGGCGGTCAGCACCCCGATCCCGGCGCCGATCTCGAGGATTCCGTATCCCGGCGCGGCGTGGGCGGCCTCGGCCATGCGCGGGCAGACCGAGGGGTTGATGAGAAAATTTTGCCCCAGCGCCTTGGAAAAGGTGAAGCCATGGCGGGCGAGCACCTCGCGGATCACCCCGATGTTGGAAAGGTTTGGCATATCTGTCCTCCGAATTTTCATGAACCGAATGTGACGATTTTTTTAATTATAGCATAAATTGGACGATTTTGTTTGCATGTGGGCTTCGTTTATTATATGATGATAAAAAAGGCAGCGAAAAAGCGCTGTATAAGACGAACGGAGGCGATTTTTGTGCCGGAGCGCAGAGACAAGATCAACTATTATTTGGACATCGCCGAGACGGTGGCCAGCCGGGGCACCTGCCTGCGCCGCAACTTCGGGGCGATCATCGTGCAAAACGATGCGATCATTGCCACCGGATATGTCGGCGCGCCGCGCGGGCGGGCCAACTGCAGCGACCTTGGGTACTGCACCCGCAAGCGGCTCGGCGTGCCGGCCGGGGAACGGTATGAGCTCTGCCGGTCGGTCCATGCCGAGGCCAACGCCATCATCAACGCGCCGCGCGACCAGATGATCGGCAGCACCCTCTACCTGGTGGGGATCGAATACGACTCCGGGGAATATTCCCGCGGGGCGCTGCCCTGTTCGATGTGCAGGCGGCTGATCATCAACGCCGGGATCTCGACGGTCATCGTGCGGGACGACAAGCAAAGCTATCGCACCTACGTGGTGATGGACGAGTGGGTGGTCAAGGACGATTCCCTCTCCGACCACCGCGGATACTGAAAAACACGGGCCATAAAAGGGCGGGAAACCGCCCTTTTTGTCGCTCGGGAGGGAAGGGTTTTGTTTGACGCAAAGGCTTCTTTGCGGTATAATATTTTTTTGGACAGCCTCTCTTTTTTGCCTCCCTGGGGCGGCATAATCGGCCCCGCGCTTGGCACACTAAGCGGTGAAGCGCTTCCCTCCGGGAGGCAGCATTGGAGGTGTGCCGCGTGGCAGAAGAGAAGGATAAAAAAAGCCATTCCCTCAAAAATGAGGATAAGCAGCAGGACGAGGAGCAGCAGGACGACGTTTCCTTAACCAAGGAGCAGAGCGAGCAGATCGTG
Source organism: Harryflintia acetispora (assembly GCA_004340125.1). Lineage (GTDB taxonomy): Bacteria > Bacillota > Clostridia > Oscillospirales > Ruminococcaceae > Harryflintia > Harryflintia acetispora. The sequence goes on along the minus strand of SLUK01000010.1, from coordinate 84,172 downwards.
GAGACCGGCTCGCTCACCCACTCGAAGGGCAAGCACGTCATCCACTGCCTGACCATCGTCGGGCAGGTGGAGGGGCATTACATCCTCCCCTCGCAGAACAAGACCACCAAGTACGAGCATGTCATCCCCCAGCTGGTGGCCATCGAGCAGGACCCCGAGGTCGAGGGGCTGATCATCATCCTCAACACCGTCGGGGGCGACGTGGAGGCGGGGCTCGCCATCGCCGAGCTGATCGCCGGGATGAAGAAGCCCACCGTCTCGCTGGTGCTCGGGGGCGGGCATTCGATCGGGGTGCCGCTGGCGGTCAGCGCCAAGCATTCCTTCATCGCACCCTCGGCAACCATGACCGTCCATCCGGTGCGCATGAACGGGCTGGTGCTCGGCGTGCCGCAGACGCTCAGCTATTTCGACCGCATGCAGGAGCGGATCATCCGTTTTGTCTGCGACAATTCGCAGATTTCCCCCGACCGCTTCAAGCAGCTGATGATGAACTCGGGCGAGCTGGTGATGGACATCGGCACCGTGCTCGACGGGGACAAGGCGGTCGAGGAGGGGCTGATCGACTCCCTGGGCGGGCTCGCCGACGCGGTGGCCGAGCTCTACCGCCAGATCGAGGAGCTGGGCCCCAAAAAAGAGGACGGGCCCGGGAAAGAAGACGAGCCCGCAAAGGAACCCAAAAAGAAGGGGGCGAAGGGAAAATGATCCTTCATTCCGTCGCTCCGCTCTGGCAGCTGCTGCCGCCGGATACAGAGCCGCAGCTCTCCTGCGTCGAGTTCGAGGGGGGTATGCTGCTCGGACGTGAAGGGCGGGAGGGGCTCGAGATCACCCAGGTGGTCTCGACCGACCCGCGCGTCTATCTCGACGAGCGCTTTTCACCCGGCGCCACCTACCGCCGGCCGGGTGGTAAGCAGGCCAAAAACGGAATATAAATATTCTGACCGGGCCGCGGCCCGGGAATACATATGTGAGAGAGGTACTTCATTTGAGCGGATTACAGGCCCTTTTGCAGGGCGCGCTGCAGGGATTGACCGAGTTTCTGCCCATCTCCAGTTCCGGGCACCTGTCCATCTTCCAGTACTTTACCGGGCTGTCGGGGGAGAGCGGGCTGCTCTTCACCGTGCTGCTCCACCTTGGCACGCTGATCGCGGTTTTCATCGCGTTCTGGAAGACCATCCTCGAGCTGGTCGTCGAGTTCTTCCACATGCTCGGGGAGATTTTCACGGGCAGGTTCAGGCTCAGCCAGGCGAATCCCAGCCAGCGGATGATCCTGCTGCTGATCGTCTCGCTGCTGCCGCTTTGCTTTTTCATCCTCTTTAAGGATTTTTACGCATCGCTCTCGAGCGACAACGACATCACCGTCGAGGGGCTCTGCCTGATCGTGACCGGAATCCTGCTCACCCTGGCCGACCGCTCCCGAAAGGGGCGCAAGACGGCGCGGGAGATGCGCTTTCGCGACGCGCTCGTGATCGGAGTCGCACAGGGGATCGCCCCGCTGCCCGGGGTCTCGCGCTCGGGGTCGACGGTGGCCGCCGGCATGCTGATGGGGCTCGACCGCCAGTACGCGGTGACCTTCTCCTTCATCATGGGGATCCCCGCGGTGCTCGGCGCCAATGTGCTCGAGCTCGGCGAGGCGCTGGGGTCCGGCAGCTTTGAGCTGCCGCTCGTGCCGGTGCTCATCGGGGTGGCGGCCGCCGTGGTCTTCGGGATCATCGCCATCAAGATGGTGCAGTGGGTGGTGCGCACCGACAAGTTTAAATATTTCGCGTGGTATACCCTGGCGCTTGGCTCGGTCGTGACGGTGATCGGCATTGTCGAGCTTTTGAGCGGGCACGCGATCCAGCGCATGCTGCTCGGCTGATAGCACGCGGCAGGAACGAAAAATGGGAGGGAAGCCCGGATGGCTGCAAGAAAAACCCCGGCGCAGAAGGCCGCCGAGACACGCAAGCAAAAACAGGAGATGTCCCGCGCCAAGCAGCAGGTTTGCGCGATCGTCCTCTTTGCGATCGGCATCTTTTTGGGTGCGCTGTCCGTCATAGAGGGGGACAATTTTTGGCGGGTGCTGCACGACACGCTCTATGGTCTGTTCGGTTTCGCGGGGATTTTGATCGCCCCGGCGTTCATTTACATAGCGGTGATGGCGACGCTCGACAAGCCCATCGGCAAGCTGGGGCACAAGGTCTGGCAGAGCGTGGCGCTCATCGTCCTCGTCTCCACCGCGGTGCAGATCTTCTCCTACGGCCCGCTCAAAGAACAGGGGCTGTGGAATAAAATCAAGGAGCTTTTCGCCCAGGGGGTGCTTTTAAACGGCGGCGGCCTCGTCTCCGGGCTGATCGGCCAGCCGCTGGTCTCGCTGTGCGGCGAGTCGGGGGCCAAGGTGATCGTGGTGCTGCTGATCTTCGTGTTTGTGATGATCTTTACCGGCGGAACCCTGATCGGCTTGTTCCGGGGCGCGATGAAGCCGGTGCAGAAGATCGGCGAAACCTATACCGAGCGGATCCAGGAGCGCCAGAGCGCGCCGGACGCCACCCCGCCCTCCCCCGGCAAGGGGCGCTTCAATGTGGATATCCCGCTGGACGGGGACCAGCCCGCCGCCTCCCGTGGGGAGCCGAAGGCGGCCGGGCCCTTCCCGCCCGCACCGGATATGGAGCCTTCCCTGCCGTGGCAGGATGCCGCCGTCCCGGCCGCTGCTGCGGACGAGGGGGCCGGCGCGCAGGGGAGCTTCGCGCGCAAGTCGCTCGAGCGGCTGGAACAGCAGCAGGAGGCCAAGGCCACCCTGCTGGGTGCCTCCCGCCCCGGCCGGTTCGAGTTTGACATCCAGCTCGACGGGGACCTGGACGACGTGCGCACCGACGAGCTGCCCGAGGAACCGGATCTCGAGGACATTTCACAGGACGAGGTCGGGGAGGACACGGTGCTGCATTTCCGTCAGAGCGCCCCGGCCGCCGGGGAGGACAAGCCCCAGAGCACCGACGATGTGATCAATGAGATCCTGCGCCGCTCGGCCAACGGGGAGGAGATCCTCGAAGGGGAGGAGCTTCCGCGGCACGGGGAACCGGAGGAGGAAAACGCGCCGCCCGAGGGGGCGAAGAAGGACCCGGTGGAGCGCAAGCTCGAGGCGGGGCTATCGGCCGTCAGCGCCGAGGTCGCGGCGAAGGGGGCCAACGAGCGCTTCGCCGAGGAATTCGGCTCGCCCAAGGAGTACGCCTACCCGCCCGTTTCGCTGCTCAGCGAGCCCAAGCGCAAGAAGGACGACCTGGACGCGGAGGAACTCAAGGCCAACGCCCAGCGGCTGGTGGACACCCTCAAGAGCTTCGGGGTGCAGACCAGGATCATCGACATCGCCAAGGGCCCCGCGGTCACCCGCTATGAGCTGCAGCCCTCGGCGGGGGTAAAGATCTCTAAAATCACCTCTCTGGCTGACGACATCGCCCTAAACCTCGCCTCGGCCGGGGTGCGCATCGAAGCACCGATCCCCAACAAGCCGGCCGTCGGGATCGAGGTCCCCAATAAGAACGTCTCGATGGTCCACATCCGGGAGATCATCGACTCCAACGAATTCGTGGACGCCAAGAGCCCGCTGACCATGGCGCTCGGGCGGGACCTCTCGGGCCGGGTGACGGTGGCGGACATCTCGAAGATGCCCCACATGCTGATCGCGGGCGCGACCGGCTCAGGCAAGTCGGTGTGTATCAACTCGATCATCATCTCCCTGCTCTATAAATCCTCCCCCGAGGAGGTAAAGCTCTTGATGGTCGACCCGAAGGTGGTCGAGCTCGGCGTCTATAACGGGATCCCCCACCTGCTGGTGCCGGTGGTCACCGACCCGAAGAAGGCCGCCGGGGCGCTGGCCTGGGCGGTCAACGAGATGCTCCAGCGCTACAAGATGTTCGCGGACAATTCGGTGCGGGACATCAGCGGCTTCAACCGCCTGGCGCAGACCAGGGAAGAGCTCAGTCCGATGCCGCAGATCGTCATCATCATCGACGAGCTGGCCGATTTGATGATGGCCGCGCCCAACGAGGTGGAGGACTACATCTGCCGCCTGGCCCAGATGGCGCGCGCGGCGGGCATGCACCTGGTCATCGCCACCCAGCGCCCGTCGGTGGACGTGATCACCGGCGTGATCAAGGCGAACATCCCCTCGAGGATCGCCTTCGCGGTCTCCTCGTCGGTGGACAGCCGCACCATCCTCGACATGGGCGGGGCCGAGAAGCTGCTCGGGCGGGGCGACATGCTCTTCTATCCCGTCGGAGCGGCCAAGCCCATCCGGGTGCAGGGGTGCTTCGTCAGCGACCAGGAGGTCGACAAGGTGGTCGGCTTCGTCAAGAGCAGCGGCGAGGAGCACGCCTATGACGAGGAGGTCATGCAGGAGATCGAGCGGCAGGCCGTGAGCGAAAAGTCCGGCTCCTCCGGGGACGGAGGCGGCTTCGACGAGGAGGACGAGATGCTCCCCGCCGCCATCGAGTGCGTGATCGAGATGGGCCAGGCCTCGACCTCGATGCTCCAGCGCAAGCTGAAGCTCGGCTATGCGCGCGCGGCGCGGATCATCGACGAGCTCGAGCAGAAGGGGGTCGTGGGCCCGTTCGAGGGCTCGAAGCCCCGGCAGGTGCTCATCACCCGCGAGCAGTGGTACGAAATGAAACTAAACCAAGAGGAATAGCGCCCCTCCCGCAGGCCGGCTCTCCCGGCCTGCGGGCGCGCTTGTTTTAGGAGGAACCCGATGGCGTTTTTGCCGGTCAACAAACAGGATATGGAGGCCCGGGGCTGGGAGCAGTGCGACTTTGTCTGCGTGACGGGGGACGCCTACGTCGACCACCCCTCCTTTGGCACGGCCATCATCACCCGGGTGCTCGAGGCCGCGGGCTTTCGCGTCGGGGTGATCGCCCAGCCGGATTTCCGGGACGGGCGGGACGTTTCCCGCCTGGGGCGCCCGCGGCTCGGCTTTCTCGTCAATTCGGGCAACATCGACTCGATGGTGGCCCACTACACCGCCGCCAAGCGCCGCCGCTCCCAGGACGCCTATACCCCCGGCAACCGCGCCGGGGCGCGCCCCGACCGGGCGGTGGAGGTCTACTGCCATCTTTTGTGGCGCGCCTTCCCCGATTCGATCATCATCATCGGCGGGGTGGAGGCGTCTTTGCGGCGTTTCGCGCACTACGACTACTGGGACGACGCGGTGCGCGAATCAATTCTCTGCTCCAGCGGGGCCGACCTGCTCATCTATGGGATGGGGGAGAACGCGGTTTTAGAGATCGCCCGGCGGCTCGATGAAGGGGCCGCTCTCAAGGATATGCGCGGCATCCGGGGGATCTGCTATCTCGACGACGGCGCCGACCTGCCGGCCGGCAACGTGACCGTCGCATCATTTGAAAAGGTGCGGCAGGACAAGGCCGCCTACGCCAAGGCGCACAAGGCGCAGATGCTCGAGCAGGACAGCGCCTACGGCAGGCCGCTCGTCCAGCGCCACGGCGAGCGCTACGTCGTGCAGACCCCGCCGCAGCCGGTGCTCACCACCGAACAGCTCGACCGGGTCTTTTCCCTGCCCTATGAGCGGTACTACCATCCCTCGTATGAGGCGCTCGGCGGGGTCAAGGCGATCGAGGAGGTCGAGTTTTCGATCATGCACAACCGCGGGTGCTTCGGCAACTGCAACTTCTGCTCGATCGCCTACCACCAGGGGCGGCAGATCGCGGTGCGCAGCCACGAGTCGGTGCTCAAAGAGGCCGAAGACTTTGTAAAGAATCCCCGCTTCAAGGGATACATCCACGACGTGGGCGGGCCGACGGCCGACTTTCGGCACCCCTCCTGCCAGGGTCAGCTCGAGCACGGGCTCTGCAAGGGCCGCAAGTGCCTGGCGCCCGTCCCCTGCAAGCAGGTGGACCCGGACCACAGCGACTACCTGCGCCTGCTGCGCGAGCTGCGGGCCATTAAAGGGGTCAAGAAGGTGTTCGTGCGCTCGGGGCTGCGGTTCGATTATATCCTGCTCGAGCGGGACCGCGCCTTCCTGGAGGAGCTGATCGAGCACCACGTCAGCGGGCAGCTCAAGGTCGCGCCCGAGCACTGCTCGGACCATGTGCTCGATAAGATGGGCAAGCCGCACATCGCCACCTATGAGCGGTTTGAAAAGGAATTTTACCGGATCACCAAAAAAGTGGGGAAGGAGCAGTATCTCGTCCCCTATCTGATGTCCTCCCATCCGGGCAGCCGGCTTCAGGACGCGGTGGACCTGGCGCTCTTTCTGCGCCGGCACCGCATGCGCCCCGAGCAGGTGCAGGATTTCTATCCCACCCCCGGCACCACCTCGACCTGCATGTATTACACCGGGCTGGACCCGATGAGCGGGGAAGCGGTATACGTCCCGCGCACCCCGCAGGAGAAGCGCCAGCAGCGCGCGCTCCTGCAATATTTTAAGCCGGAGAACCGCCGCACCGTGATCGAGGCGCTGGTCTCGATCCGCCGGGAGGACCTGATCGGCCGGGGACCCGACTGCCTGGTGGAGCCGGATGCGCAGTATACCCGGGAGCACCGGGCCGCCCCGGTGAAAGCGCAGGGGCGGCAGCGCCAGCGGGGAAAGCGCCCTGTGCAGAAGCCGCGGCGCTCGAACAAGGCAAAACGCGGGAGGTGACGCCGGTTGGCCAGGCGAAAGAAAAAACGAAATTTTAAGTCCCTTCGCGGAATCCTGATCATCGCCTCGGTGGTGGTGCTGGCGGTCGGCGGAATGGCGGCGGCGCAGAGGTCCATGCCGCAATGGAGCCTGCTGTCGGGCCTCGGGGAGATCAAGGATGCGCTCGGCGACCTCTACGGCTACGACGTGACCGCGCCCTCGGCGTCGCAGAAGATGGTGAGTGGGGAGGGCGAGTTCGAGGTACATATGCTGGACGTCGGGCAGGCGCTGTCGGTCTTCCTTCGCGCGCCCGGCGGGGAGTGCGCGCTGATCGATGCGGGGGAGCGGGGCGATGGGGAGTTCGTCTGCGGCTATCTGGAAAGCCAGGGGGTGCGAAAGCTCGACTACCTGATCGCCACCCACGCGCATGCCGATCACATCGGCGGCATGGCAGACGTGGTGCGGCAATTTGAGATCGGAAAGGTCATTATGAGCGACCTGCCCGAAGGACTCGAGCCGACCACCAAGGTCTATACCGACCTGCTCGAGGAGATCGCCAAAAAGGGGTATAAGATTACCCTCGCGCGGCCGGGCACGCAATACAACCTGGGCGAGGCGATCTTTGAGCTCGAAGCGCCCAACGCGCAGTATCAGGACCTCAACAACACCTCGGTGGTCACACGGGTGACTTTTGGGGAACGCGGCTTCTTGATCGAGGGGGATGCCGAGCTCGAGTCGGAGCGGGATATGCTGCGCCTGGGCCGGGAGGTTTCGGCCGACGTGCTGATCGCCGGACACCACGGCAGCTCGACCTCCTCGAGCCAGAAGTTCCTCGAAGCGGTCTCCCCGCAGGCGGTGGGGATCTCCTGCGGGCTGGGCAACAAGTATGGCCATCCGCACGAGGAGACGCTGGACAAGCTTCAGAAGCTGGGCTGCCAGGTGCTGCGCACCGATCTTTGCGGCACGGTGCGTTTTTATACCGACGGGCAGAAGCTGCGCATTGAAACCGAACGTTAACGAAAGGCGGGAGCAGGATGAAAACATGGGTCATCGACCGGTTTGAAGGGGAATACGCCGTCTGCGAGGGCGAGGACGGGAAGATGAAGGATTTTGCCAAGGTCTGGCTGCCGTCCTATGCCAAGGAAGGCGACGTGCTCAAAGAGCACGACGACGGGAGCTTCACGGTGGACCTGCACGAAACCAAGGCGCGCCGGGAGCGCACCCGCGCCCTCTTCGACAGCCTGGTGGAAAAATAGACGCCGCCCTGCGGGAATGCGGGCGGCTGGCCGCGGGCCGTTGACAAGTTCAGCGGCCCGCAATTTTATGGAACCTTGCAGGGGGATCCATGCGCGCCGCCCGGCAGACAGCGGCAAACTATCTAAAAAATAATTTCCTTCTTGACAGGATTTCACACAAAATGTATAATGTGCTTGGAGTTAATTAATTCGGTGAAGAAATTAATGTGTGATTTGATAAGGAGGATTTGTTGTGAAAAAACAGGTATCCCTGGTTCTTGCGGCACTTCTGAGCTGTACCCTTCTTTTGAGCGCCTGCTCTGGCGGCGGTGGCGCCGCCTCTTCGCAGGAGCCCGCCGGGGAACCCGCCTCCCAGGCGGGTGAAGAGGCTCCGTCCGAGGAGCCCGCGGGGAGCGGCGAAGCGGTGGAGCTCGGTTTCCTGGACGTCATGCCCTCGCCCGAGCGGACTGAATTCTTAAAGAGCCAATTGGACAAATTCCATGAGCAGAACCCGAACGTCACCTTTACATACAACTCGGTGCCCTGGGACGACGCGTATAAAAAGGTGGTCTCGATGGCGGCCTCGAACACCCTGCCGGACATCCTGACGGGCGACGTGACCTTCATGCTGGCCCTGGCGCCGATGGGCCAGATCGAGGACCTGACCGAGATGTGGGAGGGCTCGCCCGACTACGGCGACCTGTCCGAGGCGACCAAGGCGGCTAGCAGCCTCTACACCTATGAGGAAAAGGTCTATGCGATCCCCGACGGCTACCAGACGCAGGGAATCTTCGTGCGCACCGACTGGCTCGAAGCGGCGGGCTACAAGGTGGAGGATCTGCAGAACTGGAACTGGGATCAGTATTTCGAGGTCGTCGAGAAGCTGACCGACCCGACCCAGAACCGCTATGGGATCGCCTTCCGCGGCGGCGGCAACGGGTTCATGCGCTTCTACGAGTACCTGGCCAGCGAGCTTGAGACCCCGGCCATCTTCCCCGGAGATAACGACACCACCATCCTGGAGGACCCGCGCGCGCAGGAGCTGTTCGAGAAGTTCTACGGCCTTTACAAAAACGGCCAGGCGCCCAAGGATTCGGTCAACTGGGCCTTCAAGGAGATGGTCGAGGGCTTCATCAACGGCCAGTGCGGCACCCTCAACCAGACCCCCGAGGTGACCATCACCTGCGAGCAGAGCATGGAGGACGGCACCTGGACGGTCCTGCCCTTCCCGAGCAAGGAGGGCGCGCAGAAGAAGGTCCTGCTCTGGGGCCAGACCGCCGGCTACATGGTCAGCGCCAACTGCAAGGACAAGGAAGCGGGCTTCGATTTCATCCGCTACATCTCCTCGCCCGAGGTCAACCTCGAGTACTGCAAGGCCTTCTCGGGGCTGCCGCTGTATAAGTCCACCCTCAACGACGACTTCTTCCAGAAGGGTGCGATGAAGGGCTACGCCGACGCGCTGCTGGCGGATAACCTGGCGTATCTCACCCAGCCGACCGAGCTGACCCAGTGGGGCTACTTCCTCTCGGAATACGCCAAGAACGAGACCCAGAAGTACATGACCGGCGCGCAGGATTCGGCGACCACCATCGCCAACCTGAACAGCTGGCTCAAGGAAAACTACGCGAAGGACATCGCGGGAAAATAGCATAGTGCATAAAGCTGCTGTCCTCCCGCCCCAGAAAGCGGCAGGACAGCAGTTTCCATTTGACGGACGGCGGCGCGGATGTTAGGATAAATATGTAAAATTCTGACGACATCACGGCGCCGGCAGGCGCGGCGGCTTTGGAGGCAAGTACGATGATTCAGCCCACGCAGGATCAAGCATATACAAAAATCCACAACACCCGGGTCGTGCTGGACCTCATCCGGGAGAAGCGGCCGCTCTCAAGGGTGGAAATCGCGCGGCTGACCGGGATGAGCTCGGCCACCATCACCCGGATCGTCTCCGACCTCATCCGGACCGGCGTGGTCTGCGAGACCACCCCCTTTTCCACCAAGGTCGGGCGCAAGGCGATCCTGCTGGACATCGTGTCCGACGCGGCGCTCTGCTTTGCGGTGGACATTGCCCCCTCGCTGCTGCGCGCGGGGATCGTGGACTACAAGGGGGAGGTGCTCTGCCAGCGGGAGTACGCCATCGTCTGCCGGGAGCACACCCCGCAGCAGTACGCGAAGCTGGTACATAAAAGCCTTCTGGAGCTCTGTGCGGCGCTGCCCGGGGAGAAGGAAGTCGTCTGCGCGGGGGCGACGGTCATCGGGATCGTGGACCACGCGGCGGGGATGGTGCGCTTCGCCCCCCAGCTGGGGTGGAAGGAGGTCCCGATCGCCGCGCTGCTGGAGGAGGCCCTCTCGCTGCCGGTGGCGATCCACAACGACGTGGACGCCCAGATTCTGGGCGAGGCGCAGAGTCTGGGCCTGGATAAGAAGTCGGTGGCCTACCTTTCGGTGGGCAAAGGGGTCGGCTCCTCGATGCTGCTCGACGGACGGGTGGTCGAGGGGGACAGCGACATCTGCGGCGAGATCGGGCACACCATCATCGAGCTTCAGGGCCTGCAGTGCAGCTGCGGGCGCCGCGGGTGCCTGCAGACCTTCATCGGGGAAAACTCGGTGCTGCAGCGCGCGCGCATGAAGGACCCCGCGATCAAATCGATGCGCCAGCTGGTTGCTTGCTACCATGAAGGAACGCCCTGGGCCCGGGAGCTGATCGAGCAGACCGCCACCTACCTGGCGGTGGCGATCAACAACCTTGGGTGCATGCACAATCCGCAGACCATCATCCTGGGCGGGGAGCTGATCCGCAGCTATCCCTTCCTCTTCGAGCTGGCGCAGCAGCATCTGGGCGACCTGCTCTACGAGCCCCTGCGGGGGAATTTGCAGCTGCTGTGCACAAAAAGCCGGGGGATGTCCGGAATCCTGGGGATCGCCCAGCTTTCCCAGGAGCGGTATGTGGACCAATTAATCGAAGATAACATCTTTTAACCCCGCCCATCCGGGCACGGCTGCCCGGCGGGCGGGAAATGGGAGGAATACGATATGTCATTTTCTCTGATCAACGAGTATCGGGGAAATCTTTTGGAGTGCTGCCACGAGGGGCGGCTCTGCGTTGTCGATGAGCACGGCGGGGTGCTCGCCGCGGGCGGGGACATCGACAAGGTCACCTATTACCGCTCGGCCACCAAGCCGATCCAGGCGCTGCCGGTGGTGGTGCGGGGCCTGCCGCAGCGCTACGGCTTCACCGAGCGGGAGATGGCCCTGATGGCCGGCTCCCACGCCGGGCAGGCCTTCCACGGGGAGATGATCCTCAGCATGTTACAGAAGGCCGGCTTTCAAGAGGAGGACATGATCATGCTCCCCTCCTATCCGGCGGACCAGGAGGAATACCGGCGGATGATCCAGGAGGGTATCCCGCCGCGCAAGGCGCTGCACAACTGCTCGGGCAAGCATGTGGCGCTCATGCTCCTTTCGCGTGAGCTCGGGGAAGATTACCACGACTACTGGAAACTCAGCAGCCGCGCCCAGCAGGAGGTGCTGCACTATATCTCCGCCTTTTCGGAGTATCCGGCCGACCGGATCCAGACCGGGGTGGACGGCTGTGGGGTGCCGGTCTTCGCGGTGCCCATGCGCAACATGGCGCTCTCATTTTTAAAGCTCGCCTGTCCCGACCTGATCGAAGATCCGGGCGTGCGCACGGCGGTGCAGGCGCTGACCGGAGCCGTCAGCAAATATCCCGAGACGATAAGGGGTTACGGATTTTTATGCACCCTGCTCAACGAGGACCCCAACATCATCGCCAAGGACGGCGCCAGGGGGGTCTATGCGATCGGCCTGCGCCGTGAACGGCTGGGGATCGCCTTCAAGGTGGGGGACGGCAGCGAGCAGAACCTCGGGGTGGTGGTGGCGCATATCCTGCGCGAGCTGCACTACGAGAACCGGGAGACCATCGAAAAGATCGAGGCGATGGAGCCGGGGATCCTCATCAACGACAACGGCCGGGACGTTGGGAGGATTTGCAGCGAGTTCACCCTGGATCTTGGGAGAGACGATACCTATCCGGAAGGGGAATGAGCGATGAAAGCGAAAAAGAAGCGCAACTGGCGTAAGTGGGAGCCCTATCTCCTGCTCGCGCCCGGCCTGCTGCTGATCGTGTTGCTGATGGGATATCCGCTGCTCTACAGCGTGCGGCTCTCCTTCCTCAACTATAATCTATTGACCCCCAATGACATCCATTTTAACGGCCTTGAGAACTATCAAAAGCTCTTTTCCAACCCGGATTTGTGGCTGATCGTCAAAAACTCGATCATCTGGGTGGTGGTCGTGGTCTTCTTCCAGTTCCTGCTGGGCTTCACGCTGGCCATGCTGCTCAACTCGCAGTTCCGCGGCAAGGGGCTTTACCAGTCGGTGGCCTTCCTGCCCTGGGCGGTGTCCGGCTTTTTGATCGGGCTGACCTTCAAGTGGCTGTTCAGCCAGCACAACGGCGTGATCAACTTTGCGCTGCAGTCCCTGGGGCTGATCGATGCGCCGGTTTCGTGGCTCGGGAGCGAGACCTTTTCCATGATCGTGCCCATCGTGGGGATGATCTGGTACGGGGTGCCCTTCTTCGGGATCATGATCCTGGCGGCGCTGCAGTCCATCCCGGTGGATGTGATCGAATCCGCCAAGATCGACGGCGCTTCGGCCACCCAGACCTTTTTCAAGGTGATGATCCCCTATGTGCGCCCCACCATCACGGTGACGCTGCTGCTGCGGGTCATCTGGGTCTTCAATTCCCCGGATATCATCTATATCACCACCGCCGGGGGTCCGGCGAACACCAGCAACATCCTCCCGCTGTACGTCTTCAACCAGGCCTATTACAGCATGGACTTCGGCTACGGCGCGGCGGCGGGAATCCTGATGATGGAGGTGCTGCTCATCTACGCCATGCTCTACCTCAAGCTGACCAGCTACGAAAAGGCGGGTGATTTTTGATGAAGGTGAAACAGTTTCTCGTGAAGCTCCTGCGCTTCGTACTGCTGGCAATCTTTCTCTTCGCCACCATCTTCCCGTTTTACTGGCTGGTGCTGACCTCGTTCAAGTCCCGCCAGGAGATCAACAGTCCCGAAATCCATTTCTGGCCGGCCGAGCCGACGGTACAAAACTATATCACCGCCTTCAAGCAGACGCGCTTTGACGTCTTTATCGGCAACAGCGCTTATGTGACCATCATCAGCTCGCTTTTGGTGCTGATCATCGCCATCCTGGGCGGCTACGCCCTCTCGCGCTACCAGTTCCGTTTCAAGAACCTGATCATGGGAATTTTCCTGGTTTCGCAGATGGTGCCGCTGGTGATTGCGATCATCCCGATGTTCATCCTCTACAGCAAGGTCGGGCTGATCGACAACCTGCTGTCGCTGATCATCAGCTACACGGTCTCGAACGTGCCGTTTTGTATGATCACCATGTCCTCGTTCTTTAAACGGATTCCGGTTTCGCTGGAGGAGGCGGCCCAGATCGACGGGTGCAACCGCTTCCAGAGCGTGCTGCGGGTGGTGCTGCCGGTGATGCTGCCGGGGATCGTGGCGGTTTTCGTCTTCGCCTTTACCGGCTGCTGGAACGAGCTGTTCTATTCGATCATGATGATTAACTCGGAGAACCTGCGCACCATCCCGGCTGGCCTGATGAACTTCGTGCAGAAGTACGACATCGACTGGGGGCAGATGACCGCCGCGGCGACGGTGACGCTCATCCCGGTGACGGTGATGTTCTTCCTGGTGCAAAAGCATATCGTTGCCGGCCTGACGGCGGGTGCGGTCAAAGAGTAAGGCGCACGCATTTTTGGCGCCCGACCAAAAATGCCGCACGCTGACGCGTGTGTGCGCCTCACGGGCTGGAAACGAACCGTTTCCCCCCGTGTACCCCCTTTCGGTTTAATTTTCAAGTATTGGGATTCTCAAGGGTCTTCGATCCTTGAGCGGGTGCGGGCAGCTAGGCGCACGCATTTTTGGCGCCCGACCAAAAATGCCGCACGCTGGCGCGTGTGTGCGCCTCACGGGCTGGAAACGAGCCGTTTTCCCCCGTGTACCCCCTTTCGGTTTAATTTTCAAGTATTGGGATTCTCAAGGGTCTTCGATCCTTGAGCGGGTGCGGGCAGCGCCCGCGACCTTTTCCGGTTAGCTGACACTCGTCTTGACGGAATCCCCCTTCGGATCAGGAAGGGGAGCAAAAAGCTTCCAGTGGAAGGTTTTTGCATGGGGAAACCCTATCAAGGGGTTTCCCCATGGCGGCGGGCCGCCATCTTCTTGCGGGGCAGAGTGCCCCGCCTTTCCCCTGGTCCCAGACCGGTGGTGAGTTTGCGGGGTGAATGCCTCCGAAGGAGGCAATGGCCCCACGCCCGACGAGTCCTCTTTTCCACGTGGAAAAGAGGACGGAAAAGACGAAAAAGAGGGGGAAGTATCCCCCTCTTTTTATGTTCCCTCTCGCGCGCGACCACGCGCGGACTATATACGTTTTACACTCGCCATATAATGCGAAGCCCGCGAAGGCAACTGATGGCAATAACGATTGCACCCCCTTCGGGGGCCTTTTCCCGCGAAGGGGGTTAAAGGTTGCTCATCGGGCATGGGACCATTGCCGTCCGTAAAAGCATTCACTCCGTTTGGGCATATAGGCAGTTTGCTTAAATAAACCCTTGATAGCTTGTGCATGTTTTTTAGGACATATAGTCCTATTTTCCACAATTTATGTTTTGTCGTGATATGATTACTTCGGCGCCAGAAAAACAAAGGAGTAATTAACATGAGTAATAAAATTTCTGAAGAAAACGAAAGATACATGCAAAATCTCCTCTGCAATATAAGACTCCTCCGGCTGGAGGCGGGGCTCTCTGTCAAAGAGATGGCAAATATCGTGGGGATGGAAGAATCGCTCCTCTTACGGCTGGAAGCGGGGGAGCAGGCGGACGAGTTCGATTCAGGGCATATATTTCGTTATTGTCATTATTTTCACGTCCATCCAAATGAGCTTTTCGGCGGTTGGCCCATAAGAAGAAATGCTCCGCCAGAACCCTGACGGAGCACATCAATATTTTCAGCGCGGGCCGCGCACCGCCGGCCTGCTTTTCAGAGCCTGCGCGAATTGGGGGCGGCAGCCTGCCGCTATTCATGCTTGATCGCCTCCAGCGCGCTGATCTTCACCGCGCGGTTGGCCGGGTAGAAGCCGGAGAAGAGGCCGATGCAGATGGCGAAAACCATCGCGCCCGCCACCAGCCAGGGCGGGATAATCGAATATTGGGTCATGCCGCCCTGGTCCCAGCCGTAGAGCATGCCGCCCATCATACCGCCCATGCCGCTCCCGTCGCCGCTCATAGCGGCGTTGTTCATGATGAAGTTGAGCCCGAATGAGATCGCATAGCTGATCCCGACGCCGACCAGGCCCCCGAGCAGCCCGATGCACCCGGCCTCCATCAAAAAGATCGAGCGGATGTTCCCGACCTCGCAGCCGAGCACCTTCATGATCCCGATCTCCCGGGTGCGCTCATAGATGGACATGATCATGGTGTTGGTGATCCCCAGCGCTGCCACCAAAAGCGAGATGCCCGCCAGGCCCCCGAGGATCATCTGGATGGTTTGGGTACTTTTCTGCATTTCCTCCCGCTGGGAGGAGAGCGACCAGTATTGGAACCCCAGCGCCTTGATGGAGTCCTGGACCTCGTCCACCGAGTCGAGGGAATCGGCCATCACATAGACCTGCTGGTATTCCTGGTCGGTCTGGCCGCGAACCTTGTTTTTCTTGTTGTATTCCTTCTGCAGCGCCTGGACCCGGTCGATGTCCATATAGATGGCGTACTCCATGTCGAAGTCCCGGTTCATGGCCTCGTCGTCGCCGCTGAGGGTGCCCACCACCTTGACCGGGTAGCTGCCGTTCCCGGTGGGGACCTTTTCCCGTCCACTGCGGTCATCGTCGTCGTCCTGCTTGCCGATGTTGGCGTAGAGCCGGTCCTTGCTGAAATCCACGAACGGGTCCTTGACCCGTCCGTACTGGTCGGGGTAGGGGGAGACCCGGTTGTCCCGCTTGCGCTTGGTGTCGACAAACTGGTAGGGCACCTTCGCCCCGATGATCACCGCGTCCTTGTATTCCGACTTGGTGGGAAAGCGCCCGTCGGCGAGGGCATAGCCCAGCGCCGGCATCGAGGCGATGTCGATCCCGATGATCTGCCCTCGGTAACGGTAGCGCTCGTCCACCTGGAAGACCACCTCGTCGCCCCAGAGGTACTGCATGGCGGTCGCCGCCTTCACCCCCGGGATGGCACGCAGCTTCTTGACCGATTCGGCGTTCAGCTTGGGCGGCTCCTTGACCACTCCGCCCGGCCCCTCGCTCATGCCGTAGTCGGGATAGACCTGGATCAGGGTCAGGTTGCCCATCCCCTCGATCATCTCGGTCTGCGCCTTGTCCATCCCGACGCCCAGCGACACCATCACCACGATGGCGCAGGTGCCGATGACCACCCCGAATACCGTGAGCGCGGTGCGCATCTTGCGCCGCCAGAGGTTGCGCATGCACATCGAGATTTTATCAAATATCTTCATCGTCGTCTCCCGATTTCTTCTTGCGGACCCGGCGCACGACGAGGATTACCACGATCAGGATTATCACGCCGCCCACGGCGATCAGGGCGATCATTAGAGGGCTTAGCCCCTGCTGCATGCCGTCCATCTCGCCGCCGACCGTCACGTCGGGCGGGAAATCGTCCATTGAGGGCTCCTCGGGCTGCTCCTGCACGGTGACGGTGAACTCCTTTTTCACATCGTTGATCCGCACCCGGTCGGTGCCGTCCTCATTCTTGCCGTCGCGGTCCTCATAGGTGACGATCGCCTCACAGGTGAAGGTGCCGGACTGTGCGAACTGCACCGGGATTTCGATCTCCGCCTGGGAGGAGTGGGCCAGCGCACCATGGTACTCGGTGGCGCCGTTGTTGACAAGGTCGTTGCCCGAAATGGTCAGCTGGACGTTGGCCGCGTCCGAGACCAGGTCCTTGTTGATCACCTTGACGGTCAGGTAGCCGTCCTCGTTCGGGAAGAGGGAATCGGGCGGGGTGATGTTGAGGATTTCAAAGCGGGAGATGCGCCCCTGCTTCTCCTCGTCCTCCTCCTCGGGCTTGGGGATGGAGGAGACGTAGATGGTCTCCTCCGAGGCGACCACGCCGCTGTACTTGCCGTCCACCTTGTACTGCCCGTCGAACTTGACCGCGATCGGGATGCTCTCAAGCTTCAGGTCCTTGCTCGCCTTGAAGTGGAAGGTTTCGGTGGTGGATTGCCGCTGCGGGATGGTTATGTAGTGGCGCTTGTTGGTGCCGTTGACGATCGACACCCCCTCGGGCGGGGTAATGGTCATGGACATGTTCTCGATCGCCTTTTTCTTGGAGTTGTTCATGAACTTGATGGTGACCTTGAACTCCTCGCCGTACTGGACCGAATCGGGCGCCTCGTAGTCGGTGATGAGGATTTTCGGGGTCATGGTGTCCTCGGCGACCTCCTTGTCGTCGTCATCGCTGCTGTTGGTGCTGGTGCGCCGGGTTCCGCTGCCCGAATCGTCATCGTCGTCGTAGCTGCTTGAATAGGGCAGCTCGGTCAGGTTGCGCGAGAGGATGTCATAGCTGTCGTCCTCATATTTGACCATGGCGCGGAAGGTGCGGTTCCCCTCGTGCGGGCGCACGCCCAGGTAAAAGACGTGCCGGTCGTCCTTTGCGTTGGTGGTCTCATAGAACTTGAAATCATCCTTGCTGTTCTTGGACTCGAAGTAGGCGTAGTCGTTGTCGGCCGTCACCTTGAAGTTGGGATTGTCGCCATCCACCTTGATACCGGCCTCGCGGCCTTTCTGGGTGATGCGAAGCTCCAGCCTGGCGTAGTAGCTGTTGCCGTATTTCGGGTTGGAGGCCGCGTCGCGGTCCCCCTCGTCCTCCACCAAATAGAGGTCCCGCAGCTCCACATAGCCGGGGCGCACGTTTTCATTGACGTCCTTGTCCGCCGCGCCCACCACGGTGGCCAGCAGCCCCGAAAAAACGCCCAGCACCATCGCCACGGCGAGAATCAGCGGCAGCACACGTTTTAAGATCATTCTGGTTTTCTGTTTCATCTTTCTTCTTCCCCCGCAATATTGGTATCAGGCGCCCCCGCCTGCAAATCCTCGTGTTCTTCCCGGCTCTCCCCGGCCGTCGGCCCGGGATTGTCCGGCTGCGGCAGCCCCGCCGGCTCCTGGGCCGTATGCTCCCCCGCCAGCTCCTGCTCCTGGGCGTAGGGGTTATAGTCCTCCGGGTGCGCGTCGTTGAGCCGGTCGCTGACAATGTTCCCGTCGATCAGGGTGACGATCCGGTCGGTGAACTGGGCCAGCTCGCTGTCGTGGGTGACCAGTACCAGCGTCTCGTTGTTCTCGTGCGCCATCTTCACCATCAGCCGCATGACCTCGACCGTGGTCTTGGTGTCCAGGTTCCCGGTCGGCTCGTCGGCGAAGATGAGGTCCGGCTTGGTCACGAAGGCGCGGGCGATCCCGACGCGCTGCTGCTGGCCGCCCGACATCTGGGTGGGCTTGTGGCGCACCCGGCCTTTCAGGCCCACCGCGTCGAGCATAGCCTTGGCGCGCTTGTCCCGTTTTCGTTTGGAGACCCCGCGGAACATCAGCGGCATCGAGACGTTCTCCAGCGCGGTGAGCGCCGGGAGAAGGTTATAGGACTGGAAGATAAAGCCCAAGTGTTTTTGGCGGAACTTGGCGAGCTGCCGCTCGCTGAGCTTCGATATGTTGGTCCCGTTGATGTACACCCCGCCCTTGGTGGGCTTCTCGAGCCCCGCGAGCTGGTTTAGGAAGGTGCTCTTGCCCGAGCCCGAGGTGCCGAGGATGCAGCAGATCTGCCCCTTCGGGATCTCGAGATTGATACAGTCGAGCGCGACCACTTTTTCCTTCCCGAGATTATACACCTTGCGCAGGTTTTTTACGGCGATGATGGGCTGCTCCAACCGTCCGCCTCCTTTCCAAAAAATGCTTCCCGTATATCGTGTCGAAGAAAGGGAAAGTTCCTGCAACAATCACGAAAAATTCACAGGGCATTCACAAAACTGTATTATATGTATTAGTACAGTTCATCTTATCATGGGGCACTCCCGCTTGTCAATAGTGCGCGGGGGAAAGGGGCGCCAGAATGCTTGAAAATTTTTAGTGGCAGGAATATAATGGAAGAATTCAAGGGGAAAGGGTGTCAAGATGAAAATCGTAATTCTGGACGAGTATCTCGTCTGCCGGGGAAACCTGGATTTTGAGGCGCTGCGGCAGTTTGGAGAGGTGGTTTCTTACCCGGCCACCGCGCGCGGGGAAGCGGCAGAGCGGATCGGGGACGCCGAGGCCGTCTTTCTAAACCGGGTGGTGATCGACCGCGAGGTGCTCTCGCGCTGCCCGAACCTGCGCTTTATCGGGATCACCGCCACCGGCTACAACATGATTGATCTCGAAGCTGCCGGCGAATTTGGGGTGACGGTCTGCAACGTGCCTGCCTATTCGACCGAAGCGGTGGCGCAGCTGACCTTCGCGCTGCTGCTCGAGATCGCCTGCGGGGTGAGCACTCTCAGCGCCCATGTACACGCCGGGAACTGGCGAAGCCCGCTCGACCCCTTTGTGGCGGAACACCGCTCGTTCGAGCTTTGCGGCAAGACGATGGGGATCGTCGGGATGGGGGACATCGGGTATCGGGTGGCGCAGCTGGCCAACGCCTTCGGGATGGATGTGCTCGGCTACCGCCGCCATCCCGACCGCTCGCTCGAGCGGGAGAACCTGCACTTTTGCGATCTCGACGACCTGCTCGAGCGCAGCGACGTCGTTTCGGTGCACTGCCCGCTGACGAGCGAGACCCGCGGGCTGATCGGGGAGCGGGAGCTCGCCCGGATGAAGGACGGGGCGGTCCTGCTCAACACCTCCCGCGGGCCGGTGTTAAACGAGGCGGCGGTGGCCGCGGCACTCGACAGCGGCAAGCTCTACGCCGCGGGGCTGGACGTCCTTTCCAGCGAGCCGCCGAAGGAGGACAATCCCCTGGCGCGGCACCCGCGCTGCGTCGTCACGCCGCATGTGGCCTGGACCCCGCGGGAAACCCGCGCGCGGCTGATCGGGGTGTGCGTGGAGAACCTGCGCTGCTTTCTGGAGGGGCGGCCGCAGAACGTGGTCAATCAAAAGGCATGATAAAAAGGGCTGGCGGGGATTTTCCCGCCAGCCCCTTTGGTTATTCCTTTTCCTGCGGCGCTTCGGACTGAAGATAAACGGTGCGGGTGGGGAAGGCGAATTGCAATTCCAGCTTCTCCACGATCTCCATGATGGCGAAGTTGATCTTCTCCTTGAAGCGCATATAGTCGGCATAGCCGGTCAGGTCGGTGAAGTAGTAGACCCGCAGCAGCAGCGCGCTGTCTGAAAACTCGTTGAAGGTGACCGACACGGTGTCCTGGTTGACCCCTTCGGTGGTCTGCAGCAGGTCGCGGATCTGCGCGACGCATTCTTTCATTTTTTCGGGCGGGGAGGAATAGGCCAGCGACAGGTCGAAGGAAATTTTGCGCTTCTCCATGCGCGACCAGTTGGTGATCGGTTTTTGGGCGAGCAGGGAATTGGGCACCACCACCTGGGAATTATCGAAGGTGCGCACCCGGGTCGAGCGGAAGGTGATGTCCTCCACCACCCCCTCGAGGGAGCCTTCGACCTGGATCCAGTCGTCCACCTCGAAGGGCTTGTCCAAGAGGATCACCATCCCGCCGAAGAGGTTCGAGGCCCAGTCCTGGGCCGCCAGGGCGATGGTCAGGCCGCCCAGCCCGATCCCGGTGATCAGCCCGCCGACGTTGTACCCCAGCTCCCCAATGATGATGACCACCCCGAAGGCGGCGGCCACGATCCGCAGAATCCGGGTGAAGAAGATGGAGAAGGTCTTGCTCATGCGCTCGGTGCGCCCGCCGCCGAGGCTCAGGCTGAGGTTGTCCGGGGAGATCAGGCGCACCAGCCCCCAGGTGACGCAGGCGATGATCGACACCCGCAGCAGGGTGCGGCAGAAGGTATGGTAGGAGAGGATCGCGCTTTCGCCGCCCCAGGCAATGCTGACGGCGGCGAGATAGAACCCCAGCAGCAGCAAAAAGGTGGCCGCCGGGCGCTCGAACGCCTCGCAGAGCTTTTGGGGCAGAGAGCTCCTGGCGCGCGACGAGAGGCCGCGCAGCAGCCTAAAAAGGAGGCGCGTCACAGGCCGGTAGAGCAGCAGGGTCAGCCCGGCGGTCATCGCGCAGACGGCCAGCTGCAAAAACAGGCCGAGGTTGCTGAGGAGAAAGTTCTTGAGACAATCGATTATCAGGCTCATGGGTACCTCCGTAGCGGGTCGGTTTTAGATGTGGGACAAGAGATAAGCGCCCGGCAGCCGGCGCAGCGCAAAGTCCCGCAGCGCCTCACATTCGCCCTGCAGCGAGCCCTGCACCAGCTCGGGCTTGCCGCCGCCCCGGCCGCCGAAGGCTTCGCCGAGGCTCTTGGCGAGCGGGCGCATGTCCTCCTTCGCGCTGCAGGCGGCGTACCGCCAGGCGTCCCCGTCCCTTGAAAGGGCGAGTACCGTTTCGGCGCGCTGCATGAGCGAGAGGGCGCAGCGGCGCACCTCGTCCGGCGAGAGCCCCTCCCAAAACGCCACGACCGTGCCCACTCCCGCGGGAAGGGCGTCGGCTTCATCCTTAAAGCAGCGCTCCTGCCAGAGGGCGCACCGCGCTTTTTCCTCCTGCTGTTGCGAAAGCAGGCGCTGCACGGCCGGCTCGAGCGCGTCGCTTTTCTGGGAGAGCAGGGCGCAAAGGGAAGCGACGGTCCGGTCCTTTTCCCCATAGTCGCGCAGCGCCCGGCCCCCGGCGTAAAGGGTCACCCGGGTGCCGCCCTTGTAGCGCTGGCCGCCTGCGAGGCGGATGGCGCCCACCATCCCGGTGCGGGGCAGGTGGGTGCCGCAGCAGGCACAAACGTCGATCCCCGGGATGGTGACGATCCGCACCGGGCCGCAGAGCTCCTTCTTGCTGCGGTAATCGAGGTCTTGCAGCTCGTCCGGCTTTGGCCAGGAGGCGGTGACGGGCAGGTCCCTCCAGACGGCCTCGTTCGCTTCAAGCTCGATTTCGCCGAGGAGCTTTTCCCCGATCTCCCCGTCGAAGTCCAGGGTCACCTCCCGCTGCCCGAGATGGAAGCCGACGTTTCGCAGCCCCAGCCGGCGGTAGACGATCCCGGAGACGATATGCTCCCCGGTGTGCTGCTGCATATGGTCCAGCCGCCTGGAAAAGTCGATCTCTCCGCTGACGGCCTGTCCGGGAGGCAGCGCGCACCCGGCGGTGTGCAAAATTCTGCCCTCCCGCTCGTGCACGTCCAGAACATCCGCCCCGCCGAGCCTTCCGCGGTCGGCGGGCTGGCCGCCTCCCTCGGGGTAGAAGGCGGTGCGGTCCAGGGTGATGAGATAGCTGCCGTCATGTTCCTCGCAGCCGGTCACCACCGCCTCAAAGCGGGTGAGCAGGCTGTCGGCGTAGTAGAGCTTTTCACATTCCTGCGGCATTTTCTATTCTTCCTTTCCGGTTTGCCTCTATCATAGCATAAGTAGGCGGCGGGGAAAATGGGAATTTTGTGAACAATCAGATGATGAAGTCCCCGTCCTGCAAAATTTCGATCCCCTGCCGGTCGCAGATCCGCCGCTGGGCGAGTATCCCCACCAGTACGTCGCTCAGAATATCCAGGATGTTGATCAGGGTTTCCAGCTCGCACTCGGTCTTCCCGCGCGCCAGCTGGGTGGCGAGCGAGGTAGCCATCAGGATCATGTCCTCGCTGTAGCCGGTTCCGGTCTTGCGCTTGCGGCCCCGTGGCCGGCCGTCCGGACGCGGCGGGCCGTGCGGCGCGTCCCCCGGCCGCCCCTCGCGTTTTTCGCCCATCAAGCCCACCTCCTGCCATATTCAGGATATGCTGGCGGTAAAAATGGGGTGAAAACCGTCAGATTGCACAAGTGGGGGCGGGATTATTTTCAAGTGGCTCGTCTTGTTTTTACAAAAAGCTCTTGAATCGCAATTTCAGAATTGTTATAATAAAATCTATAAATGGGTTGTTGAACAATTTGGTTTTTGGTCATATTCAACAATTTATTCTGCAAGGGTTCCGGCAACGGAAACCAAATTCAGAAAGGGGCTAAACACTATGCGTCAATATTTGGCGGGCAAGATTCGTAACGTCGCCCTGGCGGGCCACTCCAGCGCGGGGAAGACCTCGCTGGCGGAGGCGCTTCTCTATAAGGCGGGGGCGAGCGACCGGCTTGGGAAGGTCGCGGACGGGAACACGGTCTGCGATTTCGACCCCGAGGAGATCAAACGCCAGGTCACCGTCAGCAGCGCCATCGCGCCCTTCAGCTGGGGCTCGACCAAGATCAACCTGATCGATACCCCCGGACTGTTCGACTTCGCCGGCGGGATGTACGAGGGGGTGCGCCCGGTCGAGAGCGTGCTCATCGCGGTGTCGGCCAAGTCCGGCGTCTCGGTCGGAACCGAGAAGGCCTACAAGCTGGCGCAGGAGCTGCATAAGGCGAAGATGTTCTTCGTCAACAAGATGGACGCCGAGCACGGCGACTTTTACAAGGTGCTCGAAGAGCTCAAGGCGGCCTTCGGCCCGTCTGTCTGCCCGATCGTGGTGCCCTATGTCGAGGACCACAAGGTGCTCTGCTACATCAACCTAATCGACAACAAGGCCTATACATATGACGCGAGCGGCAACCCCGCCGAGACCGATATGCCCGATTTCGGCCACCGGGTCGAGGGGCTGACCGCCGCCATCTCCGAGGCGGTGGCCGAGACCGACGAGGCGCTGTTTGAAAAATACTTCTCGGGCGAGGCGTTCACCCGCGACGAGATTCTCAAGGGCATCCACGACGGCGTCCAGAAGGGGGCCATCACCCCGGTGCTCTGCGGCAGCGCGCTGAACCTGGCGGGCGTCGATATGCTGCTCGACTGCATGGTCGACCTGCTGCCCAGCGCCTGGGAAGAAGGGGCGGAGCTCGCGAGTGACAAGGACGGCGAGCCTGTGGAGATCGCCTGCACCGATGAGGCTCCGCTGGCGGCCTATGTCTTCAAGACGGTGGCCGACCCGTTTGTCGGCAAGCTCTCGTTCATCAAGGTGGTCTCGGGCAAGCTCTCCTCGGAAATCACCCCCGTCAACGCCCGCACCGGTGAGCCGGAGCGCCTGGGCAAGATCGTCTACATCAAGGGTAAGAAGCAGGAGGACACCGCCTTCATCACGGCGGGGGACATCGGCGCGGTGACCAAGCTCTCGAGCGCGATGACCGGCGACAGCCTGTGCGATCCCAAAAGGGTGGTTTCCTTTGAAGAACTCAAATTCCCGGCCCCCTGCCTCTCGATGGCCATCAAGCTGGGGGGCAAGGGCGACGACGGCAAGGTCGCCGGCGGCCTGCAGCGGCTGATGGAAGAGGACCCGACGATGGGGTACGAAAACAACGTCGAGACCAAACAGCAGCTCATTTCGGGCCTGGGCGAGCAGCATATTGATGTGATCGTCTCCAAGCTCAAGTCCAAGTTCGGCGTGGAGGTCGGGCTGGTGGCGCCCCGCGTCGCCTACCGCGAGACCATCCGCAAGAAGGTCAAGGTCGAGGGCAAGCACAAAAAGCAGACCGGCGGCCACGGACAGTTCGGCCATGTGTGGATCGAATTCGAGCCGTGTGACAGCGACGGGCTCTTCTTCGAGGAGAAGGTGTTCGGCGGCGCGGTGCCGAAGGGCTTCTTCCCCGCGGTGGAAAAGGGGCTCCAGGACTGCATCAAGCACGGTGTGCTCGCCGGGTATCCGGTGGTCGGGCTGCACGCCACCCTGGTGGACGGCAGCTACCATCCGGTGGACTCCTCCGAAATGGCCTTCAAGATGGCGGCTTCCATCGCCTATAAAGAGGGCATGGCGCAGGCCTCCCCGGTCATCCTCGAGCCGATCGGGAACCTCAAGGCCTATGTGCCGGAGTCGAACACCGGCGACATCATGGGCGAGCTCAACAAGCGCCGCGGCCGGGTGCTGGGGATGAATCCCGCCTCGGACGGCCTGACCGAGATCGAGGCCGAGGTGCCGATGAGCGAGATGAGCGATTTCGCCACCCTGATCCGCTCCACCACCCAGGGCAGGGGCTACTTTGAACTGGCCTTTGCGCGGTACGAGCAGCTGCCCCAGATGCTCGAAGCGAAGGTCATCGAGGACGCCAAGGCCATGAAGGAAGAGGAATAACAGAAGATAAAAAGGCCGCCGGGCAGTCGCCCGGCGGCCTTTCTTTTTGAAATTTATGCTTCCTTGGCGCGGGGGCCTTGCCTCGCGGCCTTTGCCGGGCATTGGGGCCCGTCGCGCAGGCTTTGGCGGATAAAGTCGGGCACCTCCTCGCGCTGGATCCCCAGCGCCACGGCCAGCTCGCCGTGCAGCAGGTCCTCAGCCCGTTTGCGGTAGCGCTGGTCGACCTGGCTGGGCTTACGTCCGGCCTGCTGCGCGCTCTGGCCCTTGACATAGAGGGCCTTGATCAGATGGATCAGCTCGGCGCAGTCGTTCTGCTGAAAGGAGGACTGATAGTGCTCGACCAGGGATTGCAGGCTGTGGATATTTGCCGGGTCCTCCCGGATCAGGGGGATCTGCGCGATCAGCTCCTCGGCCTCCCGGCGGCTCATCACCGGGCGCATGAAGGCGGTGGTGTCCACCGGGATATAAATGGTCTCGGTGCCGTACACCGGCTCCAGGGTATAATACTTGCGGCCTTCGCTGGCGTGCGCGGCCCTCACCGGCCCGACGTCCGCCACCCGGCAGACGCCGCTGGTGCCGTAAACGATCATATCTCCGATCTTATACATGCTTCGCCCTTCGCTACCGCAGGTAGTCCCCGCAGCTGTAGAAATTATATTGCTTCTTGATCTTCAGGAGGATGGAGCCGTCCGGCTGGGGCGTTTCCTCCACAATTTTATATTTGACCCGCTTGCGCTCCAGCGCAGCTTTGTAGCCGGCCAGCTCTTCCCTTGCCAGCTCGGCTGCCCTGGACGGTTCCAAGCCCTCCTTGAGTTCGAAGTGGATGGTCTGCTCCAGGCAGGCGGCTTTGATCCGTTTCACGCGCTCTCCCAACTCCTTTCGGTAGTTCTATTTTACCACGTTTGAGGGCCTCTTCGCAAAGGAAATCTGGGGGAGCGGCGGCATTTTCGTGGATTCTGCGCATAGAGTGGGGTCCAAAATTTGTGCATTTTGCAGGTACGGCGGCCCGTCCGGGCGGGGCGGGGCCCATAAAATGAGGGTGGGGCCCGGCCTTCGGGAACGGCCGGGCCCCGCTATGATGAAAGACTTGCAATTTGGCTTCAGCAGTCTCCGGCGTAGTAGGAGACGATGCGCATGTAATCTTTGGGATTTGTGACGCTTAAAGAAAGCTGAAGATAGTTTTTGTTTTCCCGGTGCTGTTGCAGCAATTCCTCCTGGATTCCGGGGATGCGCATATCCGCTTTTGCCCCGTCCGGGAACAGGAGATCGACCGATCCGTCGCACTCGTTTACCGTCTGTAGAAAGTTTTTCATGTTTAAGATATTCAGTGTGATCATGACAGCCCTCCGTTCTAAATACACCGGGTTTACAGCTATCATTATACGGCAATTTTTTTACAAAGAATATCTTAACACTGCCCTTCACTATCATGATCCTGCCATTTTTGACGATACTCGGAGGGGGTACAACCGGTCTGCTCCCGAAAGACCTTCCCGAAGTAGCTGCTGCTGCCCAGGCCGCAGGCCTGGGCGATCGAGGTAACGGGCTCCCGGCCCCGGGCCAGCATCTGGCAGGCCATTTGCAGGCGGTAGCTTTTGATGTACTCCACCGGCGTCATGTGCAGGCAGTTATGGAACAGGCGGAAGCACTCGCGCTCGCTGGAAAAGGTCGCGGCGGCAAGCTGGGCGATGGAAATCTTCTCGGCATAGTGCTCATGGATATAGATCATCATCGGCTTGATCCGCTCGTTCGTTTTGCTGTACCTTTGCTTTTCTTTCAAGAGGGGGCGGGACAGGGCGAGAAGGGCCAGCCAGATCTCGGAGAGGGCCGCCCGCAGCTGGAGCTCGTAGCCGTCGTCCTGCTCCCGAAGGCGAAAGGATTCCCGGATAAGGCCGAGCACCCGCGCCTGCTGGGGGTCGTCGGGATACAGCGCGATGATTTCGAGCTGTGAAGCCGCGGTGATCGGCACGACGTATTTTTTCTCGATCCGGCTGCCCGCCTCCCCGGCGATGAAGGAGGGGTCGAAGATGTGGTTGAGTTGGATGTTCTCCTCATCCTTGCCCCGCGGGCGGGTCATGTGCAGGATGTTCGAGTTCACCATCCCGCCGGCTCCGGCGCGAAAGATCGTACTCCCCTGGGGCGTGCAGTATTCCACCGCGCCGCTTTCCATGTAAAAGAGTTCGACGGGCTTGTGCCAGTGCCACGGGACGAACCCGTCCCTGTATTTGTCCAGCTGCGCACAGGACGCAATATATGGGAAGTCGGGAGCAAAACCGGGCAGCCGTTCTTCCTTGGTCTCGGTGTAAAACTCGATGTGGGAGATGTTTTTCATACCGGGCTCCCTCCTCCTTGGACGGCGACATTTCAGAACTGGATCTGGGGCTTGCTGGAAGCTGCGAACGTCCCCGCGCGCCACATGGACGGCAGGAGGGGGATTGCGCTCAACCCAGGCGCCGTTTGGAGGGGACGCCGGCGGCCGGGCCAAGGGAAGGGGCTGTCTCACCGCGTGGAGTGAAACGAAGCCCTGCCGATTTTCACACCTTCTCTTTGGCGATGACCTGGTCCAGCGTCTGGTATAACCGGTCCAAATCCAGGGGCTTTGCGAGATAGGCGGTCATTCCGTACTCCCTGGATTTCTCCCTGTCCTCCTGAAACGCATTGGCGGACAGGCCGATAATGGGGATGCGCCCGGCATCCGGATGGTCGAGGGCGCGGATGGTACGGCTGGCCGTCAGCCCGTCCATTACCGGCATCTGCACATCCATGAAGATCAGCGAAAAGGTTCCCGCCGGCGACGACGACAGCAGCTCGACGGCGGCCTTGCCGTTCTCTACGCGCTCCACCTCAGCGCCCAAATCTTCCAGGAGCAGGGTGGTGATCTCCGCGTTGATTTCATTGTCCTCCGCCAGGAGGATGTGCATGCCCGTAAGGCTGCAGGCGACTTTTTTTCCACTTTCTTGCGGTCCGCCGGTCCCGGCGGACGCGTCCCGCCGCAACGTCAGGCACACGGTAAACTGCGTACCCTCGCCCAGCTTGCTGTGAACGCTGATGGTACCGCCCATGAGCTTGATAAAGCTGCTGCAAATTGCAAGGCCCAGGCCCGTTCCGCCATATTGGCGGGCCGTGGCGGGCTGCGCCTGCTCGAAGGGCTCGAAGATGCGCTGCTGGAACGTGTCGCTTATGCCGATCCCGGTGTCGGCAACCACGAATTCCAGGCAGACCGTCTCGTCATTTACCGCCGTCTGCCGCGCCCGGAGCGTTACGCTGCCTCCCGCAGGCGTAAATTTCAGGGCGTTGGACACCAGGTTTACCAGCACCTGGCTGATACGCAGGTTGTCCCCGATCACCTGGGCAACGGACAGCCCGTCTGTGCAGACGTTCAGCACAACGCCGCCGTCCTCCGCCTTGCGCCGGAACATTTCCTGAACGCGCTCCAGCATTTTTGTCAAATCGAAAGGCTGCTCGTCCAGCTGGATTTTCCCGCTTTCGATCCGGGACATATCCAATACGTCGTTGAGCAGAGACAGCAGATAGCTTGCGGAAAGGTCAATTTTGTTCAGGCAATCCGTCATCCTTTCCGGGTCGTTTACATACCGCCGGGCGATGGCCGACATGCCGGTGATGCCGTTCATGGGCGTGCGGATTTCATGGGAAATCCGGGAAAGGAACTCGCTCTTGGCCCGGTTTGCGCTCTCGGCCAGGTCCAGGGCCATCTGCGCCTTCTTCTGCCGCGCCTCGCTCACCCAAAGCAGGATAAACAGGATAACGAACCCGCCGTTGAGGCAAAGCAGGATGCCGATGGAATTGGTGACGCGCATCTCCGAATACCGCTCCGCCGCCGACACGGCCCGGTCCGCCAGTTCAAAATGGGACTCGCTCAATTCATACAGCCGCCGGGAGGGCCGACCATGCCGCACCAGCCCAATCTCGTCCTTGATCTCCCCCCAGGCCATCTGCATCTGCCCAACCAGAGTCTGATACGCCTCGTCCGGAAGCGCAATCAAATTGTTTTCTCCCTCGCCGGTGGAAAGCTCGGAGACGATGCCGTCCAGGCGGCGTATCAGCGCATCATTAGAAATTCCGTTTATTTCCTGCTTCACCAGCCGCTGCGTCGCCCCCCGGACAATCCCCGTATAGTTGACGACCCGGGCGTTTCCCTGCATATGGAGCATGGCCATCAGGGCAACGGTGCTGATCAGGCAGAATAAGACCGCCAAAAAAATTGGCGACAGACGTTTCAACCACTTCTTCATTTCTATCTGCTACGCTTTCCATATTATTGGTTTTTGTAGAACTTTACCATAAAGTATAGCAGAAGGCGATAAAAATAGCAACGGATCAGCGAAAGATAGGGCTTATATGTGTGCACAAGACGGCCCGCCGCTGGAAGTAGGCAGCGGGAATTTATCCTTCGTCTGCGGCTCAGACTCGCTTGCTGCCTGAGATGCGCCCGGGAGGGCGTGTATTTCCAGCCGAGCAAATTAAAAAAACCACCCAAAGGGTGGTTTTACTGGAGCGGGTAGCGGGAATCGAACCCGCAACCTCAGCTTGGGAAGCTGATGTTTTGCCACTAAACTATACCCGCATGTTCTTTTTTCAACCGGTTATTTGTGCCGGTGACTATTATTATATTAAAAACCGTGCGGGTTGTCAAGAGCTCCCAATCAGGGTAGGCCCAAAAACTTTTCGACAGGCTTCAAACTTCCAACACAAATATCAATCAGCCGTCAGACAGTTTTCACCGAACAAACACAATCGGCCGATATAATAGGGAACGGATTATCAAAGAAAGGGAGGAAAGGCCATGAACGAAAAAACGGCCGTCCCGCAGCGGCCGGACCCTTACCAGTTTCTGACCCGCCGGCTGGAAAGCGGAGGCTTCCAGGCGCTGGACGCCGCCGAAGCGCGGCGGCTGGTCTCGCAGGAGGAGCGGGGGAGCCTGGTCGTGGCGCTGGATATTCTGTCTCCTACGCTGGCTTCGGGCGGCGGCGCGCGGCTGTTTTCCATCCGCATGGGGCCTGTAAACGGCGATCAGCGGGAGGACGTCCGCCTGGGCGGCTTATACATCTGCGCGGCCGGGCGCTCGGTCTTCCTTAAGGGGAAGCGGGTCGGCACCACCCCACAGGAATTTGAACTGCTCTACCACCTCGCCGCCCACCCCAACGAGGTGTTCTCGCGCGAGCAGATCATCCGGGTGGTATGGCATTCCGATTACCACGGGGATGAACGCACGGTGGACACCCACATCAAGTGCCTGCGGGCCAAGCTGGGCGAGTACGCCGGGCGGATCGTGACCATCCGCAAGGCAGGGTATCTGTTCGAATGGCAGCAGGAAGAAAAAGAGGACCCGGCAAATATCTGAGCAACGATTACGAATGTGCCGAGTGGCGCAGCGAAAGGAATGAATGTTTGGTGAAACAACGGATGAAGCTGATCGTGGCGCTTTGCTGCACGGTCACCATAGTTATTGCGGGAATCGTCACGGCCACTGGTGCGATGGGCGGCATGGGCGCAGGCATGGGAGGCGGCGGTATGGGCGGCGGCCGCCAGGGAGGAAAAGGCGGCGAAGCCGAGGGGCAGCAGGTCCAGAAGGAGGATATCTTGGTGGAAGCCGAGCCGGTGGGTACCGGTAGCCTGGAGCTGAGCACCAAATACGTCGGAAAGATCGAGCCTGGCCGTTCGCTGGAGGTCTTTCCCGAGACTTCGGGCAAGGTGAAGACTACATATTTTAATGTGGGCGACGCGGTCCAGAAGGGCGACTTGCTCTTCGAGATCGATTCCTCCGATCTTGAGCTCGAGGCGCAGGCGGCCGAGGCGAGTTATGAGCTGAGCCGTCTCAACATCGAAAGCAGCCTGGGCAGCACCTATGAAAGCTCCTTGCAGCAGAAGACCTCCAGCTATGAAAACGCGAAAAACAGCTACAAGAATGCGGTGGAGGATTTGGAGAACTACAAGGACGAGGGCAATGAGGACGACCTTGAGGACGCCAAGGATGAAGCCAAGAGCGCGCGCAGCGACGCCCTGAGCGAATACAACGCCGTCAAGCGGCAGGTCGCCGAGCTCGAGGAGCAGATCAAGAACGCGACCATCGGCTCCTCCCAGCTCGAGGACCTGGAGGACGACCTGGATTACCTCAAGGATGAATTGCAAATTAAGGAGCAGGCCTACAACGCGGCCGACTCGGCTTACGAAGCGGCCAAGAAGGCCTATGACGGCTATGACGACGAGGTCGACCAGTTCCTGCGCTCGGTGCGCTCCGCCAGCCTCTCCCTCTCCTCGGCCGAGGATTCCCTGAACCTGCTGACCGAGAAGCAGCGCAAGGAGGATGAGGAAAAGGCGGACGTGCAGCTTCGCCAGGCCAAGATTTCCTATGAGACCACCATGAAGAAGCTGGATAAGACCAAGGTCTACGCGCCGATCGACGGGATCATCGAGAGCAAGAATCTCGATGAATTTGAAAACGCCACCACCCAAAGCGCGGCCTATACCATCTCGAACAAGGACAGCATGCTCGTCTCCTTCAGCGTTTCGGCCGACTCGATCGACTCGATGTCCATCGGCGACCCGGTGACGGTGGAGCGGGGTTCGGCCTCCTTCCCGGGGTCGATCGTCGAGATCGGGCAGAAGATCGAAAGCAGCGGCCTGCTCACCGTCAAGGCCGAGGTGCAGGCGGGCGAGGTCTCTTTGGTCAACGGCATGACCGTCAAGGTGTCGGCCGCGACCTCCAAAGCGGAAAATGCGATCGTTATCCCGGTGAGCGCCATCAGCTATGAGGACGGGCAGGGATATGTCTACGTCGTGCGGGACGGCGCCGCCGTCAAGACGGCGGTGGGGACGGGGATCTCGAACCGGGAGGAGATCGAAATCACAGAGGGGCTGGACGAAGGCGATCAGCTGGTGACCACCTGGCATCCCGACCTCAGCGACGGGGCGGCGGTCAGCGTGGTCGGCGAGAGCAGCCCCTCCGGGGAAGAGGCCGGCTCCGATGAGGCGGCGCAGCCGCAGGGCCCGCAGGCGGCAAAAGAACCTGATGAATCGGCCCCCCAAAATGATACAGACGGGGGAGAGACAGAGGAATGAACCTGACCAAACTTGCACTGAGGCGCCCGGTTGCCATCTTTGTGTGCATCCTGGCGCTGGTCATCTACGGCGTGTCCTCCATCTTCGGCATGGAGATGGAGCAGACGCCCCAGATGGAAATGCCCATGCTGATGGTCCGGGCTTCCTATTCCAACGCGGGACCCGAGGACGTGGAGGAGCTGGTCACCAGCGTGATCGAGGACGCGGTCGGCTCGCTGGACGGCCTCAAGTCGATGACCTCCACCTCCAGCGAAGGGAACGCGATGGTCGCCCTTGAATTCGAGTATGGCACCGACACCGAGGAGGTCAAGACCGATTTACAGGATAAATTGAACCAGCTCGAACGGCAGCTCCCGGATGACGTGGAGCCCTCGATCATGGAGATGTCGATGAACCAGTCCTCGGTCATGAGCCTCTACCTCGACGCGAGCGAAAATTCCGACTCGGTGCTCTACTACGCCGAAAACGAGGTCCAGCCCGAGCTCGAGGCGGTATCGGGCGTCGCCTCGGTCGAGGTGATGGGCGGCAAGCGCCAGTATATCCGCATCCAGCTCGACGAGGAAAAACTGGGCCAGTATAACCTGACCATGAGCGACGTTTCCAGCGCGATCGCCAGCGCCGATTTCTCCACCCCCGCGGGCACCATCGGACGCGGGGACCAGGACATCACCCTCAAGGGCGGCGAGCACTTCGATACCTATGAAAGCCTCGCCGAGGTGCCGATCACGCTGCAGTCGGGGGACATCATCTACCTGCAGGATGTGGCGGACATCCAGATGGCCGAGGATGAAAATTCCTCCATCAGCCGCGCGCGCGGTCGGGAAAACGTGATGATCTCGATCGACAAGAACCAGAGCGCGAGCGCGGTCACCATCTCCTCCAAGGTGCAGGATGTGATCGCTTCCCTCAACGCCGCAAACCCCGATAAGCCGATCAATGTGATGAACGACAGCGGCGAAACCATCCGCGAATCGCTGATGAGCGTGGCCAGCACCCTGGTGCTGGGAGTTATCATCACCATGGCGGTGCTGCTGGTCTTCTTCGGGGACATCAAGGCGTCGCTGATTGTGGGAACCTCCATGCCATTCTCCCTCTTGACCACGTTGATTATCATGTCCTATTGCGGGCTCACCCTCAATACCCTGTCAATGGGTGGTCTGGTGATCGGGATCGGCATGATGGTTGACAACTCGATCGTAGTGCTCGAGAGCTGCTTTCGGCGCGGGGACGTGGAGCGAGACTTTACCGAGGCCGCGCTGGAAGGGACCAGGCTCGTGGCCTCCTCGGTGGTTGCCTCGACCATTACCACCGTCGTGGTCTTCCTGCCCATCTCGATGATGGAGGGCATGGCGGGACAGATGTTTAAGCACATGGGCTACACCATCATCTTCGCCCTGACCGCCTCGCTGATCTCGGCGCTGACCCTGATCCCGCTGCTCTTCTGCCGCCTTAAGCCCCGTGAGCACAAGGGGAGGATTACCCGGGTCATGGAGAGGATCGAGAACGCCTACGGCAGGCTGATCGCAAGGCTTTTGAACCTCAAGGCACTGGTCATCCTGGTGGCGGTCTCCCTGCTGGTGGTCTCGGGTGCGATGGTCACCCACATCGACACCGAGCTCATGCCCATGATGGACCAGGGCTCGATCCAGATTTCGGTCGAAACCAAGCCCGCCCTCAAGACCGAAAAGGTTTCCGAAATCCTGGCGGGGATCGAGGCCATTTTGGAGGAGCAGCCGGACATCGACGAATATTCGGTGCGCTCCGGCTCGGGCTCGAGCTCGATTTCGGTCTACCTCAAGGACGACCGCTCGATGGAGACCGGTGAGATGGTCGACCTGCTGCGCGAGCAGACCGCGGACATGACCGACTGCAAGGTGAGCGTCTCGGCCCAAAGCGGCATGTCCATCGGCGGCAACGCCGAGGTGACGGTGCAGCTCACCGGCAAGGACCTCGCCCAGCTGGAGGAGGCCGCCTCGCAGGTGGCGGCGATGATGAAGACCCACGAGGGGATCGTCTCGACCTCGACCTCCCTCTCGGACGGCAACCCCCAGGCCGAGATCGTGGTGGATTCCCTGACCTCCCGCTCGCTGGGGCTCACCCCCTCGCAGATTATGTCCACCGTCTCGAACATGATTTCGGGCACGACCGCCACCACCATCACCCAGGACGGTGAGGAATACAGCGTCCGGGTGGTCTATCCCGAGGGGACCTATGAGGACGTGTCCGACCTGGAAGGGGTTATGCTCAAAACCGGCAGCGGCAGCTATATCCCGCTGATGGACGTGGCGTCGATCGAGTACTCGAACGCGCCCCAGTCGCTGCAAAAGCTCGATGGGAAATACCTCGTCGAGGTCAGCGGCCAGACCAGGAGCGACAGCGCTGCCAAGACCTCGTCCGAGGTGTCGGCGCAGGCGATGAAGCTCTCCCTGCCCGAAGGGGTAAGCCTGTCGATGGGCGGAGACATGCGCTCGATGAACGAGGAGTTCTCCGCGATCTATACCGCGATCGCCTCGGCCATCTTCCTGGTGTTCATGGTCATGGCCATTCAGTTTAACTCCATCCGTTTCTCCCTGGTGGTCCTGATCTCGGTCCCGTTCTGCGCCATCGGCGCCTTCGCGGCGCTGCTGATCGCGGGGAGCAGCATCAACATGGCTTCGCTGATCGGCTTCGTGCAGCTGGCCGGTACGGTGGTCAACAACGCCATCGTATTGATCGACTACACCAACACCCTGCGCCGGGAGCAGGGGCTCTCGGCCTACGATGCGCTCTGCCAGGCGGGCCGGACCCGTTTGCGGCCGATCATGATGACCACCCTGACCACCGTGCTCTCCCTGATCCCGCTGGCGATGGGGATCGGGACCGGAACCGAAACCATGCAGTCCCTGGGCGTGGTGGTGATCGGCGGGCTGATCAGCTCGACCTTCCTGACGCTGATCCTGATCCCGACCTTCTACCTGCTGTTCTGCGGCAAGGACGGGCAGACGCCGAAGAAAAGGAATTTCCATCCCATCCGGCGGCTGCGGGCGCGCTTCGCCTGACGGTTTACCGGCGGATTCAAATAGAGAAGAAAGCAGGGGCACTTTAAAGTACCCCTGCTTTCTTATAATCCCCCGGCTTTGCGGCTGATCAGCCGGCGGTGGAAGCCTCGGATGAGACGCTGGAGAGGGGGGCGGCCCCGTCGGGATAGACGGTGTGATCCCCGAGGATATGGGTGTTGAACCATCCGAGCCCCACGAGCAGGGCGATGGTGACCGCGATATAGACGAGAATCCGCCAGATGGGCGGCTGTGGGCGGTTTTGTCCGAACAAGGAAAGCCCTCCTTTTCATGGGTCAAGAAAACCCGCGCTATGAGCGCGGGTTTTCGGATTTGATCGTTCGTTTGGAATTAGCCGAGGATGTTGATCAGCACGCCCGCCGCGACGGCCGAGCCGATAACGCCGGCCACGTTCGGGCCCATGGCGTGCATGAGCAGGAAGTTCGAGGGGTTCTCCTGCTGGCCGACCTTCTGGGAGACGCGCGCCGCCATCGGGACGGCGGAGACGCCGGCGGAACCGATGAGGGGGTTGAGCTTGCCCTTGGTGGCCCAGCACATGATCTTGCCGAAGATAACGCCGCCCGCGGTGCCGAAGCCGAAGGCGATGACGCCCAGCACGACGATCAGCAGGGTCTGCAGGGTCAGGAAGGTCTCGGCCGTGGTGGTGGCGCCCACCGAGATGCCGAGCAGGATGGTGATGATGTTCATCATCTCATTGCCGGCGGTCTTGACCAGGCGGTCCACGACGCCGGACTCCTTCATGAGGTTGCCGAGCATCAGCATACCGACCAGGGCGGTGGCATCCGGGACGATGAAGGAAACGACGATGGTCACCAGGATCGGGAAGATGATCTTCTCACGCTGGGTGACCGGGCGCAGCTGCTCCATCACGATCGAGCGCTCCTTCTTGGTGGTGAGCAGCTTCATGATGGGGGGCTGGATGACCGGGACCAGCGCCATGTAGGAATAGGCCGCCACCGCGATGGGCCCGAGCAGGTGGGGGGCCAGCTTGCTGGTGGTAAAGATGGCGGTCGGGCCGTCCGCGCCGCCGATAATGCCGATCGAACCCGCCTCCTGCGGGGTGAACTGGCCGGAGGCCAGGGCCATGAAGAAGGTTAAGAAAATACCTAGCTGCGCCGCCGCGCCCAGGATAAAGCTCTTGGGGTTGGCGATCAGCGGCCCGAAGTCGGTCATGGTGCCGATTCCGAGGAAGATCAGCGGCGGATAGATTCCCATCTTGACGCCCTGATAGATATAGTAGATCAGGCTGCCCTCGTTGTGGGCGGAGAGACCGGCCACCGGGATATTGGCCAGCAGCATGCCGAAGGCGATCGGCAGCAGGAGAAGGGGCTCGAATTTCTTGACGATGGCAAGGTAGAGCAGGACACAGGCCACGATGAGCATCAGGGCCTGTCCGCCCGTGATGTTCGCAAAGCCGGAGTTCAGCGCGATATCCTTGATCGTCCCTAAGAACATATCTAACATCCGATTCGTTCCTTTCTTTGTCGTTGTCCGGCCTTAGAACGGCTGGGTGTTTTCACGCAGACCCGCCATGGACCATGCGCTGCGCCCACGGGGGGCTTCTTTTTTCGCGCGGCGGATCGAGGTGATCCTGCCCTTGCCACCGGTAAAGGCGGCGATGGCGGCCGAAATGACCGAAACGACCTCCTCCGGGGTGCCGGACTGGACCGCCATCTGCGGCGGCGCTGCCTTGGGAGCCGGGGCTGCAGGCGCGTTCTTGACGGGCGCCGAGGGGGCGTCATCCTTTTTCTTGCCGGTGCCGCCGAGGACCTTGCCCATGGCGACCATGACCAGGATGAGCGCGATCAGCACCAGGAACACGATGCTGATCCCTGTGAAGATGACTGATAGTGCGTATGCAATATCCATGGCTCGATCTCCTTTTCCTTAATATCCTTAAAACCGCATGTTGGGGCGCGGTTTTTGTGTACATGAGTTATTATACAATAGATGGGGGCGGATTTCAATCTATAAACTGACAAAAATTTAACCAAAACGGTTGCCAA
Organism: Harryflintia acetispora; assembly: GCA_004340125.1. Lineage (GTDB taxonomy): Bacteria > Bacillota > Clostridia > Oscillospirales > Ruminococcaceae > Harryflintia > Harryflintia acetispora. Next base: position 46,932 of record SLUK01000010.1, on the reverse strand, counting down.
AGCGGGGGCGCGGGAGTACAATAAGAAAAATGTTGTTTTAGGGGGAGCTTCGGTGCAAAACGCGCTCATCATCCTGCAGCAGGTCGCCGTCATGGTCCTGATCGCGCTGATCGGCTATCTGCTGGTGCGGGGGAGAAAACTGGACCCGCTGTGCACGGTCAGCCTGTCCAACATCCTGCTCTACGCCGTCACTCCCGGGGTGATCATCAGCGCCATGCAGCGGGAATACGACGCGGCCGAGGCAGGCGCGCTGCTGACGGCGCTGCTGCTGGCGGTGGGGACGCACCTGATCTTCATCCTCCTGGCACGCCTCCTGATCCGGGAGCGCAGCGGGAACCAGAATATTGGGGTGGAGCGCTTCGCGCTGGTGATGTCCAACTCCAGCTATATCGGTATCCCGATGGTGCAGGCGGTGCTGGGCGAGGACGGGGTCTTCTTTCTGACCGCCTATTTAGTGGCTTTCAATCTCTGCCTCTACAGCTACGGGAGGCTGATGATGATCGTGGACAGCGCCCGCCGGGGGCTGCCCGGGGAGCCGGGTTGTAAGAGCTCCCTGCGGCAGTGCCTGGTCAACCCGGCGACCGTCAGCGTGGCGATCGGCGGGGCGCTCTACTTCTTACATATCGAGCTGCCCGAAGTGCTGCTGACGGTGGCGCAGGGCTTCCGGGGGCTCAACACCGTGCTCTCGATGCTGCTGGTGGGGATCTTCATCTCCCAGGCGGATCTTCGCCAGGTCTTCTGCTCGGTGCGCGGGATCGTCCTGGCACTGCTGCGCCTGGTGGCGCTGCCGCTGGTGCTCATGCTGCTCCTGGCGGCGCTGGACCTTTCCCGCTTCGTACCGGACGGGTACCTGATTAAGACCACCATCGTAATCGCCGCCTGCGCGCCGACGGCGGTGGCGGCCTCGTTCATGGGGGAGCTCTACGGCGGGGACAGCATCTACGCCGTACGCCTGATCGTGCTCTCCACTTTGATGAGCGTGGCGACCATGCCGCTTCTGCTGTTGATCTGGGAGTGGCTGGTACGCCTGGCGGGGCAATAATCCGGGTTGATTTTGGGGGTCCGCGGCGATACCCATAAAAATTTTTTCTCACCGATCCGGGCAAATCCCGGAGCAGGAGAGAAACCTTTCTCACCCACGCGCCGGGAGCGGGGGCGGACATGCCCCCGCTCGGCTCCGGGGGCGGGGTACCGATAACCGCCTGCGGCCATATGATAGGGATGTAGGGACCCCGACCGGTACGGCTGGGCGGCAGGTGGCCGCCTCTGCCCGCGAATAGCCCGCCGCCATGCCGGCGCGCGCTTTAGAAGGGCACCCGCATAAAAGAAAGGACGTAAAAATAAACAGGATAGCCGCGGCAGGGGGACGCCTTGATAAAGAGGCGGGCGCGCTCCCTGCCGCGGCGTTTTACTTTTGCGGGCCGTTACGAACAGGAAAAAGGAAGCAGCGGGAATCTTCCCTGCTGCTTCCTTTTTTGCATGCAACTTACTTTCCGTCCATCGGGTTCGTCGGCGAGGGCATTAGCAGTTTTCATCCTCACTCAGATCGGCAAGATTGGGGGGGAAGAACTCGTTGGTCGGGAATTTGATCCGGCGGAAGAGGTCACAGGGATTCTCCGCGCCGCCGCCAGGCGTGCATTCCTTCTCCGGCACGCAGAAGTCGTAGGCCGGGATCATCATCTGCACATCGCGCTCGATCTGCACGATGGTGAACAGCCCGATGGTGATCAGGACGATCTTGTTGTAGGTCGGCGCGCAGCAGTCACAGCCGATGTAGCTCAGCACCTCGGGCGGGAAGCAGGGGCACTCGCACTTGGGCGGACATTCGATGAGCTGGACATCCAGCGCGATCGGATCGGCGATCTGCACACTGGCTTTGGGCATGTTGGTGGTATGCTGGAAGGGATGCTCGCAGCAGTTGCGGGAGGTGAAGATTTTGACATTCCCCTCGCTGCCGTAGAGAATGACCTTCTTCTGGAACTGGGAAACGCCGCAGACCGTGATGGGGTCACATGTATTGGGTGTACTGACTTTTAAGTCCACCTTGAAATAAAACGTCATGTCTACGCTGTAGAAGCCCTTGTTGAACGGGACGGGCTCCACATCCAGACATACAGTAAGTACTTCGACCGATTTCACCTTGGCACTGGTGGCGGCGTCGATCACGAACTGCGCATCGGGCGCAAAGACGACCTGAAGGTCTTCCAGACAGTCTTTATCGCTGCAGCTGTCGTAAATCCTGCCGGCATCTATGCACACGGCTTCTTTGAAAGTATTGTGCCCGGAAGCGGTGTTGGCGTAAGCCTTGGATTCTGCCATACTTAATCCTCCTAATATCAGTAATAGTTCTTGCCTAGTATTATTTTATGAAAGTCGCAGGAATTTGTGCACGCAATCCCGTCTTTGCACCCACTTTCATTCCTTTGCGCGGGATAATACCCGTCCCGCTTCCCCCACACGGGACCGGTATGCCCCAGCCGTACCATTATATGAAAAAACAAAGCCGCCAGTGCATTGGCGGCTTTGTTTCCAAGGTTTTATATTTAGAAGGCGGCAGGGACATTAAAACTTGCCGCGCAGCTCGACCACCTTGCCGATGATGCTGACAGGCAGCTCGAGTATCTCGTCGTTGGTGAAAAACATTGGGGTGTAGGAGGGGTTCATCGCTACGAGGGAGATGCCGTTTTTGTGCTTCCTCACCGTTTTGACGGTCGCGTCGTTGCCGTCGACCAGCACCACCGCTATGTTTCCATCATCCACATCCGGCTGTCGGCGCACGATGACCACATCCCCTTCCTGGAACCGGGGCTCCATGCTGTTGCCCGTGACCTGCAGCGCGAAGTGTTCGCCCTGTGCGGCCATCTCGGGGGTGATTTCCTCATAGTCCAAAATTTCCTGGACCGCCTCGATCGGGATGCCCGCCCGCACATAGCCGAGGACCGGAATCTTGATCCCGGTGTGCGAAACGCCTTCGGTGGGTTGGTCCATCACGATGCTTTCAGACGTCACCTCCAGAGCAGCCGCCAGGCGCGCGATCCGGTCGCGGCGCAAATTTTTAATTTCGCCGCTCTCCCACCGCTGCACCGTCGCCTTGCTGACACCGACCGCCTTGCCGATCTCCTCCAGGGTCTTTCCCAGCTGGGTGCGTCTGGTCCGAATGAGGTCCTGTAGCTCCATTGCTTTCACCTGCCTTGCCCTTATCATACCATGCAAGTAACGATAATGCAACAAAAACTTTGGATTTGGCAATGAAGTTGCGTTTTCGTATTGACATTAGCAATGAATCGTTGTACAATAAAGTTACGAAAACGAAACAAGAAAACAAGTGGAAATGTGGACAACCTCTATTTTACAATGAAATTTGCAGTTTGAGGTAAAATCAGACACCCACTCCTTCTTTTTGTTTTGTGAAGGCATTGTTTTTTGTTTCTTGAGTTACTTAAACGATACCAATGGGGGTGCTTATATGGTGGCGATGATGGTGATCCTGTTGCCTGGAGTTTGGCTGATTGCTTTGGCGGCGGCATTGGGGGATCGGATGGAGCGCAAGGGAAGACGGCGCGGTCGGGACAGAAAGTCCGCCTCTGACGGGCTTTTGATATAGATGGGACCCGGGAGCGAAGGGGCCCTCGCGCCCGGTCCCAGTGCAAGATGAATCGTAAAAATGAATTATTATAGTTCGCATGATGCAAATTGTATGAGTGATTGGAACAGGAAGGTGAACGAGACGGTTAACAGATATGTACAGCTAATCCGCAAGGGGAGAAAAACGGTCGAACAGGTTCCCGCCTCTTTGCGCGAGCAGGTGAGGAAGCTCCCTGACACTGGAGCGTTGGGGTGATGAAGGTACCGATGGGGAATCTGTTTTGGAATTATGGCGCCAAAGGCGCCGAGGTTTCCGCGGCGGTGGCCGCTGTGGGGACCTTCCTGGCGGGAATTTTGGGGGGATGGGATTTCATGATGATCGCGCTGCTCTGGGCGATGGGACTGGACGTCCTGCTCGGGCTGCTCTGTGCCGTCAAGGTCAGGAATGTTGACAGCCAGGTCATGCTCTGGGGCGGAATCAACAAGGTGCTGGTGCTGCTCTTCGTGGCCTTTGGGGTGGTGATGGACCGGGCGCTGAGCTTTGATAACCCTTATATACGCACCGCCATCATCTGCTTTTATCTCGGCCGGGAGGGGCTGTCGATCATCGAAAACTCGGCCAAGCTGGGCATGCCCTGGCCGGGGTTCATTACGGCTCTGCTTGAACAGCTCAAGGAACGGGGGGAGAAGGGAAAATGAAGATTGAGCAGAAAACTTCCCCCAACTGCTTTTCCCGAGACGGCTGGAAGCCGGACATGATCGTCTGTCACATTGCGGAGGGGACCTATGATGGGACGGTCGGCTGGCTTTGCAACCCGGCCTCCCAGACCTCATCCCACTTTGTGGTGGGCAAGGACGGCCGGATTGCACAGCTGGTGCCCCTGGATCAGGCGGCATGGTGCAACGGCACCAGCATGGCGGCAAACGATAAGCGTTACTTTGGCAAGAGCACCCTGGAAACGGTCCGCGAGCGCAAGACCAACGCGAATTATTATACCATCTCAATCGAGCACGAGGGGTACTGGAAGGATGGACGCGGGAAGCTGACGGCGGCGCAGCAAGAGGCGAGCGTCGGGCTGATCCGGTATATCCGCACCGAGATCAAGCGGCTTTATGGCACGGAGGTTCCGGCGGACCGGGAGCATATCGTTGGGCACTATGAGATCAACCCCATCACCAAGCCCTGCTGCCCGGGAGAATGTTTCCCGTTTGGGGAAATTATTGGGGCGCTGGGCGGGCAGAAGGAAAGCGAAAAGCTCTACCGGGTACAGGTGGGCGCTTTTCAAAGCCGGGAAAACGCGCAGAACTATATGCAGCAGCTGAGACAGGACGGCTATCCGGCCATGATTGTGACACAGTAATGCGAAGCGATAGAAAAACAAAAAACCTGTTGCCCCAGATGGCAACAGGTTTTGTTTTGGTCATTACAACTACGCTCTTAGTCGGCGCGGGTCACCTTATTGGAACGCAAGCAACGGGTGCAGGCGTAGATGCGGCGGGGAGTACCGTCGACAATCGCCTTAACGCGTTTTACGTTGGGCTTCCATGCGCGGTTGGAACGCTTGTGGGAGTGAGAAACCTTAATACCGAAAGTGACACCCTTTTGGCAGATATCGCATTTTGCCATATGTCTGCACCTCCTTAAAATCCTTTTCCATGTCAACATTCGTATTTTATCAGATATTTTTTATAAAAGCAAGCGTTTTTTAAAATAATCTTCGCGATCGCTGGATTTTGTAGTGGAATTCCGGAATACAGCACTTGATTTCTCAAAAAGAGCATGCTATAATATAAAAGCTGTTTTCCGGGTGTGGCGCAGATTGGTAGCGCGCTACCTTGGGGTGGTAGAGGCCGTGGGTTCAAGTCCCGCCACTCGGACCAAAAAACCGCATGACAAGCCGTTTTACGCTTGTCGTGCGGTTTCTTTTTTTATTAATATCTAAAAGTTGGCTTGCAACCTCAATACCCGGAATCGACCTTCGACGCTGCTTGCTGATTTGATTTTCCCCGGCAGACTGTCTATAATAAAGAGTAGAAAGGAGATCTTCCGGTTGGAAAAAGTACATCAGATCGGCGCCAGCATGATAGCGAGCTTTCATAAAAACTTTCGCCATGCGACGCTAAACTTTATTTTCATTCTTATTTTCGTCAATCTGTTTCAAAGAATCTTCGGGATGGAAAACTCCATTGTCGGCGTCATCTTCACCATCATGATGTCCGCCTCGATGGTGCGCGATCTGACCGCCACACCGGTCAGGCATCTGTGCATCCAGACCGTCGTCCTCTTCCTCATGGCAGCTGCGGCCTGTTTTGTGGCGAACGCTCCCCCTGTTTTCGCCCTGCCGGTCAACCTGGCCATGATTTTTTTGATCCTCTACGCCTTTACCTACGAATATGTCAGCCACCTGTATTTCCCCTACATCCTCTCCTATCTGTTTTTGGTATTCATTTCGCCCGTTACGCCGGACCGGCTGCCCAAAAGGCTGCTGGGCGTGTTTGCAGGGGCGGTCTGTATCATCCTCTATCAGCTGATCAATGGGAGGAAACGGGTTGTCGAAACCGCCCGCGACGTGCTGGTTTCGATGATCGGCCATGCCGACGAGTGCATCGGCTGCCTGCTGTCGGGCAGGGGGGCGCCCCGGAACCCCGAGCAGCTTCGCGAGGAGCTGTGCAAGCTGAGCCAAATCGTATATGACCGGCGCCGCAAAGCGCTGTGCATTTCGGACGCCAGCTTTGCGATGATCGACGCGGGACGGGGGCTGGAAAACCTCGTATTGCTGCTCTATGAAATGGAGGGGCCGATCACACCCCCGCGCGCCGGGATGCTGCGGTACATCTCATGCTGCCTCACCCGTCTGCGCGCGTATATGCTGCGCGAGACGGCGTACCTTGCGCCCATCTGCCGGGAGGACCTGGGCGGGGAGCAAAACGGCGAGGCGGAGCGCTTTTTAAACTGCCTGCAGTATATCCGCAGCCGGATGCTGAGCATGACGCAGCCGCAAAAGAAAAAACAATACCGCAAGACGCTGCTCTCGCTTTCGGTGCGGCTGAAGGCCGCGTTGCGTGTGAGCCCGGTGCGGGTCGTCTACGCGTTGAGGGTCAGCATCCTGCTGGCGCTCTGTACGCTGCTGGTCCAGCAGCTGGGCCTACCGCATGGAAAGTGGCTACTCTTTACAGTGGCCTCGGTTTCCCTGCCCTATGCCGACGACGTGGGCTTAAAGGCCAAGAAGCGGATGGTTGCCACTCTGGTCGGGGGACTGTGCAGCGTCATGCTCTTCTCCTTGATCCCCTCCCCGTCGGGGCGCACGGCGGTCATGATGCTCTCCGGCTATCTGTCCTTTTATTTTACCGACTACTCGGCGACCTACTCCTGTTCCACCGTGGGCGCGCTCGGCGGCGCCGTCTTTATGGGCATGTTCGGCTTCGGTCAGGTCGGTTACATGTCGCTGGTCCGCCTGAGCTATATCGCGCTGGGAATCCTTATCGCCCTGCTGGCCAACAAGGTCTTCTTCCCGTTTCGAAGGGCGACGGCCACCCGCCAGCTGTGGAACAAGTATTTGTCCACTACCGAGCTGCTCACCCGGGTCTGCCGCGACCCCGGAGCCGATCCTCAGCTCTACTACGGGCTGGTGATCCAGGCGCATCTGCAGGAGGATAAGCTCTGCCAGAACGCTAAGGAGCTCAACTGGGAAGGTGCTCAGGAGCTGCTGGAAAAATGCCGCCGTGCCGTGCGCATGGCGCACCGCACCGGATGGGAACCACAATCAGGCGGCCCGGCCCTACAGGAGAACTAACCGAAAAGCCCCGCCCCTTCCAAACCTCTGGAAGGGGCGGGGCTTTTCGGCGCAACCGGTTAAAAAGCGACCTTCAGGCTTTCGCCCTCCACTGAAACGCCGGGGGAGAGGGTGAGAGCCAGCTTCTGTCCGGCACTAAGCCCGATGGTCTCCCCGCCGTGCAGCACGACATGCTCGCGCAGCACATAGCCGGCAATGTCGTAGAGAAAGCTGCGCAGCTCGTCGGGGTCGGCGGTGCTGTCCAGCACCTCCAGCTCATGGCAGCCGAATTGCCGCAGCCCGCAGGTGTAGCCGCCCACCCCCGATTCGGAGCGGTAGAGCCCGACGAAGACCAGGTTTAAAATCGGCAGCTCGCCCTTGCGCAGCAGCTCGGCGGCCTCCAGGTAAAATTCGGGCTGCAGCACGGAGCCGTTGGTGTAAAGGCCCAGCGTCCCGCTTTGCAGGAGCGCGGCGGCGCAGAGCTTGACGTGCAGAGCGCTCGCCGCCTCGGGCGGCCGCCCCCGGCTTATGACCGCCACGTCCAGGTGGGCCAGATGGGCCTTCGCCGCCTCGGCGGCACCCGGCCACATGTAATTTGAATGGGCGTTCTCCTCGGCCTCCCCGCCCGGGATGGGCGAAGGCATCAGGCTGATGGCGGCAAGCATGCCCTCTACCTCCCACACCAGGCTTTGGCCCCCGCCTTGCGTCTCCTGTGGGCAGTCGATCCCCCAGCCTGCCAGGTCCCGGCGCAGCTTTTGGGGGTCCCAGCGGTCCTGCTCCAGCAGCACAAAGCTCAAGAACGGGCCCGCCGGCTCCGGCTTCTCCTGCGCCTGGTCCATCCGGTGCGGCCGCAGCCGCTCCACCATAGCGGTGGCCTGCTCCCGGGCCTTGGCGGGGTCATAGGAGCGCTTATCGCTCAGCACATGGCCGCAGTGCTCCAAAGAGTTCCCCTCGTACCCGCCGCAGACCCCCAGCAGCCACCGGCCCCAGAAATGCTTTTTATAGCGGAACAGGTAGTAACGTAGCCCGTGCAGCAGGAAGTCGCCCGTACATTCGATCTTATAGGGCGGCGCGCCCAGCCTGTGCTCATCCGCCAGCCAAGCGGACATCGCTTTAAGCGCTGCCTGATATTGCTCCCCCATGCCAAACGTCACCTTCCATATTTTTCTACTTTCAGTTTACCATTGGTTCGAATCATACGCAAGGCCAAAATGTTGAATGGAGGCCGGAACTGTAGTAAAATGAAAAATAGCTCCTTGAGCTATTTTTTTAAAATCCTGTGGCCGGCCTACGTCCATGAGCATTTTTATTTCTTCGCTCATGCTCAGCAATCAAAAGGGAGGGGATGGCATGCAAATCGAGGCGCTGACCCCCGCGCGGGCGGGAGACTTTTTCGGATTTTTCGAGGGCGCGGCCTTTTGCGATCATCCGGACTGGGCCGCCTGCTACTGTTTGGAGGGGTATCTGGACCGTGAGGAGAACCGGGCCCTCTACCGGGTCGGGCAGCGGGCGCGGCGCCTCCGGGCGGCGAAAATGATCGAAGAGGGCGCCATGCACGGCTATCTTGCCTACGCCGGCGGCCGGGCGGTGGGCTGGTGCAACGCGGGGCCGCGGGGGGACTACCGGAGGCTGTCCATCTACGAAGGGCTCATCAAAAGCGAGGATGAAGGGCAAAACATCTGGTCGGCGGTCTGCTTTTGTATTGCGCCGCCGTTTCGCTCGCAGGGGGTGGCCACCGCGCTGCTGCGGCATGTCTGCGTGGAGGCGAAAAAGCGGGGCGCGCAGTGGGTCGAAGGCTATCCGAACCGGGGAGCGAAGGATTGCTATGAGCATTACCACGGGCCGAAGGAGCTTTATCTGAAATGCGGCTTTTCGGCCGATAGGGAGCTGGAGGGAATCACCGTCATGCGGCGGCGTATGGAGGGCTAGCCGGGGCATACCGGTGAAAAAATAAAGGGCGGGCACCTGTTTATTAGGTGCCCGCCCTTTCAAAATGGAGGTTATCAGCTTTCACGCTTCGAGGTAGCCCGGCTGCACCCGCACGCCGAAGGCGTCGGCCAGCCTTTGCAGCTCGCCGTCCCGGATGGTCTGCAAAACGGGGCAGCCTCGGGTCTTGATGAAGATTTCGGCCGACTTTTCCACCGTTTCGACCAGCCCGAAGGTCTCGTCCAGGCTGGCGCCGGCGGCGAAGATGCCGTGGTGCGCCCAGAGGACCACCCGGCAGTCGGCGATTTTTTTGGCGGTCTCCCGGCCGATCTCGACCGTCCCGCAGAGCATCCAGGGCAGGACGCGCACCCCTTCGGGGAAGACCACCACGCACTCGGTGCTCATCTGCCACAGGGTGCGCGAGAAGGCGCGGTCCTCGAGCTCGTGGATGTAGGTCATGGCCAGCACGTTGGCCGGGTGGCAATGCATCACCACCCGGTGGGCGGGGTCGGCGGCAAGACGCGCAATGTGGTTCAGCAGGTGGGTGGGCAGCTCGCTGGTGGGCCTGGCACCCTCCAGAAAGCCCCAGAGGATTTCATAGGAGAGCCCGTCGGGGGTGATCCGGATCAGCCCCAGGTTATGCGCGGGGTCGCCCGGCACGTTCTTAAAATACTTGCCCGATCCGGTCAGCAAAAGATAGCGCCCGGCCAGCGGGGAAGCGCAAAGCCCGATGGGATGGGCGCGCGTCTCCCCGCCGGGGGAGAGATAGGGGGCGACCTCGGCTTCATCCAGCAGGAGGCTGACATTGCCGCCGTTGCGCTCGTCCCAGCCCAGGCGGTACATATTGCCGATGATGGCGCACATCTCCTTTAAAAAGGGCGCCTGCAGCATATCGTTCATGGATTTCCCTCCTTTAGCTTCTCGCTTCGAGGACCTGTGCCTCGTAGCGGCGCATGTCGTCGAGCCATTCGAGCCCCGCCGGGACCGAGCTGCTCTCGCAGAAATAATCCCAGACCGCCTGCATGGGCAGGACTTTTAGCTCCTCGAGCCAGGCAAGGCGGCTGGTGAAGTCGCCTGCAAGCTCATATTCGCGCAGCCGGTCGGTCGGCTCGAGCAGGGCGTGCAGCAGCGCCTTTTGCATACTGCGCATCCCGATCACCCAGGCGGCGATCCGGTTAATACTCGCATCGAAGAAGTCCAGGCCGATGTGGGTGCGGGAGAGCAGATCCCCGCGCACCAGCTCGCTTGCGATCTGCTGCAGCTCGTCGTCCAGGATCACCACGTGGTCGCTGTCCCAGCGCACCGGGCGGGAGACGTGCAGAAGCAGCTCGTTGCAAAAGAGCAGCACGGCGGAAATTTTGCCGCTGATCACCTCGGTGGGGTGGAAGTGCCCGGCATCCAGGGTGAGGAGCTTTTGATTCTTCACCGCATATCCCAGATAGAATTCATGCGAGCCCACAACGTAGCTCTCGCTGCCGATCCCAAAGACCTTGCTCTCCACCGCGTCGAGGTTATATCGCTCATCGATCGGCTCCCGGAAGATTTCATCCAGCGCCGAAAGCAGCCTCTGGCGCGGGGCCAGCCGGTCGATGGGGGTGTCCTTGTAGCCGTCCGGGACCCAGATGTTGTTGACGCTCGGGGACTGGAGCTCACGGCCGAAATAGGCGCTGACCCTGCGGCTGCGCTTGCAGTGCTCGATCCAGAAGTCGCGGATTCCGCGGTCGGCGCTGGCGAGGGTGAAGCCGCTCTCCGACTTCTCGTGCGAGAAGCAGGTGGGGTTGAAGTCGAGCCCGAGCCCTTGCTCCCTGGCCCACTGTACCCAGCTTTCATAGTGGCGCGGCTCGATCTCGTCGAGGTCGATTCGCTCGTCGGTGTCCGCATAGGTGGAATGCAGGTTGATCCTGTGCTTGCCGGGGATCAGGCGCAGCGCCATCTCCATGTCGGCGCGCAGCTCGCTTGGCGTGCGCGCGGCGCCGGGGTAATTCCCGGTGGCCTGGATCCCGCCCGAGAGAGCGCGCTCCCGGAACAGGAAGCCCCGCACGTCGTCCCCCTGCCAGCAGTGCATCGAGATTTTGATCTGTTCGAGCCTTCTCAGCGCCTCCCCGGTGTCCACGCCGATTTCGGCGTAGCGCTCCCTGGCCAGCTCGTAGGCCTTCTCTACCGATTTCATATTACAGCTCCTTTTTTGGCGGCAGGACCGCCTTTTGGTATTGCAGGTAACGGATTTTCTGCTGCAGCGTGTCGCCCCGCGGCAGATAGCGGGCGACGGGGAAGCTGCGGCGGATACAGCGCCGGGCCGCGGCAAGGTCGGGCAGGGCACGCAGCGCGATCAGCTGCACGGCGATATTCCCGAGCGCCGTCGCCTCCACCGGCCCGGCTTCGACGGGGATAGCGGTGCAGTCGGCGGTCATCTGGCAGAGGAGCTTGCTCTGGATCCCGCCCCCGATCATATGCAGCAGCGGGAAGCGCCGCCCGGTGACCTGCTCCAGCTGGTCGAGGGTGAGGCGGTACTTCATGGCGAGGCTGCTGTAGATGCACTGGGTCACCTGTCCGATCCCCTCGGGCACCGGCTGCCCGCTCCTGGCGCAAAGGCTTTTGATCCTGGAGGGGATGTCGCCGGGCTGGATAAGCACAGGGTCGTCCACGTCGATGAAGGAGCGGTAGGGCTCCTCGCGCTGCGCGAGCTCCTCCAGGTCCGAGAAGGAGAGGGAATGCCCCTCCTTTTCCCACTGGCGGCGGGACTCCTGGATCAGCCAGGAGCCCATGATGTTCTTGAGGAAGCGGATGGTGCCGTTTACGCCGCCCTCGTTGGTAAAGTTTAAGGCGCGCGTCTCCTCGCTCGCTAAGGGGGCGGGCAGCTCGGTGCCGAAGAGCGACCAGGTCCCGCAGCTGATGTAGGCGGGGCACTCCTCCCCCTCCTCCAGCGGCAGGGCGGCCACCGCGCTGGCCGTGTCGTGCGAGGCGACCGACAGGATGGGGACTGCGGGGAGGAGCAGCTCCTCCTGGAGCGCGGGGGTCAGCACCCCCAGCTCGCTACCCGGCTGGCGCAGCGGCAAAAAGAGCCGGTAGGGCAGGGAGAGGCGGCCGCAAAGCTCCCGGTCCCAGCCGCGGGTATGTACGCCCAGCAGCGCGGTGGTCGAGGCGTTGGTATACTCCGCCCCCATCTGTCCGGTCAGATAGTAGCCGATCAGGTCGGGCAGCAGCAGCATGTGCCGGGCCTGCTTTAAAATCTCCGGGCGCTGCCAAAGATCGGCGCAGAGCTGGAAGACGGTGTTGAAGGGGGCGTACTGGATTCCGGTGCGCGCGTAGAGCTCCCGGGCCGGAACGCTTTCATAGACCCGGTCGGCAATCCCGTCGGTGCGCCGGTCCCGGTAGTGGTAGGGATTTGCGAGCAGGCGCCCCGCGCCGTCCAGCAATCCGTAGTCCACCGCCCAGGTGTCTATCCCCGCGCTGTCCACCCGGCCGGCATGACGCAGCCCCTGTTTGATCTCGTGAAATAGGCGCAGGAAATCCCAGTAGAGCTCCCCGCCGACGGCGACCGGATCGTTTGGAAAGCGGTGGACCTCGCCGAGGCCCAGCTGCCCGTCCCGATACTGCCCGAGGATTGCCCGCCCGCTCGACGCGCCCAGGTCGATGGCCAGTACATGCTTTTGCATAAGCGCCCTTCCTTTCTCGTCCTTGCCAGGACGGCTGGTTCCTGCTATATTATAATTGCTGCGAGCAAAAATGTCTATTTATGAGCGGTAAATTGAAATATGATCATCAAAACAGGAAAAAACAATCAATTTGGGACATCAATGGAGGGGAAGGATATGCTGCAATCACAGCGGCAGCAGGAAATTTACGAATACCTGCAGGTCAAGAAGTCAGCCTCGGTGGCACTGCTCTGTGAACGGTTCTATGCCAGCGGGGCGACCATCCGGCGGGACCTGTGCGCGCTCGAGCACAAGGGCCTGATCCGGCGCACCCACGGGGGCGCGGTGCTCTACGAGGGCGGGAACGACGAGCTGAGCGTCACCATCCGCGAGCAGAGCGCGGTGCCCCAGAAGCGGATCATTGGGGAGCTGGCCTCCTACTTCCTCAAGGATTCCTACCGGGTGTTCCTCGATTCGAGCAGCACGGCGGGGTACATGCTGCCCTACCTGCGGGGGGTGAAAAACCTGTCGGTGATCACCAACGGGCTGCGCAGCGCCATGCTGCTCTCCCAGGCGGGGGCGCACGAGGTCTACCTCCCCGGCGGGCGGCTGCTCGAGCGCTCCAACTCCCTGGTCGGCAGCGATACCCTGCAATCCCTCGACAGCTACTGCGCCGACGTGGCATTTTTCTCCTGCTCGGGGCTGGACCCGCGCTTCGGCATCACCGAAGCCAATCCTGAGCAGGCCCAGGTCAAGCGCCGGATGCTAAAGCGGGCCAAGACGAAGATCCTGCTTTGCGACAGCACCAAGTTTTACCGCAGCTTCCTCTACCAGACCTGCGGCTTTGGCGATGTCGATTACCTGATCACCGACCAGCGCCCGGGGGAGGATATCCTCGCGCTGCTCGAGGGGACGGCCTGCGACCTGGTCTGCCCCCAGCTTTAGGTGGTAAGCGCGACGTTCTAATGATCATGTTGATGATTGAATATGATCATTTATCAAGTTATTCGTCAAAAATAGACAGGCCCGCTCTCTTCAATTATAATATAGTCTCAGGTAAAGCCTGAGGCACGGCCGGGCCCTAAGTAAAAAGCGAGGGGAGCTAGCTCCTCTTTTTGCATAGAGAGGAGCGTACCCATGCACAAATTGATCGAGCGTATTCCCCGGCTGCTGGGGATGAAGAAGATCAAAAACCAGTTCCTGGCGGCGATGATGTTCCTGATACTGATTTCGGTGCCGGCGCTGGGGATCATGTCCTACCGGATTTCCGCCTCGATCATCGAGCGCAACCACACGCGGTCCTACCAGTCCAGCCTGCAGACCTCCGGGCGGATTCTGGAGGCGACGCTGGATTCGATCGTGAGCGCTTCGCGCACCTTTTTATATGACCAGGAGTTCTTGCTGGCGGCGCAGAACACCTCCTTCGCGCACGACCCGGACGGGAAGCGCGCGCGGGACGCCCTGCTGCAGGAGAAGATGCGCTACTATACCTTCTATCTCAACGACATCCTCTGGGCCGGGTTTTATGATCAAAACGGCACGCTCTATTCGGGCGGCTCCAGGGTCAACTCCCTGGGCGCCATGCTGAACTCCTCCTTCGGCCAGGTCAGCAAGACCGACTGGTACCGCCAGATCATCGAGGCGCAGGGGAAGGAGGTCTTTTTCAGCTACGACGTGCTCGACCCGACCAATGCCAACGAGGTTTTTACCTGCGGCAAGCTGGTCAGGGTACCGGGCAGCCTGGAGGAGCTGGGGGTGCTGATCACCTGCGTGCGCACGCGGATCTTCCGCTCCGCCTTCCCGAGCGCCGGCACGGATGCCGCAGATGCCACCGCGGCGGGCTGCTACATGATCCTCGACGCGGGCAGCTCCCGCGAGCAGAACCTGCTCTACTGCAACAACCCGTCCTTTCACGAGGCGCTGGCAAAGAAACAGGTGCCGCCCGGCCTCTTTGACGAGGAAGGCGGCTTTTTCACCACCCGCTTTCAAAACGGGGCCACCGGCTGGCAGCTGGTGCACACCGTCAGGCTGGACGATCTATTGCGGGATACCGGCACCATCAAGCGCTACACCGCCTTCACGGCGGTGATGACCGCGGCGGTGGCCATCCTGCTGTTTTTGCTGCTCTCCAATTCCATCAACCGGCCGCTGCACAAGCTCGAGCGGGTGATCGAGGAGGTCGGGGACGGCAAGCGGGTCTTTGACGAGCAGTTTTCCGACGACGAGATCGGGACGATCGGGAATAAATTCTTGGAGATGATCGGGGAAAACTACCGACTGAACGAAAGCGTCGCCCAGCTGCGGCTGCGCCAGAAGGAGGCGCAGCTCAAATGCCTGCAGGCCGAGATCAACCCGCATTTCCTCTACAACACCTTGGACAGCATCTACTGGATGGCCAACCTCCAGAAGGTCCCCGAGATCGGCCAGATGGCCATCTCGCTGTCCAAGGTCTTTAAAATCAGCCTCAACAGCGGCGGGGAGACCACCACCGTGCGCCGGGAGATTGAGCAGGTGGAGAATTATCTGATCATCCAGTCCCTGCGCTACAAGGATAAGCTCGAGTACCACATCGAGGCGGAGGAAGAAATTCTGGAGTGCGAGATCATCAAGATCATCCTGCAGCCCTTTGTGGAGAACGCGGTGCTCCACGGGCTCGAGCCCAAGGAGGGCAGGGGCGCGCTCTGGCTGCGCGGGAAAAGAGAGGGGGAGGACATCCTCTTCACCGTCGAGGACGATGGGGTGGGGATGGCGGACACCGCGCAGGTCCACGCGGGCTACGGGGTGCAAAACGTCGTGGAACGGGTACAGCTCTATTATGGTGAGCGCGGTCGGATCACCTTCCAAAGCCGGCCGGGGCAGGGTACGCGGGTGACCATCCGGCTGCCCGCGCAGTTCGAGGGCCCCTGGGGGCCAAAAGGAGGAGAGCAATGCTGAAAGCCATTGTGGTGGACGACGAATATGTGGTCCTCGAGGGCCTGCGCTCACTCGCCGACTGGTCGAGCTACGGCGTCGAGCTGGCCGGTACCGCCCGCAACGGCAGCGAGGGGCTGGCGCTCATCGAGCGTCTGCGCCCCGAGATCGTGCTCACCGACATCCAGATGCCCGTCATGGACGGGCTGGAAATGATCCGGCGGGCCAAGGAGATCGTGCCCGAGAGCGTCTTCGTCATTTTCAGCGGCTTCAACGAGTTCCGCTATGCCCAGAGCGCCATCAGCCTGGGCGTGCTCGACTATCTGGAAAAGCCGGTCACCCTCGAATCGATCGACGGCGCCATCAGCCGGGCGGTCAAGCTGCTGCACTCCCGCGCGCCAGCCGGGAATTCTGATATGCCAAAGGCGCGCGCCGAGCAGGACGCGCTCTTCCAGGCGGTGCGCGCCCTGCTCGACGGGACAATCCAGGATTTCAGCCAGTACGTCGCCTTCTTCGAGGAACGGGGGCTGCCGCTGCCGCCCCTGCGCAGCGGGGGTGCCGCCGCGCTGCGCATTGCGCAGCGGGATGGGGAAGGGAACCATGCCGCGCCGCGCAATACGGTGCAGGACGGATATGCCGCCCTGTGCCGCAGTTTCCAGCGCCGGGCACTGCGCGAGGGCGAACAGGCCGTCTTCTTGCAGCAGGAGGGCGACCTGCTGCTCGTCCTGCTCTCACCGGGGGCGCAGGAGCTTTGCCTTACGCGGCGGCTTTCGGCCCTCGCGGCCGAAGGGGAATATTCCTTCTTCGCCGGGGTGGGGGAAGACTGCGCCGACCCGCTGCACCTGCCGCTGTGCTGCCTGCAGGCGCGCCAGGCGCTGCGGTATGCGCTCTTTCGGGAAGAAAACAGCGTGCTCCCCATCGGCGAGGTGCAAAGCGGGCCTCTGCCCGCGGGCGGCGGGCGCGAGGAGGAGATCCTCTACCGCCTGCGCGCCGGGGAACGGGAGGAGACCCTGGCGGCGGTGGACGGGCTGCTGGACTTCTGGTGGAAGTCGAACCTCTCGCCCCAGCTCTTCTGCCACGAATGCCTGGAGCTGTGCTATCTCGGGCTGCGGGCCGCGCAGGAGACGGGGGAGAATTATCTGGAGACTCTGGGGGAGGGGTACCTCCCGCATGAGGAGCTGTTTAGACTTCGCGGCTACCGGCAGATCTGCGGGTGGGTGCGCGGATTTTTCGGGCGGCTGTGCGACTGGCTGCAGGAGGTCAAGAGCCGCGGCATGCACAAGGGGGTGCTCGAGGCCAAGCAGTATATCCTCAAAAACTACGACAAGAGTCTGACGCTGCAGGAGCTGGCGCAGGCGGTCTACATGAACCCGACCTATCTGAGCATGCTCTTCAAGGAGCAGGTGGGCACCACCTATATCAAATTCCTCACCTCGGTGCGTCTCGAGCACGCCCGGGAGCTCTTGGAGCGCGGGATGAAGGTTTCGGCCGTGAGCTCCCAGGTGGGCTTCCACGACGCGCGCCACTTCAGCGAGGTCTTTAAAAAAACCTTCGGCATCACGCCGGACCAGTATAAACACGGGCACTGAAGGATAAAACAGAAATTCCCCCCACCGAATCAGAAAAAAAGCTCACTATTCGATTTTTTTGTCAAATGCTACAATGAAACTACACAAAACAACCATGATTTTGGGAGGGTTATTGATGAATACGAAAAGAGTATTGAGCGCAGTGCTGGCCGCCGTCTGTGCCGCTTCGGCGTTTGCGGGGTGCTCCGCCAAGAAGCTGGAAAACAGCAGCTCCGACGCCGCGGCGCCCGCAGAGAGCTCGGCCGCCTCGCAGGAGGGCGGCGCCGACACCACCGAGCGGGTGATCCATCACCTGACCGTCTGGGACGACAACCAGAACACCGCTGCGGTGTTAAACGGCCTGACCGCCGAGTACCAGAAGGACCATCCCGGCGTCACCATCGAGAATGAGAAGATCGCGCAAAACGATCTGCCGCAGAAGATCATGATCCTGGCGTCCTCCAACTCCCTGCCGGACATCTTTAACTCGGACCGCGCCGACACCAACGCGTCCTTAATCAAGTCCGGCCAGATCAAGAACGCCTCCGAGGTCCTAAAGGAAGCGGGGGTGGAGAGCTGCCTGCCCGAGTCCGTCTACCAGGGGCTGGCGAACCTCCAGGGCACCGACGAGATGTGGGTGCTGCCGACCGAGAACAACATCGAGGCCATCTGGTACAACAAGAAAATTTTCGAGGAGAACGGCGTCACGGTGCCCACCACCTGGGACGAGTTCACCGCCGTGTGCGACACGCTCAAAAATAACGGTGTGCAGCCGATCGCCCTCTTCGCCAAGGGCAAGTGGGGCGCCACCCGCTGGATCGCCAACATGACCTTCAGGCGGCTGGGGGTCCAGTCCATCGTGGACATCAACGACGGCGTGCTGTCGATGAGTGACCCGACCGTGGTGGACAGCGCAAAAATCCTGCAGGACATGAACACCAAGGGGTACTTCGGCGAGGGCGTCAACTCGGTGGACGAGGACATCGCCTATGAGATGATGCTCGGCGGCAAGGCGGCCATGTGCTACACCGGTTCCTGGTTCACCGAGCGCCTCGAGGGCAGCGACACCATCGGCGAGGACATGGGCCTCATGGCCTTCCCGACCTTCCCGGACGGCAAGGGCAGCGCCGGCGACTACCTGTGCCACTACGGGCTGACGCTCTGTATCGGCGCCCAGAACTACGACGATGCGCTGCGCGACTGGATCGCCTACGTCTTCCCGCGCTATGGCGACTACGCGCTGGAGAACCTTGGCCTGCTCACCCCCTACACCATGCAGGAGGAGCACGAGACCAGCTACTACACCCAGCTCGTGCTCGATGAGATGCAGAAGGTGACCGGCACCGGCGCCTGGCTGGAATTCAAGCTCCCCCAGAAGGCTTCCAGCACCGTTGAGGACAACGTGCAGCCCCTGCTGGTCAGCGAGATCACCCCGGAGGAATACTGCCAGATCTGCGACGAAGCGATCAAGACCGAGCTGGCGAAGCAGTAGCCTCCACCTGAGCTGACAAGCCAAGAATCTAAGAAAAACGATGCCAGTCCCGCCAGCCATAAAGCCGATGGCCGGCGGGACTGACTGCTTGATGGGAAGGGAGAGTACATACCTTGGATAAGCTGCTGCGGGACAAAAAAGCGATCGCCGCCTTCGTGCTGCCGGCCATGCTGGTCTATGCATGCATTGTGCTGGTGCCGATCGTCTGGTCCGCCACCTACACCGTGTACGACGGGGTGCCGGGGCTCGACTTCCGCTTCGTCGGGAGCCAGAACTTCACGACCCTCTTTCGCGACCGCGACTTCTGGATGGCGGTCACCACCAACCTGAAATACGTCGCCGGGGTGGTCACCGGGCAGATCGGGCTGGGGCTGCTGCTGGCCTTCATGCTGATGTTCGGCCTGCGCTCGCACAAGAACCTGGTGCGCACCATCCTCTTTTTCCCGGTGGTGCTGCCCTCGGTGGCCATCGGGCAGATGTTCGTCAAAATCCTCGAGATCCAGCCGCAATACGGGCTCTTCAACAGCCTTTTGGAGGTGGTGGGCCTGGGCGCCTATGCCAAGGGATGGCTGGGAGAAAGCTCGACGGCGCTCATCTGCTGTATCATCGCCGACATCTGGAAGGCGATGGGCCTTTACGCCACCCTCTTCTACTCGGGGCTTCTGGACATCCCGGGCGACGTGATCGAGGCCTCCCAGATTGACGGGGCCACGGGGCCGCAGCGGGTGCGCTACATCCTGCTGCCGATGCTCAAGCCCATCATCATGATGGCCCTGGTGCTGAGCATGACCGGTACGCTCAAGGTGTTCGACTCGATCTACGCCCTGACCGGCGGCGGCCCGGGCAACGCCACGCGCATGCCCACCATGTACATGCAGACCACCGCCTTCGTCTACCAGCAGTACGGCTACGGCAGTACCATTGCAATCTTCATCATGATCGAGTGCCTGTTCTTCTCGCTCATCATCAACAAGCTGCTGAGCAAAGACAATACCATTTGAGGAGGAGCGAAATGGAAAAAACAAAAAAGAAGGTCTCCCCCCTGCGTGCGGTGGGGACCACCCTGCTGATCATCTTCCTTCTGATCGAGCTGTACCCCATCATCTGGCTGCTGCTCTCCTCCTTCAAGACCAACTCCGAGATCGCGCTGACCCCGAGCTATTCTTTGCCGCAGGGGATCGAGGTGCAGAACTACATCGACGCCTGGAACGTGGGGCATATGAGCACCTTTATGGGGAACAGCATCTACACCACCGTCTTTTCGCTGACCTTCATCGTCCTGCTCAGCGCGCCGGCGGCCTTCGGGCTGACCAAGATGCGCTGGAAACTCAGCGGCCCGGTTTCCACCCTGTTTTTGATGGGGATCATGATCCCGGTGCAGGTCATGCTCATCCCGCTGTTTTTGATGTTCAAGACGGCGAACCTCTTAAACACCCTCGAATGCCTGATCGTGGCCTTTTCCGCCTTTGGGCTGCCGATGTCAATCTATCTCTTCTCCGGCTTCTTTAAGGGGATCCCCAACGAGATGATCGAGGCGGCGGTGATCGACGGCTGCTCGATCTACCGGGTATTCTTTAAGATCATGCTGCCGCTGATCAAGAACGCAATGGTCACCATCCTGATGATCAGCTTCATGGACGTGTGGAACGACCTGCTCTTCTCGATGACCTTCGTCAGCTCGACCGAGCTGAAGACCTTGCAGACCGGGCTGGTGATGTTCAGCGGACGCTTCGGGGCCAGGGATTGGGGCCCGACCTTCGCGGCCATCGCGATGGGGACGCTGCCGACCATCCTGCTCTATCTGGGGCTCAACAAGGTGATGATCGAAGGGCTGACCGCCGGCGCGGTCAAGGGCTAAAAGGAGGGGTTATCTTTGACAAGCGACAAGGCGGCTTTCCTGCGCTGCGAGTACCGGGAAAACCCAATCGGGATCGACGCGCCCTCCCCCTGCCTGAGCTGGCAGATGGAGAGCACGCGACAGGGCGCCATGCAGAGCGCCTATCAGATCGAGGTCTCCACCGAGGAAACGTTCGGCGCGCTCTGCTGGGACAGCGGACGGGTACAGTCCTTCGAGACACTGGGGATCCCCTACGGGGGCGCGGCGCTCAGCGCGCGCACCCCCTATTTTTGGCGGGTGCGGCTCTGGAACGAAGAGAACGAATGCTCCGGCTGGAGCCAGGCGCGCTTTGAGACCGGGTTCCTCGGCTCCCCCTGGACGTCGCGCTGGATCGGCGCGCGGGACGAGGAGGAATCCTGCCACTATTACCGCAGGGAATTCTCGGTGCGCGGCGGGCTTCGCGCCGCCCGGCTCTACATCACCGCCTGCGGGCTCTATGAGGCGCACATCAACGGGCGGAAGGTGGGACGGGACCATCTCACCCCCGGCTGGACGAGTTATGGGGACCATCTGCAATACCAGAGCTACGACGTGACCGAGCTGCTGGGGGAAGGGGAAAACGCCCTCGGCGCGATCCTGGGCGACGGGTGGTACAAGGGCCCCTACACCTGGGACAAGAAGCGGGAGCTTTACGGGCACAAGCGGGCGCTGCGCTGCCAGGTGCACCTTTGGTATCAGGACGGCCGGGAGGAAATCGTCTCCTCGGATGAGCGCTGGCGCTACCGCCGCGGGCCGATTCTCAGCTCCCAGCTCTATGACGGGGAGATTTACGACGCGCGCCTCGAGCTTCCCGGCTGGGATAAGCCGGGCTTATCCGGGGCGGGCTGGTCCCCGGTGCGGGTACTCAGCCCGCAGGTGGGGGAGCTCGTCTCCACCCTCTGCGCACCGGTGAGGGCGCAGCGTGAGCTGCGGGTGCAAAAGATCCTTCGCACCCCCAATGGGGATAGGGTGCTCGACCTCGGGCAGAACATGGTCGGCTGGCCGAGAATCCGGGTGCAGGGCAGGAAAGGGGAGCTCGTCTTCCTGCGCCTGGTGGAGACGCTGGGCCCGGACGGCAACGCCTACCCCTACAATCTGCGGAGCGCCAAGCAGGAGCTGCAATACATCCTGAAGGGGGAGGGCGTCGAAATCTTCGAGCCGCATTTCACCTTCTCGGGTTTCCGGTATATCCAGGTCGTCGCCTGGCCGGGCGAGCCCAATGAGGACAGCGTCCTGGGGGTGGCGGCCCATTCGGGGATGGAGCAGACCATCGAGCTGCGCAGCGGGAACCCTCTGATCGAGCGGCTCTATAAAAACATCCTCTGGGGCCAGCGCGGGAACTTTATCGAGGTGCCGCTCGACTGCCCGCAGCGCGACGAGCGCTTCGGCTGGACCGGGGACGCGCAGATCTTCGCGCGCACCGCCAGCTTCAATTTCGACTGCTTCCTCTTCTATGAAAAGTGGCTGCGGGGTGTGCGGGCCGACCAGTTCTCAAACGGCGCCGTGCCCTTTGTGGTGCCCAACATCCTGCCGCGGGATTGGGACCTGGCCAGCGCCGGGCCCGAGTCCACCTCGGCGGCCTGGGGGGACTGCGTCACCATCTGCCCCTGGGTGCTCTACACGGCCTATGGCGATCGGCGCATCCTCGAGGAGAACTACGGGGCGATGAAGCGGTATGTCGGCTACATGCGCGCCGAGAGCCCAAACGGCCTCTGGGAGGGCGGCAGTCAGCTCGGCGACTGGGTGGCGCTCGATGCGAAGCCCGGGGACTACATCGGGGCGACCGACCCGCTCTATACCGCCACCGCCTTCTACGCCGTCTCGACGCGGATCGTGGCAAAAGTGGCGCGGCTGCTGGGCCGTCAGGCGGACGCACAGGAATATGAGGCGCTCTATGGGGCGGTCCGCGCCGCCTTCCGGGCACGTTTCGTCCGGGATGGCGAAGTGAGCGAAGAGACCCAGACCGCCCAGGTGCTGGCGCTGGTCTTCGGCCTTGTCGAGGACAGTGAACGCCCGGCGGCCGTAAGGAAGCTCGCCGAGCTGATTGAACGGAAAGGCGGGCACCTGGACACCGGCTTCGTCGGCGCGCCCTACATCTGCTTTGCGCTCAGCGAAAACGGCCGGGCGGACCTTGCCTACGAGCTGCTATTTAAAGAGGACTTCCCCTCCTGGCTCTACCAGGTGCGCAAGGGAGCCACCACCGTCTGGGAGCACTGGGACGGAATCATGGAGGACGGCAGCTTCTGGAGCGACGAGATGAATTCCTTCAACCACTACTCCTACGGTTCGATCGGGGAGTGGATTTACCGGGTGGCCGCCGGGATCGACTGCGATGCAGAAGAGGCGGGCGGCTACCGGGACATCCGGCTGCACCCGGTGCCGGACAGGAGGCTTAGCGAGCTCTGCTGCCGCTACCGCACCCCGCGCGGCACGCTGGAGAGCGGCTGGAGGATGGAGGGGGACAAAGTGGAGTACCAGTTCACCATTCCGCCGAACACCACCGCCATCCTGACCCTGAGGGCGGGGGAGGGGGCGCGCGTCAGCGCGCCACAAAACGCGCGCGCTCTTGGGAGCAGCGGCGGGGAGGCGCGTTACCTGCTCGCGCCGGGATGCTACCGCTTCACCGTAAAATAACGGGAATCAATAAACGGGAGGGCCGCACGGCCCTCCCGTTTTCATGTTAAGAGTTCAGGCGATCCCCAACGTCAGCATGAGACCGGTCATCATCAGAAGGCTGACCACGATGGACAGGGAATTTGTGAATCCCGCCAGCCCCGCGTCGCCGCCGCAGCGCTCGGTAAAGGCCGGAGCGATCACCGAGATGGGCGCGAAGAGGATCACCGCCACCACCTGCTTGATCTCCAGAGGGAAGGGGGCGAAGAAATAAATCCCCAGTGCGACGAGCAGCGCGAAGAGGTTGCGCGTCAGTACCACCGACAGGGCCGCGCGCAGGTAGCCGGGCTTCGATTCCCACCGGAACATCAGCCCGATCATCAGCATGGCCAGCCCCGGGTTGGCGGCGTTCAAGGGGGCGAGCAGGGTGAGGGCGACCTGCGGGACCTTGAGCCCCAGCGCCGAATAGGCGAGCAAAAAGAGGTAGACGTCGAACGGCACCGAGGTGAAGAGCTTTTTGAGCGTATCGCGCAGCCGGGGGCGGCCGCCGTCGCCGCCTATGGCGGCGGTGCAGAGCGCGTAGGAGCCGCCGGTGCACATGATGGCGTTCCCGGTGTCGAACAGGCAGGCGATCACCACCCCGCCGTGGCCGAGAAAGCTCTGCATATAGGGCATGGCGAAAGTGCCGATGTTATAACCGGGCAGGTTCATCATCGAAAAGGCGCGCTGGCCGGCCGGCTTGCTGCGGCTGCGCCACCAGCCCAGCCCGAACAAGGCGAGGTTGGAGAGGAGCCCGAGCAGCACCACGAAGAGCAGGGCGCCGCTGAGCTCGAGCCCGGCGAAGTTGGTAATCACCGCCGCGGGCAGGGTCAGGTTCATCACGATCCTGACGAGAATTTGGTAGTCGCGCTCTCCGAAGAGCCCCGCGCGCCGGAGCAGGAAACCCGCCGCGATCAGCAGCACGAAGGAGAGCGCTTTGAGCAGTACCGCGCCCATGGGACATCCCCTCTACTAAATTTTACTGGTAAACAGCCATGGCCGTAGGTCGGCCATAGAAATTTTTATAAAGCTATTGTAACCCCTCGCGCAGGATTTGTAAAATGTGATATAATAGCTTATATCTTTTACAATCAATTCAAAAGCTAACCGCGAAAAGGAGCCCAAAATCATGGCCATCGTCCATCGTCCCATCGCCAGCACCATCAAGGATCAGGTCTATCAGATACTCAAGGAGGAAATCTGCGGCGGCGCCTACCAGCCCGGGCAGTGGCTGCAGGAGAAGGAGCTGGCGAACCGCCTGAGCGTCAGCCGCTCCCCGATCCGCGAGGCGCTGCGGCAGCTGGCCGGGGACGGGCTGGTGGTGGACATCCCGAACAAAGGGGTCTTCGTCAAGGAGTTCACCCTGCGCGACATCGAGGAGGTCTTCGATCTGCGGCTGATGATGGAATCCTACGCCATCCTGCACTCGGGCAAGAACCTGACCCCCGAATACAAGGAGGAGCTGCTGCGCTATGTGGACGAGCTGACCCGCGCCCATAGCGAGGGCCGCCTCAAGCACTATATCGAGTTGGATACCCAGCTGCACAACCTGTTCATCACCCTGGGCGGCAACCGGCTGCTCGAGGAGAGCTACCAGAAGGTGCACACCATGATCCAGCAGTTCCGCATCTATTCCCTGATCGGGCAGCAGCGCTTCGACGAGTCGGTCGAGGAGCACAGGGAGATCGTGCACTGCATCCTCACCGGCGCGCTGGAGGAGGCCAACCGCGCCAACCAGCACCATCTCGAGCTTGCCAAGGAGAAGATCCTCGAATACCTGGAAAAGAAGAAACAGCAGGCGGAGGACAAACGGTAACCGTTCTATGGCTTGACAATAAGTATGCGCCCCCGGCGAAAAGCCGGGGGCGCATTTGTGTCATCCGGGAGGGTGGCACAAAATACGTATCCTCCTATCCCAACAGGAAGGTACTCTTAATGGAAGAATATGCTGAGAATGCAGATGATGATCGAGCCGAAGACCGGGACGGCGATCGAACCCATGGTCCAGGTCTTGAGGCTGGTCTTGATGTCCATGCCGCTGAAGTTGGTGACGACGTGGAAATAGCTGTCGTTGAGGAACGAGGGGCACATCGCGGTCAGACAGACGGCCAGGCCCGCGAGGTAGGGGTTGATCCCCAGGGTGAGAACCATCGGGGCGATGATGGCCGAGCCGGTGATCATAGCGGTGGTGCCGGAGCCCTGCGGGAAGCGCATGATGCAGCCGATGAGCAGCGGGACCAGGATGCCGGGGATACCGATGGCGACGATCCCGTCGGCCATGATCTGCGCAGCGCCGGTCGCCTTGACGACCGCGCCCAGGGCGCCGCCGGCGGCGGTGATGCAGATGATCGGGCCGGCGTCTTTGAGCGCCAGGTTCATCATGTCGTTGACGATCTTATTCGGCAGGTCCTTGGCCAGGACGAACGCGCCCAGGCACAGGGAGATGAACAGCGCGATGACGGGGTTGCCGAGGAAGGTAACGATCGAGGCGAGCATGGTCCCCTCGAGGGAAGCGATCTGCCCGACGATGGTGTTGCAGAGGATCAGGACCACCGGCAGAAGCAGGATGGTGAAGGAGATCCCGGCGCCCGGGAGCTTCTCGGTGCTCAGCAATGCCTCGAAGTCGCTGTTTTCCAGCTCCTTGCCGGCGTTGGTCTTCGCTTCGATCATATCCAGGACCTTGAGCTGCGCTTCGGTGTATTTGCTGCGGTCGATCTCGCTGGGAACGACGAACTGCGGATACTTGTTGCCGAACCAGCGGAAGAGGAAGACCGAGAAGATGAACAGCGGGATGGACAGGAGCAGCCCGTAGATGATGAACATACCGAGGTCCACCGCCAGGCCTTCCTGCTGGAAGGTGCCGACCACGGCCAGCGGGCCGGGGGTCGGGGGAACCATGAAGTGGGTGATGTAAAGGCCCATGCCCAGGATGCCGCCCAGTCCGACCATGGATTTCTTGGTCAGGCGGGAGAACTCCTTGGCCAGGGAAGAAAGGATGACGAAGCCGGAGTCACAGAACACCGGGATGGAGACCACGAAGCCGGTCAGGCCCAGCACCACGTCCGCGCGCTTGACGCCGACCATCTTGAGGATGGTCAAGGCCATGCGCTTGGCCGCGCCGCTCTTCTCCAAAAAGATGCCCATGATGCATCCGAAGCCGATGACGATGCCTATACTTGCCATCGTGCCGCCGAAGCCGGAGGTCACGGTGGAAATGGATTCGCCCAGCGGAACGCCGGACAGGATGCCGATCAGAATCGCTGAAATGATCAGCGAGGGGAAGGCGTGCATACGGGTAAAGATGATGAGGACCATCATCACGATGACGCCGATTAGCATTGCGATTACGGGATTCATAAACTACTCTCCTCCTTAATTTTAGGGTGGTGGGATAGGATATGTATTGCGTGGCCCCGGCGCGCTCGCCCCTGCCGGGACCGGGAAAACGAAAATCAAATGACCGGGCCCATGGTGTAGATGTCGATCGAGTTGAAGTACTTGATGGCCTCGTTCTTGGTGTACTCGCCGTTCAGCACCCGCAAAAGCAGGGCGAAGGCCTCCTCGCCGACCTCTTCGATGGTTTTTTCACCCGTGATGATCCGCCCGGCGTTGAGGTCCATGTCGTGGATCATCCGCTCATAGGTGTTCGGGTTGCCGCAGATTTTGATGACCGGCATCGAGGGGAAGCCCTGCGGGGCGCCCCGCCCGGTGGAGAACATCATGAACTGCGCGCCGGTGCAGGCCATGCCGGTGAGGATTTCCGGCTCGCGGCCGGGGGTGTCCTTGATCCAGAGGCCCTTCTGGTCGGTCACCATGTCGGAATAGCCGAGCACGCCCTGGATCGGGCGGGTGCCGGACTTGACGATGGCCCCGAGGCTCTTCTCCTCGATGGAGGACAGGCCCCCCGCGATGTTGCCCGGGGTGGGCTGGCCCTTGCGCATGTCGCACCCCAGGGACTTCGCCCTGGCCTCCATGTTGCCCACAATTTCGTATATCTTGTCCGCGACCTCCTTGTTGACCGCGCGGCGCGCCAGCAGATGCTCGCCGCCCAGAAACTCGGTGGTCTCGCCGAACACCACGGTGCCGCCCAGGTCCACCAGCTTGTCGGCCACGTAGCCGACCACGCAGTTGGAGGCCATGCCGCTGGTGGTGTCGGACGCGCCGCACTTGATGGCCATCACCACGTTGGAGATGTCGACCGGCTGGCGCTGCTGGGTAGAGATTTCGATGACCAGCTTCTGAGCCGCGTCGATCCCCGCCTGGATGGCCCGGCTGGCGCCGCCCAGCTCCTGGATGTGGATGATCTCAACCGGCTTGCCGCTTTCTGCGATCGTCTGCACCAGCCGCTCGTGGTCGGTCCCCTCGCAGCCGAGGCTGACGACGAGCGCCGCGCCCACGTTGGGCGAGCAGCCGAGCGCGCAGAGGGTGTCGGTCACCCGGTCCAGGTCGGGCGGCAGCTGGCAGCAGCCCTGGTGGTGGAAGTAGCCGACCGTCCCCTGCACCTGGCCGACGATGGCCTGCGCCACGTCGTTGGCGCAGATGACGCTGGGGATTACCGCAACGTGGTTGCGGGAGCCGACCTTGCCGTTTGCCCGTTTGTATCCTAAAAATTCCATAGCCTCTGATCCCTCCTTACAGATCGCCGCGCCCGCGCATGCTGTCCAGGTTGTGCACATGCACGTAGTCGCCCTTCCCAATTTCGGCGGTGGCGACGCCGATCTCCTCGCCGTACTTGGTGATCTGCTCGCCCTTATGGATGTCGCACAGGGCGATCTTGTGCCCGTAGGGCACGTCGCCGTGCACGGTGATGATCTCGCTTTGCCCCTTCTTGTCGCGCACTTCCACCTTTGTGCCGTCGACAATCCCATTGGCGAAGATGGTCGCCACGTTGTCCTGATCGTGAACCTTGAGCGCCAGATTCAGCGCCATAGCCATCGCTTCCTTTCCCGCTTGATAATAGTTACTCTTTGACCGCCAGTACCGAAACGCCGTCCGGGATGACGACCACCTTCGCGTCCTGGCCCTTCATCTCCCGCGCCATGGCCAGCGCCTCGTCGGGGCTGGAGGCCGGGATCATATTGGCCTTTTTGACCAGTTCGTGATCCAGGTAGGTGGTCACCAGGATGACCTTGTGCTTTTTGAGGATGCGCGAGTAGATCTGCGCGCACCACTGCTCGGGGATGGTCTCCTTGGGCGGAATCTTCGAGAGGTCCGCCTCGATCTCCTCGGGGGTCCCCGCGACGATCAGCTTTTCAAAGTGGGTGCCGCCCATCCCGTCAAAGCAGGAGCAGCACATGATGATCACCCCATCCTCCCCGGCGCAGGCCTCGGCGGTGGCGACCGCCTTGGGCGACTGGTAGAGGTTCTGGTCCAGCGGATACCCGCCGTTGGAGGTGATCACGATGTCGCCGGTGATACTCGGGCACTGGGACATCTCGCGGATGAATTCGACCCCCTTGGCGTGGGACTCCTCGAGGTCCCCGGCGAAGGCGGCAACGATCTTCTTTTTCCCATCCAGCGCGACGTTGAAGGTGAACTGCACGTTGACCTTGCGCGCGGCGAAGATCATATCCTCGTGGATCGGGTTGTGCTCCAGCACCCCGGTGGTGGAGTAGGGCGAGGCGATCGCCTTGAAGGAGTGGTTCTCGTTGACCGTCTCCTGGGAGCAGATCCCCGGGAGGATGCTCTTTCGCCCGCCCGAGAAGCCGGCGAAGAAGTGCGGCTCGATGAACCCTTCGGTCAGCAGCAGGTCGCATTCGACCGCCAGCTTGTTGCACTGGAAGCCCGCCCCCGAGGGGAGGGCGCAGACGTAGGTAAAGTCCTCGGGCTGAAAGGCGTCGTTGATGGCGATCTTCTCGTTGTCCACGATCTGATCGCCGAACATCTTGCGCTGCTCCGCCTCGGTCGTGGCCCGGTGCAGCCCGGTCGCGATCAGGATGGTGATGTCCGCCTCGGGGTTCCCCTCGCGGATCTCCGCGAGCAGGATCGGCAGGGTGATCTTGCTGGGGACCGCACGGGTGTGGTCGCTCGTGACCAGCACCACCTTGCGCTTGCCCTTCGCCAGCTCGCGCAGCCGGGGCGTGCCGATGGGGTTTTGCAGAGCCGCGCGCACCAGCTCCTCTTCGCTCTTGCCGGGGTCGTATTCGTGCATCTTGGCGGTGATCACCGCGGCGAGATGCGCTTCTTCGATGTGAAGCGGAAGACTCGAAGTGTAATAGGGAATGTTGATGGTCTTCATCCTGAACCTCCTGCAAAGCATCAATAGCTTGTATGATGTATACAATATATTTAATCCAAAAATAGGATATTCCAAATTCGACATAAAGTCAATTCGTTTTCTCCTAAATTTAGACTTTTTGTCTAAATACACAAATTAATCATGAATAAATTGTTAATAATACCGCCCGCAGACGACAAAAAAATCCCCCCGCCGCAGCGGGAGGATTTTTTCTGTTTCAAAGCACGGATTTTTCCACTCAGCGGCGCAGCAGCAGCACCGCCACGTCGTTGACATTGGTGCCGGTGGCGCCGGTCCTGATCAGGCCGCCGCAGCGCTCGAGCGCGTGGTAGGAATCGTTTTGGCGCAGCACCTCGAAGACGTCGGTCCCGGCCTCTTTCAGTGTTTCAAAGGTGGTGTTGTCCACATAGCCGCCCGCCGCATCGGTGGGGCCGTCGGTCCCATCCGAGCCGACCGAGAAGAGCGCGGTGGCGGGCAGGCCGGCAATCCCGGCGGCGCCCGCGAGGGCCAGCTCCTGGTTGCGCCCGCCCAGGCCCTTGCCGGTCAGGTGGACCACCGTCTCGCCGCCGGCGATGAAGGCCAGCGAGTGGTCGCAGTCCTGGTGGTACTGCGCGATGGACGAGAGGAAGCTGCCCGCCTCCCTCGCCTCGCAGCAGAGGCTGGCGGTGAGGATGTGCGGTTCATACCCCAGCTCCTCGCAGCACTTTGCGGCCGCGCGGCAGAGCTGGCGCACGCTGCCGGTGATGTGCGTCTCGACGTTGTGCAGCTCCTTGGGGGTCTCCTGGAGCAGCAGCTCCTCCATCTTGGGGGTGAGGGTGAGGTTATATTTGCGGGCGATCTCCCGGGCCTGATCACTCGTCGAGCTGTCGGGATAGGCCGGACCGGAGGCGATCATGTCCAGCGGGTCGCCGATGATATCCGAGAGCACGATCGAGAAGACCTTCGCCGGGGCGCAGATCTGTGCAAAGCGCCCGCCCTTGACGGCCGAGAAACGCTTGCGGATGGTGTTCATCTCGACGATGTCCGCCCCGCAGGCCAGCAGCTGGCCGGTCAGGCCTTGCAGCTCCTCGGGGGAGATCAGCGGCTGCTCGAACAGGGCGGACCCGCCGCCCGAAACCAGGAAGAGCACCGTGTCGTCCTCCCCGAGGTCGCGCACCAGGTCGATGGCCGCCCGGGTCCCCGAGAAGGAGTTCTCGTCCGGCACCGGGTGCCCGGCTTCGACGATCTTGAAATTCCCGATCGGGCCTTTCGCGTGCTGGTACTTGGTGACCACCACGCCCGCCTCGATTCGCTCGCCCAGCAGGTCGTAAGCGCTCCTGGCCATCTGCCAGCCGGCCTTGCCCAGGGCCACCAGCACCAGCCGGCCCGGGCCGAAGGAGCGGCCCTCCAGCGCCTTCTTCACCGCCGTGTCGGGCAGGGCGGCCGTGATCGCATCGGAAACGATCCGGTTTGCATCCTCGCGTAGCGTCATATTCTGTCACACCTTTCACTCTATCGGCATTGCTTGCTGTCTTCATTATAACGGGCGGGGAGGATTGTATACAATCGGCGTTTTCAATAAGAATACAGCGGATTCTTTGGGCAGGATCGAGGCGGCGCGTCAAGGCAGGAGGCTTTCCCCCTCCAGCACTGCCGCCGAAAAGCCGCTGCTCTGCCGCCGGCCGCCGCCGGGCAGGAGCCAGAACGCCTCAACGCCGGGGAGGGATTCGATCAGGGCGAGGCCCTCTTCGGGTGAAAGACAGAACAGGGCGGTGGAGAGCGCGTCGCAAAGCGCGGGGTCCCTGGCCAGCACGCTGACCGATTGGCAGTGGCGTGCGGGATAGAGCGTCTGCGGGTCGATGATGTGGCAATAGCGCACCCCGTCGAGCGTGAAGTAGCGCTGGTAGTCCCCGCTGGTGGCGACCGTGCAATCTTGCAGCCCCAGGGTGAGCAGATAGCGCTGCTCGTCCCCGCTTTGCGGGTCGAGCAGCCCGACCGAAAACGGCGTCCGGGCGCGGTCCATCCCGCCGATGGCGCAGACGTTGCCGCCAAGGCTTATCAGCAGCTGATCCGCCCCCTGCTCTTCCAGCTGCGCGCAGACCTCCCGGAGCGCGTAGCCCTTGGCGATGGCGCCGACGTCCAGGCGCAGCCCGGGATCGAGGATTGCGACCGTCCCCGCCGCCTCGTCGATCATTACCTTCGAGAGGTCGCAGTGCCCCGCCGCCCCCCGCAGCGCCCTGTCGTCCGGCAGGCGGGCGGAAAGCGGATCGGAGAGCGCCTGCTCGCGGCAGCCGTGCCAGAGGGAGAGCACGCTCCCCAGCGCCACGTTGACCTTGCCGCTGGTGAGCGCCTCCATCTCTTTCGCGCAGCGCAGCAGGCCGATGATCCGCCGGTCCACCGAAAGCGGCCCCTGCCCGGCGTGGTCGTTGAGGGTTTTGAGGTTTACCACCCCTTCATAGTCGTGGTAGATGTCGTAGAGCCGGTGGTATTGTTCCAGCTCGTCGTGGAGAAATTGCACCTGCTCCTGGAAGCGTTCCTTTTGCTTGGTGTAGCCCACGACGGTGGTCACCGTGTCGAAGGGGCCGAGGAACTGCGCCTGGAAGCGCTGCTCCCGCGCCCCGCAGCCGCCGAGTGCGAGGGAAAGCGCAAGGCAGCAGGAAAAGAGACGGGGGGCCAGCCGGCCCCCCTGTTTTACTGCGCGCGCTTCCATGCCTTTTGCAGACAGACGTTAAAGTCCCCGACCGAGATGGTGACCGAGGCGGCGAGCTCGGCGTCGGCGGGCCTGCCCTCCTCGGTGAGGGCGATGCCGCTCAGCTCATCCGCGCTCTTCCCGGCGGCGTAGGCGGCAAAGGCCGCCGCCTGCTCGTTCCATTCCCTGCCGATCCCGGAGGCCTTTTTCATCCCGTATTCCTCGCCCAGCTCGTCCTTGGTGGGAATCGGAGCGTTAAGGTCCGAGAGGATCTGTCCGCCCTTATCAAAGCGCACGGCGCTCTGCGAGCCGTCGATGAGGCAGCTGGTAATCCGGCCCTCGGCGTCGAACGAGGCGGCGGCGTAGGTCGAGTCGGCCTGCGCGAGGCCGTCCTCCTCCCCGGCCGGGGTGGATTTGGCGATCCCGGTGACGATCCCGAGCCCCAGCTTGTCCCCGGCCTTGGCGCCGAGGGGTTTCGAGTTCCCCACGGCCTCGGTCACCGCATCCAGCCAGCCCCCGACCGAGATGGTGACCGAGGCGGCGAGCTCGGCGTCGGCGGGCCTGCCCTCCTCGGTGAGGGCGATCCCCTTCACTTCATCCGCCGTCTTGCCGATCACGTAATCTGCGAGTGCTTGGGCCTGCTCGCTCCACTCCTTGCCGATCCCCGAGGCCTTTTTCATCCCGTAGCGCTCC
This sequence comes from Harryflintia acetispora, assembly GCA_004340125.1. Lineage (GTDB taxonomy): Bacteria > Bacillota > Clostridia > Oscillospirales > Ruminococcaceae > Harryflintia > Harryflintia acetispora. The sequence continues at coordinate 13,916 of SLUK01000010.1, read as the reverse complement.
CCGAGCTCGGTCTTGGTCTCGATTTGGGCGGCCGTGTCGGTGAGCAGCGTGCCCTGCGCGGAGAATTCGATCTTGCTCTGCACCGCGTCGATTTTGCAGTCCACGATCCGGCCTTCGCCGTCCACCAGCACGGCGACAACGTTCGAGTCGGCCTGCGCCAAGCCGGGTTCTCCGCCTTCGGCGGGGGCCGAGCCGGCGACGGAGTTTTGGATGGCCATCCCGATCAGCAGCCCGCCCTCTGCCGCAGTGGCGCCGTCCTGCGGGGCGCTCCCTTGCGAGCTGCTGCTCAGCGGCGAATGCCCTTTGGGCAGGTTGGAGGTGCAGCCGAAAAGCAGGCAGAGCGCCAGGGACATTCCCAGTGTTCGTATGATGGTTTGCTTCATTTTTACCGGTCTCCTTTTTCCTAAAACGGCTGTGCGGCCCGCCCCGCCCGCTCGAGCAGGGACAATAGCCGCGCTTCTTTTTCCTTCGGCGCGTGGAGGGCGGGGAGCAGGCGCAGCGCCCGGTCGTGATACCGCCGGCAGAGCGCGCGGGTAAAATCCAGCCCGCCCCCGGCGCGCACCCGTTCCGCCAGCTCGTCCATGGGGATACGCCCCTCCCGCGCGCGGGCCGAAAGCTCGGGGTCCTTCGCCAGCGCGTGGATCAGCGGCAGGGTGATCACCCCCTGCTCATAGTCCGAGCGCACCGGCTTCCTGGCAAGGTCCTGATCGAGGGTGAAGTCCCCCAGATCGTCGGCCAGCTGGAAGAGCAGCCCCAGGTACCGGCCGAACCGCGCGTAGCGCTGCCGCAGCTCGTGCTCGTCGGTAAAGAGCAGCGCCCCGGCGTAGAAGCTGCCCGCGAAGAGGGCGGCCGTCTTGCCGCCGATGATCCGCAGGTACTGCGGGGCCGTGAGCCCGAGGTTCCCGTTTTCAGCGGTCTGCCGCAGCTCCCCGAGGCAGACGCGCCCGATGTACCCGGGCAGGCGCAGCGAGAGAAAGCGCTCCCGGTCGTTCAGTGCGGCGGCGGTGCGCAGCGCTGCCGCCAGCAGCCAGTCCCCGCAGATGACCGCCACCCGCTTGCCGTACCGCGCCTGCAGGGTGGGGGCGCCCCGGCGCAGGCCGGCGTCGTCCATCACGTCGTCGTGCACCAGGGTGGCCAGGTGCAGCAGCTCGACCCCTGCCGCCAGGGGCGCGGCGTCGGCGGGCACCCGCCCGTCCTCCTGCTGCGCGCAGGCGAGCAGGCAGCGCGCGCGCAGCTGCTTGCCCGGGGACATTGCCAGATGGGCGGTGTATTCCCGCACCAGGGAGGGGGAGCCCAGCAGCGCGTCATTTAGACGCTTTTGGGCTCCGGCGAGGGCGTGCTCAAAATCCGGGAAGGCTTGCTCAGTCATGATAGAGATACCACTTTCTCACGAAGTTTACCCGCTGCCAGCGCTCCTTGAGCCAGGGCATGGCGTAGTAGTCGAGCCCCAGCGTGCGCCCGCCGCCGATCAGGACGGCAATTGCGGCGAAGATCATCCAGAAGGTGCTCAGATACAGCCCGGTGGTGCAGACGAACATGAACTGCAGCACCAGCGAGAGCCCCGAGGCGGGGAAGGTCAGCAGCCCAAAGACGAGCAGGAGGCCGATGAGGATTTCCGCCACCACGATGAAAATCTGCATGAAGAGCTGTACCCCGTCGTAGGGGAGGATGAGGGTGCTCACAAACCAGTTAATGAGCGGGAAGTCGAATTTCAGGGCGTAGTCCGCCAGGGTGGAGCTTGCCACCTCGCTCCCGCTGACCAGGGTCAGGTCGAAGTAGCCGAGGATCCGGTAGCTGAAGAGCGCCACCCCGCTCGAAAGCGTCTCCTCGGCGGAGGAGGTGGCGCTGGCCACCGCATCCACCGCGGCGGTGACGTTCCGCGCGCCGGCAGAGGAGAGGATTTCCTGAAAGAAGGCGTTGGCCCCGCCGAAGAAGCCGGTGAGCTTGGGGGAGTTTAGCCACCCCTCGACGATCTTCATCACCCCCTCATAGAGCCAGCAGAGCCCGAGCCAGACACGCAGGGGCACGAGCAGGAAGCTGGGGGTGCGGTTGGAAAAATGCCCGCCCAGGAAGCTGCGGCAGCGGCGGATGGTGAAAAACTCGTGCCGCAGGTAGCTCACCACCTTGTTGTAGCCCATCACCTGCACGAAGTAGACGAGGTTGATGAAATGCTTGACGAACATCGCCAAAAAGGAGGGCAGGGCGAACAGGTGCCCCGGCAGCCCGACGTGGGCCACCCCGTACCGTCCGCCCACGCTGACCATCACGCCATGGAACTTCGGACGGTATTCCTCCGGCTCCCCGCTACCGGTGATCGCGCAAGCGAGGTTGTGGGCGATGGTGTCGGCGCTCTGCTCGCAGTTTTCCACCATCTGGGGCACCGGCTCCTGCGACCCGCGCGGGGTGTACAGGATGTTGTCCCCGGCGATGTAGACCTCCTCATGCCCGGGCGCGCGCAGGTAGGCGTCCGTTTCGATCCGGCCCCGCCGGGCGTTTTTGAGGGTTTCGCCCGCCTGGTGCGCGAGGGAGGAGCTCTCGATCCCCGCCGTCCAGATCACCGTGCCCGCTTCGCGGCGCTCCTGCTCACCGTCCCGCTCGAGGACGATGTAGTCTTCGCCGATCTCCCGGACCCCGGTGCCGAGCAGCACCTCGACCCCCATCCTGCGCAGCCGGCGCTCCACCTTCCCCGAAAGGCGCTCGGGCAGGATGGGCACGGTGCGCTCGAGGATATCCACATCATAGAGCGAGACGAGGGAGCGCTCGAGCCCGTAGCGCTCACAGAGGAAGGGGACATCCTCTGCGAGCTCGCCCGCCATCTCCACCCCGGTGAAGCCCGCCCCGACCACATAGAAGGTCAAGATCCGGCGGCGTTCGGCGGGGTCGCGCTCGCGCGCCGCGCGGCGAAAGCTGTCCTCGAGCCGCTCGCGCAGGGTAACCGCGTCGTCGTAGGACCAGAGGGTATAGGCGTGGCTCTCTGCCCCCTGCACCCCGAAAAAGGTCGGCTGCGAGCCGCTGGCGAGCACCAGGTAGTCGTAGGGGTATTCCCCCTTGGAGCCGGCGGCGATTTTTTGTTCAAAGTCGATCCCAGCGATCTCGTCGAGCACGACGCGCACCGGCCTGCCCGTGAAGATGCGGGAGAGGTCCATGCGAATGCTGTCCTCCTCCACCCGGTGGGCGGCGACCTCGTGCAGCTCGGTGAGCATGGTGTGGTAGGGGTTGCGGTCGATGAGTGTGATCTCGATGTCCCCGCGCCCGCGCAGCTTGCGGCAAAGTTTTTTGGCGGTCAGAACGCCGGCATAGCCGGCGCCCAGGATAAGCACATGTTTCATGCGTTCAGTCTCCTATCTCGGCAGACGCCGCGCGCTGGCATAGAGTTTTGCGCGCGGCGATATATATGGAATAGTCTTCCCCGTTTGCGCCAAAATTAATGCTCGTGAACGTTGTCCACGCAAAATTACGTTTGAAACGGGGGAGCGCCGTGCCGAAGCGGAACCTGAATTCTTTCATAAAAGCGCTCGAGGCGCGAGGGGAGCTGCGGCGGGTAAAGACCTTGGTCTCGCCCGTCCTGGAGATCACCGAGATCGCCGACCGGGTCGGCAAGCAGGGCGGACCGGCCCTGCTCTTCGAGCGCGTCGAGGGCTCGGACTTCCCGGTGCTGATCGGCGCTCTGGGCAGCGAAGGGCGCATGAGCCTCGCCCTGGGGGTGGAGGACTTCGGCGCGCTCGAGCGGCAGCTGGAAGGGTATCTCGACCTGTCGCGCTACACGACGCTGCGGGGGCTCCTTTCGAGCATCCCATTCTTTTGGCGGATGTTTCGCAGCCTGCCGGTTCGCGTCCCCCTCGGCCGCCCGCCCTGCCAGGAGGTAATCGAGCACAGTCCAAACCTTGGGGAGCTCCCCATCTTAAAGTGCTGGCCGCTCGACGGCGGGAAGTTCTTGACCCTGCCCGTCGTCTTCACCAAGGAGCTGGGCGCCAGGACGCAGAACGCCGGGATGTACCGCATGCAGGTACTGGACAGGGCCACCACCGCCATGCACTGGCACAAGCACAAGGACGGCTCGCAGATTTTTGAAAGCTACCGGAAGGCGGGCAAGCGCATGCCGGTGGCGGTGGCGCTGGGGTGCGACCCGGCGATCACCTATTCCTGCACCGCGCCGCTGCCCCCGGGGGTGGATGAAATGCTGCTCGCCGGATTTCTGCGCCGGCGCCCGGTATCCCTTGTCCGCTGCCGCAGCTGCGATCTTTGGGTGCCGCGCGACGCACAGTTTGTGCTGGAGGGGTATGTGGACCCGCTCGAGCCCCTCTGCCGGGAGGGCCCCTTCGGGGACCACACCGGCTACTATTCCCTGGAGGGGCTCTACCCCCGCTTTCATCTGACCTGCCTGACCCGCAGGAAAACCCCCGTCTACCCGGCCACGGTGGTGGGCCGCCCGCCGATGGAGGACTGCTACCTGGCCAAGGCGACCGAGCGTCTCTTCCTGCCCATCCTGCGCAAGGCCATCCCGCAGCTACATGACCTCTGCCTCCCGCTCGAGGGGGTGTTCCACGGCTGCGCCGTGCTCAGCGTAAAAAACGACTTTCCCGGCGCGGCGCAGACGGTGATGAACGCCGTCTGGGGGATGGGGCAGCTGCGCTACACCAAGCTGCTGATCGCGGTGGATGAAGGGACCGACCCCTCGGACCGGCAGGCGGTACTGAAGGCCGTCCTGCAAAATGTCGAGCCGGGGCGGGACCTTACCTTCTCGAAGGGGACGCTCGATGCGCTGGACCACTCCTCGCCCACCGCGCTCTTCGGCACCCGCCTGGGGGTGGACGCGACGGCAAAGCCAGAGCGCCCCGCCCGCCTTGGGCGCATGGAGGTCACAGCGGTGGATAAGCGGGAGGCCGGGCAGGGCCTGCGCGCTGCGCTGCGGCTGCTGGACGATAGGAAGGTCAAGCTCGCCGTCGCGGTGGACCGGGACGTGGACGTGCGGGACCTCGGCGAGGTGCTCTGGAGGATCTATAACAACATCGACGCCGGGCGGGACCTGGCCGTGCACGCCGGCGGCGCGGCGCTCGACGCCACCCGAAAACGGGAGGACGAAGGGCTCCACCATCCCTGGCCCGCGGACATTGAAATGGACGGGGAGGTGCGCCGGCGGATTACCCGCCGGTGGAAGGAATATGGCTTATAAAAGAATGGGCTTTGCGTTGTCCGGGCTGCGCAGCTGCCTTGGGCGGGCGCGGCGGTACGGCACGCTCGTCATGTTCGGCCACACGGTCTTTTCCCTCTCCTTCGCCGCGCTCTCGCTGCTCTGCGCGAGCGGCGGGCGGCCCCGCTTTGCCACCCTCTTTTGGGCGGGGCTCGCCTTTTTGTCGGCGCGCACCGGGGCCAACGCCCTCAACCGGGCGGTGGACGCGCAAATCGACGGGCGCAACCCCCGCACCGCGGGCCGCCAGATCCCCCGCGGGGAGGTCACATCCGGCGAGACGCTGGCGCTGAGCGCGGTCTGCTTTTTGCTGTTGATTTTCAGTGCCGGGATGCTGAATCCCGTCTGCCTGCTGCTCTCGCCGCTGGCGCTGCTGCTGATGAGCGGCTACTCCTACACCAAGCGTTTCACCTGGCTGTGCCATCTCGTGCTGGGGGTCACCTGCGCCTGCGCGCCGGTGGGGGCGTGGCTGGCGGTGACCGGACGCTTCGCGCTGCGCCCCTTGCTGCTGGGCGCGGCCAACTGCCTGTGGACCGCCGGGTTCGACATCCTTTATGGCACCCAGGATTATGAGTTCGACCTTGCGCACGGGCTTTATTCCATTCCGGTGCGCTTCGGGCTGCGCCGCGCTTTGCAGATCAGCGCCGCCTTTCATCTTCTGGCGCTTCTGGCGCTTCTGGCGTTCGGGCTGCTGGAGGCGCGCATGGGCCCTCTCTTCTGGATGGGGTTTGCGGGGATCGCCGCACTGATGGCGCTCCAGCACCGGATGGTCACCCCCAACCGGCGGGACAAGGCGCAGCTCGCTTCCTATAATGTCAGCCAGCTGACCAGTCTGCTGCTGCTTTTTTGCGGGGTGCTGGACGTCTATTTATAAGGAGGAGACGATGGAACGTTATATTGTCGGGATCACCGGGGCGAGCGGGAGTGCCTACGCGCTCGCGCTCATCGATGCGCTGCTTGCGCGCGGCGCGCGGGTGCATGCCGTACTCACCGGGATGGGGGAGCAGGTGCTGCGCTACGAGTGCGGCCTCGGCTTCGACGAATGGGCCCGCGGGCGGGAAAACCTGCAAACCGAGGATGACCGGGACCTCTTTTCGCCCATCGCCAGCGGCTCCTTCCCGGTGTCGGGCATGGCGGTGGCGCCCTGCTCGGTTTCCACCCTCGGCCGGATCGCAGCGGGGGTAGCGGACGACCTGCTCGCGCGGGCGGCGGACGTTTCCCTCGCGCAGCGCCGCCCGCTGGTGCTGATGATCCGCGAAACGCCGCTGAGCGCCGTCCACCTGCAAAATATGTTGACCCTCTGCCGGGCCGGGGCGGTGATCCTGCCCGCCTGCCCCGGCTTTTACCACCGGCCGCAGACGGTCGGGGAGCTGACCGGCTTCATGGCGGGGAAGGTGCTCGACTGCCTGGGGCTGAAGAACGAATGTTATCCACACTGGAAGGGAGTACGCGAATGAAACGGATTTTTTTATTATTCCTGTCGGTGCTCCTGCTGCTTTGCGGCTGCGGCGGCAGGGAGGCGGAAGCCCTGCGCCTGGGGGTGATGTACTCGGCGGACATCCTGCCGCTGGCGCTGATGAAGGAGCAGGGGATGGACCAGGCGCATGGTTTCACCCTGGACATGCAGGTCTTTTCCTCGGCCAAGGACCGGGACGCGGCGCTGCAGGCCGGGGAGCTCGACGGGGTGTTCACCGATTACATCGGGGTCTGCATTTACCAAAACGCCGGGCTGGACGTGCGCATTACCGGCGTGACCGATGGGGACTATCTGCTCCTGGCCGCCCCCGGCAGCGGGATCGGCTCCCTCGCCGGGGCGGCCGGGCAGAGGGTGGCCATCTCGCAGAACACCCTGATCGAGTACGCTTTGGAATATATCCTCGGGGAGGAGGGCTACCCGCCGGACTATCTCAAAAAGGAGCTGGTGCCGCGCATCCCCGACCGGCTGCAGATGCTGCGGGAAAACAAGGTGGAGCTCGTCTTGCTGCCCGAGCCGTTCAGCACCTTGGCCTTGCAGGAGGGGGCAACCGCTTTGGGCAGCGCCAACACCTCCCACCTCTATCCGGCGGTTTCGGCCTTCACCGGGACGGCGCTCGAAAAGAAGGGCGGGGAAATTACCCGGTTTTACGAGGCGTATGACGAGGCGGCGGGGCAGCTCAATGCCCTGCCCGCCGGGGAAATCGACCCGGCGCTGCTCGAGGCGGCTGGTTTTCCGAAGGAGGCCGGTGTCCCCGCCACGCTGCCGCACTACCGCCCGAGCGCGCTGCCGTCCCGGGAGGATTTGCAGCGCGCCATCGGCTGGGCGGCGGAGCGGGGCCTATGCAGCGGGGACCTCAGCCCGGACGCGCTGCTGGGCTCCCCGCGCTGATGCTCAGCGTACGGGCGCTGAAAGCCCGCTACCGCCCCAGCGACCCGCCGGTGATCGAGGACCTCTCGTTTACCCTGCCGGACGGCGGGTCGCTGGCGCTGCTGGGCCCCTCGGGCTGCGGGAAGACCACCCTGCTCCATCTCCTGTGCGGGGTGCTCACCCCCGAGCGCGGGGAGCTGCGTTTTGACGGGGAGCCGCTGACCCCGAAGAAGGTCCCGATCGGACTGGTGCCGCAGGGGTACGGGCTGCTGCCCTGGAAAACGGTGCGGGAAAACTGCCTCTTCGCGGCGCGGCTGCGGGGAGGCGAAGACGCTGCGGCCCTGGATTCCCTGGCAGCGCGGCTGGGACTTACGGCGCTGCTCAGGCGGTATCCGCCCGAGCTCAGCGGAGGACAGGCGCAGCGGGTGGCCCTGGCGCGCGCGCTGCTGATGCGGCCGAGGCTGCTGCTGCTCGACGAGCCCTTTTCGGCCCTGGACATCGGTACAGCGGCAGAGGCCCGCACACTCTGCCACAGCCTTTGGCAGGAGAGCGGCGCCACCCTGGTCCTCGCCACCCACCAGATCGAAGAGGCGCTCTGCTTCGCGCGCCGGATCGCCGTAATGGGCCCGGGCGGACGTTTTCTGGCCCTGCACGAAAACCCGGAGGCGGGGGCGGATGACCTTCGCCGCCGGGTGCTGGCGGCGAAGCTCGGGGAGGAGCTGCGCGCCGCCCGCGCGGGGGAGGCGGCGGGATGAAAAAGACGCGGCAATTCCTTTTGGGGTTTCTCTGCTGCAACCTGCTCTGGCTGCTGCTGGCGGCGGCACTCCGCACCCGCGCGCTGCCCGGGCCCATCGCGGTCTACCGCGCCCTGCCGCAGACGCTTTGCGGCGCCGGCGGGCATATCCTCTTCAGCCTCTGGAGGGTGGGGATGGGCGTTTCGCTGGCGCTGCTGGCAGGCGGGCTGACGGGGATCGCGATGGCCCGCCTGCCAGCGCTCGGGCGCGCGCTCGATCCGGTCCTCTATTTTGCCTATCCGGTGCCCAAGAGCGCGCTGCTGCCGGTGGCCATGCTGCTGCTGGGGCTTGGGGACGGCTCGAAGGTGATGATCATCTTTCTCAGCGTGGTTTTCCCGGTGACGGTGGCGGCCCGGGATGCCGCAAAGGAGACCGACCCCGCCCTCTACGCCCTGGCGCGCAGCGCCGGGGCGAGCCGGTGGCAGAGCTTCTGGCAGATCACCCTGCCCGCGCTGCTCCCGGCGCTGCTGACCAGCCTGCGCCTGGGGGTGGGCACCGCGCTGGCACTGCTCTTCCTGGTCGAAGGCTACGGGACCGACCGGGGGATCGGCTACTACATCCTGGACTGCTGGTCGCGGATTGATTATCTCGGGATGTACGGCGGGATCGTGCTGATCTCTTTGGTCGGCGCGCTGCTCTTCCTCGGCGTGGACCTGCTAGCGCAGAGGCTTTGCCGGTGGAAGCAGGCATAACCACGGCAAAAGCGGTGAAAGCAGAAAAAGTGCCCCGGGTCGTTGACCCGGGGCACTTTTTATAGACCGGTTATTTTCGCTGCACCTGCCGCACCCGCTCCATGGTCTTTAAGATGAAGAACATGATTGCCGCCTCCACCGGCAGGGCGACGGCGTTTTTTATGAGCCGCACCGGCAGCAGCACGTTGATTGCCTGTCCGTAAAGCACCGCCAGCCAGAGTGTGGAGAGGATGACGTTGACCGTCAGCGAGACCACCCCCTTGGTCAGCAGACAGCGCCAGAAGGTGGGGCGTCTATGGTAGAGCAGCAGCCCGTAGATGGTGCCGGTGAGCAGGGCGTTGAAGGTGAAGCCGAAGAAATAGGGGCCGGTGGGGCGCAGGAAAAAGCGCAGCACATCGATCGCCCCGGCCCCCAGGCAGGCGGGCACTGGCCCGAAGAGGAAGCCCATCGCCGAGGTGACGGTGAAGCCCAGGCCGATTTTGAGGAATTCGTTGGGCACCAGGGTGACGAGCCCGAGCAGCAGCCCGAGGGCGATCAGGATGGACATGGTGGTCAGGGTGCGCGCCTCGCGCAGGGAACGGTACGAGAGTCGGATGGATTCCAGCATGGTGACGATACCTCCTTCAAAAATGAAAAGCCTGCCTTTACGCTGGTAAAAGGCAGGCCGTTCCCGTATTTAGATTGAGGCATCGTCGAGGACGCGCCGCGTCCCGTTCTAACACCTTTCACTAACAGCGGGATGCGGCAGCCAAACCGCAAGCTATTCGCTTTTCGTTCCCGCGGCAACTCCCCGTCCGCGGGACACTTTACGCTTGGCTGCCTACTCTGCCTACGCCGGTGGTTACCCACCGGCATCTAAATAATTGCTGACGCAATTATTTTAGACCGAAAGACTGTTCTACGCCGGCGTAAACGTCGGCATCTAAGTTGCTGGCGCAACTTTAGACCGAAAGATACTTGGTACGCCGGCGTGGAGGCCGGCATATGGTTTCAGGCGGCGCTCCCACCGCCGGGTCAGTGGTTCTTATAATAATTGATCAGGCATCCGTCCAGGATGATCTGGCGTTCGTCGTCGGTCAGGCTGCCCAGAGACAGCTTGAGAGGAACCGCATCTCCGTCCGCCAAGACGTAGCCCTCGATGGTTTCCAGGCGCTTTTCCACCGCCGTGCGCACATTGGGGATATAAATCCAGTCGCAGCGCCCGAACTTCGGCTCGCCCTCGAGCAGCAGGGGAAGCATGCCCCAGTTGATCAGGTTGGAGCGGTAGCGCTTGGTGGCATATTCCTGCGCGATGTTCGCCCAGCCGCCGAGCACCTTCTGGCAGGAAGCCGCCTGCTCGCGCGCCGAGCCGTCGCCCGGTTTGACGGCGTAGACCAGCGAACCGATCCCGATTTCCTTGCTGTCCACTCCACTGTCGAGCTTTTTGATCTCTTCGAGCAGTCCCTGCAGCCCGCCGCCAAAGGGGTCCTGCCCCTCCTCGCGCAGCCGCTCGAAAGCGCGCACCTCCTTGGCCTCGCCCACATAGGCGGGGTCCTTGCGCGAGAGGGCGAATTCGCTCAGACGCTCGGGGTTCGAGCGGTAGGACGAGGTTTCGCCCGAGGGGATCAGCTCGTCGGTGGTGGTGACCGGGTCGGTGATGAAGGAGGCGACCTTCAGCAGCAGATGCTCGGTCAGGGCGGGCATGTGGGGCCAGTCGGTGATGTTCGGCCCAAAGCGCAGCTCCTCTTCGGGGCGCGCCTTGCCGAAGCCGTAGTAGCAGCGGTTTTTGTAAACCTCGCCGTTAAACTTGTATGCGGGACTTTGATAATCAATGTCCAGCGTATCGGCCGCGGTGAGCACGCCGCCATTCATGGCGGTGGCCGCGATCGAGCGCGCGTCCATCAGCGCGACCGAGGAAATCTGTCCCTCTCCCGGCTTGGAGCCCTCGCGGTTGGGGAAGTTGCGCGTCGAATGGCGCACGCTCAGCGCGCCGTTGGCGGGCACGTCCCCGGCGCCGAAGCAGGGCCCGCAGAAGGCGCTGCGCACCGTCGCGCCGCTGGTCATCAAATCGGCGATCGCGCCGTTTTCCACCAGCGAGAGGAAGGTCGGCTGGCTGGAGGGGTAGACGCTCAGCGAAAACTCCCCGCTGCCGATCGAATGTCCGCGCAGGATGTCCCGCGCGCAGCAGATGTTGTCGAAGGTTCCGCCCGCGCATCCGGCGATGACACCCTGGTCCACCACCAGCCGCCCGCCGCGGATCTTGTCCTGCAGCGAAAACCGGAGGTCCGGGTTCCCGAGCTGCCGCTTGGCGGTGAGCTCGACCTCGTGGAGGATGTCCGAGAGGTTGGCGCAAAGCTCCTCAATAGTATAGGTGTTCGAGGGGTGGAAGGGCAGGGCGATCATTGGCTTGACCTTCGAGAGGTCCACCGTCACCAGCCCGTCATAGTAGGCGGTCCCGTTTGGAGAGAGGGGACGGTACATTTCTTCGCGCCCGTGTTCCTTTAAATATTCGCGCGTCCTTTCGTCGGTCATCCAGACCGAGGAGAGGCAGGTGGTCTCGGTGGTCATCACGTCGATCCCGTTGCGGTATTCCATCCCGAGGTTCTGGATCCCGTCCCCGATGAACTCCATGACCTTGTTTTTGACATAACCGTTTTTGAAGACCGCTCCGATGATGGCCAGCGCCACGTCCTGCGGCCCGACCCCCGGCCGGGGGGCCCCTGTGAGGTAAACTGCCACCACCTGCGGCAGGGCGATGTCGTAGGTGCGCCCGAGCAGCTGCTTGACCAGCTCCGGCCCGCCCTCGCCGATGGCCATGGTGCCCAGCGCCCCGTAGCGGGTGTGGCTGTCCGAACCCAAAATCATCCGCCCGCAGCCGGCCTCCATCTCCCGCATGTACTGGTGGATGACCGCCTGATGGGCCGGGACATAAATTCCGCCGTATTTGCGCGCGGCACTAAGGCCGAAGAGGTGGTCGTCCTCGTTGATGGTGCCGCCCACCGCGCACAGGCTGTTGTGGCAGTTGGTCAGCACGTACTCCAGCGGGAACTCGCGCAGCCCGCTGGCCCGGGCGGTCTGGATGATCCCGACATAGGTGATGTCGTGGGAGGCCATCGCGTCAAACTTGAGCTTCAGGTTCTGCATGTCCTCTGCGGTGTTGTGGCTTTTTAAAATCGAATAGGCGATGGTATTCTGCCGCAGCTGCCGGCTGTCCAGCCCCGCGCACTGGCCATCATCCAGGATTTCGGCGCCGTTTTTGATGAAGGCGCCGCCTTCTTTGAGTTGTATCATAAAGGAACTCCCTCCTTAAACATATGAATCGTCGAACAAACACAAGTTTAGCATAGAATACCGCCGCCGCGCAAGGTTTTAACAGGATTTGTCTGAGCGCCAAAGGCAAAAAGCTGTATTTTTTCGTTTTGGGCGGACCATGCTATTCTTATTCGGATCAAAAGGAGCGGGGCGGATGAATCAAAAAAGATTGACGGTGCGTTACTTCCTGCTGTCCTTCGCGGCCGGCTTTCTGGTGCTGGCGGTGGCGGCCATGCTGGTCGTCCTCTTCGTGCCGCCTCAGATGCACCGGGATTTGGACACGAATGAGTATCAGGGCGCCTATCTGCCCTCGAACGAGGATGCGCTCAACCTCCTGGTCGTGATCGAGCGCGCCTCCCCCGAAGAGGAGGACAGCTTCCTGCTGATCCGTTTTGATCCGGTGCGCGGGCAGATTCCAGTGCTCGCCCTGCCCGGGCGGACGCTGCTGGAAATCAATAACAACACCCTATCAATCGACAACCTCTATGAATATGCCGGGGTCAAGCGGGTATCGGGCGAGCTGGCGGACGACCTTGGGGTACAGATCGACCGGTATATTAAGATGAATAAGCAGAACGTCATCGACCTTATCGACCTGCTCGGCGGGGTGCGCTACCGGCTGAATGCCCCCCTGACGCTCAGCGGCGGGAACGTGGGCACCACCCTGGAGGCGGGAAACCAGCAGCTTTCGGGCAGCCTCTTCTATGAGGTAATGACCTATGGCGGCTATCCCGATGGGGAGCTCGGGCGCGCCCGGGTGATGGGGGAGCTCGCATGCTCGTTGATCAACCAGCATGGGGAGCTGATCCTGACCGAGGAAAGCGACGCGCTCTTTGAGCGGATCGTCAATATGGTCCAGACCGACTTTTCCGCGATGGATTACACCCGTATAAAGCCCGCCGCCCGCTTTCTGGCACAGCTGCGGGGGGAGGCGGCCATCTCGATCCCCATCACCGGGAACTCGAACGAGCAGTTTGAAATTTTTTCGCTGTCCAAAACCGCGCTCGGGCAGATTCAGGAAATCTATTCTCCCGCGCAGCAGCACGTCTGAATAAATGGAAACAACTGGACCATACTACTAGCGAAAAGCAATTGGGAAAGGAAGTTTTACAGTATGCTTGATAAAATTGCATTGATTCTGGTCATCATCGGAGCGCTCAACTGGGGCGCCATCGGGATCTTCCAGTTCGACCTGGTCGCCTGGATGTTCGGCGGACAGGCGGCGGTTCTCAGCCGGATCATCTATACCCTGGTGGCGCTGGCGGGAATCTGGGTGATCTCCCTGCTCTTTAAGGATACGTCGCACGCCGACTGATTGCGACAGGAATAGCTTTGATTTACGCCGGGAAGCAGGTAATGTGTTTCCGGCGTAAATTAAAGTAAAATTTTCTTGAAAAACAAGGGAAAATATACTTGACAAACCGGACAACCCTATGCTAATATAAATAAGCTGTCCGGCGGGAGGCCGTGATCTTGAGCCCGAAAGGGTGAAAGGAAAGGGTTGACAAGAAAGGCAGCGGGGTGATATAATAAAACTTACCTCCCTCGGGAGGCGGGGTTTGTTAAAAAGCCCGGGAAACGCGTCGGGCGCGGCCCGACACCAAAGA
>SLUK01000009.1:68380-130769 GCA_004340125.1 Harryflintia acetispora | reverse complement strand
GTCTTCCATTGTGAGGGATTCGGCGAAAAAAGCCGTTTCGACTTGAAATCCGTTCCAAAACAGGATATAATTAGGATAAATTCGGAAGGGGCGGGCTAAAAACCTGCCGCTCCTTTTAAAAAACAGCAAAAAGACGACCGTTAGTAACCTATACTAACGGTCTTTTGTACTCTCAAAAAGTGCCCGGGCCTTGCGGCCCGGGCACTTTTTATTCTTGCAGCATCAGCTTGGCGCATTTATAAACATCGCCGCAGCCGAGGGTGATCACCAAATCGCCCTCCCCGGCGTTTTCCATCACGTACCTAGCGATCTCGGGGAACGTTTCAAACCATACGCATCCCTCGATCTTTTCGGCGAGGTCCTTGGCGTAGATATCATAGGTATTGTACTCCCTGGCGCCCATGATCTCGGAGAGGACCACCCGGTCGGCCAGCGAGAGGGCCTTGGCAAAATCCTCGAGCAGCAGCGCGGTGCGCGAATAGGTAAAGGGCTGGTGCACCGCCCATACCCGGCGGTAGCCCATGGCGCGCGCGGCGCGCAGCGTCACCTCGATCTCCTTGGGATGGTGGGCGTAGTCGTCCGCGATGGTGACCCCGTTTCGCTCGCCCAGGATCTCGAAGCGCCGCCCCGCGCCCGTGAAGCTGCCGACATGCTTTGCCGCCTCGGCGGGATCCACCCCGCTCTCGCAGGCGCAGGCGATGGCCGCTAAGGAGTTTGAGACGTTGTGCTCGCCCGGCACCGCAGTGAGGACCTCGCAGACCCGCGCCCCGCCATGGTAAAGCGCGTAACGGTATCCCGCGCCCTCGGGGTCCTTCGCGACCTCTTTCGCCTGCCAGTCGTTTTTGTCCCCCAGCCCGAAGGTGACCACCCGCTGGGAAAGGCCTTCCAGAGCGCGGCAGGTGTTTTCGTCGTCCCCGTTCGCGATCACACACCTGGTCGCCAGGGACGCGAACTTGTGGAAGGAGCAAATGATGTTTTCCAGGTTTTTAAAGTAGTCGAGATGGTCCTCGTCCACATTGAGGATCACCGCGATGTCCGGGTAGAGGTGCAGGAAGGTGTCCACGAACTCGCAGCTCTCGACCACCAGGTTCTCGCTCTGCCCCACCCGGCCGTTGCCGCCGATCTCGCGCAGCTTGCCGCCGATGACCGCGCTCGGGTCCGCGCCCGCCGCGAGCAGGATGTGGGTGAGCAGGGCGGTGGTGGTGGTCTTGCCATGGGTGCCGCTGATCCCGATACAGTTTTGATACTGCGAGGTAATCAGCCCGAGCAGCTCGCTGCGCTCGAGTACCGGCTTGCCGCTCGCTTTCGCGGCGATCAGCTCGGGATTGTCCTCCATGATGGCGGCGGAATAGACGATCGCGTCCGCCCCCTCGATATTTTTCGGGTCCTGGCCCATCATCACCTTCATACCCATACTTTTTTCCAGCTCGATGGTGTCGCCCGGATTGTTGTCCGAGCCGGAAATTTCATATCCCCGCTTGAGCAGGATCTGGGCGAGCGGGAAGGTTCCCGATCCGCCGATCCCGATAAAATGTATGTGCCGCTTGCCTTCCAAAATATCCGCCGGTACGCGCATGGCTGTCAACTCCAATACAGATTCAATATTCCATCTTATCTATTATATTGCGAAGCGGTGGGAAAATAAACATTTTTAGGCGCAAAAGCCTCACCGTTTGGCTGAAACCAGGCTGCTGCCCACCATTCCGCCCACGATCAGCAAAATTCCCCCAAGGCCCGCCGCGCCCGGCAGCGGGTCGCCGAGCAGCAGCACCCCGCCGAACAGGGTAAAGACCACTTCGCCCGACTGGGTCGCCTCGATCAGGGCCAGCCTGCGCGGATCGCCCCGGCACAGGTCGGTCGCCCGGAAGAAGAGGATGGTCGCCACGCACCCCGAGAAGAGGGCCACCGCGCCCGACTGCGCCACCTGCCCCACCGGCGGCAAGCCGCTGCGCAGCAGTGCCAGCAGCGAGAGCATGAGCCAGAACGGCAGACTGCAGACGGTCATGCCGAAGACCCGCTGCACGGTGGAGAGCTCCTGCGGGCAGTGCTCCATCATCTTGCGGTTGCCCAAGGGGTAGCAGAAGGCGGCCAGCAGGATCAGCAGCAGAGCCGCCACCGTCTGCTCCGCGCCTTGCTTATCGCCCGGGCGCACCTGCAGCAGCAGGACCCCCAGCAGGATGACGCAGGACATCCCCAGGTTCTTCAGCGGTATCCTCTGCCCGAAGAGCGGGGTGAGCAGCACCCCCGCCACAATGGTCACCTGCCAACAGGCCGCGACAAACCAGGATTCCCCATAGACCGAGCCCCAGCTCAGCGGCGCGTAAAACAGCCCGAAGCCCACCGTGCTCCAGAGCAGCCAATTTTTCGGGTCGCGCCGCACCGCCTGCAGCACCGCTTGCATCCGCCCGCCCCGGCGGAGAATCAGCGCCAGCATGGGCAGCATGAACAGAAAGCGCAGCGCGGCGCTCCACATCCAGTCCCCGCCCGAGAGGTTCATGCTCCGGTTGAACACGAAGGTAAAGGCGAAAAAGAACGACGCCAGGACCCCATAGACCAACGCCCGTTTCATCCGCGCCCTCCTTCCAAAGTTTTGCACCCCTTGTTTATACCACAAAATCCGGATTCCGTCCAGAAACTGCAAGCAGAGGGTGAAAAAATCTTCCAGAAAATGAATAACGTCAAAAATTATGCCGAATACTATTACCATCAGGCAAGCGCGCGGCCCGCAGTACAGACAACCATCATTAGGAGGCAAAATATGAACATCACAGATGTAAGAATCCGCCGCATCTATCCCGATGCGCGCCTGAAGGCGCTGGTTTCGATCACCATCGACGGGGACTTCGCCGTCCACGACATCAAGGTGATCGAGGGACCGAGCCGCCTGTTCGTGGCCATGCCGTCCCGCAAGGACGAAAGCGGCAGCTTTCGGGACATCGTGCATCCCATCACCCCCGAGGCGCGCCAGCTCATCGAAACGAGCATCCTCGAACGCTATTACGCTTATCTCGCGGAGAATCCGCCCGAGGCCGAAGTCTCGCCGGAGGCTCCGAAGATATAACCTTCCCCCTCTCATTTCGGGCCGCCGCAGCACAAGCTGCGGCGGCCCCTTTTCTTGTCCGTCTATGATCGCTTGGAAAAATTGTCAGCCGCCCGTCGGCGGGTTGTAGGGGAAGCCGCCCTCCAGGATATCCCCGAGCTTCCGGGCGCCTTCCTCTGTGAGAAGGTAGCGCGCACCGTAGCCAAGGTCGCTGGAAAAGAGCATCAGGACCGCATCGTTAAAAAGCAGCCGGTAGCGTACGCCCCCGGTAAAATCGACTTCGATTTTCTTAGACCCGCGAAGGGTCGCGGTATCCTCTGTTTTTTCGTAGCTGCCCGGCTTTACCCGTATCCCGGACAGCCGCGGTTCGATCGAACCGGGGTCGCTTGACGAGAAAAGCTGTCGCCCGGTTTCATCGTAGACCCGCGCACCGGCGATCTTGGCGGGATTGATCATCGCGAGCCAGAGCGGCGCCTTCTCACAGCGGGCATACTGCCGGTCGGCCTCGGTGAGGAATGCGTCCCACTTTGCTTTTGGAAATGAAACCTCCATCGCCGGGTAGAGCTCCCTGACCGGCTGGCAGATGCTCCACCAGCCGGCGCGCATCCCGTTTTGGCACAGCTCGTACCGGGTCTTGTATCTGCTCTTCAATTCGATCGCACTGACTCCCTTGGCGCGGGGTTGTAGCTTTGGAGCCGCGAAGTCATCCATCCCCCGGCACAGGTCCTCCAGCGCGTCACTGGCCTGCCCGTCGCACCAGGCGGCGGTCTTTTCCTGGTCGTTGATCAGCCACAGATCCACCCCGCCCAGGTCCGGCAGAGTGGGCGGGGTGCCCTGCGCCAGCCGGCGCAGCTTCTCCTTCGCCGCCGCGACCGAAGTGGACATCCCATAGTACTGCTCATAGCCGCCCTCTGCGCTGACGCCGAGCAGCCCGCCATAAAACGAATAGGTGTAGGCAAACCGGTTCTCTTTCGTACTGAACCAGATGGTCGTCCCGAGCTCGCCCCCGCCCGCGGCGTAAAAATCGGAAAGGCTCTCAAAATCGCCGAGTTCCACCGCCTGCACCCCGCTAAGCGCGGCAAGGGCTTCGTTCAGCGTCCCGGCTGAAAAGGTGCGGTCCACTTCGTCCCAGCTTCCGCCCTCGGTGATTTTTGCCGGATCGGGCAGCGGGATGGCCCGCTCGCCGCCCATTTGCGCGCTCCCCTGTGCGGCCGGGGCGGGCAGGGCGAGGGCGAGCGCCATCACGAGCGCCAGCGGCGCTGCCAGCGTCTTTCCAAACATTCGTCATTCCTCCTCAAAACAAAGGCATCCCCTCGCGGGCGGGAAAGGGGATGCCCGATACGGCAGTCCTGCCGCTAAAATCTTATTTCCTACCGATGTCGGTGCGGTACTGTTTGCCCGCAAAGTCGATCTTTCCGGCGGCCTCGTAGGCGCGGGCGAGCGCCTGTGCGAGGTCCTTCCCCCGCGCGGTCACGCCCAGCACCCTTCCGCCCGAGGTGACGGTCTCCCCGTCCTTTATGGCGGTCCCGGCATGGTAGATAAAGACGTCCTCGCCGAAATCTTCACCCAGCCCCGCGATCACCTTGCCCTTTTCGTAGCTGCCCGGGTACCCGCCCGAGGCGAGCACCACGCAGGCCGCCGCGCCATCCGAGAAGCGCACCGGCACTTCACTCAGCCGCCCGTCGCGCACCGCCTGCATGATCCCCAGCAGGTCACTTTCCAAGAGCGGGAGCACCACCTGGGTCTCGGGGTCGCCGAAGCGGCAGTTGTATTCGATCACCTTGGGGCCTTCGGGGGTGAGCATCAGCCCGAAGTAAAGGCACCCCTTGAAGGTGCGCCCCTCCCGGTTCATCGCCTCGACGGTGGGCAGGAAGATCGTTTCCATACACGCCTTCGCCACCTCGGGGGTGTAATACCGGTTGGGGGCAACGGTGCCCATACCGCCGGTGTTGGGGCCGCGGTCCCCGTCCAGGGCGCGCTTGTGGTCCATCGAGGAAACCATCGGCACCAGGGTCTTCCCGTCGGTGAAGGCGAGCACCGACACCTCGGGCCCGGTGAGGAATTCCTCGATCACCACCCGGTTGCCGCTCGCGCCGAAGATTTTGTCCTCCATGATCGAGCGCAGGCCTTCCCGCGCCTCTTCCTCACTGCCCGCGATGATGACGCCCTTGCCCAGCGCCAGCCCGTCCGCCTTGATGACGACCGGGTACTTCCCCTGCGCCCGGATGTAGTCCAGCGCCTGACGCGGGTCCGCGAATACCTCATAGCCGGCGGTGGGGATGTGGTAGCGCTTCATCAAATCCTTGGCGAACACCTTGCTCCCCTCGATGGCGGCAGCCGCCGCCGTGGGGCCGAAGGCGGGGATCCCCGCCTCCTCGAGCCGGTCCACCATCCCGAGCGCCAGCGGGTCGTCGGGCGCGACCACCACAAAGTCGATCTTCTGCTCCTTCGCGAAGGCGACCATTTTGTCAAGGTCGGTCGCGCCGATGGGCACATTTTCGCCGAGCGCCGCCGTCCCGGCGTTGCCGGGCGCGCAGTAGAGCTTTTCCACGCCCGGGCTCCTTGCTATCGCCAGGGCGATGGCATGCTCGCGCCCGCCGCCGCCCACAATCAGTACCTTCATGAAAATGTCCATTCCTTTCTGGGGATTGCGCAGATTTTAGTGGTGGAACAGCCGGATCCCGGTAAAGGCCATCGCCATGCCGTACTTATCGCAGGTCTCGATCACATTGTCGTCCCGGATCGACCCGCCCGGCTGCGCGATGTACTGCACGCCGCTGCGGTGCGCGCGCTCGATGTTGTCCCCGAAGGGGAAGAACGCGTCCGACCCGAGCGACACGCCGCCCATGGTGGCGAGCCACGCGGCCTTCTCTTCCCGCGTCAGCGGCTCGGGGCGCAGGGTGAAGAACTGCTGCCAGGCGCCGTCGCGCAGCACGTCCAGATAGTCGTCCGAGATGTACACGTCGATGGTGTTGTCCCGGTCCGCCCGGCGGATGCCTTCCCTAAAGGGGAGCGCGAGCACCCGCTCATGCTGGCGCAGGTACCAGAAGTCCGCCTTGTTGCCGGCCAGCCGGGTGCAGTGCACCCGGGACTGCTGCCCCGCGCCCACGCCGATTGCCTGCCCGTCCTTGCAGTAACAGACCGAGTTGGACTGGGTGTATTTGAGGGTGATCAGCGAGACGATCAGGTCGCGCCTGGCAGTCTCCGGAATGTCCTTGTTTTTGGTCACCACGTTTTCGAGCAGCTTCTCATCAATTTTCAGCTCGTTGCGCCCCTGCTCGAAGGTGACGCCGAAAACGTCCTTGTGCTCGACCGGCGCCGGGACGTAGCCGGGGTCGATTTTAACCACGTTGTAGCCGCCCTTGCGCTTAGCCCTAAGGATTTCCAGCGCCGCGTCGGTGTAGCCGGGGGCGATCACCCCGTCGGACACCTCGCGGGCGATGATCCGCGCGGTCTGCTCGTCGCAGACGTCGCTGAGCGCGGCCCAGTCCCCGTAGGAGGACATCCGGTCCGCCCCGCGGGCCCTGGCATAGGCGCAGGCAAGCGGGGAGAGCTCCATGTCGTCCACAAAGTAGATTTTTTTCAGCGTATCGCTCAGCGGCAGCCCCAGCGCCGCCCCGGCGGGGCTGACGTGCTTGAAGGAGGCGGCCGCCGGCAGCCCGGTGGCCGCTTTCAGCTCGCGCACCAGCTGCCAGCTGTTGAAGGCGTCGAGGAAATTGATGTACCCCGGCTTGCCGTTTAACACCTCGATGGGCAGCTCGCCCTGCTTCATGAAAATTTTCGACGGCTTTTGGTTGGGGTTGCAGCCGTATTTGAGTTCCAGTTCCTTCGCCATGGCAGACACTCCTCTCCCTTACTGATGTTTGTTGACGATCTGGTTGTCGGTCTGCCCGGTGCGAACGTCGATGAAGCGCACGAAGAGGGAGACCTTGTTCTGTTCATTGAGGCTCTCCCACACCCGTTCGGTGAACCCGTCGATGTCGTCCTCGATTGCCACCAGCTCGGGCTCCCCCTCGAAGGAGGGGATGGGGTTGCCGTCACAGCGGTAGGTGTGGATGAAATGCCCCTGCCCGGGGATGGGGTCCTGGTACTCGTAGAAGTACCGCCGCGCCGCCCGCTCGTCCCCCTCGGCGCTCTTGAGGATTGAGAGCTTGTAGTCGAATCCCCTGAGCACCCCGGAGATGCGGGGGGTGAAGTTCGGCCCGTCCGGCTCGAAGGTGCGGGTGCGCAGCGCCTCCTCGAAGGTCCTCCCGTTCTTTAAAAACTCATAGACCGTATCGGTCTGGTCCCCGTTGGTGACGATGGTGGTCTCCCCCAAAACCCGTACCGGGGAATAGATCACCAGCGAGGGGTCCACCATTTTCTGCGGGTCGTGCGCCTGGGTGCGCAGTCCGCCGCCGTCCTCGACGAACACCCGGTTGCGGCTGTTCTCGCTGCGGCCCATGATGAAATAGGCGATGACCGCCTTTTCCCCGTCCTTACTGCGCCCGATCATGATCCCCCGCCCGGGATAATCGTTGCCGCGCAGCAGCTCATAAAAGCTCTCACATTTCATTTAGCTTACCTCCCCTTCTGCCTGCTCGCAGACGAGCTCCACCGCCCTGGGCAGCAGCTCCCATTCCGCCTGCTCCATGATCCGGCGCTGCAGCGTCTCGGGAGTGTCCCCCTCCAGCACCGGCACCGCCTTTTGCAGGATGATCCTTCCCCCGTCGGTGATCTCGTTGACAAAGTGCACCGTCGCGCCGCTCACCTTGACGCCATACGCCAGCGCCGCCTCGTGCACCCGCAGCCCGTAAAAGCCGTCGCCGCAAAACGACGGGATCAGCGAGGGATGGACATTAATGATCCTATTTGTATATTTTTTGCAAAATTCTCCCGAAAGGATACACAAAAAACCCGCCAGGACGACGATTTTCGCCCCGTACCGCGAAAGCGCCTCATCCAGCGCGCGGGAATATTCCTCCTTGCCGGGGTAGGCCTTTCTCGGCACCACCTCGGCCGGGATCCCGGCGGCCCCGGCCCGCTGCAGGGCATACGCCCCCTCCTTGGAGGAGAGCACGCAGACAAAATTGACGTGGGGCAGCTTGCCCGCCGCCTGCGCATCGATGAGGGCCTGCAGGTTGGTCCCGCCGCCCGACACCAGTACCGCCACGTTTACCACTTCGATCATTTCCCTTCCGCGCCCGCTCCCCGGGCGTTTAATCCAGCACGACCGAGCCGTCGCCCGCCATGACCTCGCCGATGATCTGCGCGCGCTCGCCGCACCCATTTAGAATGCGCACCGCCTCGTCCGCCTGCGCGGCGGGCAGGACGGCGATCATGCCGATCCCCATGTTGAAGGTGTTGTACATGTCCCGTTCGGGGATGTTCCCCTCCTTCTGGATCAGGGGGAAGATGGGGGGCAGCGGGAAGCTGCCCTTGTGGATGACGGCGTTCACGTCCTTGGTCAGCGCGCGCGGGATGTTCTCATAAAACCCGCCGCCGGTGACGTGGCAGACCGACTTGACCGCTATTTTTTCAAAAAGGGCGAGCATCGGCTTCACATAAATCCTGGTCGGGGTCAGCAGGGTCCCGAGCAGGGAACCCGAGAGCTCGGGGACCTGCTTATCAAACGAGCGGTCCTCCCCGATCCCGAACACCTTGCGCACCAGCGAGAAGCCGTTGGAATGCACCCCGCTCGAGGAGAGCCCGACGATCGCGTCGCCGGGGCAAATCGCAGTCTTGTCCAGGACCTTTGCGCGGTCCACCACCCCGACCGAGAAGCCGGCCAGGTCGTATTCGTCGACGCCGTAGAAGCCGGGCATCTCGGCGGTCTCGCCGCCCACCAGGGCGCAGCCCGCCTGCACGCAGCCCTCCGCCACGCCCGAAACGATCTCGGCGACCCGCTCGGGGACGTTTTTGCCCACCGCCAGGTAATCGAGGAAGAGCAGCGGCTTCGCCCCGCAGCAGATGATGTCGTTGACGCACATCGCCACGCAGTCGATCCCGATGGTGTCGTGCTTGTCCGCGATCTGGGCGAGGCGCAGCTTGGTGCCCACCCCGTCGGTCCCGCTGACCAGCACCGGGCGGGTGAGCCCCGTCATGTCCAGCTCGAACATCCCGCCAAAGCCGCCGATCCCGTCGATCGAGCCGGCGGTCATGGTGCGCGCGACGTGCTGCTTCATCAGCTCCACCGCACGGTAGCCCGCGGTGACGTCCACCCCGGCCGCCTTGTAACTTTCACTAAAGCTTTTCTGCATAGCTGTCCCGTCCTCCATGTCGCACTGGGCGACGGTAATGTATTGTGTGGCGGACCCGAGAACGGGTCCTCTATTTTTTCTTGTTCTTGACCGATTCGGGGATCGGGCAGTCGAACTTATTGGCGGGCATCTCGGCCGGCACCTCGATGGGATATTTGCCGGTGAAGCACCCGGTACAGAAGCCGCAGTGCGCCCCCTCGGCGATCCGCTCGACGTCGGGCACGCTCAAAAACCCGATCGAGTCCACCCCGGTCTCCCTGGCGATCTCGGGCAGCGAGAGCCGGCAGGCGATCAGCTTGTCCCGGCTGTCGATGTCGGTACCGAAATAGCAGGGGTTCATAAAGGGCGGGGAGGAGATGCGCATATGCACCTCCCTGGCGCCCGCGGCGCGCAGCAGCTCGACGATGTGGGCGGTGGTCGTGCCGCGCACGATCGAGTCGTCCACCATCACCACCCGCTTATCCTTGACGGTGGCGGCCACGGCGTTTAATTTGATCCGCACCAGCGCCTCGCGCTCCATCTGGGTGGGCTGGATGAAGGTGCGCCCGACATAGCGGTTCTTGATGAAGCCCACCCCATAGGGGATCCCGCTCTCGCGGGCGTAGCCCATCGCGGCGTCCAGCCCGCTGTCCGGCACGCCAATGACCACATCCGCCTCTACGGGATGCTCCTTGGCCAGGAACGCCCCCGCGCGCTGGCGGGCCATATGTACGCTCGCCCCCTCGATCACCGAGTCGGGCCGCGCGAAGTAGACATATTCAAAGACGCAGACGTTGCCCCTGCGGCCGCAGTGCGTCTCGATCGAGCGCTCGCCCTTCGGGTCCACCACCACGATCTCGCCGGGACGCAGGTCCCGCACGAAGGTGGCCCCAATGCTGTCGAAGGCGCAGGTCTCGGAGGCGAAGACGATCTGATCGTCCCCGATCCTGCCCATCGACAGCGGCCGAAAGCCCCATGGGTCGCGCACCGCGATCAGCTTGGTGGGCGAGGAGATCACCATCGAGAAGGCGCCGCGAAGTCTCGGCACCGCGCGCTCGACCGCGACCTCGATCGAAGGGGCACTCAGCCGCTCGCGGGTGATCATGTAGGAGATGACCTCGGCGTCGGTGTCGGTGTGGAAAATGCCGCCGCTGCGCTCGATCTCCTCGCGCAGCTCGTGGGCGTTGACCAGCGCCCCGTTGGTGCCCAGGGCCATCGGCCCCTTGACGTGGCGCACCATCAGCGGCTGCGCGCTCGAGCGCGACTGGACCGGCTTGGCGGCGTAGAGCACATGCCCGATGGCGATCTGCCCCTTGCCAAGCCGCTCGAGCGCGCCGTGCCCAAACACGTCGGGCACCAGTCCGCGGTCCTTGTGCGAGCGCATGACGCCCTCGTCGTTGACCACGATCCCGCAGGTCTCCTGCCCGCGGTGCTGCAGCGCGTAGAGCGCCAGGTAGGTCTTGGCCGCCACCTCGTCCTCGCCGCTGCGGTCGTAGATGCCGAATACCCCGCATTCCTCGTGTAGCTTCTCGTTTTGCATGCGCAGGCCTCCCTTATTCGCCCAGCAGGCGCTTCATGACTTCCTTGTAAGCGTCCTCGACCCCGCCCATGTCGCGGCGGAAGCGGTCCTTGTCCAGCTTTTCGCCGGTGGTGGAATCCCAGAAGCGGCAGGTGTCCGGAGAAATCTCGTCGGCCAGGATGATGGTGCCGTCCGAGGTCTTGCCGAACTCCAGCTTGAAGTCGATCAGCTCGATGTTCAGGTCCTTCAGGTACTCGCTGAGGATTTCGTTGACCTTCAGCGCGTAGCCCGCGATGGTCTCGAGCTCCTCCTTGGTGGCCAGGCCCATGGCGGCGATGTGGTAGTCGTTGACCATCGGGTCGCCCAGCGCGTCGTCCTTATAGGAATATTCGAGCACGGTGGATTTCATCTTGGTGCCCTCGGGCAGGCCCAGGCGCTTGGAAAGGCTGCCGGCGGCAATGTTGCGCACGATGACCTCGAGCGGCACGATGGTGACTTTCTTGACCACCGTCTCGCGCTCGGAAATCTCCTCGACAAAGTGGGTGGGGATGCCGTGGGTCTCGAGCATTTTCATCAGGTGGTTGCTCACCCGGTTGTTGATGACCCCCTTGCCCATGATGGTGCCCTTCTTCTCGCCGTTGAAGGCGGTGGCGTCGTCCTTGTAATCGACGATGTAAAGCTCCGGGTCGTCGGTCTTAAAGACCTTTTTCGCTTTTCCCTCGTACAGCTGCTCCAACTTTTTCATGCTTGCTTCCTCCTGTATCGTCTTATATTGTTTATGTATTAGTACTGCTCCTGCAGCTTCTGGTCCTTTTTGACGACCCCTTCGGTCATTTCCTTCTTCATCGCCGCGAGCTTCGTTTCCAACTCCCCGTCGCTCACCGCCAGAATCTGGATGGCCAGCAGCGCGGCGTTCTTCGCCCCGTCGATGGCCACAGTCGCCACCGGGATCCCGCTTGGCATCTGCACCGTCGCCAGCAGCGCGTCCAGCCCGTCGAGTGTGGAGCTTTTCACCGGAATCCCGATCACCGGCAGGGTGGTGTGCGCCGCGAGCACCCCGGCCAGGTGCGCGGCCTTGCCCGCCGCCGCAATGATCGCCCCGAAGCCGTTCTCCCGGGCATTGGCGGCGAAGGAGCAGGCGAGCTCGGGCGTGCGGTGCGCGCTCATGACGTGCGCCTCCACCGGTACCCCATATTCCTTCAGCGTCTCGACCGCGGCCTTGACGATCCCCCAGTCGCTGTCGCTGCCCATGATGACCGCAACCTTTTTCGACATCCTGCATCCATCCTTTCGTATTCAAAACGTAAAAGGACTGCGGCCCACTAAAGGGGTCGCAGTCCTGCTATGCGCCTATCGAATCTGAGCCGGGAGGCAGTCCGCCAGCTTACAGCTTTCCCGCATATGGGAGAAGGGGCTGCCGATGAGAGAGCGGGTGAAAAACGCCATTGTGTTTCCTCCGGTACTGCCTGTCGGTTTAAATTCACTACTTATCCAGTGTAAACCATCGCCAGGTAAAATTCAATGGTTTTTCCCCGTTTCGGCAAAAATCAGCAGAAAGCAGAGAAGCCCTTTGACGCTTCCAATCGGATTTAGGCAGATTGACGGCAGGGTGCCGCTGCCGGTTCGCGAAGCAAAGCGAACTCACAGCGGAGCTGTTTACCCCGCGTTCTAAGTAAAAGGGTTCCAAGGGGGCGACGCCCCTTTGGCGGGTGCGGGCAGTTAGGCGCACGCATTTTTGGCGCCCGACCAAAAATGCAGGCTCGCTTTGCGAGCGGTGCGCCTCACGGGCTAGAAACGAGCCGTTTCCCTAGACGCCTTTTAAGACGTTGGACCCCCTTTCGGGTTTATTTTTGGTTTCCAAAGGACTAAGTCCTTTGGAAACCGATCGGGAAAGCTCCGACGAGGGAGACCCCCTGCGCGGGGAAACGCACAATCGTCGTTGCAATCAGTGTCCTGCGCGGGCAAAAAGCCCCGCTCCGGAAAACCGGAGCGGGGCTTCGCATTTCGCGGCGAGCGCAAATGTGTATAGTCCGCGCGTGGTCGCGCGTGGGGTGGTCTCAAAGGAGGGGCGTCCCCTCCTTTGTTTGCTTCTTTTGGGTCTTTTCTTTCAAACAAAGAAAAGACCTCAGGGTTTGGAGCGGACAGCCCCACAAAAAGAGACTACTATTTTGTAATTTTTCTCCATATCCCCGAGCGCTCCAGCACCGTGTGGAAGGCCGGTGCGAGCAGCACCGCCACCACCACGGCCAGCAACGCGTTGAGCAGCGACGCACCCGCCTTGGTCGCCAGCAGCGCCATGACGGTGGGCATGGGATTCTTAATCAGGAAATACTGCTCGATGAAATTTTTAACCAGATACAGCACGATGTAGCTGACGCTCCCCACGCACGCGCCGAGGATGTTGGAGCCCATCTTTTTGCCCTGCCTGCCGCCCCGGTTGGCGATCAGGCCCGCGAAAAAGCCGATCACGAATTTCATGATGAACGTCAGCGGCGCTTCCGCCGCATAGAGCGGGTTGGTCAGATCGTAAAAGAAGCCGCCCAGTCCCGCGCAAAGTCCCCCGCGCACCGCGCCGAGCAAAATACCCGACAGCACGCAGAACACGTTGCCGAAGTGGATTCTTGTCACATCTCCGATCGGGATGGAAAGAAAGTTTGCCGCAAAGACCACCGCCGCCATCACGCCCACCAGCACAATGTCGTAGGTGTTGAATTTCCGTTTCTCCTGCGTGTTTTCCATAGTAAGCCCTCCCCGGAATACATGTTGTGGCGAAAGGACCAAATGTGTTTAGAGCAGGCTGAAGCTCTTGCTGACCTCGCGGCTCTCCAGCAGCCCGATGTCCCGCTCGAACATCACGCCGAAGCGGGGGTCGCTGCTGTAGCTGAAGGTGTTTTTGATGGTGCGCTCCAAAAACCCGGTCGCGCGCGCCATCGCGATGGGCAGGCTGTCCCCGCGCAGGAAGCCGCCGACCAGGACGCTGGCGAACATGTCCCCCGTCCCCGGGTAGCTCACCGGCGTGTAGTCGCACCCCACCATCCAGTAGCTGCCGCGTTCCCGGTCAAACCCGAGGTTGGCGATCTTCCCGTCGGCCATCTGCACCCCGGTGATCACCGCGTACTTCGGTCCGAGCTCGCAAAGGCGGGCCAGCATGCTCTTGGCCTGCGTGCGCGTCAGCGGCTCGAAGCGGTAATCCTCGTGCAGCAGCATGCACGCCTCGGTCAGGTTGGGGGTGATCACGTCGGCCCCCGCCACCAGCTCCCCCATCCGCCGGATCATGTCGGCGTTCATGGTGCGGTACGCTTTTCCGTGGTCGCCCATCACCGGGTCCACCACCGCCAGCGCCTTTGGATAGAGCGCCAGCGCCCGCAGGCAGGAGTCGATCTGCCCCGCCCCGCCGAGAAAGCCGGTGTACACGCACTCAAAGTCGATGCCCAGCCGCTCATAGTGCGCCAGCGCGGGGGCGATGAAGTCGGTCAGGTCGCGCATCTCCACGTCCCCCAGGTTTCCCGTGTGGGTGCTGAGCACCGCCGTGGGCAGCGGGCAGACCTGTACCCCCATCGCCGACAGGATCGGCAGGATCACCGTGAGGGAGCAGCGCCCGAACCCCGAAAGGTCATGGATCGCCAGCACCCTGCCTGGTCTGTTTTCCATAAGGTTCCTCCACAATCGGGCGGGTCTCCCCGTCCTGCATTTATTCTAGTCTTTGCCCTCTATTTTATCAAAATCTAAAAAAATTGCTATCCCAAGCGTGTTTTTGTACGATTCCTCCACAGAATACTATTATTTAAATTTGGTATTTATATATATTGACGGCAAATCCATCCAGCATCTTCCGCCCGAAATCCGCCCCGGTCGGATTGCACAACCGGATGGAGGCAATCTGGTTTTCCCGTTGTACAAATTGTAGAATTCCCGCTCCCAGACTTTTTCTCGGTTAGCAGGAAGTGCCCCGGACAAACTAATACCGGTTTGCCGGGCAGACCAAAGAAAAAACGGGGAGATGAAGAATTTGAACAAGATGGTTTCCAACGCACTGACCGGGGTTGCCGTCACCATGGCGGTCGGGACCGCCGCTTATATGATGACCCAGAAGAGCCCCGCCAAGAAGCGCCGCCAGATGAAGAAGACCGCCGACCGCGCCATCCACGCCGTGGGCGAGATCGTGGACGGGATTTCCTCGGTCATGCACTAACCCTCCCAAAAAAGCAGCCGGTCCCCTGCACAGTACATGCTGTGCAGGGGACCGGCTGATCTATGTAAAACCCTGCCGCTATGCGCGGGAGGGATGTCAGCGAAGCGCCATCCAGGCGTAGGTCTTCCCGGTCTGGTTGAGGATCGGCCCGACCCCGATCACCGAGTCCTCGACGTTTTCCACCGAAAAGCCGGTATCGCTCAGCGTGATCCCCATGCTGGCGCCGTTTTCGGTGGCCACCCCCGAATAAAGGTCGGCGGTGCGGTAGTTCCAGTCGTAGTAGATCAGCGGCTGCCCCACGGCATAGACCAATAAAAATTTCGGCTTGAAGCCGACCGTGACCTGCCGCGACGAGGTGCCGTCCCCGCTGTAGCTGCCGTATTCCATCGGGGCGCGCAGCCACCCGTGCTCCTCCTCGCTCAGATGAAGCGTCGCATTGGCCGCGTGGGCCCCCAGCGCGGCGTCCAGCTTTTCGTTGTCCAGGTTAAAGTCGTCCATCTTCGGCTTGTCGCTGCCGGTCCATTTGTTGAGCCCGTAGTTTGGCGTCTTGTAAGTGCTTGGCATAATTCACTCCTCTTTTATTGGCGCGGGCTTTACAGCATATCCCCCGCCAGGTCGAATTCCTCCCAGGTGAAGTCCCGCTCGTCGAACCTATCGCAGTCCCACCCCTTTTCCTCGAAATCCACCCAGGTCATCTCCCCGATGACCAGCTCGTACTCCAGATGGGCGGGCAGCATTTTCCCGATCATCGCCTTGAGCTTGTCCAGGGTGGTAAACTCCCCCAGCAGCTCCAAAAACACGACCTCCAGGCGCTCCTCGGCCGGATGCTCGATCAGCTGCGAATGGAGCCCCGCCGCGCGCAGCGAGGCGAGCATCCCCTCGTGGGTGAAGTCGCTCTGCGCCACGCTCAGGCGGTAGATGATCAGCTCCCGCCGCCGCTCCAGCGTCAGCTTGGGGTTGAAGGGGAGCGAGAGCAGCCGTTCATAGCGCGCCACCGTCTCCTCGCTCGCCGTTTGGATGTACATATCCCGCCAGAGGGTAGAAAGTTCCTCCTGGACGAGCGCCAGCGCGCAGAGGTAGCTTTCCAGCTCGGCCTCGATCAGGCTGCCCTGCAGCCGGTAGATCCCCAAAGAGCCCATCAGCGAATAGACCGAGCGGCGGCAATCAAAGCGCTCCATCACACGACCTCCATCCTGGCGATCGCGATCTCTCCGGGGCGGATGATCTCGTCCGCCGCCGCGCGCACGTCGGC
The DNA here is from genome assembly GCA_004340125.1 of Harryflintia acetispora. GTDB lineage: Bacteria > Bacillota > Clostridia > Oscillospirales > Ruminococcaceae > Harryflintia > Harryflintia acetispora. The sequence goes on along the minus strand of SLUK01000009.1, from coordinate 114,548 downwards.
GGCCGGGGAGAGTAGCGTGACGTTGCGCACCCCCTCCAGTGCGCAGAGTGCCGCCAGGAGCCTTGCGCACATCAGGCTCTCCCCCACCTGCTGCGACAAAAAGTAGTCGTGCAGCGCCGCCTGGCACCGGGCCTTGACCTCCTCGAAGGAATCGTTCTCCATAGGATCCAGCAGCAGCGAGAGATCGGCCCTTTTTTCGACGGCGTTTTTGACCAGCACGTCCACGTTGATCTCCTTCTTCTGCGCCAGCGACTGCTGCAGCTGCTGCACCCGCCCGGCCGGCAGGTCCTCCAAAAACCCGCTGACCGCGATGTCCACCGTCCCCCGGCCGCGCACGCGCGGCAGCACCGCCGCCGAGGCGACGAACTCATGCTGTGTGACCTCGCCGTAGTAAAAGGCGCTGTTGGTGCTGTTCGAGACCGAGCGGTAGCTCTCAAAGAGCCGCTCGCGCAGCTGCTCGTCGCTCTCCTCGTCGGTGCCCCCCGTAAAGGGGGCCGGGTTCTGCACCCCGCTGATCCCCACCACCGGGGTCACCATGGTGTCGATCCGGTTCGCCGCCAGGTTCCCGCCCGCCCCCGCGGTGCAGGCGCTGGCAGGCGCCTGCACCGTCAGCTCGCCCGCCGCCAGGGTCGCCGCCGCATCGGTGGCAAACTCCACCCCGCCGCCCGAGACGAGCGTCCCCTGCGGGATGAGCAGGTCCTCCTCCCCGGCGCTGCGGCGGGAAAAGGTGAGCGTGCCCCGCGCGAAAAGCGCGCCCTTGCGTGAAAGGCCCCGCGTCTCGGCATGCCTTTCCAGGCTCTCGCCCCCCGCGGTGGCCGGGAAGAGCTCCCGGCGCAGCTGCGCGCATTCCTCGAGGAGGCTTGCGACCTGCTCGCTGAGCACCGCCATGCGGATTCCCACGTCCGACCCGTCGTCCGGATCGAACCCGGCCAGCTCGGCGTACCGCGTCTTCATCATCTGTAAAATCTCCTGCTGTCCCACTAAAGCGCCACCCCCAATTCCACTGTTTTTTTGCTCTCCCGCAGCGTCAGGCTGACGTGTACGGTGAGCCTGTCTCCCGCGTAGGCGCAGGAGGCCCCGTCCACCTGCACCCCCCGCAGCGGGCCCAGCGCCTCCTGTACATAGCCGCTCACCAGGGCATTCGCCCCGGCCGTGTCGCGGGGAAGGCGCCAAAGCAGGCTCCCCAGCTCCCGGTTCAGCGGGAAGCTGCCCTTTTTCACCATCAGGCGGATCATGGCGTTCTGTATGAGCAGCCCGTCCGCATCGAGCGGGATGCTCAGCCCCCGCGCGTCCCGCGCATGGTCCCCGTTTTTCAGCTTACTGTCCATTGCTTCCCTCCGTCTTGCCGACGATCTCCCCGTTTTGGGAGACGGTCAGCCCGTTTAGCTTGATCGTCCCGTCGGCGCACAGCCGCAGCACGGCACCGCCGGTGCTGCGCAGCTCCACCTCGCCGGGCCGCAGCCCACCGTCACCCTCGTCGATCACCCCGGCGATCACCTGCTCTCCCCCCGCGTTCAGCAGGAGCAGCCGGTCCCCCTCGCTGGGGATGTAGCGGCAGCCGCCGTACAGATAGCGCGGGTCCTGGAGGGTGGTGTCCCCCTGTACGGTCACCTTGCCCTCCTTAGCGTCGATGACGCGCACCGCCTGTGCGTTCGGGCGCCCCGGCGCGCCGGGGCGCATCCGCTCGGTCATCCACATCCTTTCCCTTCCTTTCCATCATCTGATAAAGCGGTGGTCCCGCAGCTCGACCTCCTCGCGAAAGCCGTCCTCGTTGAGAATATAGCGCACCTCCCACACCGCCCAGCCGATTTCGCTGTCATACGGCTCGTAGAAGTCGCCCGGGTAAATGGCACGGTAGTGCGCAAGCACCTCACGCCGCACCAGTCTGGTTGCGGCCGCCCGCTTGTATGCGTTGTACTGGCTCTGCCACCATTTACTCTCGTCCTCCACGCCGGCCGAATAGAGGTACCGCCGCCGGGTGATCCCGAGCTCGGGGGTATACTCCCGGCTGTAGACCAGCCGGCCCAGCTCGTCCAAAATCCCTGTCTCGGAGACGTATTGGGTCCGGTCGATCTCCTGTCCGAAGGCGAGATGCACCCCCTTGATCCGGCCGCCCTCGACGGGCAGCCCCCGCTCAGGGACATACTCGGTGCGCACCACCCCATCCCGGTCGATGTACGGGTCGGGCCTCCAGGAGGCCCGGCAATAATTTTTGAGCACGTCCCATTCGCTCATCCCCTTGCGCACCACAAATTCCGAGGGGCGCGTCTCGAAGCTGTCCGAAAGGCGGGTGAAGCCGTAGGGCTCGATATGCCGCTCGAAGATCCGCCCGATCGAGGGGTTGTAGTAGGTCTGCGGCTTTGCCTCGCAGTCGAGCAGGCAGGCCCCCCTGGTGCGCGCCTCGATTTTTAAAAGGCTCCCGTCCCTCTCCTCGCTGTAGCACTGCTTGTCCATCAGCCCGTCGAAGAGGGTCTCGCCGTCGAGCAGGAGGCGCACCGTTTTCTGCTCGGGCAGCGGACCGCTCATGGCGAAGGACGCCTTGCAGCTGTAAACCGGGGAGGCGAAGGGGCGCACCACCTCGAAGCCGATGCAGCTGTAAAGGGTGGTGTCCTCCCCGCCGGTCCCGGTAAAACAGGCCGTAACCGTCATATGCCGCCCTCCAGCGTGCGCCGCTGGTCCTCGATGAAGCGAAAGGAAAAGCGCAGCGTCACCCCACCCTGCCCGACCGCCTCGAGATAGGCGAAATAGGCGTACATCGGCCCGGCCACCGGGGAGATCAGCAGCGCCGGCTCCTGGGCGCGGTAGCTCTGGCAAAGCGCCTCCCACTGGGCGGCCACGTCGCCGCCGAACAGCTCGCCCTCGCCCTCGATGATCCGCGCGTTCTCCCCGATGTTCTGCGCATCCTGCCACCTGCCCGGGCAGCTGCGCAGCCGGATGTTCTTCTCCTGCCGCAGCACGATCCTCGACGGGTTATACCGGAACTGGTAGTCCCCGAACTGCATGATCGCCGCAATTTTCTCCAAACCTTGCCCCTCCTTTAAAAGTCCTCTTCCACCCGCGGGTATTGCCGCGACTCGAATTCCATCTCATCCGAAATCTCTCTGAGCGCCACCCGCCTCTGGCGCGGGTAGAGCACCTCGCGCGGCTGCGGCCCCGTCCTCTGCTCCTCCTGTGCGGGGGCGGCCACCTCGTAGACATCCATGGGGGCCCCCACGGTGACCCCCGCAGTGATTCCGGCCGTGCGCGCCGCCGTACCCTGCGCGAAGGCCGGCCTCGATGGCTGATACGTGCTCGGCGCGTAAAGCGCCGGCTCCTGCCGCGGCTGCTGCGGCAGGGACCAAGCCTCGTGCTCCTCACCGGTCTGCCGCGGCGGCGCCTCTTCCCCGGCCTCCCGCAGCAGGGAGGCGACGGGGCGCCTCCCCGCGGATGCGCGCTCCTGCCGCGCGGACTGCTCCTGCAGCTCTAACAGTTCCTCAAGCATGCTCCCCCTCCTCCTGCTGCCGATAGAGGGCGGCGAGAGACGCGATCTGCTCCATCGGCAGGAGCGCCGCCACCTGCTGTGGCGTGTAAAGCTCTTGTCCCTGCTCGTCGCACAGCGCCAGAGAGAGCAGCGCGATGTTGCGGCAGAGCGGCAGCAGCCGCCCAGCGTCCGGGTAATGCGGCAGAAACTCTCCCAGCAGCCCGCGCACCAGCTCGTGCTCGCAGAGCATGCGCCCGGCCGGCACCTGCCGCAGGAACACCCCGTCCCCAAGCGGCGTCATCTTTTTTGGCAGCGCCATCAGCGCACCTCCATGCGCTTTTGGGCCACCAGCGAGATCCACTCGATCACCGTGTCGTTGAGATTGGCGTTTTCGCTGATCTCGCTCCACTCGCAGCCCGAGTAGATCAGCTTGCGGTCGGGCTTCACGATCACCAGGTTGAAGCCGGAAAGCGCATAAAAGTCGACCCCGTCGCTCAGGGCCCCCTCGCTGATCACGACCCTGGAAAGCTCCACCACATGCCGGGTCCTCCCGCCGATCGTCCCGACCGGCTCCTCGCTTCCGAACGCCTCGACGTACCGGCTCTCGCGGGTGGTTTTCACCTTGTAGCTCTGCGCCACCGCCAGCTTTTGCCCGTTGATCTCGATGTAGATGTCCCGGCTGGTCGGCACCGTAATAATTGCCATTCTTCTATCCCCCTCAAACCGTAATCTGCGCGACGATGCGGATCTGGCTGATCACGCCCGCCACATGGAACCCGACCTCGAGCAGCAGCACCCCCGGCTCGTCCGGCTGTTCGCTGACGAGCGGCACGTCGAAGTCGTCGATCAGCCCCTCGTCCTGCTTTGCCGCCAGCTCGATGGTCGCCTGCGAGGCGATCGCCCCGCGGGTGAGCGCGTTGTTGCGCGCGCCGCGCAGGCGCTGCTTCATCGCGGTGCGCAGGGCGGCCATCACCTCGTCGATGATCAGCATGGTGTTGAGTGCCGCGAGGCTGTAGTCCGCCGCGCCGCCGCTCATGCTGCGGGTGGTCAGCGCCTTTACGCACTGAACCTGCCCGCCCACGCTCTCGAAGGCGCAGACGCCGAGGCCCAGCATCTCCTCGAGCGCGCTCTCGCTGATCGCCTCGACAAGCGCATCCACCCCGCCGAGTACCAGCCCGTTGAGGTTGTAGCCGGCGCTCTCGGCCGTCAGCACCCCGGCCGCGAAGGCCGCGGCGGTGAAGGCCGCGCTCTCCCCTTCCCCATACCGGGCCGCCGGGGCGCAGAGCACCATCCGCTCGCAGCCCAGGCTCTGCGCCAGTACAGGCGCACCACTGCTCTCCTTCGCCCCGCAAAAGCCGAGGCGTTCCTTCTGGCGCTCGCTGCAGTAAACGCAGTGGCCGCGCAGCTCCTGCAGTACCGCTTCCTCCCCGCTGTCGCAGACGACGGCGTAGAGGTTTTCGATCCCCTCGAGCCGCGCGAAGGCCGCCTTGTAGTCCTCGGCCGTCGCCCCCGTAGGCACCGGCGCGCAGTAAACCTTGCTCACCCCGCCCTCCAGCAGGATTTTGCAAAGCGGGTAAAGCCCCGCGTCCCCCTGGCTTGGCAGGGCGGCGGCGAGCTCTTCCACGCTCTTTACTTCATAGAGCGCCTCGGGGTTCTCCCCCGTATAGACGCCGACCGCCGCCGCAAATTTCTGCGAGCTTGCCGCCGCGTACCGGCTCTTGACCGTATATTCGGAATAGACCCCCGGCCGCTTGGTCCAAAAGCTCAATCTTCCTTCCTCCTTATCACAACGTTTTGATATCCCCCGCTCTCCTCCTGGCGGGTGATCAGGCAGCGCAGGGTGAAGCGGCAGCATAGGCTGACGCTGCGCTCGGCCGCGTCATACTGCGCGCGCTCGGTCTGCACGCTGTGCAGATAGAGCTCTCCCGCCTCAAAAAACAGCACCTGCAATACGCTGTCCAGCAGCTCGTAGCACCCCTTTGCGCCGCGCTCCCCGCCGAGGAGGACCATGCGCAGGGTCAGATCCACCAGCCGCCCGCGCAGCAGGGCTTCCTCCTGAGAGCTTAGAGCGCCGAGATAGTCGTTTGCGTTCTCTACCGTCTCGGCCCCTTCGAGCGAGAGGGTCACCGTCCTGCGCGGCGCTCCCGGCCCGGCGTTCTGGGGGTCGTACGCGGTGACGATACGCACCCCCGGCAGGGCGGGGCGAAGCAGCTCCTGCACATGCTCCAGCAGGTCCCACAGATGGTTCACGTCGCGTCCTCCTCTCCCAGCTCCTCGCAGAGCCCCGTGCGGTAGATTTCATGCTCCCCAAGCCAGTAGCCGCTCACCTGCAGCAGTAGATACCGCTTCCCGTCCGCTTGCAGCACCTCGTGCTCGCGGGCGCACGCCTCCCCGGGGAGCGCATAGTACCGCCACAGGGCGCGGCGAAGGCCTCCGCTCTCCCCGAGACGGTACCCTTCGCCCGGGTCCTCGCTGTGGGGGAAGAGCAGCGCCTTGTGCCCGCTGCCCGCTTTCCCCTCCACCGAGACCTGCCGCCCGTATTGGCGCAGCAGGGTGGCGAGTGTTTGCTCCAAATTCATGCCGCCCACCCCGCTACACACAAAAGAACTGCGCGCCCTCGGGCAGCAGCAGCTCTCCGATCAGCAGCCGCCATTCGTCCGGGGAGGGCTCACTGCGCCCAGCGCTCACCGACAGCTCGCCCAGGCGCACCGAGCTCTGGGAGCCGGATGACTCGTACCGCTCGCGCATCCAATAGGCCGCCGCAAGTGCCAGCCGCCCGCTGTTTTCCCCGCAGTCCGCCCCCGGGCGCAGCCGGGAGCGGATCGCCCCGGCTGCGGCCTCGGCGAGGGAGGCGTACTGCTGCGCCTGCTCGCTTGTCAGCGCGCAGAGCTTGCCGAATTCCTCCAGAATCGCTTCGATCGTCATACCGCTATGCCTTCAGTCCCAGCACCTTGACCGCCTGCGGGAAGATCTTGGCAAAGCCGGCGGTCGCGGTGATGGCGGTGCGCTCGAGCTGGCAGTCGATCAGCCGGTCGGAATCCACCGACACCTCCCCGGCGCAAACCATCTCCAGCGCACAGCGGCTGTCCAGGGCCACGATGGTCCCGGCCGGCACCGCGCTCGAACGGATGAGGGAGGCGCCCAGCGGGGTCGCCAGCTTCCCGGTGCCCTGGAAGTTGAGCCCGGCCGCCGCGTCCTGCATCTCGGGCAGGGCCAGGACTTTGAGCATCATGTCGGGCGAGGCGAGCAGCACGTTCATCTCATAGTCCTCGAACTCGCCCCACAGCCCGACGAGATCCCCATAGGAGAGCTTTCCGCTCTCGGCGGTTTCGATCCGGTCGGCGGCGTTGTCGTTGCCGTCCCCGTCGATCAGGACGCGCACCGCGTCGGCGAACTGGCTCTTGGCGATGTAGGCGCCGATCTGCTTGAGCGCGACGCTGAAGAGGTCGATGTGCTGGAATTTGATCGCCTCATAGGAGGCCGCGAGCATCCTGCCGCGCTTATAGAGCCGCACGAGGTTGTCCTTGAGGCGGATCTGCACCTGCGGGATCATGCCGCCCTCGAGCACCACCTTGAGCTCCTTGTCGTCCTCGCTAAAGTCGGTGGTGATGGTGCGGTAATCCAAAGAATTGATCATGGTCTTGGCCGCGATGACGCTCCCCAGATGATCACTCTGCTCCATCCCGGCGCCCACCGCCCTGGCCACGTACTCCGGGAAGAGGCTGGCGCTCTCGCCGGTGGAGAAGAACTTCTGCAGCAGGTCGCTGCGCTCGCCCGAAACCTTGATGTCGAAGCGCTTGAGCTGGCGCTCAAAGGCGTCGAGCCCGGCCAGCTCGCCGCTGTAGCCGGCGCTCGGATCGAGCCGCTCGAGCTGGCTGGTCAGCCGCTCGCCGTTTTTGTACATATCCTTGGTGATCGCAATATTCTGATAATTCATTCGCTTTCCTCCTACAGTATGATGGTGGCCGCGCCGTTTTCCGCCGAGACCACTGTGACCGCGCGCCCGGCACTCTCGCCCTCGCCCAGGGCGGCGATCCCGCCGTTCGCGTCCGCCTTGAGCGTGGTGTAGCCGAGTGCGGGCGCCGTGCCGCTATAGGGCACGCTGACAGCGCCGCTCGTCTGCACCAGCGCATAGTCCCCCACAACCCCCGCGATGAAACCGATAAACGCCCCGCTGGTGCAGGGGCCGACGGTGCCGTTTTGGGTGATGGTGGCGGCGCTCCCCTTTTTGCAGCCCTCGTCCGCGCGCATCGTCACAAATTTGGTGTCGTACCCTTGAATGCTAATATCCATTTTTACATTCCTTCCTTTCGCTCTCAAATTCTAAATTGACTTTCGCCCTTTGCTTCCTGCCTGCCCGGCAGCTCCCCCAGCAGCTGGGAATGGATCGGCAGCTGCTGCGCCGCTTTCTTTTGCAGCGCCGCGCTGAGCATCTGAAGCTCGCCGCTCTCCAGGCGGCCCGCGATGGCGCGCAGCGACTTGCAGTCCACCCCTTCGAGGCTCAGCAGCCCGCAGCGCACCAGCTCGTCCTCCTGGCGTCGCCTCCACTCGCCGCCCAGGCGGGCGGCCTCCCGGGTCTGCCGCAGGTATCCTTTGAGCCGCTCGGCGGCCTCCCCCTCAAGGGCGCCGCCCTGGAGCAGGCCGTCGAGGTCCTCCTGGCAAAAATGCTTGCTCGTCGCGCTGCGCACCCCGGCCCCGGCCTGGGCGGGCACCGCCACGAAGGACCATTCATAGGCGTCGCTGGGCCCATCCAGGATATGGTGGCAGAGCGCCCCGTCCGGGTGGGGGTAGCGCTTCCCCTTTTCATGGGCGCAAGGCCCCTCGCGCTGGTCGGCCCCACAGACCGAGCAGACGGCCCTGTCCATCCTGCAGCTGACGCTGACCTCCTTCTTGATCCCCGCGTCGATCTCCAAGATCAGGTCGCGGTTGTGCTCCCCGCGCACCATATACGCCTGGGCGAGCAGGTAGTGGTAGGCCTCCCCCGCCGAGGTGGTCCTGTCCGAATCCCGGACCACCTCGGCGCGGTAAATGCGCGCTTGCTGGTTCTCCCCCTTGGGGTTGTGGTCGAAGATCCCCGTCTTGCCGACGAAGAGCTCGCAAAGCCCCTGCAGCGCCTCACAGGAGAACCGCTCATAGTCCCGGTCGACCTCGTTGTCACAGAGCACCACCGGGAAGGTATAGACCTCCTCCTCGCTCAGCTGGCGCCGGGTATAGCGGTTGATGAGGTCCATGTCCCCCGCCTCGGTGCCAAGCGGCGCCTGCGGCGCAAAGGTGTTTTCAAACTCCTTCTTCGTTTTCTTCTCCTCCTTTGGTGCAGGCCTGCGCGTGGAGCAGCTCGGCCCTGGCCTGCTCCACCTCGTCCTGCAGGTTGATGGCGGACCACTCCACCTGCACTTCGTCCGGCAGGGCGCGCAGCCGCAAAAAGAGCGACACCACCCGCCGGATCACCGGCTCGAGCAGGCTGCGGTAGTACTCCAGCTCGGTGGTCAGGATGTCCGCCTGCTGCTTGCTCATGCGCTCGGTGGTACTCCAGCTCAGCCCCAGCATGAAGGGCGGGATGCCGAGCTTGCTGACGATCTCCTCGAGCATCTGCCGCACCGGCACCTCGGTGTCGATCATCTGGTTGTCCGCGCCGATCACCTTGATGTCCACGTCCCCCACCGCCACGAAGTCGCGCACCACCCCGTCGCGAAGCCCCGAGACCGAGTGCCGCCACTCCTTGGCGATGTTCTGGGCGATCTCCTTGGCGTTCGCCCGGTCCAGCGCCGAAGCGCCGGGGCGGTAGGTCACCGCATAGCGCAGGTTCCCGATCCGCTCGAAGTTCTGTCCCATCGAGCGGTAGATTTTGTGCAGAATCGAGGTGACGAAGGGCAGCCCCTCCAAAAGCGAGCGTCCCACAATCTCCCCCGCCTTGGGCGCGAGGGCCGAAAAGAGGATGAGCTGCGGATAGGGCACCTCATGCAGCTGCCCCGTCTGCCCCCGCACCTTGATCACCGGCTCGAGCCGGGCCTGGTCGAGCGTCAGTTCAATGTTTTTTAGCGGTGCCAGGTACAGCCCGTGGATTTCCTTTCCCGAGGGCTCAAGCACGATCTCCCCCACCGCGTTGCCGTAGGTCAGCAGATCGCCAAGGTACCCCCACAAAAACTTTTGCAGCCCCTCGGTGTACCCGCCGACCGGCACCTCGCGCAGGAAGCGCTCGGCCTCCCGCTGCGCCGTCCTGTCGGCGCAGCAGACCGAAAATTCCCCGCTCAGGCGCACAATCTTGTCCAGCGCCGCATCGATGATCGGGATGGTCGCGCGCATCGCCTCGAACAGCTCGTACCGTCCTGCGCCGAGGCGGGAGGAGCCCTCCCATTTTTCCAGGAAGACGTCCTGCTGCGGCATGGTCTGCACGCTGAGCGCCCCCGGCGCTTTTCCCCGCCTTCCCCATAGTTTTTTTAAGTCCAATCACAGTCTCCTTCCTGCCGCGCGGGCGAAAGCGCGTAGAACCCGCTCTGCGGCGAACGGGCAACCGTCATACACAGATAACGCATCTCGTCCATCGCGTGGTCGTTTCTTTTGATGGGCGCGTCCTGGGCGCTGTTTTGGTCCCAGCGGTAGAGCCCGAACTCCCGCAGGATCCCGCCGCAGCTTTGGTGAAAGCGCAGCTGTCCCGAACGCAGCATGTCGCTGACCACCCGGATCCCGTCGAGCACGTCGTTGCAAGCCGGGATCACCAGGAATCTTCCGTGCCTGCGAATGCAGGTGATGAAGCTCGCCGCACTCGGGTCCACCACCACCGCCTCGATCTCCCGCTCGCCCGCCAGAGCGCACAGCGCCTCGTAGTACTCCTCGTCGGTGCGCACGATTCCGCTCTCGCGCGCGTCGTGGTAGTATTCCGCCGCCCGGTACCACACCCCGTCCCGCTCTCCCCACAGCCCGATGGAGGTGGGGTTCAGGGTACCGTAGTCGCAGGAGAGGTACCAGCGCTCACAGTCCGGAACCGTGTCCACCACATGCCGCTCCCGCTCGAACATCGGATAGACCGCCCCCTCGGCGGCCACCCACTTGCCGAGCACGAAGCGCTCGTAAAACGCCCCGGTGTAAAGGCTGTGGTACCGCCGCACAATCTCCTCCCCCAGTGCCGGGTTGTCCGAGAGGGCGAAGTGCAGATAGAGCATGTTACGCTCGCGCCGCTTCTTGATCCACTCGTTGTAAAACCAGTGGAAGGGGTGCTCGGGGTTGCAGTTGAACCAGAAGGTCGAGCCCGCAACCGAGCAGCGCGCCAGCGCCTGCTCGACGAACGAGCGGGGCATGAGCGCCACCTCGTCGAAGAGCACGCCGCCCAGCGTGATCCCCTGGATGAGCGCGCCCGAGCCCTCGTCCTTCCCCCCGAAGAGGTAGAAGCGCCCGGTGCGCTCCCCCATCGTCAGCTCGAAGTAGTTTTTCGACACCTTCTCCCGGCACTCAAAGCCGAGCTGCCGCAGCACCCCCAGCAGCGGGGTCACCACATTGCGCCGCAGCGAGGCGATGGTCTTGCCGCACAGCGCGAAGCTCTGCCCCGAAAAGCGCCAGAGCGCCCAGGCCGCGAAGGAAACCGACATGCACAGCGTCTTGCCGCTGCGCACCGCCCCGTCGCAGATCAGTCCGCTCCTGTGCGCCTCCTTCGAGCCGGGGGTCCACCAGGTCAGCGCCAGCAGCTGCTTTGGGGAAAACTCCTTAAACTCCATCCTCGTCCTCCCGCGGCTCCTGCGCGCCCTTGCCCGCCGAGATGAGCGCGCTGTAGAAGCTCCTCGCCTCGTCCGGGACCTTTTTCTCTCCCGCCCCCAGCGCCTCGAGGGCCCGCAGCCGGTCGTACAGCCCGATTTCCACCCCGCCCCCCTTGAGGGTCTTGATCGAGGACACGCCGTAAAGGTCCAGCCTTTCCAGCTCCTCGTCGCCCAGCTCCTCGGGGTGCAGGGCCAATTTGACCGCGTCGCGGTTGTCTACTGCGGCCAGCCGCCCGAGCCCCAGGCGTGCCAGGCTCTGCAGGCGCTCCTGCTCGAGCTCCCAAAGCCTGTGTACCTCGGCGGTTACCTTCTCCTTACCGATCAGCTCGATCGCCTGCTGAAGCGACAGCCCTGCTCTCGCCGCCGCGTGTTCGGCGTCGCAGCCGTGGGCGTAATGATAGCAAAAACAGCGCTCACGGCCTGTCAATTTTTCCTGTGTGCTCACTGAAGTTTAAACCAGCCCCTTTCCCGCTGTTGTCACGCTTTCGCGTGCAACCCCGGGATAAAACCTTTAAAATCTAACCGTTTTCGTCTATTTTTCTACACACCCTGCTTTTTTTCCTGGTCGGCGGATGGAAAAATCCTGGCAGAAGCCCGCCCATCCCCCTTGACGGATCGGGCCGTTTGGTGGTAAATTATCATCAGTAATGTAACAGTTGTTTCATCTATCTGGTTATGATTACGACATGAAGTGATTCTTTTCACCGCCCCGGCGGGAAACGAAAACCTCACCCCCAAAAGGAGATGATTCCGGATGCCCTCGCTGAACCTGGTCCTGGTCGAGCCGCAGATTCCCCAGAACACCGGCAACATCGCGCGCACCTGCGCGGCGACCGGCGCGCGGCTGCACCTGGTCGGGCCGATGGGCTTTTCGGTCGACGACCGCAAGCTCAAGCGGGCGGGGCTGGATTACTGGCACTATCTGGACATCAACTATTACCAGGGGCTCGAGGACTTCTTTTCGCGCACCAGCGGGAATTACTACTACTTCTCGACCAAGGCGCGGCAGGTCCATTCGGACGTTTCCTATCCCGACGAAAGCTATCTCCTTTTCGGACGGGAGGACGCCGGGCTGCCGGAGGAGTTGCTTTTTTCGCACCCGCAGCGCTGCGTGCGCATCCCCATGCAGCCCGGGCTGCGCAGCCTGAACCTCAGCAACAGCGCGGCCATCGCCGCCTATGAGGTGCTGCGGCAGTGGGGCTACCCCGCGCTGCAGAACAGCGGCCGGCTGACGAAATTTAACTGGGAGGACTACCATGAGTAAGATCAAGCTGATAACCGATACCACCTCGGATATCCCGTCCGCCCTCGCAAAGGAGCTCGGGATTGAAATTAAAAACATCCCCATCGCGATCGACGGCACGGGTTATCTCGAAGGGGTGGATTTCTCGAACGAGGAGTTCTACGAGCGTCTGCTCGCCGCCAAGGAGATCCCCGCCACCTCCCGGATCAACTGCGCGGAATACCTCGAATCCTTCACCCGCGCCGCCGCCGAGGGCTACACCGACCTGATCTGCGTGACCATCAACGGCAAGGGCTCGGGCACCCTCGAGTCGGCGCACCTGGCGCGCGAGCAGTTTCTGCGCGACGAGCCCGTCCTCGCCGCCGGGATGAAGATCACCATCATCGACTCGAAGAGCTACTCCCTGGGCTACGGCTACCCGGTGATGGAGGCGGCCAAGATGATTGCAGCGGGCGAGGCGCCCGGGGAGATCATCGCGTACATCCAGGACTGGGCGGACAGCGCCGAAATATTCCTGGCCTGCTATACGCTGGACTTTGCAAAAAAGAGCGGGCGGATCAGCTCGGCCGCCGCCTTTGTGGGCGAGCTGCTGGGCCTGCGCCCGATCATCCACATGGTGGACGGCGGCAACAACGTACTCGAGAAGGTGCGCGGGGATAAGAACGTCGTCCCGCGGGTGTGCGCGCTCTGCCAGAAGGCGATCGCCGCGGGCGGCGAGTATATCATCGTGCGCGGGATGCTCGATGAGCCCGCCGAGGAGCTTTCTGCCCTGCTCGAGGAAAAGCTCGGCTATCCGCCGAAGGGGGTCTATACCATCGGAGCCTCGGTTTCGATCAACGCCGGCCCAAGGATCATCGCGGTGGTGGTGCGCGGCCAGAAGCGCCCTCAGTAAGCAAAACAAAAAAGGAGCTGCGAAACGAATCGTTTCGCAGCTCCTTTTGACTTTTTTGTTATCCCAGCTCGTCCTCCCCGGGATAGGGGTATCCGATCCGGCGCAGGAAGTCCGCCATCTGCCAGCAATCGGCATAGCCGTACTCGTCCCCCGCATAGGCCTTCCTCGCCTGCCTGCCCTCGAACATTTCGTCGGTCCAGAGTGTGAGGTAACGCTCCACCTCCCCGGCATGAAAGCCGCCGATATAACGTTCCAGCTTCTCGGCGTCCCCCGACCAGGAGTCGTATTCCTCCCGCTCCATCCCATCCTCCCAGTAGTCCGGGATGGGACAGAAGCGGTCCTTTTCCACGCCGCAGCAGAACAGCCGGTACATCCAGAGCGCCTCGTCATGGATATGCAGGTAGAGCACGGCGTCGCCGTCCTCCTGGGAGGCGAACCGCGCGAAGGCCTCGCCCTCGGCGCAATCCTCGTTGAGCAGGATGAAGGTGCCGCGCTCCCGCGCAAAGCACATGCATTCCTGCGCAATCAGGGCGCATTCGTCCTCCTGCGAGCGCTTCTCGAACCGTTTGAGCAGCTCCTTAGCCGCCGGCACCTCCTGCCGCGCCAAAACCACCGCTTCCAAGAATAATCCCATCTTGGCACCTCCGTCCAAAAGCTCCATTTCCCGCATCAAACGGGCTCTTTCCAGCTGTGCTTCCCTGTCCTTCATCGGGCCTCCATGTCTACATTCTATCATCTTTTTGTAATGGTTTCAATCTGTCAAGGGACGGTATTCCATCCGGCATGCCATTCTTCCCATCATCCCATAGCATAACCAGTTGCGGCAAGGCGTTCTATCAAGACTGTGTAAAATTTCGCCGGACCAATTCTGCTAAGCCGAGCGCCGGCCAGATGTTGACCACAGTTCAAATCTGGGGCGCCGAACAAAAACACGAGCGCCCTTCCTGTCGGAAGGGCGCTCGCTTTTTGGAGGCGCCGACCAGATTTGAACTGGTGAATGAAGGTTTTGCAGACCTCTGCCTTACCTCTTGGCTACGGCGCCAGATAAATTTTGAAAGCGCGCGCCACTTTATCATCTAAAGTGGCGCGGCTTTTTGGAGCGGGTTACGAGGCTCGAACTCGCTACCTCCACCTTGGCAAGGTGGCGCTCTACCGGATGAGCTAAACCCGCATGTGTTGCACCGCTTTGAGAGAACTTACCGTTTTCACATCCGCTATGTGCATTTTATATCAGCCTATGCGGCTAATAGACGATTGGTGCCTTCGGTCGGAATCGAACCAACGACACGAGGATTTTCAGTCCTCTGCTCTACCAACTGAGCTACAAAGGCAAATGGGCGGCCCAGGCTTCTCCTGAACCACAAGCTCTGCCATAAAAGAAAATTGGCGACCCGGATGAACGGGCTCTACCCGCGGCCTAAAATCGTGCCACTGGCACGATTCCCCCGCTCTTGCAAGCGGTCGGCCGTTCTCGCCCCATCCGGGACAGGAACCGTGCGAAAAGGCAAATTGGCGACCCGGATGGGGCTCGAACCCACGACCTCTAGCGTGACAGGCTAGCGTTCTAACCAACTGAACTACCGGGCCAGATAACTGCAAGACCTGACAAACGCAGGCTTCCAACATATAGAAAAGCGCCTTTCAGCGACGAAATTTATTATACTATACCCTCGATTCGTTGTCAACCCGCTTTTACCAAATTTATCAGAAAAACCACTTTCGCAGCTCCCCTTTATTATATGCGCTCCACCACAAAAAAACACTGTGCCTAAAAAATTTTAAAACGCTGCTGCGGGAATTGCCTGCCACAAGGATAAAGCGGCCCCGGCGGATGATGTCCGCCGGGGCCGCCTTGATCGTTTATCCGTTCTCGGCCTGCTTTTGGGTAAACTCCAAATTGTCGAAGGACACGGCGTGGATCACCCCGTCCCCGGTCTCGACATACTCGAGCGTCACCTGGTCCCCCTCCCTGGTGATGGCCAGCTCGTCGCTGACGGTGCTGTCCGCGATGAAGATCACATCCTGCTTGCTGTCCAGAATCAGCTTGTAAATCTCCTGCTTCTCGCTCTGCTCAGAGGCGATGCGCAGCACCGCGCCGGTGGCCTTCTCAGTTTCGGCCGATTCCTGCAGCGCGGCCGAGCTGCCGCCGTTGCGCAGCGCCTGGCTGTAATCCCTGCGCGCGTCGGCGATGGTCTCCCCGGTGCCGACGGTGGAATAGTTAACCACCGACACGAAGGCGTACTGCTTGATCAGCCCCGCGTTGTCCTTGAGGGTCATGAAGTAGGTCGGCTGCCCGTCGAGGTTGATGATGATCGGGAAGGAGGCGTCATATTTGAGGTTTTGCACCTTCCCCTCGGCCGAGCGCTGGCCCATGTCCTCGGTCGCGCCGTTGATCTGGTAGCGGATGGGCTCCTTGGTCACCATATCCACCATCATGAAGCCGATGGCGCTCTCGTCCCGCCCGACGCTGGTGAGCCCGGTGAAGAGGTAGCAGTTGCCGCCGTTGTAGACGATGTTGTGCCCCTCGCTCTGGCGGAACTTGTCCTTGTCGGCAAAGTTAAAGATGCCGTGCACATAGGCGCCCTGGTTGTTGATCTGGTTGAGGATAAAGTCCTCGGGCTGCACCCGGTCCACCCACTCGGGCACGTCGGCGATGGAATACTTCTCCTTCTCCCCGGTGGTCGCGTTGACCACGATCACCCCGGTCGCCTCGGGCAGGGCAAAGCCCCGGCGGTTGCGGTAGGTGCTCACCACCCAGTAGGGCTGCCCGTTATCGTCCAGCTCGAAGGAATAGTCCACGATCCCCTCAAACAGCGCTCCACCGAAGCGCACGTTGCGCTTGAGATCGTGCAGCAGGTAGCTGTTCGGCTGGATTTTGATCTTATGGTCCTCCACATAGCTGACGTCATTGACGTTGGTGGCCGAAACGGTGATGTACCCCGCGCTGCCCGACATGTTGGTCAGCCACTTGAAGAAGCCGGAATGCTGCAGCGGCACCGCCCAGATCAGCTTGCCGTCCACCATCTGGATGGTCGGCTCGCCCAGGACCACCTGGCTGCCCAGCGAGGGCTTCTCGCCCAGCTTCTTGTTGGCCAGGTTATAGGCGAGCTCCTGGTCCACGATCGGCACCTGGGACATGTCCACCGCCTGGATGTCGCTGGAGAACTCCCGCTCCTGCACCTCGCCCAGCTGGTCGCGGTAAGCCCCCCAGCTGATCAGGGGGGAGGAGATGATCATCATGACCGCCAGGAATGCCCAGGGCGCCGCGATGATGAACTTGACGACTTTCGGAAACTTGCACTTGGGCACATAGTTAAAGGGCCGCTGCGCCCCGCTCATCCCCGCCTCCAGCCGCTGGAAGGTGAACTCCCCAAAGTGGAAGAGCGCCCAGATCAGCAGATACAGCGAGATCACAAGAGCCCAGAAGATGGCTCCTTCGGAATAGAAGGGGCTCAAATTCACCGACTCCACAAAAACATAAAGGGCCAACAGCAGCGTAACCGCTCCATAAACGCCCAGTCTAACCTTTTTCACTTCTTTCCCTCCAATTAACGGATGGTAAACAGTATATCACATCTCGGCCGCCTGTGGGCCGATTTAACGAAAACTTAATACTTGGCCTGGTACCGGCAGCCCTGCACGCTGTCCCGGCGGCGCAGCTCCTTGTCGATCTCGTTGAGCACGCAGAGCTTTTTGCGGCTCCACTGCGGGCCCAGCAGCTCCCCGGGCGCGCCGTCGCCGGTCAGGCGCTGGATCACCGTCTGTGGCGGCAGCAGCTCGAGCTGGTCGCAGATAATGTCCACATATTCCTCCCTCGAGAGCAGCCGCAGCTCCCCGCGCTCATAGCGCTCGCCGATCACGGTGCCGCGCACCGCGTAGAGCAGATGGAGCTTGAGCGCGTCCACCCGAAGCTCCCCGACCTTTCTGGCGCTCTCGGCCATCATCCCCCGGTCCTCCCCCGGCAGCCCGTCGATCAGGTGGACGCAGACGGCGATTCCCCGCTCGCGCAGCCTCCAGAAGCACTCGAGGAACTCCTCCCAGGTGTGCTGGCAGTTGAGCGCCGCCGCCGTCCTGTCGTGGCAGGTCTGCACCCCGAGCTCGACGCTCAGATCGGTGCGCCGGGCCAGCTCTCCGAGATAGTCCAACGCCTCGGGCGCGATGGCGTCCGGGCGGGTGGCGATACTGAGCCCCACCGTGTCCGGCAGCGCCAGCGCCGCCTCATAGAGCTCCCGCAGCCGCCACAGCGGCGCAAAGGTCCCGGTAAAGGCCTGGAAGTAGGGGATGTACTTTGCCTGCGGCCATTTCTTCACCGTTCCCGCGCGCACCTGCCGCGCCTGCTGCGCGATGGGCAGGGCAGCGTCTCCGGCGAACTCCCCGCTGCCCGCGCCCGAGCAAAAATCGCAGCCGCCCACCCCCTTGGTGCCGTCCCGGTTGGGGCAGGAAAACCCTCCCGACAGCGGGATCCGGCAGACCTTGCAGCCGTAGCGGTGCCGCAGGTAATAGTCATAGGTGTGGTAGCGCTTGCCCCGGTCGGAGTAGGCGAACGCCTCCTGCATACTGCTCCCTCCCGGTTTTCTCCCTTGCACGATGCAGGCCGTTGATGAAATCAACGGCCTGCATCCCTTCATCCTTGTCGTTATTCTTCCGAAGAATCCTCAGGGGAACTCTCAGTGGAGGAATCCTCCTCAAAGCCGTCATCCTCCGGCTCATCGGAAGAGCTCTCCCCGGCGCTGGACGAGCCGTCCTCCTGTGAGGAGGATGCCAAAGCCCCTTCCTCCCCTTCGCCGTAGACGCCGCCCTCCCCGTCCGGAAGCGTCTCGTCCTCCCCGACGCTGGCGATCGCCCCGTCGGGAACCGAAGCCTCGGTCCCGTAGCCGACCTGCTTCTCGGGCGGCGGGTCCTTGATGGCGGTCAGCTGATAATGCTTATCCAGCCTTTTCAGCTCATAGATCATAAACTTGTGCGGGTCGGGCTCGGTCTTGTTCCCGGCGATGTCGGTGTTCCAGGCGGTGCCCGGCGGGATATATCCCACCAACAGGGAATAGGTGTCCCCGTCGCGGGTGATCTCGTCCACGCGCGGGGTATACAGCGCGCTGGCGCTCATGACCGGCACATGGTAGGCCTTGGTGGCCTCGTTGTACTCATAGGAGATGCCGAAGTCCGAGAAGGACTGGTGCTCGAGCTCAAGCTCGGGCCCGAACAGCTGGGTCGAGGTCACGTCCACGTCCGAGGAGGGGACGATCAGGTTGCCCTGCGCGTCGAAGGGATAGGTCTCCCGCTTGTCGCCGAGCATGGTCGCCCAGAGCGCGGCCTGCAGCACGGTGAACTTATCCAGCGTCGTCACGTCCTCGAAGGGCGGCGGGTCGAACATCAGCACCGGCTGGATGATCTTCTCAAACTTCTGCTTCTCCCGCGAATTATCGAGAATCTGCGAGGTCAGGTTGACGCCCAAAATGATCAGCGCCACCAGCCCTGCCGCGGCGAGGATGAGCACCAGCGCCCCGATGGGGGCGGCGGCCCTGTTTTTGCGCCGCCGGTGCACCTCGCGCAGAGAATTGTATTCCGTCATCGTCAATTCCTTTCGTGATACCGGTTTGCGGGTTTCCCCGCGACTACTAGCCAGTATACCACATTGGCGCGTATTCTTTCAAGCAAAGCCCTTAGAATTCACAAACGGTTCAAGTTTGCGCTCAGCGCACCTGCCCGCTGCCGAAGAGGATATATTTGTCGGTGGTCAGCTCCCGCAGCCCCATCGGCCCGCGGATATGCAGCTTCTGGGTGGAGATGCCGATCTCCGCCCCCAGCCCGAAGACCCCCCCGTCGGTGAACCGGGTCGAGGCATTGACATAAACCGCCGCCGCGTCCACCCTTGCCGTGAAAATTTCGGCGCTTTCATAGCTTTCGGTCACGATGCATTCCGAGTGGCCCGAGGAGTAGCGCGCGATGTGCAAAAGCGCCTCCTCCATGTTCTCCACCACCCGGCAGGCGAGGATGTAGTCGCCGTATTCGGTCTCCCAGTCCGTCTCGTTTGCCTTCTTGATCCCCGGCAGGATCTCACAGCTGCGCGCATCCCCGCGCCACTCCACGTTTGCGTGCGCCAGCGCCGCCTTCGCCGCCGGCAGGAAGCGTCCGGCAATGTCCCGATGGACCAACACCGTCTCGCAGGCGTTGCAGACCGACGGGCGGGAGGTCTTGGCGTTGTCCAGGATCCTCACCGCCATCTCGAGGTCGGCGTGCGCGTCGATATAGGTGTGGCAGTTGCCCACCCCGGTTTCGATCACCGGGACGGTGGCGTTCTCCACCACCGTGCGGATCAGCCCGGCGCCCCCGCGCGGGATGAGCAGGTCGAGGTAGCCGTTTAAGGTCATCATGGCGTTCGCGCTCTCGCGGGTGGTATCCTCCACCAGCAGGATGCAGTCCCCGGGCAGGCCCGCCTTGTCCAGCGCGCCGCGCATGACGTTTGCCAGCGCGATGTTCGAGCGGATCGCCTCCTTCGAGCCGCGCAGCAGGCAGACGTTGCCCGACTTGAGGCAGAGCGCCGCCGCGTCCACCGTGACGTTCGGCCGCGCCTCATAGATCATCCCGACCACCCCGAAGGGCACCTTGGTCTTAACGAGCCGGATCCCGTTTTCCAAGGTCCGCCCGCTCTCCACCACCCCGACGGGGTCCTGGAGCATGACGATCTCCTCCACCGCCGCGGCGATGCCCTCGATCCGTTCCCCGCTCAGCTGTAGTCTGTCGAGGAAAGCCTTTGTCATCCCGCGCTCGCGCGCGGCGGCCATGTCCGCCCCGTTTTCTTTTAAAATCGCGGGCGCGTTTTCGCGCAGCGCCGCAGCGATCGCGCGCAGCGCTTTGTCCCGCTGGGCCGCGCCCGCGCAGGAGAGGACCCGGCTCGCGGCCTTCGCGCGCTTGCCCAAGCTGATTAAATCCACCATTTCAAAGCCCTCCTCGTCTAGGCCGTCACATTTTCCGGTTTTGCCTGCCTGCTGTAAAAGCGTGTTCCGACCGACTCCCCTTCGAGCAGCCGGTAGATCAGCGCCGGGTCGGTGCCCGACATCACCACCGTGTCGATCCCGGCTTCCCCGGCGACCTCGGCGGCATGAATCTTGGTGATCATCCCGCCGGTCCCCCGCGCGCTGCCCGCGCCGTGGGCGATCGAGAGGATGTAATCGTCGATCTCGGTCACCGCCCGGATCAGGGTGGCGTCGGGGTTGGTGCGCGGGTTGTCGGTATAGAGCCCGTCGATGTCCGAAAGGATGATGAGCAAGTCGGCGTCGCACAGGGTGGCCACCACTGCCGAAAGGGTGTCGTTGTCTCCGAATTCGATCTCCTCGACCGCCACCGTGTCGTTCTCGTTGACCACCGGGATCACCCCATACTCCAGCAGGCGGGAGAAGGTGTTGCGGCAGAGCGCACACCGCCGCTCGTCCTCCACCACGTCCCGGGTGAGCAGCACCTGGGAGATGACGTGGTTGTATTCGGAAAATTGCCGGTCGTAGATGTACATCAGCTCGCACTGGCCGATGGCGGCGGCCGCCTGCTTGGAGCGGGTATCCGACGGGCGCTCCTTGAGCCCGAGCTTGCCCACCCCGACGCCGATGGCGCCCGAGGTGACCAGGACGATCTCCTTGCCCATATTTTTGAGGTCGGCCAGCACCTTGACGAACTGCTCGATCCGGCGGATGTTGATCAGCCCGCTCGGATGGGTGAGCGTCGAGGTTCCGACCTTGACCACGATCCGGTTTGCCGCTTTGATTTCCATTTCACTCAAACTCCCCTTAAGCTCGCGCCCGCGCGCGGACCGGCCGCGGCCCGGGCGAAAAATGGCCTCTGCCATAAAAATGCTGTAATGGCCGTCATGCGGCTATTATAGCATACACCGCTTTGCGTTTCATCCCCTTTTTTCCGATTTCCTGCATTTCTTCCTCTTTCGCGCCGGCGCGCGCATATAATCGGGGCGTTGGGTTCATATATTTAGAAGGTAACCAGCAAAGCTATTTTTGAGGGGGTCTGCCCTGTGGGCGTCATCAAACTGCGTGAACTTCTGCTTTCCCTGGCCGCGTCGGCCGCCGCCTCGCTGCTCGGCACATTGCTCGGCGGCGATATGTCAAGCGCCTACCATGCCATGAACCTGCCCGCCCTGGCTCCGCCGGCGGCGGTCTTTCCCATCGTCTGGACCATCCTCTATGTGCTGATGGCCCTCGCGCTGTACCATCTGCTGATCACCCCGCAGACCGACTACTACCTGCGGCGCAGCACCCTGGTGCTCTATTTTTCGGGGCTTCTGCTCAGCGCCCTGTGGCCGGGCGCCTTTTTTAGGCTCGGGCAGTACACCCTCTCCTTCTTTATGATCGTGGCCATGATCGCGCTGGGGGTGCTCACCGTCACCCGCATGCGCCGCATCTGCGAGCGCAGCGCCTGGCTCTACCTGCCCTACCTCGTCTGGCTGGTCTATGCGCTCTATCTGTGCTATGGGGTGGCGCGGCTGAACCGTTGATTATTTCGCCGCCATGATGTACACTAAGGAAAAGAGCAAAAGGAGAAACTCTCATGCTGTTAAAAAACGCGGAAGTATATCATACCGATTTTACCTTTCATAAGGCCGACATCCTGATGGAGGACGGCGAAATCAAGTCCGTCGCCCCCTCCCTCCCCGGAACGGGCGAGGACCTTGGCGGGCTGCGGGTGATCCCGGGGCTTTTGGACATTCATTCCCACGGCTGCGTCGGGTGCGACTGGTCGCGCGGGGGCGAGGACAATTACTACAAGATGGCCCGCTACTACGCCGAAAACGGGGTGACCTCCCTGCTCGCGACCACCATGTCCCTGCCGGCGGACACCCTCGATTCCATCATGCACGAGCTGCGCGCCTTCATCGCCGCCCCCCGCAAGGGCGCAAAGGTGCTGGGGATCAACATGGAGGGCCCCTTCTTCTCCAAGGAAAAGAAGGGCGCGCAAAACGAGGCGAACCTGATCGATCCGGACGCCGGCCTCTTCCGGCGGCTGCAGGAGGCTTCGGGGAACCATATCCTGCTGTGCGACATCGCGCCCGAGCTGCCCGGGGCCGAAGAATTCATCAAGGCGCTGAAGGATGAGGTGCGCATCTCTTTGGCCCACACCGCCGCCGGCTATGACACCGCCATGCACGCCGTCTCGCTGGGCGCGCGCCACGCCACCCACCTCTACAACGCCATGACTCCCTTCACCCACCGCTCCCCTGGCGTGGTGGGCGCCGTCTTTGACAGCGACATCGACGCCGAGATGATCTCGGACGGGATCCATCTGGACCCCGCCGTGGTGCGGATCACCTTTAAGGTGCTCGGGCCGGGGCGGATCGCGCTGATCTCGGACAGCATGGAGGCCTGCGGCATGCCCAACGGCATGTACGAGCTGGGCGGCCAGGCGGTCACCGTTAAGGACGGGCTGGCCACCATCGCCAGCGGCTCGATCGCGGGCAGCGCCACCAACCAGTTCGAGTGCATGCGCCGGGCCATCCGCTTCGGGGTGCGCGAGGAGGACGCAATCCGCGCCGCCACCCATTCCCCCGCCCGGATGATCGGGATGCAGGACAGGGTCGGCGTGATCGCCCCGGGAGCCGTCGCCGACCTGGTGGTGGTGGACCGGGATTATGACATCAAGGCCGTCTATACCGCGGGCGAGCGGCTCGCCTAAATACCATGAAACAATTGGGAGGCCAGCGTCTTTGACGCTGGCCTCCCCTTTTCAGCTTTCCGGACGGGACGCTTCCCCCGGCCCTCAGGCGTTCACACCGGATAGGGTATAAGGGTGCCCGGAAAAGACCTTCAGCACCGGCACCGCCACCGTGCCAAGGCCCGTAATGTCGGCGCTCCCCCACTCCCAGGCGCTGGCAGCGCCGCCGGGGCTGAGAAAGCTAAAAGTATCCTGCTGTCCCGCCGCCACCTCGTAAATGCCTGATATCGCAGAACTGTTACTGTTCGTTATACCGCTAACCGTCCGGATATAGGAGAGTGCCGGCAGCGACGGGTCGGTAATGTTCTGGTAGCCGATTCCGTCGATTACGCAGAGATCGTTCATGCTCCCGTTGATGGTGCCCGCGTAGTTGGTCCCGTAGGCCTTGACCGAATAGGGGATGGCGTAGCACCGGCGCACAGTCGAGTAATCCGGCCCGGCATGGCTGGAGAAGGAACCGGCCAGCCCGCCGGCGTAACAGGCCTGCAAGGTGATCCCGGCTGCATAGCAGTCCTCCACTGTCGAGTTCATTGGCTGAGACACAAGGCCGCCCGCCGAAGACTGGGGATTTTCAGCCGTCTGGACGGTCGCAACGAACTGCCCGCCGAGTGCGAAGCAGCGCCGCAGCGCCGAGTCGTAGCACCCCGCCGCAATCGCACCGGCCATTCCCCGGGGTGTCGACAGGTTTGCGCCGACCACCCCGAGGTTTTGCACCGTGGCCCCCTCGATGGCCCCGAACAGGCCGGACCGGTCCCTCCCCGTGCAGGTGAGCCCGCTCACGGTGTAGCCGTTCCCATCATAGGTTCCGGTGAAGCTGTCCTGACTGTTTCCGCCCAGCGGCGTCCAGTTGGCGTAGCCGCCGAGATCCAGGTCCGCCATCTGCACGAACTTCTTGTCCAGATGCGCGTTCACATGCTGCAGCTGCTGCGGGCTCGCCACCGCGAAGGGGACTGTTTCCCCGTCGCCGTAGAGGAAGCCGCCCGCCGTCCCGGACGGACAACCGCAGCTGAAAGGGGCTTCAAACTCCCGGCTGACCGTATGGGGCCGCTCGAATCCCGCGCGCTGGGGGTCGACGTTGGCCGTGACCTCCAGCAAATAGCTTTTGGGCGCGGCGATGTCATAGTCGGCGGGCAGGAAGACGCCGCTGTCTCCCTTTGCAGCGTCCACAGTGCCGAGCGCAGCGCCGCTGTCCTTCTCCTTGAGCGTAAAGGTATAATCCTTGGCGCGGGCGGAGCCGGTGAAGGTGATTTCGAAGCCGCGCTGCGGCAGGCTTCCGTCCGAGCCGGCGCGTGTGCTGGTCGCGCTGCGCAGCGAAAGGCCCAGCGTCTCCCCCTGCGCGAGCGCCGGCACCCCCGTCAAGGCCAGCAGCGCGGCCGCCTGGGCTACGCAAACAAACCGCTTGATCATGCCATTCCCTCCGTTTCAAAAATGACCGATAGTATAGGTATCAACCTATCGTCCGGCGTGGGGGATGGAGGCAAAAAACGGTAGATTTGCTTGCATTTCCCGGAAAAACAGGATATAATTAGGTGAAGATTTCCAATTGCTGGGCAAAACCCGGCTATCAGATAGGAAGAAAAACGCAAAGAAGGCCCATAGCTACCTATACTATCGGTCTTCTTTTTTTAAGCGGTCGCGCACAAAAAAAGCCGCGGCAATGCCGCGGCTTTTTTCGTTCTATTTGGGTATCAATGGTTCTTACTTGTGGTCGACCTTGTTCATGTGCTCGATGAGCATCAGGACCTTGTTGGAATAGCCCCACTCGTTGTCGTACCAGGAAACCAGCTTGACGAACTTGTCGGTCAGGGCGATACCGGCCTTCGCATCGAAGATGGAGGTGTGCGGGTCGGTGATGAAGTCGGAAGAGACGACCATATCCTCGGTGTAAGCGAGGATGCCCTTCATCTCGTTCTCAGAAGCCTTCTTGACCGCGGCGCAAATCTCATCGTAGGAAGCGGGCTTCGCGAGGTTGACGGTCAGGTCAACAACCGAAACGTCCAGGGTCGGAACGCGGAACGCCATACCGGTCAGCTTGCCGTTGAGCTCGGGGATGACCTTGCCGACCGCCTTCGCAGCGCCGGTGGAGGACGGGATGATGTTGCCCGCAGCGGCGCGGCCGCCTCTCCAGTCCTTCTTGGAAGGGCCGTCAACGGTCTTCTGGGTGGCGGTGGTGGAATGAACGGTGGTCATCAGGCCGTCGACGATACCGAAGTTGTCGTTGATGACCTTGGCCAGAGGCGCCAGGCAGTTGGTGGTGCAGGACGCATTGGAAACCACGTCCATGCTCTTGTCGTATTTATCATTGTTGACGCCCATGACGAACATCGGGGCATCCTTGCTGGGGGCAGAGATGACAACCTTCTTCGCGCCGGCCTTCAGGTGGGCGGAAGCCTTGTCGACGGTGGTGAACACGCCGGTGGACTCCACGACGTACTCAGCGCCGCACTCGCCCCACGGAATCTCCTCAGGGTTCATCTTGTCAAAAACGCAGATCTCCTTGCCGTTGACGCAGAGCTTGTCGCCCTTGATCTCGGCGGTGCCGTCGAAACGGCCATGGATGGAGTCATACTTGGTCATATAGACCATGTAGTCCAGCGCGATGAACGGATCGTTGACACCCACGACCTCATACACATCAGGCTGCGCCATTGCCGCGCGGAAAACAAGACGTCCGATACGGCCGAAACCATTAATACCAATTTTAATTGCCATTGGAATCTACCTCCCATATTTTAAGCTGATTCTATTCTATACCATATTTGTGAAAACTACAAGCCGATTGACAAACTTTTAACCTCTTTTTTAAAATTTTGTAATATCTGCGCAGCGCCGTCCCGGCCGCATGCAAGCGAAAAGATTGCAAGCCCGGCGCACATCATGTATAATGGGTTCCGGAATACATAAACAAATAGAGAGAAAAGCAAAAATCAACACTGTTTGGGGAAATGAAAATATGGGAATATGGGAGGACTGCCCGCATGCGCGGACGGTTATTGATCTGTATGACGACTCCAGCCAACCGACCGCGGTGGTGGACGAAGAACTGCGTATAGTCTGGACGAACAAACGCGCGCTCGCGCTCTACGGCAGCTTCAAGGTTCCGGACGGGCTTTCGTCCATGCTCTCGGCGGAGGACCGCCATCGGGTGGGCGAGGAGCTTTGCGCAGACCGCAGCGTGACGGTCAGCACCGGGCGGCTGCCGCTGGGCACCACCGAGCTCTTCTTCGTGCCGTTTTGCACATTCGGGGGAACCCGATTTGCGCTCGTCCACCTCAGCCCGGCCAACGCGCAGGGCACCGCGCTCGACCCGCTGGGTGCCAACCGGGTGGTGTCCACCTTCTCCAACCAGCTGCGCGGGCCGCTCTCCTCCATCTTCGCCTCCCTCTCGGCCATGTCCCGGATGGAGGAGCTCAAAAAGGAGCGCTCGCTGCGCGAGCATCTGCTGCACATCAACCAGAACAGCTATAAGATTCTGCGCCACTGCGTGAATCTCACCGAATATACCCGCTTTACCAGCGCCATCAACCCCTTCGAGCCGGTCACGGTCGACCTGCGCGAGCTGCTGCGCCAGCTCGGGGATGCCGTCCAAATGCTGGCGCAGGACCTGGGAATCCCGCTGCACGTCTCGCTGCCCGAGAGGCCGCTGCTCTGCCAGTGCGACCAGGAAAAGCTGCAAAACGCCCTGCTCAACGTGCTCTCGAATTCGCTGCGCTATACCCGCTCGGACAACGAAATCACCCTCGCGCTCGAGGAGGTTTCCGGCAGCGCTCGGATCACCGTGACGGACCGTGGGCTCGGGATCGAGCCGGAAATCTATCCTTATATCTGCGACCCCTTCTTCAGCCACGATCCGACCGGCTACGAGGCCGCGGGCGGAGGCTTGGGGCTGACGGTGGCCAAGCTCTCGATGGCCGCCCACGGCGGGACCTTGATGATCGACTCGGTGGAGGGCAGCGGCACCAAGGTGGTGCTCACCCTCCCCCTGCGCCAGAAGCAGGAGGGCTTTTCGGGCGAGGGCGTGCTGCGCGCGCCGAACAGCGCCGACTATATTTGTGACCGTTTCTCGCCGGTGCACATCCTGCTCGCCGACGTCTGCCGCACCCCCGAGCCCTGATTTTGCCCGGCTCCTCTTGCAATGCGGCGGTGAATCCTGTATAATTCTGGTAGACGCTGCCGGATTTTAGGGGTAAGGCCCGGCGGCGCTTGGGGATAGGGCGGTGTCCGATGGGGGGATCGGTGGCTCCGCCTTCAAAATTGGGGGCAAAATTGCATATGCCGGCTGTGCCGTAGTATACGGCAGGCTTTGCCCATCCATGTTACCCGGTAAGATGGATGGGCTTTGTTGTCTTGCGCCTTGCCGGGCGCAGCGGCCGGTGGGCCGGGCCCGTCATGGCGGGCCCGGGTGTATGGTTTGTGCCACCAAACAAATTGGGGGCATTTTTATGTGGAAAAAACTTGGTTCGATTCTTCTTTCTCTCACCCTGGTCCTGGGAACGGTGTCCGTGGCGGGGGCCGCCGGGGAGACTGTCGGCTCCTCCATCGAGGTGGAGACCGCGCTGCTCGACGAGGAAACCCTGCCGAGGGTGCAGGCCTCCCCAAAAGCGCAGGCGCGTGTGGCCGCCGCGCTGCCGGTGCGCGGGCTGACGGTGCGCTTTACCGGGAGCGGGCATGCCGGCTCCTATACCTTTACCCTGCAAAGGAAGGGCAGCGGCACCATCCTCGATTCCGTCGAGACAAGCGGCGGCACCTCCGCCGTCTTTTTGCAGGCGGACTTTAGCCTGGCCGGGCCCGAAACCTTTGTCATCACCGCAACGGCCAACGTGCCCGCGGCGCAAAGCGGCTTCCATACCGCCGGGCGGATCACCAGGGAATACACCACCGGCTATGTCTGCGGGTGTGATTCCAGCGCGCAGGGCGGCTACTTTTTCGGGGACGGCTCCCCGGGCAACCCGTTTTTGATTGCCTCCCCCGCCCAGCTCGCACACATCGAGCAGCACAATGCCAGTAGCCTTAAGCAGGTACAGGACATCGCGCTTGGCGGGACATGGACGCCCATTTCGTCCTTTGGCGGCGTTTTCGACGGGAATGGTTGTTCCATCAGCGGCCTTCGGATCACCGACGCCTCCCTCTCCAGTGATGCCGCGGGGATGTTTGCCAGTGTCTCGGGAAGCGGCTGCATCGTCAAAAACGCCGCCTTAGTTTCCCCCTATGTCGCCGTATCGTCCGCCCATGCCGGCTCCCTCGTCGCCCAGCTGAGCGGCGGCGCCGTCCTCCAGGATTGCACCGTCACCAACCCGACGGTACAGGCAAGCGGGGAATGGTATAAAGTGGGCGGTCTGGTATCCAATGTCTTTTCCGGCAGCGCCCTGCGGTGCAAGGTCATCGGCGGCACGGTGAAGCAGCTGCATACCTACGGCACCGCCGGGGGCATCACCGGTTACAGCAAGGATTCCTCCTTCGTCGAATGCGCCTCGTCCGCAGCCAACACCGCCGCCTACACCGGAGGGATTTCCGGATACGCGGAAGGGTCCATCGTCCTGCAAAACTGCCGCTGGACGAGCCCCAGCCACGCCGTCTATCTCTATGGTTACGGGAATTACACCCCCAACAGCGGCGGCAGCTTCGGCAACTCCCAGGTCGGCAGTATCGGTTAACCATCCCGCAAGGGGCCGCATAGCGCTGCTATGCGGCCCCTTGTTTTCGATTGCTATGAAAACAATGATCCGCTCATTCATTTCATAGTATATTGCGTTTTGAGAGCGGGCGAATTATGATTTCTACAGAAGAACGGAAAGGGTGGTGCTCCCATGAAAATCACAAAAATTGATCTGCTCCTCGCAAAACCGGTCGAGCTCGGCTGGACCCCGCCGCTCTGCCGCGTGTATACCGACAGCGGGATCTACGGCGACGGCGAGGCGGCCCTCTCCTACGGCGGCGCGCAGCGCGCCGCCGTAGGGATGCTGCAGGACCTCGCCCGGCGGCTGATTGGCCTGAACCCGCTCGAGCACGAGGCCGTCTGGCAGAAGCTCTACCGGGACTGCTTCTGGGGACGAAACGGCGGACCGGTCGTTTTCGGCGGGATCAGCGCCCTGGATATCGCTTTGTGGGACATCAAGGGCAAGGCCTACGGCGCGCCGGTGCACGAGCTGCTGGGCGGCAGGCAGCGCCAGAGCCTGCGCGCCTATGCCAGCCAGCTGCAAAACGGCTGGGACGGCAAGCCGGCCAGGAAGCCGGAGGACTATGCGCGCGAAGCCAAAGCCGCGGTGGACAAGGGTTTCGACGCGGTGAAGATCGATTTCTTTAACTTCAAAGAGGATGCGGGCCGCTTCACCGACGCCGAGCGCACCGGCCTGCTCGCCCCGCGCCAAATGCAGATGCTGCGCGCGCGCATCGCCGCCACCCGCGAGGCCGTCGGCCCTGGGGTGGACATCATCCTGGAGAACCACTGCTACACCGACGCGCAGTCCGCCGTGCAGATGGGCAACATGGCCAAGGAGTACGGGATATTCTACTTTGAAGAGCCCACCACGCCCCACGCCGAGCTGCTGCGCTATGTGCACCGGGAGACCGGGTTGCCCATCGCCAGCGGCGAGCGGATCTATTCGCGCTGGCAGTACAATAAGTGCTTTCGTCAGGACGCGCTGCAGATCGCGCAGCCGGACATCGGCACCTGCGGCGGGATCACCGAGGCGAAGAAAATCTGCGACCTGGCCTATATCTACGAGGCCGGCGTGCAGTTCCACGTCTGCGGCAGCCCCCTGCTGACGGCGGCCTCCCTGCAGCTGGAATGCGCCATCCCGAACTTCGTCATCCACGAGTACAACGTGAACACCATCGGCCCCAGGATGCGCGCGCTGGCCGTTTTCGACTACCAGCCGGTGGACGGCCAATACACCGTGCCCGACCTCCCGGGGATCGGCAACGAAATTTCCGATGCCGCCTTTCGGGACGGCGAGGTGGTCACCATCGGATGACCCGCCGCGAAAAGCCCTCCTGCCGGCATGCCGGCAGGAGGGCTTTTATGCTTTTTATGCGCGCTGCGCTTTTTTCATTTAGCGGATTCTCGACCCGTTGGGCACGTCGTGGTCGATAAAAACCACCCGCACGTCACTGTCCCCGGCGTCAGCGGCGAGGATCATGCCGTTCGACTCCACCCCACGCAGCTTGGCGGGCTTTAGGTTGGCCACCACGACCACCTTTTTGCCGATGAGGTCCTGCGGCTCGTACCACGGGTGGATCCCCGACACCACCTGCCGGCCGCCCTGCCCGTCGTCGAGCTCCAGACGCAGCAGCTTGTCGGCCTTGGGCACCGGCTCGCAGGCAGTCACCTCGGCCACCCGCAGCTCGACCTTCATAAAGTCGTCGATGGTGATGATCCCGGGGACTTCGGCCTTCGCTTCCTTCTCCTCGGGCTTGGCCTCTGCCTTGGGCGCTTCCAGCGCCGCCTTGGCCGCCGTCTTCTGGGCCTCCACCAGCGCGTCGAGCTCCTCGAGCTCCTTCTTGGCATCGATCCGCGGGAAGAGCGCCTCGCCCTTGCTGGTCGTCACATCCGGCGGCAGCAGCCCGAACTTCCCGGCGCTCTCCCAGGAGGAGATTTCCTCCCCGGCCCCGATCTGGCAAAGGATCCGGGGGCCTGTGGCGGGCATACAGGGGGTGATCAGGATCGCGGTGATCCGAATGCACTCCAGCAGGTTATACAGCACGCTCGCCAGCCGCGCGCGCTTCCCTTCGTCCTTGCCCAGGCTCCAGGGCATGGTCTCGTCGATATACTTGTTGCAGCGGCTGACCAGCTTAAAGATTTCTGTCAGCGCGACCGGGAACTGCATCCCGTCATAGGCCGCCTCGACCCGCGCGCAAAGCCCCTGCGCCAGGGCGGTCAGCTCGTCGTCCAGCGCGTCCGCTTCCCGCTCGGCGGGCAGGGTGCCGCCGAAATATTTCCCCGCCATCGACACGGTGCGGGACACCAGGTTGCCAAGGTCGTTGGCAAGGTCGGAGTTGATCCGCCCGATGAGCGCCTCGTTGGAGAAGACGCCGTCCGAGCCGAAGGGGATCTCCCGCAGCAGGAAGTAGCGGATCGCATCGGTGGAGTACCGCTCGCAGAGCAGGAACGGGTCGACCACGTTCCCCTTGCTCTTGCTCATCTTGCCCCCGTCCATCAGCAGCCACCCGTGGCCGTAAACCTTCTTGGGCAGCGGCAGGCCCAGCGCCATCAGGATGGCCGGCCAGATGATCGCGTGGAAGCGCATGATCTCCTTGCCCACCAGGTGCACGTCGGCAGGCCAGTACTTGTCAAAATCATCGTATTTTTCGTTTTCGTACCCGAGCGCCGTGATGTAGTTGGAGAGCGCATCCACCCAGACGTAGACCACATGTTTTTCGTCGAAGGTCACCGGGATGCCCCACTTGAAGGTGGTGCGCGAGACGCACAAATCCTCGAGCCCGGGCTTGATGAAATTATTGACCATCTCGTTAAAGCGGGCTTGCGGCTCCATGAAATCGGGGTGCTCCTCGTAGTATTTCACCAGCCGCTCGGCATAGGCGGACAGGCGGAAGAAATAGGCCTCCTCGTGCGCCTCGGCGACCTCGCGCCCGCAGTCGGGGCACTTGCCGTCGACGAGCTGGCTCTCGGTCCAGAACGCCTCGCAGGGGGTGCAATACTTGCCGACGTACTCGCCCTTGTAGATGTCCCCCTGCTCGTAGAGGCGCCGAAATATTTTTTGCACCGCTTCGACGTGGTAGTCGTCGGTGGTGCGGATGAAGCGGTCGTTGGAGATTTCAAAGCACTCCCAGAGCTTTTTGAAATTGGCGACGATCCTGTCGACATACTCCTTGGGGGTGACCCCGGCCTCCTTGGCCTTGTCCTCGATCTTCTGGCCGTGCTCGTCGGTGCCGGTAAGGAACATGACATCAAACCCCTGCATTCGCTTATACCTCGCCATAGCGTCCGCCGCGACGGTGCAGTAGCCGTGCCCGATATGCGGCTGCCCGGACGGATAATAGATCGGCGTGGTGATGTAGAATGTCTTGCTCATTTTACTTTCCTCCAAATTCGGTTTGATGCGGGGGCTGCTTGCAGCTGTTTTGTTATTTTACCACTTTTGCCCTGATAATACAACCTTTCCCTGACGGAAGGCGGCGAAATTCCATCCCCCGCCGGGAGGGCGAAAAAACAAAAAAGACCGCTAGCAAGGACTGCTTGGGGCCTTTTTTCTCGCCAATTTTTCCAGTTCCTTCATAATCCGAACCAGCAACTGGTAATGTTACCCTAATTATACCCTTTTCTGGCGGGTTTTGCAAGGAAAACGGACAAAATCCACCCCCTTCCCGCCCGGTACAGACCGCCAGCAGTCCTTGCTAACGGTCTTTTTCTCTGCCCCAAATCAGGAGGGGTCCCCTTTGAAAAAGCTGATGATTGCCGTCTGCCTGCTGATCCTGCTCGCCTGCCCGGCGCGCGTCCACGCCGCGGCGGGCTTGAGCGTCGAGCTCCTATCGGGCAAAGAATGCGACTACGGGCTCAATATTCCTTTCACCCGCTCGCCGCGCACAAAGGACTACACCTTCGAGGTTTATCCCGGTGCCTCGGCCGCCGGCTCCCCCATGGTGCAGGCCCGGGTCACGATCACCGCCGCCGGGCAGGTCACGGTCCATCTCCCCTGCGCCGTCGATCCCGCAGGTCCGGCGGACTATACGCTGAAGGTCACCGCCCATGTCGCCCCCGGCCGCGCGGGGCTGGACCGAGAGGGGACGCTCAGCAAAACCTTCACCACCGCCCCCACCTGCGGCTGTGCCGCCGGGACGGCCGGGGCCTTCTACGCCGGAAATGGCACCATGCAAAGCCCCTACCGGGTCAGCACCCCGGCGCAGCTGCAGCATCTGAACCGCCACTTGGATGCGGGGCTTTGCTTTTTGCAGATCAACGACATCGACCTTACCGGCTACGACAGCGACGGCAACGCCGCCAACGGCAACTGGACGCCGATCGGCATCTCCTCCGCCCTCTTCTCCGGCACCTACGACGGCGGCGGTTACACCGTCAGCCACGCCACCTGCTCACTAACGCAGAATTATCCCGGGCTGTTTGGCCGCAACAGCGGGACTATCCAAAACCTCGGTGTGACCGACTCCTCCTTTTATACTTCCAGAGACAACGGCGGCGTCCTTTGCGGCCTCAGCACAGGCTCCATCGATCGCTGCTATGCTCAAAACTCGTCCATTACCGTCGGCGGCCTCACCGCCGGCGGACTGGTCGGCTATTATTCCGGTGGCCAGAAGGTCAGCGACTGCTACACCATCTCCTGCACCGCAAACAACTCGGGCAGCTTTTCTGGAGGGCTGGTCGGCGCAATCGACTCAGGCAGCATCCTGCGCTGTTACTCCTTAGGCTCCACCGTATCCGGCCCCGCTTCCGGCGGGCTCATCGGCGGCGTGCAGCCCAACAGCGGCGGGACCGCCTCCATTTCGGGCTGCTACTGGCAGAGCGCCAGCGCCTCTCACGCCTTCGGCCTGTCCAACGCCGGCGGGCTGGATGCGGGCTGTGTGCAGCTCGCCGCCTCCGGCTTCGCCACAGCCTCCAACCTGCCCGCCCTCTCCATCGGGCAGGAGGGCAGCGCCTGGGAGCTCCTGCCCGGGGCCTCCCACCCCACCCTCAAGGTGTTCCAGACCCACTGAACCGGGCTGAAAGCACAAAGCCGCGCACGGCAGTATCCCCTGCCGTGCGCGGCTTTGTCAGGTATCGTTGCGGATAAACTCCCGGATGTTCTTGTTGCGGTACACCAAATCCTCACGGGACGTGAACCCGTTCGCCTCCCAGAACCGGTTGCCGTCCCGGTTGCGTCCGAACACGACGAGCGCGACCTTGTTGATCCCTTCGCGCTCCAGCGCATCGAACGCGGCGGCGAGCAGCGCGCTGCCGATCCCCTGCCGGCGCTCGGGGACGGCGACCGCCGTGTGGTAGATGTAGCCCCGGCGCCCGTCGTGCCCGCTCATGATCGCGCCGACGATCCGTCCCTCCTTCTGCGCGACGAAGCAGGTCCCGGGATTGCGCCGCAGGTACCGCTCGATCCCCTCGCGCGAATCGTCGAGGTTGTTGAGTCCCATTCCCGGCGTGTCCAGCCACAGCCGGTAGACTCCGTCGTAGTCGTCCGCCGTCATTTTCCTGATCTCCATGTTATCCACCCTCTCATTTCTTGACCGCCTTCTGAAAGCTGATCTCCCCGGCGAAGGGCGAGAAATAGATGCCGCTCACCTTTTTGGGGGTCACATAGTAGCTGGTCTGATAATAAAGCGGCACCAACACCGCATCCTGATAAAGCAGCTCCTCGGCCTCCTTGCAGGCGGCGAGCAGTTCCTCCTTGCCGCGGGCCTTTTCGGCCCTCTCGAGCAGCGCGTCGTAAGTTTTGCTTTGGTACCCCGCCAGGTTGCGCCCCGAGCTGGAGCGGAAGTCCGCGAGCATCTCCTCGGGCCGGGAGGAGGCCGGGCGCATGGGCAGGATGGCGATCTGGTACTGCCCGTCCTGCACCAGGGCGCTCAGCTCATCGAGCGGGTGCTGCTCCATGTTGACCACCAGCGCCAAATCGTCCCGCCAGCTCTTTTGCACCGCCCCGGCGGTCATCGGGTGGGAGGAGCCCTCGGCAGTCAGCAGGGTGAGCACCGGCGGCTCCCCGGCCTCCTGTAGCGCCCTGGCCCAGCTCTCTTTGGCCTCCTTGGGCCGGTAGCTGCCCTCCCGCGTAAAGCCGGCCAGCTTGCGGTAGCTCTCCGAGTAGATCGTCAGCGATGGGGGCAGGAAGGTGGCCGAATCAATCAGGTCATTGCCCAGCAGCGGCGCAAAGGCGGCATGGTTTACCGCCCCCGCAAGGGCCTTGCGGGCGTTGCGGTTTTCTAAAAACGGCACCCGTTGGTTGAAGACCATCACCCAGACGATATCCTCGAACTGCTCATAGTTTATCTGCTGCGTCCTCAGCTGCTGCAGCTCGTCATAGCTGAGCACCGCCGCATCGGTCTTCCCGCTTTGGAAGCGCCGCAAATGCTCCTGCCCGTCTGTGACGCTGAGCGTCACCCGCGCGGGATAAGTCTCCTGCGGCGCGCGGTAATCATCGCTCTTGCGCAGCTGGATGTATTCCTCCGGCTCCCAGAGCCGCACATAGAAGGGCCCGTTATACAGCAGCATGTCCGCCGACAGGCCGTAGCGGCCCTTGGTCTCGGTGAAAAACACCTCGTTGCAGGGCATGGCGGCCGTCGAGCAGAGCAGCTCGGGCAGCTGGGGGGCGGGGTATTCCAGCGTGATTTCCAAGGTGTAGGTCCCCGTCGCCTTCACCCCCAGCGCGGAGGGCGGCATGCTGCCGCCGAGGATCGCCTGCGCATTTTTCAGGCAGAGGAAATCGTCGGCAAACGGGCTTTGATAATCCCGGTTATAGAGGCGCTTGAGAGCGAATTCAAAATCGTTCGCAGTGATGGGGGTCTGCGCCTCGTCCGACCAGTGCATCCCCTCGCGCAGCTGGAAGGTGTAGACCAGCCCGTCGGCCGAAATCCCATAGCTCTCGGCGGCGGCGGGTACGGCTTTGCCCTCCTCATCGTAGCAAAACAGCCCCTCGAAGACGTTGCGGATGACCATCTTGGCGTCCTCCCCGTCGGCGTACTGCGGGTCCAGGTTGGTGATCACCGTGGAAATATCATAACGCAAGGCGGCCCCTGTGCCGTCGCTGCAGGCGGCCAGAGGCAAGATTAACGAGAATATCAGAAATAAAGACAGGATTCTTTGCAGATACTTCTTCATGCCCTTATTATAGCATGCGGCTTGTCGAAAGCAATGAACCGATTGTTAAATCGGGTCGGACCGGCATGGTAGTTTGTGGGGGCAGCGAGCTCCACCTTTCCGCCGGCCGCAGGCTGGGGTTCGCCCGTACAACGGCGCCCCAGCCCGCAGCCGGGCAAACCCTGCGGCCGAGGGGAAACCCCTTGATAGGGTTTCCCCTCGCAAAAACCTCCCACTGGGAGCTTTTTGCTCCCTTCCTGATCCTTGGAAAGATTTCGTCACGGCGAGTATCAGCAATCCGGAAAAGTCGCGGGCTCTGCCCGCACCCGCCCAAAGGGCATGGCGCCGTCGGCGCCTTGGCCCCTTGGGAATCCTATTTATCCGCCTTACTGCCACTCTTCCTGCGGCACCGGCTTCCCCTCCTCCAGCGAGCGGCGCACATCCAGCACCCGCTGGTTGCGGCTGCCGGCAAAGCGCTTTTCGAGGGTGCGCTCGGCCAGGATAAACCGTCCGTCGATCAGCACGTCGCAGAGCTCCAGGAGCTCTTTCACCGGCGGCCGGCTCTTCCCCATCTCCACCAACTCCTCAAAGGTGTACCCGCTGTAGGAGCAAAGGTGCAGCCCCTTCCCCTTGACCAGCTTCGCCAAGGGGAGCAGCGCCTCGGCCTGGCAGAAGGGCTCGCCGCCCGACAGGGTCACTCCCGAAATAAGCGGGTTCTTTTCCATGTGGGTGAAGATTTCCCCGGCGCTCAGCGCCTCCCCCCCCTCGAAGGGGTGGGTCTGCGGATTGTGACATCCCTCGCAGTGATGGGGGCACCCCTGCACGAAAACGGTGAAGCGCAGCCCCAGCCCATCCACGATCGACTCGGGCACCAGCCCCGCGACCATGATCTTCTTTTCCTCCATCCCTCTTCCTCCGAATAAAACGGGGCGGCCCGGCGCCCATGCGGGAACCCGGACCGCCCTCAATCATTTTTTACAGGGCCACGCTGTGCTTGACCCGGTCGTGTTCCTCGGCGCGCTTGGCGTTGTTGAAGCGTTCCACCGTCCCGACGAGGTATCCGGTGATCCGGCGGATCCGCTCAAAGTGCGGGCCCTCCTCCTCGGCGCGGTGGCAGTGGGGGCACTCGTCCCCGATGATCCCGGTGTACCCGCAGACCGGGTCCCGGTCCACCGGATGGTTGATCGACCCGTAGCCCACGCCGCTCTCCTTCATGCAGCGCACGATCGCCTCGAAGGCGTCGAGGTTCTGCAGCGGGTCGCCGTCGAGCTCGACGTAGGAGATGTGCCCGGCGTTGGTCATCGCATGGTAGGGTGCTTCGATCTTAATCTTGTCAAACGCCGAAATTCCGTAATAGACCGGAACATGGAAGGAATTTGTGTAGTATTCCCGGTCGGTCACCCCTTCGATCACGCCGTAGCGCTCCCGGTCGAGCTTCACAAACCGTCCGGAGAGTCCCTCCGCCGGAGTGGCGATCAGGGTGTAGTTGAAGCCGGTCTCCCGGGTGTAGTCGTCCATACGCTTGCGCATGTAGCCCACGATATCCAGCCCCAGGTTCTGCGCCTCGGGGCTCTCGCCGTGGTGCTTGCCCACCAGCGCCTTGAGGCATTCGGCCAGCCCGATGAAGCCCAGCGTCAGCGTGCCGTGCTTGAGCACCTCACCCACCGTGTCCTCGGGGCCCAGCTTGTCCGAATCCAGCCAGACGCCCTGCCCCATCAGGAAGGGGTAGTTTTTGACCTTCTTGCCCGCCTGGATTTTGTAGCGCTCCATCAGCTGTTCGGCGATGAGCTGGATCTTGTCCTCGAGCATCTCGAAGAAGAGGTCCACGTTGCCCCCCGCCTTGATGGCCAGCCGCGGCAGGTTGACCGAGGTGAAGCTCAGGTTCCCCCGCCCGTTCACGATCTCGCGCGACGGGTCGTAGTTGTTGCCGATCACCCTCGTGCGGCAGCCCATGTAGGCGATCTCGGTCTCGGGATGGCCGGGGCGGTAGTACTGCAGGTTGAAGGGCGCGTCGAGGAAGGAAAAGTTCGGGAACAACCGTTTGGCCGAAACCTTACAGGCGAGCTTAAAGAGGTCGTAGTTCGGCTCGCCGGGGTTGTAGTTGACCCCTTCCTTGACCTTGAAGATGTGGATCGGGAAGATGGCGGTCTCGCCGTTGCCCAGCCCCGCATCGGTCGCCATCAGGATGGAACGGATCACCAGCCGCCCCTCGGGCGAGGTGTCCATGCCGTAGTTTAAGGACGAGAAGGGGATCTGCGCCCCGGCGCGGGAATGCATGGTGTTGAGGTTGTGCACCAGCGCCTCCATCGCCTGATAGGTCGCATCCTCGGTCTCGGCCTTGGCCTCCTTCTCGGTAAAGCGCAGCACCTTGCCGGCCATGCGCTCGTCGCAAAGCTCCGCGAGCTTTGCGAGCAGCAGCTTGCCGAAGCCGTTGCCGTTTTCCAGCAGCGGGCTCTTGCCGCTCTCCTCCTCGATGGCCCGGATCAGCTCCTTGGCCTTTTTATGCGGCTCCTCACAGTCGACCAGGATTTCCAGCGCCTTGCCGAGGTTCTGGATATACTGCTTGCGGTAGGTCTTCGCCACCCCCTTGGCCATGGCGTAATCGAAGTTGGGCACGCTCTGCCCGCCGTGCTGGTCGTTCTGGTTCGACTGGATGGCGATGCATGCCAAGGCCGCGTAGGTGCGGATCTCCCCCGGCTCGCGCAGGAAGCCGTGCCCGGTGCAAAAGCCCCCGGTAAAGAGCTTGTCCAGGTCGATCTGGGTACAGGTGGTAGTCAGGGTATAGAAGTCCATGTCGTGGATATGGATGTCCCCGTCCGCGTGCGCTTGGGAAAACTTTGGGTTGATGATGAACATCTGATAGAACTGCTTGGCGCCCTCGCTGCCGTATTTGAGCATAGAGCCCATCGCGGTGTCCCCATCGATGTTGGCATTCTCCCGCTTGATGTCGTTGTCCTTGGCATCCTTGAAGGTGATGTCCTCATAGATTTTCATCAGCTTGGTGTTCATCTCCCGCACCCGCGAGCGCTGGGCCCGGTAGATAATGAACTCCTTGGCGGTGCGCGCATGGCCGCTGTCCACGAGCACCTCCTCCACCGTATCCTGGATATGCTCCACGCTCGGCGTGGTCGCCCCCTCCTCCTCGAGGCGGCGCACCACCTCTTTTGCGAGCTCCAGCGCCGTGTCAAAGTCCTGCCCGCCCAGCGCCTGCGCCGCCTTGAAGATGGCCTGCGCGATCTTCTGGATGTCAAAGAGCACCGTTCTGCCGTCGCGTTTCACAATCGTCGTAATCATTGCCGCAATTCCCCTTTGTCTTAGTAAAGCCGGTTTCCCCGTCTAAAATTCTCCAAATGATATTCTACCTCCCGGCACCTACTTTGTCAACGGACAAACCATACATTTTGATATTAAATTTTTATATAACCACAATATATTGTGGATAGCGGCTATACGGCTGGTATAAAGCCCCTCCCATTTTATGTCTGCTCCCGGACGGGATTCGTCCCAAAACGGCATGGTATCACGCCGCGGGGCAGCTTCCACCGATAGCGGTCAACCGCAAAAAAATTTATCCCAACCACCATATCTTGGGGGTGTCCGTCATAGCCCTTCCAGCGCCCCGCCCTCCCGGCCTCCCGCGCAGCCCAAGGGGAGCGCCGCCCGGCGGCTCCCTTCTCCCGAATCCGTGTGGGAATCTACCCGCGGCAGAACCTGGCTGCCACAGGCAGCCCAAACGCGCCTTGCTGCCTGTTCGATTCCCGTACGGGCAAAAATAAAAAAGCCATCCGAGGATGGCTTTTTATTTTTGGTGACCCGTGCGGGAATCGAACCCGCGATACCGCCGTGAAAGGGCGGTGTCTTAACCTCTTGACCAACGGGCCAGGCTGTCCCGCCATGTCGGCAGGCATATATGAAAAAAACCGTTTGACACGGTTTTATTCGCATGGTAGCGGTAAGTGGACTTGAACCACCGACACTTCGGGTATGAACCGAATGCTCTAGCCAACTGAGCTATACCGCCATATGTTTGTCCGTTTTTCAGAACGAGTATTATTATACCCGAAAAAGCGCTTTAAGTCAACGTCTTTTTTACAAAAAATTTTCCAATCTTTTTTCGCTTTGTCCCAGCGTCAAGAGAGCGAAAACGGGGCCCTGCCGCGGCCCCGTTTACCCTGTGATCATATGCAGCACCAGGATCCCGATCACCCCCGGCACCCCATAGAGCACCGACGTGATTGCCGAAAAGAGGTTGAAGGTCACCCCCAGCGAAAAGGTGCCCGACAGGAGGCTCACCACCCCCAGCGAGCCCAACCCGCTGACCGCGCTGAGCAGCAGCCCCCGCACCAGGATCCGCTGGCGGATCAGCGCGGTGAGCATAACGATTGCCGAGACCAGTAAGAATCCCCCAAGATAAATGGTGTCCAGCATGTTTTGCCTCCCCGTTGTCATTTTTCGTCTTTCAAAGGGTCACGCAGTCGGGCAGCCGCTCCCGTGGCACCGTGAGCCCGTCCTGCTTGGCCAGCTTGATCAGGTAGCGGTACCGCGCCATCAGCGCGTTCTGCTCGTAGATGATCGACTCGAGCAGATCGTCGTCGCAGACCAGGTCGAAGCGCGCGCTGCTCTCGCGCAGCTGCCGCAGCACCTCGTCGATGTCCTCCAGGATGGGGCTGCGCACCACTCTGAGCCTGCCTGCCGCGTCCTTTGGCGTCCCCTCGCCCTTGGCGTTTAAAGAAACGAATCTCAAACAACAACCCGTCCTTTCGTTATCCATTCTATTTGCAGTTTTGGCATTTTATTCCGCCTTATGCAAATATGGGATAAAATGGAAGTCTCATAGAAAGAGAAGGCTCTCCCGGGCTGACGCCCGCCGGGAGAGCCTTTGTTTTCTGCCTAGTCCAGCTAATCCAGCACATAGACGTTGACGTACCGCACCCCGTTGAGACAGCTTTCGGTGTAGCTGTCATAGAACAGGTCGAGATCGATGCTGCCGTCGATCAGCCCGGTGCCGGTGTCCGCCGCGATGGCGTAGCCATAGACGAAGGAATTGTCGGGCGAGGCGATGTACAGCTTGGTGCCGTAGGGGATTACCTCGGTGTTCACCGCGACGTGGCCCGCCACGGCGTACCGCCCGCTGGCCGTCTTGGTGCCGGGGCGCGCGCTGTAGCCGGTGGCCTTCTGCTCGGTGAGCAGCCGGGTATAGCCGACCGGCGCGCCGCTTTCATCCATCTCATAGCCGAAGTCCAGCGGCGAGACCGCCGCCGCGGCGCCGACAAGCACCTCCTGCGCGACGGGCTCGGCCACCACGCGGGTGGAGACCTCCTCCTCGCTTTGCAGCTGGCCGTCGCAGAGCTTCTGGGAGTAGGTGGTGACCTCCTTGCCGTCCTGCCCAGGGGTCAGCACCTTGGTCTGCCCGGGGCGCAGCAGGGAGGTTTTGGTCGCAACGGTCTCGAAGGGGATTTCCCGCTCCTCGACCCGGGTGGTAAAGTCCACCCGCTGCACGACGACATGGTCGTCCTCGCACAGCGCGCGCTTCATCGGCAGGTTTACCTTGTCGCTGCCGTCGAGGGTGATCCCCTCGCTCTGCAGCAGGTCGGCCACCGTCTTGTCGGCCACCTGCAGGGTCCTGGTCTCCCCGTCGGCCGTCAGCTTGACCGGGAAGGCCCGCTTGATCTCGACCTCGGCCGTGCTCGAGGTGAAACCGGAAAACTCGACGACGTCGCTCCCCGAGACTTCGATCCCTTCCTTTTGCAGAAGGTCCTCAACGTCGTCGCTCATGGTGTAGGCGAGCGTGACGCTCTCGCCGTCGCGGATGTACACCGCGTGCGTCAAATCAGATATTTCATAGATTGTAAATGCCATTACTACCGCCAGCGCACCTACTGCAAAAGCACGGGAGCGCAGGGCCTTGCAGGCGCTCAGTGCTTTTCGTAATATGCTAACCATAAACCGCTCCTTTTTTGAAAGCAGCCTCGTTGGGCGCGCGCGGGCTTTCACCGCGCTTGCTTTCGCTCTTGTTGTGAATAATCTGTCCGGCAGGTTCTCCCGCTTTTGGATTTGGGAGCCCGCCACACTAACTATTTTTACCAAGGCAGTTGCCATTATATTCAACCCGCAAATTTTTGTCAAACTTCCGGTACTTGTCCGAAAACGGCATTTTGAGGGACACTTTGTCCAAAACCGGCCCAAATTCCAGAGAGATCACCAAAGGCTTTCTGTATGTGGCAAAAAAAATCATGAAGTTTTCACGAATTTCACAATTTGGAATATTTTAACATTTTCTTCCTTTTCGACCCGCACCTTATGATTTCGCCAAAAGCTGATCACAAAGCCATTTAAGTCAGCCTGAACCGCCTCGATTTTTTCCAGTCCCAGTCGATTTCCAGTTCTTCGCGGACGAGCGCGGCTTGTACAGTATCCGCCCTTTACGTACAAAGCGGCCCGGCCCCTGCCACCCAATGGGCGGCAGGGGCCGGGCCCTTACCTATATATATGCAATTTTCTACACAAAAAACGAACCCGTCAATGCGTATAGTCCAAAAGCCTAATGCCTTCCCCCAAATCTTTTGCGATCAATTCCTTCATCTTTTTGGCGAACGGGCAGGGGTAGCCGATCGGGGTCCCCTTCTGGACGCAGCTCGCAAAAGCGACCGTATCGGCTCCCCTTTTGACAAGCTCCCGCGCCCGCAGCACGGCTTTCTTCCCCGGGCAGCCGCCGCAGCCGATGAACCCGATGATTTCTATCTCCTCCGATACGCCTTGAAAGGCCCCGGTCTTTTCTTTGATTGCGCGAAAGTCCGTTGTACCCGGGCAGTAGTCCTCTGTTTGCAGGCACCGAATAATTCCCAGTTTCATGGTCCTACCCTCCTTTTTTCGTTACAGCTCCCCGGCGGCAGCCGGGGCCTCCTCCGTCTCTCCCTGGCGCAGGTCGCTGCGCCCGAAGAGCACCAGCAGGCAGCCCAGCACGCACAGCAGGATGACCAGGATCAGCGGGTAAACCTGGTTGGAGTCGCTGAGCGCCCCGATGATCGACCCGAAGGGCGCCGAAACGCCCAACACGATGACATAGAGCATGCCGAACACCTTCGAGCGGTCGTGCTTATCCACAAAGAGGGTGAGCAGCGCATCCTTGCGCGGCATGACGAAGGCGTAGGCCACCGCCTCGAGCGGGATATAGATGTAAAGGCCAATGAGGCTCTCGCGCGCCAGGATCAGGCTGACGAAGCCCACGATGTAGATGAGCAGCCCGATGATCATCACCGGCTTATAGGGCAGGGAGTTG
Source organism: Harryflintia acetispora (assembly GCA_004340125.1). Lineage (GTDB taxonomy): Bacteria > Bacillota > Clostridia > Oscillospirales > Ruminococcaceae > Harryflintia > Harryflintia acetispora. The sequence continues at coordinate 71,464 of SLUK01000009.1, read as the reverse complement.
ATCCAGTGCTGCACGCCGAACATGAAGAGCAGCAGGATGGCCGCGCGCACCAGCGGCACATAGCCCACAACGGCGTCGGACACGCCGAGGGTATTGGAGATGTAAAGGGAAAAGAAGTTGTTGCAGACCACTGTGATCACGTTGGCGATGATCACGATCGCCAGCAGCAGGAAGGTCGCGGGGGTCTTAAAGATGATCCCCAGCACCCCGCGGTAGCCGGCGAACATCTTGTAAAGCGGGATGTCGCGCGTCTCCGCCATACGGCGTTTGCCCATCTCGGTTTCATGGTCGAAGTGGTAGAGCAGCAGGATCTTCATGCTGATGGTCACGGTGGCGATCCCGTAGATGACCCGCATGGTGGGCACCAGGTCGTAGCGGTCGATGAAGAAGATGGCGATCGGCGCCAGGAAGGTGGTCAGCAGCTGGATGACCTGAAGTCCGCTGAAGACCAGCGAAATCTTGTCCGGCTCGCAGTCCTCGCCGATCAGCCCGTTCCAGGCGTTGTTCGAGGCCTGGAACAGCCCGTAAAACCCCTGGGCGATGACGAAGTACCAGAAGTTGTGGGCCACCGCCATCAACAGGGCCGAGGTGACGTAGGCCACCGCGTCGAAGAGCAGGTTGCTTTTTCGCCGCCCGATCTTGTCGGTGACCATTCCGCCGATGAAGGAGCTGGCCATCTGGGAGATCAGCCCCACGGTGACCACCGTGCCGATCTGCGAGTCCGAAAGCCCCAGCTCCTTCATATAGAGGGAGGCGAAGGGGGTGTAAAGGGAATAGACGATCATCTGGAACGGAAGGGTCAGGATACAGTACTTCGCGTTACCTTCGATGCTCAGCAGCTCGTCGAGAAACCGGTTCCGGCGCAGCAGAGCGGAAATTGCCTTCATGTTGACCACCCTTTACCTAATAGAATTGTTCCATCGCTGGCGGGACCCGCCGTCCCGAGCGCGGCGATGGCGATGAGCATACGCCCCTCCAAAGGTATCTAATCTTTTTATATCAATATAGCACATATTCTCCTCTGCGCCTATCACTTTTTCCAGCGGGATAAAAATTTTTCGCCTTTCCGCCGGGCCGCTCCCGGCAGATGACAGGGCGCGCGTGCGGTGGTATAATGGTGACAGCAAGCCGCCGCTGCCGCGCGGCCAACATCGAAAATGGGAGGTAGGGTATCCATGCCGATGAAGAAACTGAGCCTGATCGACCCGCCCGGGGCCGAGGGCGTCCACCACAAGCTGCCGCCGGAGGCACAGAGCGACCTTTCGGTGGATTTTATCTGCGCCGAGGTGAGCGACAAGCCGGCAGAGCGCGCGCTCATCAAGAGCCTACTGACCGGCAACCTGACGCCCGACCCGCGCGCGGTCGAATACCGCTGCGCCATCTTCGAGGACGTCTACCGCTTCCCGGGGCTCTGCGAGCGGGTGCAGGAGCTCCTGGACAAGATCGACTTTCTGCGCAGCTACGGCAGCTTCCTCAAGGAAAACGAGGAGGCCTCCAGCCTGTGGGAGCTGATCCACCGGCTCAACGAGATCGGGGACTATATCGTCTGCATCGAGGAGCTCTATGACTGCCTTTGCGGGGAGGAGCTGCGCTCCGAGGGACTCTGCCTGCTGCGGGACTATGTGCGGGAGATCTACGAGGACAGCGGCTTTGCGCATCTCAAGAAGGACATCGCCGCGCTCAAGCAGGATACCGAGCGGATCCGCAGCGTCACGCTGGGGGTCAACCTCAACGAGCGGTACGAGCCCAACGGGGTAGGGATCATCTCGGTCAACAGCCGCAGCTTTCAAAAAACGGGGATCATCTCCAACTTCTGCGACTTCCTGGGCCGGGAGGACGACATCCAGGATTCGCTGGAGGTGAAGCCGGGGGCCGCCATCCGCGCGGTGAAGGACGAGAACAAATTAAACCGCAAGAAGGTTTTGAAGCCCCTGATCCCCACCCTGCCCGAGGACCCCGAATCGGGGGATTTGATGAACGTGCTGGACCGGGTCGTCAGCCACATGCTCGCGGGGACCACCAAAAAGCTCAAGCGCATGCTCTCCGAGCATGTGGAGATCAGCAGCTATGTCATCACCTCGCTGATCCCCCAGTTCATGTTCTACGTGCGCTTTGCCGCGTACATCCGGAAATGCCGCTCGCAGGGCTTCGCCTTCTGCCGCCCGCAGGTCAGCGGCGAGGGCGCGCGGGACATGCAGGCCGAGGGGCTCTATAACCTCAAGCTCATCAAGGGGGCCAGCGAGGGGGAGGGCCCCGCCTCGATCGTGCCGAACGATCTCGACTTTTGCGCGCAGCACCGGCTGTATATCCTGACCGGGGCCAACCGGGGCGGGAAGACCACCCTCACCCAGGCGGTGGGGATCGCCTTCCTGCTGGCGCAAAACGGGATCTTCGTTCCGGCGCAGAGCTTTCGCTTCTCCCCCGCCGACAACATCTTCACCCACTTCCCGGCGGACGAGAACAAGACGATGGACCTCGGGCGCCTGGGCGAGGAGGCCAAGCGCTTCCGGGAGCTGTATACGCAGGCGGGCGCGCACAGCCTCATCCTGCTCAACGAGTCCTTCTCCTCCACCTCCTTCGAGGAGGGGTTCTACATCGCCTACGACGTGGTGAAATCCTTAAAGCTCCTGGGGGCCCGCACCATCTACAACACCCATATGCACAAGCTGGCCCAGCAGGTCGACGAGCTTAACGGCACGGTGGAGAGCGACAGCCAGGCGGCCAGTCTGATGATGGGGGACCAGAGCGGCAGCCGCTCCTACAAGGTACATGTGGCGCCTCCCGAGGGGCGCAGCTATGCGCAGGACATCGCCCGGAAGTACGGCGTCACCTTCGAGCAGCTCACCGGGCGCGCATAGTCTTTTGCCGCCCAATGTATACATCCCGGGGAAAGAAAAAAGCACCGCTCTGGCGAGCGGTGCTTTTTGTAATACTATCTCTTGGAGAACTGGGGCGCGCGACGGGCCGACATTTGCTTCGCAAACATCGGTGCCCCCGCTCGCTTACGCTCGGGGATGGCAAAAAGCAACCCGTCGCAAAAAAAGAACCACTCTGGCGAGTGGTTCCTTTGAATGATTATCTCTT
>SLUK01000009.1:0-68373 GCA_004340125.1 Harryflintia acetispora | reverse complement strand
CGGTGCCCCCGCTCGCTTACGCTCGGGGATGGCAAAAAGCAACCCGTCGCAAAAAAAGAACCACTCTGGCGAGTGGTTCCTTTGAATGATTATCTCTTGGAGAACTGGGGCGCGCGACGGGCCGACATTTGCTTCGCAAACATCAGTGCCCCCGCTCGCTTACGCTCGGGGATGGCAAAAAGCAACCCGTCGCAAAAAAAGAACCACTCTGGCGAGTGGTTCCTTTGAATGATTATCTCTTGGAGAACTGGGGCGCGCGACGGGCCGCTTTGAGGCCGTACTTCTTACGCTCTTTCATTCTCGGGTCGCGGGTCAGGAACCCGGCCTTCTTGAGCGCGGGGCGCAGGGCCTCGCCGTTAAACTCGAGAAGAGCGCGGGAAACGCCGTGACGGATCGCGCCGGCCTGGCCGGAGACGCCGCCGCCGGTGACGTTGCAGACGATGTCGAACTTACCGGTGGTCTCGGTCAGCTCGAGCGGCTGGCGGACGATCAGCTTGAGGGTCTCGAGCCCGAAGTAGTCGTCAATGTCCCTACCGTTTATGGTGATGGCGCCGTTGCCCGGATAAAGGCGGACTCTGGCGACCGAGTTCTTTCTTCTGCCGGTGCCGTAGAAAAACTGTTTGGTATCGTACATTCCTTATTCCTCCTCCCGATTAAAGGGTGTATTCCTGCGGATTCTGCGCTTCGTGCCGGTGCTGGGCGCCGCGGTAGGTGCGCAGCCTGGTCAGTGCATGACGGCCGATCACGTTGTCCGGGATCATGCCCTTTACCGCGAGGGTCATCGCCTTCTCGGGATTCTCTTCCATCAGGTGGCCGTAGCTCATTTCCTTGAGCCCGCCGACCCAGCCGGAATGGCGGCGGTAGAACTTCTGATCGAGCTTCTTCCCGGTCAGGACCGCCTTGTCGCAGTTGACGATCACCACGTGATCGCCGCAGTCCACGTTCGGGGTGAAGGTGGTCTTGTGCTTGCCGCGCAGCAGCACGGCGGCCTTGGCAGCGACACGGCCCAGCGGCTTGCCGGCTGCATCAATCACATACCACTTGCGGCCGAGCTCAGCGGCCTTCGGCATTGTAGTTGACATTGTGTATACCTCCATATTACCTTAACTCTTTGAAAGCTCCTATCGTCCCGTGGGGGGAACCTTGCTCCCTTTTGGACAGACCTTCAAACCAACAGGTATCATTATAATGGCTTTGTTATGCGCTGTCAAGGACTTTTTAGCAATTTTTTAATCCGCGTCCTTCAATCTCTATTTTGCTCCCGTTTTCTTCCGATTACTCACGAATCCTCACGATTCATTTTTATTTTTCGCCAAAGAGCACACCCGCTTCGAGCATGGACTGCGCCGCCAGCAGCACCCCCAGCTTCCCCGAGGGCCAGGTCAGCCCCCCCTGCAGCCAGCAGGCGTAGGGCTCGCGCATCGGCGCATCGGCCGACAGCTCGATCGAGGCGCCCATGTTGAACGCCCCCGCCGCCATGATAACCGGGTCGTCGTACCCCGGCATGTCCCACGCCTCGGGGGTGACGAACGAATCCACCGGCGCGCCCTGCTGCACCCCGCGGCAGAAGGCGGACACCCGCTCGCCGCTGCCCAGCACGATGGTCTGGATGATGTCCGCGCGCCGCTCGTCCCACCGGGGCGACACCCGGTAGCCCGCCGCCTCGAAGAGGGCGGCGGCAAAGGTCGCCGTCTTGACGGCGCCGGCCACCACGGTGGGCGCGAAGAAGAGGCCCATGTACATCGAGCGCAGCTGCCCGAGGGTGCAGCCCACCTCCTTGCCGGTGCTCGGCGAGGTGAGGCGGCAGGCGCAGAGCTCCACCAGGTCCTCCCGTCCCGCGATGTAGCCGCCGGTCTGGGCGATCCCGCCGCCGGGGTTCTTGATCAGCGACCCCACGATCAGGTCGGCCCCCACCTCGGTGGGCTCCAGCGTGTCCACGAATTCGCCGTAGCAGTTGTCCACCACCACCAGCACCTGCGGGTCGGCGGCCTTGACCGCGGCGGCCGCCAGCCGCACGTCCTCACAGCTGAGCGACCTTCGCAGCGAATACCCGCGCGAGCGCTGGATGTAGGCGATCTTCGCGCCCGCCACCGCGCCGCTTACCGCGCCGAGGTCGATCTGATCGTCTTTCAGTTCGATTTGTTCATATTGAATGCCGAAGTCTTTTAGCGTCCCGCGCCCGGCGTGCTCGGGCAGCAGCCCGATCACCCCGTGCAGGGTGTCGTAGGGGGTCCCCGTCAGGCAGACCATTCGGTCCCCCGGGCGCAGCACCCCGAACAGCGCGCAGGTGAGTGCCGCGGTGCCCGAAACGAAGTTGTGCCGGTAGAGGGAATCCTGTGCCCCCACGACCTGGGCGAAGACCCGCTCGAGGGTCTCCCGTCCCCGGTCGTCGTAGCCGTAGCCGCTGGTCCCGGCGAAATGACTCTCGCTGACCCTCTGGTCCGCGAAGGCCCGCTGCACCTTGCAGGTGTTATATTGGGCGATCCCGTCGATGTGTTTCAACTGAGGCGCGATCTGCTCCTCAATTTGCTCCGAGAGCGCGAGAATCCGCTTGTCTATCTGAAAAAATGGCTGTTCCATCCCGTTCTCCTATCTCTATGTATTCTGTGCCAATGCGCAGGCCCACTCGTCATACTGTTCAAAACCCAGGCCGCGGTAGTACCCCAGCAGCTCCTCCCCGGCGCAGCAGAGCACCGGTAGGCGCCGGTGCTCCTGGGCCCTTGCGATCAGGAAGCGGACCATCCTCTGCCCGAGGCCGCGGCCCCGATGGTCCCGCCTCACCACGATCCCGCCGAGGTCGGCGCACCGCCCGCTCGCGCAGGTCAGCGCGCCGGTGGCCACCGGCGCGCCATTTTCGCAGTAGGCATATATCTGGCAGACCCCGTCGAGGCGCTTGAAGCGGTAGTCCGCCAGCCACCCCTCGTAGCCGCCGCAATCGAAGAAATGGTCGTAGTTTTCTCCGATCATCCGGTAAAGCCCGGAAAAGTTCTCCTCGACCGGCAAAAACGCCGGCTCATCCGCCGTCAGCGCCCCGCCGCGGTAGACCATGGCTGGGGCCAGTTCGTCCACTCTGAGCCCCGCACCCGGGGCCAGACGCCGCAGCAGCAGCCCCCGCCCGCAAAGCACCTCACAGCCGAGAAAGCGCAGGAATTCCTCAAGCTCGTCCGTCTTCACAAGGCCACGGTCGCAGAGCAGCACCTCGTCGTAAATGGACAGAAGCGCCGCGCGCGGCTCCTCCCCTTCGTAGCAGACCCAAAAGCGCAGGTCCTTCCCCACCCTCCGGCTGCCATTATAATAAGAAGAGAGCATGCAGGCATGGATCAAATCCTCCCCCGCCAGCACCTTCTCAAGGTCGGCCTGCCGCGCGGGGGAATCCACAAAGCGGATCACTGCCCGCCCGCCAGCGCGATGGCGGCGCGCAGCAGCCGCAGCGTCTCACAGAGGTCGCTCTTTTGCAGCACGCAGCTGGGCGAGTGCAGGTAGCGGCAGGGCAGAGACACGGCCAGCACCTTGACCCCGGCTTTACTGGAGATCAGGCTCTGCGCCTCGTTCCCGCCGTAGACCCCGGTCTTGGGCTGGCAGGCGATTCCCTCCTGCCGTGCGCGCGCGAGCAGAGCGCGGTAAAGCTCCATGTTGTAGACCGTCCCCCGGTCCATGAAGGAGACCACCGGCCCTTGACCCAGGCGGCAGACCTTCTTGTGCTCGGGGGTGTCGGGCAGATCGGCGGCGGTGGTGGTCTCCACCGCGATCGCAACGTCCGGGGCCACGGTGTAGCCGGCGGTCATCGCCCCAAAGCAGCCGTTTTCCTCCTGCACCGTGAAGGTGAAGGCGGTATCATATTCGATTTCCCCTTTGATCAGCTCGATGAGCAGGGCGCACCCGGCGCGGTCGTCCAGCGCCTTGCACTTGAAGAAGCCCTCGCCGAACTCGATGAATTCGCTCTCGAACGCTGCGCGCTCGCCGACTTCCACCAGCCCCGCCGCCTCTTCCCGGTCCTTTGCACCGATGTCGATATAGAGCTCGTCCATCTTGGGCGGAGTGTTAAATTCCTCCTCGCTCACCAGGTGGATCGGCTTTAATCCCACCACGCCGCAGAGTCTTTTTCTCCCGATGCGCAGCCGCTTGCCGAGCGTCACCCGCACGTCGATCCCGCCCACCGGCGCAAAGCGCAGCAGCCCGTCCTCGCCGATGTGGGTGATGATGAAGCCGACCTCATCCATATGGGCCGAAAGCTGGATTTTCTTGTCCGTGGCGCGCTTCCCCTTCTTGAGCGCGATGATATTTCCCAGCGGGTCCACGCTCCACTCGCATTTCCCGTCGATCTCTTTGATGATCCGCTCGCGCACCGCGCCCTCGTCGCCCGACACCCCGTCGAGCAGGGAAAGCTCTTTGATCAGCTCTAGCATCCGAATCCCTCCAATGAAAAGTTGTCGCACAGATAGGCCGCGATGAGGTTTGCCACCGCCTCGATGTCGGCGGTGTCCACGATCTCGACGGGGGTGTGCATGTTGCGCTGCGGGATCGAGAGGAGTGCTGTGCGCACCCCGCAGCGCGAGGCGGCGATATTGTCGGCGTTGGTGCCGCTCTTCCCGCCCATCACCTCGGGGGTGTGGGGGATCTGATGGCGCTCAGCGGTTTCTATCAACCCCCGGCTCATCTCGCCGCAAAGGGTGGGGGCAAAGCCCACCATCGCCCCGCTGCCGAAAGCTGCCTGCCGCACCGGCCCGAGGCCCGGCGCGCCGGCGAACGAGACGTCCACCACGATCGCGTGGGTGGGCGCGAGCGCATAGGCCGCGCACTGCGCCCCCTGCTCGCCCACCTCCTCCAAGGAGGAAAGCACCACGCTCAGTCCGCAGTCCAATGGGGACTGCGCCAGCAGCTCGCCCGCGCGTATGACCGCCGCGCACCCGGCGCGGTTGTCGAGGCTCTTTCCGGTCACCCTGCCGCCCAGCAGCCCGGCGAAGGGCGCGTCGATCGTCACCCGGTCCCCCGGGGCGATCAGCTTTTGCGCCGCCTCAAAGCCCAGGCCCGCGTCGAGGGTGAACTCCTCGATCTTCTGGGTCTTTTTCTGTTCTTTATCCTGCAGGTGGGGCGGCACCGAGCAGACCACTGCCTTCAGCGGCTCCCTGCCGTGGATGGTCACCTGGCAGGCGGGCAGGATCCGCCGGTCGATCCCCCCGCAGTTCGAAACCTTCAAAAAACCATCCGGCAGGATGGCGGTCACGATCAGCCCGATCTCGTCGAGGTGGGCGTCCAGCATGACGTGGGCTCTCCCCGCCTTGGGCTCGCGAATTTTACAGATCAGCGAGCCGAGGGGGCTGACTTCGCACTTCCCGATTTTCAGGAGCTCCTCCCTCGCCGCGGCGAGGACCCCGCTTTCGCTTCCCGCCACGCCGACCGCTTCGCTGAGTGTGCGCAGCAATGCTGACGTTTCCATCATATCCGCTCCTTTTCGATTACTTTTTGTATAATCCTGTATTTTCTATACGTTTTTCGACTATTTCAGCGCATTGACCAGCTGTTTAAAGTGTTTGCCCCGCGCCTCGAAGTTCGGGTATTTATCAAAGCTGGCGCTCGCGGGCGAGAGGGAGACGACGTCCCCCGGCACGGCCGCCGCGCGGGCGAGCCGCACGGCCTCTTCCAGATCGGCCGCGTGCAGGATCTGCAGCTGCGACGGGTCGTAGGTCGGGTGCTCCACCACCGCCTGCTCGATCTTTTCGGCGGTCGCGCCTGTCAAGACAAGCACCTTTACATGTTTGTTGATTTCGGGGGCCAACGGCAGGTAGGGGATCTTCTTGTCGTACCCGCCCGCGATGATGATCAGCTTTTGATCAAACGAGCGCAGCCCGGCGATGGTGCGCGTCGGGGAGGTGGCGATCGAGTCGTTGTACCAGCGCACGCCCTGAAGCTCCCGCACGAATTCGATCCTGTGCTCCACCCCGCCGAAGGTGCGCGCCACCTCCCGCATCTGCGCGGGAGTGACGTATTCGCAGACCGCCGCGATAGCGGCCAGATAGTTTTCCACGTTGTGGATCCCCGGCAGGCGGATGTCCTCCCGCTTCATCAGACAGATGCTCCCCGCGCGGGTATTGAGATACAGGTTCCCGTCGTCCGCCAGATAGCTGCCAAACCGAGGCCGCTCGCGGCGGGAGAACCAGAAAAGCCGTCCGCGCACCTCATCCTGGAAGGTGCGGGTGATCTCGTTGTCGAGACCCAGCACCGTTTTGGAGAAGGCGTTCTGGTGCAGAAAGATATTGCGCTTGGCGGCGATGTATTCGGCCATGTCCTTGTGCACATCCAGGTGGTTGGGGGCGACGTTGGTCACCACGCTCACATCCGGCGCGCAGCGCATCGAGATCAGCTGGAAGCTCGAGAGCTCCACCACCGCCATATCCTGCGGGGTAATCTCTTCGATCCCCGGCAGCAGCGCCTTGCCGATGTTCCCGCCCAGATGCACCCGGTAGCCCGCCTCCCGCAGCATTTCGGCGATCAGGGTGGTGGTGGTGGTCTTGCCGTCCGAGCCGGTCACCGCGAAGGTGGGGCAGGGGCACAGGTCGAAAAAGATTTCCATCTCGCTGGTCACCACCGCGCCGTCCTGGCGCAGCCGCTCCAAAAACTCGGATTTAAAGTACATCCCCGGGGTGCGCAGGAGGACGTCGCACTCCACCTTTTGCAGATACTCCTCCCCAAGTGCGAGCTTTGCGCCCAGCGCCTCGAAACGATCGCACACCTCGCCGAGCTGCTCGCGGCTGCGCTTGTCGTGCACCGTGACCAGCGCCCCCTTCTCCAAAAAGAGCGGGACCAGATCGGTGTTGGTCACCCCGACCCCCACGATGGAAACCCGCTTGCCGCGGATAAAATCAAAAAAGCGCTGCGCCCTGTCGTTCATGCCATACTCTCCTTTATGTCCAGCCTCCCGCGCTCCGGCAGAAGGGGAAAAATCCCATACCTTATTATTATAGTGGACGGAATTTGAAATATCAATCAAATGCGGGATTTTCTCAGGTTCCTTTGTACGCAAAAAGGCCGCCAGAAAGGATTTCCAGCGGCCTGATTTTACCGTGTTTTCGCGCGGGGAGCGAAAAAAATCCCATTCTCTCCCACACTTTTCCTAATTATATCCTCTTTTGGTGGGAAATGCAAGGGAATCCGCCCCTTTTCACCCCCTTCCCCCGCGGGTGGCGACCGGCAGAAATCCTTTCTGCTGGTCTTTTTGTTGCCGCCCAAAAGGAATGGTGATCGAATGAAACGCCTATGCTTTCTCGTCTCTCTGGCGCTGTGCCTGTTGTCCCTGCCCGCCGCCGCGGCCGCCGCGACGGAATACGTCATCCTGACGGTGAACGCGCAGGATGCGGCCATCGGCGGCTTCGATGTGTCGGCCTCGGGCGGCGGGATGACCCTCGCGCCCGACGAGGGCAAAACTGTAATCAAAGGGGGACAGTACACCTACTACCTGCCCATCCCCGACCCGCCGCAGGAAGACATCGACTTCACCGTCACCGTGGCCTCGAAGCCCAAAGAGGCCCTTTCTGCCCTGCGCAAGGGGTCAAGCAAGACGCTGACCATGACCTACAACGCCATCAAGAGCCTGACGCTCGCCCCCACCCTCCAGCTCCAGACCGACGGCCAGCGCTCCGCCCGCCTGACGGTGCAGAAAAACCCGGGCCTCGCCGCCACCGGCCCCACCGGTCACCCCTATATGACGGTGCGCGACTACGCCGCCCCCGTCGGCTGGCGCAGCAGCAATCCGGCCGTCTGTACGGTGGACGGTACTGGGCTCGTGTCCGCCGTCTCGCGGGGGACGGCGACCGTGACCGCCAGCGTCTATGGCGGAAAGCTGGAGGCGCGCTGCAAGGTAGCCGTCGATCTTCCGGTGGACGACAACGGCGACCCCATCGACTCCTCCTCCCTCGGCCAGACGGTGACCTGGGATAGAAAGAGCTGGTGGGTGGTGGACGACGACGGAACGAAGTTCGGCGGGAAGCGCTATTCGGTCGTGCTGCTGGCAAACTTCAATGCCGTTTCCAGCGCGTTTGGGGTCGACAACTCCTACAGTGCCAGCACCGCCCGCCAGCAGTGCCTGGATTACTACCAAAGCCTGTCGCCCGAACGGCGGGCCAAGCTCTCCCCCCACGCCAAAGTCGGCGATCCGGTCTGGCTGCCCAGCGCCTACGAGCTCTACGGCAGCAGCCGGACCGGCTGGGCGCTGGACAGCTATGAGATACCCCGGCAGTTTGGCTGGCTCGCGGGGGAGGGGGCCACCGCCGACTCCTATTCCCCCGTCGGCACGCTCTATGCAAACGCGGGCACCTACTCCTGGCTGCGCTCGCCCCGGCAGGACTGGGCCAACATCGCCTGCAGCGCTTCAGACGCCGGCTATCTCAACGGCCAGCTGGGGGTGTATAATTCCCGACCAATCCGCCCCGCCATCATTTTAAATCCATAAGAAAAGCCCCGAGAAGCCGTTTCTCGGGGCCCTTTCTATTTTCCCTTGATCTTTTCCCAGTAGCCTTTCGCCGCCTGCTCGGTCCTGTTCTCACCGTATTGGTAGTAGACGCGGTCTTTCAGGTTGTCCGGCAGGTACTGCTGCTCGACGTAGTGGTTCGGGAAGTCGTGCGGGTACTGGTAAAATTGCCCCTTGACCTTCACCTCGGCGCCGTCGAAGTGCTTATTTTGCAGCTGCCGCGGGATCGGCCCCGTATTGCCCGCGGCGATGTCCGCCATCGCCGCCTCGATCCCCATGCAGCCGCTGTTGGACTTGGGCGCGGTGGCCAGCAGCACCACCGCGTCGCCCAGGGGAATTTGCGCCTCGGGCAGCCCGACCTGCATGGCGATGTCGGCACAGGCCTTGACGATCGGGATGGCCTGCGGATAGGCGAGCCCGATGTCCTCGCAGGCGCACACCAGCATGCGCCGGCAGGCCGAGATCAAATCCCCCGCCTGCAACAGCCTTGCCAGATAGTGCAGCGCCGCCTGGGGGTCGGAGCCTCGGATCGACTTTTGAAAGGCCGATAGGATGTCATAGTGCTCGTCCGCCGAGCGGTCGTAGCGCATGACGCTCTTGGTGGTGACCTCCTCGACGCTCCCGTCCGCCACCCGGCGCACCCCGTCCGCGCTCTCGCCCGAGAGGGCCAGCAGCTCGAAGGAGTTAAGCGCGCGGCGCACATCCCCGCCCGAAAGGGTCGCTATCTTTTCCAGCGCTTCGCCTGAAATTTCGATTTTCTCCCCCAGCTCCCCCTCGAGCAGCGTCCTGGCGCGCCCGAGCGCCGGGAGGATCTCCTCCTTTTCCACCGGCTTAAATTCAAAGACGGTCGAACGGCTAAGGATCGCGTTATAGATATAGAAGTAGGGGTTCTCGGTGGTGGAGGCGATCAGGGTGATCGACCCGTCCTCGATGAATTGCAGCAGGGTCTGCTGCTGCTTTTTGTTGAGGTACTGGATCTCGTCCAGATAGAGGATCACCCCGCCCATCGCCTCCAGGCTGCCCAGGTTCTCCACGATCTCCCGGATGTCCGAGGTGGAGGCGGTGGTGCCGTTGAGCTTGTAGAGCTTCTTGTGGGCCTTCTCGGCGATGATCCGCGCCACGGTGGTTTTCCCCACCCCCGAGGGTCCGTAGAAGATCAGGTTGGGGATCGTGCCCCCCTCGATCAGCCGGCGCAGCACCTTGCCCTGCCCCAGGATGTGCCGCTGCCCCACTACCTCGCCAAGGTCCTGCGGGCGCAGCCGGTCCGCCAGTGGGCTTGTCATCCTCTCACCTCAATCCATGAAACTTGATATGATAGCTATTATACCGCGCTTTTCCCCCTTTGCCAACCAAAAAAACGCCGGGACGCGAACGCGTCCCGGCTCTCATCAGCTCTCCAACTCATAGATGGTCGGCACGAAGCTGCGCTTTTCACGGATCACCGCCGCGCGCGTGCCGTCGGGCGAGAAGCGCGCCTGCACCGGGCGGGTGAAGCGGTCCAGCTCCTGGAGCTTCTTCTCACGGTAGTCATACAGGTAGAGCACCGGTTCCTGGCTGTCGGAGAGGAGTAGAATTTTTGATTTGTAGGTATCCTGGATCACCAGGTCGTTCTCTTTGAGCGTAAACTTGGAGATCATGGTCGCGGAGGGCGCGTTGTAGACGTAGTACTGGGTCTCATAGGAGCCGTACTCCTGTGGGAGGTACACCTTGGCCTGCACCAGGATCCGGTCCGAGGCGCGCATCCAGCGCATGTTCTTCTCGTTCCCCTTGACCTGGAAGGGGAATCCGATCATGGCGATCTCCTCCCCCTGGTTGTCCCCCCGGTTGGAGTAGACCATCAGCTTGTCGCAGACGGCCTCCCCCTTCATCCCGAGGCCCCGGGCCATCCGCTCGCAGAAATAGTACTCCTCGCTGGAGTTAAACTGTACCCCCTGGTAGAAGTATTCCCCCTTAAATTCGGGCAGGTAGTCCCCGTAGAAGTCGGCGCGCTCGGTGCGCAGCACTCCGCCGTCGGGCAGCTCCAAAGAAAATTGATTCTCTCCCAGCAAAAATTCCGCCCGGTCGTCGTACAAGCGGCTTTTGAAGCCGAGCTCGCCCTTCTTGGCGGTGCTGTAAAGGCTCCCGGCGAGCCCCTCCTCGACATTCAGCTGGGCGATCACCCGCTGCGGCTCCTCCACCCCTTCCCGGGTGAAGGCCAGCAGGAGCCTGTCCTTTTGCGGCCACTGCCAGCTTTCGAGCACCACCCCGCCGGTGACCTGCTCCTCGCTGCCCGCGTCCAGCCGCACGCTGGTGGATCGCATCTTGGCCGCCGCGCCCGGCAGCGCGACCGCCAGGCTGAGCACCCCTGCCAACACGCCGACAATCAGCTTTTTCATTCCTTGACACTCCTTTCTTGGGAACCGGTTTTGGCCTTGGCGAAATGGCAGTATTACAACTGCCAAGGTGAAGAACCGGCCGCTTGAAAGACAAACCTTTCAAGCTTTTCCCTCTTTTTTCGATCCTTTAAAACGGCGCCGCCCCACAGTGGGGCGGCGCCGTGTAAAGTCGTCCTTCGCTTTCCAAATTACTCGTAAAGCGGATATTTTTCACACAGCGCATTCACGCCCGCGCGAATCTTGTCGGCACTTCCCTCGAAGTCGGTGGCGGTAAGATAGAGGAACTCGGCGATTTTGTCCATGTCCTCCTCGACCATCCCGCGCGAGGTGACCGCCGGGGTGCCCAGGCGCAGGCCGCTGGTGATAAAGGGGCTCTGCGGGTCGGCCGGGATGGCGTTCTTGTTGGCGGTGATGTACACCTCGTCGAGCTTCTTCTCCAGCTCCTTGCCGGTGATCCCCAAGTTGCGCAGGTCGAGCAGGATCAGGTGGTTGTCGCTGCCGTCCGAAACCATATGGAAGCCTCTCGCGCGCAGCCCCTCCTCGAGCGCCTTGCAGTTTTTGAGGATCTGCTGCTGATAGGATTTAAACTCCGGCTGCAGCGCCTCGCCCAGGCAAACCGCCTTGGAGGCGATGATGTGCATGAGCGGGCCGCCCTGGGTGCCGGGGAAGATCGCCTTGTCGATCGCCTTGGCGTACTCCTCGCGGCAGAGGATCATGCCGCCGCGCGGGCCGCGCAGGGTCTTGTGGGTGGTGGTGGTCACCACGTCGGCATAGGGCACCGGCGAGGGGTGGAGCCCCGCGGCGACCAGGCCCGCGATGTGCGCCATATCCACCATGAACAGGGCGCCCACCTCCTTGGCGATGGCCGCGAAGCGCTCAAAGTCGATGGTGCGCGGATAGGCGCTCGCCCCCGCGACGATCAGTTTGGGCTTACATTCCTTCGCCTTCGCGAGCACTTTATCGTAGTCGATCCGGTGGGTCACCTCGTCCACGCCGTAGGACTCGAAATGATAATACTTGCCGGACATGTTGACCGGCGAGCCGTGGGTGAGGTGCCCTCCCTCTGCAAGGCTCATGCCCAGCACCGTGTCCCCCGGCTGCAGCAGCGCGAAATAGGCCGCCAGATTCGCCTGCGCGCCCGAATGGGGCTGCACGTTGGCGTGCTCGGCGCCGAAGAGCTCCTTGGCGCGTTCGCGCGCGATGTTCTCCACGATGTCCACGCACTCGCATCCGCCGTAGTACCGCTTGCCCGGGTACCCCTCGGCGTATTTGTTGGTCAGCACCGAGCCCATCGCCGCCATCACCGCCGGGGAGACGATATTCTCCGACGCGATCAGCTCGATGTTGCGGCGCTGCCGCGCGAGCTCCTTGTCCATCGCCGCGGCGACCTCGGGGTCGCTCTTTCCCACATACCCGATCGTATCCATCAGATCCCTGTACACCTTCGCCATACCTCCATCTCGTCGGGCCCGCGCCGGGGCCCGCCCATATTCTCTCTCTATTATACATGGTCGGCGCGAAAACACCAATAGCTATGCGGTAAATTTTCTTGTCAGCACAACTTATTCAGAAATCCTTCCCTTCCCTTTTGGAAATTCTATCATCTTGCCACTTGTTTTTTTTGCTGAATAATGGCAGAATAAAATCAGTATATGTATACAAAATTTCGCCCGCGGGCGCGGCCGACAATCGGAGGTAATAATCTGTGGAACATCAACTGGTCCTGGTCCTGGATTTCGGAGGACAATACAACCAGCTCATCGCGCGCCGGGTAAGGGAATGCTCGGTCTATTGCGAGGTTATCCCCTATCACACCCCGCTTCATGAAATCGAACGGCGCGCCCCCATCGGGATCATCTTCACCGGCGGGCCGAACAGCGTCTTCGCCGGCGAGGCGCCCTCGGTCGATCCGAAAATTTTTGAGCTCGGGATCCCGGTGCTCGGCCTTTGCTACGGCTGCCAGCTGATGGCCCAGCTGCTCGGCGGGTCGGTTTGCAGCGCCGAGGTCAAGGAGTTCGGCAAGACCGAGACCCAGTTCGACTTCCAGTCCCCCCTCTTTAAGGGCCTGCCGGTCTCGGGGATCACCTGGATGAGCCACAACGACTATATCGACAGGCTGCCCGCCGGCTTTCAGTCGGTCGCCCATACCAAGGGCTGCCCGGTGGCGGCGATGGAATGCAAGGAGCGCCGGCTCTACGGCATGCAGTACCATCCCGAGGTCAACCACACCGAGAACGGGGTCGCCATGCTGCGTAACTTCCTCTACGAGGTCTGCGGCGCAAAGGGCGACTGGACCATGGGGGACTACGCCAAGCGCTCGATCGAGACGATCCGCGCGCAGGTGGGTGACGGCCGGGTGCTGCTCGCCCTATCGGGCGGGGTGGATTCGTCGGTCGCCGCCGCGCTGATCTCCAAGGCGGTGGGCAACCAGCTGACCTGCATCTTCGTCGACCACGGCCTCATGCGCAAGAACGAGGGCGACGAGGTCGAGGCGGCCTTCGGGGGCGGAGACCTCAACTTTATCAGGATCAACGCCAGGGACCGCTTCCTCGGGAAGCTCGCGGGGGTGGAAGAGCCGGAGCGCAAGCGCAAGATCATCGGCGAGGAGTTCATCCGTGTCTTTGAGGAGGAGGCCAAGAAGATCGGCGCGGTCGATTTCCTGGCCCAGGGCACCATCTATCCCGACGTGATCGAGTCCGGCACCGGGGATGCGGCGGTGATCAAGAGCCACCACAACGTCGGCGGACTGCCGGACTATGTCGACTTCAAGGAGATCATCGAGCCGCTGCGCCTTCTCTTCAAGGACGAGGTGCGCCGCCTGGGGCTCGAGCTCGGACTGCCGGACTACCTGGTCTGGCGTCAGCCCTTTCCGGGGCCGGGATTGGCCATCCGGGTGATCGGGGAGATCACCGAGGAGAAGCTTGAAATCCTGCGTGACGCCGACTTCATCTTCCGCGAGGAGATCGCCAAGGCCGGGCTGGACCGGGACATCCACCAGTATTTCGCGGTGATCACCAACATGCGCTCGGTGGGCGTGATGGGCGACGGGCGCACCTATGATTATACCCTCGCGCTGCGCGGCGTGACCACCACCGACTTCATGACCGCAGATTGGGCGCGCATCCCCTACGAGGTGCTCGACCGCGTCTCGGTGCGGATCATCAACGAGGTGCGCCACATCAACCGGATCGTTTACGACATCACCTCCAAGCCCCCGGCAACCATTGAGTGGGAATGACGCTCGAAACGGCGAAAACCCGCATGAATACAGGCTTTTTTGCCCGTCCATACTGCTCTTGATACTGGATTGATACTATTTGTGTCCGCCCGGTATTCTCAAGAGAAAAATCCCAAAAGGACAAGCAAAACCGCCCTGCTGAACGACAAATTCAGCAGGGCGGTTTTTTTGCTTGTCTTATTTATTTTTCCGCCAAGGGATATAATATTCGCTTTCCAGGCCATCGTCGCAGGTATGGGGCCAGTTGAGTTTCCATTCAAAATACTCTTCCCTGGTGATCTCCCCGGCGTGTAACTCCTGCTGACGAAAAAGCCATTCCCGCATGAACTCGTCCACAAGGCCATACTGGAAGTACATACCCACGGGAGGGTGTGCGGGCCAGTCATCGCTATCATTGTACCGTACAGCGGTATCATCAGCGGCCCCTGCTCTGCCCGGATTGCGGACAAGTTGGAACAGGCGGATAGCGCCAGGGCTGTCCTCGTCCAGCCAGAAGAATGTCCGCATGAAGTCCTCGGCAGAGCCGGGGGCGATGGTGTAGAAGTTCTGGCGGTCTACCCGCAGCGCCTCGGCCATCTTGTCCAGCAGTTCCCGTTTCGGAACACGGTAATTCGTCTCATACTGGGCGATCCGGTTGTCCGCTCCCTTTTCCTCAAAGCCGATAGCAAGCCCCAATTCCTTTTGTGTCATGCCTCGAAAGGTGCGGATTTTCTTTATCTTGTCTCCGACTGTCATAATATCCCACCGCCTTTGCCAATAGTATAGCGCAAAAAAGCGAAAGATGCAAGATAATCTTTAACAAAAATGCGAAATAAATTCTTGACATTAACACTTATGTTAATGTATAATGAAGATGGTGACATTAACATATTTGCGAAACTAAAATAAGGAGGTGCTGACCATGGAAAAGGAGCTGTTTGTGAGAGCAGAGGAGGTCGCCAGGGAGCTGGGCATTTCCAAGCCCTACGCCTACAAGCTGGTGCGGGAGATGAACGAGGAGCTGAAGAAAAAAGGCTTTCTCACCATTCCCGGACGGGTAAGCAGGCGCTACTTCGAGGAAAAATTCTATGGGCTGCGGGACAGACAATAAGGAGGGAACCACAATGCCGGCATACAAAGACAAGGCAAAGGGCACATGGTATGCGTCCTTTTACTACGAGGACTGGACGGGCAAGAAAGTAAAGAAAATGAAACGGGGCTTTCCCACCAAGCGGGAGGCTCTGGAGTGGGAGCGGACATTCCTGCAACAACAGACCGCCGACCTGGAAATGACCTTTGAAAACTTCGTGGCTGTCTATGTGGCGGACATGAAAGGCCGTATCAAGGAAAACACCTGGGGGACGAAAGAGCATATCCTCTACAAGAAGTTGGTGCCGTACTTCGGCAAGCGGAAGATGTGCGACATTCACTCCAAGGAGGTCATCGCCTGGCAGAATGAAATGCTGGGTTACCGGGACAAGAACGGCAAGCCCTACTCTCCGGTGTACTTAAAAACGCTGCACAATCAGTTGAGCGCCGTGTTCAACCATGCGGTACGGCACTACAATCTAAAGGTCAATCCCGCTGCCCAGGCGGGCAATATGGGAAAGCCAAAGGGACGGGAAATGCTGTTCTGGACAAAGGCGGAGTATCTGAAATTCGCCGAGGCCATGATGGACAAGCCCCTTTCCTATTACGCCTTTGAAATGCTCTACTGGTGCGGCGTCCGGGAGGGGGAGCTGCTGGCCCTCACTCCTGGCGACTTCGACTTTGAGAAACAGACCGTCACCATCTCCAAGTCCTACCAGCGGATTAAGGGCAAGGATGTGATTACCGACCCCAAGACCCCTAAGAGCAACCGGGTCATTCAAATGCCCGCTTTCCTCTGTGAAGAAATGCGAGACTATATCAAGAGCCTGTATGGGGTGAAGCCCACCGACCGCATTTTCACGGTGACAAAATCCTACCTCCACCGGGAGATGGACAGGGGTGCGAAAGAGGCCGGGGTAAAGCGGATCAGAATACACGACCTGAGGCACTCCCACATTTCGCTGCTCATTGACATGGGCTTTACGGCCCTGGCAATCGCTGACCGGGTGGGACATGAAAGCATTGATATTACCTACCGCTACGCCCACCTGTTCCCCACCCGGCAGGCGGAGATGGCGGACAAACTGGACATGGAGCGAAAGGGGGCCTAAATCATGTCAGTGAAAAATCTTGACCGACACAACCGCTGGAGAAACAAAACTGTGGCTTTCCGGGTGTCCCCGGATGAGGACAGGGAAATTGAAACCGCTGTGCGGCTCTCCGGCCTTACCAAACAGGACTACATCACCCGACGGCTGCTGTGCCGGGATGTGGTGGTACAGGGCAACCCCAGGGTGTATAAGGCCCTGCGGAACGAGCTGGCCGCCGTTCTGGAAGAACTGGAGCGTATCGAGGCCGGGAATGGCGTGGATGGGGAGTTGCTGGACACCATCCGGCTGATCGCCGCCATCATGGACGGCATGAGGGAGGATTGATAGATGGATAGATTGCAAGAGAAAACGACTGCCCCATATCCGCCTGTTGGCGCAGACGGGGGACAGTCGCTCTCACAAAAACCTAACCAAAGTATAGCAGAGGGCGTGACAGAACACAAGCCCCCGGAAAGAGATTTGGAGGAAATCCTGCGGCAGATAAGCCGGGTCAATGACCCGGCCTATCTGCCTACCGTGTCTATGAATGACCTCTACGAACAGGTGTACCCCGGCAGACCTCCTGTGGTAGACGGTCTGCTCTATGCGGGGACATATCTCTTTGTGGGCGCTCCCAAGGTGGGCAAGTCCTTTCTCATGGCCCAGCTTGCCTATCATGTGAGTATGGGCCTTTCCCTGTGGGGGTATGAGGTGCGCCAGGGGACAGTCCTCTATCTGGCCCTGGAGGACAACCACCGTCGCTTACAGGAGCGGTTGTACCGGATGTTTGGAGTAGAGAGTACCGGAAACCTGTTCTTTGCCATCGGAGCTAAGCAGCTCGGCGGTGGCCTGGAGGAGCAGCTAAAGGGCTTTGTCCGGGAACACACGGACACCCGGCTTATTATCATCGACACCCTGCAAAAAATCCGGGAGGCCGGGGCAGAGAAGTACAGCTATGCCAACGACTATGAGGTAATCACCAAACTGAAACGGTTTGCCGATATAAGCGGGGTTTGCCTCCTGGTTGTACATCACACCCGCAAGCAGCAGGCCGATGATAAGTTTGATATGATCTCCGGCACCAACGGCTTATTGGGTGCGGCAGACGGGGCCTTTCTGCTCCAAAAGGAGCGGCGGGCAGACAACGCCGCCACCCTGGACATTTCTGGGCGGGATCAGCAAGACCAGCGCCTCTACCTCAAGCGGGACGAGGAACGGCTTGTGTGGGAGCTGGAGCGGCGGGAAACGGAGCTGCGGCAGGAGCCGCCTGACCCGGTGTTGGAGGCTGTTGCCGCCCTGGTAACGGCGGAACGGCCAGAGTGGAGAGGGACGGCCACGGAACTTGTCGCCGCCCTGGGGCTGGATATGAAACCCAATGCCCTGGCTATGCGGCTGAATGTCCGGGCGTGGCGGCTGTCCTATGAGTACCACATCCACTATGAAAGCGCCCGAACCCATGCCGGGCGGAGTATCAAGCTCACGTTGGAGGAACCCCAGGCGTGACGACCGTGACAGCTGTGACAGCTTTTCGGAGTGCGGAGGCGGTGTGTAAAACATCGTCACGGTCGTCACGGCTGTCACGGGGAGCGGGGGCGAAAGTCAAGGGGGGCATACCTGCGGGTGGAGATTGCCGCAAGTCAATACAACCCGTACCCCTTGACTTTCGGCCCACGGAAAACACTTGCCGGGCGGTGGAAAGGCCCCTGGCCTTTCCACCCTGCCCAACGGCGAGTGACAAAGTTTAGGCGGGGTGCAGGGTGCCCTTTTCAAAGGGCGGCCCTGCTGGGGGAGGCAACCGCAGTTGCCGGGGGCAAAGCCCCCACACCACCCCGTAGGGCGCAAATGCGCTTTTGATGGCCGTCAGGCTGTCAAAAGTGCTTTTGCGTTACTTTCGCAGAAAGTAACAAAGGCTCGCCGCTTGCGCGGCGGAAAAGGGAGGAGGGATTGATTTGAAAAGGACAATCAGCGCCATGGTGGGCCAAGGATCGGTGAACCATAACAGTAGAAAATTCCACGCCAAGAACACTGACCCGGAACGCTCCCACTTGAATATAACCTACTGCCAGGAGAATATCAAGGCGGTGTACCATGAACTCTTTGACGAGGCTCTGGAACGGTACAACGCTAAACAAACCAGGGCCGACAGAAGGATAGAGGATTACTATGAGAAGATCCGCTCCGGCAAGCAGGAAAAGCCGTTCCATGAAATCATCCTGCAAGTGGGCAATCGAGATGATATGAGCGCCGACAGCGAGGAGGGACAGCTTGCGGCAGCGGTTTTGGACGAGTACATGAAGGGCTTTCAAGAGCGCAACCCCCAACTCCGGGTGTTCTCTGCCCACCTCCACATGGACGAGGCTACGCCCCATCTGCACATTGACTTTGTACCATTCACCACCGGGAGCAAGCGAGGGCTGGACACGAGGGTATCTTTGAAACAGGCGTTAGCGGCCCAGGGTTTCCAGGGCGGCACCAGAGGGGACACAGAGTGGAGCCAGTGGGTGCGCTCGGAAAAGGAGCAGCTTTCCCTGGTCATGGAGCGCCACGGGATTGAGTGGGAGGACAAAGGCACCCACGACAAGCACTTGTCTGTGCTGGACTACAAGAAAGAGCAGCGGGCAAAGGAGATCGCCGTTCTGGAGACGGTCAAGGCGGAGAAAGAAAACCAGGTGGAGAGCCAGGAACGGCGGCTCAAAGAACTTGCCCCGGCGGTGAAAAATATGGAGCGGTTGGCAGCGGATTTCTCCGCCAATCCGGAGGAGATTTTGCCGGAGCCGGGAACGCTGGAAACAGGCCGGGCCTACCGAGAGAAAAAGGCAAAGCCCCTGCTGGCCCAAATCGTCAAGGTGCTGCGCTCCCTGTATCTGGCCTATGTGGAGCTGCGGGGGAAATTTGAGCGTCTGCAAGGGGACTATGGCCGGGTGAGGGAGAGCAACATCCGCCTGTCTGATCGATTGCAGGAGGTCAAGTTGGAAAACAAGGCCATGCGGCAAGTCTCCGCTGACTATGAGCGGGTCAAAAGGGCCTTTGGCCCAGAACAAGTGGACAGAATATTAGAGGCAGCTTACCAGCAGGAACATGCCGAAAAGGAACGGAAACGGGCCGCAAAGTCAAAAATTCGGATAGACGCACGATAATCACCAAAACCGGAGGGTATTCCAGTGAATACCCTCCGATTTTATTTGTGGAATCGGTAAAATGATTTCTTGTTTTTTAGAGCGTACTATGATATACTGCTATTATCCTGATTTGAGGAGTCTATCAAATATGCGGCAAGGTATTCTTAAATAAAATTTGATAATGGGCGCAAAAATGATTGCCCCTTGCAGGGGCTTGGTTTTTGTACCCAATTTTAAGAATACTTTTGCCTTTTTAGTAAATATCGTGACGGACCGCGGCTTATGTAAGTCGTGTATGTTTCTGTGTGTCCGAAGTCATGATCCCCAGCGGTAAAAGTATTAGCCGCTGGGGATTTTTGCGCCCATTCGGGCCTTGTATGGAGGATAGACATGAACATTATCAATATCGGGATTCTTGCCCATGTAGACGCTGGAAAGACGACCTTGACGGAGAGTCTGCTATATGCCAGTGGAGCCATTTCAGAACCAGGGAGCGTCGAAAAAGGGACAACGAGGACGGACACCTTGTTTTTGGAGCGGCAGCGTGGGATTACCATTCAAGCGGCAGTCACTTCCTTCCAGTGGCACAGATGTAAAGTTAACATTGTGGATACGCCCGGCCACATGGATTTTTTGGCGGAGGTGTACCGCTCTTTGGCTGTTTTAGATGGGGCCATCTTGGTGATCTCCGCGAAAGATGGCGTGCAGGCCCAGACCCGTATTCTGTTCCATGCCCTGCGGAAAATGAACATTCCCACCGTTATCTTTATCAACAAGATCGACCAGGCTGGCGTTGATTTGCAGAGCGTGGTTCAGTCTGTTCGGGATAAGCTCTCCGCCGATATTATCATCAAGCAGACGGTGTCGCTGTCCCCGGAAATAGTCCTGGAGGAAAATACCGACATAGAAGCATGGGATGCGGTCATCGAAAATAACGATGCATTATTGGAAAAGTATATCGCAGGAGAACCAATCAGCCAGGAAAAACTTGCGCGGGAGGAACAGCGGCGGGTTCAAGAAGCCTCCCTGTTTCCGGTCTATCATGGCAGCGCCAAAAAGGGCCTTGGCATTCAACCGTTGATGGATGCGGTGACAGGACTGTTCCAACCGATTGGGGAACAGGGGAGCGCCACCCTATGCGGCAGCGTTTTCAAGGTTGAGTACACCGATTGCGGCCAGCGGCGTGTCTATCTGCGGCTATACAGCGGAACGCTGCGCCTGCGGGATACGGTGGCCCTGGCCGGGAGAGAAAAGCTGAAAATCACAGAGATGCGTATTCCATCCAAAGGGGAAATTGTTCGGACAGACACCGCTTATCCGGGCGAAATTGTTATCCTTCCCAGCGACAGCGTGAGGTTAAACGATGTATTAGGGGATCAAACCCGGCTCCCTCGTAAAAGGTGGCGCGAGGCCCCCCTCCCCATGCTGCGGACGACGATTGCGCCGAAAACGGCAGCGCAAAGAGAACGGCTGCTGGACGCTCTTACGCAACTTGCGGATACTGACCCGCTTTTGCGCTGCGAAGTGGATTCCATCACCCATGAGATCATTCTTTCTTTTTTGGGCCGGGTGCAGTTGGAGGTCGTTTCCGCTTTGCTGTCGGAAAAATACAAGATTGAAACAGTGGTAAAGGAACCCACCGTCATTTATATGGAGCGGCCGCTCAAAGCAGCCAGCCACACCATCCATATCGAGGTGCCGCCCAACCCGTTTTGGGCATCTATCGGACTGTCTGTTACACCACTCCCGCTTGGCTCCGGCGTACAATACGAGAGCCGGGTTTCGCTGGGATACTTGAACCAGAGTTTTCAAAACGCTGTCAGGGATGGTATCCGTTACGGGCTGGAGCAGGGCTTGTTCGGCTGGAACGTAACGGACTGTAAGATTTGCTTTGAATACGGGCTTTATTACAGTCCAGTCAGCACGCCGGCGGACTTCCGCTCATTGGCCCCGATTGTATTGGAACAGGCATTGAAGGAATCGGGGACGCAGCTGCTGGAACCTTATCTCTCCTTCACCCTCTATGCGCCCCAGGAATACCTTTCCAGGGCTTATCATGATGCACCGAAATACTGTGCCACCATCGAAACGGCCCAGGTAAAAAAGGATGAAGTTGTCTTTACTGGCGAGATTCCCGCCCGCTGTATACAGGCATACCGTACTGATCTGGCCTTTTACACCAACGGGCAGAGCGTATGCCTTACAGAGCTAAAAGGGTATCAGGCCGCTGTCGGCCAGCCGGTCATCCAGCCCCGCCGTCCAAACAACCGCCTGGACAAGGTGCGCCATATGTTTCAGAAGGTAATGTAAAGATACATAATCGTCAAGACGGCAACAATCAGAAGTTATGGAGGGTAACAATGGAATATCGTAAGGAAGATTTAATGGAAGCAAAAAAGCAAATTTTGGGAGTGGGAGAGAACATGGGAACAGAGGAAAGTAAAAAAATCTGGGAGGAGAACGCACAATTTTGGGATAATGCAATGGGTGACGAATCTAATGAATTTCACAGAGAGGTAGTGCGTCCCAAAGTAACGGAACTTCTATCTCCTAATCCTGCGGATTATATTTTGGATATTGCGTGTGGCAATGGAAATTATTCTTCGTATCTTGCACAAAGAGGCGCTTCGGTTGTCGCTTTTGATTACAGCAAAAAAATGATAGAATTGGCTAAAAGACGGCAATCACAATATGCAAAACAAATTGAATTTTGTGTGGCGGATGCGACCAATAGAAAAAGTATATTAGAATTAAAAAGAAATCGAGCCTTTACGAAAGCAGTTTCTAATATGGCAATTATGGATATTACGGATATTGAACCACTTCTTATGGCTGTTTATGAACTGTTGCAGGAAAGCGGAATTTTTGTCTTTGCAACGCAACACCCTTGTTTTGTCACGTTGACTGAAAAATATATGACACCGCACAGTTACTATGATATAGCGATTGAAGGGCAACCGAAAGAGCAGATTTATTATCATCGTTCCATACAAGATATTTTTAACCTTTGTTTTAGAGCTGGATTTGTCATTGATGGATTTTATGAAGAATGTTTCAAAACCAACAAAGAAATTCCTATGGTAATGATAGTAAGGCTTAAGAAGGTAAAACGTGATACCTTACAATAAATTCAAGTTTGTCGGGTAAATAGCAAAGCCAGCCGAGCCAGCGGGCGGTCAAGATGAACGGGCTTCGCCCACCGTTGACAGCCCCGCCCGGTTTCGCAGTTAGGCAGTCAAGGAGCGACAGCAAGGAGTGCTGCCGCCCCGCACTATTATTCAGAGAGGGGGAATTTCCATGACAGACCAGAAAGCCTATCAAGAATATATCCAGCGCAGGTACAACGCCTCTTGCAAGGCTGTTATCCGCTGTGCCTGACAGCGTCCGTCCGTGCCGGAATTATGTAGAGCTCCACATAATTCTGTTGTATTTCCCAGCCTTTTGTGATACTATTTTGATACTAATAAACTTTACAGCCGAAAATAGCAGGTGGAATATTAACATATTTGCGAAAGTTTTTCCTGCGAAATCACCTCAAATACACCCTACTATATCTGAATTTGCCGAGTGGGAATGATGTCATAGGCCGAAAAAAGCCAGTAATATCGGGCTTTTTCAGCGCCTAACTCCCGCTATGGCAACGATTTGGCAACACTTTTCATTATTCCATCAAAAAAGGACTATCTGATTTTTAAAATCAGATAGTCCTTTTTTTGCTATTTATCAGACTTTAGGCCCTCTATCAGCATATCACTCAAAGCCTGGGAGGGAACCTTGGCCCACCGCTGTGTGGTGTCAAACGCCGATGGCATTCTACAGCCGTTCGGGTAAGTATTGAGAGGAGTGATATTTCATTCAGCTGCTCCCATTTATTTCCAATCCAACAAACAGAAATAGTAATAGTTGGATTATCTGCGGTCAGAGTAAGGGGCATGACCATACAGGAAACCAATGATGAATCAAGATGGTGGCGTTCATGACGTCTCCAGAATTATGTATAGCAAGCAGTGCATATCCCAAATAAATCAAGAGTAGACAACTCAACTTTACCCGTTTGGTTTCATCCTTTTTCTTAAACTATTTATTATCCGTTGCGCTAGATGATATGGGAAAACAAACTGCTTGTACTTTAGCCCCTTTTATGATAGTATAATTATGCTTTTAATCATCATATGGGTATCATCTTCAGCCTTCAGGCTGCATAAATCTTTCGACGATTTCGTCGGGTTTATGCAGCCTATTTTTGTACAATTAAAACAAAATACGAAACCCTATACCGCTCTTAGAAAAGATATACTATTTATAATTATGCTATTGTTTGGAAATGTCGTTTGCTCTTTGTTCGACGAAGCTTCAGCAAACGATAACAGTAAAAATTATAACTTCGGATTCGCGGGAATGCTTTTTTATGTTTTATGATTCGTCGAAAGAAGAAAGAGCATATGTCTATTTGCTAATGGAGGGTTTACATGGATTTGTCAATTATAATGCCATGCTATAATATGGAATCCACTATATTGAGAGCTCTCAATTCTATTTATATCCAAAGTGTGGATTTTAAATTTGAGGTTATTGTAGTCAATGATGCGTCTACGGATAACACAGAAAATTTGCTTAGGGACTACGCTAATAAACATGAAAATTTAAAAATTGTAAATAATGAAACGAATTGTGGTAACGCTCAGTCATTTTACACGGCATTATGTATAGCACAAGGAGACTATTTCTGTGTATTGGATGGCGACGACTACTACACCGTTCCGAATAAATTGCAGCGACAAATTGACTTTTTCCGGCAGGATATTCGTGAAGAATATGCTGCAGTAACACACTACTACATTATGGATTTGGGAAATGGAAACGTCAATATACCAGATCAAACTATACGAGAAAGCTTTACTTATCCAGATTTTTTAACTCAGAATGCTGGTTATTACCATACTTCAACTTACATGTATCGAAATCTTTATCGAGGACATGTCCCACTACATTTTCGCAGTGATGTTTTTCGCGGCGACTCTTCACGAACCTTTTTTACTTTAATGTATACTGGTAAAAAAGTCAAGGTACTTAATTTTGTTGGTTCAGCATATGTGTTTACATACAACGGAATTTGGTCAAGTATGTCACAAAAAAAACAATATCATAGACAATTGCTCTTCCTTCATGGCTGGAATGATATTGTACGATCTTCATTTGAAAAAAACAAAATACAGGCACAAATTGATTGGTGGACAAAAGGACAAGATCAGGCAACAGATGAGCAACGTAGTTATGTTTCCGTTTCTATCGAGGAAGCACTTAGACGTCTTGAGAGACAATGTGGAATATATGCTTTTCGAGAAAAAGATTTCATTTTAAATGCCCTCTATTATTCCGAGTTTATAGATAGTTTGTGTGCAACTTTAGGATATATTTATCGTCTATATCATCCAGAAACTGTTCAGACAGTTGCCGATGTTAACAAAGTTGCTATTGTTGCTTGTGCTCTCAAACCGCATGGTGGTGGCATTTTTCGTGAAATCTTTGAACTAATTGAAATGAATGCAGGGCAACAGGTATATCTATTTGTAACAAATCCCGACAATGTTGATGATGAGGCAATTCAGTTGCTTTCACATTTTCACAATTTGCAAATTATAATTGCCCCTATAGAATTTGAAAAACGTTTGGATTATTTACAGCACCAATGGACACGGATATCTCCTGCTAGAGCGTATTATTATTGTTCACACATGGATACTCTAGCTACTGCTTTAATACAGCAGGGTCCATGTCAAAATGTCACTTTGTTTTCTTATGACCATGGTTTTATCTGTGGCATTTCCAATCCCAACATAAATTATATTATTGCCAAGCGATCGGTAGATGTGGAGCTGCTAAAAAAGTATTTTGAAAATAAAGTTCTGTACATACCTGCTTGGTCGACTAAAAATTCCCACAGTATGGCCCCCTACTCTCCTTTTTTCAACCATTCCTCTTTAATTACCTGTAGCGGAGCTGCGCGATTTTATAAATTAGATGGTTGTCAGCCAGCTTATATAGATTTGGTACTCGACTTACTAAATGTAACGCGCGGAGTACATTATCATTTAGGGCCGTTGCCGGAGGAAAAACGCGCATATATATCTACATATTTAAAAGAGCATAATCTTCCGAAGGATGCTTTTCGCCAGACAGAATGGGTGGAAGATGTTTCCAGCTTTTTGCTGGCTCAGCATGTGGATGTATTTATTGAACCGTTTCCAGTAGTTTCATATAAGCTGAGTCTGGAAGTAATGGCTGCTGGAATTCCTATTGTTGCCTTTAATGGATTTACTCGACTTTCTAATCCAGATTTTATTTATCCTGGTGCAATGCTTTGGAATACTTCAGAGGAATTCATTGAAACATTAAATAATATTGGATCCAAGGAATTAATGGAGCATTCTGCCAAAGCGAAATCTTGGTTCGAAAACAATTATTCATATGAAAAGGTTTATACTTATTTACAAAATAATGTCGCCATGCCACTTCCAGTATGTTCCAAGTCGGAGGATAATGTTTTACGTGAAATACGAGATTATTATCGAATGTTTGGGGAGGATGCTTTCGTAAGATTAATGCTGCCGGAATTCAAAGTCCTGCAAAAAAAGCGCATTGAGATCCAAAATAAAAAGAAATATAAGAAAGAAAAGGAAATAGAAACGGCACAATTATATGCAAGTCATACTTGGCGTATTGGACGAGCCGTTACTTGGTTACCAAGAAAAATTAAAGGCATATTTATACATCCGCTTTGTTCTACTATTCCCATAGAGAAAACTCCGGATGCGATCCGAAGTTCCAATAGCTGGAAGGTAGGGCGCATTATAATGTTCCCTGTGCGCGTTGTGAAAAAAGTCCGTTGGGGTCTTTTCCATATCACTGGAACTCGCTATCAGTTGAATCAGCTCGACAATTTACAAAATCAAATTCTGGATATTCACAACATAAATATCCAGTTAAGATCGGCTCTAAGCAATGTAAATAAAGAGATGCAGGAAATTGAAACACAGCGCGGAAAGGATCTTAATGATATTCTCAAACTTATCCAAAAAGATACCCAATTAACTGATGTTATTTACCATGGGTTACAGCAAGATCGGCAAATAATAAAATCCGATATTGATCTAACTACTTCTCGGATGAATCAAATAGTTAATACAATAATAAGAGCAAATAAAGAAAATAGTTTATTGATGTCCCGGACTATTCAAAGAAATTTTATTGAGCATCTGGACTATCATTTAGTGGATCAATGTAACTTAAACTGTAAATGCTGCAGTACTTTCTCACCAATAGCTAAGAATCATTTTGCCGATCCTCAATCATTTAAACAAGACCTTCGTAAGCTGCATGATCTTGTTGGTGATAAAGTTCTACAAATTCATCTACTGGGTGGAGAGCCTTTGTTACATCCCGAAATAGAAGAGTTTGCTCGAATCGGCAGAGAAATTTTTCCATATGCAAGAATAGATTTTACCACCAATGGTATTTTGGTGTTTAAAATGTCTGATTCATTTTGGAAGACAATGAAAAAATATGATATTGCTTTAAAATATACTCAATACCCCATTGATATGGATTACAAGAAAATGGAGGAATATGTAATTGAACGAGGGGTTAACGTATTTTCTGCTGGAGGGCAAGAAGCGATCCGTTATTTCCGGAGAATACCGCTCAATACGAAGGGGACTTTTAATTCATGGAATTCCTATCTTCGTTGTCCCTACACGGATTGCGCACAATTAAGGGACGGGAAATTATATCATTGTCCAGTTCCTCCTTTCTACGACACTTTGAATGAGCATATGGAGAAAGATGGTATAACTGGAAAGTTCAGGTTATCCAACTTGGATTATGTAGATTTAAACCAAGCAACAGATGGTAAAGAGATTATGGAGTTTATGGCAAATGCTCAACCCTTCTGCCAATATTGTGATATGAATAATATTACAGATGTAGAATGGGGACAGTCTAGTCGAAGTATAAATGAATGGGTTGATAGATAGTCTTAAAAGACTAATCGATTGGAGGACCTTTTAGATATGCGGCATTATAAAATTGCAGTCGCAGGGGCTGGTTACGTCGGAATGGCAAATGCTATGTTAATGGCCTTGCATAATAAAGTTACGGTGTTGGATATTGACGAAGAACGTGTGCAAATGCTTAATCGAAGTGTGTCTCCAATTGCTGATGATGAACTTGAAGATTATCTCACAAATAAAAAATATTGTTTGAGGGCAACGTCATCAGCACAGGAGGCATTTGAAGATGCAGATTTTGTAATAATTTGTACACCCACAGATTATAATTTTGAAAAAAACTATTTCGATACATCTTCTGTGGAAATGGTGTTGGATCATATCATATCTATTTGCCCGAAAACTGCCGTTATAATTAAATCTACTATTCCAGTAGGGTACTGTAAGGGCATTTTGCAAAAAAAGAAATATGCCTCTTTAAGGTTATTATTCTTCCCGGAATTTTTGCGAGAAGGTCACGCATTATACGATAACTTGTATCCATCTAGAATCATAGCGGGCATTACTGGACAAGCAGTTCAGCCTTATGCGGAAACTTTTATTTCTTTACTAAAACAAGGTGCACTCAAAAAAGACATTTCAACTTTGATTATGGATTCCACTGAAGCAGAAGCTGTAAAATTGTTTGCCAACTCATATTTAGCAATGAGAGTTTCTTTTTTTAACGAGTTGGATACCTATGCCGAGTCGCGCAACTTGAATTCTAAATCTATTATAGAAGGCGTATGTGCCGATCCCCGAATAGGAAGTCATTATAATAACCCCTCCTTTGGATATGGTGGGTACTGTCTTCCTAAGGACACCAAGCAACTACTGGCAAATTACAATGATGTACCTAATAATATAATTCAGGCTATTGTTGACGCTAATCGTACTCGTAAAGATTTTATCGCTGAACAAATTTTAAAAAGGGCTGGATATCCCCAAAAAGCGAATCCTATAGTTGGTGTTTACCGCCTAACAATGAAAACTAATTCTGACAATTTCCGTCATTCATCTATTCAGGGAATTATGAAACGCATTAAGGCCAAAGGAATCACTGTTGTAGTTTATGAGCCAGCCTTGGCAGAAAAGGTGTTCTTTAATTCTCGAGTAATTAAATCGCTTGATGAATTTAAGCAAATATGTGATATTATTGTAGCAAACCGTAATAATGAAGCACTGTACGATGTACAAGAAAAGGTTTATACTCGAGACCTTTTTAATAACAATTAGGTTAAGAAACGATATACAGACACCTGCTGCCGGCAGAAGAAGGACTGATCCCAAGTCAAACAGTCGACCTTTTAAGTTGTTACGCGGCCAAGTCGCGCGAGATTTCTCTCAAATGAGACCTTTTTGATCTGATAAGCTTTATTTCAGGCTACCAAATATGTCAATTCGCAAAAAACTGCACTGGTGATATCTTTTTCCGGAAAGAATCTGTCTCACAGAAGGTTTTGGTTAAGCATGATACAATATGTACTGCGGCGAAAGCAGATAGGTTAAAAGTTTTCTCTCACAATTTTGGTACTTCTTGCTGAAGCTTTTATCCAGTTTGTTGGGCTGTGACCAAAATTGGTAGATCAGCTTTGGTATTCAAGCCGCATTTCTTATATTTTAGCTGTAACAAACAGGCACAACAGCTCAAATGGCTTAATTTGTTTTGAATGAATGACAAAACTGTTTATCTGTAGCAATCCCCATCCTTTGCGAGACTTAATTTTAGCAAGAACCTTGGGGATTGGCGTGTAATAAGAAGGCTGGTCAGAGCATTAAGGTCTGACCGGCCTAGTTTGGCGAAGCGGAAGGGTTAACCACTTGTAACATAATTTAATTTATGTTATCATATCGTTGTTAATCACTTACTAATAACGTTGTCCTCATTAGGATTAACAAATGAATAATTGTTTATACTGATAAGACATGGGAAAAAGGCATGCAGCAGAATGTAAAAAGAAGAGGCGGCCAACTGTCTGTCCATTTATTGACCGTCGAGATTTGTTGCTCCCAGAATATGTGAGATGAGAAAGCGACCTCCAGCCAAAGTTGGCTTGGGCAGAGTACCCTTTCTGTTATAGGCGAAGCTGCCGAATTTCGCACAGTACATAGGAGTGCGATCCAGCTCGGTCTTTGGTGTAAAATGTATCAATCAGCATTTATTGCCGTTGCGACGTATACCTCATCGGAAAAGGGAGATTCCCATAGCTGTGTCAGCTTTATCATTTGACCCGCGCTGATATCCGCAGAAGTTTTAGTCTAGATACGGTGGCGAATTAAATGTGTGACAAAATGCTTGAAGCTGAGCAGGTAGCTGTTGGTTTGGAATTAGACCGCCAACTGCTGCGAAAGGAGAGCCGTGAAATTACTTCGTTATATTGCAAATTCATGGGGAAATCTTGGTACGATTGCGCTTCTCTCAAAAGCGTGGGAACGATATGTGATCGATAGAAAACGATTTCGCTCAGGAATTTATAGAACAGTTCCTGATATTGCAATACGGTGTGCTATACCGTCGGAAAATCAAAAGGTGTTTGCAAGTGAAGCTGGCCGGCCTTTCAGAATTTGTTATTTAACACATTGTTTTTTCCCTGATAAAAGCGGTGGTACCGAGCGTTTTGTCCTGAACCTGGCGAAAGAGCAACAACGAGCCGGCAACGATGTCCGAATCATTACTTTGGGGAAGCGTGATATACACTGCTACCATCATAGGGTTCAGAACATCCTTTATGAAAATTTTGAGTATGAGGGGCTCCCCGTCACTCAGCTTCGCTACCAACGGACACCGCGCGGATTATATTATGACGCATTTCTTGACGAAGAACCAAGTATGGCCGCCTTTGCACAAATTATTCTGGATGAATACCATTTCGATTTAATCCATGCGGCCTATCCACAGCCCTTTGCCGCTTTTCTTAAAGTATGCCGCATGCAGAAAGTTCCATATCTTGTAACCACGACCGACTTCAATGTCATGTGCCATTACTCAACCCTTGTTAATAAATCGGGTCAATTTTGTATTAGCAGTAATAAAGGGGCGCAGTGCCGAAAAGACTGTAAAACATATGGGCTCAAGGATCCATTAAAACGCTATCAAAAGGCTTCTGAGCTGTTGTGGGGCGCAGGATATATCACAGCCCCCTCGGAATTTGTCGCCCGTGTGCTGGCCCCGGAATTCGACAAACTTCCGATTTTGGTCGTACCGCACGGTATTTCAAAGGATTTTCACCCTACTTGTAACAGAATCCAAACCAGACGCTTTGTTTACGCAGGAACTCTTTCAGGTCTGAAAGGTGTTCATCTTTTGCTTGAGGCATTTCACAAGATATCGGGCAACGATTTAATACTGGATATTTATGGTGACGGAGATGCGAAA
Organism: Harryflintia acetispora; assembly: GCA_004340125.1. Taxonomy (GTDB): domain Bacteria; phylum Bacillota; class Clostridia; order Oscillospirales; family Ruminococcaceae; genus Harryflintia; species Harryflintia acetispora. Next base: position 37,597 of record SLUK01000009.1, on the reverse strand, counting down.
TATATCAGTCAATTGAAAGCCCTGGCCAAAGGAGATTCGCGCATCGTTTTTCATGGTGGCATCTCCAATTCCGAGATAGCACAGGTATATCAAAATAGTGACTGCGTGATTGTTCCTTCGATTTGGTTTGAAACTTATAATTTCGTTCTTCGGGAGGCTCTTGCTTGTGGCTGTCTGGTCGTCGCATCGGAAATTGGCGCAATGCCGGAAGCAATGGCCGAAGGGAGGAACGGCTTTTTGTTTCCAGTAGGAAATGTTACGGCGCTACAAGAAGCTATAGAAAAGGCCATTGGGTTTGACTGGAATCTTTATCTACAGGCGTCATTCCCAAGAATTTCTGATGAAGCCGCGCGATATGAGGCGCTTTATCGTAAACTTTTGACGGGAGAGAAGTTCCATGCCGAAAATCAGCGTCATTATTCCGGCATATAATCATGAAAAATATATTGCAGCTACTATAGATTCCATTCTTGCGCAATCCTTTTCCGACTTTGAAATCGTAGCGATTGACGACGGTTCACCTGATCATACTGGGGAAATCCTAGATGCCTATGCCTGCAAAGATGCACGAGTACATGTCTATCATCAAAAAAATGTCGGTGTTGCTGAAACTTCAAACCGTGGAATTCAGTATGCCACAGGTGAGTGGATTGCCTTCTGCGGCAGTGACGATACCTATCCTCCCAGAGCGCTGGAGCATCTGCTGAAAAAAAGTGATCAAATGGATGTAGTGATTGGCGAGTACACCTGTCGCTCGGATCGGGGATTGTCCCAGTATATGCGTTATCGCCGCAGAAGGAACTCGTTCACTGGTTTGATGTTTGCCTCCGGCGCGATGTGGGGAAAGCTTTTCCGCCGCACATTTTTGGTTGAGCACCAGCTTTACTTTCCAACACTTACCATGGAAGAGGACGTTGTGTTCATTGCGCAGATGGCAGTTCTCTCCCCGCAATATTCAATTGTTAGAAAAAACACCTATTATTATTGGAACCACGATGGCGATGGCGCACCATCGCTAACTCACCGCAGCGACATTAACTCCTTCGAGCAGCGACTGAGAGGTAAGCAGATGATGCTCGATATTTTTCGTGAGCATTACTTCACTGCGGATTGGGAAACCCATTTTATTGGCAGTGCATTAACCTTGGCAGATTATCTGTTGGGCCTCTTTCAGCCACAGGATCGGGAACGGGCATTTGCACTTTTTTGTGACTTTCTCTTCCAATATGACTGGAGCGGTAAGGACCGCCAATTTGAAGGGTATTTTAACATGCGGTTGGACGAAATGCTCGCCGGCGGAATCGAGCTGTTCTACCAAAGGAATATGCAGTTTGATCTTAAAGATAGAATCTATTATAAGTTTGCCACAGGGCAAATTGGCTTCCGATATATTATAAAATATATGGAGGCATGGGCAAGATTCAAACTTTCCCTCTACAGAAAACGAGGAGGATAAAACAGTGAATGTTAAAAAGACAACCTTCGCTCAACGTCGTAACGATACGGGAATGCTGACCTTTCTAGAGGCTCGTCGAGACATTCCGTTTGATATCAAACGTATCTATTATATTTTCGATGTTGCCCAGGGGGCGCGTCGCGGCTTTCACTCCCATAAAACGTTAGAGCAATATCTTATCTGTATCCATGGAAGTTGTAAAATCTTGTTGGATGACGGGAAAACTCAGGAGAATATCCTATTGGATGATCCAAGTACCGGTTTATATGTTGGTCCCGATACTTGGAGGGAGATGTACGATTTTTCATCAGGGGCCGTGTTGTTGGTGCTCGCTTCCGAGTACTATAGCGAGGACGATTACATCAGGGATTATAATAGCTTCTTGGCTTACTTGAAGGAGAAACAGATATGAGGGTTCCGTTCTCAGATTTTTCTCCCATGCACGGAGAAATTCGAAACAAAATGATTGATACTTTTGTTAAGGTTTACGATGCCAACTGGTTCATCGGCGGTCAGTATTGCGATAAATTTGAGAAGGATTTTGCCCGTTTTTGTGGAACTTCTCACTGCATTGGATGTGGAAATGGTCTTGATGCATTGCATATGATACTGCTGGCGGCGGGTATTGGCAAGGGCGATGAAGTGATTGTTCCAGCGCAGACCTACATTGCAACGGCGTTAGCAGTAACATACGCCGGAGCAAATCCGGTATATGTGGATATTGAATCTCAATATTATTCGCTTGATCCGATGCTTGTGGAAGCTGCGATTACCCCCCGGACCAAAGCAATTATCCCGGTGCATCTGTATGGACAAGTGGGCCGTTTCGACGAAATTGCTGCCATCGCCAAGCAACATAATCTACTGTTGCTTGAAGACGCCGCACAGGCGCACGGAGCCTCCTACAAAGGTTGCCGTGCGGGCAGCCTTGGCGATGCCGCGGGCTTTAGCTTCTATCCCGGAAAAAACCTCGGGGCGCTAGGTGACGGCGGCGCGGTTTGCACCAATTCCGACAGTATTGCCGACATGGTGCGCGCGCTGGGGAATTACGGCTCACACAAAAAATACATGCACGAATACAAGGGTTTTAATTCTCGCCTTGACGAGCTTCAGGCGGCATTACTCGACATTAAGCTCGACTGCCTTGAGCGCTGGCATGAGAGTCGGTCACGGATCGCACAACGCTATTTGGCAGGAATCAAAAACCCAATAATACAGCTCCCCGCCGTCAATCCAGACAGTGTGCACGCCTGGCACTTATTTGCTGTGATGGCCAAAGACCGTCCCCGGCTCGAAGAGCATCTTTGTAAGCACGGTATTGGCTATCAGATCCATTACCCAGTGGCGATGCATCTGCATCAAGCTTACCGCGATCTTGGGTACCACAAGGGGGATTTCCCTGTAGCGGAGAGGTCCGCAATGCAGGAACTGAGCCTGCCGATTTATTATGGAATGCCAGATGATCAGATTGATTATGTGATTAATGTGTTAAACGGTTTCTAGAATTTTTATTAGCAACAAACATTACACTAAGTTCATTTTACAGGTACGGGAGAGGTATATGGCACGGATAATCGTTAGTTACTACAAAATGCAGGAAGTAGAAATAAATAGCCGGATGTACTACTTTGAAGCATTCGCTAAGGAACTTAAGGAGCAGGGTAACGATGTATTTATATTAAATACTGCGTATTTTAATCAATATAACTCCAATATTGTCCACAAAAAACATTTAAATAAATTGCTTTTGGATGCCGCTATTCACTTTGATCCGGAACTAATTATCACTTTTAATCACAGGATTCCAAAATCATTTTTAGAGTATTTTGATCTCCCAATTATAATCTGGGATGGTGATAGTCCGGAATATTTGTGTGATTCGGAATATATAAAAGCGAATATAGGTAGATATAAGATCTTTACGATTACTAATAGCTGGAATTCCCAATATTTGAGTTGGGGGTTTTCCCCATCCAACATCTTTTATATGCCGAATGCCACATCGATAAAAGCTGTTCCGATGGAACAAACTATGAATGTTTCCTTTTTAGGGGCGCGTCTCTGGACAGATTTAACGGTATCTCGAAATCTCAAACGCAACGATTTGCTGACAGAGTTTAAATCTATTGTTGAAGAAAGCTTGACGACAGGAAATGTAAACCCTGACTATTACCTCAATAAGTATTTAAAAGGCGAAAAAGAACTCTATGGATGGGACAAGAAGAAAATATATTCGCTTTTTGACTATCGTTGGTTAACTTTGTCCAATATGCTCGACCTCGGATTAACCATCAGTGGACATCACGCTAGGTGGAACGATTTTGCGGAATTTATGCCTCAACTAGTAGCAGCTTACAATCCGCAGCGCGTCTGGACGTTGGAAGAAAATTGCTCATTTTATAACAGTTCAAAGGTGTCCCTTTGTCCTATGCATCCACAGGCGGCTGGCCATGCGTTTTCTTGGCGTGCCTTTGATGTTATGGCATCAAATGCCTGTCTGTTGGCTTCTGAGAGTTCCGAGCTTCGTGACTTAACAAAAGGCTATTTAGAAATACCGACCTTTTCCTCCCCTTACGATGCACGGACTTTGTGTAAGCAGCTCCTTTTAGATAATAACAGACGACGGGAGTACGTGGCAAAATCCCAACAATATATTGAAGAAAATGCACGATGGGTCTATCGTTTTAGGGATGCACAGGACATACTTCATATTCCTTTGGTTGAACTGAATAGAGAAGGGCAACTTGTTGATATTTTGGTTGAAGACGAGGATATCGTTTGCTGTTTGAATGCCCATAGCCCAGATGTTGACAAAACCAGCATGCCATGCTTTTTATTCAACAGAAATGCAGATATTTGTGATTTGAAGGTTAATCTACAAAGAATATTTGAGAAAAGAAATATCAAGCGCGGAATGAAAGTGGGATTGGGGTGCGTTATTATCGCTGCTCTTCTACGTTTAACACAGACGGCCGGAACGATAATACCTTTATTTACGGCTCTGTTTTCATATACTTTCTTTATATATTTATCTGTGGCACTTTGTTGGATTGGATTTTTTATGATAGCAGCGGAATGCATTGTTGTTTCAATGAAATTAGTAGCCAAATTTCAAACATACTTCAAAAGAAGAAACGGTGGGATGTCCATATGAGCGTTGTACCTTTATCAGCCTTTATATTGAAAGGCATCCAGTTTTTGAAAAAAAAGGGCTACGATCGACCCATGCGGGAATTAGGGTACATGGCTTCCTTAGCCGGAATTTTGGCTATGATAGCATTTACTGGAGCCAGTTTCTTTCTTTTTGGTGTAGCTTTATTTGTCGGCGGAGTTTTTCTTGGTGTAGGAGGAATTGCCATCCCACTACTGTTGGCTTTGAGGGGGAGAATGCAATATAAAGCAACCAACTTGAAAACAGATTCACAGCGAGCGAGGGTTTTACAATATAAAAAAAATTTAAGAAAAGTAAGGAAAGAGCATAACTTGATTCATGTTGTTTTTTATTGTGATGGGGGTGAATTTTGGAATACATTTGACGCCTTATATCATCGCTTACAAAAAGATGCTCGATTTAGAGTATCCATCCTCGCTGGTCCTGAAATGTTGCATGATAACATTGTTCATTATCATGCTTGTAATTTTTTAGAGTCCCTTGGGCTTCCATATATCAAGGGATATATAGAAGAGGATAAACGGTGGATTAACTTACATGAAATTACGGCGGATTATGTCTTTTACAACAGACATTATCTTTCCAAGCAGCCGAAGGCACTGTCGCACATTGCAGCAAAACAAATAGGAAAGACTTGTTATATTCCTTATGCTACATGTTCAGCCTCCGGAGAAACTCAAGATACCGTTTGCGGATTCAATGAGCTAAAACACTTTGATTTTGTGTTTACAGAAAATGAAAAGCTAACAGAAATTTATGAAAGCTATAAGCATAAATGTCCTGGGGCCAGGACTACCATTGCTACTGTTGGAAGTCCAAAATTTGAAAAGATTAAAATGCTTTCACTAGCCTCCGTAGATGATAGTAAAAAATACAAACAAATCATTTTGTATACACCAAGATGGCGATTTACAGAAGGAACATGTAGTTTCTTTGATTTATATGAGTATTTCTTTGAGTTAGTACAGAAACATTCAGATGTTTATTACATATTTCGCCCTCACCCATTGATGCAATCAGAGATCTCAATTAATTGGGGTAGAAAAAAATGGGAAGATTTTCAAGCCTTATTTAAACAGTACCCAAATTGTGAGATAGATACGAATGCATCCTATGACTTATCCTTTACTCGTGCTACGGTTTTGGTATCAGATTTAAGCTCTATGATGTTTGAATTTATTGTAACGGCAAAGCCTGTAATATATATACATAAAAAAGAGGTTTTCAACCGCTTTGGCAGTAGCGTAGCGTGCGGATTTTATCATTGTGTCAATGTTGATCAGGTTGATTCTTGCTTGGATGCGCTTAGGGAAGGAAAAGATTCCTTAAAAGAGAAAAGAGAAGCTGTACTTAAAAAAGAGTATCTTTTGAGTGATGGACATTCTATCGACAGAATTAGGGACATCTTAATAGAGGATACTGCATTAACTTGTCATGTAAAATGAACGGGGGGGAAAATAGTGATACATCCATTGTCTGATGTGACAAGCAAGCACATTGGAGAGGGCACAAATATTTGGCAATTCTGTGTTGTACTGGATGGAGCTAAGATAGGAAACGGTTGCAACATTTGCAGTCACTGCTTAATTGAGAGTAATGTTGTAATTGGAAATAATGTTACAATTAAGTGTGGTGTCCAAATTTGGAATGGAATGACCATTGATGATAATGTTTTTATTGGACCAAATGCAACATTTTGTAACGACAAATATCCGATCTCGAAAAATAAAAACTTTAAGCTGGAAAGAATACATATACATAAAGGCGCGTCTATTGGAGCCAATGCCACTATTCTTCCGGGTGTGGAAATTGGCGAGTACGCTTGTATCGGGGCTGGGGCTATAGTGACAAAAGACGTACCTGAAGGTGCTTTAATCATCGGAAAATTTTAAAATGCATTTTTATTGGCAAAATATTAGCATTTTGCAGAAAGGCAGGATTAAATGGATATTGCAATAATAATCGCCGGCGGCAGCGGTCACCGGATGCAGCAGGATATCCCAAAGCAATTTTTAAATGTATATGATAAACCCGTCTTGGTTTATACATTGGAAGGCTTTCAAAGGCATCCTGAAATCGATGCAATAGAAGTGGTTTGCCTTGACGGATGGCACGATATTCTATGGGCCTATGCGAAACAATTCAATATTGATAAGCTCAAATGGGTTGTTTCGGGCGGAGCGACCGCGCAGGAATCCATTCGCAATGGTGTGTTCAACTTAAAGGAGGTGTGTACTTCCGATGACATTATCGTCATACATGACGGAATACGCCCCATGGTAGATAATGGAGTGCTAAACGATATCCTAATCAAGTGTAGGCAGTATGGCAATGCTGTAACATCGCTTCCGTATACAGAACAGATATTTGTGGCGGATGATGATGAAATTTCCACAACACGGTATATCCCGCGTGATATGTTGCGACGCGTATCCACGCCACAGGCTTATCGCTTTAAAAAGTTGCTTTGGGCTTATGAAAAAGCATTTGCAGAGGGAGTTGGAATTCAAAACTCTACTTATGCAAATACATTGATGGTGGATTTGGGAGAGCGCCTTTATTTGGCTGCAGGTTCTGAAAAAAACATTAAGTTGACTACCAAAGACGATCTTGAGATGTTTAAGACGTATATAAAGATGGAAAAGGATAGTTGGCTGAAATAGGAGATTTTAAAAATGCGATTGTTGGAAAATAAAAAGTACCAACAGATACTCGATCGTCTACTTTTGGATTTTCCAATGTGGGAGAAACTTAATGGAAAGACCATTTTTATTTCTGGCGCTTCAGGGATGATAGGCAGCCTCTTGGTAGACGTGATTATGGTACGAAATATGCGTTCTTCTAAGGAGTCGCGCTGCCATATCATAGCCTCTGGTAGGAATGAAGCAGTGGCAAAAAAACGTTTTTACAAATGGTATGATCAAGAGGAATTTTCTTTTCTGCCACATGATATCAGTAATCCGCTCAGGCTGTCGTATACGCCGGATTTTTTGATTCACGCCGCAAGTACGACTCATCCACTCGCATATTCACAGGAACCAATAAACACGATTCTTGCCAATATTATGGGAACACACAATCTTTTGGAGCTTGCCGCTGAAAATACGCAAAGCCGTTTTTTACTTCTTTCCAGTGTCGAAATTTACGGAGAAAACCGTGGCGATACAGAATACTTTGCGGAGGATTATTGTGGGTATATAAACTGTAATACACTACGTGCCGGTTATCCAGAGGCGAAGCGCACCAGCGAGACGCTCTGTCAAGCCTATATTACACAGCGAAATGTGGATGCCTGCACTATTCGCTTGCCGCGTATCTACGGCCCCACAATGCGAATGTCGGATACAAAAGCGATTGCGCAGTTTATAAAGAAAGGATTATCAAAAGAGGATATCATCTTAAAAAGTAAAGGAAACCAGCTCTACTCTTATGCTCATACCGCTGATGCTGTCCAAGGTATCTTATGGGTGCTTTTGTGTGGGGAGGTTGGGCAGGCTTATAATTTAGGCGACCATCGTTCTGATATCACATTGTATGAACTGGCTCAAACTGTTGCACAATACACGCAAACAAAGGTGGTATCCGAACTGCCCGATGAAATAGAAGGCAGAGGATACTCAACAGCAACTAAAGCACTGTTGAATGCAGAAAAGCTGTCTAAACTCGGTTGGAAATCACGATATGATATTAAAACCGGTATTTGTGAAACCATCGATATTTTGCAGGACGTATTTCAGAAGGGTGATATGACATGAAAGGAATTATTTTAGCAGGAGGTTCTGGTACCCGCCTTTATCCGCTGACCCGTGCGGTTTCCAAGCAAATGCTCGCAATCTATGACAAGCCGATGATTTATTACCCGCTGTCTACCCTGATGTTGGCAGGAATTCGAGAAATTTTAATTATTTCAACACCTCGCGATATCCCTGCCTTTAAAGAACTGTTGACGGATGGAAAACAGCTTGGTCTCAGCCTTACCTATGCTGTGCAGGAAAAGCCAAACGGTATTGCGGAAGCGTTTATCATTGGAGAAAAATTTATCCACAAGGACTCGGTCGCATTGGTATTGGGGGATAATATTTTCTACGCTCGCGGTTTTACCGAAATTCTGCAAAGAGCTGCCTCCCGTGAAAAAGGTGCAACAATATTCGGTTATCCGGTTCAGAATCCGAGTGAGTTCGGCATTGTCGAATTCGACTCTGATGGCAACGTCCTTTCCCTGGAAGAAAAGCCCAATAAACCAAAATCGAATTATGCCATACCGGGATTGTATTTCTACGATAACAGTGTGGTGGAGATTGCTAAAGAGATTAAGCCTTCTGCGCGCGGTGAAAAGGAAATTACGTCGGTAAATAACGAGTACCTACTTCGTGGCCTGCTACGGGTCGAGCTGCTCGGCCGCGGTATGGCATGGTTGGACACAGGAACATACGACGGGTTGCAGGAGGCCTCAACATTTGTTAATATTATTCAAAAACGCCAGGGACTCTACGTTTCATGTATAGAGGAGATCGCTTACCGAAAAGGCTTTATCGATAAGGATCAGCTTTTAAAACTAGCCCAACCACTAATGAAGACAGAATACGGAAAGTATTTGGTGATGATTTCGGAGGAAGAAATATGAAAAATATTCTGATTACCGGCGGGGCGGGATTTATCGGTTCAAATTTTGTGCACCACGCATTGGAAAAATATAAAGAAATTAATGTTGTGAACCTTGATGCCTTGACCTATGCCGGAAATCTGGAAAACTTGAAATCGATCCAAAACGATCCGCGTTATACTTTTGTAAGAGGGGATATTCGCGACCGGGCTTTGATAGAAGATTTATTTAGGACGTATAATTTTGATACTGTAGTAAACTTTGCTGCCGAAAGCCATGTGGATCGCAGTATAACAGAACCTGAAGTTTTTCTTACGACCAACATTATCGGCACACAGACGCTGCTGGATGCCGCCAAAAGGGCGTGGAAGAAAGCGCCGGAGGACAAGTACTCCCGCGAATATATTGACGGTGTGAAATTTTTGCAGGTATCCACCGATGAAGTTTATGGGGCACTTGGAAAGACGGGTATGTTTACAGAGACCACTCCGCTTTCCCCAAACAGTCCATACTCCGCTTCTAAGGCTAGTGCGGACATGGTGGTGCGCGCCTATCATGAGACATATGGCATGCCGATTAATATTACGCGCTGTTCCAATAACTACGGCCCCTATCAATTCCCTGAAAAGTTGATCCCGCTGATGATCCATAATTGTCAAAATGACATCCCACTGCCGGTATATGGCGACGGTATGCAAATTAGAGATTGGTTATATGTTGAAGATCATTGCAGTGCAATATGTACAGTTTTGGAAAAAGGAGTTATCGGCGAGGTATATAATATCGGTGGCAATAATGAGAAAGCAAATATTGAAATTGTAAAGCTATTATTGAATTCTCTGGGAAAGAGCGAGAGCCTGATAACCTATGTGCAGGACCGCCCTGGGCATGACAGGAGATATGCCATAGACAATACCAAGATAACCACGCAGCTTGGCTGGAGCCCGGCGTATACATTTGAGCGGGGAATTGAGAAGACCATTGACTGGTATCTGAATCATTGTGATTGGATGAAGAGAATTACATCAGGAGCGTATCAAAATTATTATAAAGCCATGTACCGATAAAAAGAGATAGAGTGAGGGATTCCTGTGTTTCAAAAAATGATACGGTATCGTTTTTTATTTGAGGAGCTGGTTAAGCGAGATTTTAAACAAAAATATAAACGAACGGTGCTGGGAATGCTCTGGAGTCTTCTTGCGCCTTTGTTACAATTGGCCGTGATGGCGCTGGTCTTTACCCGATTTTTTGGCCGCAGCACCGAGCATTATGTTATTTATCTATTCTGTGGAAACCTCCTTTTTTCCTATTTCAATGATGCCACTACTGGTGGAATGCGATCCCTAATGAGCAATGCTTCTGTCTTTACAAAGGTCGATGTACCAAAATATATGTTTTTACTTTCTCGTAATATCCAGGCATTTATCAATTTCTGCTTGACACTGGTTATCTTTTTCATTTTTATTGCAATCGAGCCAGGGTTGCCTTTTCGCTGGAGTTTCTTTCTCCTGCTCTACCCTATCGCTTGTATCACCATCTTCAATATCGGGGTTGGAATGGTACTTTCGGCGCTCTATGTGTTCTTCAGAGATATTGAATATCTGTATAGCGTTTTTACTATGCTGTTGATGTATCTTTCAGCAATCTTTTACAACATCAGCGCCTATTCTCTAAATATCCAATATTTATTTTACGCTAATCCTGTTTATGTCTATATTCGTTACTTCCGCAAGATTGTTATTGATAACAGCATTCCCGCACCAAGTTTTCATTTGCTCTGCGCCTTCTATGCGCTGGTGATGCTCGGAATCGGTTGTTGGATGTACAAGAAATATAACCACAGATTCCTGTATTATGTATAAGGGGGCAGCAGTATGATTTTAGAGTTGCACGATGTTGCTATCCGTTATATGACCGGAGATTTCAAGGAGATCGGCATTAAAGAATATGTAATACGAAAACTCAAACACAACTACACTGTCCGGGAATTCTGGGCAGTGGACGGCGTAAATTTTTCACTTGAGCAAGGAGATATGCTCGGCATTATAGGAACAAACGGTGCAGGAAAATCAACACTTCTCAAAGCAATTTCCGGCATTATGGAACCGACCAAAGGCAGTGTCTACCGCGAGGGCACAATTGCTGCGCTACTCGAATTAGGCAGCGGCTTTGATGGCGACCTGACAGTAAAGGAGAACACTTACCTGCGCGGTGCAATGCTGGGCTATACCCGTAAGTTTATGGATAAAACCTACCGTGATATTATTGCATTCGCTGAATTGGAGGAATATGAGGATCGGCCGTTTAAACAGCTCTCCTCCGGGATGAAATCCCGTCTGGCCTTTTCCATCGCCTCTCAAGTTCGCCCTGATATTCTGATCCTCGACGAAGTGCTTTCGGTTGGAGACGGCGCGTTTCGTCAAAAGAGCGAAAATAAAATGCGGGAGATAATCGGTAGCGGAGCCACGACGATCTTGGTTTCCCATATGCTGCAACAAGTACGCGAAATGTGTAGCAAAATACTTTGGTTACACAAGGGCAAACAGATTGAATTTGGCGATGATGTCGAGGCTATTTGCGATAGGTATCAAAATTTTTTGGATGGTAAGATAAAGCTTTAGTTTAATTTTGTTTATCTGTTCACCTGCTCATTGTCTTAGCCTGTCCAGGTCTTCCTCACTCAGTGACTTCTGGAATTTACCTCTAATAATAATTTTTGGTCAGTATCCCGCGCTTATTGCTAGCAACCTATTGGCTAAATCTCTCTGGTAAACATCGCGATGATATCGCGGAAATCAAACTACTATAGTTCCAGATATCTCAAATAAATGAGGACCATATGCAAATCATCTTTTACCCCCAGCAGGATTCCTCGCAGGAGTTGCGTGAACAAATCCTCGCGCTCGAGGACCGTGCCTGGCCATCTTTGCGCGGTGCCCCCTGGCCGCAGAGGGAGCACCGCGTTTCCCTTTGCGGTAAAGAGAACGGCCTGCTGATCGCCCACGCCGCCGTCGCGGCTGCCGCGCTTTCCTATAAGGGACAATCCTACCGCGCCTTCGGGCTGTGCGAGGTGGTCGTTGCCCCCGAATATCGGGGCCGGGGATTGGCCCTTGCTCTGATCGCCGCCGCCCGGGAAACTATGCAGCGGGAGGGCGCAGATTTGTGCGTTTTCACCTGTGAGCCTGAGCTTTGCGGGCTGTACACCCGTGCCGGATGGCGGCAATTGGACCGTCTTTCCGTTTGCGGCGGGACCGCCCCAGGAGCCCTTCACAGCGATTCACTGGGGCTGTGCACCCTGCTGAGCTTATTTTCGCCCAAGGCGGTTTCCCATCAAAGCGACTTTGCATGCGGGGAGCTGATCCTCCCCCTGGAGGAGGGCGAGCTGTGGTGAGCGCGCCCGGCAAACCATCTGAAACGGAGGTACCTTCATGAACCGTTCGCTCGGCGTCGGCTACTGCGGGCTGGTCTGCGCCCTGTGCAGCGAGAGCGAGGGCTGCCCCGGCTGCAAGCAGGGCGGCTGTCCTAAAAAAGACAGCTGCAAAAATTATCTCTGCTGCACACAAAAGGGATATTCCGCCTGCCACGAATGCGCCGGGTTTCCCTGTACGGATAGCATCCTACATAAAATGCGCATACGCGCTTTCGAGCGCTTCATCGCCCGCTGGGGCGAAGAAGCGCTGCTCGACTGTATGGAACGAAATGAACGCCAGGGGCTGGTCTACCACTATCCGGGCGGACATGTCGGGGACTATGACAAGCCGCAGAGCGAGGAGGAGATCATCGCCCTGGTTTTAAACGGAAAGGAGCAATCACAACTATGAAAAACTTTTCTTATTATACCCCCACCCGGGTGGTCTTCGGCAAGGGGGCCGAGCTGCAGACCGGGGAGCTCATCAAGGCGCAGGGCGCCAAAAAAGCGCTGATCCACTACGGCGGCGGCAGCGTCAAGCGCACGGGGCTGCTGGAGAGGATCTGCCAGTCCCTGGATGATGCGGGGGTGGAATACGTCCTGCTCGGCGGGGTGGTGCCCAATCCCCGGATGTCCAAGGTCTACGAGGGGATCGAGCTCTGCCGGCGCGAGGGGGTCGACTTCCTGCTCCCGGTGGGCGGCGGCAGCGTGATCGACTCGGCCAAGGCGATCGGCTACGGGCTGTGCTACGACGGGGATGTCTGGGACTTCTACGCCAAGAAGGCGGTCCCCAAGGCCTGCGCTCCCATTGGCGCGGTGCTCACCCTCTCGGCGGCGGGCAGCGAGATGAGCGATTCATCGGTGCTCACCAACGAGGAGGGCTGGCTCAAGCGCGGCTGCAACAGCGATTTGTGCCGCTGCCGCTTCGCGGTGATGAACCCCGAGCTGACCTACACCCTGCCCCCCTACCAGACCGCCTGCGGGGCGACCGACATCCTCATGCACACCATGGAGCGCTACTTCACCCGCGAGCCGGACACCTCCCTGACCGACGCGCTGGCCGAGGGCCTCATGCGCACTGTGATCGAGAGCGCCAGGACGGCGCTGCGCGATCCTCAAAACTACGACGCCCGCGCCCAGATCATGTGGGCGGGCAGCCTCTCGCACAACGGCCTCACCGGCTGCGGCACGGTGGGCGACTGGGCCAGTCACCAGCTCGAGCACGAGCTGGGCGGCATGTTCGACGTGGCCCACGGCGCGGGGCTCGCCGCAATCTGGGGCAGCTGGGCGCGGTACGTCTATAAGGAAGACCCGGCGCGCTTCGCGCAGTTCGCGGTCAACGTGCTGGGGTGCAAAAACGATTTTGCCGACCCCCGGCGCACCGCCCTGCGCGGGATCGAGGCGATGGAGGACTTCTACCGCTCAATCGGGATGCCCACCAACCTGCGCGAGCTGGGGGTCGAGCCGACCGAGGAGCAGTTCCGTGAGCTCGCCTACAAGTGCAGCTTCCAGAACACCCGCACCATCGGCAGCTTCAAGGTGCTTAACATCGACGACATCGAAGCCATCTACCGGATGGCGAAATAACGATAAAAACGGGGAGCTTTATGAAAAGCTCCCCGTTTGTTTTATGTAGCCTATTTTACCTTCGCGGCGGCGCGCTGCTGGAACTTGTCCCGGTTGACGATCAGCCGCAGGTGGGTCCCCTTGCCGACGATCCCCTCCCGGTCCTCGCAGAAGATCTTGAAGAGCACCTTCTTCCCCTCGATCTTGATGATTTCGGCGGTAGCGGTGATCTCCATCCCGGCGGGCACGGCGCTGATATGGGCCAGGTCGATCTGCGCGCCGACGGTGGTCTCCCCCTCCTTGAGGCAGTCCTGCACGCAGGCACAGGCGGCCTGTTCCATCAGCGAGAGCATGACCGGCGTGGCCAGCACGCCCACATCCCCGCTGCCCAGGGCGCTGGCGAGCATCCCCTCGTCAACCTTGGCGCTGACCTGATACGATTTCCCCATATGCATATTCTGTTTCCATTCCTTTCCCAGACACCGGCGCCGATTCCACCCGGCAGTTTCACCAAACATCTATATGTTGCATTATAAAAAAAGACGAATTGTTTGTCAATCCTAAATCGACATGTTATAATACCTTTGGTTTATTTTTCTTAATAAAAGGTGGTGCTTTGCTTGCTGCTCGAGCTCGATCATATCTGTAAAAGTTTCGGCGTGGACGTCGTGCTGCAGGACGTCTGTCTCTCTTTGGAGGAGGGGGACCGGATCGGCCTGCTCGGGCGCAACGGCGCGGGCAAGTCCACTTTACTGAATATCATCACCGGAAGGCTGGACTACGATTCCGGCTCGCTTTCCATCGGCCGCGGGGTAACCCTCGGCTATCTGCAGCAAAACGGCGCGCTGGACCTGCAAAACACCATCGAAAGCGAGGCCGCCTCGGTCTTCCACGACACCCTTGAGCTGGGGCGGCAGCTGGAGGCGCTGCGCCTGCGGTTGTCATCCCTCCCGCAGGACGATCAGTCCCGCGCCGGGCTGCTCGAGGAATATGACCGGATGAACACCGCCTTCGAGGCGCAGGACGGCTACCAGATCGACGTGAAGATCAGCACCGTCCTCAACGGCATGGGCTTCGGGAATTACGACCGCCGCCAGCCGGTGGCTGAGCTCAGCGGCGGGGAGAAGACCCGCCTGGCCATCGCCAAGCTCCTGCTGCAAAACCCCCAGGTGCTGATTTTGGACGAGCCGACCAACCACCTCGATTTCGTCACGCTGGGCTGGCTGGAAGAATACCTGCGCGCCTACCGCGGGGCGCTGATCGTGGTCTCCCACGACCGGTATTTTCTGGACAGCGTGGTCAGCGACATCTGCGAGCTCGAGCGGCATGCCCTGACCCGGTACAAGGGCGGGTATTCCCAGTTCGTGCGCCAGAAGGAGGAGCGGCTCGACTACTGGCGCAAGCAGTACGAACGCCAGCAGGAGGAGATCGCCAAGATGGAGGACTACGTCGCGCGCAACCTGGTGCGCGCCTCCACCTCGGGCAGCGCCAAGAGCCGGATCGCCGCGCTCGAGCGCATGGAGCGCATCGACCGCCCGCCCGGGGAGCTAAAGGATTGCAAGCTGCGCTTCGCGCTGGATTTCGAGCCCTACAAGGACGTGCTGATCGCCGAGGAGGTTTCGGTGCGCGTCGGCGAGGGGGAAAGTGAAAAGCTGCTCTGCCAGGACATTGGCCTGCACATCGAAAAGGGCGAGAAGGTCGCCGTCATCGGCCAAAACGGGGTGGGCAAGTCCTCCCTGCTGCGGGCGCTGCAGGGGATGATCCCCCACGGCGGCCGGGTTAAATGGGGTACCAACGTCAAAATTTCCTACTTCGAGCAGGAGAACCGCCAGCTCTCGCCGCAAAAGACGGTGATCGCCGAGCTGCGCGACCGCTTTCCGCGCAAGAGCGAGACTGAGCTGCGCACCCTGCTCGGCTCCCTGCTGCTGCAGGGGGACGACATCTATAAGCAGATACGCGACCTCTCGGGCGGCGAGCGGGCCAAGGTCGCCTTCGCGCTGATCATGCTCGAGCGGGCGAACGTGCTGATCCTCGACGAGCCGACCAACCATCTCGACTACTCCACCAAGGAGGTGCTCGACGAGGCGCTCTCCTCCTACCAGGGCACCATCCTGATGGTCTCGCACGACCGGTACCTGCTCAACCGCGTCCCCAGCCGGATCATCGAAATGTTCCCCGACCGGCTGCAGAGCTACGCCGGCGGCTACGACTACTATAAGGAGCACAAGGTTTCCCCGCAGGAGGTGCCGCAGCAAAGCGAGCCGCAGGAGCAGCCAAAGCAGAACCCCTATTACCGCTCCAAGGCCCAGCGCGCCGCCGAGCAGCGCCGCAAAAGCCGGCTCTTATCACTCGAGGGCGAGGTCTCAGCCCTCGAGGAGGAGATCGCCGCGATGGAGCGGCAGCTCGCCTCGCCAGAGCTCGCCAGCGATTATCAAAAGCTGGGTGAGCATTGCGCCCTGCTCGAGGAGCGCCGCGCGCTGCTCGGCGCGCGCATGGACGAGTGGCTCGCCCTCACCGAGGAAACGGAGTAATTATGCCCCATAAGGGATCGATGCAGGAAGGGCCCGCCGGCTTCGGCGGGCCCTTCCTGTTGGGGATGTTTTCCTCAGCGGCGAAATTGGGGGATCGCCGCCATATAGACGGGCCGTAGGCCCGCCGGTAAACCCATGGGGGGATATGGGTGTTACCCGATGTTAATCAGCCGCCCTGGAAGACCCGCAGCACGGGCG
Source organism: Harryflintia acetispora (assembly GCA_004340125.1). Classification (GTDB taxonomy): domain Bacteria; phylum Bacillota; class Clostridia; order Oscillospirales; family Ruminococcaceae; genus Harryflintia; species Harryflintia acetispora. The sequence continues at coordinate 20,662 of SLUK01000009.1, read as the reverse complement.
CGGTGGCGGTCACGGCGTTGCCGGAGGCGTCGGTGTAGGAGACCTCTCCCATCACCCAGACGTTTTCAAAATCCCAGCCCGCGTCTTCAAAGCGGGACTGATCTGCGAACTGCGAGAGCTCCAGCGGGGCGGCGTTGGTGTTGTCGCCCGAGGGTAGGCTCCCGTAGCTGGCAACACCCTTGAGGTAGAAGGAATTTCCCACCGTACCAGAGCGGATGTAGGCGGCGATGCCCGCCGGCTTCGGGGAGGTGAGCTTAGCCGGCATGGCATAGGTCTTGTCAATCTGTGAAGAGTAGGACATGCAGCCGGTGATCCCGCCTGCACCGTAGGACTCGTCCTTCGTTGTCGTCAATTGGCCGCCCACGGTGTAGCAGTTCTCGATCCTGCCCTCGGCCCAATGTACAAGGGGGCTGGCATGGTTGTTTGCGCTCGCGTCGATGTCCTTGCCGTAACAATACTCCACAACCGACGTGGTATCCCCAGAAACCGGGCCCGCGCCGTTGGTGCCGGAAAAGGACAGCTCTTCAAAGCCTAGGTTGCGCAAGGTCGATCCCTTTACGCCAAAGATCGCCGCGCTGCTGTTCGCAGCGGTGCAACGCACCGAGCCGTCCCGGATGACATGCCCGTTGCCGTCATAAACGCTGCCGGCGCCGAGCTTTACCTCTTCGTTTTTTTGCTGCGAGTAGGTGTGGTCCCCAAAAATGATGTCCGCCGTCTGCATATAATAGCATTTCTGCGTGGCGTGCTGGTTGATGTGCAGCAGCTGCCCGAGCGTCCCGACGAGATAGGGGTCGGCCTCGGTGCCGCTGCCGATCTGGAAGCGGTCCGCCGTGGCGCAGGAACAGCCCTTGGCCGCGCTGGCCTCTATGCTGGCGCTCGCCGCGCGGTCAAACCCCGCGCGTTCGCCGGAGGGATAAGCCGTCACCCGCACGGTATATGTGCCGGGATTGGCCGCGTCGATATTTTCAATTGGCAGGAAGCAAGCGGCATCCGCGACATGCTCGCGGGAGGCGATTACGCGCTCCCCCTCGAGCAGCTCATAGGTGTAGTCCTTCGTCCGGGTACTGGCGGGGTCCAGCGCCACATGAAAGCCATACTGCCGCTGTGCGCTCCCGGCCTGCGCCGTGAGGCGCAGAGCGCCCTCCTGCGCCGCGGCCGGAAGGGCTGCAAGCGCCAGCAGGCAGGCGGCCAGGGCCGCGCCGATCAGATGTTTCATGCCATTTCCTCCCCATCGGAAAAGACCGGTACCATACGTTACTGTAGGTCTTTTTTTAAGTCTCAATATCCAGAATATACCAAAATTAAATAAATTTTATAACAGTTCGTCCTAATTATATCCTGTTCTGGGAGAGAATGCAAGCAAAAAGGGCCGTAAACGGCCCTATCCCCTTTAAAAAAAGACCTGTAGTAACGTATACTATAGGCCTTTTTATTTTTCTGCCATTGCATGCCTTCAGCGCTTTGCAAAGACCCGCAGCACGGGCGCCGCGGCGGTCACGGCATTGCCGGACGCATCATTATAAGTGATTTCCCCCATTGTCCAGACATTCTCAAAATCCCAGCCCGCGGCTTCAAAGCGGGACTGGTCCGCGAACTGTGAAAGCTCCAGCGGGGCGGCGTTGGTGTTGTCGTTGCCCGGTAGGCTCCCGTAGCTGGCGGTGCCCTTGAGGTAGAAGGAATTGAGGATGGAACCCGCGCGGATATAACCGATCCCGCTGATCTTCGGCGCACTCAGCTTGGCGGGAAAGGCATAGGTTCTCGCTACGGTGGGAGATACCGCACCGGGACTGCCCAGATACCCGATCAGACCGCCCGAACCGTAAGTGCTGTCCGAAGTCGAGCTCGCCTTGATCCCGGCGGTATAGCAGTCCTCCGCCCCGATACCCCAGCAGTTGATCAAGCCGCCCGCGTGGTTTCTTCCCACCGCGTTGATGTTAATTGCATAGCAGCGCTTGACCGTCCCGCTGTGGCCGCCAACCGGCGCCGCGCCGTAGCCTGAGCTGTTGACCGAAAAGGTCATGTCCTCAAAGCCCGTATTGAGCAGGTTCCCGTTCTTGAGCGAAAACACCTCGGCATTGTCCCCGGTTCTGGTGACCTTCACCGACCCGCCCCGGATCACATGCCCGTTCCCGTCATAGGTGCTGCCGCTGTGCAGCTTGACGACACCGTAGTCGTCCACCATACTGGTGTAGTCCCCGAACTGGATGTCCGCCGTCTGCATATAGTAGCATTTCTGCGTGGCGTGCTGGTTGACGTGCAGCAGCTGCCCGAGCGTCCCGACGAGGTAGGGATCGTTTTCGGTGCCGCTGCCGAGCTGGAAGCGGTCCGCCGTGGCACAGGAGCAGCCCTTGGCCGTGCCAAATTCCTTCTGGATGCTCGCCGCCCGCTCAAACCCCGCCCGCTCGCCGGAGGGATAAGCCGTTACCCGCACGGTATACCTGCCGGGACTGGCCGCGTCGATATTGACGATCGGCAAAAAGCAAGCCGTGTCCGCGACATGCTCGCGGGAGGCGATTACGCTTCCCCCCTCGAGCAGCTCATAGCTGTAGTCCTTCGCCCGGGCGCTGGCAGGGTCCAGCGTCACGTATACGCCGTATTCCCGCCGCGCGCCGGCCTGCTGCGCCGTGAGGCGCACACCGCTCTCCTGCGCTGCGGCCGGGACGGCCGACAGGACCAGCAGGCAGGCCGCCAGGACCGCGCCAATCCATCGTTTCATACCATTCTCTCCCTTTCACAAAAGACCGATAGCATAGCATGCTTCCGGTCATCCCCTGGCAGGGAATCGGCAAAAAGACAGGTTCCGGCTTGAATTTTCTCCCAGAACCGGGTATAATTAGGACGGAATTTGACGAAGCGGACGCTTTATTTCCACAAACCGGAAAATACAGCGCAAAAAAAGACCTACAGCATGCTATGCTATAGGTCTTTCTTTTTATCTTGTCATTCCCACTTATTTTTTGGACTTGGGCTTTTTGGGCGGCTTTCCCTCGATGAGGGGGTGCTTCTTTGAGGCAAATGCGCCGGTGGAAATGGGCAGCCCCTTCTTCTCCAGCCGCCACTCGGCGAACTGCCGGATGAGCGAGTAGATCACCGCAAAGAGGGGTACGCCGATAAACATCCCGACCAGCCCCAGCAGGCTGCCGAACACGGTGATCGAAAAGACCACCCAGAAGGCGGAAAGCCCGGTCGAATCGCCTAAAATCTTCGGGCCGATGACATTCCCATCCAGCTGCTGCAGCAGCAGCACGAAGAGCGCGAACCACAGCGCGGTGACCGGCTCGACCATCAGCAGGATCAGGATGGAGGGGATCGCCCCGATGAACGGCCCGAAATAGGGGATGATGTTCGTCACCCCGACGATCACGCTGATCAGCATGGCGTAGGGCATTTGGAACAGGTTCATGCCGCAGAAGCAGAGCACCCCAATGATCAGCGAGTCGAGCAGCTTGCCCGAGATGAAGCCGCTGAAAATCTCATGGCTCTGGTGGGTGATGTCCAGAATTTTCTGAACCACCGGGCTGGGGATCAGGGCGTTCATCAGCTTTTTGATCTGCGCGAAGAAGCGCTCCTTGCTCAGCAGCATATAGATCGAGATGATGATCCCCAGGATGAAATTGAGCACCCCGGTGGTGACCGAAAGGGTCGCCTTCCAGACGTGGGGGATCGCGTCGGTGAGCACCCCGGTCACCGAGCTGAGCACCTGCTCGAACGCCTTCATGATCTGCTGTAAGGTCGAGGTCGGCAGGTTATACAGGTCATATTTCGCGATGATGTCGTTGGCGAACGCCTCCACACTAGTCATCCAGCCCGGGATCTGCACCGCGATACTCGTCACGCTCGAGACGATCTGCGGGATGACGATCCAAAAGAAGATGGTCAAGACGATGATGGTGACGATGTAGGTCAGAATCAGGCAGATCACCCGCCGCGTACCGCGGCGCAGGCGCTCCCCCGTGAGCCTTGCCAGCAGCCGCTCGATGGCGTTGAGAATGGGACACAGGATGTATGCGAGCACGAACCCGATGATGAAGGGGGTGAGCAGGGAAACGAAATTCCCCAGATACGCCCATATCTTCGGGAAGTTGATGATCGCCGCAACCACCACGGCCGAGACGGCAACCACCAGCACCGCATAGATCGCGATGGTGTTATATTTCCTGTTAAAGTCCGGCTTCACGCAGCAGCCTCCATTTCAAATTAAACGTCCCAGGGTATTGCAACAGCAGGATGAACCCCTTCACCCTGCTGTCAAATCAGTTCAGCCCAGCGCCTCCATAAAGACCTCGTAGCTCGCCACATCCGCGGGCGGCACGATTGCGCCGCCGGAAATCTGGGTGCCCAGGCGCTCCATGCGGCTGACGACGTCCTCCGGCACCTTGACCGAGCAGTCCAGCTTGAGGCAATTCTCAGCCAGCCCCAATGAAAGGGTTTCCCCGCCCTTGCTCCCCGCAAGGTAGCGGTTCGCCGTCTCGCACATCGCGTTCCCCACCTGCTTGACCGCCACGGCCAGCATGCCGTCCACCCGGTCGGTGCGGTCGGCGCAGATCACATACCGGCCGCTGTCCAGCGCCGCTTTGAGCGCCGCGTCCACATCGTCGAGCGCGAAGACCACCTGCGCCCGATCCCCGAACAGCCCGGCGGCCAGCTCTCCCGCGCTGGAGTCTGTGTCCTCGGCGTAGCGGACCGCCACCTCGATCGTCCTGCCCTGCTCCCTGGCGCCGAAGGCGGCGCCGGCGCGGTAACCGTATTCATATTCCTCGCTGCGCGCATCCCGCGCCTGTGCGACGAAGCCGACCTTGCCGCCCTGTGGCATATAAGAGGCGACATAGCCCGCCAGGAAAGCGCTCTCCTGGCTGCGGAAGGTCACCCCATAGACGTTCGGCATGGGCGCGCCGGGGTCGGCATCGAGCAGTGCGAAGCTGGTGCCGGAGTGCTCCTGCGCCGCGTAGAGGAGCGGGTCGCCCATCTCCTTGCCGACGGCGAAGACCAGCTTCTGCCCCGCGAGCTTATTAAGGCTGTCCCGGTATTCTTCGCTCGATTGGCTGTCCTGCTGCTTGGCGCTTGCCGACAGTTTTTTCTTCACTGTCTCGAGGCCCTGCACCGCCTGCGCTCCCACGCCGCCGTCCGCCTGCGCGGGCGTCGCGAGTCCGACGCTGAGCTTCCCTTTGCAGCCGCCCAGCGAAACCGCCAGCACGACCGCCAGCAGCAAAGTCATGATCCGTTTCATGGTTGTCCCCCCAAAGTTGACGGCGCGCACCCAAAAAGCGCGCCTTTCGCTTGTGCGCTCCTGACAATGGGTAGCTGGATCCAAAACAGGGCCAGCCCTCCATGACGGGCGCTTTTCTCTGTTTGCATAGCCGGGCGTTCCAAGGGATTGGCCCGGGCAATCAACTGGATTTATTATAATACAGATTGCCATAATTTACAACTTCTATTCTAACTTTCGCTGCGGTTTCAGCAGCCGGACGCGTGGAAAAATCTTCGGAAGCGTCTTGACAAGTTTTTGGGGTGATGCTATAATCAATCATGCTGATTGCGGCTCGTCCCTTTTGGGGATTTTGCCGGCAGCATATAAAATGCGGATATGGCGGAATTGGCAGACGCGCTAGATTCAGGTTCTAGTGGGGGCGACTCTGTGCAGGTTCAAGTCCTGTTATCCGCACCAGATTTTATTGAAAGAAGTCGACTGCTTTTTAGCAGTCGACTTCTTTTGTTTTATATTACTGCTTAATCCATTCTATAGGGTCTTGAAGTGCGCTTTTGGAATGATCCGGTGTTTCACGGCAACAATATTAACACTTAAGCAACGAAAGCGGCGGGTGAAAATGGACATTTTTGAGAACTATCTGCTCCAAATAGAAAACCAGGATCACCGCGCCCTTTTGCGAAAAACTCTGCATTGGGTCCAGAAGTCTTTTCCCCCATTGGAGCCGCGGATCGCATGGAATCAGCCGATGTTTACCGATCACGGCACGTTCATCATTGGATTCAGCATTGCAAAGCGGCATTTCACCGTCGCGCCGGAGGCAAAGGGGATGGAACGCTTCTCAAGCGAAATTGAAAGAGCCGGATACAGCCAAACGCCAAATCTGTTCCGTATCAAATGGGGCGAACCGGTCGATTATCCGCTGCTGGAACGCATAATCCAATTCAACCGGGAGGATAAGGCGGATTGTCCGACCTTTTGGCGAAAATCGGAAGTATCCCGTCAATAGGTACTCCCTGTCCTATTGGTGCTTATGAATCCATCCATATCTATCCGGTATTCCGACACCGTCCGAGGATAATTGACAAAAATACGCTCTGCCTTTACAATGAATCAAAAATAGGAGGTGGAGAGATGCCAGCGGGATTGGCTCGCTATATGATGCAACTGCGCATGGAATCGAAAGCAAAGGAGAATCAAAACAAACCGCCAATTACTTCTCCAGACGTCGTCCAGACGACGGCCTTCTTATTTTCCAAAAAATCGAGTCATGTTGGTGACAGCGGTAAACTCCTATTGGCCAAGCGAAAAACCGACCGAAACGACCGCTACCTTGTGAAACATGAATTTGCAGATTGTGCGTGCAACAAGTTTGTTTATACCAATTCAAGGAGAAACGGCGCCGCAGTCTCCTCGTGCTCGCGCAGTGTTCCAGCATTCGTCTTTGTATCTCCACCGCATTCATGATTTCCACCGCCATCGACGCGGCAATAGATTGCCGTCAGGTTTTTCTGCATACCCCCCTCCTCTTTTTCCTTTTATGAAGACCCCTTTCGCTATATGATGGAAACGGAGCTTCCGAGAAAATAGAAAGCAGGGACCGCACACCGTTTCGGTGTGCGGTCCCTGCTTTCTACCCACTAGCCTTCCCGCTTATTAACCGGAAAGAGTACGCCGGTCTGCAGCTCTTCGGGGTCCCCCACCTCGTTTTCATCCCGCAGGTACCGCTCGATGGCTGGCCCGCAGACCTCGTAATCCGGGTGAGACGACAGCCACGCCCCGATGGCCTCGTAGGCGTAGCGGATGGTCTCATACGGCCCGGTGTGGGTGACCGCGGCACAGAGCGAGGCGGGCAGCGTTTTCACGTCCGGGTGCTCTCCCGCCACCTCGACCTGGGCCTCCACGTCCGCCTGCTCATAGGAAAACTCCTCCCCCAGGCAGACAAGCTGGGTGGCGCCGCTGCGGCGCAGTCCCCGCCGCTCCATTTCGCGGTAGAGCTCCGAGAACAGCTCGTGCACCTCGCCGATGGCGATGGTGCGCCGCAGCCCCAGCACCCGCCGGGATGGTGTCTCCATTAAAATGACATGGTATCTTGACAAATTGATTCCCTCCATTTTGCTCATGTCCTCCTCCATCCGGCGAAGGGCGCGCCGCAGCTCGCCCAGCTCCCGGTAGGCCGTCACCCGCCGGCGCTGGACGGCGACAGCCAGCTCTTGAGGCCCAAGCTCCAGTAGCACCCCGATCTCAGTGAGTGAAAAGCCATAGCCTTTGAGCGTCTCAATTTTATGCACCCTGGCGAGCTGATCCGCTTCATAATAGCGGTAGCCGTTTTCGCTTCCGGTGCTAGCCGGGTGCAGCAGCCCGAGGCGGTCGTAATGCCGCAGCATCCGCGCGCTGACCTGGCACAGCCTGGAAAATTGCCCGATGGTGAACATCGCTTTCTCCTTTCTTCTATCCTGAACCGGTCCATAAGGAGAGGATACACCTTGTCATATTGTCAAGGTCAAGAGGGAATCGAGAAAAATTTATAAGCTAGCGGATTTCATATTTAAACCGGTCCCCCAGCACGATCTGCCGGGTGCGGTGGACCGGGATGTCCGGCTCTTCGAACATCAGCTCGCGCACCAGCAGTACCGGCGTGCGTTTTTTGACCCCGAGCTGGGAAGCCTCCCACTCGTTTGCCCGCGCGATTTCGATGCTCTTGCTCGGGCGCAGCCGGGTGATCCCGAAGCGGGAAGTCAGCAGCGCGTAGATCGACTCGTGCTCCAGATCCTCCTTGATCAGTGGGCAGAAGCGCTCGGTGAAGAAATTTTCTTCGAGCACGACCGGCACTCCGTCGGCATAGCGCAGCCGGTGCAGGTAGAGGATCCGGCTGTCAGAAGCGACCCCGAGCTCGCGCACGTCCTCCTCCCCGGCGGGCCTGATCGCCACCGAGATCAGCTTGGCCCCCGGCACCACCCCGTTGCGCTGGCAGACCGAGGTAAAGCTGAGGTTTTCCATAATGTTTTCCCCGATCTTGGGGTTGCACACATAGGTGCCCTTCCCCTGCCGTCGGGTGAGGTGCCCCTCTTCCACCAGCTCGGTGAGCGCCTTGCGCACCGTCACCCGGCTGACGCCGTAGTGGTCGCTCAGCTCCATTTCGGTTGGCACCCGTTCTCCCCGGCGCAAGGAACCGGCGTTGATTTGCGAGAGCAGGTCCTCCTTGAGCTGCTTATAGAGCGGGGTGGAGGAATGTTCATCCAGCATGGTCCGCTTCTCCTCTCATTTGCACAATTTATTAGTGCAATAAATTTATAATACAATTAGTTGTATTTGTATTATATAATTTTTATAATCCAAAATCAATTGGATAAAAAGAATAAATATATTAAAATTAATTAAATTAAACTGGATGATATTCTAAATTTTAAAAAACCTCTTTACAAATAAATTGTATCTATGATATTATCTGATCGTAGAACAATACATACATCGCATGAAGGAGGAAATGAAATGTTCAATTTTGACATTCCCCGGTATGAAAAGGTCGTCGGCGACGCGCTCGCGCTGCGCCCCGAAATCGAGAAGGCGGCGGACGAGATCAGCAAGCAGGGCTACTCCAACATCTTCTTTATCGGCTGCGGCGGCACCTATGCGCACTCCCTGCCGCTCAAGTACATGCTGGACACCCAGTCCGAGATCGAGTCCCACTCGGTGATCGCCGCGGAGTTCATGCTCATGGGCCACAAGAAGTTCTCGAAGGACAGCGTCTGCGTCTTCTCCACCCGCTCGGGCAACACCAAGGAGATCGTGGCGGCCGCCAAGTTCTGTAAGGACGCCGGCGCCAGAGTGGTGATGTACGTCTCGAACGCCGGGACCCCGGCCTGCGAGTACGCGGATTACCTCTTCTGCTCCTTCGCCGAGGACGACGTGCTCTGCGAAGCGATCTACCTGACCAACATCCCCTTCGTTGCGCGTATGATGTATAACGCGGGCGCTTTCCCGAAGTATGAGCAGTTCGCCGACCAGCTGCAGAAAATCACCCCCTACCTGATCAAGGGCAAGGAGCTCTATGAGGACCGCTGCAAGGCGATGGCCGAGCATCACAAGGACACCGATTACCATATGGTCATCGGCGGAGGCAACCTCTGGGGCGAGGCGTACGACTACGCGATGTGCATCCTCGAGGAGATGCAGTGGATCAAGACCAAGTCCATCCACGCCGCCGAGTTCTTCCATGGCACCTTGGAGCTCGTCGAGGAGGACACCAGCCTGATCCTCTTCTTCGGCGAGGACGAGACCCGTCCGCTGATGGACCGTGTCCTCAACTTTGCCAAGAAGATCACCAAGGAGATCAACATCTTCGACACCAAAGAGGTCGAGCTGCCCCTGGACGAGGAGTTCCGCAAATACATCTCCCCGATGATCGTCTACACCATCACCGAGCGCCTGAGCTGCCACCTCGAGCATGTGCGCAACCATCCGCTGACCACCCGGCGCTACTACCGCCAGATGGAATATTAATCGGTCCTTACCGGTGTTTTCGGGAAGCCGCGAGCCCAAGCTCGCGGCTTCCCTTTTCGTCTGCCGGAGCGCCAGGCAGCATGGACGCGCTGCCCGCCGGCGGGCCGATGCAATCTGGACTTTCCGGGGGAACTATGCTAGAATTTTGCCGGGAGGGGGAGGGTGCGCTTGAAATGTCCGATCTGTAGTATGACGGCGTGGAGTGCGCCAGCTGCGGCTACCGCTCCACAGAGCCGAAGGAGCGTGGGGAGGCTTTCTCCTGCCCGGGCTGCGGCGCGGCGGGCAGGGGCGCGTTCTGCCAGTACTGCGGCGGCCCGGCCCCGAAGAAGGAAGAGCGGCCCGCAACGAAGGAAGCGGAGCAGCCCCCGGCAAAGGGCGTTTACTCCTGTCCGAACTGCGGAACCAAAAGCACCGGGCGTTTTTGCTCGAACTGCGGGTTCGCCATCGACGCCATCTCCCCGCCAGAGCCGGTCCTGCCGGCGGCGCCTGTAAAAAACGTCTATACCGCGCGGGAAAACGTGCATAAACCCGCGGCGCCCGCGCTTATGATTAGCAGGAGGAACCGTGGTCCGCCTTCGTCCTCTGCCTGTTTGCGGGCGGTTTTGGCTTCCACAGGTTTTATGTGGGCAAGACCGGGACCGGGCTGTTATACTTCTTCACCGGAGGCCTGTTCCTGGCCGGCTGGATCTGCGACCTGATCTGTATTTTGACCGGCATATTCAGGGACGGTGAAGGGAAATATCTGAAGTAGAAACGTTGAACGCGGGAGGAGGGCCAAGGTTTGGCCTTCCTCCCAATATCTTGTGCGTAGGCGGTCGGAAAGGAGAGAGCGTGTGGCAAGGGATATCTGTGCGGTGGCGCTGGCGGGCGGCGGCTCGCGGGGGGCCTATCAGGCGGGGGTCTACCAAGCTTTGCAGGAGTGCGGGATCGGGTTCCAGATCGTGACCGGCACCTCGGTGGGCGCGCTCAACGGCGCGATGATGGTGCAGGGGGACCTCGGGGAGATGCTCACCCTCTGGCAGAGGATCACCGCGCAGGACGTGGCCAACGTGGACATCGACAAGGCGATCGAGAGCCCGGTGGCGGGCGCGGTCTACGCCGAGTTTTTAAAGAAGGCGGTGCGCAGCGGCGGGGTGGATATCTCGGGGCTCGAGGCCCTCATGCGCGCGGTGGTGGACGAGGAGCGCTTCTTTCGCTCCCCCACCGACTTCGGGCTGGTGACGGTGGAGTATCCCTCCCTGCACCCGGTGGTGATGAAAAAGCGGGACATCCCGCGTGGGAGGCTCTGCGACTACCTGATCGCCTCGGCCTCCTGCTTCCCCGCCTTCCCGGTCCACCAGATCGGCGAGAGCCGGTTCATCGACGGCTCCTATCACGACTACCTGCCGATCAACGTGGCGGTGGAGCTGGGGGCCACCCGGGTGATCGCGGTGGATCTCGAGGCGGTCGGGCTGCGCCAGCGCCCGAGGATTGCGCCGGAAAACCTGACCATGATCCGGCCCTCCCACCCGCTCGGGCCCTTTTTGATGTTCGAGCCGGACAGTGCGCGGCGCAACATCCGCCTGGGCTACCTCGATGCGCTGCGCGCCTTCGGCAAGGCCGAGGGCGGCTGGCTGACCTTCCGCGCGGGGGAGATCGAGGCGCTGCGGCAGCGGCTGCACCCAATGCTGGAGAAGGCCGCGCAGCTGCTCGGCGAGCCGGACGGGGAATCCCTCTGGCGGCTGCTCTTCGAGCGGCAGCTGCAGCAGATCCGCCAGAGGGAGGGCGACTGGTTCGAGCGCGCGGTGCTCGACCTGGGGGAGTGGTACGCGCTGGACGACGAGGCGCTCTACACCGCCGACGGCTTTTGCTATGAGCTGCTGCTGCGCTTCAACGCCGGGGAGGCGGGCGAGAGCGCGGAGATCGCCGAGGTGCTCTCCCGGGCGGGCAGCGCGGTCCAGCTCGCGCAGCAGGCCGCCGAGTTCGGCCACCAGCGGCTGGTGGCGCACCTCTACGCGGGGATCCGTGACTTTTCCTATGGGAACGGCGAGCGCGGGGCGCTTTGCCGGGGGGCGGCCGTGCTGCAGCGCGAGGCGGCGTGCGCCATGCTGCTCTTCGCGCTCAAGCGCACCCTGGCGCAGGAAATATAAGAAGACATAAAGAGATTGGCCCGGCCCCCTTGCGGGCTGGGCTGTAAAAATGTTATAATTTGATTGTCTTTGAGCGCACTGCCTTTGTTGAAATTTTAGTACCTTAGGGGGTCGTATTGATATGGATGTCCAGGACATTAAGAAAATTCTGAACGCGACGGTTTACTGCGGGGAGGAATTCCTCGAGCGCGAGGTACATACCGCCTGCGGTTCCGACATGATGAGCGACGTGCTCGCCTTCGTCAAGGACCAGTCGGTGCTGCTCACCGGGCTGGTCAACTCCCAGGTGGTGCGCACCGCCGAGATGATGGACATGGTCTGTATCGTCTTCGTGCGGGGCAAGCGCCCGGACGAGACGATGATCACACTGGCCAAGGACTACGGGATCGTCCTGATGAGCACCGGACTGCGCATGTTCACCGCCTGCGGCCTGCTCTATGAAAACGGGCTGAAAGGCGGGTGCAACGCCTAGTGTCGGAGCCAATTAAATTATCCTATCACGTCCCGGGGGATGACTTCACCCGCGCGGGCGAGGCTTCCAGCGCGGTCAAAAAGACCCTGAAAAAGCTGGGCGTCCATCCCGACGTGGTGCGCCGGGTGGCCATCGCGATGTACGAGGGCGAGATCAACATGGTGATCCACGCCCACGGTGGGGAGATCGAGGTGGAAATCCACCCCGACATCGTCAAGATGGAGCTGCGGGACACCGGCCCCGGGATCGAGGACATCTCCTTGGCCATGCAGGAAGGGTACTCCACCGCGCCCGACGAGGTGCGCAACCTCGGGTTCGGCGCGGGCATGGGATTGCCCAACATGAAAAAATACACCGACGACATGCGCATCGAAAGTGAGCTGGGCGTCGGCACCACCGTCTGGATGACGGTGAAGAACGAATAAAACGTGCGGGCGCGCCCCAGGCGGCGGGCCCTACGAAAGGGAAAAGGTGGGTGTTGCTTTGATGGAAAGCTATTTCCATTCAGTTACGCTCGACAGGGATGCGTGCAAGGGCTGCACGCACTGCGTGAAGCGCTGTCCGACCGAGGCCATCCGGGTGCGCGGCGGGAAGGCCAAGATCATCAGGGAGCGCTGCATCGACTGCGGGGAATGTATCCGGGTCTGCCCCCATCACGCAAAGCAGGCGATCTTCGACCCCCTCTCGGTGATCGACAGGTTCCAGTATAAAATCGCGCTGCCGCCGCCGGCGCTCTATGGGCAGTTCAACAATCTGGACGATGTGGACATCCTGCTCAACGCCCTGAAGATGATGGGCTTCGACGACGTGTTCGAGGTGGCGCGCGCCGCCGAGATCGTCTCGGACGCGACCAGGCGGATGATGAGCACCGGGCTGCTGCCCCGCCCGGTCATCTCCTCCGCCTGCCCGGCGGTGGTGCGCCTGATCCGGGTGCGCTTCCCCGAGCTGATTCATAATATCCTTCCCATCCACGCCCCCATCGAGGTGGCGGCGCGCATGGCCAAACGGGAGGCCGCGCAGCGCACCGGGCTGCCGGCCGATCAGATCGGCGCCTTCTTCATTTCGCCCTGCCCGGCCAAGGTCACGGCGGTGCGCATGCCGCTGGGCTCCAGGCGCTCGGCCGTGGACGGGGTGGTCGCGGTGCGGGACGTCTACCCCAAGCTGATCCATCTGATGAAGGAGGTCAGCCTCCCCGAGGAGATGGCCGGCTCCGGCCGCATGGGGATGGGCTGGGGCTCCTCGGGCGGCGAGGCGGCGGCCCTGCTCAACGAGCGCTACCTCGCGGCGGACGGGATCGAGAACGTGATCAGCGTTTTGGAGGATTTGGAGGACAACAAGTTTACCGACCTCGACTTCGTCGAGCTCAACGCCTGCAGCGCCGGGTGCGTGGGCGGGGTGCTCAACGTCGAGAATCCCTATATCGCCAAGGCCAAGCTGAAAAGGATCCGCAAGTACCGCCCGGTGAGCTGCAACCACATCGAGGACGAGGTGCCGCGCGAGGTGAAGTTCGACCAGGCGGTCGAATACCAGCCGGTGATGGAGCTCGACCCGGACATCCGGGTGGCGATGGAGAAGCTCGGGCGGATGCAGGCCATCGAGCAGAGCCTGCCTGGGGTGGATTGCGGCTCCTGCGGGGCGCCGACCTGCCGGGCGCTGGCCGAGGACGTGGTGCGCGGCTTCGCCAGCGAGGACGACTGCATCTACCGCCTGCGGGAGATGCGCGAGGCGATCGAACGGCTCCAGGAGAGCCAGAGCGCCATCAAGGAGTAGGAGGTCTACAGTCATGAAACAGGTAAGCGAGCTGGCAAAGGCTCTGGGCTTCGAGGTGGTCAGCCCCGGGGAGGACCCGCACCGGGAGGTCAGCGGCGGGGTCTACTGCTGCGACCTGCTCTCGATTGCGATGGGCCGCGCCAGGAGCGACGGGGTCTGGGTGACGGTGATGGCCAACGTCAACGCGGTGGCGGTGGCGGTGCTCTGCGATGTGGCCTGCGTGGTGATCGCCGAGGGGATGGCGATCGACGAGACGACCAGGCAGAAGGCGGTTGACCAAGGGGTCTGCCTGCTGCACACCGACCTGCCCATCTACGACGCCGCCAAGGCGGCCGACCGGTTTTTGAGCGATGAAGCTTAGCTACGATTTACATATCCACTCCTGCCTCTCGCCCTGCGGGGACAACGACATGACGCCCAACAACATCGTCAACATGGCGATCCTCAACGGGCTTGACGTCATCGCGCTCACCGACCACAACTCCTGCAAGAACTGCCCGGCCTTTTTGGAGGCGGCGCAGCGCAGCGGGATTCTGGCCATCCCCGGCATGGAGCTGTGCACCAGTGAGGAAATCCACGTCGTCTGCCTCTTCCCGGAGCTCAGGCAGGCGATGGCTTTCGATCGGGAGGTCTACCAATACGTCCCGCCCATCCAAAACGACCCGCGTATCTTCGGCGAGCAGCTGATCCTGGACGGGGAGGATCGGCAGATCGGGCAGGAGGAGCGCCTGCTCATCAACGCTTCATCCATCCCGATCGACGGGGTGGGTCCGCTCGTTTCGCGCTTCGGCGGCTTCTGCTTCCCGGCGCATGTGGACAAGGACGCCTACAGCGTGCTCTCCAGCCTCGGGTTCATCCCGCCGGAATGCGGCTTCACCACGGTTGAGGTTAAAAATCCCGACCGTTTTTTTGCCGTGCCGGAGAACCTGCAAAAGATCAAGGGCATGCTGGCGGTGACCGATTCGGACGCGCATTATCTCTGGGACATCGCGGACGGGCAGCGTTTTCTGGACCCGCAGGCCTGCAGCGCGCGCAGCGTGCTGGAATACCTGCGCCGCGGCGGGGCATAATGGTTTTGTTCCTTTCTGTAGAAAAACAAAATTAGGGGTTGATTTCCCCGGAGAAATCCAGTATAATAATTAGGCGTGATAAAAAGCATGCGGTGGACAAGCCCGCCGCGCACAGAATTGAATCGTTATATATGGAGATGTCGCCTAGCTGGTCGAGGGCGCACGACTGGAAATCGTGTAGGCGTCAAAAGCGTCTCGAGAGTTCGAATCTCTCCATCTCCGCCATATTTTGTCGAAAGAAGCCGAATGCTGAAAAGCAGTCGGCTTCTTTTTTAAAATATAACCCTACGTATAGTTTCAAGTGATAGTTTGAAACTCTTTTCCTCAACGTATAAAATATAGGCAAAACCAAAGAAACTTCGAGGGTTCAAGTCCTCGGAATAAGCAAAACATTATGACATTACCCTGCCCAAGAGCCAAAGATGAAAATTATTTATTTCAATCTATTCGCAGAAATATACGTAATATTTAGTTAATCTTAGTTTTTCGATACATCAATCGAAAAATTTGATTTAACATCTTGACAAAGGAGTAATATTTTGCTAGAATAATCCCAGAAAGGAGTGAATTAGATGGATAACATAATTTTAAAATCCTTGTCCGTCGAGAACTTCGCTTCGTTCGCTGAGTTGAGTGAGTTTACAACGGAAACGGATTCAAGCAAAAAGGAGTACCTAGATAATACATTCATAAATGGAGATATACGCTTCAATAAAGTTTCTTTTCTCTATGGTGCCAATGGTTCAGGGAAGACTTTTTTTTGTAAAATTCTTAGAGAGATACAACGACTCTTAACCTTATCTCCGCTACTTGCCGCACCCAATAGCTCACAGTTTCTCTCAACGCCACAAGTTAAGGGATTAGACGTTCCGGTAAAGCCTTTTGTATTCGACATCCATTACAGAGAAAAACCAACTACCTTTAAAATTGATATTGTTATGTCTGCCATTACGTATCACTATGAATTTTCAGTTCAGGGGAAGACAGTTGTAAGAGAACTTCTCACCAAAAAATATCGCCGGACAGAAAAACTCATAGAACGTACATCACCTTTATTTAAAGACATAATATTACGTTCGGAGTTAAAAGGGTTCGAATCTGCCAAACAGACAGTGAAGCCAGAAGCACTTTGCCTCCCAGTTGCTGCAATGTTGAACAATTCACTAGCAGACCAACTCAATACTGCTATCTGTGGCATTCAAGTTGTAAGTATGGCCGCAGGCCGTCTAAATCCCCTCAACCCTAAAAAAACCTTTACAAAGGAGCGTATAGACAAATATATACGCATTATCCAAAAAGCAGATCCTACAATCCGTAATATAAATGTATCCTCTTCTGAGGAAGAAATCGCTCGTCAGAAAATTGATGTCGATGATTTTGAAAACAGAGAGATAATTGCCACAAAAACAACTGTTAGTGTCGATACGAAACATGTTGTATACAACAATGGTGTGGAACAAGAAGAGCAAGCACCCATTACTTTTTTTGCAGAAGAGTCCCTGGGAACTATAAAACTTTTTACAGCTTTACCCTATCTCTATGATGTTTTAGAATCAGGCGGTGTTCTTATTATAGATGAACTAGAAAATGGATTGCATCTCTCGCTTGCAAAAGAAATAATTAATCTATTTAACAGCGAGAGCAGCAATCCTAAACATGCACAACTTATATGCACCTCCCATCAGCCTCTTTTGCTAGATGGAAATTACCGGCGTGACCAGGTATGGGTTTCAATTAAAGACTCTTTTGGACAATGTTCGTTGCACAGACTGAGCGGATTACAGACCCCTCGTGCTAAAGTAAACCTGACAACGCAAATTTTAAAAGGTGCTTTTGGATGTAATCCCAAACTGTTTTTTGACAATAACACATAATGAGTAAAAGAAAAGACACCAAGCTGCAACTTGGTGTCCTGCGGGACGACAGAAGCACAGGATGTTGTACTTTGTCATAATGCTTATTCATTGTACCACGCTTAAATCCTGATTGCAATATGAAATCTGTGTCCAGAAAGGAAAATAAACGCAGGCTTTTTCTTAAAATGTGATGATATAGATTATTATTTTATAAAGAAGGTAGAAAATGATTATTAAGTACAAATATTACATCTGTCGCTGTGGCAAAAAAGTTATTCCCGTTACTAATCCATCTAAATGCCCTCATTGTGGGCGCATTATCCGTTTAAAGTGAGGTGCATATTATGAGTAAAGACCAACATGTAACTCCTCATCCCGCTGGCGGTTGGCAGGTTAAAGGCGCAGGAAATTTACGAGCAACTGTTCGCACTTCCACGCAAAAGGATGCCATCAATGTAGCACGCACGATTTCGCAGAATCAGGGCTCTGAATTAGTTATCCATCGTCCAAATGGCCAAATCAGGGATAAAGATTCGCATGGAAAAGATACTTTTCCACCTAAAGGTTAAATTACTTAAAAGCGGGAGGCCGAAGTATATACTTCGGCCTCCCGCTGTGAACATGAGCAACTTTACACCCCATTTCATTTTTGCTAAAATGGATTCGACGGTTCGCGGACTTAACTATCTGCGAACATTTACATCTCGTTTGTCCGCTAAAGACACAATCCCGCTTAGAGCCATTCTAAGCGGGATTTCTTTATTTAAAAGCCACTCACAATGATTAACGAACGTATAGAGGCGGGAACAGCGGCGCCGGCGGGATCGGGGTTATTTCCCCCACCATTCGCTGCCCAACCTGCAAGGGCCAGCGGACCGCTCATATCGCTCAAAGACACGCCCACGCGCTTCCTGGATATCATGCCGGACGCGAGACATGTCGCGCGGGGCGGGGGCTCCTGGACCTCCGGGGAGTCTTCTGGCGCCGCCATGGCCTTTGATCCCATGCGCTTGCGGAAAACCATGCAAACGTGCTTCAACGCAGCTAAAAAACAGAACGGCGTAACCTCAATAGAGGTTACGCCGTTGAGGTCTGCCGCATTGCAGCGCAGCCCCTGGTTTCTTTTTACTGGAATTCACAGTGTGGGGCGCCGGGTCATGAAACACTTGATGACCCGATGGTCAGCGTCTCCTGGGCGGAGGTATAGCCCAACACGGAGGCGGAGAACCGGTAGGAGCCCGGCACCGTCAACGCGTTGGCCGTAATCGTCATCCTCGCTTCATTCCGTAAGAACCTTTCGATATTGACAGACGCGGCGGGCTCTCTGTCCCATGTGATCTTTAGGCTGGTAGCGTCCGGGACACCCTGCGCAGTGATGGTATACATTACGTTGTCGCCGATTCTATCCGTCATCGTGCCGCTCCCGCTGATGATAACCTGCCTACTCTGGACGGTGTACCAGTCGGAGCGGACGTTGCCGCTGGTATCCCCCTTACCCTCCACGCGCACCCGAACTTCATCCCCCGCCTTCACGTCGGTCCCGTCGATATAGAGCGAGGAATCCGTCTCGCCGCCGAGGGCGCTCATACCGCCGGATGTCCGCACGAACCACTGGTAGCCCGCGCGGCCGTACGGCCACGCATAGCGGTAGGACACCTGTGCGTCCACCGTCTTGCCCACACTCACGTCGCCGACAATGCTTAC
Organism: Harryflintia acetispora; assembly: GCA_004340125.1. GTDB lineage: Bacteria > Bacillota > Clostridia > Oscillospirales > Ruminococcaceae > Harryflintia > Harryflintia acetispora. The sequence goes on along the minus strand of SLUK01000009.1, from coordinate 1,952 downwards.
GCCGGTGATGTAGTTTTTATTATTGAGACTCTGGACGGTGTACCAGTCGGAGAAGGCGCTGCCGCCGGTATCCCCCTTGCCTTCCACGCGCACCCGAACTTCATCACCCACCTTCACGTCGGTCCCGTCGATATAGAGCGAGGAATCCGTCTCGCCGCTGAGGGGATACACGCTGCCGGCGGATGTCCGCACGTACCACTGGTAGCCCGCGCGGCCGTACGGCCACGCGTAGCGGTAGGACACCTGTGCGTTCACCGTCTTGCCCACATTCATGTCGCCGACAATGCTTACGCCGGTGATGTAGTTTTCATCATCGCGGCGGTTACCGTCACTGCGGGAGGAGGACGGGCTTTCCGCCCTGCCGCCCGCGATCCGGTTCACTTGCGGGACGTTTGAGCCAAAGGTCGCTTTGAGGGCGGCTCCGCGATTGTTGAGTGATACCAGGCCGACCTCGGCGTTCCTCTGGAGTGAAGCTACTGCTGGTCCGTTCATCGCGACATGACCGGCTCGTCCGTAGATGAACGCCGTTCCAGAGAAGTTGAGGTTAAAGGTTTCCACGCTCGCATCGGATTTCAGGTAGAAGCGCGTATCACCGAGGGAGGCGTTGAGCGTGATCGTGTCGAAAGTGCCGGAGAGTGCAAGCTGAATACTCGTGCCCAACGCGATTTTGCGGTCGTCGCCATTTTTGTCCGTAAAGCGCACGCAGAGCTGCCCTGTAGGCTCATAGCGGTAGAAAGCAATGTCGAACCCTTCGCCGCCCACGGCGAAACTGCCGGTCTGGACGCCGCCCTGGCGGATGGTTAGCGTATCGCCGGAGAGGGTCAGAAAACAGATTTCAGCCTGTGGCTCCGGCAAGGCCGCAATCGCGCTGGAGCCGAAAGCGCATACCATCATTACCGCTGTAAGCAGACACCACAGGCAACGCGTACTTCTTCTCATTTGAATCATTTTCATTGGCACCTCTTTTCAAATCGTTGCCCGCAGCGTATATCGCGGGACTGGCGTTTATTATCCATACAGCACCCCATTTCCAATTATAGTTTGGATTGCCGTCAATTTCCTTGTCATCCTCTCCGCCTTCCCCCCGTCTCGTGCCGTCGACACGGGCAGTGAATTCAGGAGCGGGAAAAATGCCGCCAGCAAAGCAATCATTGGATTTGGAGAAGTCCTTTCAGTTTGTTAATAAAATGCGTCATTTATCGCGCTGCGAATTTTTCAGTCAGACGCTTTCCACACACCGCGCGCTCCATCTGTAAAATTCTCCTGACTTCATTATAGGAAAAAACCCCTCGGATTTCAATAAGCTGGCCGGGACTTGCAATTTTTGGCCGAAAATAGCATTGACAAAATGGTCTTGACAGAGAAATAATTTCAGTGCCGGGGAAGGAGCCTTATTATTTGAAAGCCATGGCGTGGTCGAGGCTGGTAGTCACAAACACCAGGGCAACCTGCCGGTCCCTCTCCCGGATTTTTCCGGCGGTAGTAATGCCGGATCCCCCCTCCACATGTCTGATCCAACGTCCTCACTCTTGTCATCCGTAAAGCTGATGAACGTGTTGATATTTTCCAGCACCCGTGGCCCAGCAAACCGGTGCGGAATTTTTCTTATCTCCCACGAGGCCGTTTTCAGCACCGATCACGCCTTCATAATCAGCTTGAGGGTAGCGGAACAGGATGCACTGAAATTTCACGCCGTCCCATATCGTAAAGTGGTCGATGTAACTTTATCCGGATGCTCCCCGGCAACAGAGCAGGCCGTTGACTTTAGTCAACGGCCTGCTTTTTACACCCCGACCCATTGTCCCGATGCGGCGCTTTGGAAGGCGGCCTCGCAGAGCTCCATGTCCCGCGCCCCCGCCGCAAAGTCCGCGTAGTCCCGCCGCGCCCCGGGCTCCAACAGCGAGCGGTAAAACTGCTTAAACCCCTGGTAGAACGCCCCCGGGAACCCTTCG
>SLUK01000008.1 GCA_004340125.1 Harryflintia acetispora | reverse complement strand
GAGAGTTAGGGGGTCCATGGGGGGATGATTCCCCCCATGAGGTGGGCCGCCGGCGTCAGCCGGCAATTGCATTTCCGCAGAAATGCTGCCCACCATAAATTCAGCCTCGGTGATGATTCCCTCCCGGAGCAGACCAGCGTAATGCTCCCGCGCCCCGCTGTCCCCCAGCGTGAAGCCGCCCAATACGGCAAGCGCCAAAACGGCGGTGCAAACGATAACGATCCTTTTCATGATATGGCCCCCTCAATCAAAATAAATTGACCTACAGCATAGGTTGCTCTCGGTCATTTGGCTGAGGGGAAGGAGCAAAAATTAAGGTTTTGGCTTGAAATCCGTTCCAGAACAGGATATAATTAGGATAAAATCGGAGGGGACCGGCAAGGTTTTCGCGTTTCCTTCTAAAAACAGATAAAAAGACGACCGTTAGCAACCTATGCTAACGGTCAAATTCTTATCCTACAAACGCCCCAGCCATGCGGCCGGGGCGTGCTTTATATCCGGGTGCTGAGGCCTTTCGGCTTTTTGATCGGGACCTGCTGATTTACATGGCTGTAATGGATGGTATGCCGGCCGAGCAGCGGGCGCTGGCCGCCGTCCCGCTTATCGCCGTACTGGCTGATTACGATCCGGTGGATGATCCCATCGGCGCTCGCCTGCATGACGATTTCATTGTGTACGCTGCCGCTTTCATTCTCGGCCACCAGGGTGATCCGGTAGCCGTCCCCCGACAGCTCGACCAGGTCCTTGGTCAGGCTCAACCCGTCGAGCACCTCGGGCGGGATGGAAAAATATCCGAGCCGGACCTGGTCGTCGAAATAGCCGAACCGGTCGTAAAACCAGTCCCCCTTGAGCTGGTAATAATACCGGTCGGAGTCGTAGTAATTGGGGGTCGGCCAGCTCCAGAACACCGCGGGGTAACGGTGCTGATAGGTCAGATAGAGCCGCCCGCCCTCGCGGGAGAAGCGGATGTTTTCCTCCTCGGTGTTGACCAGGTCGTATTTGCTGCGCAGCATGGTGCTGCGCTTTTGGATGACCCCGCTCTGCAGCGAAGAGAGAAACTGGTTGTAGATTTCGATGCCGCTTTGCTCAGGCAGGGGAAAGCTGACCTCAAAGCGCAGGTGAGCCTCGAGGTTGTAGAGCAGAAAGACCGCCGTGAGCAGCAGAATGATCCGTTTGATGGCCAATTCCCCCTTTGACCGTGTTATGCGAGAAGGACGTTAAAAATCAGGCTGAGCAAGCCGTAGATGATCGGCTGGTGCAGCACGTAAATCCAGAGGGTGTGCCGCCCGATAAAGCACAGCGGTTCGCTGTGCTGGCGGTAGAAGAAGGAAGGGAACCTGCCGGCCTTGATGGGGATTCCGGCGTAGCTCCCGGCAAAGAAGAGGAACATCCAGGGGACGATAGGGAAGTAGTCGCTGGAATAGAAGGCGGGGGCAGGGAACCCCAGCGGGAACAAAAAGCGCAGCTCATACGGCGCGCTAGGCAGGGGCAGGCCGAGCACCTGTCCCGCCGGAACGCGAAAGAGCAGCAAAAACAGCGCGGTGAAGAGCAGGAACCCCCACAGCGGCGGCAGCTTGTCCAGCGCGCGCCGCAGGAAGGGGAAGAGGATCATCGACAGCCCCAGCAGGTGTAAAATCCCAAAGAGGATGCGCTGCTCGGGGATGATGAGCAGGGTGACCGCCGTCATCGCCATACCGAACAGAAAGACGCTCAGTCCCCGCTGCAGGTTGTTGCGGGAAAAGCGGCAGGCGCACCCGGCGAGAAGGATGAAGGTACCGGCCATCAGATCCCGCACAAAGTTGAGCCCCCGCGAAAAAAAGAAGGGAAAGTCCAGCCCGAAGATGGCCACCAGGTCGTACCCGGTGTGGTAAAGCACCATCAGCAGGATCGCGACCCCACGAATCTCGTCAAGCAGCCAGACCCGCCCGTTTAAACGCTTGTCCATCTTAGCAGTCCTGTTCTCCCGCCGCCGGTTTTTGCAGCGGATAATAAGAAATAATTTCCAATTTGAGTATACCATACTTTTTCTCCCGCCGCAATAAATTCATCCGGTCCGCATTGATTTTATGCGCGCTCCTGTGTTACTATAATAGCAGCGGCGAATTGCCCGATAAAAGTTTGGGCCTAAGGGAATGGGCTTAATCCTTTTTGGCAAAGTTAGTGAAGGAAGAGAAAATGAAAGGGGGCGCCGGACATTGGGAGAGAAAAGAATTCTGCTGATGAAAATTTCTGCGGCGATGCTGGCCGTGTCTCTCACGGCGAAATATGCCGCCGGATATATCATGCGTTCCCTGCACAGGGCCGGGCGGGGGAAGCGGGACCTGTCGGTGGATGTGATCGCCCCGAAGTACGGCCCGGCGCTTGTTGTCTCGACCGAGGAGTTCGAGGACGAGTTCGACCAGATCGTCACCGACGGCTTCCACACCCAGACCTTCCTGCGGGTGACCCGGTTGGAGATCCTGCGGAAAACGGCCATCGCGGTCTCGGCCGCGGCGATGGTGGTCACCTTCCTGCTCTGGCTGTTCGGCCCGGAGGAGGAATGATTTTCCTCGCGCAGTGTTCGTACCCGGGGCATTTTCTCGAATCACAGGAGAAAATGGTCGAACTTGGCGATAGGATTGTGAGATATATCCAAAAATTATTACTAATATTTGTTAAAAACACTTAGAAATAAATTCGAAAAACCAATTGCAAACATTTGGAAGATAATATATTATAGTTATTGGTATGGTTTGTGTAGGTGAACCATACCAATAGGCGGGGATGTAAAAACCACGAAAGGCGGCTGTGTACAGAGCCGCCTTTCGTGGTTTCTATATTTTGTACCCAATCACAAATCAGAGTTTGCCCTGCCGGCGCAAGGCATCCACCCGCAGCAGGCCGACCTGGGTTTTGGCGTCGGGGATCCCGCCGTCGAGCACCATCTGCACCGCCTGCGCGAAGGGAAGGCGCAGCACGCTGAGAAATTCGTCCTCATCCAGCTTCTGTCCGCCGGCGGTTAGGTCGCGGGCGTAGTAGAGATGGGTAATCTCGGTCAGATAGGCCGGAGTGGGGTAGAGGCAGCCGAGATACTGGAAGGTCTTGGCCGAATAGCCGGTCTCCTCCTGCAGTTCTCGCAGGCCGCAGACGTAGTGGTCCTCGCCGCGTTCCAGCTTGCCCGCCGGTATTTCCAGCAGCTCCTGCGAGAAGGGGTAGCGAAACTGCCGTACCAGCAGCACGTTGTCCTCGCGGTCGAGCGCGACGATTCCCACCCCGCCCGGATGGTCGATCACCTCGCGCAGCGTCTGCTCGCCGTTTTCCAGCTCGACGGTGTCGGTGCGCAGGTGGACGATCCGTCCATCATAAATGGAGCGCGTGGACAGCTGTTTTTCAAAATGGGGCATGTTGATGACCATTCCTTTTCCGGGAGCTTATGTCGGGGCGCAAACGTTTCCCCTCCCGGCCTGTTTTAACTTTCCAGTGGCAATGTAAAAATTATAGCACGCCTCCGCGCCGTTTAAAAGACGCGGGACAGAAAAAAGCCGCCATACGTATGGCGGCTTTTTTCTTTGTTTGAGGTGTGTTTTGAGGAGGGTAGAGCAATACCCGAAACGCTGCGGCATAGCGTTTGGATAATCCGTTCCCTTCGGCAGGTCCTTCATATCCACCGGGTATGCTTTTATTATACAAGGTTGCAGGAATTGTTTGTTAAAGCGTTGTGAATAAACGTTTAAATAACATTCGATGAATTCTGAACAATCCGTTTTAGGAGGCTTAAAGAAAATTTAAACATATGTTTGCGTTTGCCGCATGAGTATGCTATAATAACCACAGAGTGGCGATTGCCAAGAAAGCGAAGGAGGGGTCTTATGGGCGCGATCGGCGACATACACAGGCAGGTGCTGGCCTTCATTGTAGAGAACATCGACAATGAGGGATACCCGCCCTCGGTGCGGGAGATTTGCCAGAAGCTCCATATCAAATCCACCTCTACGGTGCACAAATATCTCAACGAGCTCGAGCAGGGCGGCTATATCCGCCGCGAGAACGCCAAGAACCGTTCCATCCGGGTGCTCCATCCCGGCGGGCAGGGCACCCAGACGCTGCGCGTGCCCATGCTCGGCGTGGTCACGGCGGGCTCGCCCATCCTGGCGGTACAGGAGACGGGGGAATACATCTCCTTTGAGACCGGGCGCTACACCCACGACGAGCTCTTTGCGCTGCAAATCAAGGGGGAGAGCATGATCGAGGCGGGGATCTTCGACGGGGATTACATCGTCGCCCGGCGCACCCCTTCGGCTGAAAATGGGGACATTGTGGTGGCGCTCATCGAGGACGAGGCCACCGTCAAGGAGTTTTACCGCGAGGACGGGCACTACCGCCTGCAGCCGCGCAACAGCACGATGGAGCCGATCCTGGTCAGCGAGATGTCGGTGTTGGGCAAGGTGGTCGCGGTTTTGCGGTATCTTGAGTGATTTTAGAAAGGGGCGGATTCCTGTGAGCAATGTGACCGAGCGTTTTTTGAAGTACATTTCCTTTGACACCCAGTCCCTGCCCGAGCAGGACTGCTTCCCCAGCACCGAAAAGCAGAAGGCGCTGGGCGAGGAGCTGGTGCGCGAGATGAAGGAGCTGGGGATCGCGGACGCGCGCATGGACGACAACGGCTATGTGATGGGGACCATCCCCGCCACCGTCAAGAGGAAGGGCCCGGTGCTGGGACTGATCGCCCACATGGATACTTCGCCCGACATTTCGGGGGAGGACATCAGGCCCAGGATCGTAAAGGATTACGACGGCGGGGACATCGTGCTGAACGGTGAGCGGGGGATCGTGCTGCGCCGGGAGGAGTTCGAGTCGCTGGGCCAGTATGTCGGACAGGATTTGATCGTGACCGACGGGACCACCCTCCTCGGATCGGACGACAAGGCCGGGGTAGCCGAGATCATGCAGCTGGCCGAAATCCTGATGGCCCATCCCGAGCTTCCGCACGGGCCGCTTAAAATCGCCTTCACCCCCGACGAGGAGGTCGGCCGGGGGGCGGATTTCTTTGATGTGAAAGCCTTCGGGGCGGATGTCGCCTTCACGGTCGACGGTGGGGTGCTCGGGGAGCTGAGCTTTGAAACCTTCAACGCCGCCGATGCCAAGGTGCAGATCAGCGGAGTGAACATCCATCCCGGCAGCGCCAAGCACAAGATGAAAAACTCCATCCTGATCGGGATGGAATTCCATAGCATGCTCCCGCCCCAGGAGGCCCCCGCCTTTACCGAGGGGTACGAGGGCTTTTACCACCTCGAGGGCTTCGAGGGGTCGGTGGAGCGCACGCGGCTGCACTACATCGTGCGGGACCACGACCGGGGCCTCTTTGAAAAACGCAAGCATACCCTGCAAGCGATCGCCGACTACCTCAACGAGAAGTACGGCGCCGGGACGGTGAACCTGGTGCTGCGGGACAGCTACTACAATATGCGCGAGAAGATCGAGCCGCATTTTGAGCTCATCGAGGCGGCAAAGGCCGCGATGGTGGAGCTCGGGATCACGCCGATCGTCGAGCCGACCCGCGGTGGGACCGACGGCTCGCGCCTGTCCTACATGGGCCTGCCCTGCCCGAACATCTGCGCGGGCGGGCACAACATGCACGGGCGTTACGAGTATATTTCGGTGCAGTCGATGGAGAAGATCGTCGAGCTGCTTCTGCGGCTCGTGACCGGCCAGGGCTGAGCGGATCAGGGATAAAAGGGGGAGGGAACGGCAAAAGCCGTTCCCTCCCCTTTTGGGGTGTAAGAAAAGAAGGGAGGAACCCCCTTGGGTTCCTCCCCTCAAACGCTCCACCGGAGCGTTTGATTCCCCTCTTCCGGGCCTTGACGAATAAAGACCTTGGAGACGCCGTCTCCAAACCTCTGCCAAGGGGTGTGTCACACCCCTTGGAACCCCCGGGAGGGGTTAATAAATTGTGACCCGGATGACGCCTTCGATCTTCTGCATGGTGTCGATCAGTCCGGCGGGCAGGTCGCTGTCCGCGTCCACCAGAGTATAGGCGTAGTCGCCGCGGGATTTATTGGTCATGTTCCCGATGTTGATGTGCGCGTCCGACAGCGTCTGGGTGACCTGGGAGATCATGTTGGGCACGTTGCGGTGGATGACCCCGAGGCGTACCTTGCCGCTGCGCTCCATCGACAGGGAGGGCAGGTTGACCGAATTCTTGATGTTCCCGTTTTCCAGGTATTCGCGCAGCTCCTCGGCGGCCATGGTGGCACAGTTGTCCTCCGACTCGGGGGTCGAGGCGCCCAGGTGCGGAATGACCACCACATTTTTCTGGCCGATCAGCTCGGCGCTCGGGAAGTCGGTGACATAGCAGGCGACCTTCCCCTCGTCGATGGCGGCGAGGATGTCGGCATTGACCACCAGCCCGCCGCGCGCGAAGTTGAGGATGCGCACCCCGTGCTTCATGGTGCTGATCGACTCGGTGTTGATCATCCCCTTGGTCTCGGGGGTCTGGGGCACATGCAGGGTGATGAAATCGCAGGTTTCGAAGATTTCCTTGACCGACGAGGCGTGATTGATCGAGCGCGAGATCGCCCAGGCGGCCGAGACCGACATGTACGGGTCGTACCCGTAGACCTCCATCTCGAAGTGGCGGGCGATGTTCGCGACCATCACGCCGATGGCCCCCAGCCCGATGACGCCCAGCTTCTTGCCCTTAAGCTCGGGCCCGGCGAATTTGCCCTTTCCCTTTTCGACGAGGCCCGGGACCGCGTCCCCCTCGTCCTTGATGGTGGAGAGCCACTCGATGGCCGGCACCACCTTGCGCGCCGAGAGCAGCAGCCCGGCCACCACCAGCTCCTTGACGGCGTTGGCGTTGGCGCCCGGGGTGTTGAAGACGGCGATGCCAAGCTCGCTGCACCGGTCGATCGGGATGTTGTTGACCCCCGCGCCCGCGCGGGCCACCGCCTTGATGGACGGCTCGAATTCATACTCGTGCAGCGAGGCCGAGCGCACCATGATCGCGTCGGGGCTCTGCGCCTCCTCGGCGTAGGAGTACTGCCCCTTGGGGAAGACATCCAGCCCCGAGGGAGAAATTTTATTGAGCAGCTTGATTTGATACAAGTCGGGTTCCTCCTTCTATTTCAGAAGCGGCGCTCAGCCGTTCTGGCGCTCGAATTCCTTCATGAATTCGATTAGCTTGATAACGCCCTCGACGGGCATGGCGTTGTAGATCGAGGCGCGCATCCCGCCGACGCTCCGGTGCCCCTTGAGGTTGACGAACCCCGCGGCGGCCGCCTCCTTGACAAACTTTTTGTCCAGCTCCTCGTCGCCGGTGACGAACGGGATATTCATCAGCGAGCGGTCCGCCTTGTCGACCGTCCCTTTGAAGAGGGCGGAGGAGTCGAGGTAGTCATAGAACATCCCGGCCTTGCGCTCGTTCTGGGCCTTCATCCCCGAAAGGCCGCCCATCTCGTCGCGCAGCCACTCGAGCACCAGCTTGCAGATGTAGATCGCATAGGTGGGCGGGGTGTTGTACATCGAATCGTTGTCCGCATGGGTCTTGTAGTTAAACATGGTCGGCACGCTCTCGTCGGCGTTTCCGATCAGGTCCTCGCGAATGATCACCACCGTCAGCCCCGCCGGGCCCATGTTCTTCTGCGCGCCGGCATAGATCACGCCGAAGCGGGAGACATCGACAGGCTCGCTGAGGATGCAGCTGGACATGTCCGCCACCAGCGGCACCTTCCCGGTGTCGGGCAGCGCATGGAAGCGGGTGCCGTAGATGGTGTTATTGTAGCAGATGTGGAAATAGTCGGCGTCCGGATCAAACTTCTGGGGATCCAGCTTGGGTATGTAGGAAAAGGTTTTGTCCGAGCTGTCGGCCACCACGTTGGCGCAGAGGAACTTCTTGGCCTCGGAATGGGCCTTTTTCGCCCACTGCCCGGTCAGCACGAAGTCGGCCTTGCCCCCCTTGCGCAGGTTGAGCGGCACCATGGCGAACTGGCTGGACGCGCCTCCCTGCAAAAAGAGCACCTTATAGTTGTCCGGAATCCCCATCGTACTGCGCAGCAACGCCTCACAGCCGCCGATGATCTCTCCGTACTCCTTAGATCGATGGCTCATCTCCATCACGGATTGCCCTGATCCACCGTAGTCCAGCATTTCGTCGGCCGCCCGGCGCAGCACCGCCTCGGGCAGCATGGACGGGCCTGCGGAGAAATTGTAAACCCTAGCCATAAAACATTGCCTCCAGTCATCATTTTGTTGCGTGACGCGAGAGCGCCCCGCGCCCGCGTAAAGCGGGCTGTATATCAGCACTTTAGCGCGATGATATATTTCTTATTATAGGTGCGGGTCCGGGTAAAGTCAATGGATTTTGCAAAATATGTCGCTCTGCACAAAACGTTTGTCTTTTTGAGATGGACAATCGGAAACCCTGACCGTCCCGCAGGAGCGGGTACCAGAAAACCGGGACGCAGATGCGTCCCGGCCGTCCTTACACTTTATACTTCATGATCAGCCCGTAGAGCCCCGGCACGTCCACGTCGTTGTCCTTATCGAACTTGGCTTTGCCGAGATAGGCCTTGAATTTTTTGAAGGTCATGAGCCCCTGCGCCCCGGTGATCCCGATCAGGCTTTTTTTGACGCTGCCGCAGAAGACGGTGACCCCTTCCATCTGGATGTTATAAATGTCGTTCTTCGAGAAGATTTCCCGCACCACGTCGATGTTGTGCAGGTTCTCCTGCATGAGGTTGGGCATCTTTTTGCGGGTTTTGGCCGTCACCTGGGTCCAGCCCTCGCTTTTTGCGTCGCCGTAATACTCGGCGGTATCGTTGACCGTGCTGACGAACAGGATCCCGAAGAAGCCGATCAGCATATGGTCAATGTGGGCCGCCCGGCCGTTATACGAGAGGTTGAGGTCGTCCACCACCTTGAAGTTGCGGATGACGCCGAACTTTTTGAGCGCCGCGGACACCTTTTGCTTCCCCAGCTTCCCGCTGCGGTAGAGCAGGTAGCGGTAGAGATACCACGCCCCGATCAGGAGCGCGACGGCGAGCACGCCGGTTACAATCCAAATTCCATACTGCTGCAAGTTACTTCCAGCCCTTTCATCAGTCAAATCGCGTTACTACTAAGTATAACGATTTCCCGGTGAAAAGTAAAGAAGGGGCGCGCTTTTTTTCTTTGGGCCGGGAATCGCCGCCGCGCCCCTTTGCTTTTGGCCGCGGCCCATTTTCTTTGGACCGGGAAAAATCCTGGGCGGCCGCCGCAAAGCTCCCTGTTCATTTTACGGGTGCGGGGGCGTGGATATTCCGCCGCGCTTGACACCGGTCTCAAAAAAGCTATACTTATAAATATCGCCCTGTCCCGTCCGGGGACCGGGAGAATACCCACACGCGAAGAACAATGCCGCCCGAAGGCGGCGCGGAGGTTTTGGATGAAAAAAATATGTTCCGCCCTTCTGGCGGTGATATTGGTGGCGCTGCCGCTCTTCGGCTGCGGCGCAAACGAGAGTGAGGAGGCGCCGCAGCAGCAGGACCTGCCCAAGGTCAGTATAGCGGCGGACCCCGAAGGGGCGATCGAAGAGATCTACCGCGACATTGATATCAAAGAGGTCGCGGTGGCCGACGACGACCTGATGGAGGACACCTTGGGGTTCGATCTGTGGAACGACATTGAGGAGTACTACGTGCGCTACTCCTCCGGGCGTTATGGGATCGCGGACGTGTATATCATCAAGCCCTACGAATCCAGCTACGACGTCGTGCGCGAAAACCTCGAGACGATCAAGCTCGACCGGGTGCGCAAGAGCGAAAGCTACGATATCCTCGATTCGCACAAGATCGCCCAGGAGGCTGAGATCTACCGCTACGGCTCCTACCTGATCATGCTGATGCTCGAGGACAACGAGGCGGCCATGGAGATCATCAGCCGCTATATCCCCTCCACTGAGACCTAAAGGTCGTCGGGGAGGCCGTAAACTTTACAGGCGTTGCGGTAGGTCAGGTCGGCGAGCTTCTGCTCGCCGACCCCTTTTATTTTGGCCAGCGCCGCGATGGTAAAGGGCAGCAGCGAGGAGTCGCAGCGCTGCCCGCGGTGCGGCTCGGGGGCCATGTAGGGGCAATCGGTCTCCACCAGCAGCCTTTCGGGCGGCACCGCCTCGGCGGCCTTCAGGGCCTTCTTGGCATTTTTGAAGGTCACCACCCCGGTGAAGCCGACGTACATTCCGAGCGCGACCACCTCCTTCGCCGTCTCGGCCGAGCCGGAGAAGCAGTGCACGATCCCACGCGGGCGGTACTCGCGCAGCAGGTTCATGGTGTCCTGCACGGCGTCCCGGGAATGGACAATCACCGGCAGCCCCAGCCTTCCCGCCAGCTCGAGCTGGGCGCTAAAGACCACGAGCTGGTCCTCGCGGCTGTAGGGCTCGTAGTGGTAGTCCAGCCCGATCTCCCCGATGGCGCGCACCTCGCCCTCCCCGGCGAGCGCCTCGATCTTTTCGAGCCATCCGTTTTCAAGATCGCTGGCCGATTCGGGGTGGACCCCCACGGCGCAGGAGACGAAGGGATACGTCTTGGCCAGCCGCAGGCTCTGCACGCTGGAGGGGTAGTCGCTGCCCACGTTCATCACCCGGCGCACCCCGGCGCGCGGGAGGATGGCGCCGAGCAGCGCGTCCCGGTCGGGCAGGCCCTGATCGCTCTGGCCGAACTGCCGGCTGTCATAGTGGGCATGGGAATCGAAAATGTTTTGGAGCATGTGTTTTAAAATCCTTTCTCGGAAACTCTATCAGCTGCAAGAAGTGCGTACCGCCCTTGGGCGGTACGCACTTTCATTTTGGCTTGGGGGAATTTAAAAATGCATCTTGTCCCCGAGATACCCGGGCAGCGCGTCAATCGCAATGCGCTCCTGTTGCATGGTGTCGCGGTCGCGCACCGTCACGCAGCCGTCCTCGGCGCTCTCGAAGTCGTAGGTAATGCAGAAGGGGGTGCCGATCTCGTCCTGGCGGCGGTAGCGCTTGCCGATCGAGCCGGCGTCGTCGTAGTCCACCGGGAAGAGGTCCGCGAGGCGCTCATAGACCTTGCCCGCCTGCTCGCCCAGCTTTTTGGACAGCGGCAGCACACAGGCCTTGTAGGGGGCCAGCGCCGGATGGAGATGCATGACCACGCGGGTGTCGCCCTCGCCGACCTCCTCCTCGTCGTAGGCCTCGCACAGGAAGGCCAGCGCCACGCGGTCGGCGCCGAGCGAGGGCTCGATGACATAGGGGATGTACTTCTCGTTGGCCTCCTGGTCGAAGTATTCCAGGGACTTGGTGGAGTGCTCCTGGTGCTGCGTCAAATCGAAGTCGGTGCGGTCGGCGATCCCCCAAAGCTCGCCCCAGCCGAAGGGGAAGAGGTACTCGATGTCGGTGGTCGCCTTGGAGTAATGGGAAAGCTCTTTGGGGTCATGGTCGCGCAGGCGCAGGTTCTCGTCCTTGATCCCCAGCGAGAGGATCCAGTTGTGGCAGTAATCCTTCCAATACTTGAACCACTCGAGGTCGGTGCCCGGCTTGCAGAAGAACTCGAGCTCCATCTGCTCGAACTCGCGGATGCGGAAGATGAAGTTGCCCGGCGTGATCTCGTTGCGGAAGCTCTTGCCGATCTGGCCGACGCCGAAGGGCAGCTTCTTGCGGGTGGTGCGCTGGATGTTGGCGAAGTTGACAAAGATCCCCTGCGCGGTCTCGGGGCGCAGGAAGATTTCACTCTTGGCGTCCTCGGTCACGCCCTGGAAGGTCTTGAACATCAGGTTGAACTTGCGGATGTCGGTAAAGTTCTTTGACCCACACTCGGGACAGGAAATCCCCTTCTCCTTGATGAAGTCCATCATCTGCTGGTCGCTCCAGCCGTTGGGCGAGATCCCCGCCTGGGCCTCGATAAGCTGGTCGGCGCGGTGGCGGGTCTTGCAGTCCTTGCAGTCCATCAGCGGGTCGGAGAAGCCCCCCACATGGCCGGAGGCCACCCACACCTCGGGGTTCATTAAAATCGCGCTGTCCAGCCCCACGTTGTAGGGCGAGCACTGCACGAATTTCTTCCACCAGGCGCGCTTGACGTTGTTTTTGAACTCCACCCCCAGCGGGCCGTAGTCCCAGCTGTTGGCAAGCCCCCCGTAAATCTCGCTGCCCGGGTAGACAAAGCCCCGGTTCTTGCAGAGATTGACGATCTTTTCCATCGTTTTTTCTGTATTGGAAAGCACGCGAAACCCTCCGTCATATAAATTTTTCTTATTGGACTCGATATACTGTTTCATTTTACGGCGAATCGGACCAGAAGTCAAGCGGATTCGCCCTGCCTCCTTTTCCGATAATTATTCGGATGAAAGCTAGGTTGACTTCATTAGGACGACTGTGTAATTATACACTTATATAATATTTAATATTGCGCTATTACGTAGCGTCATTATTGTAAAATCAATTGTTATTTTTGTCGCTTCTGGCTATCTGGCTTTAACATATATTGATTTTTAACAAAAAATACTATAGTATATAAACTGTAAATAGACAAAAATGAAATTTAATGAATGGATGGATGGGGAAATGGATTATTTTATTAAAGAATTAACAAATAAAAAGGTAGTTTTATTTGGTACGGGTAATAACGGAATATACGCTCTTGAATATTTAATTAATAATGATATTTTTCCACTATATTTTGTAGACGATGACTGTGTGGTAGAAAATGTTAGTACTTTAGATAACAAGTATAGATTTAAAGTTAATACTCCACAAATGCTTAATGCTGAAGACAAATCAAAATTAATGGTAATTATTACTGATGAATATCCCCGTTGTATGGATATTGCCTCTCGTTTATTGGAAAAAGGGGTCAAGTATTCTTTTTATTCCAAGGACATTACTACATGTGATTTACTTCAGCATCACTTGGGATTCTACAATGATAAAATAGGCTTTTGCTGTGGAGCCCATAATAATTTTCATAAAACCTTACCGTTATTTCCATATTCGAGTACATCACAAGAAACAATTGCTAATATTTTAAAAACAAGAGAAAATATATTAAAAAGCCTTAATAATATTGGCGATACCAAATATGCTAAAGCGTGTGCAAATTGTTGTCGTTTGCAGGTCATCCCTAATCATATATCTGATATTGGATATGGCGTTGAACAATTCAGCCTAATAAATATAAGCTGTTACCCTTCTATATGTCAGGCAGAATGTATTTATTGCAGTGTTCCAACTCGAGAAAATAATAATTACGAGGCTGCTAAACACTCTTGTTATCCAAAAATGATTGCAGAAATGATTCAATATTTAAAGCAAAATAATCTATTGGATAGTAATTGTCGATTTGAGTTTGCTACTGCAGAAATAACAGTTACTCCTTTTAAGGATATTTTATTAGAAGCAACAGCCGGGTTTGATTCCACCTTTTTAACCAACGGTTTTATTTTTGATGATCAAATAGCTAATTCGTTAAAACAAAATGACAGCGAACTTAGATTGAGCTTAGATTGTGGGACACGGGAAACTTTTAAAATAGTAAAGGGAAGGGATTTATTCGAGAAAGTTTTAGAAAACTTAAGAAGATATAGAAAACAAGGCCGCATGGAACTTAAATATAATATATTACCAGGAATTAACGATAGTGATAAAAATATTGAAGGAATTATAAGTATTTTACAGGAATTAAATCTTAAATATATTAGGTTATCTTTTGATTATGAAAGCCCTCTAAGAGCATCATTTTACGGAATCGTAAGGTTTGTTAATGCACTTGAAAGAAATGGCCTGTCCTTTTGTTTTCATGTGTATTACGACGCAGAAGAAATCAAAAATATAATTGACAAATATTGGAATTTAGAATTGCAAAAATATTATGAGAAAAAAGAAAAAGATTTATCTGTTTTTTGAGATGCTAACAAAAATTTTCAAGAATACAGGAAATATGTTTTTTTTGTTGAGATTAGGGATTTGATTGCTTGTTTTAAAGAAGGAACACGTTTCGCTTTTTTAGGCAATCAAAATAGTCATATGGGTCAGCGAATATTATCAGCGTTCCATACTTTAGGTGTGTCCATACAGATTCCTGATCAAAAAACATACAAAGAATCTTTTGAAATAATAAAAGACTGTGCTGATATATTTATTGTTTGTGATAAACGTGCAATAGACGGTTTGCGTATTACAGAATATATAGAAAAAACTAAAAAGTCGTTGGATATTGAAAAATATTTTTATTCATTGGAACCCACAATGACAATTTTAAAAAACGTTATTACTCCACAATATTTAAAACAATGTCAAATAACCAAGCTAACGAATGCGGGTGCTAATGTGTTCAACTGGCTTAAAGGCTTGTTGCACATATAATAATACTAATATTACAAAAATGATTTTTGTAGCACGGAAAAACTTTATGTACTCTGGTTAGACTTTTGCTTCAAGATTGGAGGAAAATCGTAATGGTCCTATCGCTTGGGATAGTAATCACACCGTTTATACGAATAACGGTACGAGGCAATCTACCAGAACTGCATATCGTAATACATAAGTGATGATCGGAGGCTTTCTGGCAGTGTTTTGATTAATTCTTAATTTGTACTTGTTTTTCTTAATACTGCTAAGTTAACGTGATTATTCTTTTGTGTGTTTTGCAAATAATGCGATTTCCTGAAGTATCTTCAAAGCTAAAATTGTAAGGAATGGGTATTGAAAAAGGTGTTTCCATATTGGTGTAAGGTCTTGAAGCGGCTACCCTGCGGGTTAGCCGCTTTTTGTATCCTTCGGTGTATAATTTATTACTGAAACGAATAACAACAAAAATTAGAAAAGAGAGCGTCTGGATTTCAGAACCACTCATATGGAGATGTTGAAAACGGCGCTTTCAATACTTTGAGAGGGACGCAACCTTAACTTCTGTCCCGAAGAAAAAAGTGTGTCCCTTGTCGAGCACGTAAAAAATTATTCCCCCCGGGCGAGCAGCAAAAGCTGCAAGCCGTAGAGCAGATAGGCGTGCAAGGGGTAGTAGAGATAGAAGAAGTATTTCATCCTGCGGCCCTGCCGGTGGTTATAGAGCAGCAGCAGCGGCAGCGCGAGGATCATGAAGCTCTGCAGCCCGCCCGTCAGCAGGGAGAAGACGCAGTAAAAGATGATCATCCCCCGCCGGCGGTTTCGCAGGTAGTAGAGGATCACCCCGAAGGCGACGAGCAGCACGCCTCCCTCGACGAAGAGCGGGCAGGGCAGCAGTGCGCTCAGCACCCCGAGCAGGAGGCTGCGCAGCGCTCCCTTGCCAAGATTCGCCGTGAGCATGGCGAGCAGGAGGGAGGCCGCCGGCGGCAGCACGAAGGGCAGAGCGATGGCCAGCAGGGGCTTCGCGGGCCGGCTCCTCCCCATCTCCCGTGCGCGCAGCCGCTCGATCCAGTAGAGATAGTAAAGGATATAAAAGAGGGTGGAAAAGATGTGGTTGTCGATTCTCACCTCGGCCCGGCCGGCTGTGAGGAAGTTGATCACCGCCGTGCAGAGGTCCATCCCGACGCTCCAGCAGAACATCCGGCGGATATAGCGCACCCGGTCGTGGGTGTAATCGAACCCCCAGCAGCTCAGGAAGATGAAGAGGGGGGCCGCGATCCGCCCGATCAGCCGGAACCACCAGGGGATGGGCAGCGCGGGGGAGAGGAAGAAGGCGACATGGTCGAAGGTCATGCAGACGAGCGCGATGACCTTGAGCTCGAAGGCGCAAAGGCCCCTTTTCAGTAGACGTTCCATCATCGCCCTAGGCCCTGAACTGTGAGCGGTAGAGCCCGGCATAGATGCCGCCTCTTTCGAGCAGCTCGTCGTGGGTGCCCTGCTCCTTGATCCCCTCGTCGGTCAGCACCACGATCCGGTCGGCGTTCTTGATCGTCGAGAGCCGGTGGGCCACCACGATGGTGGTCCGCCCGCGGCAGAGCTCGTCGAGCGCGGACTGGATCATCTGCTCGGTCACGTTGTCCAGAGCGCTGGTGGCCTCGTCCAGGATCAGGATGGGCGGGTTTTTGAGGAAGACCCGCGCGATCGAAATGCGCTGCTTCTGCCCGCCCGAGAGCTTGAGCCCGTGCTCGCCGATGTAGGTGTCGTACCCCTCGGGCAGGGAGAGGATGTAGTCGTGGATGTTGGCGCGCTTGGCGGCCTCGACGATCTCGCTTTCACCCGCGTCGCTTCGCCCGTAGCCGATATTGTCCCGGATGGTGCCGGTGAAGAGGAAGACCTCCTGCTGCACGATCCCGATGGCGGCGCGCAGGGATGCGCGCTTAAGGTGGCGGATGTCCACCCCGTCGAGGGTGATCGCGCCGGAGTTGATCTCATAAAAGCGGGGGATCAGGTGGCACAGCGTCGTCTTGCCGCCGCCCGAGGGGCCGACGAGCGCGACGGTGTCCCCTTCCCGGATGTCGAGCGACAGGTGGTGGAGGATCTGGTTTTTGTCCCCCTCATAGGTGAAGGTGACGTCCTGAAAGCGGATATTCCCCCGCACGTCGCGAGCCTCGACCGCGCCGGGGTCGTCGTCCTCGGGGTGCTCGTCCATGATCTCGCAGAAGCGCTTAAAGCCGGTCATGCCGGTCTGGTACTGCTCGACGAACTGGATGAGGCGCTTGATGGGGTTAAAGAACATGCTGACGAAGACGATGTAGGAGGCGAACTGCCCGGGGGTGATCTGCCCGTAGATGGCGAACAGGCCGCCCGAGAGAAGGACCACCACCATGATCAGGTTGCTCAGCAGGTCCATCCCGGAAAAGAACTCGGCCATCGCCCGGTAGCTCTGGCGGCAGGCGTCCACGAAGGAATTGTTCGAGCAGGCGAACTTTTCCAGCTCGTTGTCCAGGTTCTGGAACGCCTTGGCCACCCGGATCCCCGAGATCGAATTTTCCACCGTGGCGTTGATCCCGGCCACCTCCTCCCGCCGGCGGGCGAAGGCGTTGTTCATCTTGATCCTTTTTCGCATGGCGAAGAAGACCAGGAAGGGGATAAAGGCGAAGATGATTAAAGTCAGCGGGATGTTGCGCATGCACATCAGCACGAAGGACCCGGCCAGGGTCACGATCGAGATGAACACGTCCTCCGGCCCGTGGTGGGCCAGCTCGCTGATCTCCATCAGGTCGTTGACGATCCGCGACATGATGGCGCCGGTCTTGTTTTTATCGAAGTAGGAGAAGGGGAGGGACTGTAAATGGGAGAAGAGGTCCCGCCGCATGTCCGCCTGCATGCGCACCCCGACCATGTGGCCGAAGTACTGCACCACATAGTTCAGGGCGCTGCGCAGAATGTAGATCCCCAGCAGCAGCGCGCACCAGATCAGCAGCATGCGCAGGTTCTTCTGGGGGATGTATTCGTCGATGATATTGCCGCTGACCACCGGATAGAACAGGTCGGCCGCCGAGATGACGAAGGCGCAGCACATATCTATGGCGAACATCTTCCAGTGCGGGCGGTAGTAGGAAATAAAACGTTTGAGCATGATGTCCTCCTTGCAGTAAATGTTTCGTCAGCCGGGACTAGTCGAACGCGAGGGAGAAGTAACCGTCCTTTGTCTCCCGCGCGGGGATGAACCATTTGAGCAGCGCGGTGGGCTCCCGCTCGCCGAAGGGAGCGTCCGGCGGCAGCAGCGCCGCTCCGCCGGGCAGCCCGAGGCGGGACGCCAGCGCGCCGAGGAGTGCCGGCTCGCTCCCGGCTTCGCACCCGAGCTCGGTCACGAGCAGCTTTCCCTCCCGAATCCGCCCGTGGGCGTAGCCGCCGCCCTGCGGCGTCTCGATGAGCCAGGTGCCCCCGCCGCCGTGGCGGCCGAAGTCCTCGGCGAAGCGCAGCATCCCCTGATTCCATAAAAAGAGGGGACGGCAGGAAAAGTAGCTTTCCCGCGGGCGGGGGAGCTTATCGAGCCGGATCGGCACGACCTTCCCCGGCCCCCCGGCCGAAAAGGGGAAGCGCTTCACATAAAAGGCATGGTCGAACCCGAAGCGGCGGTAATAGCCGTAGAGGGACTCCTCGGCCGGCTTGAGCAGCGCGGCGGCATAGCCCCGCGCGGGCAGCAGCCTGTCCAGCTCGTGCATGATCTCCCCGGCGATCCCCCGCCCGCGCATGTGCTCCTCCACCGCCAGCGCGTAGAGGTAGGCGACATCAAGGGTTTCCCCCGCGCAGAGCAGCTGGGCGGGCAGGATGTAAAACATCCCGCAAAGCGCCCCGTCCACCTCGGCGACGAGGGCGTTTTCCTCCCGGTAGCAGTGCGAAAAGAAGAGGTCGAGCCCCGCCTCATCCTCCTCGAAGACCTGTCCGAACAGGGAGCGCAGGGCGGGAAGGTCTCCTGTTTTTGACAGGCGGACATCAGACAAGCGAAATCCCTCCTAAATGAATCAAAGCGCTTCTTCTATTTTAACACAAACTGTCAAGAATATTGCAAGAATGTCGCAATCAGTATATAATAACGAAGGATAGACGAACCAAAATCAGGAAAGAAGCGGTGGAATGACGGCATGAAAAGACTGCTTGCAGCCATCCTTGCGGCCGGCTGCCTGGCCCTTTCGGGATGCGTGACCAAGAGCGCGAGCGGGGATATCCCTCTCGGCGCCTCGGGCTTTGCGCCCGCCGAGGAAACGGTGAGCGAGAGCGACTATAACGTGGGTGAGCAGGCGCTGGAGGAGGACCTCATCGGCTACTGGGAATATGTCAAATGGAGCGATGCGCTGCTCGAGGAGGAGACCAAGGTGGTGCCCTGGGACTACGACTACCAGCTCTTCGCCTTCGATGAAAACGGGGTGTGCTACAGCACCATGTCGGACAGCCCGCTGAACTGGACCATCGACGACTTTGAAAACGGCTTCGATACCCTCTTTTGCAGCGAGTATACGGTGGAGGACGGGGTGATTACCATCACCGACGAGACGCTCGGCACCTCGGAGGCGTGGGACGTGACCGTGATCGAGGAGGGCTATACCCGCAAGGGGGTCGACTTTAAACCAGGCGACCTGCTGCTTCACCGGCGGGGCCCGGATGGGGAAGTCGAATACGTGCGCCAGCTCCGCCGGATCGAGTTCCCCGAGGAATCTTGACAAGCCGGGGCGAATAGAATATAATAAATAAAAATTTAACAGCGTCTGTTTCAGGGCGGGGTGAAATTCCCCACTGGCGGTGATAGTCCGCGACCCGAAGCGAAAGCCTCGGCTGAATGGGTGTGATTCCCATACCAACGGTATAGTCCGGATGAAAGAAGCAGCACGAGGCGGTTTTCCGCGGATATGCTGACGCCCTTGGGGATTTTCCCAAGGGCTTTTCCGTTTTTCCGGGAAAGGATTCCGGGAGGGCGGCGCACCCCAGAACAGGCCCCAAACTGGAGGAGAACATCATGAAAGCAAGCCAGACCACCCGCAAGCTCACCACCATGGCCATGCTCACCGCACTTTCCATCGTGCTGGTGGCCATCGTCCACTTCCCGCTCTTCCCGGCCGCGCCCTGGATGGAGTACGACCCGGCGGACATCCCGATCTTTATCGGCACCTTCCTCTTCGGCCCCGGCGCGGGTTTGGCGCTGACGCTGGTGGTCTCGATCATCCAGGGCACCACGGTGAGCGCCTCGTCCGGCATCATCGGGATCCTCATGCACTTTTGCGCGACCGGCTCCTTCGCCATCCTGGCCGGGAACATCTACCGCAAAAAGCACACCCGCGGCGGGGCGATGATCGCGCTGGCCGCCGGGGTCGTGACCATGACGGCGGTGATGGCGCTCTGGAACCTGATCTTTACCCCGATTTTCATGGGCGCTCCCCGGCAGGCGGTGCTGGAGCTAATGCTCCCGGTGATCCTCCCCTTCAACCTGATCAAGGCCGGGGCGAACGCCCTGATCACCTACCTTGTCTACAAGCCGATCGCGCGGCTGGTGCGCCACGAGGAGGGCGGGCTGCCCGCGCGCTCTTGACAAGAGGGCGGGAACCGTGTAAAATAAATAAAAATTAAATACATCCTTATCAAGAGCGGCTGAGGGACCAGGCCCTGTGAAGCCCGGCAACCTGCGTGTGAGCGCAAGGTGCCAAATCCTGCGGAAAACTCCGGAAGATGAGGCTAAGATAGAGCGGCGCCCGGTTTTCCGGGCGCTGTTTTTGCGTCTGAAACATCTTGCCAAACAATCTGATAAGGGAAGCGGAAAGGAAGAAAACAAAAATGGCAAACTATCTCTTTACGTCGGAATCGGTGACCGAGGGGCATCCGGACAAGATCTGCGACCAGATTTCGGACGCCGTGCTCGATGCCATGCTGCAGGGGGACCCCCAGTCCCGGGTGGCCTGCGAGTGCGCCGCCACCACCGGCATGGTGCTGATCATGGGGGAAATCACTTCCAAATCACAGGTGGACATCCCGGCGCTGGCAAGACGGGTGATCTGCGACATCGGGTATGACCGGAGCGAATACGGCTTTGATGGGAACACCTGCAACATCCTCACGTCGCTGGACCGGCAGTCCCCCGACATCGCGATGGGGGTCTCGCTGGGCTCCGGGGGCGCCGGCAGCGTGGGCGCCGGGGACCAGGGGATGATGTTCGGCTTTGCCTGCGACGAGACGGCGGAGTACATGCCGCTGACCATCAGCCTCTCGCACAGGCTGACCCGGCGGCTGGCCGAGGTACGGCGCGGCTCTTTACCCTACCTGCGCCCGGACGGGAAGGCCCAGGTGACGGTGGAGTACGACGGCTACACCCCGGTGCGCATTTCGGCGGTGGTGGTCTCCTCCCAGCACGCGGCCGAGGTGGACATCGGGCAGGTGCGGCAGGATATTTTGGAGCAGGTCATCGCCCCGGTGCTGCCGAAAGGGCTCTGCGACGAGCGCACCCGCTACTTCATCAACCCGACCGGACGCTTCGTGGTCGGCGGCCCGATGGGGGACAGCGGCGTGACCGGGCGCAAGATCATCGTGGACACCTACGGCGGCTGGGGCCGCCACGGCGGCGGCGCTTTCTCGGGCAAGGACCCGACCAAGGTGGACCGCAGCGCCGCCTACGCCGCGCGGTACGTGGCCAAGAACATCGTGGCGGCGGGGCTCGCTTCCCGCTGTGAGGTGCAGCTCGCCTATGCCATCGGGGTGGCCGAGCCGGTGTCGGTCAATGTCAACACCTTCGGCACCGGGAAGCGCCCGACGGATGAAATCGAGGCGGCGGTGCGCCGCACCTTCGATTTGCGCCCGGCGGCGATCATCGACTCGCTCGGGCTGCGCTCACTTCGCTATCAGCCGCTGGCGAGCTACGGCCACATGGGCCGCGAGGAGCTGAATGTCAGCTTCGAGCGCACCGACCGGGTGGAGGAACTGCTGGAAAACATATAGTTTTATGTGGGATTCTCAAGGGAATCATCCCCTTGGGCGGGGCGTGGGGCGGCGCCCCACAAAAAAACCAGGGCTTCGATCGCTGCGATCGAAGCCCTGGTTTTACGTTATCCTCAGATCTGCACCGAGTAGTTCGGCGCTTCCTTGGTGATGTAGATATCGTGCGGGTGGCTCTCCTTGAGCCCGGCGCCGGTGATCCGCACAAACTGCGCCTTCTCGTGCATCTCGTCGATGCTGCGGCAGCCGCAGTAGCCCATGCCGGAACGCAGCCCGCCCAGCAGCTGGTAGATGGAATCGGCGACGCTTCCCTTGTAGGGCACCCGGCCCTCGACCCCTTCAGGGACCAGCTTCTTGTTGTCCCCCTGGAAATAGCGGTCCTTGCTGCCGCAGGCCATCGCGCCCAGACTCCCCATGCCGCGGTAGACCTTGAAGCGGCGGCCCTGGAAGATTTCCTCGGCCCCGGGGGCCTCCTCGCAGCCCGCCAGAAGCGAGCCGAGCATCACGACGTTTGCGCCCGCGGCGATCGCCTTGGCGATGTCGCCGGAATACTTGATCCCCCCGTCGGCGATGACCGGGATGTGGTGCTTGCTGGCGACGCAGGCCACGTCGTAGACTGCGGTGATCTGCGGCACGCCGATCCCCGCGACCACCCGGGTGGTGCAGATCGAGCCGGGCCCGATCCCGACCTTCAAGGCGTCGGCGCCCGCCGCGATGAGATCCTCGGCCGCGGCGCCGGTGGCGATGTTGCCGGCGATGACCGGCACGTTCGGAAAGGCCTTCTTGACCTTCGCGACCGCGACGGCGATGTCCTTGTTGTGGCCGTGGGCCGAGTCGAGCACCAGCACGTCCACCTGCGCATTGATGAGCGCCTGGGCGCGGTCGAGCACGTCGGCGGTGGCGCCGATGGCGGCCCCGCAGAGCAGGCGGCCGTTTTTATCCCTGGCGGAGTTGGGGTACTGCACTGCCTTCTCGATGTCCTTGATGGTGATCAGCCCCTTGAGGTAGCCGCCGTCGTCCACGATGGGGAGCTTTTCGATCTTGTGCTTGCGCAGAATCTCCTGCGCCTGGGCCATGGTGGTGCCGACCGGGGCGACCACCAGGTTTTCCTTGGTCATCACGTCCTTGATCTTGACGTTGAAATCGGTCATGAACCGCAGGTCGCGGTTGGTGAGGATGCCCACCAGCTTCCCATCCGCCTCGCAGATCGGCACGCCGGAAATCTTATACTTGCCCATCAGCTCGTCCGCGTCGAAGACAAAGTGCTCGGGTGAGAGGTAGAACGGGTTGACGATGACCCCGTTTTCCGAGCGCTTGACCTTATCCACCTCGTCGGCCTGCCGCTCGATGGACATATTCTTGTGGATGATCCCGATCCCGCCCTCGCGCGCGATGGCAATGGCCATCTTGGCCTCGGTCACGGTGTCCATCGCAGCGGTCATGACGGGGGTGTTCAGGGTGATCCCCTTGACCAGCTCGCTGCGCAGGTCGACCTCCTTGGGGAGCACGTCGCTCTTCGCGGGGATCAGCAGCACGTCGTCGAACGTCAGGCCCTCCTTGGCGAACTTGCCCGAAAATTCGGTATTCAGCATAGATTATCCTCCTTTTTCATCGCCGATTTCCATTCCTCTTGCACCAAACCACAATCGTTTTTCGATATTTTTTCCATTCTAGCACCAAACGCCCCATTATTCAATAGCATTTTTGTCCTTCTTTCGCAGACAGATTCCCGCGGGATTGGGCAGGTTGATGAAAAGGGGGAGGGAGCCGCGGCCCCTTCCCCCCTTTGGTTTACAAGATAATCGTTTGCTCCTGTCCGCCGTCCGTGCCGGCGGTAAAGCGCTTCTCCTGCCCGTTGCCCCAAACGTGCAGCGTGTAGCTCTCGGCAGGGGAGAGGAGGATGAACTTCCCCTCGTAGTCGGTGTAGCCCTCCTCAGATTTGCCGCCCTCCTGCGGGTCGGCGCGCACCGAAAGGCCGGGCAGCGGCGCGCCAAAGGCATCCCGGAAACAGAGGATCAGCTTGTCCGCCCGGCGCGCGAGGCTCTCCCGGGGCGCCTCGCCGTTCCAGACCAGGGTGTAGTCCCGCACCCCTGTAAAGGGCAGTCCCCATACTTGGTACTCCTGCCGCTGGACCCCCTCCTTGCGGTAGGGGTTCGACAGGGTGAGGCGGTAACGCTCGTAGACCCCCGCCTGTCGCAGCACCTCGCCGTTTTGATCGGTCTTCCTGGCTTCGATGCGAAGCGCCTTTGGGTTTTCCGGCTCCCCCGAGACCACCAGGTCGGGCACCGGACGCCCGGCGGCATCGACGATTTTCAGCCGCAGCTGGCAGGCGGGGGAGCTCTGCGGGTCCGCGTATGGACCGGGCACGGACGGGTCGCTGCGCAGGGGGAGCACATATTCCCGGCTGCCGCCCACCGACGCGTCGAAGCAGAAGGTCTGCTCCCCCACCGAAGGCAGGCCCTCGGCGCGGGAAACGGTGACGGTATAGCTGTCCCGCGCGGGGCTGATGAACACATATTTCCCGTCCGGGTCGTTGTAGCCGAGCTGCCCGTCGGTGCCCGGGTTGGCCTTCTGTCCCGCGGCGGGCAAAGGCGGGTTGTCCCTGCCGCCCGAGAGGAAGAGCCCGCAGACCGGGTTCCCGGTGGCATCGACAAAGCGCAGCACTACCTTTTCTGAGAGCGCTTCCAGGCTTTTTGCCGGGCTCTGCTCCTTCCAAACGGCCTCCACTGTCTGAGGGCCGTCTCCGGGCAGGACGGTGAAGGAAACGCTTTGGCGGACAATCGCGGGAAAGCGGTAGTAGTCCTGCAGCGTGACGGTATACCGCTTGCCGACAAGCAGCTCCCCGCAGGGAAAACGGCCCTCGGGGCCGGTCATACTGATATAGTCCGGGGTGAGCGAGGACTCCAGGATTTCGCCCGAGCCATAGTCGCAGGACGCCGACAGGCCGGCCACCGGCGCGCCGCCGGGGGTGCGCACCTGCAAAAACACCTCCCGGACCGGGGAAGCGGCCAGGGGGGCGAAGCTGACAAAGATAAAGAGAAGAGCGCAGCAAAGGGAGAGAAAAAGACGTTTCATCAAAATCCTCCGCTCAGAGCTTGTCCAGCGTGCGGCACAGCTGGTTGGCAAAGTCCTGCGCCGAGGCGCGCAGGGAATCGATCGCCCCGTAGAGCTTCTGCTCGAACTCCCCCGAGCGTCCGGACTGGAAGTGGTCCCGGCTCTTGGCCAGGGAATATTTCTTGACCACCTTTTTGAGCTGTTCGGTCTCGTATTCGCTCAGCTTCTGCCCGGCGTGCTGTCCGAGCTGGGCGAACAGGTCGGCGCACTCGCGCAGCAGCTCGACGTATTCGCTGTCCGACTGCTTTTTGAATTTCTGGATCAGCGCGGCCTCGTCCGAGGCCCGCAGAAAGCGCAGCTCCACCAGCTGGGCGTCCCCACCCATCTCGCCGATTTTCTGGGCGAGGCGGCTGAGGCGCGCGACATTCTTTTTGTTTTGCGGCAGAACGGCCACGCCCTGCTTAAAATATTCCGCGCCGAACTCCTTGAGCTTGCGCCAGACGTAGACCCGGTTGCGCGAGGGGTTGATCGGGATGCTGTACCCGAGCGCGACCCACTTGTGAGAGCCTTCCAAGGCCGTTCACCACCCTTCATTTGATGGTTCTATTGTAACAACTGTTAAACCAAAGGTCAACCGGGAAAACGCCGTTTTCCCCGAAAAATAAAGGACGGAACAGGCAAAAGAAAAATTTGCCTGTTCCGTTCATAAAGTAGGGAAGACGAGGGACGCTAGAGCTCCATTTTGGCGAACTCGTAGCCCTCCTGGCGCGCCGCGTCGATAAAGTCGCCGAGCACGGCGGCGTTGGTGGAGGAGACCGAGTGCAGCAGGTAGATCGCCCCGCAGTGCAGGTGGCTCTTCAGCTGCTCGAGCGCGTCGGCCTCCGCCATCTGGTTGTCGGGGTCCCAGTCGGCGTAGGCGAAGCTCCAGAACACCGGCTTATAGCTGTTCATCTGCACCAGCCCCAGGGCCTGCTCACTGAATTTCCCCTCGGGGAAACGGTAATACCGGCAGG
Organism: Harryflintia acetispora; assembly: GCA_004340125.1. Lineage (GTDB taxonomy): Bacteria > Bacillota > Clostridia > Oscillospirales > Ruminococcaceae > Harryflintia > Harryflintia acetispora. The sequence continues at coordinate 145,544 of SLUK01000008.1, read as the reverse complement.
CGTAGCCAAGCTGGTCGTTTACCATATTGTGCAGCGAGAGCAGGTCCTCCTGCGCCTCGGAGAGGGGGGCCTCGGTGGCGTCGAGATGGTTGTCGGTGTGGTTGCCCAGCACATGCCCCTCGTCGATCATCCGCTGGCACAGCTCGGGCTCGGTGCGCACATAGTGCCCGGTCAGAAAGAAGACGGCGGGCGCCTCCTTTTCCTTTAACGTATCGAGGATTTTGGCGGTGTAGCCGTTTTCGTACCCTTGGTCAAAGGTTAAGTAGATTTTCTTTTCATCCTTGTTTCCAATGAAGATGGCGCCGTATTTTCCGTATTGCTCCTGCAGTGCGATGGGGGCGGTGGGACGGTTCTCCTCATCCACCTGCCGGCCCGGGCCCCAGGTGACCGCCGCCGGGTCGAGAGCGCCGATTTGTGAAAAATCGGCGCTCCCGGCTGCGGCTGCGGCTTCACTCGAGGAATCCATCGAGGAAGAGGACGAGGAACTGCTGCTCTCGGGCGCTTCGCTGCTGGAGCTCGGTTCAGGCATGGAGCTGGACGACGAGCTGGAAATCGAAGGGGCCGAAGAGGACGAGCCGTTCTTGTCATCGTTTCGGCCCGTACATCCGGCCAGCATGCAAAGGGCCAGCGAGAGTGCGAGCACAGTTTTGAAAATCTTCATGTTCATTCCTCCTGGAGCAGAAAGGGATAACTTCCTGCCTTCATTTTAGCACATTTTTGTAGGAGCGGGGACAGCTTTACGGCGAAACCGTCTCCACATTTCAATATTCTGTCTGGCGCGGGTCATTTTATTTGTCTTAGCGTAAAATTTCAGCGAAAGGATAATTTTTCCGGCAAAAACCTGCCGTAGACAGCTCAAAAATATGGCAGGATGTACATAAAATCCCATCCGTTCGTTCATACTACAACTATAGTCTACCAAAGGAGGCAATACAATGGAATATCCGTGCAAGATCGTTTCGATAAAGGGAAGGGAAATCCTCGACAGCCGGGGGAACCCGACGGTGGAATGCGTGGTCCGCCTGTCGGGCGGGGACGTGGGCCGGGCGGCGGTGCCCTCGGGCGCCTCCACCGGACAGTTCGAGGCGCACGAGCTGCGCGACGGTGACTCCTCCCGCTACGGCGGCAAGGGGGTGCTCGCCGCGGTACAAAACATTACCAAAACCATCGCGCCCGCCCTCTACGGGATGGACGGGGCCAACATCCGGGCGATCGACCGGGCGCTCGTCGAGCTCGACGGCACCGAGAACAAGCGGGGTCTCGGCGCCAACGCTACCCTCGGTGTTTCGCTCGCCTGCGCCAGGGCCGCCTGCCGGGCGCTCGGGCTGCCGCTCTACCGGTATCTCGGCGGGGTGCGGGCCGATACCCTGCCGGTGCCGATGATGAACATCCTCAACGGCGGCGCGCACGCCTCGAACAATGTGGACATCCAGGAATTCATGATCATGCCGGTGGGCGCGGCGTCCTTCTCGGAGGGGCTGCGCTGGTGCGCGCAGGTCTACCACAGCTTGGGAAGCCTGCTGCGCGCGCGGGGCCTTTCGACCGGGGTCGGGGACGAGGGTGGTTTCGCGCCGGACCTTTCGTCGGACAGCGAGGCCATCGAACTGATCATCGAGGCCGTCGAGGGCGCGGGCTTCGAGATGCACACCGACTTCATGCTGGCGCTGGACGCCGCCGCGAGCGAGTGGACCGCCGAGTACGGCTACCGCCTGCCCAAGCTCGGGCGCAGCTACGACACCGATTCGCTGATCGCCTATTGGCAGGATCTGCTCGGGCGCTACCCCATCTGCTCGCTGGAGGACCCGCTGGGGGAGGAGGACTTCATCGGCTGGGCCTCGCTGACCGAAAAGCTCGGCTCGAAGGCCATGCTGGTGGGGGACGACCTGTTCGTCACCAACACCGAGCGCCTGCGCCAGGGGATCGAGCTTCGGGCGGGGAACGCGATCCTCATCAAGGTCAACCAGATCGGCACCCTTTCCGAGTCGCTGGACGCCATTGAGATGGCCAAGAAGGCGGGGTTCCGCACCATCATCTCCCACCGCTCGGGCGAGACCGAGGACACCACCATCGCCGACCTGGCCGTGGCGGTGAACGCCGGGTACATCAAGACCGGCGCGCCCTGCCGCAGCGAGCGGGTGGCGAAATACAACCAGCTGCTGCGCATCGAGGAGCAGCTCGGCTGCTCGGCCCGGTATGGCGGATAGCCGCGAAATAGGGAACAAATAGTATATTTATTAATATTATATACGATTTGTATCGAAAAAGATAGCTTTTTTGCCCCGAATGCTTGTAATGCAGGGGGCGGAAAAGCTATTTTCCTGTCGCGAAAAATGGTCATGGGGAAACCCCTTGATAGGGTTTCCCCACGCAAAAGCCTTCCACTGGAAGCTTTTTGCTCCCCTTCCTGATCTATGGGAGGCTTCTGTGGCGGCAAGATGGCAGCGACCCGGAAAAGGCCGTGGGCTCTGCCCACACCCGCCAAAGGGTCAAGGACCCTTTGGAAACCCAATGATTTCCCTGTGGATTTCTTTATAACAAGTACAATTATTTATGAGGGTATAAATTTTCTTTTAAAAATTGTTGAGTATTTCTTTCGCGGCTGTTATAATCAAAATGAGAGAACCGGGTCAAGGGACGGTAAAATCTTCGGACAAACGGAGGAAGATCAATGGATTTTTTCAGCTTGGTGACCATGTTGGGCGGGCTGGCCCTCTTTCTGTACGGAATGTCGATTCTCGGCTCAGGGTTGGAGAAGGTCTCGGGCGGGCGGCTGGAGAGCGCGCTGGAGAAGCTGACCAAGAATACCCTGTCGAGCGTGCTGTTCGGCGCGTTGGTCACCGCGGCGGTCCAGTCCTCCTCGGCCACCACGGTGGTGGTCGTTGGCCTGGTAAACGCCAGGGTCATGAAGCTGCGCCAGGCCATCGGGGTCATCATGGGCGCGAACATCGGTACCACCATCACCGCGCACATTCTGCGTCTGGCCGGGGTGGACAGCTCCAACTTCCTCATCCAGTTTTTTAAGCCCACCACCCTGGCGCCGCTGTTCGCCATCATCGGCGTGCTGCTCTTCATGTCCTCCAAGCGCACCGTCAAAAAGGACGTCGGGCAGATCCTGCTGGGGTTTGGCATCCTCTTCACCGGGATGATCACCATGTCCGACGCGGTGGCCCCCTTGGCCGACATGCCCGGCTTCGCGAAGCTCTTTTCGATGTTTGAAAACCCCGTCCTCGGCGTGATCGTCGGGACCCTGGTGACCGCGGTCATCCAGTCCTCCTCCGCCTCGGTCGGTATCCTGCAGGCGCTCTCCTCCACCGGGGTGATCACCTGTGCATCGGCCTTCCCGATCATCATGGGCCAGAACATCGGTACGTGCATCACCCCGATCCTGGCCTCGATCGGCGCTTCCAAGAACGCCAAGCGCACCGCAATGGTCCACCTGACCTTCAACATCCTGGGTACCGTCATCTTCCTGGCGGCGACCTACCTGTTCCAATATACCATCGGCTTCCCGTTCTGGAACGACCCGATCTCGATGGGCGGGATCGCGAATTTCCACACCATCTTCAACGTGACCATCACCCTGCTCTTCCTGCCCTTCGTGGGGCTCCTGGAGCGGATCGTCTGCACCATGATCAAGGACGACCCGACCGGGGAGGACGAGGAAGAGGCCGTGGTGGTCCAGCTGGACGACCGGCTGCTCGTCTCCCCCGGCCTGGCGCTGGAATATGTGCATAAGGCCACGGTGCAGATGGGCAAGCTCGCGCTCAAGAACTTCAGCAATTCGATCAAGCAATTTGAAAAATTGGACCTCAAGCGGGAGGAGCGTATGCGCGAGAACGAGGACACCATCGACAAGCTGGAGAGCCGCCTGGGAATCTACCTGCTCAAGCTCTCGGAGCGCGAGCTCACCGAGAGCGAGTCGCGCCAGGTCTCACAGACGCTGCAGGTGATCAGCGAGTTTGAGCGAATAGGCGACTACTCGATGAACAACGCCCAGTGCGCGCTGCGCCTGTACGATGACAAGGCCAACTTCTCCCAGAAGGCCCTGGGTGAGCTGCAGGTGCTCAGCGAGGCGGTGGGGGAGATCATTGAGAAGGCGATCTGCTCCTTCGAGGAACAGGACGTGGCGGTGGCCGCCACCATCGAGCCGCTCGAGCAGGTGATCGACCTGGTGGAGGAGACGCTCAAGGAGCGGCACATCCTGCGCCTGCGGGACGGGAGCTGCTCGATCGAGGCGGGCTTCCCGTATGTCGAGACCCTTTCGAGCCTGGAGCGTATCGCCGACCACTGCTCGAACGTTGGGGTGCATGTCATCACCCATCAGAATGCCGAGCAGGGGATCGACCGGCACGACTATCTGCGCGAGGTCCACCTGGGCACCTCCAAGACCTATGCCGAGCTTTACCAGGACTACGACAAGAAATATTATTCCCGGATCGCCCCGCAGGGGTGAAACAGAGAAAGCGCCCCGGCCAAAGATTCTTGGCCGGGGCGCTTTTGGGTGATGGGACGCCGCGCGCTTAGCCCCCCGCGCGGCGCTGTGCGAAAACCTTGAGCTCGGGCCCGTTTTCGCCCATCACCCAGGCGCTGCCGCTCCCCCCGATGTCCCACCCCGAAAAGCTGGCGGCGTTTGTGAAGGAGGCCAGCGGCAAGCCAGAGGCGCCCGCCACGTTGCCCGAGGCGGTGGCGGTGGTGGACCCGCAGGCGGTGTCGTTGGGAAAATAGCAGTTTTCCATTTTTGCCTTCCCCCACAACCCGGCGATCATCCCGTTTCCCTGCGTGCCCGACAATTTGGCGGGAATGGCGTAGCAGCGGCGGATGGTGTTGGCGGTGCTGTCACCGTTGAAGTCCCCCGAAATGCCTGCCGCGTGGCGGACGCCGGAATAGACGCCGCCCAGTGCGTAGCAGTCCTCGATTACGATGTTGGTGCTGTCGTTTCCGAGGATTCCCCCCGCGTCATAACCGGCGGTGGTGCTGACGGTGCAATCCTTGGAGTAGCAGCGCGAAATGGTGGCATCCCTGGCCTGGCCGGCGAGGGTGCCGGCGTGCCATGATCCTCCCGTCATGGCGATGTTGGCATTTTCGATCCCCAGGTTCATCAGCGCGCCGCTGAATGTGGCGAACAGCCCAGCGGGCTTGCCGGAGGAGGTACTGGTCAGGTTCCGGATGACATAGCCGTCCCCGTCGTAGGTGCCGTTAAAGTCGAAGTTCTGCCAGGACACCCCCGCCATGTCGATGTCGCAGGCCTGCTTATAATGGGAACCGGTGTGCTTTTGCAGATGCGCCAGCTGGGCGGGACTGGCGACCTGGTAGGGGTTTTGCGCGCTGCCGTTCCCCATTAGGAAAGCGCCGGTGTCGTCAGGATGTCCGCAGACGCGAGCGGTCTGGAGCGCGGCGGACTTGGTCGCCTCGCGGTCCAGCCCCTCCCGGCCCGGCATGGGAAGGGCGGTCACGGTGAGGGTATAGGTTTTCGGCTCGGCCAGCGAGATCGGGGCCGGGAGGAAGACGGTGCGCGCCGACTGGACAGTCAGCTCCTCCCGGGCCAGCAGCGCCTGCGGGTCGGCCGCCGCCCCCTCGTAGAGGGCGAAGACATAGCGGCCAGTGCGCGTCGAGGGGGTGAAGGGGATGTTGACCCCGTATTCGTCGGCCTGGACTGCGGCCCGCGCCTCGTCCGCGGCCGCGGGAAGAAAAAGTATAGCCGCCAGGCAGGCTGCCAGCAGCAGGGAACATGCCATTCGCTTCATCAATAAAACCTCCCCAAAAGACCGCTAGATAAGCAATCCTGGGGTCCTGCCGGCAGGCGGATGGGGAAGGAAACCGCCATTTTCCCTTGCAACCTTTCCCAGAATCGGGTATAATTAGGGCATAGGTTCCAACTCCTGGAAGCGTTTCCCGGGAGAGGCGAATGAAATTACAGAAAGATGACCGTTAGCTTGCTTAGCTAACGGTCATTTTTAATCCTTCTCCAGCCGCTCCAACAGCGCGTCGATCCGGGTGCGCAGCTCCTCCTGCGGGACCGGCAGGAGGATTTCCCCGTTGTCCTCGGTACCGGCGAAGAAGGCTTCCTCCTCCATCGCCACCAAGGCCGGGGTGTCCCCGTGCGCGAACCGTGCGTCGAACGCGGCGGCCTCGGGGTCCTGCGGGCTTTGGCAGGCGGCTTGCTCCTCGCCGTTATGGGTGACGGTGCAGGCGCTCTGCGCGTCGTCCCCGCCGAAGAGCGTGTAGGTGCGCTGCCAGACGTCCAGCAGCCCGCCCGCTTCATCCGGCTCTGGCAGCAGGCGCAGGGCGCTTTCCAGGACGATTTCCTGCGTCCCGTGCCCGCCCTTGCCAATGAGTACGAGCCCATCGCCCGAGGCGGCCGGGTAAAATTCGCAGCTGCCGTTCGGCACCTCGTAGTCGCCTACGACCTCGTATGCGTCTTCCGTCAGCCGCAGCAGGGTATGGGTGCCCGAAAAGTTGCCGTAGCTGCCCACGATCAGCTCGGGGGAGCCGTCCCCGTCGAAGTCATAAAGCCCCAGGTTATATTGCCAGGGCACGAAGTCCTCGCCGTTGACGAAGCTGTTTGCCGCCTCGCTCAGGCGCTCCAGCAGCTCGTCCCGCGGCGCGCCCGCCATGGGCGCGGGCTCTTCGGGGGCGCTTTCCGGCGCGGCGCCCGGCGGGGGAACATCATTCTGTTGTCCGGGCGCGCCGGCGCAGCCGGCCAGCAGGAGCAGGCCGCTCAGCACCAGCGGCACAAGCCGCCTCATGCCTGCCAGCCCTTGCAGACGTCCACCCACCCGGCCGCCTTCGACAGCGCAAAGAGCTCGTCCGGGGTCAGCTCGATGGCCGAGCTGGCGCTGCCCGCCGCGGGATAGACGGTATCGAAGCGCCGCAGCGACTCGTCCAGGTAGGTGCGCACCCCGCCGGGGTTGCAGAACGGGCAGACCCCGCCGATCTCGTGGCCGGTCAGCCCCGCCACCTGCTCGGGGGTAAGCATCTTGGCCTTGCAGGAAAACGCCGCCTTATATTTCGGGTTGTCGATCTTGGCGTCCCCGGCGGCGACGATCAGAATGCACCCGCCGTCCGCGTCCAGGAAGGATAGGGTCTTGGCGATCCTGGCCCCCTCTACCCCCAATGCGGCGGCGGCAAGCTCCACCGTCGCGCTGGAGACTGTGAATTCGTGGATGCGCTCCAGCATCCCAAGGGAAGAAAAATACTCCCGTACCGCTTCGATTGCCATAATGATAATCATTCCTTTCTTAGGCAAAAAAACCGAGGGTTTGAAAGATTCATCTTTCAAACTTATCCTTTCTCACTTCGTCCAGATAGGTCGCCTGCAAGTCTGCCACATGCAGGTGGACCGCCAGCGGGTAGCGCTCGAACGCGCCCGAGAGCGCGAAGCTGCCCACCTTGACCGAGTCGTCGAACCCGCCCATGTGCCAGCGGATCGCCATCGCCTCCTCGCGGCTCAGCCTCATGAAGCCGCTGATGATATAGACCGACTTCTCGCCGTGCCCATAGGGGAGCTGGTCGTTGACGGTATAGAAGGGCTGTTTCTCCCACTGGCCGGTCTGCTCGTTTTTCACGTTGCGGGTGCTCACCGCGTAGAAATCGGCCTTGCAAATGTCGTGCAGCAGCCCGCAGACGGCCAGCGTCTCGGGGGAATACTCCGCGGCGGCCTGCGGGTTCTGGCAGAGCCGGCGGTAGACGTTCAGACTGTGCAGGCAGAGGCCCCCCTCCTGCGCCAGATGGAAGCGGGTGCTCGCCGGGGCGGTGAAGAAGTCGGTGCGCTGCAGCCAGCTCAGCAGCTGGCTTGCCCCCTCGCGCTTGACATGTTCGTTAAATATTTCGATAAACTGTTCTCTCATTGCCGTTCCTCCTTATACCTCGGCCGGCTTCTTGAGCTTGGCGTAGTTTGCCATCACCTTCTTGGTGCCCACCGAATCGAAGGCGATCTCCAAAAGCCGGTCCCCACCCATCGGCTTGACCGAGAGGACGGTGCCAGCGCCGTAGACCGGGTGCTCGACCCGCTCGCCCTCGCTGTAGCTGGCGCTGTCCGCCTTCCGCGCCGGCATGCCGGCGCCAAGGCGCCGGGAGACGCTCGCCGCGCTTTTCTGCGTGCGCTGAGGGCGGACGTCCTCGAGCAGGTTGCGCGAGACGGTCTTGTCGTCCAGCTCGTAGGTCTCCTTAGGCAGCTCCTTGATGAAGCGGGACATCATGTTGCGGGTGGTCGAGCCGAAGATCATCCGCTGGGCGCAGCAGGTAATATGCAGCGCCGCCTTGGCGCGGGTATAGGCGACGTAGGCCAGGCGGCGCTCCTCCTCGATCTGCTGCGGGTCGTAGATCGACTGGCTGCCGGGGAAGATCCCCTCCTCCGCGCCCGCGACAAAGACGTTGGGGAATTCCAGCCCCTTGGCCGAGTGGATGGTCATCAAAATCACCCGGTCGTCGCTGTCGTTGTAGCTGTCGAGGTCGGTGTAGAGCGCGATCTCCTCCAAAAACCCAGAGAGGGTGGGCTCCTCGTTCTCCTGCATATAGTGCTGGATGTTGGTCTTGAGCTCCTCCAGGTTTTCGATCCTGGTCTGCTCGAGGGTGCCCTGGGCCTTGAGCGCGGCCATGTAGCCTGAGCGCTCGAGCACCAGGTCGAACAGTTCGTCGAGCGGCAGGCCCCCTGCCTCCTCCTCGATGAAGGAGTCGATCATCCTGGTGAATTCGATCAGCGAGAGGGCCTTGCGCGAGAGGGGCTGGTACTCGTCGGCGGCGCGCAGCACCTCGAAAAGCGGGAGCCCGAGCGAGAGAGCCAGCTCGTTTGCGGCACTGATGGTCGCCTCCCCGATCCCGCGCTTGGGCTCGTTGATGATCCTTGTCAGGCGCAGGTTGTCCGAGGGGTTGTTGATGATACTCAGGTAAGAGATCAGGTCCTTGATTTCCTTGCGCTCGTAGAAGCGCAGCCCGCCGATGATCTTATAGGGGATGGCGCTGCGGGTCAGCTCCCGCTCGATCGAAGCGGACTGGGCGTTCATCCGGTAAAGGACGGCGTGGTCCGAAAAATGCTGTCCCTCGCGCACGTTTTTGGCGATGGTGTCGCAAATATAGGCGGCCTCGCCCTGCTCGTCGGACAGGCGAACCACCTGGACCTTGGCCCCCTCGCCATTTTCGGTCCAGAGGTTTTTGCCCTTGCGCTCGGTATTGTTCTGGATTACCCCGTTGGCCGCGGCGAGGATGGTCTTGGTCGAGCGGTAGTTCTGCTCGAGCCGGATCACCTTGGCGCCGGGGAACTGGTCCTCGAACTGGAGGATATTTTCGATGGTGGCGCCGCGGAACTTGTAGATGCTCTGGTCGTCGTCCCCCACCACGCACAGGTTGTGGTGCCCGCCCGCGAGCAGGGCGATCAGCTTATACTGCAGGAGGTTGGTGTCCTGGTATTCGTCCACCATGATGTAGCGGAAGCGGTTCTGGTAGTATTCGAGCACGTCGGAGTTTTCCTGCAGCAGGCGCACCGTGAGCAGGATGATGTCGTCGAAATCCACCGCGTTGGCGTGGCGCAGCTCCTGCTGGTAGCCCTGGTAGCACTTGGCCGCCGTCTGGGTGAGGTAGTCGTTTGAGCTTTTCATAAGCTCCTGCGGGGTGAGCATGGCGTCCTTGGCGCGGGAGATGACCGAGAGCAGGGTGCGGGGCTTGAGGTTCTTGTCACTGACCCCACAGAGGTCCATCTGCCGCTTGATCACCCGGATCGAATCGTCGCTGTCATAGATGGTGAAGCTCGGGGAATAGCCCAGCCGCTCGATATACCGCCGCAAAATCCGCACGCAGGCGCTGTGGAAGGTGGCGGCGTTTATGTCTCTGGCCGCCTCGCCCAGGGTGCGCTCGAGCCGCTCGCGCAGCTCCCCCGCGGCCTTGTTGGTGAAGGTGATGGCTAAGATATTCCAGGGCCGCACCGGGCGGGAAGCGATCAGCGAGCAGAGGCGCTCCTCGTCCCCGCCTGCCCCCTCGGCCCAGCTTTCCAAAAAGGCGTAATCCTCCTCGCCCAGCGGCGGTATGTAATCGGAGTGGTAGGCATCCCCGAAGCGGACCAGGTTGAGAATGCGGTTGATCAGCACGGTGGTCTTGCCGCTGCCAGCACCCGCGAGGATGAGCACCGGGCCGCTGACGGTGAAGACCGCTTCGCGCTGGCGGGGGTTCATCCGGGAAAAGTATTGTTCCAAAATCTGTTTTTTCAGCGCGGGATAGCGCGCGCCTTCGTTTGGCATGTGTTGTTACCTCCCAATCGGTTTGCAAGCATCCATTATAGCACAGGACGAAAAGAATAAAAAGGCCTCAGAAAAGCGCGAAAGCCGCAGACGCGCCTGCGGCTTTCGATGAAACCCATGTCAGTAGAGGACAATGTAGCTGTCGATCCCGGCCTCCCCGGCGGCGCGTATCTGCTCGGCCACGTCGGCGGCGGTATACTGCCGGTTATACGCGCCCTCGAGCGTGTTGTCGGTATACCCCTGCAGACAGGCCACCAGTGTCTGCACGCTGGGGGCCGAGGATTTCACCCTGCCCAGCACCGCCTGCACCGTGTCGAAGGGGGTGGTGGCCGGGGCCTGCAGCCGGAAGCCCTCGAGCTCATAGACCTCGCCGAAGCTGGCGGGCATGACCCCTACCGCGAGGGCCCCGCCAAAGAGGTTCGCGGGGTTGCTCTCCCCGTAGCGGGCGTTGTTCTGCCCGAAGACCGAGTCGGCGCTCGTATAGCACAGGAGGCTGCCGCCCCGCTGGGCGGCCTGCTCGCGCACCGACTGCACGAACTCGCGCAGCACGGCGTCCCTCGGCTTGCTCTGCGACCACTCGCCATAGGTGGCGTACTGGAGTCCGTACCCCTCGGGGAATTGGACCGAATCGAGCAGGATGGTGTCCACCCCCGCGCCGATCGCCTCGAGGGCGATGTCGGTGATATAGCTCTGCGCGATGGGGGAGTAGGGGTTCAGCCACGGCTTGCCGCCGCGCTCGGCCTCGGCGTCCAGCCAGCCCCAATCGGAATTCATGTATTTGACCGCGGCCATCTCCTGCCCCTTCGGGGCCAGCGGGTCGCAAAAGGCCTGCACCCGCCCGATCACCTGGTATCCCGCCTCATGCAGCTCGGCGCAGAGCGCGCCGAGGTCCACGGCGTTCTCCGACTGTGCGCCGGCCTGGGCGACCAGCTCGAGATTGCTGCGGTAAAGCACCGAACCGCCCGTGTCCTTGAGGTCGATCATCACGGCGTTGTACCCTTCAACCCCGGTGCCCTCGACAAAGGAGAGCGCCTCGCCCGCCAGCAGGCGGCTCGCCGGGATATAGCAGGCGCGCAGCCCTGTGACCGGCGGGGGATCGCTCTTCTGCGCGGCCGGGGCGGCGGGCGCGGGTGCCGCCGGCGGCGGGGACGCCTCCTCGCCGCTTGACGGGGACGCGGCCTCCTCCCCTCCCGAAGCGCCGATGGTGGACGAGAGCCGGCCGCTGAGAAAGTCGTGTACCGGCCCGTAGAGGCTGAAAACCAGCAGCGCCGAAAGCGCCGCCGCCAGCACCAGCAGGACGATCTTTACCGGCGTGAGCCCCCCGGGGCGGCGCCGGTATATCCGGTTGTAGCGTTTGATCTTATAGCCCTTGCGCAAGGACGGCACCTCCTAAGGTCAAGTCCGACAAATCGTCAGGTGGGCAGCTGGTGGCCGATCAGGCCGTAGATGGCCAGCGAAACCAGCCCGATATAGAGCAGGTGGATGGGCATCCCCTTGAAGGCGCGCGGCAGGGTGACCAGCTCCAGCCGGCGCCGCCCGGTGTAGATGAGCAGCAGCGCCAGGGTGTAGCCGACCCCGGTGCCCAGCCCGAAGCCCACGGTGGAAAAGAAGCTGTGCTGCTGTGCGGTGGTGAGCACCAGCGCGCCGAGCGAAGCGCAGTTGAAGGTGGACAGGGGGAGCAGCTTCTTCATCGGTGTAAAGATCTTGCCCGGCAGCCTGTCACAGAGCAGGTAGAGGATGAGATAGACCACCGTCAGGCAGCACAGGTAGATCAGCGCGCGCAGCGAGACGGCGACGTTGTAGTCATACAGCAGATAGTTGGCGGCGAAGGACAGCATGGAGCCGAAAAAGGTGATGACGGTCAGCGCCGCGCCGTGGGCCAGGATCCGCTTTGGGGTGCCCAGAAAGACCATCCGCCCGACGCCGAGCATCCGGGTGAAGACGGCGTTCTCCAGAAAGATTGCCACCAGCGCGTAGAGGAAAAATAAACCGATCGCTTCCATAGCAGCCTCCATTTCTAAATCAAGAGATCGTCGTCGAGGTCCTCGTCCTCCCCCTCGGCGGGGGTCTGGCCGTCGCGCAGGTCGGCGCGGTAGTTGCGCACCCGCCAAAGCCGCCCGATATAGCGGCTGCCCGCCGCCAGGAAGGCGAGGAGGATACAGCCCGAGAAGGGGATGAGCAGCCCGCTCAGCTTAAAGGTGATCCCCGTGACCGGGATCCCCCAGACGGAGCCGTAGCCGAAGAGCTCGCGCACACAGGCGAGCAGGGCCATCACCACCGAGAAGCCCAGCAGATGGAGCACCCCGTCGATGAGGGTGTGCAGAACGCCGCAGCGTACCCCGACGTGCTCGCAGCGGTAGAGCATGATGGTGTTGACCGCGATGATCGGGAAGTAGACGCCAAGGGAGTTGAGCACCACCGGGTAGATGGGGGAGAGGCGCAGCTCCACCGGGATGAGGATCGCCACCGCCAGCAGCACATAGACCGGGAAGCGTGCCCACAACGGCAGGAAACGGCGCACCGGCGGCAGGGAGGAGAAGAGCATGACCGGCAGGGTGGTCGCCCACATGCCGATCATCACGCAGAAGGCGCCCTGCAGGGAGTTGGTCGCGCTGATGGCCAGCGGCAGCGCCAGCCCGAGCGAGAGCACGGGGTTGTCGAAAAAGAGCCCCGAGAAGCGGCGGACAAGGCGGTTATGCTTTCTTGTTCTTTGCAGGTACAAAGCGACCCCTCCTTACCGCGCGGTAGAATAATTCGTCCAGATAATCGAAGATCGGCGCCAGGGCGTTGCACAGCAGCAGCGAGAAGGCGAAGGACTCCTCAAAGCCGCCGAAGCGCCGGAACAGCATGGTGATCACCCCGGCAAACACGGCATAGACCACGCAGGCGCTCGCGCGCTTGGGCGAGGTGACCGGGTCGGTGAGCATGAAGACGGCCCCCATGATCAGGCACCCGGAGAAGAGCTCGTAGATCACCGACGCGCCCCCCGGGATGGGCGCGCGCGGGAACAGCCCGGCCCAAAGCGCGCAGGTGCCGAGGAAGCACAGCGGCATCTGCCAGTGCACCGAGCCGCGCACGACAAGATAGAGCAGGCAGGCGCAGACCACCAGTACGTTGGTCGCGCCCATCGGCCCGGGGGTGTTGCCCAGCAGCATGCTCAGGAAGTCCCCGCCGGTGGGCACGCCGCCCGCCTTGAGGGTATAGGAGGCCGAGGTGACCAGCCGCCCGGTGAAGCTGCCGAAGGCGTTCAGCGCTTCGAGCGGAACCGGGTAGGAAAAGACCGCCTTGGGAAAGCAGATGGCCACGAAGGCGAAGCCCCCGGCGGCGGGGTTAAAAAGGTTGTGGCCCACCCCGCCGAAGGGATATTTGACCACCACCAGCGCGAAGGCCACCGCCACCGCCACCACGGCGTAATCCACCGAGGCGGGCAGCAGCAGCGGGAGGAGCAGGGCCGTCACCAGAGAGGAATGGTCCCGCAGGCTCAGCTTCTGGCGCAGCAGCAGCTTGCAGACAAGGTCGCAGACGATGGAGACCCCGGCCGCGTGCAGACCGAGCAGCAGCGCGCGCGGCCCGTAATAATAGAAGGCCATCAGGTAGAGCGCGATTAGGACGATCAGCACGTCGTCCATCATCGAGCGGTTGGAGTCCCGCTTTCGGATATGCGGCGGGTTATACGCTTTGAGTATCATTTTGATCCTCCTGTGTCCCCTCTTGGGGCTGCGTTTGCGGCTGTGCTTTATCCAGCCCCTCCACCAGCCGCTTGGCGCTCAGGATCTCGGCCGAGAGCTCGAGCTTGGCCGGGCAGACATAGCTGCAGGTCCCGCAGCCAATGCAGCGCTCCACGTCGTAAAAGCGCAGCATCCCGACCAATTTTTGCTTGGAGGACTTGTAAAGGAAGAGCGGGGAGAGTTCCTGCGGGCAGACGCTGGCGCACTTTCCGCAGCCGATGCAGCTGTAGTGCCGCTCGCGCGGGTTGTCTAGGAAGGCCAGCACCGCGCGGGTGGTCGCGCTGATGGGGGTGTGCGCGGGGTCGAGGATGCTCATGCCGGTCATCGGTCCGCCGATGACAACCCGCGCCGGCTCCTCGAGCAGCCCGCAGCGCTCGAGCGCCTGCCAGACGCTCAGGCCGTTCGTGGCCTCGAGGTTGGCGGGGTTGGCCACGCAGTTGCCCGCCACGGTGAGAAAGCTGGTGGTCTGGGCGGTGTGGTTGTGGATGGCCCGGTAGAGGTGAATGAGGGCGCAGACCCCGACGAGCAGCACCCCTTCCCCGCCCTCAGGGAAGGAGGAGCGCGCCTCGGCCGGATATTTTCCGGTAATCCTTTTTATTTTGACGCCATACAATGTATTGGGGATCCGCAGGCGGAGATCATAGACGTTTTTATATACCCCGATCATGATCTCCTGCGCCCCGGCGGCCTTGGCCGCGAAGAGCAGGCCGCCCACCGCCTGGGAGGAGAGCTTGAAGAGCGGGCCGAGCTGGCTGGAGACATAGGGCTCGTCGTCGATGGCGTCGGCCACCACCATAGCGGTGCCGCCGTCGCGCCGCGCCGCGCGCAGCTTCTCCCCCAGCGGGAGCGAGTCGCGCTCGTCGATGATTCCCGCGGCGTCGGCAAAGGCGATGATCTCCTCGGGGGAAAGCGCTGCCGGGTCTTCAGCTTTTGGAAGCGGCAGAGGCCGCGCGCTGCCGGGGACGATCAGCTCCCGCAAATCCCGCGAGAGGGCGGGCTCCTTGTGCTGCTCGAGCACCAGCCCTTTTGATAGAAAATGAAACGCCAAAGCGACGCCTCCTTTATTACTGCAATATCACATGGCCCGGCGGCAGCAAAGCCGCCTGGGGCGAAAGGAACAGATAGATGAAGATCGAACCGTTTGAGGGCGGCCGGGTGCGCGTGACCCTGAAGCAAAGCGAAATGACCGCCCTGGGGTTGAGCTATGAAGAACTTTTGCTGGGCGGGGAGGGGCTGCAAAAGGCCCTGGGCGCCCTCCTTTGGCAATTGCAGGAGAAAACCGGCCTGCACGGCGTCGGGCAGCGCGTCCTCATCGAGGCGACGCTCGGGGAGTCGGGCGGGTGTGAGCTCGTCCTCTCGGGGCTGCGCGAGCCCAGCCGCTACCGGATCAAGGAGGGACAGCTCGTCCCGCGCCTGTTTTGGTTCGCGGGCCTGCCGCAGCTCGTGCAGGGGTGTAAAGCCGTCTTCACCCACATGTCGCACCGGATTTACCGCTCTTCGCTGTACTACCGGGGCGGGTATATCCTGAGCGTCACCCCGATCGACGGGCCCCGCGCCGGGGCAGCCCAGCTGCTGGGAGAATTTGGCGGCTATCTCGGCCGGGGCGAGCTGCTCGAGGAGCTGGTCTGCGAGCACGCGAAGCCGATCCGCTGCGGGGACGCCATCGACGCGGTCTCCCGGTACCTATAAACCGCGGCCGGCTTCGGCCGCGGCGCGCAGATCGCGGACCGCTCCGGCGTAATCGGGCTTTGAAAAGAGCGCGCTGCCCGCGACCAGCACGTCGGCCCCGGCGCGCACCGCCAAGGGCGCGGTGGCGGGGTCGATCCCGCCGTCCACCTCGATGTGAAGGGGGAGGCCCTGCCGCTGCGCTTCCTCTCGCAGCGCCTCGATTTTTGGAAGCATGCCGGGCATGAATTTCTGCCCGCCGAAGCCCGGCTCGACCGTCATCACCATCACGACGTCGATGAGCGGCAGAAAGGGAAAGACCCGCTCGGCCGGCGTGGCGGGCTTCAGGACAAGCCCCGCCCGCTTGCCGCGCTTCCTTATCGTGGCGATGGCCAGCGCCGGTTCGGACTCGGATTCGATGTGGAAGGTGATCAGGTCGGCGCCGGCGTCCAGGAAGGCCCCGAGGTAATCGAGCGGTTTTGAAATCATCAGATGCACGTCCAGCGGCAGCTTTACCGCCGGGCGCAGGCTTTTTACGACCGGCACCCCGATCGAGATGTTCGGGACGAAGTGGCCGTCCATCACGTCGACGTGCAGCCAGTCGGCGCCCGCGCGCTCCATGGCGCGGCAATCCTCGCCCATGGCGGCGAAGTCGCAGGAAAGGATGGAGGGGGCGATCAGGATCGGGAAATCATGCATGGGCTTTGGGCTCCTTTCAAATGGCTGCAAGTCGGAAGAAAGCTAGTTTATTGTATAATAAAAACCGCTCAAAATCAACCTTTCACGCCCATAAAACCAATATTCACAGTTTGTTCACCATACATGGAGCAGCCGGCAACCGCCGCACACGGGGCCTTGCCTTGCCGGTTTCCCCATGAAACCTCCTTCATTCGCAAAGCGGTCCCGCGGGACTGGTTTGGGGCTTTACATTCTGCGCGGAGATTGAATCAACGTCGCTTTTATGATATGATTGGTGCGAATTGTGACAAACGTACTATGCGGAAAGGCGGATGAGCGATATGGAACGAATCACACCGAAAAATTGGGACTTTTCCCTGCCGCGCCTCGGAGTGGGCGGCATGCGCTTCCCGTTGCTGGACCCACAGGTTTCCTCCTCGATCGACCGTGAGCAGGTCGGGCGGATGGTGGACTACGCCATCGCACACGGCGCCAACTACTTCGACACCGCCTACCCCTACCACGACCATACGGCCGAGCAGGCGCTGGGCGAGGCGCTCGGGCGCCACAAGAGGGAGGAATACCTGCTCACCGACAAATTCCCCGTCTGGCTGTGCGAGAGCGAGGAGGACCTCGGGCGGATTTTCTCCGAGCAGCTTAAAAACTGCGGAGTGGACTATTTCGACGTCTATCTCCTGCACGCGCTGAGCGCCGAGCGCATGGAGAAGGTGCGCCGGCTGCACATGCTCGAGTTTTTCACCGAGCAAAAGCGCCTCGGAAAAATCCGCAAGCTCGGCTTCTCCTTCCACGACACCCCCGAGGTGTTCGAGCAGATTATGCAGAGTTTCGACTGGGACATCGTGCAGATCCAGCTCAACTATTTCGACTGGGAGCAGCTCGAAGGGGAGAAACTCTATCAAACCGTGCTGAAAAAGGACATCCCCTGCGTGGTGATGGAACCGGTGCGCGGGGGGCTTCTGGCCCAGCTTCCGCCGGACATCGTGGGGGAGCTGACGGACCTCGACCCCGCCCGCTCCCAGGCGAGCTGGGCGGTGCGCTGGCTGGGGGACCTGCCGGGGGTGACCATCGTCCTTTCCGGCATGTCCAACATGGCCCAGATGGAGGACAACGTCGCTTCCTTCTCGCCCCGTGAGCCGCTGGATGGTAAGGAGCGCGCGGCGGTGGACGCGGTGCGCCGCCGGCTGGTGGAGAAGTTCCAGATCCCCTGCACCGGCTGCGGCTACTGCATGGATTGCCCGTTCGGGGTGCAGATCCCGGACCAGTTCGAGCACTACGGCAAGTACCACCTGCTGGGCAACAAGGACGAATACCTCGCCTGGTACGGGCGCAAACAGGATGAGGGCCATGGGCCGCAGAGCTGTAAAAATTGTAAAAAATGCGTGCCGCTCTGCCCGCAGGGGATCAACATCCCCGAGCGGCTGCAGGAGGTGGCCCGCTTCGTAAAGGACCTGCGCAAATAGCGAAGGGCGAAAAAAGGAGGAGGTCCAATATGCCGATTGTCACGTTGATTTCTTATACCCCCGATCCGGTGCGCACCGTGGCCGCCGCGGCCAAGCTCTGTTACAGCCGCAGCGGAATCGAGACCCTGCTCGACAACCTGGATGAGCACAAGGCGAACGATTTTGTGGAGATGCTCTCCGACCTGGGGCACGAGAGCCCCATCGAGCACGCCAGCTTCACCTTCGGGATCGATGGGGTCTCGCGGGCCTTCCTCGCGCAGATCACCCGCCACCGGCTGGCCTCCTACAGCGTGCAGAGCCAGCGGTATGTGGAGAAGCAGGGGTTCGATTACGTCACCCCGCCCGAGATTGCCGGGATTCCCGAGGCGGCGGCGGAGTACGGGCGGATCATGGATGAATGCGCGAAAAGCTATGAGACCCTCACCTCGCTGCTCAAGGAGAAGCACGAGCGGGAGCTGCTAAAGGGCGGCATGGACCCCAAAGAGGCCGGGCGCAAGGCGGCAAAGATGGCGATCGAGGACGCGCGCTTCGTGCTGCCCAACGCCTGCGACACCCGCATGGTGGTCACCATGAACGCCCGGAGCCTGCACAACTTTTTTAAGCAGCGGCTGTGCAACCGCGCCCAGTGGGAGATCCGGGCGGTGGCCGAGCAGATGTACCGCCTGGTCTACGCGGTCGCCCCGGTGCTCTTCGCGCACGCCGGCCCGCCCTGCGCCGACGGGCCCTGCCCGGAGGGGAAAATGTCCTGCGGGCAGATGGCCGCGGTGAAGGAAAAATACCGGCTCCTGCGCGGGGAGCTAAGGGGGAAGTGAGCGCATGGGCAGACTGATCGCCATCGAGGGGATCGACGGCTCGGGCAAGGGCACCCAGACCGCCCTGCTCGAGGAATATTTACGGGGCCGGGGGCTGCCGGTGCGCAAGATCTCCTTTCCAAATTATGAAAGCGAATCCAGCGCGCCGCTGCGCATGTACCTCGGCGGGCAGATCAGCCCCGACCCCGGGGCGGTGGGCGCCTACGCGGCCTCGAGCTTCTTCGCGGTGGACCGCTATATCAGCTTCAAACAGGATTGGGAGCGCGACTACCGGGAGGGGAAGATTCTCCTGGCCGACCGGTACGTCACCTCGAACATCACCCACCAGATGACAAAGCTGCCGAAGGCCGAGTGGCAAAACTTTGCCGGGTGGCTTTGCGACTATGAATATGTCAGGCTCGGAATGCCAAAACCAGATTTAGTGGTTTATCTCGACATGCACCCCGCCGTCTCCCAAAAGCTGCTGCTCAGGCGCTACCAGGGGGATGAGGGGAAGCGGGATATCCATGAGGGCAACACCGAATACCTGACGCGCTGCCGCGAGGCGGCGCTCTACGCGGCTAAGGGACTTCATTGGGAGGTGGTGCGCTGCTTCGACGAGGCGGCGCTCACCCCCCTGCCGGTGGAGGACATCGCGCGCCAGGTGCGCGCGCTCACGGCGGCGGTGCTCGGCTGAGCCCTCATTTTCAGAGGGAAGGCCTGAGAAATTTGATTACATTCAAGACCCTCGACATCTCGGACAAGGGCTGGGTGGACCGGCTCTTTCAAAAGAGCGGCTACCGCGGATGCGAATATTCCTTCGCAGGCACCGTCTTATGGGCCGAGGTCTACCGCAAGACGGCCGCCGAGGTCGGCGGCTTCGTGGTGGTGCGCAGTGAACTCGGGAGCCCGAGCTACCTCTTCCCCGCCGGGGAGGGGGATCTCCATGCGGTGATCGGGCGCCTCAAGGCGCAGAGCGAAGAGGAGGGCGTGCCCTTCGTCTTTTACGCGGTGGACGACGAAAGCCGCCCCAAGCTCGAGGAACTGTACCCGGGGCGGTTTCATTATGAGGAGCTCGACGACGCGCGGGAGTACCTCTATCTCTCGGAGAGCCTTCGCACCCTGGCGGGAAAGAAGCTGCACGCCAAGCGCAACCACATCAACCGCTTTCTCGAGCAGAACCCCGACTGGTCCTTCGAGGAGATCACGAAGGAGAACATCGGCGAATGCTACGAGATGAACAAGGATTGGTGCCGCCTTTACGGGTGCGATCAAAACGAGAGCCTGCGCCAGGAGGCCTGCGCGGTGGATTATGCCTTCGAGCATTTCTTCGCGCTCGATTTTCGCGGCGGGCTGCTGCGCGCCGGCGGGCGGATCGTCGCCTATTCGATGGGCGAGCGCCTCACGCCGGACACCTTCGACGTGCGGATTGAGAAGGCGTACCAGGATGTGCAGGGGGCTTACGCGCTGATCAACCGGGAATTCTGCCGGGCGTTTTGTAAGGACGTGACCTACGTCAACCGGGAGGACGACACCGGGGCCGAGGGGCTGCGAAAGGCAAAACTGAGCTACCGCCCGGCCATCATCTTAAAAAAATACCGGGCCACCTGGCTCGGCGATTGACAGTTTTATCGGACAGAAAGGGAGGATAGCGGTATGGTCTATCTGTTTTTGGCCCCCGGCTTCGAGGAGGCGGAGGCGCTTGTCCCGCTTGACCTGCTGCGCCGCGCCGGAGTGGAGGTCAAGGCTGTGGGCGTGGGCGGCAGCCGAATAGCCGGTGCGCACGGGATCGAGATCAGCTGCGAGCGCACCATCGAGGCGTGCGCCGACGGGGGGCTCGAGATGATCGTCCTGCCCGGCGGCATGCCCGGCACGCGCAACCTCGAAGCGGACGAGCGGGTGCAGCATTTTATCACCCTGGCCTTCGAGCGGGAGCTCTATGTCGGCGCGATCTGCGCCGCGCCCTCGATTCTCGGACACCGCGGGCTGCTGCGGGGCAAACGGGTCACCTGCTTCCCCGGTTTTGAAGGGGACTGCGAGGGCGCCGATGTGACCGGCGGCTTTTTGGAGAGGGACCACAAGCTCGTCACCGCCAAGGGGATGGGCGTGGCGCTCGATTTCGGCCTTGCGCTGGTGGAGTGCCTCAAGGGGCGTGGGGAGGCCGAAAAGCTCAAAGCGGCGGTCATGAGCCGATGAGGGACATCCGGCAATTTAAAAAGGAGCGCCGCGCGCTCGTCAAGGAATACCGCCGTTCTCTGGCGTCCGAGCAGAAGGCGGGGATGGACGGGCAGATCCGAAAAACGCTGTGCCGGCTCTACCAGTTCCAGCGGGCCAAAACGGTGCTGATCTATATGTCCACCCCCATCGAGGTGGACACCGTGGGGATCATCGAGTACTGCTGGCAGCACCACAAGCGTGTGGCGCTGCCCCGGTGCGTGGACGGCACCAGGCTGATGGATTTTTATTATGTAAGCTCGTTCGACCAGCTGGAAAAGGGCACCTTCGGGGTGCTCGAGCCCAAGACCAGCTGCGAGAAGCTGGGGGACTACAAGGACAGCATCTGTGTGGTCCCCGCCCTCGCATACGACCGGCAGGGCTACCGGCTGGGCTACGGCGGGGGGTATTATGACCGCTTCCTCGGCAAGTATCCCGGCGCGACGGTGGGGATCATCTACCGTCAAAACCTCTACCGCTTCCTGCCGCACGGGCGGTACGACGCCTCGGTTTCGGTGGTGGTCAGCGAGAAGGGGTTTTTCTATCCGCACAAGGGGGAATCCCAAAGGCGGACGGCTCACGAAAAGCCGGGGCAAAAGAAGCAGTAAACCGCCGCGGGCGCGCAGGCTCTGCCCGCGCGCCCCGTGGCTTCTATGTTGCGGGGAAAGGCTCAGTTACAGAGCAGCACCAACAGCACGACGATGGCGATGATGCCGGTGATTCCGAATCCGCCCCAGCCGTACCCCCAGCCGCCGCAGTTGCCGTAGCCGCATGAGCAGCCTCCCCAGCCGCCGCATCCATTCCAAAACATCTTGGTACCTCCTTGATTTTTGGTTCCTTTTCAGGCGACTGCCCAAGCGGGCAATACCTGTGCTCCATCCTATGCGGGGCGGGAAAAAGGGGTTCCCAATTAACAGTTTTTTCACATACTTCGATTGATTCTTGACATATTTTGCGGTATGATAGAAACAATGGAAAATTGCGGCGTACTTTTTGGAATTACCGCCGTTTTTGCAAATACAACAGGACAGGAGGGACAGCCGGAGCATGAGTGAGCAGGATGAGTTTCAGGAATTGATTCGCAGCTTTAGTTTGGATAAGCAGCCCGACCAGGATACGCCCTCCGGCGAATACCAGCCGCTGCGCCGGCAGGCCCCGCCCGTGGGTGCGGCACAGCAGCCTCGGACCATGGAACCGGAGCGGGGGGTCTATCAGCCCTCCGCGCGGCCCGTGCCCTCGGGGCAGCCGGTGCGGGAATATGTCCCGCGGCCGCCCAGGGAGGAAGTTCCGGCGCCTGCGCCGGGGGATGTGCAGCCGCGCTTTGGCGAGCGCACGCCGAATCCGCGGGGGTTTAACCCGGACGGCTTTGATACCGGCGCAAAAGCCGGCGGGAGCGCCGGCTTTAACCCCGCTGGGTTTGAAGAGGCTGTCAGCTCCGCGCAAAGCCCGGTGGCTACCGCCGCACCGCCCGCCGCTTCGGGGAATACCGGCGCGCGGGGACGGGGCTTTCAGCTCAATATCGACAGCGAGGAGTACGCGGGGATCCCTGATTCCGCACCGGCCCCCGTGCTCTCCCAGGGGGGCGCGCAGCCGCCCCGGCGCCAGATGGGAAACGCCGGGGGAGGTTTTGGGGCCGTGCCCCCGCCGCCCGCGCGCGGCGGGAAGGGCGGCGGCAGAGGAAACGAGCCGCCGAAGCCCCCCAAAAAGCGCCGCCGGCGCGGAGGCGGGGTCTCCCGGTTTATGGAGGCGCTGGTTCTGGTCGCCGGGGCGGTGGCCTGCGCCATCTTCCTGTCGATCTTCGCGCTGCAGAGCGCGAGCGATATGCTCGGGATCAACAAGCCCGATAAGAAGGTCGAGTTCGTGGTGGCCGAAAACGCCACCGTCGGGGAGGTCGCCGAGCAGCTCAAGGAGGCCGGGATCATCACCCAGCCGCTGACCTTCAAGCTCTATGCCGGGCTCAAGGATAAAAAGGAATATGTGCCCGGCACCTACGAGCTCAACACCAAGATGGCCTACGACCAGATCATGACCATGATGACCAAGGGCAACACCGAAAAGGAGGTCGTCTGGGTAACCTTCCCCGAGGGGCAGACCCTCAACCAGGTGGCCGCGAAGCTGGAAGAAAACAAGGTTTGCAGCGCCGAAGAGTTCATCAGGGTGACCGATACGGTCAGCTTCGGCAGCGACAGCCAGTACGGTTATGAATTCTATGATAAGATTCCGGACGACCCGCTGCGCTACCACAAGCTGGAGGGCTATGTCTTCCCGGACACCTATCAGTTCTACGTGGGTGAGAATGTCGAGTCGGTGGTCAACAAGTTTCTCAGCGTCTTCAACACCCGGGTGACCCAGGACCTTTACGATCTGATGGAGAAGCAGGGGATGACCCTCGATCAGACTTTGACCTTGGCCTCGATCATTCAGAAGGAGGCGGGCGACGTGCAGTATATGTACGACATTTCGTCGGTCTTCCACAACCGTCTGAGCAATTCTGCCCAGTACCCGCGCCTGGAATCGGACGCCACCTACCTCTACGTGCGCGATGAGATCGAGCCGAACCTATCATCCAAAAATGAAGAGATGGCCGCGGCCTATGACACCTATCAGTGCCAGGGGCTACCCATCGGGCCGATCAACAATCCCGGGCTCGACGCCATCAAGGCGGCGCTCGCCCCGGCCGAAACGAACTACTTCTACTTCCTGAGCGATCAAAAGCACGAGTACCACTTCGCCACCACCCTGCAGGAGCACAACCTCAATCTGCAGAGCGCGGGGGAGGCCTACGGCACCACCATCGACCACAGCGACGACGGGTCGTCCTCGCAGCAATAAGGATAAAGGAAAGCCCCGGCTTTACAGCCGGGGCTTTCGTTTTGTCAGGGATTGAGGATGACGCAGGGGCGTATTGCAAAAATTGATTTTAGATCAGTGCTAGAACCAAGCCTTCCATTGGAATAGACTACCGAAGGAGCGTATTTGGAGGTGAGGGGATTAGTAATATTGAAATATGACCGTAACCATGAATTGACGCCTGCGTTGCCGTATATGGTAGCCAGTAAACCATAATTGCTGTTTGTTACTCCGTTCTTCGCAAAATAGCTGAACTGCTTTGTAGAGGAAAGGGGATCAATATATGTCCCGCTGGATGAAAGAGCATTTCCGTAAATTTCAAAGAAACTCGGCAACCATGCGTATGTCTTATCAAGCTTGTTGGGTGATAGCTTTGCTTTCTGTTCCGCCGACAAGCTGTTATAGAAATTAACGCACTGTGTCCGCGCCGTACTACTGCTGTACACGTGGGAGGAGCCATACGCACAGGTTGTATAGTTGAAATTCGCCAGCAGCACGACCGAGCCGGTGTTGCCGCCGAAATCCTCACCGTGGTCGTCAACCACCCACCAGCTTCTGCCGGCCCACTCCACCATTTTGCCAAGGTCGCTGGGAGCGGGAGCGTTGGGTAGCACCGTCACGGCCACGGTTTTGGAGAGTCCGGCGTTCCCGGCGGCGGTCGCCGTGATGGTGGCCGTCCCCACTGCCACGCCGGTGATGGTAACGGCCGCCCCGCTGCCGCTGCTGCCGGGGCTTACCGTGGCTACCGCCGGATTGCTGCTCGTCCAGTTGATTGTCCGGTTGTCGGCGTTCGCGGGACTGGCCGCCGCGCTCACCGTGGTCGCTTCCCCGGCCTTGACGGTTGCCGTGGCGGCGCTGACCGTGATCCCCGTCACCGCCTGCCCGACGCTGATGTTCGCCGTCGCGCTCTGCCCGCCCCCGCTGGCCGTGACCGTCGCCGTCCCCTTACCTTGCGCCGCCGCGGTGGTGGAACCCCCCGCCGCCGGCGAGAGGGAGAGTACCCCGTTGTTGCTCGACTGCCAGCTCGTCAGCGGCCGCGCGCCGCTGGGCAGGCCGGAATAGACGGCGCTGAGCGCCGCGCTCGCCGGACTGCCGTCGTGAACGAGGTTCTTCGCCCCGGTAATACTCAGACTGCCGTTTGCGATGGTGTAGACCGTCACCGGGATGCTCCCCGTCTTCCCCGCCAGCGTGGCGGTGACGGTCGTTTCCCCCGCCGCCACTGCCCTGACGTTCCCATTTTGGTCCACCGCCGCAACGCCCGGATTCCCGCTCGCCCAGGCGGGCTGCGGGGGACTGGGCGGCGACGGGGTGACCGATATGCTCCCGCTCAGGTTGGCGCTATTCGGCGTGCCGTTGGTATAGAGCACCAGCCTGCCGTTCACGATGTACTGGTAGCTCCCGTCGGCGGGGTTGTCCGGGGGCTTCACCGTGATGTCCTCCCCGCTCCCGCTGCCGTCCCCGATCTGGTAGACGGTAACAACGCAGCTGTCCGAGAGCAAGCCCCCCGCCGTGGCGGCGGTGATGGTCGCCCTGCCGGGGGCCTTGGCCACCACCCGTTTCTGATTCGGCTGGCCGGGGACCTCCTGCAATTCCACGATCCCGGTTTTATCCGTGCTCCAGCTCACCGGGGTGGCCTCGTCCCCGGGCGAGAAGAGGGCCGCCACGGTGAAGGCGGTCTCGTCCGCCGTCCCGGAGGTGAAGAGGGTGTAGCTCTCGGGGGTGACCCAGAAGGCCGACCCCTCGCTCCCCCCGCCCCCGGCGGGCACCACCGTCACGCTCATCGAGCCGGTGACCGTGTCGGCGCCCTCGTAAATGCTGGCCGTGACGGTCGCCGTCCCGCCCTTGAGGGCGCTGATGGTAACGCTGCGGTCATTCGCCCCGGGGGTGATGGACAATACCGCCTCATTGCCGCTTGCCCAGCGCACCGGGGAAACATAGTCCTGGTGGGGAGAGAGCGCCGCGCCCACCGTGGCGCTCTCTCCCGCCCGCAGGGCCGCGGGGCCCGAGAGGGCGATCGACTTCACAGCCGGGTAGGTGTGGCGCACCGTTTTTGTCGCCGGGGCCCGCAGGCCGGGCTGGTCGGAAACCGAGGTCACGGTGATCTCGTAGTCGGTATCTCTCTGCGGCGGCGGAACGAGCGGGATTTCGGCCCGGCCCTTCGCGGGGTCGTAGCTGCCGGCGATGGGCGGCTCATCCCCGGTTTTGGCGGTCACCAGAAAACTTGCGATCTGCGAATCACCTGAAGAGAGCGGGATGAAGATCTTCTCCGGCCCGGCCGAGGCGGCCGCGCCGCGCGCAAGCGCGAGGGCCGCCGCCGGGGTGTTGCGCGGCGCGGCGCCCTGGGACACCCGCTCCCCGCCGCTCTCGCCGAGGGTGGCCCCGGCGGGCAGGCAGAGCCCGAGGGTCAAAGACAGGGCCAACGAGAGGCAAACCGCCCTGCGGGAAACGAGCTCCTTCACGGTACCACCACCCCGGTGCTGACCTCCCCGATCGAGAAATCATCGAGCGGTATCTTTTCTTCGTCCGGGATGATCCAGTCCCATTTTTCAGCGAGGGCGTATTCCTCCTCGCTGAGCTCCCCGCGCTCAAACATCACGGTGTAGATTCTCCCCAGGGCCTCGCGGTCCCCGGCGGCGATCAGGCCCGGAACATCCGAAACCGGATGTTCCGGGCTGCCGCCGTTTCCCCCCGACGAAAATCCGCCCAGGACGCACAACGTCAGCGCGGACAGGATGATGGCAAACAGTTTCGTTTTCATGAAAATCCCCCTTTTAAGAAAGACCGTTAGCAAGGCCTTCTTGGGGTCGTTTTCTTCGCGGGAACCCGCCGAAAACCACCAAATTCCCTTGCATTTTTCGCCAGAACAGGATATACTTAGAAAGAACTGGAAGGGTCTGGGGATTTTCCTCCGCCTTTATATGAGTTTACATCATAATATGACCGCAAGCAGGCCTTGCTTGCGGTCTTTTTCATGTCCGGCGCGCTTTCCATCCGCCGGGCGATCTGCTATAATAATGGGTATCAATCAAAACTTGGGAGGTCGCCATGCGGGAACGAACCCTTTCCCTTCCCGAGCTGCTTTCCCCGGCGGGGGACCGTGAGCGGCTCGAGGCGGCGGTGCGCTTCGGCGCGGACGCCGTCTATCTGGGGAGCAGCGAATATACCATGCGCTCGGCGCCAAAGAACTTCAGCCACACGCAGGTGGCCGAGGCGGTGGCGTATTGCCACCAGAACGGCGTGCAAGTCTACCTCACCTGCAACACCTTACCGCGTAATGATGAAGCGGACGGGATCGGGGACTACCTGCGCTTTGTGGGGGAGAGCGGGGCCGACGGGCTGATCGTCGCCGACATCGGGGTGATGATGGCGGCGCGCCGGCTGATCCCGCAGGTGGAGCTGCACATATCTACCCAGACCGGGATCGTCAACTGGCGCGCGGCCTGCGAGCTGCATGCGCTGGGCGCCAAGCGGGTGGTCCTGGCCCGGGAGCTCTCGCTCGAGGAGATCCGGGTCATCCGGGAGAAGACTCCGCAAGAGCTCGAGCTCGAATGCTTCGTGCACGGGGCGATGTGCATGTCCTTTTCCGGGCGGTGCCTGCTCTCCAATTATATGACCGGGCGGGACGGCAACCGCGGCCAATGCGCGCAGCCCTGCCGCTGGAGCTACCGTCTGATGGAGGAGAAGCGGCCGGGGGAATATTTCCCCATCTTTGAGGACGAGAGCGGCAGCTACATCCTCAACGCCCGGGACCTGTGCATGATCGAGCATCTGGACAAGCTCGCGGCGGCGGGGGTGTCCTCCTTTAAGATCGAGGGGCGCAACAAGAGCGCCTACTATGTCGCGGTGATCACCGCCGCCTACCGCGCGGCGCTGGGGGTGCTGGGAAAGGATCCCGGGCACTACGAGCTGCCGCAGTGGATCGTGGAGGAGACGAGGCGGGTGCGGCACCGGGACTACTGCACCGGCTTTTATTTCGGCGTGCCGCAGCAGGGGCAGTATTATGAGTCGGGCGGCTATGTGAGCAGATGGGAGGTGGCCGCCGTCGTCACCGGCTGGCGGGACGGCTGGCTCTCGCTTTCCCAGCGCAACCGCTTCGCGGTGGGGGACGAGCTGGAGGTCCTCGAGCCCGGTCAGCGCCCGGTATCCCTGCGGGTGACGGCCATGCGCGACGGGGAGGGGAATGCAATCGAGGCCTGCCCCCACGCCACCATGGAGCTTAGCATCCCGAGCAAAAACGCCTTCCCGCCCGGCTCGCTGCTGCGCAAATGCAAGGAGAACGAATGAGGGAGCTGCACTTTACCATCGAGCCCGGGTACGACGGCGCCCAGGTTAAGACCTATCTGCGGCGGCAGCTCGGCTTCTCCAACCGCACCGTCACGAAGCTCAAGCAGCATCCCCTGGGCCTGCGGCGAAACGGGGAGCACGTGCGCACCGTGGACCTGCTGCGCTCGGGGGACACCCTGAGCGTCGCCTTCTGCGAGGAGGAGCGCGCGGTGCTCTGCAGCAACCGCAAGGTGGAGATCCTTTACGAGGACGAGGATTTGATGGTTTATAACAAGCCCCCCGGCATGCCGGTGCACACCAGCTGCGGGCACGCAAGCGACACGCTGGAAAACGTCTATGCCGCCCACTGCCTTCGCGCGGGCGCGCCCGGGCGGCTGCGGGCCTTAAACCGCCTGGACCGGGATACCAGCGGCTGCGTTCTGGTGGCCAAGAACCAGTATGCCGCCTCCCGGCTCACCGGGAATTTCGAGAAGAGCTACCGCGCGCTGGTCTGCGGCGAGCTGCGCGGCGACGGGCGGGTTGAGGCGAAAATATACCGCCCCGACCCGGTGGACATCCGCCGGACGGTGGATGAGCGCGGGCAGGTTTCCATCACCGAATACGGCGTGCTCCAGACGGGGAACGGCTATAGCTTTTTGCAGTTTCGCCTGCTCACCGGGCGCACCCACCAGATCCGGGTGCACATGGCTTATATCGGCCACCCGGTGCTGGGCGACCCGATGTATGGCAGCGGGAGCGAACTGATCGGGCGGCAGGCGCTGCACTGCTGGCAGCTGCGCCTCACCCATCCGGTGAGCGGGGAGCGTCTCTGCGTCACCGCCCCGCTGCCGGAGGATATGCGGGAGGCGTATGCGCGCTCTGTCGGGGCAAAATAACGAAGGACAAAATCTGGCCGGCCGCTGGCCACAAGAGCGGCGGCCGCGCCTTTGCGCGGCGGGGAGCGACAGAATGCGGGTAATGATGATCGGGGACGTGGTCGGGCGCGCTGGATGCGAGCGGGTGCGGCAGTACCTGCCCTCCTTTAAGCGCAAGGAGGGGATCGACTTTGTGATCGCCAACGGCGAAAACAGCGCCGAGGGCAACGGGATCCTGCCCCACTCGGCCAAGGAGCTGCTGGACAGCGGGTGCGACGTGCTGACCACCGGCAACCACGCCTTGCGCCGCCGGGAGATTTATGACTATCTCGAGAGCACCCCCTGCGTGATCCGGCCCTATAACTACGACAAGGGCGCGCCGGGGGGCGGCATGTATTTCATTGACCATCCCCCGTTTTCGGTCTGCGTGATCAACCTGCAGGGGACGGTCTACCTCGACGGCATCCGCAACCCCTTCGACGCGGTCGACGAGGCGCTCGAGGGAGTCCGCACCCCGCACATCATCCTGGACTTCCACGCCGAGGCCACCAGCGAAAAGCTCTGCATGGGGCATTATCTCGACGGGCGGGTCTCGCTGGTCGCGGGCACCCATACCCATGTGCCCACCGCGGACGCGCGCATCCTGCCCGGCGGGACGGGGTACGTCACCGACCTCGGGATGTGCGGCGGGCGCAACTCGGTGCTCGGCGTCAAGAAGGAGCTGGCGCTGCACCGCATGCGCACCCATCTGCCCACCCGGTTCGAGAACGACCCGGAGGACGTCGTTATCAACGCGATCGTGGCTGAGATTGACAATAATTCCGGCAAAACAACTAAAATTTATCGTGTAGATATATAATTATTGTATTAAATTCCCTTAAACGCTTGAAAACCCCATGTATTTGTTATACAATATGATCATGAAATGCGGCAATCGTTTCAGAAAGAGCATGACAAAATACATGACAGTTGTTTTGTAGAGGAGCGTTTATTGTGGAGATTCTAAAGGTTTCAGCAAGATCGGTTCCGAATTCTGTCGCGGGCGCCATTGCCGGGGTCATCCGGGAAAAGGGCGCGGTCGAGGTGCAGGCGGTGGGCGCAGGCGCCTCCAACCAGGCGGTCAAGGCGGTGGCCATCGCGCGGGGATATCTCGCCCCGTCCGGGATTGACCTGATTTGCATCCCGGCCTTCGCCAACGTGGTGATCGACAACGAGGAGCGCACTGCCATTAAGCTGATCGTGGAGCCCCGATAACAGGTGGAGCAAAATAAAACCCGGCGCCGGATTGTTTGACGGCGCCGGTTTTTTGTCGTTTGGGGCCGGCCGGGGCCCTGGTTTTTAAGAAAGGGGCTGCTCCACTTGCAGGCGGGGCAGGCCGTCTTTCATTTCCCAAACGCCCGTGAAGTCGAAGCCGGAAAGATACGAGGGCGTCAGGGCGGGGACCTTGGTGCCCGTCACCCCGCTGGTTTGATTGTTGCGCCCATAGAGAGGGTAGGAGACGCTGTCCAGGCAGTAGAGCGTGGGGTAGCTGCCGCTGGGCGCGAACCAGCAGCCGATGGTCGCGCCGCAGCTCATACCGCTGAGCGTCATCCCGTCCACATAGCAGTTGGAGGCCGAGACAGCCGCGCCGACCTCCCCGGTCATGCCCAGCAGCCCAGCCGCATCGGTGTCGGCCGTGGCCGTGATGTTTTGCACATAGCAGTCCTGCACCACGCTCGAAGAGTAGAGCAGACCGACGAGTCCCCCGGCGTGCCCGCCGAAGGTGGTTTGGGAGACGGTGCAGCCCTTGGTCCAGCAGCGGCGGATCGTCGAGTTTTCCGCTACTCCGGCGATGGGCCCGCCGGCCCCGCCGCTGGGCACAGTCGCCCCGACCACGCCCAGGTTTTCGATCGTGGCCTCCTGCAGGTAGCCGAACAGGCCGTTGGCATCAGCGTTTTGAAGGTTCAGGTTGGAAACCGTGTATCCGTTTCCGTTGTAATGACCCAGGAAATGAGAATTAAGCGAACCGATCGATTCGACGGTTTGCCCCTCAAAGTCAAGGTGCCCGGTTTGCAAAAAGCTGCTTTTCTTTTGCAGGTGGGCGGTGCTGCCGATGTGTTGGAGCTGATCGGTCGAGGCGACCAGGAAGGGTGCCCCTTCGCTCCCGTCCCCCACGTAGAAGGCGCCCGCCGTCCCGGCGGGACAACCGCAGGTGGGCGCGGTGGTGAAGGTCCTGCTGAGCGCCGCTTCCCGGTCAAGCCCCTGACGCCCGGCGGCGACATGGGCGGTCACCTGCAGCGTGTGGGTGCTGGGTCCGGCGGGGTCGTAGCGCAGCGGCAGGTGGACCACCACCGGGGAATCGGTGGTCACCGTGACGTTTGCCTGCACCTCGGGCGTATTCCCGGCGTAGATGGCGAAGGTGTAGTCGCTGGTGCGCGCCGAGCGGGTGAAGGGGATATCCACCCCGTATTCGCATTGGTAGCCGCCCTGCACCGCCACCGTCACCCCGTCCCTGGCCGCCGCGCACGGGAGTGCCAAAAACAGGGACGCGAGCAACAGGCAGCAGGAAAAGGCATATCTTTTCATGGAAAACCCTCCTTATACAATAAGACCTATAGCAACGATTTCTGTTGGTCGCGGCCGGTGGGGAAGAGGGTGAAAAAGAGAAGTTTCCCTTGAAAATAGCGGAAGGACAGGATATAATTGGAATAAAGAGGGGGCAGTCGAACGGGTTTGGCCCTTTCAAAAGATCAATAAAAGAAAATTACGACCGCAAGAAATCGTTTCTTGCGGTCGTTTTCATTTGCAAAGCCGCACAGCTTTTGGAAAGAAGTTATCCAAAAATCCTTACTTATGAACCGGCGTTGCGGGAATAAACTAATACCGATTCTTTTTGTAATAGGAGAAACGGCGAAATGAAAAAAATTTGGTCCTTACTGTGCGCCCTGGGCCTCTGCCTCATGACCGAACAGCCGGCCGCAAGCGTTTATAACGGGGCCCCGCGGCTGCAGGGGGCGCTCTATGAAACAATTGAAAACGTACCGGTTTACGGCAACCTGTCGGCCTTCGACCCCGAGGGGGACGAGGTCGAGATATTAGTCTGCCAGCCGCCGAAAAAGGGCTCGGTTGCCTTTGACGGGACCAGCTTCGTCTATACCCCCTATCCCGGGCAGCGGGGCGAGGACAGCTTCAGCGCGCAGGCGATGGACCGGTACGGAAACCGCTCGAACGAGGCGGTCGCGGCAATTTCCATCCGGCGCGGGAGCGGCGCGCCCTACTTTGCCGACATGGACCGCCACCCCTATGAGTACAGCGCCATCAAGCTCGCCCAGGCCGGGGTGCTCGGCGGCGAGCAGGTGGGGGAGCACCTGCTCTTTTATCCGCAGCGCCAGGTCAGCCGCGGGGAGTATGTCGTCATGCTCCTGGCGGCACTCGGAAAGGACCAGGGCCTCACCCCCTGCGTCAACACCGGGCTGCAGAATGACGGCGCCATCCCGCTCTGGCTCAAGCCCTATCTCAGCCGCGCGATCGAGTGCGGGATCGTGACCGAGGAGGCCTTCGACACCGAGACGGTGCCCACCAGGGCCGAGGCGGTGGTGCTGTGCGAGCGCGCGGCGCAGATCGGGGACATCCTCAAATACAACCTGCAGATCGGGGACCGGGACACCATCCCGAGCTGGGCGCTGGAGAGCTATGTGAATCTTTCGGCTTACGGAATCCTCGACCTCTACGACGGGAACGCCTATCCCACGCAGGCGCTCGACCGCGGATACGCCTGCAGCCTGCTCTGGCAGCTCTACAAATATGTGAACAAATAAAACAAGCGGGCTGTAGAGAAAATCTACAGCCCGCTTGCTTTCGGTTATTTCTTCTGGATGGGGAACTGCAGCTCGGTGAGCCAGTCGGCCTCCTGCTCCTTGTTCCAGATCCCGTCGATGTAGCTCTCCCGCGGGTTCTCAGTCGGGGTGTAGCCGTTCTCCTCCATCCAGCGCATGGCGAAGGCATAGGCCTGCGAGAGCCCAGCATAGGGGCCCTTGTGCATCACCGAGACGGCGGTGACCGGCGCGATCTTCTTAAAGTGGATGTCCTCGAAATCCTCCTTCAGCTGATCGACCGCCTCACAGAATTCGAGGTTGATGTCCCGCTCGCGGTACTCGCCGTCGAGGTAGACGACGTAGCAATATTCCGGCGTGGTGCAGCGCAGGTCGGGATACTTCGCGGAAACCTGTTCGCCGATGGCGGGGATGACCGAAAAGTAGGAGTCGTAGCTGGGGATGGTCATGCGCTTGGAGTAGACGATACACTCGGGCAGTTCCTTGATGATGGCTTGATAGTTCATGAAAAAATCCTCCTCGTTGGTTAGCATGAATTCAACTCGGGAGAGCATGTCCTCGCCGGCCGAAAGTTCCCGCGTGAGCTGGGCACGCCGCCGTTGCAGGAAGGGCTCCTGCGAGGACCCCTGCAAAATCAGGCGCACTTCGTCGATGGACAGCCCGACCTGGCGCAGCGCCTGGATGCGGTGAAGCCTCACCAGCTGATCGGTGGTGTAGAGCCGGTAACCCGTCGCCGGGTCGGTGCATGCGGGCCGCAGCAGCCCCGCCTCGTCGTAATAGCGCAGGGTCTTGATGGTGGTCTTGCTCATTTTGGAAAATTCTCCGATCCGGTACATTCTGCTCCCTCCTTGTGAAACCATCCTACAGCCTCCCCTAAGGGGAGAGTCAAGAGGAAATTTAAAAAATTTATCGCGGTCGGCTTGACAGGCCGCCCGTGTGAATTTAGAGTATAGAGAAGAAGGGAGGCGGCCTGCGTGAATGCGTTTTTGCTGATCGTCCCGCTTTTTCTCATCAGGTTCGGTTTGCTCGGGATAATGAATCAGGAGGCACTGCGCAGCGCCGCTCATTTTGCCCCGCTGGAAGGCGGGGAGAAGACCGCCTTCTGGTTTTATGAAATCTCAAACGCCGTTTTGATCCTCTATCCGCTGACTTTGAAGGTGCAAGCCGGGAAGCCGGAATTTTTTACCGGCCTTGCCGTCTATCTTCTGGGCGTTGCCGTTTTGGCCGTATCCACCGTCCAGTTTGCCCGGCCTGGCCAAGATGGACTAAACACGGGCGGCATTTACCGGGTATCCCGCAATCCGATGTATGTCGGGTATTTCATTTATTTTCTGGGCTGCGTCATTTTTACGCGCTCCCTGCCGCTGCTTCTGTCCCTGCTCGTATTCCAGATTTCGGCGCACTGGATCATCCGCTCGGAGGAGAGATGGTGCAAGAAAAAGTTCGGGGCTGCCTATCTGGACTATATGAAGCGGGTGAGGCGGTACCTTTAAAAAAGATTTGCAGGCCGTTGAGAAAGCCAACGGCCTGCAAATTTGATTTTTAGAAAGTATGTGCCCCGTATTCAGTGCTTGTGGGTCGGCGCGCCGACAAAGCCGTCCTGCAGCTCGCCGAGGAAGGCGAAGCTCTTGCCGGTGCCGATGGCCACGCACTCGACCGGGTTTTCGGCGATCCGCGCCTTGATGTGCAAAGTGTCCTCGATCAGCTCGTCGAGCCCCTGGATGAGCGAGCCGCCTCCGGTCATCAGCACGCCGTTGACGTGCACGTCGCCCACCAGCTCGGGCGGGGTGTGCTCGAGAACCTGCTGGATCGAGCGCACGATCTGCATGGCCAGCTCGTGGAGCGGCGCGTACAGGTCGGCCTGGGAAATCTCCAGCTTCTGCGGCAGGCCGTTGACCAGGTTGCGCCCCTTGATGGTGGCGGTCACGTTGGGGTCGGCCACGAAGACGTTGGCGATCTCCTGCTTGATCATCTCGGCGGTGCGCTCGCCGATGAGGATGTTGTAGCTGTTGCGGATGTGCCGGATGATCGCCTCGTCGAACTTGTTGCCGGCGATCTTGATCGAGGTCTTGGACACGATCCCGGACAGGGAGAGCATGGCGATGTCGCAGGTCCCCCCGCCCACGTCCACGATCAGGATGCCGTTGGGCTTGGTGATGTCGATCCCTGCGCCGATGGCCGCGGCGACCGGCTCCTCGATGAGATAGACCTTGCGCGCGCCGGCCGACACGGCCGCGTCCACCACCGCGTTGGACTCGACCTCGGTGATCCCCGAGGGGACGCAGATCGAAACGCGCGGGCGCAGCATGGCGCCGCTGCTGACCTTTTTGAGGAAGTATTTGATCATCTGCTCGGTGGTGTCGTAATCCGAGATCACCCCGTCCTCGAGCGGTCGGATGGCCCGGATGTTGTTGGGCGTGCGCCCAATCATCTGGTAGGCCTCCTCGCCCACCGAGAGGATTTCACCGGTGTTCACGTTGACCGCGACCACGCTTGGCTCCTTGAGCACGATTCCCTTATTTCCCACATAAACCAGCACCGTTGCGGTGCCGAGGTCGATTCCAATGTCGATCGAAGCCATAATTACCTCCAGAGAAAAATGAACGGGCCGTTCCCGTCCCAATATGAACAGTATACACCATATTGTGCCAATGTTCAACCGGATTTCTCACCGTCGTGCAAATTGGCACTCTGCCCGGAGCGCGCGCATCCGGCGCCGAAAACCCGATGGGCGCCCGCTTGCAGGAGCGCCTTCGCGCAGGCATTTAGGGTCGCGCCGGTGGTGATGATGTCGTCGCAAAGCAGGATGTCCCGCCCCTCGCTAAGCTCGGGCAGCGCGACGGCGAAAAGGTCCTCGACGTTATGCAGCCGCTCCCGGGCGGAGAGCATATGCTGTGCTTGCTTTTTGCGGGTCTGGATCAGCAGCGCCCCCTCGAAGGGGAGCCCGAGTTCCTTTGCCAGTGCCCGGCCAAAGACCCGGGCGGGGTTGTAGACGCGCCGCTGCTCCGGCTCAAAATTCGGCACGCAGCAGACCAGCGGGCGCGTTTCCCCGAGCGCCGCCTTGACTCCCGGGGCGGCCAGCAGGGCGAAGGCGTGGCCGAGCTCGCGGTGGCGCACCGACTTGAAGGAAATCAGCCGCTCGCGCACCACCCCTTTGTAGAAAAAGGGCGCGCAGCAACCCGAAAGGCAGCTGTTCTCCTCGGGAAAGAAGGGCTCGCTGCCTTGCGGCAGCCGGGCTTTGCAATCCGGGCAACAGGTTTCGTTATAGTGTACCACCCGGGAGCAGAAGATACACCTTGGCGGGTAAAATATCGCGCCGATCCGTTTTAAAATATCCATGCGGACCTCCCATCATCAAAGGCCGATACCGGCGGGGCTCCCGTCGCGCAGGAAGTCGCAAAGCCCGGTGTAGCGCACGGTGCGCAGGTTATTTTCCACCATATACCCCACCGCCGAGGCGCTCCCGACCAGGACCAGCAGGCGCTTGGCCCGGGTGACCGCGGTATAGAGCAGGTTGCGGTAATACATCTTGGAGCGGTAGTTCATCAGCGGCAGGATGACCGCCTCGAATTCGCTGCCCTGGCTTTTGTGCACCGTGATGGCATAGGCCAGCTCGAGCTGTTCGAGCAGCTCGAAGCTGTACTCGGCCAGGCGGTCCTCATAGCGGATGAAGAGGGTGCGGCTGGCCCGGTCGATGGTTTCGATCACGCCGATATCGCCGTTGAAGACGCCGGTGTTCTTGCTCTCGTCGTCCCGGGTGTAGGGGATGTCGTAGTTGTTGCGTATCTGCATCACCTTGTCCCCCTCCCGGAAGACGGTCCCCATGAAGGTGGCTTCCCGCTTATCGGGTGAGGCGGGGTTGAGCAGCGTCTGCAAATGCGCATTGAGCGCGGCGGTGCCGAGCGCCCCCACCCGGGTCGGGGCGATGACCTGGATGTCCCACAGCGGGGAATAGCCGTAGGCCTTGGGGAGCCGGGTGTGCATGAGTTCCCCCACCGTCTGGAGCGACAGGGCGTCGGACTGGCGGGGGAGGAAGAAGAAGTCGTTGTCCTTTTTGGAGAGGTCCGGCGCCTCGCCGAGCACGATCTTGTGGGCATTGACCACGATCAGGCTGCTGCGCGCCTGGCGGAAGATTTCAGTCAGCTTGACCACCGGGACCTGCCCGCTGGCGATCAGGTCGTAGAGGATGTTCCCGGCGCTCACGCTGGGCAGCTGGTCGGCATCCCCGACCAGCACCAGGCGGCAGGAGAGCTTCATCGCCCGCAGGAGCGAGTCGAAAAGCAGAGTGTCCACCATCGACACCTCGTCGAGGATGATCACGTCGTACCCGAGGGTGTTGCGCTCATTGTGGCGGAACTTGCTCCGCTGCATGTCCTGGGGGTCCACCTCCAACAGCCGGTGGATGGTCTTGGCCTCCCGCCCGGTCATGTCGCTCATGCGCTTGGCGGCCCGGCCGGTGGGGGCCGCGAGGGCCACCTTCTGGCGCTGCCCCTCGAAGAGGGTGATGATGGCGTTTAAGGTGGTGGTTTTTCCGGTGCCGGGGCCGCCGGTCAGGATTGAGATGCTGTGACAGAGCGCCGAACGGATCGCCTCGCGCTGGAGCGCGGCGAAGGTGAGCCCCTGTTCGCGTTCGAGCTGGTCGATCTCGGCGTCAAAGTCGATATCCGGGGCGTATTCGCTGAGCTTCATGAGGGAGAGGCGGGAGGCGATGTTGCGCTCGGCTAGGAAGAAGGGCGGCTGGTAGACGTATTCCCGCCCGTTTAAGGGGCAGGAAATCAGGCGCTCCTCCTCGATCGAGCGGCTGATCGCCCACTCGCAGAGCGACACGTCGCAGTCAAGTACCTGGCAGGCGACGCTGGCCAGCTTGTCCCGCGGCAGGCAGGTGTGCCCCGAAAGCAGATTCTCCCGCAGCACATATTCGATCCCGGCGAGCAGCCGCTCGGGGCTCTCGGCGTCGAACTCCAGCTCTCCGGCGATCTCGTCGGCCTTTTGGAAGGGCAGCCCGATCTCCTCGCAGCACAGCTCGTAGGGGTTCTTGCCGATGGTCTCCTGGGTCGAAAGGCCCCAGCGCTTCCAGATCTTGACCGCGTCCGAGGGGGAGATCCCGAACCTTGAAAGGTAGAGCATCACCGCGCGCAGTCCGTGGATGTGCTGGAATTCCTCGTAAATCTTGTCGGCCTTCTGCGGGGAAATCCCCTTGACCTGCCGAAGAAGCTCCGGCTGCTGCTCGATGACGGCGAGGGTGCGCTCGCCGAACGCCTCGACCAGGCGCTTGGCCAACACCGGGCCCACTCCGCGGATGGCCCCGGAGGAAAGATATTTTAAAATCGCATTGGCGGAGGAGGGCATCTGATGCTCGCAGGCGACGGCCTTGAACTGCAGCCCGTAGGTGGGGTGATGCACAAAGGAGCCGTGCAGCACCAGCCCTTCGCCCTCGTTGATGTCGGCAAACTCGCCGATCACGCAGACGAGCTCGCCGCCGACGTCGAAATCCAGGACGGAGAAGCCGGTGTCCTCGTTATAATAGACGATTCCTTCGACCTCGCCCTTGAGCTGCTCCAATTCCTGCTGCATACCGAATCCCTTTCCGCACAAAGTTGTATAAAGAACAATAGTTTGACAAAACTAGTATATACCATTTTACAGGGAAACTCAATCGCCGCAAAGAGGAAAAGCGGACAAACTCCTGGATGGATTCTATTGACACGGCTGGTAAATTGTGATATTATATTTTGGCTGACATGCCGTAGATGGAGAGATGTCCGAGCGGTTTAAGGAGCTGGTCTTGAAAACCAGTGACCCGAAAGGGCCGTGGGTTCGAATCCCACTCTCTCCGCCACTTTCTTTTTTGAAGAGTGGCGAAGAAGGATTCGAAGCGCGGGTAACTTTCAAGAGGGTTCAAATCCCTCCTTCTCCGCCAATTTTCTCGCGATTGGCGCCGACCGCTCGAGGTCCCGATTTCCCCTTTCCTCTCCATTGACTGCTTCCAATGGATCGCATGCCGTCGCCAAGAGGCACGGAGAACCACATCGCTGCGGCACTCAGTAACCAAAACTTAACATTGTGAGGAGCCGGGCCCCTGTGCCCGCGTTCCCTTCACTTTGACCATGGAGAAGTACTCAAGTGGCCGAAGAGGCGCCCCTGCTAAGGGCGTAGGGCGGGTAACCGTCGCGAGGGTTCAAATCCCTCCTTCTCCGCCAAAACCGCTTAAACAAAACTGTTTAAGCGGTTTTTTTATTGCAATTGAAACGTAAATCGTTGCCGGAGGTGAAAGCCGAAACATGGAAATTCAATGTATCCAGCCGGACGATGAGTTGTGGCTTCGCACGGCGGAATATGCGCGCGGCTGTTCGTGGCGGGCTGGGAAGTATTTGGCGGCTGAAATGGAAAACTGCCATTTTACAGAATGGGAGAGGGTGTTCGTTGCTACCCAGCAGGACGAGATCGCGGGATATTGCACCGTCTCCAAGAAAGACTGCATCCCAAACGTCGCCTATTCGCCCTATATCAGCTTTGTTTTTGTAGGGGAGAACCATCGCGGCAGACGGCTGAGTGAAAGGATGATTGATTGCGCCTGCCGGTACCTGGGCGGCTTGGGGTTTGAAACGGTCTATCTCGTCAGCGGTGAGAAGGGACTTTATGAAAAATACGGCTTTGTAAGGATCGACGAAAGGAAATCCTTTGAGGGGCATCGGGAGCAGATCTTTCAAAAAACGTTGGACTGGACAGAATGAAAGCGCCCGGAAGGAATTTTCTTCCGGGCGCTTTTGTGTGGATAAATACCCCAGTAGAGCGGGGGGATAATCCTCCATATTTAGTGATCCATCGGGGAGAGCACGCTCATCAGCTCCTGCATGGATTCGTCGTCATAGTAGCAATAGCGGTCCTTGCCGTTTTTCTTGGCCGCATACAGCGCTTGGTCGGCCGCGTGGAAGAGCTGCTCGTATCCGCCCGCGTTTTGGGGGAAGAGGGCGATCCCCATACTGACCGAGACCTCGAAGGATTGGAACTTGCCGTGCAGCGTACCGAAAATCCGCTCCACGATCGGTTCAATGTTCCCTTGGTATTCCAAAAACAGGAGGAATTCGTCCCCGCCGACCCGCGCGGCGATGTCCCCGCTGCGCACGCTCTTCTGAATCATCCTGGCCACATGCTGCAGCACCTGGTCGCCGAACATGTGCCCGTACTGGTCGTTGGCCTGTTTGAAGTTGTCCAAATCGAAGAGCGCCAGTGCGAAGGATTTGCCGTCCAGTGCCAGCGCGCGGTTGATCCAGTTGCGGGCCGAGGAGTGGTTGCTCAGCTTGGTTAATGAGTCCTGTTCGGCCAGCTTTTTGAGATGCTCGAGGCGAAGCTGCTCCTCGTGCACATCCACGAATTTACCGATCACGCCCACGATCTTCCCCGCCTCGTCCCCCTCCCAGAGCGGGCGGGCGACCGCCTTGTACCAGCGGTCCTCCCCCTTGACATGCAGGCAATAGGAGGCGCTGGCGATCGGCTTTTCCGGCGTGACCTCCTGCAGCCGGCGGCGCAGGTCGGCGTAATCCTGGGCGGAAAAGACCTGCTGCAGCTGCGCGTCGTTGGAAGGATGCTCGATGAGCACGCTCAGCCCGAGCTGGCGCGCGCCCCATTCCGAGAGGGAGAGCAGGCTGGTCTGATAGCTGTACTCGAACTGGATCTCGTTGGACATCGAGGCGAAGAACTGGTACTTGATCCGCTCCTGCTCGAGCAGCGTCAGGGTGCGGTTGGAGATTTTCCCGCTGGCGATCATCTGGCTGGAAAGCTCCTGGATGCTCGCATCGTTGATCCCGCCCAGGGAGCGCAGCTTTAATTCCTCCTCCAGGTAGGGCCCGACCTTGCGCAGGCAGTCCAGCAGCAGGGGGTTGAAGGCGCCGCACTCCCCGCTCAGGATCATCTTCATGGCGGTCTCATGCGGGTAGGCGGGCTTGTAAACGCGCACGTTGGTCAGCGCGTCGTACACGTCCGCGAGCGCCACCACCTGCGCCTCGATGGGGATGGTGTCCCCCATCAGCCCGTCGGGATAGCCTTCACCGTCCCACCGTTCGTGGTGCCAGCGGCAGATGTTGTAGGCGATCTGCAACAGCTCTTCGTGGTGGCGCTGCAGCGCGTCCTCCATGATCTGCGCGCCGATGAGGGAGTGGGTCTTCATCACCTCGAACTCCTGCGGAGACAGGCTGCCCGGGCGGTTGAGAATATCCTCGGGGATCGAAATCTTGCCGATGTCATGCAGGGCCGAGGCGTTGACGATCAGCGCCATGCGCGCGGCGGAAAGGGGATAGCGCCCGCTGATCTCCTGCAAATTGCGCAGCAGGATTTCGGTCAGGGTGCGGATGTGCAGCACATGCAGCCCGCTTTCCCCGTTGCGGAATTCGACGATGTTGGAGAGGATCTCCACCATCAAAAAATTGTTGCGCTCCTTCTCCACGATCTGCTCGGCCACCATGCTTTCGAGCACCTTCTGCTTGGAGTAGAGCATGATGGTGTTGCGCACCCGGCGCTGCACCGTCTTCTCGTCGAAGGGCCGGCTGATGTAATCGCTCGCCCCCAAGTCATAGGCGTGGTCGATGTAGGTGGAGGCGGTTTCCGAGGAGATGGTGATCACCGGGATGTGCTCGATCCAGCCGTTGCGGTTCATCAGCGACAGGACCTCGAAGCCGTCCATCTCCGGCATGACGATGTCCAGCAGCACCAGGGAGATTTCCCCATGCCGCTGCGACAGAAGGGAGACCGCCTCCACGCCGTTGGCCGCTTCCAGGATCTCGTAGTCCGGGCCGAGCATGTCCGCGAGCAGGGAGCGGTTCATCTCGGTGTCGTCCACGATCAGTATCAGGTTTTTCATGTTGGCCCTCTTCCTTTTTTGTATCCTCAGGCTTCCAGTTCCCGGATACAGGCAATGGTGGCCTCATAGTCCTGCCGCAGATGCTCGAGCATGGGGGCCGAGGCCGGGGTAATCGTCCCGCCGCGCAGCTCCTCGGTCAGAGCGCAGGCCGAGGCGTAGAGCGACGAAAGGCCGAGATTGACGCTGACCCCTTTGAGGGAATGCACCGCCCGGAACGCCTCCCCGGCATCCCCGCGCTCATAGGCGCCGCAGAGCAGCGAAAAGCTCGGGTCCTGCGGGAACTTGGAAAGGAAGCGCAGGAGCCTCTCCTGCGTGCCCATCCGGCGCAGCACATCGTCATAGTCCGCGCCGAGGTTCTCGAAGCATTCTTTTATCGTCATGGCTACCTCCATCGTTTGGCTCTATATGGCAGACCGGCGCGGCCCCAAGGCCGGCTGCGCCGTTTCTATAACTGTAACGCCGCGACAGCGCTCCTGCAGGAAATAATGAAAAGGCGGGCGCCCGCGGGAAACCCTCCGGGATGGCGCCCGCCCCAAGCGGCAAGGCTGTCAGTGCGCGCTTTCATAAAGGGTGAAGCCGTTTTTGCCGCGCGCCTTGGTCTGATAGAGCGCGGCGTCGGCGTTTTGATAGAGGCTCGCGAAGTCGCGCCCGTCGCGCGGGGCGAAGGCCACGCCGATGCTCGCCGAGATGTGCCAGCTCTTCCCGCCGCAGGCGTAGGAGCGGTCCAGGTCGCGGGAGAGCGCCTTGACCTTATCCGCCGCGAAGCGCTCCTCGGGGATGGACAGGAAGGCCACGAATTCGTCCCCGCCAATCCGCCCGAGCACGTCGCCGCTCCTGAAGTGGCTGCGGATCACCTGGGTGAACTCCTTGATCACCCCGTCGCCGAAGGCGTGGCCGAAGAGGTCGTTGGCCTGCTTGAAGTTGTCGATGTCGAAGATGAAAAAGGCGAACAGCTCGCCCGGCCTGTCGTAAAGCAGTTTTTCGATCCGCCGCTGGGTGGCCGACTTGGTCAGCAGGCCGGTCATCTCATCGGTCAGGGCCAGCAGCTGCAGGCGCTGTTCCTGCTGCTTTTCCGGCTCGATGTTCTGCCGGTAGGTCAGCATGTGCAGCGAGTTGTCGCTGTCCAGGTGTACCAGACGGGCGGTGATGCGCATCCAGTAGTAGGTGAGCCCGTCCCGGGTGATCATAAATTCATAGCGCAGGGTCTCTTCGCCGCTCTCATAGGCGCGGATCACATTTTGAGGGCAGAAGGTCCCGATATACCCTTCGCGGTATTCCTCCTTGATCTGCTTTTGGGCGATGATCTGCAGCGCCTTGTCGAAGGGGGTGCCCGCCGGCGCGCCCAGGCTCTCGAAGTAGCGCTCGGTCTCCTCGTTGGCGGCCCGGTTGTGGGTGATGTCCAGCTCGTAGATGTTCTCGAACAGCTGGCCGGTGGCCTGCTCGAAGATGGTGCGGCGCTCCTGCTCGATCGACTGGGCCAGGGCGACGATCTGCCTGTTAAAGGAGCGGATCACCCGGGTGATGACCACCAGGATTCCCGCCACGATGACCGAGATGATCAGCACGGTCAGCCTCATCTGGCGGTTGAGGTCGGCCACCAGCGCGGCGGTGTCCCGCTCGACCACCAGGTGCCAATCGAGCTCGGGCAGGAATCGGGAGACGATATAATTGCTCCTCGGCTTCCCGTCGAGGTCGGAGGTCCAGAACCGGTTGGGGGATTCCTCCTGCCTCCAGCCCAGCACCTCCTGGCGCGCCCGGGCGTCGTAATGCCGCAGCTCGAACAGGCTGCGCTGCTCATAGCCGGAGTATCGGGAGGAAATTTCGATCCTCCCCTCCTCGTCGATCAGGTAGACCCCGACGCCGTAGTCCCGCTCGTAATCGAGCAGCATCTCCTGCAGGTTGTCGATCCTCAGCCCGACCCCCACGACCCCCATGACCGTGCCGTCATGGTCCTTGATCTGGCAGTTGACGAAGACGGTGACCTCGTTTTGCGCCCCCTCGACCTCGTCGTTGTCCACGTTCATCGAGTAATCGAGCCCGTTCTCCAACAGGCTGTAGTACCAGTCGTTTTCCGGGTTTCCCTGAGTGAGGACCCGGTCCAGGCCGTTAAAATTATAGTAGCGCCCGGTGGCGGTGGAGACCAGGAAAACCGAATCGTAGCCATATTTATCCCGGTAGCCGGAAAGAAACCCCTGCAGGGTTTCGGTATAATCACTGTCGTCGAGGTGACCGGCCTCCTCGGAGAGGAAGTCCCGCAGCAGGCTGTCGTTGGCCATGGTCAGCGAGACGTTGACGGGTTTGGCAAAGGTGGAGGTCATCTGGTAATAGATCCCCTCGCTCGTCA
The DNA here is from genome assembly GCA_004340125.1 of Harryflintia acetispora. Lineage (GTDB taxonomy): Bacteria > Bacillota > Clostridia > Oscillospirales > Ruminococcaceae > Harryflintia > Harryflintia acetispora. The sequence goes on along the minus strand of SLUK01000008.1, from coordinate 101,757 downwards.
GGTCGGAGACCTGCTCGATGCTCTGGAGCGAGGCACTGTAGTTGGTGCGGTAGCTGAGGATGGCGGTCCCCAAAAAGCCCGCCACAATAATCAGGCAGACCAGGAAATTGGTGCGCATCAGGATGTTCTTTTTCATAATTTGGCCTCCCTCGCCGCCCGGTGACCGGTCTATTTCATTGTATTACAAATCCCAGCCCGAATCAATTGTTTTTTGAAAAGGCGCCGGGGCCGCGGCAGCGCGTTGGGCCCTGCAGGCAAAGGTTGTGCGCGCGCGGCATTTGTGCTATCATGGGGCTCAGAATGAAAAAAGGACTGCTGAAAAGAATGAAAAAAATCCTGCTGATCGCCACCGGCGGCACCATCGCTTCAAAAAAGACCCAAAATGGGCTCGCGCCGCAGCTGAGCCCACAGGAGATGCTGCGCTTCCTGCCGGACTTCGGCGCGCTGTGTTCGGTGGACTGCCTGCAGCCGCTCTGCCTTGACAGCACAAACATCCGCCCAGAACACTGGCTGCTGCTCGCCTCGCTCGTCGAGCAGCATTACGCCGCCTACGACGGGTTCGTCATCTGCCACGGCACCGATACCCTCGCCTACACGTCGGCGGCCCTGTCCTATCTTTTGCAGCGCTGCCAGAAGCCGGTCATCCTCACCGGCGCGCAGCTCCCGATCGACGAGGAGATCACCGACGCCAAGACCAACCTCCTCGACAGCCTGCGCTGCGCCTGCTCGGACCTGCAGGGGGTCTATCTCTGCTTCAACGGGCACGTCATCGTTGGCACCCGCGCGCGCAAGACCCGCTCGAAGAGCTATAATGCCTTTTCATCCATCAATTTCCCCGACCTCGCCACCATCCGCGACGGGCACATCGTGCGCTACATCCCGGCGGCGCAGCCCGAGGAGCCGCGTTTTTACCACCGGCTCAACACCCGGGTTTTCCTGCTCAAGCTGATCCCCGGCCTGCCGCCCGAGGCGTTCTCGGCGGTGGGGGAGCTGTGCGACGGGCTGATTTTGGAAAGCTACGGCGTGGGCGGGATACCCGCGCAGTATCTCGAGGCGCTGGACAGGCTGATCGCGGCGGGCAAGACGGTGGTGATGGCGACCCAGGTGCCGCAGGAGGGGAGCGATCTTTCGGTCTATGAGGTGGGGCATCTCTTAAAGGAGCGCTACGACCTGCTCGAAACCTACGACATGACGCTCGAATCCACCGTTACCAAGCTGATGTGGGTGCTCGGGCAGACGGGCGACCCGCAGCAGGTGCGCAGGCTCTTCTACCGGACGGTGCACTACGACATCCTCTTTCACACCCGGCAGGAGGAATAGCGGGCCCAAAAAATTGTGCTATAATGATACCAATATCAATTACAGGGGGCGTTCATCATGTTATCGGACATTGAAATCGCACAGGGAGCTTCCATGCTGCCCATTTCTAAGGTAGCCGAAAAACTCGGGATCGGCGAGGACGAGCTCGAGTGCTACGGCAAATACAAGGCCAAGCTCTCGGACGCGCTGATGGCGCGGCTAAGGGACCGGCCCGACGGCAAGCTGGTGCTGGTCACCGCCATCAACCCCACCCCGGCGGGCGAGGGGAAGACCACCACCACCGTGGGGCTCGGGCAGGCCATGCAGAAAATCGGCAAGAAGGCGGTCATCGCCCTGCGCGAGCCCTCGCTCGGCCCGGTGTTCGGGATCAAGGGCGGCGCCGCCGGCGGCGGGTATGCCCAGGTGGTGCCGATGGAGGACATCAACCTGCACTTCACCGGGGATATGCACGCCATCACCAGCGCCAACAACCTGCTTTGCGCCATGCTGGACAACCATCTGCAGCAGGGAAATGCGCTCGGGATCGACCCGCGCAGGATCCTCTTTAAGCGCTGCCTGGATATGAACGACCGCGCGCTGCGCTCGACCATCGTGGGACTGGGCGGAAAGATGAACGGCGTCCCCCGCGAGGATGGCTTCCAGATCACCGTCGCCAGCGAGGTGATGGCGATTTTGTGCCTGGCGAGCGACATCACCGACCTGAAACGCCGTCTGGGCGACATCCTCGTCGCCTACAAATATGACAACTCCCCCGTTTACGCGCGCGACCTGCGCGCCGAGGGCGCGATGGCGGCGCTCCTGCGCGACGCGCTCAAGCCCAACCTCGTGCAGACGCTGGAAAACACCCCCGCCATCGTGCATGGCGGTCCGTTCGCCAACATCGCCCACGGCTGCAACTCGGTGCGCGCGACCAAGCTCGCGCTCAAGCTCGCCGACTACACCATCACCGAGGCGGGCTTCGGCTCGGACCTCGGGGCCGAGAAATTCCTCGACATCAAGTGCCGCTACGCCGGGATCGCCCCGAGCGCCATCGTGCTGGTGGCGACCCTGCGCGCGCTCAAGTATAACGGTGGGGTGGAGAAGGCCCGGGTCGGCGAGCCGAATGGGGAGGCGCTGCGAGCGGGGCTCTGCAACCTCGAGGCGCACATCGAAAACATGCAGAAGTACGGCGTGCCGGTGATCGTCGCCATCAACAAGTTCCCCACCGACACGGCCGGGGAGCTCGAGCTGCTGGCCGAATACTGCCGCCGTCGCGGGGCGCGCTTCGCCCTCTCGGAGGTGTTCGAGCGCGGGGGCGAGGGCGGCGTGGCGCTCGCCAACGCCGTCGTCGAGGCCTGCGAAGAGCCGGGATGCTTTAAGCTCCTTTACGATGAGAAGGCGCCCATCAAAGAGAAGGTCGAGACCATCGCGAGAGAGATCTACGGCGCCGCGGGCGTCGTCTATTCCCCCGCCGCGCAAAAGGCCATCGCCGGGATCGAGGCGCTGGGCAAGGCGGAGCTGCCGGTCTGCGTGGCCAAGACCCAATATTCCCTCTCGGACGACCCGAAGAAACTGGGCCGCCCGCAGGGGTTCGAGCTCTCGGTCAAGGACGTGCGCCTGAGCGCGGGGGCCGGCTTCATCGTGGTCTACACCGGGGACATCATGACCATGCCGGGGCTGCCTAAAGTCCCCGCCGCCGAGCACATCGACGTGGATGGTGACGGCATCATCTCCGGACTGTTTTAAAGGGGCGGCGGCATGACAACCTATCACACCCACTCCCCGCAGGAGACCGAGACGCTCGCCGCCACGGTGGCGCAGCACCTGCGCGCGGGGGACGTGATCGCCTACCGCGGCACGCTCGGCGCCGGGAAGACCTGCTTCACCCGGGGACTGGCAGCGGGGCTCGGGATCAAGTCGGCGGTCAGCAGCCCCACCTTCGCCCTGGTGCACGAGTACCGGGGCGAACGCCTCACCCTCTACCACTTCGACATGTACCGGATCGAGGGGGAGGACGACCTCTATTCCACCGGCTTTTACGATTATCTTAGCGACCCGCGCGCCCTGCTCGCCATCGAGTGGAGCGAAAACATCGACTTTGCGCTGGACTTTCCCCACATCACGGTGGAGATCGCCCCCGGCGCAGAGGAGGACGAGCGGGTGATCACCATAAAGGGGGACGGGCGGTTTTGAAGCTGCTTTCACTCGACGCTTCCTCCAAGGCGGCCTCCTGCGCCCTGGCCGAGGACGGACGCCTGCTGGGGGAATACTATGCCGACTGCGGGCTGACCCATTCGCAGACCCTGCTGCCGATGGTGCGCCAGCTGCTCGACACCACCGGCACCAAAACGGAGGAGATCACCCATGTCGCGGTCTCGAAGGGGCCCGGCTCCTTCACGGGGCTGCGCATCGGGCTCGCGGCGGCAAAGTCGCTCGCGGCGGGGCTCCACGTGCCGCTTTGCGGGGTGAGCACCCTGCTCTCCCTGGCTTATAACCTGCGCGGGATGCGCGGCACCGCCTGCACGGTGCTCGACGCGCGGCGGGGCCAGGTCTACTATGCACTCTTCGCGCTAAAGGACGGTGCGGTGCGCAGGCTCTGCGAGGACCGGGCCGGGCCGATCGGGGAGCTAAGGCAGGAGCTAAAAAATGTCGAGCCTCCTCTCTTTTTGGTTGGAGACGGGGCCATGTTGTGTTATAATAGTTTACAGGAAACCACCGAGGGCCTTGCGCTCTCGCCCGAACACCTGAGGCTGCAGCGCGCGTCCTCGGTCGGCTATGCCGCGCTTGCGCTCGGCGAATGGGATTCGGCCGGCGCGCTCGTCCCGAGCTACCTGCGCCTGTCGCAGGCGGAACGGGAGCTGCTGGAAAAGGAAAAGAAGGAGGCGAATTCATGATAGCCATCGGAGCGGACCACGGCGGCTATGCGCTCAAGGAAGAGATCAGGGCCCATCTCGACGAACAGGGTGTGGCCTACAAGGATTTTGGAACCTATGAGGGGAAGAGCTGCGACTACCCGGACATCGCCGAGGCGGTGACCGGTGCCATCAATGCCGGCGAATGTGAGCGCGGCATCCTGATCTGCGGCACCGGGATCGGCATCTCGATCGCGGCGAACAAGGTGAAGGGGATTCGCGCGGCGCTCTGCTCGGACTGCTACAGCGCCAAGTACACCCGGCTGCACAACGACGCGAACGTCCTTTGCATGGGCGGGCGGGTGATCGCGGGCGGGCTCGCCTGCGAGATCGTGGACCTGTTTTTAAATACCGCCTTTGAGGGCGGGCGGCACCAGCGCCGGCTCGACAAGATCGCGGCGATCGAGGAGCGAAACGAACATTAAAATAACGGAGGAAAACGATATGGGCATTCAGCCAGTCATCCTGGATCATCCGCTGATCCAGCACAAGATTTCACTCATGCGCGACAAGAACACCGGCTCGAAGGAGTTCCGTGAGCTGATCACCGAGGTGACCATGCTGATGTGCTTCGAGGCCACCCGCGACCTTCCGCTCAAGGAGGTGGAGATCGAAACCCCCATCGCCCTGGCCAAGACCAAGGTGATTTCGGGGCGCAAGCTGGCTTTCGTGCCCATCCTGCGCGCCGGGATGGGGATGCTCGACGGGGTACTTAAGCTCCTGCCCGCCGCCAAGGTGGGACATATCGGGCTCTACCGCGACCCGGATACCCACCTGCCGGTGGAGTATTACTGCAAGCTGCCCAGCGACATCAGCGAGCGGGACGTGATCGTGATCGACCCCATGCTCGCCACCGGCGGCAGCGCGATCGACGCGATTTCGCAGGTCAAGAAGCGGGGGGTAAAGTCGATCAAATTTATGTGCATCATCGCGGCCCCCGAGGGGCTTGAGGCCCTGACGGCCGCCCATCCCGACGTGCCGGTCTACATCGCCGCGCTCGACGAGCGGCTCAACGAGAGCAAGTATATCGTCCCGGGCCTCGGCGACGCGGGGGACCGCATCTACGGGACCAAATAATTTTTTCTTGGATATTTAAGGCGCGCTGTGGTGTTCCCACAGCGCGCCTTATTTTGTCGAAAAACTCTGTTGCTCAAAGAATGCACGCAGAATCCCGGCAATGAATCGGGTTCCTAAGGGAGCGAACGGCGCAATGGCGACGCCCCCTTGGCGAGAAGTTTGAGGGCGAGAAGCCCTCATAAAACGTAAGAAAGGGGAATCAAACCGTCCAGTGGACGGTTTGAGGGGAGAACCCCAAGAGGGGTTCTCCCGCCCTTTGCGCAAATCGCTCCGTTTTCATGCTGATTATCTGATCTTCCCTTTAAATCACAAACCCTCCGTTCGGGCTGAGCACCTGTCCGGTGATGAAGTCCGCCCCCTCGCTCGCCAGAAAGAGCACGGCGCTCGCGATGTCCTGCGGGGAGCCGATCACCCCGAGCGGCGTCTCCTCGCGCAGCGCGGTGCGGGTGTATTCGTCAAGGCCCTGGTTCATTTCGGTATCCACCACTCCGGGCGCGACGCAGTTGACGGTGATCCCGCTCGGCCCCAGCTCCTTGGCCAGCGCCTTGGTCATCCCGATGAGCGCCGCCTTGGCCGCCGAATAGTGCACCTCGCAGGAAGCCCCAGCGATTCCCCAGATCGAGGAAACGTTGATGATCTTCCCCTGCTGACGCGCGATCATGCCGGGCAGCACGCACTGGCAGCAGTGATAGGCCCCGTCCACGGTGACGGCGAACATCCGACGCCACTCGGCGGGCGATATGCTGCAAAAGAGCTTCTGCTGCGCGATCCCGGCGTTGTTGACCAGCACGTCCACCCGGCCGAAATCGAGGTTTATCTGCCGCACCAGCCGCTCGACCTGCGCGCGCTCGGACACGTCCGCCTGCACCGCGATCGCATCGCACCCGCCCGCGATCAGCTCGCGCGCCAGCGCCTCGGCGCGCGCCGCGCTCTGGTTATAATTGATCGCCACGCGGTATCCCGCCGCGCCGAAGACCCGCGCGCAGGCCAGCCCGATCCCGCGGGATGCGCCGGTGATCAGTACCACCTTTGACAATGTCACCGCCCCCTTTTGCCATCATTATAACAAATTTCAAAAATTTTGTCTGCTCCTTGTTCGGATGATCGCTGCGCCGCGTGGAACACTAATCAAAAAAGAAAGGAGCAATTTTTATGGATAAACCGCGCGGTACCCGCCCCTACGATGCGCAGGATGACGACGAGCTTTTCGACGAAAGCTTCACCGTGATGTCCTCGACCGAGTGCACCGGACTGATCCCCAGCGCCCCGACCGACGAGGCGCAGATCGATTCCTACGCTGAAATATACGACATCCCGCTCTCCAAGGACAAAACCAACGCGAAATTGCAGGACGAGAGGCGCCACGGGGAGATCCCGGGCCACCAGGAATAAGCTTAGCCTTCCCATTGTCTGCGCTTTGATACCAGCCGGCCGGGGCCCGCATAAACTGCGGGCCCCGGCCGGTTTTTATCCTGAAACGGCAAATCGGGGTGGAGCCCTTTACAGAGGGGTTAAAGGGAAATAAACATTTTTTGAATATTCCTTTTCTCGCCGCGCTTTGACTTGAATAAGCCGGTTGGACAGGCTATAATAGCCACAGAGCGGCTATTATTACATTTTTGCGGCCCGCCTACGGCGATGGCCGATTATCCCATTCGCGTTTTACGCTCATGGTATAATAGCCACAGAGCGGCTATTATTACATTTTTATGGCCCGCCTGCGGCGATGGCCGATTATCCCATTCGCGTTTTACGCTCATGGTATAATAGCCACAGAGCGGCTATTATTACATTTTTGCGGTCCGCCTGCGGCGATGGCCGATGATACACAGCGATGTCGATCCTATGTTTTCGGGAAAGGGGCCGAATGAAAAAGTTATTGCACTTCACCGCGGACTATCTGCGGCATACCGATATTGTCCTGATCGTCTTCTGCCTGGCGGCGTCGGGGATCAGCGTGGCGGCCCTGGCGGCGATGGCCCGTTCGGGCTATGTGGACACCTCGGGGCTGCCCTACAAGACCGCGCTGGTACAGCTGGCCGCCTCGGGGGCTGGGGTGTGCGTGGCCATGCTGCTCTCGAAGCTCGACTACCACACCATGGCAAAGCTTTGGAAAATCCACGCGCCGCTGTGCGTGGCGCTTGTTGTCCTGACCTTTTTCATCGGCATCACGGTGGGCGAGGCGGACGACAAGGCCTGGATTTCCTTGCCGCTGGGGCTGTCCTTCCAGCCCGCGGAGGTGCTCAAGATTTCCTTCGTCATCACCTTTGCGTTTCATCTGAGCGTGGTCAAGGAGGAGATAAATTCCCTGCGCAACGTCCTGCTGCTCGGCGCGCACGCCGCGCTGCCGGTGCTGCTGGTCCATCTGCAGGGGGACGACGGTACCGCGATGGTTTTCGCCTTTATCTTTTTATCCATGATCTTTGTCGCGGGGCTGAGCTGGCGCTACCTGCTCGGGGCGGCGGCGGCGCTCGCGGCGGCGGCGCCGCTGGTCTGGATCTATGTGATGAACGAGGACCAGCGCCAGCGGATCGAAATGATTGTGACCGGGAACCTCGACCCGTCGGGGATCGGCTACCAGCAGTGGCACGGCCTGCTCTCGATCGGCTCGGGGCAGCTGCTGGGCACCGGGCTTTTTGGCGGCGAGCACCGGTACGTGCCCGCTATGCGCAACGACTTCATCTTCGCCTTTTTGGGCGAGGCGATGGGCTTTGTCGGCTGCCTGATCGTCATCCTTCTGCTGCTGGGGATCTGCTCGCGCATCCTCTGGACCAGCCACCTGGCGCAGGACGACCTGGGACGGTATATCTGCATCGGCATTTTTGCGATGATCGCCTTCCAGTCGATTCTCAACATCGGCATGTGCCTGAGCATGCTGCCGGTCATCGGGGTGACGCTGCCCTTCTTTTCGGCGGGCGGCACCTCGGCGGCGGCGCTCTATCTCGGGATCGGGGTGGTGCTCAGCGTCTACATGCACTCGCGCCGCCATCTGTTCATGGACTAGAAAGGGGAGCTGTTTTTGCCAATCAGGATGATCGCGGCGGACCTGGACGGGACGCTGCTTTGCGAACAAAATACCATCTCGCCCGCCACCCTGCGGGCCATCTCTGCGGCGGCGCGCCTGGGGGTGCGGATCGTACCGGCCACCGGGCGCATTTTCAGTGAGCTTTCGCAGGTTTTGTGCCAGCTGCCCGAGGCAGAGTATCTGGTGACCGCCAACGGCGCCGCCGTGATGACCCGGGAGCGGGAGGTCTTATGGGGGAACTGTATTTCTCCGCAGCTGCTCGGGCGGGTCATGTCGGTTGTGCAAAACAGGCACACCTTTGCCGAGGTGACGATGGAGGACGGGCGCAGCTACAGCGAGCGCGAGGAGATGCAGCGCATGTCCGACTTCGGGGTGCGGGATGACTTTTTCGAGAGCATTTTCGCCTGCGTCGAGCCGGTGGACGGCCTGTCCGGCTTTTTGCGGCGCCTTAATCAGCCCGCGGCGAAGATATACCTCTCCTTCAGCAGCCAGGAGCAGCGCAGGCTGGCCTGGCGGGAGCTCGAGGCGCTCGGCGGGCTTTACGTCACCACCTCGATGGAAAACAACCTCGAGCTGGCGGCCGCCGGCTCGGGCAAGGCGCAGGGGCTGCGCGCCCTGTGCGAAATTTTAAAGATCGACCCGTGCGAGGTGCTGGCGCTGGGGGACAACCACAACGACGCCGGGATGCTGCGTCTGGCCGGGATCGGGGTGGCGATGGGCAACGCCACCAAAGAGGCGCTGCAGGCGGCCGACTATGTCACCGCGGCTTGTGATAAGGACGGGGCCGCCGGCGCGATCGAGCGCTTCGTATTAAACGCCTGTGCGGGAAAGGATGATCTTGTTGGTGTTGCCGGCTTATCGCGGGAAGGTCTGTGATTTGGTCGCGGCCGTCAGCCTGGCCCTGTCAGGGGCGGCGGTGGCGGTCGTCGGGATGGTGATGGCGGCGCGCATTATGCGCCGCTAAGGGGAATTTTCGCCCGTTAGTCTTTACATACCGGGGACCATATTGTAAAATATAAGAAAACGGGACGCCCCCGGGCGCTCCGGAAAGGGTTGGTTATTTAAGGATGGCGCTGCTTTATCGGAGGGTACTGCTCAAGCTCAGCGGCGAGGCGCTCGCCGGCGAGAAAAAGATGGGGATCGACCACGAGATCGTGGTCAATATCTGCAAGAGCATCAAGAAGTGCGTCGACCTCGGGGCCGAGATCGCGATCGTGGTGGGCGGCGGAAACTTCTGGCGCGGCCGCCAGAGCGGCGACATGGACCGCACCCGCGCCGACCACATGGGGATGCTCGCCACCGTCATCAACGCCCTGGCGCTGGCCGATGGGCTGGAGGCCCAGGGGCTGGATGTGCGGGTGCAGACGGCCATCGCCATGCAGGCGATCGCCGAGCCGTATATCCGCGCGCGCGCCGTGCGCCACCTGGAGAAGGGGCGGGTGCTTGTCTTCGGCTGCGGCACCGGCAACCCGTTCTTCTCAACCGATACCACCTCCTCGCTGCGCGCGGCCGAGATTGAGGCGGACATCATCTTCAAGGCCACCATGGTGGACGGGGTCTACGACAAGGACCCGCACAAGTTCCCGGACGCCGTCAAGTACGACACCTTGACCTTCTCGGACGTGCTGGGCAGGCAGCTGGGCGTGATGGACATGACAGCCGCCTCGATGTGCCGGGACAACGGGATTCCGGTGCTGGTCTTCTCGCTGCAAAGCCCGGACAATATCGTGGACGCCATCGAGGGCAAGCAGATCGGCACGCTGATTCAGTAGGATTTACCGGGGCCACCCCCGGACTTTGGAACATAACGAAAGGGGAAAATCACCCATGAAGGAACAGGTAAAGCTCTTTGAAGGCAAAATGCAAAAGAGGGTCGATTCGCTCAATTCCGAGCTGTCCGCCATCCGGGCGGGGCGCGCCAACCCGGCGGTGCTCGACAAGGTGATGGTCGATTACTACGGCACCCCCACCCCGGTACAGCAGGTGGGCGCGGTCTCGGTGCAGGAGGGCAAGATCCTGGTCATCCAGCCCTGGGACAAGAGCCTGATCAAGGCGATTGAAAAGGCGATCCAGGTTTCAGACATCGGGATCAACCCGACCAACGACGGCAACGTCATCCGCCTCGCCTTCCCGCCGCTGACCGAGGAGCGCCGCCGCGAGATCGGCAAGCAGGCGCACAAATACGGCGAGGAGGCCAAGGTCTCGGTGCGCAACGTGCGCCGGGACGCCAACGACAAGCTCAAGGAGATGAAGAAGTCCTCCGAGATCACCGAGGACGAGCAGAAGCAGGGCGAGGAGCAGATTCAGAAGCTCACCGACAAGTACTGCAAGGAGATCGACAACCTGGTCGCCGCCAAGCAGAAGGAGATCATGGAGCTGTAAAAACGGCGGAAAGGATACGGGGTCCGGTGTGGGGCGTAGGGCATACGCCCCACAATCCATTGGTGGGCGCCGGGCCGCCATGGGAAGGATGAAAAAGGCTGATGGATTATAAACCGCTGCTCGAAAGGCTCAAGGGGATCGAGCTGCCAAGGCATGTGGGCATTATCATGGACGGGAACGGCCGCTGGGCGCAAAAGCGCATGCTGCCGCGCAGCGCGGGACACCGCGAGGGGGCGAACACCTTCGGGAAGATCGCCCGCTTCGCGCGGGAGTGCGGGATAAAGTATATCACCTTTTACGCCTTCTCGACCGAGAACTGGCGGCGTCCCGAGCAGGAGGTGCGCGAGCTGATGGAGCTGCTGCATAAATTCCTGCGCGACTCGTATAAATATAAGGATGAGAACATCCGCACCCTCTTTTTGGGGGACCTGAGCCCCTTAAGCGACGCGCTGAAAGCCGAGATCAAGCGGGTGGAGGAGGGCAGCGCGGACAATACCGGGCTCACGGTGAACATCGCACTCAACTATGGCTCGCGCGATGAGATCGTGCGCGCGGCGCGCGCGCTGGCAAGGGATGCGAAGGCGGGCGCGATTGATCCCGAGGCGGTCGATGAGCAGGCGCTTTCCGACCGGCTTTACACCGCCGGCATGCCGGACTGCGATTTGGTCATCCGCCCGAGCGGGGAGCAGCGCCTTTCCAACTTCCTGCTCTGGCAGTCCGCCTACGCCGAATTCGTCTTTATGGACATTCTCTGGCCGGATTTTGGCGAAGAGGACTTTACCAATGCGGTGCTGGAATACGCGCGGCGTTCCCGCCGCTTCGGGGGAATCGGCTGAGCGGCCGGGCCCCGGCGCTGAGACATTTCATTTCGATTTGAGAGGAACGAAAGTTTGAAAGAGGAATCTTTCAAACTTCAGGGTATTGCACCTTGGCGGTCTCTCAACCGCCGTTTCGGCAAAGCCGAAGCCGGCGCAATTCCTGAGAAAGGTATGGACATTCACATGAAACAGCGTATCATTACCTCCTTTGTCTGTCTGGTCATCCTGTTCGCGGTGCTGGCCTTTTTCGATACCTGGCTCTTCAACTTGGTGATCGCCGCCATCGCGGCGCTCGCCCTTTACGAACTGCTCGGCGCGGTTCACTGCCGGGGGATTCTTTCGCTGAACCTGGTTTGCTGCCTGTATGGGGCCGCCATCCCCTTCATCCCGCACGGGATGACCTCGAGCCTGCTGGCCCCCCTGACGGCGGTGTACATATTCCTGCTCTTTTTGATCCTGCTGCGTGAGCACCGCCGTGTCAGCGCGCAGCAGATCGGTTTTTGCTTCTTCGTCTCCCTCGCCGTCCCCTTCGCGATGAGCACCACCGTTTACCTGCGCCAGCGCGAGGGCTGGCCCGTCGCTTTGGGGCTGATCCTCGTGGCGCTTTCGGGCGCCTGGATGAGCGACACCGGGGCCTATTTCACCGGCCGCTTCCTCGGCCGGCACAAGCTGGCCCCCGAGATCAGCCCGAAAAAAACGGTGGAGGGCGCCATCGGCGGGGTTGTGGTCTGCGTGGTCTTTACCCTGCTGATCCTCTGGGGCTATGCCGCGATCTGCGGGCAGTTCTTCGGTGTGCGGCTGGCGGTGCACTACGGCACGCTGGCGCTGATTATGCCGCTGGTCTCGGTGAGCGGGATGCTCGGGGATTTGAGCGCTTCGGTCATCAAGCGGCAGGGCGGGCTCAAGGATTACGGCACCATCTTCCCCGGGCATGGCGGGATCATGGATCGCTTCGACAGCGCCCTGTTCACCATGCCGACCGTCTTTTTGCTCTCGCATTATCTGACCATCATCGGGCTGGCGGCGTGAGGAGGAAGGACAAAGTGGAAAACGAGCAAAAAACAATCAGCATCCTGGGCAGCACCGGCTCGATCGGAACCCAGGCGATCAAGGTGTGCGAGGCGCTGGGGTTTCGGGTGCGCGCGCTGGCGGCGAGAAGCAACGTGTCGTTGCTCGAGCAGCAGGCGCGCCGCCTTCGCCCCGCGCTTTTGTCCGTTTCAAACGAGGAGGCCTGGCGGGACCTTCGCGTCCGCCTGGCGGATACAAATGTCGAAATCCTTCTCGGGACCGAGGGGATGTGCGAAATCGCCGCCGGCGGGGAAAACGACCTCGTTTTAAACTCGGTGGTCGGAATGGTGGGCCTGCGCCCGACCCTCGCGGCGCTGGAGGCGGGCAAGGACGTGGCGCTGGCCAACAAGGAGACGCTGGTCGCCGCGGGCGGACTGGTGACGGAGACCGCGCGCCGGCACGGCGCCAGGCTCATCCCGGTGGACAGCGAGCATTCGGCGATATTTCAGTGCCTTTGTGGGAATGATAGTAAGGACGTGCGCCGCCTGCTGCTGACCGCCTCGGGCGGGCCGTTTTTCGGCAGACGCTCTGAGGAGCTCGAACACGTCATGGTCGAGGACGCGCTGCGCCATCCCAATTGGCAGATGGGCGCAAAAATCACGGTGGACTGCGCGACGATGATGAACAAGGGCCTCGAATTCATCGAGGCGATGTGGCTCTTCGGCGTCGCCCCGGAGCAGATCGAAATCCTCGTGCACCGGGAGAGCGTCGTCCACTCGATGGTGGAATACCGCGATGGGGCGGTGATGGCCCAGCTCGGGGTGCCGGACATGGCCATCCCGATCCAGTACGCGCTCACCTTCCCGCGGCGGCTGTCCTGCGAGGTAGGTACCCTCGACCTCTTCGAGGTGGGGAAGCTCACCTTCCAGCGGCCGGACTATGAGACCTTTCGCTGCCTCGGCGCGGCGCTCGAAGCGGCAAAGCGCGGCGGGCTCTCCCCCTGCGTGGTCAACGCCGCCAACGAGGCGGCCGTGGCACTCTTTTTAGAGCGCAAAATCGGCTTTATGGAGATTGCGCGCGCGGTCTGCGGCGCGCTCGAGGAGGTACCCGCGGGGGACTATGAGTCCCTCGACGAGGTGCTCGAAGCCGCGCGGCGCGCGCAGGACTATGTCAATCAGAAAATTTCGCAGTAAGTAACGATAGAAAAGGGTGGATTTTTTGCAGCTTGTTTTTCAGATCGTCGTCGCCGTCATTACCTTCGGACTGATCATCTTCATCCACGAGCTCGGGCACTTCCTGGTGGCCAAGAGCGTGGGGATCACGGTGCATGAGTTCGCCCTCGGAATGGGCCCGAAGCTCTGGTCGATGAAACGCGGGGAGACCACCTATGCGCTTCGCCTGGTCCCCATCGGCGGCTTTGTGCAGATGGAGGGAGAGGACGAGGAAAGCGACAAGGCGGGGTCCTTCGGCAGCAAAAAGATTTGGCAGCGGATTCTGGTGGTGGTCGCAGGCGCTTTGATGAACATCCTGCTGGGCTTCCTCATCATCCTGGGGCTGACCATCTCGGAGGATGCGCTTTCCTCCTCCACCATCGCGGTCTTTGACGAGGCGGCGACCAGTTCCTCGAGCCTGCAGGTGAACGACCGGATTCTTGCCATCAACGGCGCGAAGGTGCATATCGGCAACGACATCGTCTTCGAGCTGCTGCGCGACGACGACGGGGCGGTGGACTTCACCATACTGCGCGGCGGGCAGCGCCTCGAGCTGCCGGGCGTGCAGTTCGAGACCCGTAAGGCCGAGGACGGCACCAACCTGATCTCGCTGGACTTCAAGGTCTACGCGCTGGAAAAAAGCGCGCGCAACGTCGCGCTCTACTCCTTCTACTGGACCGGCGGCACGGTGCGCCAGGTCTGGGTTTCGCTGTTCGATTTGATCACCGGGCGGTATGGCCTCAGCCAGCTCTCCGGACCGGTCGGGGTGACCACCGCCATCGGCCAGGCGGCCACCATGGGGGCGCAGTCGGTGCTGCTGCTCATCGCGCTGATCACCATCAACGTGGGGGTCTTCAACCTCCTGCCGGTTCCGGCGCTCGACGGCGGGCGGCTGGTCTTTCTGCTCATCGAGCTGATCTTCCGCCGGCCGGTGCCCCAGAAGTACGAGGCCTATATCCACGCGGCGGGGATGCTGTTGCTCTTCGGACTGATGATCGTGGTCACCTTCAACGATATTATACGGCTGTTTTAAAGGATGGGCGGGACGATGAAACGAGCGACAACGAAACGGGTGATGGTCGGCGGCGTCCCCATCGGGGGCGGCAGCGAGGTGACCATCCAGTCGATGTTAAACGTTCCCTGCGCGGACGTTAAGGGGAACGTGGAGCAGGCCAAAGCACTGCAGCGGGCGGGCTGCCAGATCATCCGCGCGGCGATCGAAAACATGGAGGCCGTGCGGCTGATCGACGCGGTCAAATCGGCGGTGGATATGCCCTTTGTGGCGGACATCCACTTTGATTACCGCCTCGCGCTGGAGGCGGTGGCGGCGGGTGCTGACAAGATCAGGATCAATCCCGGCAACATCGGGGACGAGGGGCGGGTGCGCCAGGTGGTATCCGCCTGTAAGGCGAAGGATATTCCCATCCGCGTCGGGGTCAATTCCGGGTCGCTGGAGCGGCAGATCCTCGAGAAATACGGTTCCCCGACCGCCGAGGCGCTCGTCGAGAGCGCGCTCTATCACGTCGGGCTGATCGAGCGGTGCGACTATGACAATATCGTGGTCTCGATCAAGTCATCAAGCGTACATAAGATGATCGAAAGTTATCGGCTGATGGCCGAAAAAAGGGACTATCCGCTCCACCTCGGAGTGACCGAGGCGGGCACCGCCCGCATGGGGCTTTTAAAGTCGGCCGTCGGGATCGGTTCGCTGCTCCTGGACGGGATCGGGGACACCATCCGGGTGTCGCTGACCGCCGACCCGATCGAGGAGATCGCCGCGGCGAAGGATATCCTGCGCGTCTGCGGGCTGCGGCGCGGCGGGGTCAACCTCATTTCCTGCCCGACCTGCGGGCGCACCAGGGTGGCGCTCATCCCGCTGGCCCAGCAGGTGGAGAAGGCGCTGCAGGGGGTGGACAAGCCCATCACCGTGGCGGTGATGGGGTGCGCGGTCAACGGCCCGGGGGAGGCCAGGGAGGCGGATATCGGAGTGGCCTGCGGCGACGGGTGCGGGCTGATCTTTCGGAAGGGAGAAATTCTCGAAAAGGTACCGGAGGAGCAGATTCTGACGACGCTGCTCTCCTATATTGAGAAGCTGTAAGGGGGCGGCTGCATGGGAAGGTATGACCGTCTTATCGACCGGATCGTGCGGTGGGGTGAACAGGAAAGGTCTCTTCATGCCATTTTGGAAATCGGCTCCCAGGCTCGGGAGGACCACCCGGCGGACGAGAGCTCAGACCTCGATCTGATCTTGGTTGTAGATGAACCAAGCGTTTATATTGAGTCGGATGACTGGCTCAAAAAGATCGGCCCTTTTCATATCTCCTTTGTCGAAAATACCGTTGCAGACGAGCGGGAGCGGCGGGTCCTGTTCGACGGAGCGCTGGACGTCGACTTTGTGCTTCTTTCGAAAAGCTCGGTTCAAAAGCTGGCGAGCAGGGAGGTACGGGGAATCCTTGGCCGCGGCTGCCGCGTCCTGATCGACAAAATCGGGCTGGCCGACAGGCTCCCGGGGGTGTCGCCTGGGGAGTCCTCTTGCTATCCGCCCACGCGGCAAAAATTTGAAAATGTGGTGAACGATTTTTGGTACCACGCGATTTTGACAGGGAAGAAGCTGCGCCGCGGCGAGCTTTGGGCGGCGAAATTCTGCGTGGACTCTTATATGAAGTGGAGGCTCCTCTGGATGACTGAAGCCTATGCCCATGCTTTGCACGGGCCGGATTACGACACCTGGCACGAGGGCCGCTTCCTTGAGGAGTGGGCGGAGGATTGGATTTTAAAAGGACTGTCACAATGTTTTTCCCATTATGACAAGGACGACATGAAGGCGGCTCTGCTGTCGACGATGGAGCTGTTCGGATCGGTGGCGCTAAAGAGCGCCAAGCTGCTCGGCTATCCGTACCCGTATGGGGCACAGGAATACAGCGCTGCCTGGGTGAAAGAGAATTTGGCGTAGCGTCCGCGGCAAAGGACGTAAAAAGGAGAACGATAAATTGGCACATCTCTTAGAAGTTTTGGGCCCCTGGGTGCAGGGCGCGCTGCCGCAGGAGCTGCTTTCTTGCCAGGTGACGGCGATCGAGGTGGACCGGGGCAAGCGCACGATCGAGATTGCGATTTACAGCGAAACGCTGATCAGCCCCGAGGCGATCGCACAGGCACAGTCTGCCGTCAAGGAGCGCCTGTCCCTTGGCGGCTGCATATTTGCGCCCTCCTACCCGGAGCGGCTTTTTTCGATCGAGCAGCTGCCCGCGCTCTGCGCCGATCTGCGCAGGCAGGGGCTGCCGATCAACGGCTTTTTAGACGGGGCGGGTTTTTCGCTGGAGGGGGACACCCTGTATATCGAGCTGCGCCGGGGCGGGGAGCAGCTGCTGCAAAGCGCCGGGTGCGACCGGGAACTGAAACGGGAAATCCGCCAGCGCTTCGGCAAGAGCGTAGAGATTGCCTTTTGCGGGGAGTGTGAGATCAATCCGGACAGCGAGCTTTACAAAAAGACGGTGACCGACTGCGTCGTGCCTCTCCAGGCGCCGAAGCGGCCTGCCGGCGGTGGAGGGGGCGGCGGCGCGGCCTCCCGGCCGCGCGGCGGCCTGCCGTTCGACTGCGGGGACCTGCCGTTTTTGCCGGACAGCGCCCGGGTGATCATGGGCAAGATGGTGCGCGCGCGCCCGACCCCGCTGCGGGATGTGATCGAGGAGGGGCGCTGCGCCGTCTGGGGCGACGTCTTCCTCATCGAGAAGCGGGAGACGCGCGACGGCAGCAAGGTGATCTACACCATCGACATCACCGACTATACCGGCTCGCACACGCTTAAGCTCATTATGGACAAGGGTAAAAATGGTCCGATCGAGGAGCTCCAGGAGGGGGACACCCTGCTGGTTTCGGGCGAGGTGAGCTTCGACAAATACGACAAGGAGCTCAACATCCGGCCCTATGATATCGTGCAGGTGGACAAGGTCAAAAAGCAGGACGCCGCCAAGAAGAAGCGGGTCGAGCTGCATCTACATACCAACATGTCCGCGATGGACGGCATGACCCCGGCCGCCAAGCTGGTGGCGCGCGCCCACGAATGGGGCCACCCGGCGGTGGCGATCACCGACCACGGGGTGGCGCAGGGCTTCCCCGATGCGATGAACGCCGCGGCGGGCTTTAAAGATGATTTCAAGGTCCTCTACGGGGTGGAGGCGTATTTTGTCAACGACATGGCCGGCGCGGTCGAGGGGGAGTTTAACGCCGCCTTCGCCGACGAGATCATCGTCTTCGACCTCGAAACCACCGGCCTTTCGGCCGGCAGCGAGCGGATCACCGAGATCGGCGCGGTCAAGCTGCGGGGGGGAGAGGTGGCCGAGCGGTTCTCCACCTTTGTCAATCCCGAGCGTCCGATTCCCGCCAAGATTACCGAGCTGACGAGCATCACCGACGAGATGGTACAGGACGCGCCGAAGGAGGAGGAGGCGCTGCGCGCCTTTTACGAGTTCTGCGGTGAAAGCAAAATCCTGGTGGCGCACAACGCCCCCTTCGACACCAGCTTCGTGCGCGCGGCGGCCGGGCGGCATAAGCTCCCATACCGCTTTACGGCGGTGGACACGGTGGCCATCTCCCGCATCCTTTTCCCCGAGATGAAAAACCACAAGCTGGACACGGTGGCGGAGAAACTTAAACTCGGCAGCTTCCACCATCACCGGGCGGTGGACGACGCCAATATCCTGGCCGAAATTTTCCTAAAGCTCTGCGGGATCATGTCCGAGCGCCACGGCATCGATGAAATCGGGCAGATCAACACCGCCCTCGGCGGCGGGGACCCCAAGAAGCTGTACCCCTATCACATGATCCTTCTGGCGCAAAACCAGATGGGGCTCAAAAACCTTTACACCCTTATCTCCAAGGCGCATATCGATTATTATTTCAAAAAGCCGCGCATCCCCAAAAGCGAGCTCGTCAAATACCGCGACGGGCTGCTCGTCGGCTCGGCCTGTGAGGCGGGAGAGCTTTTCAGGGCCATATTGGACGGGAAGAGCTGGGGGACGCTTTGCGACATCGCCAAGTTCTACGACTACCTGGAGATCCAACCGATCTGCAACAACGCCTTCCTGGTCCGGGAGGGCCGGGTGCCGGACGATGAGGGGCTGCGGGATCTCAACCGCACCATCGTGCGCCTGGGCGAGAAGCTAAAAATTCCGGTGGTCGCCACCTGCGACGTGCACTTCTTGGAGCCGCAGGACGCCATCTTCCGCGAGATTTTGATGGCGGGCCAGGGCTTCAAGGACGCGGGTGAGCAGCCACCCTTATATCTTCGCACCACCGACGAGATGCTCGAGGAGTTTTCCTACCTCGGGGAGGACAAGGCCTACGAGGTGGTGGTGGAGAACACCAACAGGATAGCGGACCGGATCGAGCGCCTGCGCCCGATCCCGATGGGCACCTATACCCCGACGATCGAGGGGGCCGAGGAGGAGCTGCAGAGGCTGTGCTGGACGAGGGCCAAGGAGGTCTATGGCGACCCGCTGCCGGACATCGTGAAGAACCGGCTGGACCGCGAGCTCGGCTCGATCATCAAGCATGGCTTTTCGGTGCTCTACATCATCGCGCAGAAGCTGGTCAAGGACAGCGAGGAGCACGGATACCTCGTCGGCTCGCGCGGATCGGTCGGCTCCTCCTTCGTCGCCATCATGGCGGGGATCTCCGAGGTCGACCCCCTGGCCCCGCACTATGTCTGCCCCGACTGCAAATATTCCGAGTTCATCACCGACGGCAGCGTCGGCTCGGGCTTTGACCTGCCTCCTAAAAACTGCCCCCACTGCGGGGCCGAGATGCGCCGGGACGGGCATGACATCCCGTTCGAGACCTTCCTCGGGTTCGACGGGGACAAGGCGCCGGATATCGACCTCAACTTTTCCGGCGAGTACCAGTCCAACGCCCACCGTTACACCGAGGAGCTGTTCGGCACCACCCATGTCTTCAAGGCCGGCACCATCAGCACGGTGGCCAAGAAGACCGCCTTCGGCTTCGTGATGAAGTATATGGAGGAGCGGGGGCTGGTGCTGCACAAAGCCGAGATCGAGCGCCTCTCCCAGGGTTGTACCGGGGTCAAGCGCACCACCGGCCAGCACCCGGGCGGCATGGTGGTCGTGCCGGGGGACTACGACGTCTATGACTTCTGCCCGGTGCAGCGCCCGGCGGACGACGCCGACTCGATCATCACCACCACCCACTTCGACTTCCATTCGCTGCACGACACCATCCTAAAGCTCGACATCCTCGGACACGATGTTCCGACCCTCTATAAGCACCTGGAGGACCTGACCGGGATCCCGGTGCTCACGGTGCCGATGAGCGATCGGCAGGTGTATTCCCTCTTCACCTCGCCCGAGGCACTGGGGGTGAGCGAGGAGGAGATCGACTGCAACACCGGCACTCTTTCGTTGCCCGAGATGGGCACCAACTTCGTGCGCGGCATGCTGATGGAATCGCAGCCAAAGACCTTTTCGGACCTCTTGCAGATTTCCGGCCTTTCGCACGGGACCGACGTGTGGCTGGGCAACGCGCAGGAGCTGATCAAAGGCGGCACCTGCACCATCAGCGAGGTGATCGGCACCCGCGACAACATCATGGTCTACCTGCTGCACCACGGCCTGGAGCCCAAGATGGCCTTCAAGATCATGGAGATCACCCGAAAGGGCAAGGCGACAAAGCTCCTGACCGAGGAGCACATTAATGCCATGAAGGAGCACGGGGTGCCGCAGTGGTACATCGACAGCTGCTTCAAGATCAAGTACATGTTCCCCAAGGCCCATGCCGCCGCCTACGTCATCGCGGCCATCCGGCTGGGGTGGTACAAGGTGCACGAGCCGCTCGCCTACTATGCCGCCTTTTTCACGGTGCGCGGCGGCGACTTCGACGCGGCGGCCGCCATCGCCGGGCAGGGCGAAGTCAAGCGCCGTATGCAGGCGCTCAAATCGCGCGGGAACGAGCGCAGCGTCAAGGAAGAGGACCAGTACCAAACGCTGCTGGTCATCAACGAGATGCTCGCGCGCGGGTTTTCCTTCCTGCCGGTGGACCTCTACCTCTCCCACGCGACCCGCTACCAGATCGAGGACGGGAAGATCCGGCTGCCCTTCACCTCCCTCAAGGGACTGGGCGAAGCGGCGGCCAGGCAGCTGCAGGAGGCCGGCGCGCAGGGGGATTACATCTCGATCGACGAGGTGAACACCCGCAGCGGGGTGTCCAAGGCGGTGATCGAGACGCTCAAGGAGGCGGGCGCCATGGCGGGCCTGCCCGAGAGCAGCCAGGTGACCTTCTTTTAAAGGATGAGAAAGGAGCTGGGCAGATGAAACGACTTTTGGCCCTCGCGCTCGGCCTGCTGCTGGCGTGTATCCCACTCGCCGGGTGCGGGGAGGAGAAAACAGGACAGAAGCTGGTGGACCAGTTCACCGAAAGCGTCTTCTATGACCCGGACGAAGGGGAGCTGCGCTTTACCGTGCCAAAGGACACGCCCGCCGACGGGGTCTGGGCCATCCTTTGCAGCGGGCGGCTTCGGATGGGGGACGACTTCATGAGCTGGCACGGCTTTCAGGACGTGACCGGCTGGGAGCCCGGAGTTTCCCAAAGTTAAAGATACCACATCAATCCCACGCGGACTTTTGCTCAACCGATACAGCCGGAGGGCTGGATAACAAGAAAAGGCGGTATGCGCCCCGTGGAGGGGTAGCGTACCGCCTTTTCTTGTGGGGGTTTCCAAAGGGGGCAACGCCCCCATTTGGCACACGACTTTGCGAAGCAAAGTGTAGTGTGTTATACGCTCTGCCGGCGTTGCCGTGAAAATGCCGTTGCCGCCGGGGAGGGCAAGGGCATTTGAAGCGGCAGGAAAACAGGGCTGTGCTTGCGTGGCGTGGAGCCGCAAGCGCAGGTCTGGACTCATCAGCAGACAGGGCGTATATGAAAGCCCCAGTTCCTCGTCCTACGCTCCAACTTGTGGACAAAGTGTCCCGAAGTTGTGGCCACACTCCCGGAAAAGTAGCAGGACAACGGGCAACCGTCAAGGCTGAAATGAACGGGTTTACACCCGGCCTTGACCTCCGCCCGCTGTCCCGCTGGATGGGTGGACAAGGCGGCCAATCCCTCAAAGTGCTTGGCCGCTCTCTTTCTGATTTTGAGGTATTCAGTTTTTCAAAATTGAATAATCAAAATAAATTTTTTCGATTGAAAAAATTTTATTTGTTATCATCTTCAATGCCATATTTTTTCTTTTGCCGAATCACATAATTACTGATTTTTTCATCATATAGTGGATACTGGTAATCCAACTGGCATGCCACTTCTGACGAAACCTCCCGGAACAATGCCATACATTGTTCAAAGGATTCCCACATATGGGGATAGGAATCCATATTATAAGTGGACATAAGTCGTTCCCACAATTCCTCTGGGACATATTGCTTCATAAATTTATAGTTTTTTCCCAAACTGAAATGAAATCCCTGTTTGATACCAATCAGCCAGGAAATCATGCGAAGCAATTCTTTTCGTACTATATCATTCATATGGTCAATAGCAAAAAGAATTTCTTTGCGGCATAAGCCCTTTACTACATATGTTGTAGTATTCCAAAATTCATTACAGCAATCGTCAAACATTCTTTGAGTAGGCTTCTGCAAGTGGTAGTCTATATCCGTTGGTATTGGCGGCTTTACGATACGGTTGTCTTTATCCAACAGTAACTTTACCAGTTTATCCCATGTAAAATACTCGTCTATCAGTTCCAGCGGCAGCAAAGTTAAATCTATCTTAACATCATCAGTAAACAGCATTAAATATGAAAATCCCTTTTCTACAGCTGGAAATAATTCCATATCTTCCGGCTTTTGCAGAATCAACCTTTCACCAAATATATCTAGCCATTTATCATCACTTGTGAAGCTGTCCATATCCGTAACAAAAAAAGTAATATCAAAATCCTGAAAATCATCAGGCGGAATATTTGTATTTGTTCTAGATCCTTCCAAAGTAACCATGCGAATGCGTTTGTCTGTTTTTGCAAAATTCAAAACAATATCATAAACTTCCTTTTCTGATCTCATTTTTATCTCCTCCAATTATTGAAATAGGTGTGAAGCCATTTTAGGGCTTTCCCGCCTTGATTACCCTTTAGCAAAGACGGGCGGGACTGTCAACGGCGGCGCATGAAATGCGCCGTTCATCTTGACCGTTGACTGGCTCGGCTGGCTTTGCTATCTTCCTGACAAATGGGAATGTCTAAGATAGTAAAGACGTCCCACATGCAACTCTTTCTTTTATTGCGGAAACCGTATCTTTAATTGTGAATGTAGTTGTGTCTATGACATTTGATTCATATACTCCCAAACCGGAAAATTGCTCCCACATTGTTTCCACTAATTCAATATTTGTTTTTCTATCTAATTTTGAGCGTTCCACAGCTCGCTTCATAGTTTCTTTTTTACTCGCTCTTAATACAATATAGTGTACCTCGTAATCTTCTTGGGCAAGAGCTTTCCATGGCTCCAAAAACCATGGCCCGACAATCCCATCTACAATTACATCATATCCGCCACGAGCATATCGCTTTGCAGCTTCTAAAAAGGCTTCAATGACAACCAGATTTTGCTCGTTGGATTCTGGCAAATGTGGTGGTATTGCGCCTTTGCTTAAGTAATGAAAAAAGTCATCGGTGTGCATATGCACTGATTTATCCATATCTGATTCCTTTGCGACAATTGACGCAGTTGTTGTTTTTCCTGTCCCCGGTGAGCCTGTAATCACAATAATTCTTCCTTGATTCATCTGTATTTTCCCTCACAATTCAAATTTATCACTTTGTTCCTGCCTGCTCAATCATCTTCTTCGCAAACTGCTGGAACATTTCAACAGTTTCTTTATCCATCGGTGTAAGCTGTCCGATCTGTCCAGCTATCATCGCCGTTACATCGTCAATGGAAAGTGGTTTTTGTTTCTGTTCCGCCAGTGCGTCCCGCATGGCTTGGAACATAGCGGCGGTCACAGCTTCTCCCGGCTGTTCCCCGTTGTCAATGTCTTTCTTAATGTCCCGCAGGATAGCCAGGAACACATTTTTGATTTTTTCAATCTCCGCTTCATGTTCCCCTATCTTTTGGGCGTTCAAAAGCTGTAAATCCTGCTTCGCTTCTGCCCGGTGTTCCGGGTGTTCTTTCATCAGGTCGGACAGGGAAGCCGTTGCCATCTCGATAAGCTGGTTTCTTGCTGTTATGCCCTTTGCCGCCGTATCCTGAAAATAAATCCGTATCAAATCTATCAGCTTAGGAAAATTCCTGTGTTCCAACAGGCGGTTGAGGATTTGCACATCAACAGCACCCGTCACAAGCCCCCTCACGGCTCCCTCGGACAAGCCTAATTCAGAAATATCGTAGCTTTTACGAACGCTCACGGTAGACAAGCCCAGTATGTAGTCTGTCGATACCTTAAATTCCTTTGCCACACCTATGAGAATATCACTGCTGACCGTTCTTGTTTCGCCGCTGACAATGCGGCTCAACTGGGAAGCGGAAACGCCTATCTTCTCCGCAAGTTCCTTTTGTGTGATGTGGTTCCCGTTGCATAAATCGGAAATCCGCTGTCCGGGCGTTCCGGGTAAAGCCATAGATACGCACCTCCTCCGCATACTTCCATTATACAGAATGATTGCAAAAATGCAATTTCCAAAGTGTAAACTTCATCAAAATGCAATTCTCGCAATATTCCGGGAATTGCATTTTTTTCGTGTAGACTTAGGGTAGTTCATCGATGGACGGCACCTTGAAAACAGAATGACCGTCCGAAAAGGAATACCCCGGCTGGGGAAGCACCGCAAGGAGTCGGACTTCGGGACAAAATGTCCCGAAGTTGCGAGGAGCGTGCCAACGCCGGAACACGCCGCAGGAATGGGGCAGGAAACCTTTTCGGGGAGAACGGCAACGGAAAGCAAAATGGAGGGAACGCATGAGAGATAACCCCTATAAAGACTTGCCGCCGCTGGAACGCAGGCCGGACGGTTCCCTTTACCGCATGACCCCGGCGCAGAGAAAACAGGCGGCCAGCCTGATACGCCGGGAGTGCTGTTGCTGTGAGGACGGCAACTGCATTGTCCTTGACGATGGGGACACCTGCACCTGTCCGCAGACGATTTCTTTCTCGGTCTGCTGTAAGTGGTTCCGCTGGGCGGTCTTGCCGCTGGACGGGACGCTGGAAGCGGAGATTTTCCGGGATAAGGACTTGAAACGCTGTGAGGTCTGCGGCGGTGTGTTCGTCCCCAAATCCAACCGGGCAAAATACTGCCCCGGCTGTGCCGCCAGAGTTCACAGGCGGCAGAAAACAGAAAGTGAACGGAAAAGGAGGTCTGCTGTGGACAGTTAGGAGCGAAAAAAGCCTTGATTTATCAGGCTTCGCAAGCCCCAAACCGGGGCTGGTGGTATAAAGTATCGCCCGCCCCGGAAAACGGGCTTCTAACCGTCCACAAAACGCACTATGACAAATACCATCTATATCCATCAGCCGGAAAAGGCGTTCAGCTTCACCCGGCTCCCGAATTTCCTCTTTGAAGCCCCCACATTCAAGCCCTTGTCCAACGAGGCAAAGGTTCTGTACGCCTTTATCCTGCGCCGGACAGAGTTATCCCGCAAGAATGGGTGGGCGGATGATTGCGGACGGATTTATCTGTACTATCCCATCTGCGAGGTGGTTGACCTGCTCCACTGTGGGCGGCAGAAAGCGGTAAACACCCTGCGGGAACTGCAATACGCCGGGCTGGTGGAGATCCAGAAGCAGGGCTGTGGAAAACCCAACCGCATTTTCCCAAAATCCTATGAAGCGGTTCCAAACACCGACTTCAAGAAATCCGGTTCTGGTACGCCGGAGGGCTGAAAACCGTACTTATGAAGTGAGGAAATCACTCCCCGGAAGTACGAAAACCGGACGGTATATAGAAATACAAAGATTAAAAAGATTTATTTATATTCTATCCATTCCAATCCTATCCGAGCTAATTTCTGCGGGATTTTCCCTGTGGAAAACCCCGGATAGGAAAGGAATGGGGAAAGGAGCAGAATGGCACAACACGCAATTTTGCGGTTTGAGAAGCACAAGGGCAACCCGGCAAGGCCGCTGGAAGCCCATCACGAAAGACAGAAAGAACAATACGCCAGCAACCCCGACATTGACACAAGCCGGAGCAAGTACAACTTTCATATCGTCAAGCCAGAGGGCAGGTACTATCATTTCATTCAAAACCGCATTGAACAGGCCGGGTGCCGAACCCGCAAGGACAGCACACGGTTTGTCGATACGCTGGTAACTGCCAGCCCGGAGTTTTTCAAGGGGAAATCCCCAAAGGAGATACAGGCGTTTTTCCAGAGGGCGGCGGACTTCCTCATTGGCCGGGTAGGACGGGAAAATATCGTGTCGGCGGTGGTACACATGGACGAGAAAACGCCCCACCTGCATTTGACCTTTGTTCCGCTGACAAAGGACAACCGCCTGTGTGCAAAGGAGATTATCGGCAACCGGGCAAACCTGACGAAGTGGCAGGACGATTTTCACGCCTATATGGTGGAGAAATATCCTGACTTGGAGCGTGGGGAGAGCGCCAGCAGGACAGGCCGGAAGCATATCCCCACCCGGCTTTTCAAACAGGCGGTTTCCCTCTCCCGGCAGGCAAGAGCCATTGAAGCCACACTGGACGGCATTAACCCGCTGAACGCCGGAAAGAAAAAAGAGGAAGCCCTCTCCATGCTGAAAAAGTGGTTCCCGCAGATGGAGAATTTCTCCGGGCAGTTGAAAAAGTACAAGGTCACAATCAATGACCTGCTGGCGGAGAATGAGAAGTTGGAAGCAAGGGCAAAGGCCAGCGAAAAAGGAAAGATGAAAGATACGATGGAACGGGCAAAGCTGAAAAGCGAACTGGACAATTTACAGCGGCTGGTTGACCGTATCCCGCCGGATATACTGGCGGAACTGAAACGTCAGCAGCGGCACACGGTAAAGGAAAGGTGATAGATATAAGCAGAAATTTTCGCCGCCTCTGTGCGGCATTGTACCTTGAAAACTGAATATGGAGGACACTGGATGGCAAAAAGTGAAAGCGATATTTTTACACCCCGAACAGGGCAGGTTATACAAGCAGAGAACGGCACGCAGTATTTTGTATGTGGGAACAACCGTATAAAAATCTCCGAACACTTCGCCGCAGGCGGGAAGCCCCTCGGTGATCTGATTGTAGATGTGGTGCGGCATACCGCAGAAAAAGCCGCTTCAACCTGATAGCCCATCATTGATAACACGCCCACGCTTATGATATAATTGCCATAGAGCAAAAGTATTGTAAGCGTGGGTTGTTTCTTTAGAAGGAGGATTTTTACGGTGAAACAACCTTACAATACTACGATTTACAACACGGCGCTTTATATGAGATTGAGCCGGGACGATGAACTGCAAGGAGAAAGCGGGAGTATTCAGACACAACGCATGATGCTCCGGCAATATGCCGCCGAGCATGGCCTGAATGTCATAGATGAATATATCGACGATGGATGGTCTGGAACGAACTTTGACAGGCCGGATTTTCAGAGAATGATTGATGACATTGAGGACGGGAAAATCAACTGCGTTGTTACGAAGGATTTATCCCGCTTAGGCAGAAACTACATTCTGACCGGCCAGTACACGGAAATCTACTTTCCCAGCAAAGGCGTCCGCTATATCGCTGTCAATGACAATGTGGACACCATCAACGGAGAGAATGAGCTTGCCCCATTCCTCAACATTCTGAATGAAATGCACGCCCGCCAGACCAGCAAAAAGGTAAAGGCGGCCATGCGGACACGGTTCGCAAATGGCGCACACTATGGAGCCTATGCTCCGCTTGGCTATGTCAAAGACCCAGATAAGAAAGGCCATCTTCTGATTGACCCGGAAACAAGGTGGATTATCGAAAAGATTTTTGACCTTGCCGTTCATGGCCGGGGAGCCGCCAGCATTACACGGATTTTGGTCGAAGAAAAAGTACCTACTCCCGGCTGGCTGAATTTCCAGAGATACGGCACTTTCGCAAATATCTATGCCGGAGCGCCGGAGGAAAAAGCCTATGCGTGGACGATAGCGCAGGTGAAAAGTATTCTGAAAGAGGAAACCTATATCGGACACAGCGTCCACAATAAGCAGACCAACATTTCATTCAAAAACAAGAAGAAAGTACGCAAGCCAAAAGAGGAATGGTATCGTGTGGAGAACACCCACGAAGCGATTATTTCCGAAGATGTGTTCCGTCAAGTACAGGAGCAGATTTGCAACAGGCGCAGACGGCAGAAGAACGGCACAACACAGATATTTTCCGGGCTGGTAAAATGTGCGGACTGCGGCTGGTCGCTGGCCTATGGTATGAACAGCCAGAACAAAAATCCCTATGCCCACTACCATTGTAGCAAGTACGGGCAAGGATTGCACCAGTGTTCCATGCACTATATCCGCTATGATGTGCTTTACGCCTATGTCCTTTCCCGTCTGCAATACTGGTCTGTGCTGGCACAGCAGGATGGGGACAAACTTCTGAAACGGCTACTTAACGCCAGCGACAAGGAACGCAATACTGCAAGGAAGCGGCAGACAGCCGAACTGAAAAAGGCGGAAAAGCGCAAAGCAGAAGTAGACACCCTGTTTGCAAAAATGTATGAGGACTGGTCTGCCGGACGCATTACAGAATACAATTTCAATATGCTGTCCGAAAAGTATCAGGGCGAACAGCGAGAATTGGACGTAAAAATTGAACGGCTTCACGAAGCGATGGAGACCGCCGCCCAGACAGCGGTTGACGCTGAAAAGTGGATAGGTCTGATGAAACAGTATGTCAATCCCACAGAATTGACGGCTGAACTTCTGAATACGCTGATTGAAAAAATCCTTGTCCATGAAGCGGTCAAAAGTGAGGACGGAAGCCGGGAACAGGAAGTGGAAATCTTCTACCGCTTTATCGGCAAAATCGAATGACACATCTTGAGATACCCAACAATATCTTTAACTAAGGGAAACGGGCAAGACCTATACGGAGGCGCTCGCCCCCGATGCGGTGGACTCCCTGACGATTGATGCCACGCTCACGACTTCGGAGAGCGGGCAGTACGGCGTCACGATCGAGCTGGAAAGCGACGGGTCGATGATGGCCGTGAACAGGGTAGAGCAGTAACCTTAAAAAACAGATAGCGGCCCCCGCTCTTTTGTCAAGAGCGGGGGCCGCTTGGTATTTAAATGACCGTTAGATAGGTTATCCTGTTGGCCGCCGCCGGGCAGTTTTGGAACGGTGTTCATCCTTCATGCCGACGCAGCCTCCATATACCCCAATTATATCCTGATTTTCCGGGCTTTGCAAGGGAAACGGGCGGATTTCCCTTCTATCCCTGCCTCCTGGCGACCGGAAGATAACCTATCTAACGGTCAATTGTAGGAAGGGGATCAGGATAAAAAAGGGGCTTCTCTGCATATGGTTTCTGGTGCTGCTGGCACTCCCGGCGGCCGCCGCCGGGCAGGTGAGCGTGCAGGTCGAGGGCGGCTCTACGAGCGAATACGGGGTGGACATTCCCTTTGCCCGCTCACCGAGGGCGCAGGATTACATCTTCGCCCTTTACGGGGGCGGCACCGCCACGGGCGTACCCGAGGTGCAGGCGCGGGTACGGATCATGGAGGACGGGGAGGTCAGTGTCCACCTGCCGCTGCGCTATGATTTTGCAGAGCCGGGCGCCTGGACCCTGGCGGTGACGGCGCAGGTCCAGTCCGGGCGCGGCGGCCTGGACCGGGCGCGCTCGGTGGAGCATACCTTCGAGCTCCCGCCCACCTGCGGCTGCGCGGCGGGGACAAAAGGCGCCTTCTATGCCGGAGAGGGTACGGCGGCTTCCCCCTTCCTGGTCGCTTCCCCGCAGCAGCTGCAGCACATAAACGACGGCAGCCATCTGGAGAGCGGTCAGTATTTTTTGCAGGTTTCTGATCTCGACTGCTCCGTCTATGACAACTGGATTGCGGTCGGGTCTGACCAGCCGTTTCGCGGCGTTTACGACGGCGGGGGACGGCGGATCAAAAACCTCACCATGACCGGGTCCGCAACATATTGCGGGGTGTTCGGCCAGCTCGGCGGGGCAACGATCCAAAACCTCGGGGTCGACGCATCCTGCAGCTTCAATCTGGAGCAGGGTTTAATCGGCGGCGGAATCGTAGCTCAATCGAGCAGAGGCGATAACCAAATCAGACAATGCTTTAGTGAAGCGGACATCCGTATACTTGATACGCAGGGGAACACTGTGCGGATGGGAGGAATCCTTGGCAACAGCGAGGGGGGCGAGCTGACCTTGCAGAACTGCTACAGCAGCGCGACCCTCACCGTCGGAGATGTCCAGCACATCCATCTGGGCGGGATCCTGGGCTACCGCAGCGGCAACGATGCGGCTTTAACCGGAAATTATTTTGACGGTATCCTGCGCCCGGGCAGCGCGACCTGCTTCGCCCAAGGTGGGATTCTGGGCTATCTCATCTCCTCGGGAGCCTCGAAGTTCGCTGCAAACTATTGGAGCAGCGCCTCGGGCGCCGCCCACGGTGTGGGGACCGACGTCTACGGCAACGTGGGGGTCAATACCGGCTGTCCGCCGCTGAGCGCGCAGCAGATGGGCACCCAGGCGGACTATGCGGGTTTTGATTTTGAGCGTATTTGGCGCTGGGATGGCACGAAGGGCCGCCCGGTTCTGCGGGTGTTTGACCAAGAAGAGACGGTGGGATAGAAAGTTCTGTGTAGATAATAAAACGCGGACGGTTAATCCTCGCCCGTTTCCTCCCGTAGGTGAAAGCAAAAACAAACGATACGGAGGAAAAAACGATGTCGAGTACGAACAAAACGGGTCTTGGATTCAACCAGTGGATTTTAGCCGACAAGCCGACGATGGAAGATTTCAACGCGGACAATGTGTTGGTGGAACAGCTCTTGGAGGAGAGATGCTCCAAAGAAGAGACTGACAGAAGATTTATGGAAGTGGAACAGCTCTTGGATGAGAGATACACCAAAAGTGAGGCCGACGGAAAGTTTGTGGCACGGGAAACGCTCACAGCCAATGATATTATGGTAAGTTCTCCTGTGTTCCCAGTGAAAACCTCCGTTGAGGGGGCGCTTGTAAAACTTAGTGGAGAGAAGCTGAATAAAAGCCAAATAGGGACCTTCCAAGTGAAGCTGGAAAAGGGGACGGCGACTTATTCTACCAGCACCGGGACCTATTGTAAGACCGGGAACATGGTGGTAGCGCATGTGGCGTTGGTGCTGTCTTCTGCGGTGACGGGAGCGCCGGCGGCGGACCGGGTCGATTTGGTCGGCCTGCCCTTTCCCGCTTACGGCGGAAATGCCCGCTTTATAGGAACGAGCGGCTATACGAAAAACTTTACGAATGTGACCGGCCAGGTTCGGCCGAGAATAGCGTTTGGGACGAAAATAGAATGCGTGGTGGATAATTCCGGTACGAGTGGGATTCACACATTGACATATGCGAATCTGACGGCAACCTCGCAATTTGACTTTACCGTCATCTATTTTACAGCACAGTAATAAAGTCTTAGAATAAGCATCCGCGGGCCGCCGGCATTGCCGGCGGCCCGTTCTTTGACGATCCCTGTCCTGTCGCGCGCCCAAAAAAGATTTACCCTGCCGGGAGGGTGTGCTATACTAAAAACAGGTTGACAGATTTGATTTCATATGATAGCATATTAGCACACTAAAGTATGACGAGGGAGTGCCAAAATGAAGCGATACGACAAGGTGACGCCGGTCTCCACGCGGGACCTGCTGTTCGGGGAATGTGAGAGTTTGCGGCGGGTGCAGGAGAAGCTCTGCCGTCTCTATGCCCGACACGGATTCCGCGAGGTGATGACCCCGTCGCTGGAGTATTGCGACGTGTTCGGCTCCTCCTATGGGCAGGTGCGTCCGCAGCAGACCGCCAAGCTGACCGACTCGCAGAACCGCATGCTCTGTATGCGCCCGGACTGCACCGTGCCGATCGCGCGGCTCTGCAGCACCAAGCTGCAGAACGCTCCGCTGCCGCTGCGCCTGTACTATAATCAGCAGGTCTATTCCACCCCGCGCGAGCACAGCGGCAAGGCCGCCGAGTTTTCTCAGGCCGGGGTCGAGCTGATCGGCGGCGCCGGACGGGAAAGTGATTTGGAAATCCTCTCGCTGGCGGCCGAGAGCCTGCGGGAGCTCTCGGCGGATTACCGGCTGGAAATCTGCCATATCGGGTTCTTCAAGGCCCTGATGAACGAGCTGCAGGCCCCCTGGGAGGTCAAGGAGCAGGTGCGCGAGCTGATCGGCCAAAAGAGCTATGCGACGCTTGGCGACCTGCTGGAAGGCTACGCCTCCCAGAGCGCGGCGCAGGCGCTGTGGGTCCTGCCCCGCCTCTTCGGCGGCAGCGAGATCCTGGCGCAGGCCAGAGCGCTGGTCGAGGGGGGCGAGGCCGCCCGGGCGCTGGATGATATCGAGCAGCTCTACCTGGAGCTTTCGCGGGCGGACCCCGGCGAGCATGTGCTCATCGATCTCGGGCTGGTCGGCCAGGCGGACTACTACACCGGGGTGATCTTCCGGGGATACCTTGCCGGGATCGGCGAGCCGGTCCTGCTCGGCGGGCGGTACGACAACCTGATCGGCCAGTTTGGGCCCGCGCGCCCGGCCGTCGGCTTCGGGGTGAACGCCTCGCTGGTCGCGCAGAGCGGCCCCGCCACCGGAGAGACGAAGGAGAACACCGTCACCCTCGCGCTGACCAAGGGCCGGCTCGAGCGCAAGGCGGTGGAGATGCTCGAGAGCCTCGGGTATGACTGCGGCGAGCTGCATGACAAGGGCCGCCGGCTGATCTTCCATCTGGGGGAGAGCGGGCTGCAGGTGATTTTGGCCAAGGCGGCGGACGTGCTCACCTATGTGGAGAGCGGGGTGGCGGATATCGGCATTGTCGGGAAGGACACCATCCTGGAAAACGGCGGCAGCTTTTACGAGGTTTTGGACCTTGGATTCGGACGGTGCCGGTTTGCGGTGGCCTGTAAAAACGGGGATGACCTTTATTCCGGATATAACGCGAAGGTGATCGCCAGCAAGTATCCGAAGGTGGCGCTGGGCTTCTTCGAGGAGAAGGGGATGGACGTCGACGTGGTGAAGATCGAGGGCTCGGTCGAGCTCGCCCCGATCCTGGGATTGGCCGATGCGATCGTGGACATCGTGGAGACGGGAAGCACCTTAAAAGAAAACGGGCTGCAGGTGGTGGAGGAGATCGCGCCGGTCTCGGCGCGGCTGATCGTCAACACCGCGGCCATGAAGTTAAAAAAGGAAGCCATCGGCAGGGTGATCGCCGGGGCGGAACGATATGTGGGGGAGGAAATGAAATGATGCGTTTGACTTATGCCAACGGAAAGGACGAATACGAGCTGCTCGGGCAGCTTCGCGACCGCGGCGAGGCGGTGGACAAAAAGGTGAGCGAGGCGGTCGCCGGGATCATCGGGGACGTGCGCGCGCGTGGGGACGAGGCGCTGCGCGAGTACACCGCCCGCTTTGACGGCTACTGCCCTGAGGACTTGGAGGTCAGCCGGGACGAGATCAACGATGCGCTCAGCTCGGCCGACCCGGAGTATGTGCAGGCGCTCCTCAGTGCGCAGGAGAACATC
The DNA here is from genome assembly GCA_004340125.1 of Harryflintia acetispora. GTDB lineage: Bacteria > Bacillota > Clostridia > Oscillospirales > Ruminococcaceae > Harryflintia > Harryflintia acetispora. Next base: position 68,345 of record SLUK01000008.1, on the reverse strand, counting down.
ACCGAATTCCACACCCGCCAGAAGCACCAGAGCTTTGTGGACATGAAGGCAAACGGGGTCATCCTGGGGCAGAGGGTGCGGGGGCTGCACCGCGTCGGGCTCTATGTGCCGGGCGGCACGGCAGCCTATCCCTCGTCGGTACTGATGAACGCCATCCCCGCCAAGATCGCCGGGGTGGGCGAGATCGTAATGGTCACCCCGCCCGGCAGGGATGGGAAGCCGAACCCCGACATCCTGCTCGCCGCGGCGATCTGCGGGGTGGACCGGGTCTTTCTGGTGGGCGGGGCGCAGGCGGTGGCGGCGCTCGCCTTCGGAACCGGGACCGTCCCGCGGGTGGATAAGATCGTGGGGCCGGGGAACATCTACGTCGCCACGGCCAAAAAACTGCTCTACGGCACGGTGGACATCGACATGATCGCCGGGCCCAGCGAGATACTGGTGATGGCCGACCGCTCGGCCAACCCGCGGTACCTGGCGGCCGACCTGCTCTCCCAGGCCGAGCACGACCCGCTGGCCAGCGCGATCCTGCTCACCACCGACGAGGAAATCGCTAGGGAAACCATCGCCGAGCTCGGACGGCAGAAGGCCGCCCTCTCCAGGGAGGCGATCATTGATCAGTCCCTCTCCGGCTACGGCGCGGCCATCGTCTGCCGCAGCTGCTCGGAGATGGTGGAGCTTGCCAACCTCATCGCGCCCGAGCACCTCGAGGTCGTCTGCGAAAACCCGATGGAGTATGTGGGAAAGCTCGACAATGCCGGTTCGATCTTCCTCGGGCAGTATGCGCCCGAGCCGCTGGGGGATTACTTCGCGGGCCCGAACCATGTGCTGCCCACCAGCGGCACGGCCCGCTTCTTTTCGCCCCTGTCGGTGGACAGCTTCGTGAAGCGCAGCAGCTTCATCTACTACACCCGCGAGGCGCTCGAGGAGGCGAAGGAGGACATCGTAAGGATCGCAAATTCCGAGGGGCTGAGCGCCCACGCCAATTCGATCACGGTGCGCTTTGACGAGCAGGCGCTGTAAGGGGGAATAAAAGATGGCCTATCAACTGCCCAAAAAGGTGCGGGCCCTCATCCCCTACGACCCGATCAGCGGCAGCTACCAGATCCGGCTGGACGCCAACGAGAGCCCCTACGCTCCCGACGGGCAGCTGCTGGAAGAGCTGCTGAAAAGCTCCCCCGCGCTCAACCGCTACCCCGACCCCTATGCGACCGAGTGCTGCGCCCTCTTTGCACGGCAGTTCGGCCTTCGCCAGGATCAGGTGGTGGCGGGCAACGGCTCGGACGAGCTGATCTCGATCATCGAGGGGTGCCTGATGGAGCGGGAGATGACCCTTTGCACCCTGCAATACGACTTCTCGATGTATTCCTTCTATTCGGCCCTGGCCGAGCTGCGGCATGTGCTGATCCCCAAAAACGCGGACTACTCGGTGGATATCGACCGGGTGATCGGGACGGTAAACCGCGAGGGGGCCGACGTGCTGATCTTTTCCAACCCCTGCAACCCCACTTCGCTGCTGATCGGGCAGGATGAAATCGAGCGGCTGGTCGCCTCGGTGGGGGCGCTGGTGGTGCTCGACGAGGCATATATGGACTTCGCGGGGAACGGGCGCAGCGGGATGGACCTGATCGCAAAATACGACAACCTGCTGATCCTTCGCACCTGCTCGAAGGCCTATGGCGCGGCGGGGCTGCGCATGGGCTTTGCCGCGGGGAACAAAACCTTGATCGACGCGATCAAGGCGGCCAAATCCCCCTATAACGTCAATGCCGTGACCCAGGCGCTTTGCGCTTCGCTGCTGCGCGAGCCCGACAGGATCGCGCAGCTCAGCGCCGCGCTGCACGCGCGCGCGGAGATGCTCTGTGCAGGGATCGAAGCGCTCAAAGAACGCTTCCCGGGGCGGATCGGGCGGGTCTGCGGGAGCAGCACCAACTTTGCCTTCTTTGAGCTGACGGGGGCGAAGGAGGTCCACGAGGCGCTGCTGCGCCGCTCGATCGCAGTGCGGTTGATGGGGGACCATCTGCGGATCAGCGCCGGGACCGGGGAGGAGAACGGGGCGGTGCTCGCCGCCCTCGAGGAGATACTACAAGCCAAGGAGGCCGAAGGAAGATGAGAAAGGCAGAACTCAGCCGCAAGACCCGGGAGACCGACATCGCCGTTTCGCTTGATCTGGATGGAAAGGGCAAGGGCGTGATCGAAACCGGGATCGGCTTTTTCGACCATATGCTCACGGCGCTTTGCACCCATGCGGGGATCGATCTTGCCGTCAAGGCGGCGGGCGACCTCGAGGTGGACTGCCACCACACCATCGAGGACGTGGGGATCGTGCTCGGCCAGGCGCTTTGTAAAGCGCTGGGCGACAAGGGCGGGATCGCCCGGTACGGCAGCTTCTACGTACCGATGGACGAGGCGTTGGGCTTCTGCGCGCTGGATGTGAGCGGGCGGCCCTTCCTGCGCTTCGAGTGCGCCTTCCAGCACGCCATGATGGGCGGGATGGAGACCGCGATGGTCGAGGAGTTTTTCAGGGCCCTTGCGATGAACGCGGGGATTACCCTGCATCTGAGCGTCCCCTACGGGGCCAACGACCACCACAAGGCCGAGGCGCTTTTTAAGGCCTTCGCCCATGCGCTGAAGGTTGCGGCGGCAAGGACGGACGGCGGCGTGCTCAGCACCAAGGGGGTGCTGTGATTGATCGCGGTGATCGACTACGGGGCGGGGAACCTGTACAGCCTGTGCAATTCCCTGCGCTATCTTGGGATCGAGTACACCGTCACGGCCAGCGAAGAGGAGATCGACAGGGCGGACCGGGTCATCCTGCCGGGGGTGGGGGCCTTCCGGGAGGCGATGGAAAAGCTGGAGGGAGCCGGCGTGATCCCGGCGATCCGGCATAGCGCCGCCAGGAAGCCTTTACTCGGAATCTGCCTGGGGATGCAGATCCTCTTCGAGCGGGGCTATGAGTTTGGCGAGAGCGCGGGGCTCGGGCTGATCCCCGGCACGGTGCGGCAGCTCGAGGCGCCGGGGCTCAAAATCCCCCACATGGGCTGGAACGAGGTGAAGCTCCAGAACCCCTGCGCGCTCACCCAAGGGATGGGGGAGGGGGAATACTTTTACTTCGTCCACTCCTTTTGCGCCCACACCGAGGAGCGGTACATCTCCCTTTACACCGAATATGGGGAGAAGATTCCCGCCCTGGTGCACAGCGGCTATGTCTACGGCGCGCAGTTCCACCCCGAGAAGAGTGCGGCGGCGGGGCTGCAAATTCTCAAAAATTTTGCGGAGTTGAAAGTATAGCATGATTATTTTACCGGCCATCGACATCAAGGACGGGCGCTGCGTGCGCCTTTATAAAGGGGACTTTGCCACCGCCGAGCAGGTCGCGCCCGACCCGTTGGCGGCCGCGCGCGGCTTTGAGGCGGCGGGCGCCCGGTGGCTGCACATGGTGGACCTCAACGGCGCCAAGGAGCGCCGCCCCGTCAACGCGGACATTTTTAAGCTGGTGGCGAAGGAGACTTCGCTCAAAATCGAGCTCGGCGGGGGAATCCGCGATATGCAGACGGTGGAGGATTATCTCTCGCACGGGATCGAGCGTGTCATCCTCGGCTCGGCGGCGCTCGAGGACCCCGCGCTCGTGCGCGAGGCGGTCTCCCGCTTCGGGGGCCGGATCGCCGTCGGGATCGACGCCAGAGACGGCTGCGTCGCCGCAAACGGCTGGCTCGAGCGCAGCGAGGTGGGCTACCTCGACCTGGCGCGCGAGATGGAGCGCGCCGGGGTGCGCACCATCATCTATACCGACATCGGCCGGGACGGGACCCTGGAGGGGGCCAACCTCGGGCAGCTGGAGGCTTTAAAAAACGCCGTCGGCTGCGACATCGTCGCCTCGGGCGGGGTGCGGGACATCGGCGACATCGCCGCGCTGCACGCGATGGGGCTCTACGGCGCGATCTGCGGCAAATCCATTTACCAGGGGACGCTCGATCTGCGCGAGGCGCTGCAGACGGCGCGGGAAAGATAAGGAAAGGCGGGAGCAGCCATGCTGGCAAAACGGATCATCCCCTGTCTCGACGTGCGGGACGGCAAGGTGGTCAAGGGGATCAACTTTGTGGGGATCAAGGAGGTCGGCGACCCGGTGGCATGCGCCATCGAGTATGATAGACAGGGCGCGGACGAGATCACCTTCCTGGACATCACCGCCACCCATGAGGGGCGGGGCACCATGCTCGACGTGGTGCGGCGCACGGCCGAGAACGTCTTCGTCCCGCTGACGGTGGGGGGCGGGATCCGCTCGGTCGACGACTACGCGCCCCTGCTGCGCGCCGGGGCGGACAAGGTGTCCATCAATTCGGCGGCGGTGCGGGACCCGCAGATCATCAGGCAGGCGGCCGACCGCTTCGGCAGCCAGTGCGTGGTGGTGGCCATCGATGCGCGGCGCAGCGCGGACGGGAGCTTTCATGTGGTGGTAAACGGCGGACGGATCGACACCGGGCTCGATGCGCTCGCCTGGGCCGAGCGGGTCTGTACCCTGGGGGCGGGGGAGATCCTGCTCACCTCGATGGACGCGGACGGGACCAAAAACGGGTTCGACCTCGAGCTCACACGGCAGGTCTGCCAAAAAGTGCCGGTGCCGGTGATCGCCTCGGGCGGCTGCGGGAAGCTGGAGGATTTTGGCGAGGTGTTCGAGGAGACGGGCGCCTCTGCGGCGCTGGCGGCCTCGCTCTTTCACTACAAGGAGCTGACCGTCTCGCAGGTCAAGGAGTACCTGCGAAAGCGGGGCATCCCGGTGCGGAAAGTGTGAAGGGGGTGGCCATGAAGATGGATTTGGAGCGGTATTTTCAGAAGTCCGAGCTGATCCCCTGCGTGGTGCAGGAGTATTCCACCGGCCAGGTGTTGATGCTCGCCTACATGAACCGCGAGAGCCTGCGGCGCACGCTCGAGAGCGGGTATACCTGGTTTTATTCCCGCTCGCGGCAGGAGCTCTGGAACAAGGGGGCGACCTCGGGGCATCTGCAAAGGGTGGTCTCTTTACACGCCGACTGCGACGACGATACCCTGCTCGCCGTCGTGGAGCAGACCGGGCCCGCCTGCCACACCGGCAGCCACAGCTGCTTTTTTAAGGATATTCCATTACAGCCAAAGGAGGAATAGCGCGATGCAGGACGTGATCCGCGGCCTTTACGAGGTCGTGCAGCAGAGAAAACGGGAGCCCCGGGAGGGCTCCTATACCTGCTATCTCTTCGAGCAGGGGCTGGATAAAATACTAAAGAAATGCGGCGAGGAGTGCTCGGAGGTGATCATCGCCGCCAAGAACGGCAAAAACGAGGACACCGAGAATGAAATCTGCGACCTGCTCTATCACCTGCTGGTGCTGATGGCGCAGCAGGAGATCCCATTGGAAGAGGTCGAGGCAATCTTGGAGCAGCGCCGGCAGAAGATCGGCAACCTCAAGCAGTTCCACAAGGTGGATCGGGAAAGTTAAATAAAAGGGAGGACCGCCGGCCGGCGGTCCTCCCTTTTTGTGCGGGATCATTTCAGCTGCAATTGCTTCTTATACTGCGTCGGCGTCATGGAAGTGTGGGACTTGAATATTTTGGTGAAGTAATTGTAGTCGCTGATCCCGACAAGTTCCGCGATCTGTGAAATGGGGTAGTTTGTCGTCTCCAAATAGGCCTTTGCCGCCTCGATGCGTTTTTTTGCGATCAGCTTGTTGACGGTGTCCCCCAATTGGGAGCGGGCGATCTGACAGAGCATGGTCTTCCCCAGCTTGATTTCAGCGGAAATATCGTCCAGGGTGATGGGCTGGTGATAATGCGTGTCGATATAGGCCCTGATCCGCTGGGCATAATTCGGCTCTTTGGAGCGGACCAGTTCGCTGAGCCAGACATAGGCCGTGCAGGCCGATACGATCGAGGCGCAGGCCTCGATTTCATGCAGGTCGAACTGCTTGAGGTGAAAAAAATGGTCCTCCAGCGACTCGATCCCCGGATACCAGGAGCACCGCTCCTTCACCTCGTCCCACTGCTTTTGGATGGACGTATTGTCCAGGATCTGGCCGAACATCAGATAGGAGATGACCGTATCCCGCTCGATCACGGGAAAGCAGGCCTCGATCAGTCCGGCATGGCATCGGTAAACAAATTGATCCCTGCAAGCGGTGACCTTCTCGAAGGCGCTTTTGTCCGAATCATAGCACTTTTGATAGCCGATGGGGTGGGACTGGATGTAGGCGCAAAACGGATGCTTCGCCTTTGTGACCAGCAGCTCGTTGAACTGGACGTCCAGAAGCGTGAATTTCACATCGATCAAAGCGGTGAAATTATTCAGCAGTTCCATGATTTTTTGCTGGTCCAGGATGATGTCCATCTTTTTCGCCTCCTGGTCAATTATACCGCTTTGTGAAAGAATTTTCTAGTGTATGAATGAAATTATATATAAATTTTTGATTTGCTAATATATAATATGGATGTAATATACATAATCGACATTTTCCACGATGCAGAACCGAATGAAAAACACACCATGATGAGAAAGGAACGTTACGATGAAACGAGTTATCGCTCTCCTGGCGGCATGCGCATTGATGACCTCATTGGCCGCGTGCGGTTCACCGGCCGGATCGGAAAAAAACGCCTCCGCTCCAGGCGAAGCCAAGCAGCTCACCTGGTGGATGCCTCCCTATGCGACCGTCGACGCGCTCGATGAAGAAATCTGGGCGCCTGTGATCCAGAGCTTTGAAGAAAAGAACAACTGTAAAGTGGAGTTTACGGTCATCCCCTGGGAGGGGTATGAGGAGAAGTATCTGACCTCCATCGCCGGGAACGCCGGCCCGGATGTGGGGTACATGTATGTTGAGATGTACCCGCCCTTTATCACGATGGGGGCGGTCGCGGACGTGAACTCCTACTTTACCCAGGAGGAGAAGGACAATTTCATCGCCTGGGACAGCGGGTACATCATGGGCGGGCAGTATGGCGTGCCCTTTGCCTCGGGGGATCCCCGCGTCATCCTATACAATAAGACGATCCTCGACGAGCTGGGTGAGCAGCCGCCGAAGACCTGGGAGGACCTGCGGCGCATAGCAAAGGCCGCCACCCAGGACAAGGACGGGGACGGCAATATCGACCAATGGGGATATGTCACCTCGTTCGCCGATTCTTACTATGGGCTCCTGCCCTCCACCTATTATCCGTTCCTCTGGCAGGCGGGCGGCGACATCTACAACGAGGCGGGGGACGAGGTGATCATCGACTCGCCCGCGGGAAAGAAATCCCTTCAGTTTTTATACGACCTGATCCATGTGGACAAGGTCGTGCCGCCCGAGTGGTCGTCGGTGACCCTCAACGACATTTTCGTCAGCCACTTCTGCTCCGGAAAAGGCGCCATGACCATGGTCTCCTCGGGCGATGCGTGCAATTATCTGCCCAACTATCCGGACCTCGAATGGGGCTATGTCACCGCGCTGGAGGATGAGGAATCCTGGACCTTCGCGCCGACCGACTATCTCACCTTGATGTCGAGCAGCTCCGACCCGCAGCTGTCGGTCGATCTGATCAAGCATGTGCTGAGCAAGGAGGGCATAGACCGGCTCCATGAATTCCATACCCAGGCCTCTCCCCGCAAGGATGTGCCCTATCTCGGCTCGCCCCTGTTTGAAGACGCCTATCTCAAGGACGGCGGCAAGATGCGCACCCTCAACGCGACATTGGAAGGGACGCTGGTCTATGATTATCTGCTCAAGCAGATCCAGCTCATCATGAACGATCAGATCTCCATCGACGAAGGGCTGGCGGAGGCGCAGCAGTACGGCAATCAGGCGATCGCCGACTTCAAAAGCAGGAACCAATGACCGCCGATAGCGGCAACATCAGTTAGGAGGGCTTGTATGCGCAGGAACAAGAGAAAGACGGATCTCACCGGTTATGTATACATCGCCCCCATCTGCCTGGTCGTCCTGCTCATGTCCGTGGTGCCGATCTTCATCTCCCTTTACTACAGCTTTACAAATTTTGATGGCGTCAGGGCGCCGGTGTTCACCGGATGGGACAATTATGCAAAGCTCATCCGGGACCCCGTGCTGCGGGCCAGCATGATAAACACGCTGATCTATACCGTCGTCACGGTCCCGGTGCAGACGGTGCTCGCCCTTTTGCTCGCGTTCTGGCTGTCCACCTTCCGCCAGGGGAGGTGGAGCCAGTTCATCCGCGGCACGCTGTTCGTCCCGGTGATCGCCTCCAGCATGGTCGCGGGCATTATCTGGAGGGCGTTTATGGGGCCGACCGGCCTGATAAACGAGGCTTTGGGCTTGCTGAGCATACCGGCGGTCACCTTTCTGGACATCAACCACGCGCTGATGAGCGCCTGTATCGTGACGGTGTGGCGCAACCTGGGATACTTTATGGTGATCTATTTTGCCGCCATCCTGGATATTCCCAAATCCCTTTATGAGAGCGCCGATGTGGAAGGGTGCAGCTTTGGGCAGAAGCTCGTCTACATCACCATCCCCCTGCTGCGTGCGTCCACCTTCCTCATCGTCATTCTCGGCACCATCTGGTCCTTTCAGGCGTTCGATCTGGTCTTCTCTCTCACCCAGGGCGGGCCGGGCTTTAGCACGACCACCATGGTCATGACGATCTATAACACCAGCTTCAAGCAGTTCAATCTCGGCTATGCCTCCGCGCAGGCCTATGTGCTGCTCATCATCATCGTTTTGATCTCTTTTGTCCAGACGAAGGTTCTCAACCGCTCGGGAGACGGCTCCATTTAAGGGAGGGGAGTTAAAATGCGCAAAGCTTTAAAGATTGCCTGGATGCTGCTGCTCACCGGAATCACGGCCCTGATGGTTCTGCCTCTCATCTATATGGCGATGATGTCGATGACCTCGAATTTCACCACGACGGTCTCCTGGGATTTTTCTGAATACAGCTTCACCAACTATGAAAGGATCTTCGTGTCCCTGGACTTTGTCAGGTACTTCTTAAACTCCGCGGCCGTGGTGGCGGGCGCGATCCTGATCAACGTCATTTTAGGCGCGATGGCCGGCTATGGCTTCGCCAAAAAGAAGTTTCCGGGCAGGAACGCCCTCTATTATGGGATCATCCTGACGATGATGATCCCCGGGCAGGTCACGCTGATCCCCATGTATATCATTGTAAGCGCCATGGGGCTCAACAACACCCATTTTATCCTGATGCTGCCGGTGGTCAACGCATTTACCGTTTTTTTGATGACCCAGTCGATGATGTCGATCCCCGACGACCTGCTCGAGGCGGCCAGGATCGACGGAGCCAATGAGAGGATCACGTTTATCAATGTGGTGCTGCCCGTCGCGCGTTCGGCCATCGTCTCGCTGACCATCTTTACCTTCATCACAGTATGGAACGACTTCCTTTGGCCTTTGGTGATGGTGAGCGACAACCACATGCGGACCATGACCCTTGCGGTGGCTATGCTGCGCACGAACTACGGCACCAACTACGGGCTGATGATGGCGGGGGCCACGCTCGTATTTGTCCCGCCGTTCATCGGGTATGTGCTTTTGCAGAAACGGTTTGTGGAAAGCATAGCCATGAGCGGGATCAAGGCTTAATGGAAACACAACGTATCTACAGAATCTGGAGGGAGCTATATGATATTAAAAGCCTGCCTGGTGGACTCTGCGTTTAAGCATGTCCGCAAACAGGAGCTTCGGGAAAGCTTTTTCGACCGCCCGTTTTTGCCGATCACCGCTGTCAAGAACGAGCGCTTTGCCTTTCAAATGCTGGTGCGTACCGACCGGCGGTGCATGTGCTGCCTGGACGAGACGAACTATCTCAATTGGGACGGGCTCTATGACCGGGTGCGCATCGAGATGAAAGCCTCGACCCCCTTGGTTCAGGATTTGCAAATGCGCTTCGAGGGATATGTCCCGGACGACGCCGGGACCCTGACCGCGGACCCCATCCTCGAGGTGGGAAATTGCAGCCTTGATGAGCTCGTTCCCCAGGCCGTCTGGGTGGACGGCGCCGTGCTCCCGGAGTTTGAGGGGGACGAAATTTCCATTGATTTTACGTTCTACCATCAGGCCGGATTCGGCGACGAAGAGCGGATTCTGACGCTGTCCGCCACCGTGAGGGTGGCGCCGGTCGTGCTGCCGTCGCTGCGGGAAAACTCCGTTTATCACTTCTACCTGTGGCAGCATCCCAGCAATTGGGCCAAGACGTTCGGGGTCAGGCTGTGGGGCGAGGATCACTTTGCCGTGATCGAAAACATGCTAAAGGAGCTTTCCAGCGTGGGGATCAGCACCACGACCCTGGTGGTCAGCGAATTCCCCTGGAACGGACAGATGTGCTGCACCGAATACGAGTATCCCAGCGACCTGTATGAGCACAACATCGTGAAGGTCTATAAGGGGAAGGACGGGCGCTTTTGGTGCAATTTTGACGTCATGGACCGGTATCTTGCGCTCTGTGAAAAGTACCATATGTGCAGAGAGATCGATCTCATGGGGCTGATTTATATCTGGGCCGGCGTCGCGGAGGGGCAGTTCGCGCAAGGGCAGGTCATGAACATCAAGGAAAACGCCGGCAAGAATGCGCCGGGGAATCCGTTCGACGACTACTCGGACGGCGTTCGGATCCGTTATTATGACGAGTCGGATGGGCTATATAAGTACATGCACAAGAAGGCGGAGCTGGGGGAATATGTGCGGCTCCTGTTTTACCACTTTGTGGAGAAGGGGCTTTGGGAGAGGGTTAGCCTCTTCAGCGACGAGCCGGTGGACGTCGAGGTGTGCGGCAAATGGATGGAGACCATCAAGGGGTTCGTCCCCGAATTAAGGGTCAATATCCGGCTGGGCGTCTTTAACGAGGAGATCATTGAAACCTATGGCGAGCAGGAGAAAAACCTTGTCACCCATTTTTCCGGCGTGCTGTGCCACCGGGAGATGGTGATGAAGGTCAAGGACCAAAACCGCAAGCGCGGCGGAACGTTCGACTGGGCCATCTGCTGCACGCCCGACCACCCCAACACCTTTATCCAGTCCCCCCTTATCGAGGCCCGCCTCACAAGCTGGATGACCTATCAGATGGACATGGACGGATATGAAAACTGGAAATTTGCCATCTGGCCCTCCGACCCCTGGAACCGGGTCAGCTACAAGGACCCCTCCTGGCTTTCCGGGGACATGTTCTATGTCTACCCAAACCACAATGGCAAGCCCTGTTCCTCGGTGCGGTGGGAAAACATCCGGCTGGGGCTCCAGGACTATAACCTTTTTAGGATGCTCGAGGAGAAAGGCGTTTCCCTGCGCGAAATGCGCGAGCTGTACCTCGACCCGGTCCTCACGCCCTTTGAAGAGGCGAAGGTGGAATTTGACGTCTACTCCACCCGTCCGGAAATCCATTTTGGATACTCGAGGGACTACCGCGACTATGAAAACATACGGGCAAAGCTCATCGGGCGGCTGGCTTCCTTCCAAATTGACTAATAAGGTGGAAAGAGTATGTATTCGATCGCGATCGATTCCGGCGGCACAAAGATTTCCGGCGCCGTCATTTCGGACACCGGGGAGATGCTGGAAAAAACCCGTTATGAGAACACCGGAAAGAGCGGGGACTTTTTTCTCGATACATACCGCGCCATCATCCAGTCATTTCTGCAAAAGTACGACGTGAGCTGTATCGGGATCGGGTGCAACGGCGCCGTTGACACCGATAAGGGATTGGTCGTTTCGTGCTCGCTCAATTATAAAAACTGGGTGGGGCGGCCCATCCGCAAGGAATTGGAGGAGCGCTTCGGGCTGCCGGTCTACCTTGGGAACGACTGTAGGGCCGCCATCGCGGGGGAGGAATGGGTCGGCGCCGCGAAGGGATACAAGGATATATTGGGGATCTTTGTTGGAACGGGGCTTGGCGGGTGCTATATCCACAACGGGGAGATCGTGACGGGGTCCCGCAACGCCATGGGAGAGGTGGGGCACGGCATCATGTACCCGGGCGGGCGTCCGTGCAGCTGCGGCCAGCGCGGCTGTGCCGAACGCTATGTTTCCGGGACCGCCCTGTGGACGAGCTACAACGATAAGGCCGCCGGGGAAAGGATCCATTCCGGCTACGAGTTTTTTGAGCTGTACCGGCAGGAGGATGCCCGGGCCATTGAGGTATTGAACCAATATATATGGGACTTTTCCATCCTGCTGGCCACCTGCGCCTATCATTTCGATCCCGACGTCATCGTGATCGGCGGCGGTCTGATCGAAACGAGGGAATACTGGTGGGACGACCTGCTCAAGCGGTATTATAACATCGGCGCGCCGTGCGGCGACGGGTACGTCCCGGTTTTGGCGGCGCAAAAGGGCAACGACGCGGCGCTGTATGGAGCTGCCCGGACGGCGTTCCGTTATTTATGCGCTGCCGAAAGCTAGAGGAGGAGCGGCGTGGCATCAAACAAAAAGGTGTTGTTCAACGCGAGGATTTTCGACGGGACAAGCTTTGTGAAGGAGACCTCTCTTTGCTTGGAGAATGGCGTCATCCAGGGGCTGGGCGCCGGGCACAAGGAGGGCGATGTGGACTGCGGGGGCCGGATCCTGGCCCCGGGCATGATCGACCTCCACACCCACGGGATCGGGGGATACAGCGTCATGAGCCCGGAGGGGCTGAAAAAAGCGGCGCGGCTGTATCCGCGCCATGGCGTCACATCCTTTTGCCCCGGGGCGGGGTGCGCCTGCAACGCGGACATTAGGCGGTATCTCGAGGGGGTTCTTGCCTTCGTCCGGGAGCCGGAGGGGGCCGGCGTGCTGGGGGCGTATCTGGAGGGTCCCTATCTCAGCGCGCCCAACCGCGGAGCGAACCCGGCCGGGATGCTCCGCACCCCCTCCCTATCAGATTATCAGGATATGGTGGGGGAGTATGGCAGCCTGGTGAAGCGCATTACCATCGCTCCCGAGCTCCCCGGCGCGCTGACATTGATCGAGTGCCTGGCCGGCGACGGCGTGATGGTATCTGCGGGCCACTGCGCCCCCACGGCCGGACAGATGATCGAGGCGGTGGAACGGGGAGTCCGCTCCACGACCCATACCTGCAACGGGATGCCGCCGCTGCATCACCGGGCTCCCGGCGTTTTGGGAGAAGCGCTGACAAACGAGCGCGTCTGCACAGAGTTCATCGCCGACCTGGTGCACATCGACCCGATCCTGATCAAGCTGATCCATCGGGTGAAGGGGCCGCAGAACTGCTATGTTTGCACCGACTCCATCCCCGCGGCGACCATGCCGGACGGAACCTACTGTTTAAACGAGGGCGAAGTGACGGTCAAAAATGGCGTTGCTACCCTGGGGGATTCCTTGGCCGGCAGCACGCTGACGATGGACAGGGCGCTCCGAAACCTTGTGAAAAAGGTAGGGATACCGCTGGAGGACGCATTGCGAATGTGCACCTCGACGCCCGCGCGCGCTATCGGCGCCGGCGGGCGCAAGGGCATGATCGCTGCCGGTTACGACGCAGACTTGGTGCTGCTGGAGGACGACCTGTCCGTTTTTATGACGATCGTTCGCGGCGAAACAGAGTTTCAGGCATCGCGGGAAAGCTAAGTTTGATCGCCGGCCGGTTTGGCGTATCGCGCGCCACGGGAAAAGCTTTATCCCGGGACCCGCTCTCCGTCAAAACGGAGAGCGGGTCCCTTTTGATGATGGAAGTATTAATGGTCGAAGGCGCGCAGGACGGGATAGCCGAGGGTGGGGTCCATCCGCCAGGCCGAGCTGAAATCCCACCCCTTGGCGGTAAAATTGGATTGGTTCCCGAAATCGGCCTCGCTCATGAGCTGGGTGGCGGCAAAGACCGCTCCGGTGGTGGGTTCGACCACCCCGGTTCCGACGTTCAATCCGGCCGTCGGCGTCCAGAAGCAGGAGGCGTCGACCGTCCCGACGACGGTGGCGCCGCAGAACACCCCCGAGGAAACGGACGTACAACGGGAAACGGAAGTGGACAGGGCGAAGCTTCTCAGGACCTTCGGCGGGGCGGCTTCATCGCCCCAGTTGCAGCCGACCAGGCCTCCGCCGAACACGTCCGAAATACTGCCGCTGCCCGTGACGGAGGAGCCCACAATGTAGCAGTCGGAGACGGTTCCGATGTTTTGCCCGATCAGGCCCCCGATCCTGGCCAGATTCGGCACACTGGGAATGGAAATGGTACAGTTTTTTGCATAGCACTGTTCGACGGTGCTGCTGCCGTTCACCTGTCCCACCAGGGCGCCCAGGCAGATCAGAGACGCCGTTTTGTTTTCTGCGAACCGGGAGTTTTCGATCCCCACCCGTACAATTTTGGCAGTCCCCACTTGGCCAAACAGGCCCCCGAAATCGAGGCCGTTTTGAATGCTGGACAAATTTGAGATCACATATCCGTCCCCATCATAGCCGCCAACGAAGCCGACTGAGGTGTCCCCGATGGGCGTCCAGTTGCCGTAGGAGGAAAAGTCGAGGTCGGCCGTCTGGCGGAAATGCTGGCCCGCCGCGAGATGCCGGGTATGGTTCAGGTGCTGCAGCTGCCAGGGCGTCCCGACCCGGTAGGGGCTCCTTTCGCTCCCGTCCCCGGCGTAGAAGGCCCCCGCCGTCCCCGCCGGGCACCCGCAGGTTGGCGCGGTGGTAAAAACTTTCGTGGCCGTTGATTCCCGGTCGAACGCTTCCCGCCCCGGCCGGACATGCGCCGTCACGCTGAGCGTCCAGGTGCTCGGGCCGCCCACGTCGTAGCGCAGCGGCAGGTGCACCGTCCCGGCCGAGGGGACTGTCACTTCGGCGCTCACCTCGGGGCTTCCCGACGTACTGTTGCCCTCGTAGAGCGCGAAGGTGTAGCTGTCCGTGCGGGGCGAGGGGGTAAAGGGGATGTCCACCCCGTAATCACACTGGTAGCCCTCCCGCACCGTCACCGTGATCCCCGTCCCGGCGGATGCCGCCGGGACGGCCGGCAGCAGGACTGCCGCCGCCAGGAGCAGCGCCGATATTCGTAGTTTCAATGCCGTTTTCCCTCCCTCATAATAGACCGCTAGATAAGGTTGCCAGCGGTCATATGAGGGCCGGGAGGCAGGGGGAAGGAGGCATATTCCCTTGCAAAAATCGCCAGAAGAGGATATAATTAGGATAACTTTAGAAAAAGGCGGGGGTTTTATTCGCCCGTCCTTCAAAACGGGATCAAAACTTGCCAACAGGAAACCTTATCTTGCGGTCATTTGTAAAAATGAAAAGGCCTTTGCCAATTCCGGCAAAGGCCTTTTTTTGCCGGCCCGCAAAAGCCGCCCAGTCTCAGGGTTTATGAGCTTTGTATAAAGCCGTGCGGTTAAAGGGGGAAGGATAGGGCAATAATGACTGTTATGGGAGCAATTGCCGGATTTGGTGTTGTGTTCTTGCAGGATATGGTTTATAATAAATTCATATCTGAGGTTTTAAGACCGTCCAAACGGGGCGGAAGAATTCGTATGGAAGGGTGCATTCTGCATGCAGAGGACAGAAATCAGGAGCCTTGCCACCAGTGTTACCGACTACATCGACAGCGAGGTCACGGTCTGCGGCTGGGTCAAGACCATCCGGGATTCCAAGGCGCTCGGCTTTATCGAGCTGAATGACGGAACGACATTCCAGAACTTGCAAATCGTGTTCGAGGAGAGCAAGCTCGAAAACTTCAAAGAGGTGTGTAAACTCAACGTTGGAAGCGCCGTTTCGGTCTGCGGCAGCGTGGTGCTCACCCCGAACGCCAAGCAGCCCTTCGAGATCCATGCTGCAAAAATCACGGTGGAGGGGGTCTCCGCGCCGGATTATCCGCTGCAGAAAAAGCGCCATTCGCTGGAGTATCTGCGTTCGATCGCCCATCTGCGCCCGCGTACCAACACCTTTAACGCCGTCTTCCGGGTGCGCTCGGTCGCGGCCTACGCCATCCACAAGTTCTTTAACGACCGCGGCTTTGTCTACGCGCACACCCCCCTGATCACCGGCAGCGACTGCGAGGGCGCGGGGGACATGTTCCGGGTGACCACCCTCGACCCGCTAAACCCTCCCACAAACGAGGACGGCGGTGTCAACTACAAGGAGGATTTCTTCGAGAAGCCCACCAGCCTGACGGTGTCCGGCCAGCTCGAGGCCGAGTGCATGGCGCTGGCCTTCTCGAACGTCTATACCTTCGGGCCGACCTTCCGGGCCGAGCGCTCGAACACCCCGCGCCATGCGGCCGAGTTCTGGATGATCGAGCCGGAGATCGCCTTCGCGGACCTTTCGGACGACATGCGCCTGGCCGAGGACATGATCAAATCGGTGATGGGCTATGTGCTCGACCACTGCCCGGACGAGATCAGGTTCTTTAACGACTTCTACGACAAGACCCTCCTGCAGCGCCTGCAGCACATCATTTCCTCCGACTTCGGGCGGGTCACCTACACCGAGGCGATCGAGCTGCTCATCCCGCACAAGGACGAGTTCGAGTACCCCGTCTACTGGGGGTGTGACCTGCAGACCGAGCATGAGCGCTACCTGACCGAGAAGATTTTTGAAAAGCCGGTCTTCGTCACCGACTACCCCAAGGAGATCAAGGCGTTTTACATGCGCCTCAACGATGACAACAAGACCGTGGCGGCGATGGACTGCCTGGTGCCGGGCGTCGGCGAGATCGTGGGCGGCAGCCAGCGCGAGGAGAGATTGGACGTGCTGCTTTCGAGGATGAAGGAGCTCGGGCTGCGCGAGGAGGACTACTCCTGGTACCTCGACCTGCGCCGCTACGGCGGGGCCAAGCACGCGGGCTTCGGGCTCGGGTTCGAGCGGCTGATCATGTACATGACCGCGATTCCGAACATCCGCGATGTGATCCCCTTCCCGCGCACCACCGGCAGCGCGGAGTTTTAGGCCATGCCGGGCATGCAGAGACTGACCGCGCTGATTTCCTCTTATGAGGGGGTGGAGCAGGGCCTGTGCGTCGCCTTTTCGGGCGGCGTGGACAGCGCCCTGCTTCTTGCCGCCGCCTGCCAGGCGGCTACAGCCGGCCGCTTCCCGGTCTGGGCGGTCTATTTCGATACCGCCCTGCACCCGGCGGGGGACTGCGAAGAGGCCGGACGGCTGGCGAGGGAGCTGGGGGCGCAGTTCGAGGCGATCAAAATCGACGAGCTCGCCGAGGCGGGAATTGAGCAGAACCCGCCCGATCGGTGCTACCGCTGCAAGCGGCTGCTCTTCGAGAAGCTGCAGGCGTTCGCAAGCGAAAAGGGGATCGCCCTGCTCTGCGACGGGACCAACGCGGACGACTTAAAGGAGTACCGCCCGGGGCTGCGCGCCCTGCGCGAGCTCGGGGTCCACAGCCCGCTGATGGAATGTAGTCTTAGTAAAAACGAGGTGCGCGCGCTGGCGAAGGAGGCGGGGCTTGCGGTTTCGCAGAAGCCCTCCTCCCCCTGCCTCGCCACCCGCTTCGAGTACGGGGCCACCCTGACAAAGGAAGGGCTTCAGATGGTCGAGCGGGCCGAAGAATACATGAAATCCATCGGGTATCCGGTGGTGCGGGTGCGAAAACATGGGGAGCTCGCTCGGATCGAGATCCCCATCGGAAATATGATCCGCTTTTTCGTCAGGCGGGAGGAAATCCTGCGCACGCTGACCGATATGGGCTTTCGCTACGTGACCTTCGATCTGCGGGGCTTTCGCAGCGGGAGCATGGATGAAACCTTGGAAAAGAAGGAGGAAGGCTGATGGCGACCCTGTATCTGGAATGCCTGTCCGGGATCAGCGGGGACATGAGCGCGGCGGCCCTGTTGGATTTGGGGGCGAACGCCGAGGGGCTGCAAAAAATGCTCCATGCCCTGCCGGTGGACGGCTATCATGTACATATCTCGCAGAAGGAAAAATGCGGAATACGCTGCTGCGACTTCGACGTCCACCTCGAGGAGGACGGCAATGCCCATGACCATCCGCATGAGCATGACCATGAGCATTCCCATGACCATCCGCACGAGCATGACCATCACCATCACCACCCGCATGTCCACCGGGGACTTTCGGACGTGACGGCGATCATCGACGCGAGCACCCTGAGCGAAAGGGCTAAGGAGCTGGCGAAAAAGATGTTCGGCTTTGTGGCCGAGGCCGAGGCGCAGGTGCACGGGCTGCCGATTGATGAGGTGCATTTTCATGAGGTCGGGGCGATCGACTCGATCATCGACATCCTGTCGGTGGCCTATTGCCTGGACGACCTTGGGATCGATCGGATCATCTGCTCCCCGCTTAGCGAGGGCACCGGCTACGTCTGGTGCCAGCATGGGAAGATGCCCGTCCCCGCCCCGGCGACGCTCGAGATCGCCCGTCGCTGCGGGATCCCCCTTGTGATCACCGACGCCGAGGGCGAGATGGTGACCCCCACCGGGGCGGCCGTCGCGGCGCTGGCGGATGAATACAAAACCCCGGACGGGCTGAGCGTTTTGCGCGTCGGCTACGGCGGCGGCAAGAAGGACTTCCCCCATGCCAACGTCCTACGGGCCATGCTGGTGCGGGAGGCCGGAGGGGATGAGACCATCGAGGTGCTGGAGACGGCAATCGACGACAGCACCCCCGAGCAGCTCTCCTTTTTGATGGAGCGCCTCTTTGAGCTCGGGGTGGCCGACGCGCACTTCACCCCCATCTTTATGAAAAAGAACCGCCCGGCGAACCTGCTCACCGTACTGTGCAAAAAAGAGCTCAAGGAGCGTGCGGTCGAGACCATCTTTTTGCACAGCACCACCATCGGGCTGCGGGAATACACTGTTAAAAGGACCTGTATGCGCCGCGAGGCCGAAACGCTTATGACCAGGTACGGTGAAATTAAGGTCAAGCGCTGCACCTACGGGGCGATCAGCAAGGTGTACCCCGAATATGAGAGCGCGCGCGAGGCGGCGATCAAAAACGGGGTGCCGCTCGAGGAGATTTACCGGCAGATACGCTAGACAATAACGCAGACGCGAGACGATAGAGCCGGCATGTGGTTGTGCCGGCACGGATGATTGGATATGGAGATCTAGGGTTGGTAGGACTATTTTTGGGAGGAATCGCAGATGGAACAGTATCAAAGCCTTTCTAAGGAGCAGCTCCTCGGCCTGTGTGAGGATCTCAAAGCCCAGTATGAGGGCTACAAGGCACAGAACCTGAAATTGGATATGTCGCGGGGGAAGCCCTCTCCCGAGCAGCTCGATCTGACGATGGGGATGCTCGACATTTTACATAAGGGCAGCGGGATGGTCAGCGGCGGGGTGGATACCCGCAACTACGGCATGATGGACGGCCTGCCCGAGGCAAAGAAGATTTTCGCCGATATTCTGGAGGTGGAGCCCGGGATGATCATCATCGGCGGGACCTCCAGCCTCAACATGATGTACGACACCGTGGTGCGCGCCCTGCTGCTGGGGGTGTACGGCGGCAAGGAGCCTTGGATCAGGCAGGGCAAGCTCAAATTCCTCTGCCCGGTGCCGGGGTATGATAGGCACTTCGCCATCACCGAGCAGTTGGGGATCGAGATGGTGGGCATCCCGATGGACGAAAACGGCCCGGACATGGACCTCGTCGAGCAGTATGTGAACAGCGACCCGTCCGTCAAGGGGATCTGGTGCGTGCCGAAGTACTCGAATCCCGGCGGGATCGTCTACTCCGACGCGGTGGTGCGGCGCTTCGCAGCCCTTCGCCCCGCGGCGGACGACTTCCGCATCTTCTGGGACAACGCGTATGTGGTGCACGACCTCTATCCCGAGCGCGCGCCGAAGCTTTACAACATCTTTGAGGCCTGCAAGGAGTACGGCAGCGAGGACATGGTGTTCGAGTTCTGCTCGACCTCCAAGGTTTCCTTCTCGGGCGGCGGGATCTGCGCCATGGCGGCGAGCGAACGGAATATCGAGCTGATCAAGAAGCAGATGTCGGTGCAGGTCATCTGCTTCGACAAGGTGAACCAGCTGCAGCATGTGCGCTTCTTTAAGGATAAGGACGGGGTGCTGCAGCACATGAAGCGCCACGCGGCCGTCATCCGCCCGAAGTTCGAGCTGGTGCTCGGCACCCTCCGGGAAGAGCTCGGGGGCCTTGGCATCGCCAGCTGGACCGACCCGGCGGGCGGGTATTTCATCTCGGTGGACACCCTGCCCGGCTGCGCCAAGCGCACGGTACAGCTCTGCAAGGAGGCCGGGGTGGTCCTCACCGGGGCTGGGGCGGCCTTCCCCTATGGGAAGGATCCGCAGGACCAAAACATCCGCCTTGCGCCGACCTATCCCGAGCTGCGGGAGCTCGAGGTCGCGGCCAGGCTCTTCACCCTGTGTCTGAAGCTCGCGGCCGCCGAGCGGCTGCTGGCCGACTAACATTGTATAAGGCCGGACCGGGCCTGCCGCAAAAGCGGCAGGCCCGGTTTTTCGGATAGAAGGCCAAAAAGGAGATTTCCTTTTTCTCTCCCTTATGATATGATAAAACCATCCAAGGACTGTCAAACTATTACGGAGGGACCACCATGCAGCAGAAATATGAAAGCCCGTTTTCCACCCGGTACGCGAGCGACGAGATGCAGTACCTCTTCTCGGCCGATATGAAATTCAAAACCTGGCGCAGGCTCTGGATCGCACTGGCCAAGGGCGAGCAGAAGCTGGGGCTGCCGATTTCGGATAGCCAGATCGCCGAGCTCGAGGCCCATGCCGAGGACATCAACTACGACGTGGCGCGCCAGCGGGAGAAGGAGTGCCGCCACGACGTGATGAGCCACGTCTACGCCTACGGCGTGCAGTGCCCGGGGGCCAAGGGGATCATCCACCTGGGCGCCACCAGCTGCTATGTCGGGGACAACACCGATGTGATCATCATGCGCGAGGCGATGAAGCTGGTGCGTAAAAAACTCATCGGGGTGATCGGGCTGCTCTCGAACTTCGCACGCGAATATAAGGACCTGCCCGCCCTGGCCTATACCCACCTGCAGCCCGCACAGCTGACCACCGTCGGCAAGCGGGCGACGCTGTGGCTGAACGAGCTGCTCTACGACCTGGATGAGCTCGAGTACCGCCTCTCGCGCCTCGAGCTGCGCGGGGTGAAGGGCACCACCGGCACCCAGGCGAGCTTTATGGAGCTCTTCGACGGGGATGGGGAAAAGATCGACGCGCTCGACCGCTTTATCTGCGAAGAGATGGGCTTTCGGTCCTCGGTCGCCGTCTCGGGCCAGACCTATTCGCGCAAGGTGGACTACGGCATTTGCAGCACCCTTTCCGGGATCGCCCAGAGCGCGATGAAGTTTTCAAACGACCTGCGGATTCTGGCCAACTTCAAGGAGATGGAGGAGCCGTTCGAGAAGAATCAGATCGGCTCGTCCGCCATGCCCTATAAGCGCAATCCCATGCGCTGCGAGCGGATCACCGCCCTGGCGCGCTACGTGATGGTCGAGGTGTTGAATCCCGCCTTCACCGCCGGGACCCAGTGGTTCGAGCGCACCCTCGACGACTCGGCCAACAAGCGGATCGCGGTGGCGCAGGCCTTCCTCGGGGTGGATGCGATTTTAGGGATCCTTTTGAACGTCTGCGACGGGCTGGTGGTCTACCCCAAGGTGATCCGCCAGCGGGTGATGCGCGAGCTGCCCTTCATGGCCAGCGAGAACATCATGATGCACGCGGTCAAGAAGGGCGGGGACCGGCAGGAGCTCCACGAGCGGATCCGGCAGCATGCCCTGGCCGCGGCCAAGGTGGTCAAGGAAGAAGGGGGAGAGAACGACCTGATCGAGCGCATCTGCGCCGACGAGGCGTTCGGGCTGCGGCGCGAGGAAATCCTGGAGGTTCTGGTGCCCGAAAACTTTGTGGGCCGCGCGCCCGAGCAGGTCGAGCGCTTCCTCTGTGAAAAGGTCGAGCCCATCTTAAAAGCCAACCCGGACTGCCTGGGCGGCAAGGTCGAGCTCAGCGTCTGAGCCCTATCTGCATAAAAGCTGAAAATGACCGTTAGCATAGCCAGCTAACGGTCATTTCTTTGCCCTTGTTCGCGCCATACTCCGGCACTTCTTCCAAGGATTTCTATTCTTACCCTAATTATATCCTGTTTTTCCACCTTTTACAAGCAAAACCGTTGATTTTCGCTTCACTTCCCCGGAATGGACGGCCCCAAGCTGGCTATACTAGTGGTCTTTTTGGCGCCCGCTTCCGGGAAAGGAGCAGTCAGCATGACAAAGAAATTTTTCGCTCTGGCGGCGGTTTCCCTCTGCCTTTTGTTGGGGCTCTCTGCGGCGGCCAGCGGCGTGACGGTGGAGGTGCAGGGCGGCTACAGCTGCGACTACGGCGTGGACATCCCCTTCACCCCCTCGGCGCGCACCAGCCGTTATACCTTCGCGCTCTATGAGGGCGGGAACGCGGCGGGCAGCCCCGAGGTGACGGCCGAGGTGACCATCGCCTCGGCCGGGACGGTGCATCTGCCGCTGCGCCACAACCTGAGCGGCCCGAGCACCTGGACGCTCTGTGTGACGGCCCACGTCATGCCGGGGCGGGAGGCGTTCGACCGGGAAGCGATGGCCACGAAAGTCTTTACCACCGCGCCCACCTGCGGCTGCCCGGCGGGGACGGCGGGGGCTTTCTATGCCGGTAAGGGCACGGTGTCCTCCCCCTACCGGGTCACGGACGGGCGGCAGCTCGCCCACCTCGGCGTGCACCTCTCCGCCTGCTTTTTGCAGACAGAGAACATCAGCCTGTCCGGGAGCTGGACGCCCATCGGGACCTTTAGCGGGGTATACGACGGGGGCGGCCATGTGATCAACAACCTCCAGGTTGCAACCTCCGGAAAGGCGGGGCTCTTCGAGAGCACCGACGGCGCGACCATCCGCGCTCTGGGGATCGCCGGGAGCTCCTCCATCGTAGGAACAAGTAGCGCGGGGGCTTTTGCCGCGGAAGCCAATGCGACGCAGATCAGTGAATGCTTTGCGCTCGCATCGGTACGCACCGATGCATATAATTCTGTCTGTGGAGGGCTGATCGGCAAGGGGAGCTTTAGAAACAGACTGGATAACTGTTATTTCGCGGGTTCCCTGAGCAATACCCGCGCCTACAATGCCCCCTTTATGGGCGGCCTGATGGGCGTTGCGTTGAAAGAGTCAGGAGGTGTCCCGCCTGTCATCACCGGTTGCTACACAGCCGCCGATTATCAGTTTTATTATACCAACCAACAGTATGGCCTGGGCAGCCTGGTGGGAAGCCTTTCCATGTGGACGGGGTCTGCCTGGGGAGCCGGCACGATCCAGTCCTCGGGCAACTACTGGCTGACCGGGACGGCCGGCTGTCCCGCCTATGCGGTGGGGGACTTTAGCAATGGGCAGGGGCACAATCCCAGCAGCCCGGGCGCGGCGGGACTGTCGTCCCTGGCCTCCCTGCCCGCCGGTTTCGATAAATCCGTGTGGACCACCGGCAGTTACCAACGCCCGACTTATAACGGCGGCTGGGCGACGGTGAGCGCCCCGGTGCTCAAGGTGTTTCAAGGCAATTCCTGACGGGAAAGACAAACATAGTATAAATGGGCCGCCGGCATTTGCCGGCGGCCCGTCTGCTACAGCCCCTTCGCGGAGCGGTAGAGCTTGTAGTCCATCGAATCGGTCAGCGCCTTGAAGCTGGCGTTGATGATGTCGGTCGAGACCCCCACCGTGGTCCAGGAGGCGGCCCCGTCGGTGGTCTCGATGAAGACCCGCACCTTGGCGGCGGTGGCGCGCTGCGGCTCCATCACCCGCACCTTGTAGTCCACCAGCCGGATGTCCCGGATTTCGGGGTAAAAGACCTCGAGCGCCTTACGCAGCGCCTTATCCAGGGCGTTGACCGGGCCCTGGCCCTCGGCGGCGGTGATTTCGCTGCGCTCGCCGACTTGCACCTTGACGATGGCCGAGGAGAGCTTGCTTTCCTGCTTATCGGCCTGTTCGCCCACGATCCTGAAAAGCTCGACCCTGTAGGGGGACGAAAAGAGCTCCAGGTGCCGCAGCACCACCAGCTCGAAGCTGGCGGAGGCCGACTCGAACTGGTACCCCTCGAACTCCAGCCTCTTGAGGATGTCCATCAGCTGCGCGACCTGCGCGCTGTCCTTGCGCAGCCCGGGCGCGAAGGCGCGGATCTTATGCAGCAGCGAGGTGCGCCCCGACATTTCGGAGAGCAGCAGGTCCCGCTCATTGCCCACCGACGCGGGGTCGACATGCTCGAACGAAGAGCGAAGTTTTGTCACCCCGTCGATGTGCATGCCGCCCTTGTGGGCGAAGGCGCTGGCCCCGACATAGGGCAGCTGGGCGGGCAGGACGATGTTGGCCACCTCGGCGACATAGCGGGCGGTGGCGGTCAGCTCGCAGAGCTGCCCCTCGGGGATGCAGGCGTACCCCCGCTTTAATTGCAGGCTGGGGATGACGGCGGAAAGGTTGGCGTTGCCGCAGCGCTCGCCGAAGCCGATGAAGGTGCCCTGCACCTGCACAGCGCCCGCCCCGACCGCCATCAGGCTGCCGGCCACGGCGCAGCCCGTGTCGTCGTGGCAGTGGATCCCCACCATCCCGCCAAAGCGGGCAACCGCCTTGCCGGTGATCTCGGCGATCTCGTCCGGGAAGCAGCCGCCGTTGGTGTCGCAGAGCACCAGCCGCATGGCCCCGGCCGAAGCCGCCGCTTGCAGGGTGCGCATGGCGTAGTCGGGGTTTTGCTTGTAGCCGTCGAAGAAGTGCTCGCCGTCAAAGATGACCTGCTTGCCGTTCTGCACGCAGTAGCGCACCGTCTCCTCGATCATGTGCAGGTTTTCCTCCAGGCTGACGCCCAGCACCTCGCGCGCATGCAGCTCGGAGCTCTTGCCGAAGATGGCCACCGTGCCGGTCCCGGCGCCCAGGAGCCGCTGCAGCAGCGGGTCGTCCTGCGGCGTGCGCTCCCGGTGCCGCGTCGAGCCGAAGGCCACCAGCTCGGCGTTTTGCAGGTGCAGAAGCGCGGCGCGCGTGAAAAATTCCAGGTCCTTGGGGTTGGAGGTGGGGTTGCCCGCCTCGATGTAGCGCACCCCCAGCGCGTCGAGCGCGCGCACGATATTGAGCTTATCCTCCACCGTGAACGAGATGTTGCGCGCCTGCGCCCCGTCGCGCAGGGTGGAGTCGAAGATCTCAAGGTTCCTCATGCCAGCCTCCATTTCTTGCCGGGCCGCCCGGCAGACACAAAATGGGATCGAATCATGCTGTTTATTTTACTCCCCGCCCCCTCTTCTGTCAAACGCCGGGCCCGCCCCGCCGGGAAGCATGTTTGCGGGAAAATGGGCATAAACTGTAGCAATGGTTATTGAAAGCGGGGGATTCCATGTTACGCATACCAAAATGGCTGCTGATTGGCGGCTGCTCGCTGCTCGCCGCGCTCATACTCTTCCTGGCGGTACCGGGCGGGATTAAGATGGTGGCCGCAAAGCCCGAAAGTGTGCGGCTGCCCGCAGTGATGTACCACCATGTGTTAAACCAATCCGATATGCTGGGGGACTATGTCATCTCGCCCAAGCAGCTCGACGAGGATTTGCGCTACATCCAGGAGCGCGGCTATACGCCCGTCTCGGCGGCCGAGCTGCAAGCCTATGTCGCCGGGGAGGGCGAGCTGCCCGAGCGCCCGATCCTCATCACCTTCGACGACGGGTATAAGAGCAGCTTTGTCTACGCCTACCCGGCGCTCAAGAAGTACGGGATGAAGGGAATCCTCGCGGTGATCGGGATCCACAGCGAATACTATTCCGAGATCGACGACGACAACGTGAACTACGCCCACGCCACCTGGGATGAGCTGCGCCAGATGTTCGAGAGCGGGGTGTTCGAGATCGCCAACCACACCTACGACATGCACGAGGAATCCAGCCCCCGCGCGGGCGTGCGCCGTAAGGCGGGGGAGAGCAAGGCGGACTATCAGAAGGCGCTGCGGGAGGATATCGGGACCAACCAGCAGCTGCTCGAGATGGCCACCGGCAAGACGCCCACCGTCTTTGCCTATCCCTTCGGCTTCCTGGATGAGGACGCCAGGGCGGTGCTCGACGAGCTGGGCTTCACGATGACCATGGGGGTGGCCGAGCGGGTCAACACCGTCACCCGCGGCGAGCCCGAGAGCCTGCGCGAGCTCGGGCGCTATAACCGCCCGTACGGGGTCACCACCCAGAGCTTTTTCGATCCCATTTTCGCCGAGGCCGAGCGTGAGGCGGCCGCGAAATAGCGGTATTTGTGCTTTTCACGAAAATGTGTTATAATATTAACCGGAACTATTTTGCCGGCAACGGATGTGTGTGAAGAACAGGGGAAAAGATGAAGTACAAAATTGTGTGTCCATGCCTATTCGGGCTGGAAAGCGTGCTCAAGCAGGAGGTCGTGCGCCTGGGCGGCGAGGAGATCACGGTGAGCGACGGGCGGGTGTCCTTCGCGGGCGACGTGCAGCTGGTTGCGCGCGCCAACATCAACCTGCGCACCGCCGAGCGGGTGCTGATCTGCATGGGGGAGTTTCGCGCCCAGTCCTTTACCGAGCTGTTCGATTTCACCTATGCGCTGCCGTTTGAGCAGTTTATCGGCCCGAAGGATTGCTTCCCCGTCAAGGGGCACAGCCTGCAAAGCAAGCTGCACAGCGTGCCGGACTGCCAGTCGATCATCAAGAAGGCGATCGTCAAGCGCCTGGGCGCAAAGTACGGCATCAACTGGTTCGAGGAGAGCGGCGCGCTCTACCAGATCCGCTTTTCGATCCGCAAGGACAGCGTGGCCATCATGCTGGACACCTCGGGCGAGTCGCTGCATAAGCGCGGCTACCGCCAGAACGCGAACGTCGCCCCCATCCGCGAAACCCTCGCGGCGGGGATCATCGACATCGCCAAGGTCTACGACGACAGCTTTCTGTGCGACCCGTTCTGCGGGTCGGGCACCTTTTTGATCGAGGGGGCCATGCACGCGCTGCGTATCGCCCCCGGATTGCGCCGGCGGTTTTCCTGCGAGAGCTGGAACGCCATCGACCGCAAGATCTTCAACGACGAGCGCCAGCGCGCCTTCGATATGATCCGGCGGGACGCGCCCTTCGAGGCGCAGGGCTACGACATCGACCCCACAGCAATCGAGCTGACGCTCTCGAACGCCAGGAAGGCGGGGGTGGAGAGCCGGGTCAAGGCCGCCTGCCAGCCGATCGAACAGCTCCACTTCGAGCGGGAGCGCGCGCTGATCATCTGCAACCCTCCATACGGCGAGCGGCTGCTCGACCGCAAGCAGGCGCACGAGCTCTACCGCCAGATGGGCAAGGTGTTCGGCCGCCTGGACACCCGTAAATACGTCATCTCGCCCAGCGAGGAGTTCGAGCAGCTCTACGGCAAGCCGGCCGACCGGCGGCGCAAGCTCTACAACGGGATGATCCGCTGCCAGCTCTTCTGCTACAACGGCAAGAAGCACCCGGACGCGCCGCGGGAGGATGAAAAGAAATAAGCGAAAAGGTTTTGGGCCGCCGGCCCAAAACCTTTTTTTCGCGGCTGGCTTGTCCGCAGCAGGGGCATTTGCTATAATAATACAAAAAGCAACGCGCCTGTCGTGGGTATTGGAAGCGCCTTTTGCACAAAAGCAAGGGGCGCTTCGCGCTTTTTTTCGTCCCTTTCCCCAAACTTTTGCGCGCGGTATCCGCGCGTCCGTCCCGTTCGTTTAGGTATGCTTTGCGCGCAGAAAGAGAGGGACGGGATGAAGAAGCTGTTTATGTTGGCCTGCGGGATCTGCCTGACGCTGGCGCTGGGCCTTTCGGCGGCGGCGTTCGAGGTGGTCGCCTACCAGCCGGACGGGGAGACCCCCTGGGCGGGGCTGAGCTTTAAGGTCAGCTATGAGCCCGCAGGTAAGCAGACCTATACGACGGACGCCGCCGGGACCTGCACCGTGCCGGACGAAAGAGAGGGACAACAGGCGCTCAATATACAATATCGGGATGGTGACATCGGTAATATGACTTTAAGTCTCCCCTCCCCGCTCCCGGCGACGGTCGCGCTGCGCGACGTATACGGATACGGGAGCGGAGAAAACAAAAGCCATTTTATGGCCCGGGGGACGGTGCTGCTGCCGGACGGGTCCCCGGCGGCCGGGGCCGAGGTCGGGTCGCCCCGCAGCTCGGTGACCTTCCCAGAGGGGAACCTCACTGACCGAAACGGGAAGTTCCGGTTCCGGGGGTCTACGGACTGCACGCTCACGGCGCACCTGGACGGGTACGCCGACGTCTCGGTCAAGTGGCAGACCTATGAGCCCAACCCGGTGCTGCGGCTGGAGGGAACCGAGCGCACCCTGCGCGGGAGCGTCAAGGACGCAAAGGGGAGCCCCCTGCCCGGCGCGCAGGTCAGCGCCCCGGGGGGCGCGGCCCGCGCGGGAGCGGACGGGAGCTACACGCTGGACACCTGGGAGCAACTGTCGGGCAGGGTGACGGTCGGCCTGTCGGGCTACACCTTCGCGCCCGCTTATTACGAGCTGGCGGCTTGGAGCGGGGACCGGACCTTCGACTTCGTGGGGACCAAGGATCCCGACCAACCCGGCCCGCCCGATCCGCCCGGCCCGCCGACGGTGGGGGAGAGCGCCCGCCGCTCGCGCTCGTCGCGGGACGAGCCCTACGAGGACCCGAACGGCTTTTCGGACGAGGAGTGGGACTTCTGGCTGAAAGTGGCCGGGGAGATCGAAGCCGCCGGGGAGGGAGGCAGGGTGACGGCCTCGGCGGAGCGCTATGAGCGCCTGCCCTTCCCGGTCCTGCGCGCGCTGCACGCGCGGCGGGACGTGACGCTGCGCCTGGAGCGGCAAGGGGAGAGCGTGCTGCTGGATTATACCCTTCCGGCGGGACGGGTGTTCTATCCCCTGGAGGAGCTCATGGAGCACGGGGGAGCATGATCCCGCCCGTTGGAGAATAAGAAAAAGAGCCCTCCGCCGGTTGGCGGAGGGCTCTGCCTGTATGTACGGATCAGTTGTTTTCGATCCCGGCGCCGGCGGGAGCGGGAGCGGCCGGGGCGGCGGGTGGTGCGGCGGGATAGGAGGGCGTGGTGCTTTCCATGTAGATCGAGCCCTTGATGAACGCGCCCTTCTTGATCTCGATCGAGCCGGTGGCGATGTCGCCGGTGACCACGGCGGTCGGACCGATCACGACCTCGTCCTGCACGGTGATGTTGCCGCTGACGCTGCCGTGGATGTTGGCGCTCATGGCGGTGACGTTGCCCACGATCTCGGTGCCCTCTCCCACGAAGAAGTCGTTGTTACAGGAGACGTCCCCCTCGATGGTCGCCTTGTTGATGACGATCTTGTCGCCCTTGGTGTTCCCCTTGATCTTGCCGGAGACGGAAAGGTAATTGTCGCACTGCACCATCCCCTCCACCTCGCCGTAGACGGTGAGCGGGTCGGAGGTGGTGATGTCGCCCTTGATCACGGTGTTGGCCGAAACGACGGTCGGCTCGGCGTTGTACTGGGAGGAATCGGTATTCATGAAATCCATGCCCGCGTCGGGGGCCAGGGGAGTGGGATTGCTGTTCATATGATAATCACCCGTATCCGTTTGATTTGTAGGAATTTTCACCTCGTAGTCGGGATAGCTGACCGGCTGCGCCGGCGCCGGCCGCTGCGTCTCCTCCTGCGGTGTGCCGGCCGAAAGGTCGCGGAACGCCCGGGTCAGATCGTTTTTGAAGCCCATGCTGATTGTTCATTCCTTTCTCGGGAATTGTTTCGGTATCGGTCCGCGAAGCCATGCGGGACCTTTATAGCATCTATGATAGCACATTTTCTGTAAAATTCAATTTGTTTTTACAAATAGTTTCCTGTTTTTTTCTTGACAGGCGAAGCAAGGCAAGAAAAATGGCCATGGCCATGGGCCGGCCATCAGAATCTAAAAATAGCTCGAAGAGCTATTTTTGGAATTCCAGGCATATGATGGCAGGTGGAGCGTCTGCGGGGGATGGGAAATATTAAAATGTCAAAAAATCAAAAGCGAACATATTGAACTTATAATTAAATAGGTATAGAATAAATGAAGTTACGATTTTTTGACGGGAGGCCTGCCGGAAGGCGGGCCGATCTGTGCAAAGGAGGCAGATGCGCCGATGGAACGGGACATGATGGAACATGCCCAGGAGATGGAACAGACGATCAACGCCTTGCTCGCGATGGACGTTGCCGCCCAGGAGAAGCTGCATGAAAACCAGCAGCGCCGCCAGAAGATGGCCGACGAGGTGGCCGTGTTGCGGGAGGACATCCAGAAGCGGTACGCCGACGAGGCGAACGCCAGGATCGAAAAAATCCGGCAGGATTATCAATCGGAGTACGATGCGCAGATGGAAAAGCTGCGCGCTTCCTACGAGGCCGCTCTCGGCTCGCTCTCGCAAAGCTATGAGAAAAGCCGCGGGGAATGGGTGGACACCATCGTGCAGCGCTGCCTTCGATAGCGCCCCTTTGGTAAGCGAAATCCAAACGAAAAGGGGGTCCCAAACATGCTGGATTCCATGTCCTCAAAGGCGATTTTCACCAAGATCAAGGCGATGTACGGGCACCGGCTGAGGGAAGAGGACTTTGAGCAGCTCATGCACAAGAGCAGCGTGCCGGCCTGTGCCGCCTATCTCAAGAGCCAGACCTGGTACGGCGAGGTGCTGCGCGACGTGCAGGAGACGCAGATCCACCGCGGCGCGCTCGAGGAGCTGCTCGGGCGCGCGGTCTTCGAGCAGTATTCCCGGCTGGTGCACTACGCGGGGAAGGGCAACCGGTTTTACCGCTATTACCTGATCAAGCAGGAGATCGGGATGATCATCAACGCCGTGCGCCTGATCGGCAACGACGACCCGAACGAGTTCGTCTCGGCCGTGCCGGGGTACCTGTTGGGGAGTGTGAGTTTCGACGTGCTCTCGCTCGCCGCCTGCAAGAGCTTTGCCGAGGTGCTCGAGGTGCTGCGGCGCACGCCCTATTACAAGGTGCTTTCTGAGCTGCAAAGCGGCGACGGCGGGCCGGCCTCTCTGCCGCTGGTGGAGCACGCGCTCTACGACCACTACTACAAGACGGTGCTCGCCATGATCGATCAGCAGTTTCGCGGCAAGACGGCCGAGGAGCTGCGCGAGATGTTCTGCACCAAGGCGGAGCTGATCTCGGTGACCTCGCTCTTTCGCCTCAAGCGTTCCTTCGCCGATTCCCCGCTGCAGCTGCATGAGATGGTGCTGCGCTATAAGGGCCGGCTGCCCGGGCGGCTGATGGAGCAGATCGTGAATGCGCAGGATGCCGCCGAGGTGCTCGACATCCTCGCGCATTCGGCCTACAGCCGGTATTTTGACAAGGACAATTTCGTCTATATCGAATACAGCGCGGGGAGCATACGCTACAACCTCGCCAAAAAGTACCTCACCTTCTCCCAGAACACCACCACCGCCTTCGTGGCGTTCATGGTGCTGCAGGAGATCGAGATCGAAAATCTGATCAATATCATCGAAGGCGTGCGCTACAAGCAGGATATTTCGCAGATGCGCGCGCTGCTGATCCGGGGAGGTGTCTGATGATTGGGAAGCGATAAAATGATCCTGGTCAACCTGGAGGGCCCGGCCGAGGCGCTCGACGAGTTCACCCTCCAATGCTCCGAATACCTCCACTCCCCCGGGGAGCGCGAGGGGAAGAAGCAGGACGAAAAAAATCCCTACTCCGGGCTGCTGGCAAAGATCGAAAAGGTGGCCGCCAACTCCGGGATCGCGCTCGAGCGGCAGAACGTGCGCGCGCTGACCGCGAGCGAGGAGGAAATCAGGCGTTTTACCGACGAGTTTTACGACGGGTTCTGCGATATGCAGTCCAGGCTGCAAGCCCTGGAGGAGAGCGTCGCCCGGTGCCGGGACGTGGTGACCCAGCTGCGGCATTTGCAGGGGATGGGGCTGCGCTTTGAAAATATCTTTTCCACCCGCTTCCTCAAGGTGCGCTTCGGCAAGCTGCCCGTCGACAGCGAGGAGAAGCTCTGCTATTACCAGGACCACGTCTTTCTGTTCTTCCCCTTTCTGCGTGGGGAGAGCTACATCTGGGGGGCCTACTTCACCACCGAGGAGTATGAGAGCGAGACCGACAACATCTTCGCCGCCCTCTTCTTCGAGCGGGTCTGGGTCCCGCAGGACATCCGCGGCACGCCTAGGGAGGAGCTCGAGGGCGCCAAGGCGCGGCTGCAGCATGAGAGCGGGGAGTACGACAAGCTCAGCGAGAGCTTCCGCCGGCTGGTGGAGGAGAACCGCGCCAAGCTCATAAGGCTCTACAGCGAGACGAAATTCCTCGCCCGCTCGTACGACATGCGGGGAATGCTCGCCGTCTATTCCGGGCGCTTTTATGTGACCGGCTTCGTGCAAAAGGACGAGATTAAAAAAATGGAGAAGGCGGCCGGCCTTATTGAGGATGTGAAGCTCCAGATGGGGAAGCCCACAGGGAGCGTGAAGCCCGCCGGGCATTGGCCGTGGCGGCGCGAGGTTTCCTAGCGGCAATCCCCATTTTTGTTATGGAGGTGTCAAAGAAAAATCATGGCGATTGAAAAGATGGATCTGGTCAACATCAAGGGACCTTTAAATAAACTTGACGACACGATCCTCAAATGCTCCGACCTCGGGTGTTTTCATCCAAAGAACATCACCCCGGCGTCCCTTGCAGGCAGCAAGTTCGAGGAGCTGGAGTATAAAAACCCGTATCAGAAGCTGCTCTCGCGCATGGTGACCCTGGCGGGGGACGCCGGGATCGAGCTCAAATACGGGGATATTGAAAACCTGGTGGTGGACCGGCAGGAGGTCAAGGCCTTCGTCAGCGAGTTCTCCGAGCGCTTTCTCACCCTGCAGGCCCAGCGCGGCGAGCTGCAAAAGAACATCGAGCAGCACCGCAACGCGCTGATCCACCTGCGCCACCTGGAGGGGATGGAGGTCAGCTTCGACAAGATCTTTTCCAACCAGTATATCAAGGTGCGCTTCGGGCGGCTGCCGCTGGACAGCAACCGCAAGCTCTCCTATTACAACCACAAGATGTTTTTCTTCTTCCCCTTCGACAAGGACGAGAGCTATCTGTGGGGGGTGTACTTCACCACCAACGAATACGCCCAGGAGGTGGACGACATCTTCTCCGCCCTGTTCTTCGAGCGGGTGCGCATCCCCGACTATGTCCACGGCACTCCGCAGCTCGCCATCGACCTGCTGGAGACCCAGTATAAGGACGAGACGCAGAAGTTTGACACGGTGCAAAAGCAGATCGAGACGCTGGTCTCGGAGAACAAGGCGCGGTTTCTGGACTACTACCGCCAGGTGCGCTTTTTGTGCAGCACCTTCGACCTGCGCAAGTACGTGGGCGTGGCCAATGGGATGTTCTACATGGTCGGCTTCATCCCGAAGGGCAACGAGAAGCGCTTTTCCGAGACGCTGCGCG
Source organism: Harryflintia acetispora (assembly GCA_004340125.1). GTDB lineage: Bacteria > Bacillota > Clostridia > Oscillospirales > Ruminococcaceae > Harryflintia > Harryflintia acetispora. The sequence goes on along the minus strand of SLUK01000008.1, from coordinate 35,043 downwards.
CCATCGACGGGCTGACGGTCGACCTCATGCCCGAGGACAACGACAAGCGCTTCCAGGCGCCGACCAAGCTGAAAAACAACTGGTTCGTGCGCCCGTTCGAGATGTTCGTCAAGATGTACGGCATCCCCTCTCACAAGGACATCGACCCCACCCCCTATGTGGCGATCGTTTACACCCTGCTCTTCGGCGTGATGTTCGGCGACCTCGGGCAGGGGCTGCTGCTCTCGCTGGCGGGTGCGCTGATGTGGCGGTTTAAAAAGATGGAGCTCGGGCCGATCGTCACAAGGATCGGGTTCTCCTCCGCCTTCTTCGGGCTGCTCTACGGCTCGGTGTTCGGCTTCGAGCATGCGCTCGACCCGCTCTACCACGCCCTGGGCTTTAGCGGGAAGCCGATCGAGGTGATGGACGCCGGGACGATCAACATGCTCCTGATCGGCGCGGTCGGGATCGGCGCGCTGATCATCATGGTGTCGATTCTGATCAACATCGTTTTGGGCTTCAAGCAGCACGACATGGACCGGGCCATTTTTTCGCAGAACGGTTTGGCGGGCCTGGTGTTCTACGGCACGGTGCTTTGTGGGGTGCTGGGCATGCTCACCGGTACGAGCGTTTTAAACCCGGTGGTGATCGCTTTGGGGATCGTGCTGCCCATCCTGCTCATCTTCTTTAAGGAGCCGCTCGGCAAGCTCGCGCGCGGCGAGCGCAAAATCAGCTTCGAGAGCGGGGTCGGCTCCTTCATCGCCGAGAGCTTCTTTGAGCTGTTCGAGGTGGTGCTCTCCTTCGTGGCCAACACCATGTCCTTTTTGCGTGTGGGCGGGTTCATCCTCAGCCACGCCGGCATGATGGCGGTGGTCTTCACCATCTCCTCGATGGTCTCGGCGGGCGCGAGCCCGGTGGTGATCGTAATCGGCAACCTGTTCGTCATGTGCCTGGAGGGCCTGATCGTGGGGATCCAGGTGCTCAGGCTCCAGTTCTATGAGATGTTCTCCCGCTTCTTCTCGGGGGAGGGCGAGCCGTTCGAGCCGATCTCGGTGGATATGGCCGCCGTGCAGTAAACCAAATGAAAAAATTTATCTGAGAAAGGATTTTTCATCATGTTGACTTTTATTCTTCCGGCCGTTCTCGTCGCCGCCCTGGTGCTCCCCCTGTTTGCGATCTATAAGAAGGGCAACCTCACCCGCCGTACCGTCAAGCGCAGGATGATCCTCAACCTTTGCTCCTTCGCGGTGGTCTGCGCCGCGGTGCTGCTGGTGCCGATGGCGGCGGCCGCCGCCCCGGCCGAAACGGCCGCGGCCGCCGGCAACGCGCAGGGCATGGGCTTTTTGGCAGCTGCCTTGGCCACCGGGCTCTCGGCGCTTGGCGCCGGCATCGCCGTCGCCGCTGCCGCCCCCGCCGCCATCGGCGCCTTCTCCGAGGACCCGAAGGCGTTCGGTAAGTCCCTGATCTTCGTGGCGCTGGGCGAAGGCGTCGCCATCTACGGCCTGCTGATCTCCATCCTGATCCTCAACAAAATCTAACCTTGAAATGGGGCCGCGGATATGAAATTCTTTCTGATCAGCGACAACATCGATACCCAGATGGGCATGCGCCTGGCGGGGATTCGCGGGGTGGTCGTCCATGAGCCGCAGGAGGTGCGGCAGGCGCTGGACTCGGCGATGGAGGACCGTGAGGTCGGGGTTGTGCTGATGACCCAAAAGACCCTGTCCCTCTGCCGGGAGCAGGTGTACCAGTATAAGCTGGAACGCAAATCCCCCCTGATCGTGGAGATCCCCGACCGGCATGGCTCGGGCAACATCGGGGAGAGTATCGGCGAATACGTCAAGCAGGCAATCGGCATCACAATCTAGGGGGCGCTCTCGCCCGAAAAGGAGGCATTTGGTTTGCTTTCCAACCAAGAAAAGCTACTCGAATTTCAAAAGTCGATCGACCGCCAGCTCAAGGGGCAGATCGAAAAGATCGACAGCGAGGTTACACAATACAAAGAGGCCCAGAAACAGAAGCTGCAGGAGGAGGCGAGCGCCGACTGCGAGCGCCTGGTCCAGAAGCAGGCCGCCAAGATCCGGCTGGACTACACCACCAAGCATTCCCGCCGCTACAGCGAGCTGAAAAAGCAGATGCTGCTGCGCCGGGATGAATACGTCACCAAGGTCTTCGGCGAGGTGCGCGAGCGGCTGCTGAGCTTCACCGCCTCGGCGGACTACCCGCAGTGGCTCCAGCGGAAGCTCGGCAGCGCCACCGAGGGGTACCGCTTCTCCCATCCGCGGGTCTATCTGCGCGAGCAGGACCTGGGGCAGAAGGAAAAGATCGAAAAGCTGCTGCCCGGGTGCAGCGTGCTCCCCAGTGGGGAGATCACCATCGGCGGCTTTATCATCGAGGACGAGGGAAAATCCTTCATCATCAACGAGAGCCTGGACAACACTTTACAGGAACAGAAGGAGTGGTTCTACTCCAATTCCGGGCTGCGCCTGACCCAACTTTAAGACTGGAAAGGAAAGAGACATGAGCGAAAATGTAATTTATTCGATCAATGGTCCGGTCGTGATGGTCAGGGGCACCAAGGATTTCTCGATGCAGGAGATGGTCTATGTCGGGGAGGACCGACTGATCGGCGAGGTCATCTCGATGAACGAGGAGAAGACCACCATCCAGGTGTACGAGAACACCACCGGGCTCTCCCCGCGCGAGCCGGTCTACACCACCGGCGCGCCGATCTGCGCCACCCTGGGCCCCGGGATGCTCGCCGGGATTTTCGACGGGATCGAGCGTCCGCTGAAAGCCATCGAGGAACAGAGCGGCGCTTTCATCGCCGCCGGGGCCGACGTGCCCTCGCTCGATCCTGCGCATAAATGGGAGGTCACCCTGCAGGTGAAGCCCGGCGACACACTCGAGGGCGGCATGGTCTTCGCCACCTGTCCCGAGACCGAGCTGATCCTGCATAAATCCATGGTGCCGCCCGGCGAGGGCGGGACGGTGCTCTCCGTCGTGCCAAACGGCAGCTACACCGTCGAGGACGTACTCGTCACCTATGAGGACCGCAAGGGAGAAAAAAAGGAGCTGAAGCTCGCCCAGCGCTGGCCGATCCGCACCGCCCGCCCGGTGCTCGAGCGCCTGGCCTCCAGCGTGCCGCTGATCACCGGCCAGCGGATCGTGGACACCATGTTCCCGATCGCCAAGGGCGGCACCGCCGCCATTCCCGGGGGCTTCGGCACCGGCAAGACCATGACTCAGCACCAGCTGGCCAAGTGGTGCGATGCGGACATCATCGTTTACATCGGCTGCGGCGAGCGCGGCAACGAGATGACCCAGGTGCTCGAGGAGTTCGGGGAGCTCATCGACCCCAAGAGCGGCCAGCCGCTGACCGCGCGCACCGTGCTGATCGCCAACACCTCGAATATGCCGGTCGCGGCGCGCGAGGCGTCGATCTATACCGGGGTCACCATTGCGGAATACTACCGCGACATGGGCTACCATGTGGCGATCATGGCCGACTCCACCTCGCGCTGGGCCGAGGCGCTGCGCGAAATCTCCGGGCGGCTCGAGGAGATGCCCGCCGAGGAGGGCTTCCCGGCCTATCTGCCCAGCCGGATTTCCCAGTTCTACGAGCGGGCCGGCTATATGCAAAACCAGAACGGTACCTACGGCTCGGTGTCGATCATCGGGGCGGTCTCCCCCCAGGGGGCCGATTTTTCCGAGCCGGTCACCCAGAATACCAAGCGCTTCGTGCGCTGCTTCTGGGCGCTGGATAAGACCCTGGCCTACTCCCGGCATTATCCCTCCATCAACTGGAACACCAGCTACAGCGAGTATGTGGAGGACCTGGAGAAGTGGTATAAGGACAACGTCGGGCCGAAATTCTTAAAGTACCGGCAGGAGATCACCAACATCCTGACCGAGGAAAACCATTTGATGGAGATCGTCAAACTCATCGGCGAGGATGTGCTGCCGGACGACCAGCGCCTGACCTTGGAGCTCGCGCGGGTGGTGCGGGTCGGATTTTTGCAGCAGAACGCCTTCCACGCGGACGACACCTATGTGCCGCTCAAAAAGCAGATGCTGATGATGCGCTGTATCCTGCACCTCTACCACAAGGCGGGTGCCCTGGTGCAGATGAACGTGCCGCTCTCCTCGATTTTGGAGAGTGGGCTGTGCGACAAGCTGATCAAGATGAAATACGACATCCCGAATGATCGCTATGACCTGTTCGATCAGTATTATAAGGAAATCGACGACGCGCTGGCGCGGATTGGAGGGTAAGCAGTGGGACTGGAATTCGTAGGGCTCAGCAGCATCAACGGCCCGCTGGTGGTGCTCGACCATGTGCCGGCGGTATCGAACGAGGAGATGGTCTCCCTCACCCTGGAGGACGGCACCTCCCGCCTCGGGCGGGTGGTGCAGATCGACGGGGAGCGGGTGGTCATCCAGGTCTTCGAGGGCACGAGCGGGCTGTCGATGACCAACACCAAGACCAAGCTCACCGGGCACCCCATGCAGATCCCGCTTTCGATCGAGGTGCTGGGGCGCATCTTCAACGGCTCGGGCACGCCGGTCGACGGACTCGGCGAGGTCTATGCCGAGCGGTACGCCGACGTCAACGGCGCGCCGATCAACCCGGTTTCGCGCGTCTATCCGAGAAACTATATCTCGACGGGTATTTCCTCCATCGACTGCCTGATGACCCTGATCCGGGGGCAGAAGCTTCCCATCTTCTCCGGCTCCGGCATGCAGCACAACAAGCTCGCCGTGCAGATCGTCAAGCAGGCGGGCATCGCCAGCGCCGACGGGGGGGAATCAAACTTCGGGATCGTCTTCGCGGCCATGGGCGTCAAGAACGACGTGGCCGATTACTTCCGCCGCTCCTTCGAGCAGGCGGGGGTCATGGACCGGGTGGTCATGTTTTTAAACCTCTCCAACGACCCGATCATCGAGCGCATCCTCACCCCGAAGTGCGCGCTCACCACGGCCGAGTATCTCGCCTTTGAGCACAACATGCACATCCTGGTGGTGATGACCGACATGACCGCCTACTGCGAGGCGCTGCGCGAGTTCTCCTCCTCCAAGGGGGAGATCCCGGGGCGCAAAGGATACCCCGGGTACCTCTACTCCGACCTGGCCTCGCTCTATGAGCGCGCCGGGATCATCGAGGGGCACGACGGCTCGGTCACCCAGATCCCGATTCTGACCATGCCCAACGACGACATCACCCATCCGGTGCCCGACCTGACCGGCTACATCACCGAGGGGCAGATCGTGCTCGACCGGAACCTCGACCAGACGGGGATCTACCCGCCGGTGGCGGTGCTGCCGAGCTTAAGCCGTCTGATGAAGGACGGGATCGGCGAAGGATACACCAGGGCCGACCATTCGGACGTGGCCAACCAGCTCTTCGCCTCCTACGCGAACGTGCAGGACGCCCGCTCGCTTGCGTCGGTCATCGGCGAAGATGAGCTCTCCGAGATGGACCGCAGGTACCTGGCGTACGGCAAGCTGTTCGAGAAATATTTCATCAACCAGGGGTTCGACGAGAACCGCTCGATCGAGGAGACCCTCTCTCTCGGCTGGAAGCTCCTGTCCATGCTGCCAAAAGGTGCCCTGGACCGGATCGACAACAAGTTTATCGATCAGTACTACGACGAAGAGGGCGCGAAAGAACTGCAAGCGCGGGAAGAGGAGCATGTTTAATGCCCACCGATTACGAATGGAGGTGAGGGGATGGAGCAGCCAATTTTTCCGACCAAGGGCAACCTGATCGCGACCAAGAAATCGCTCCAGCTCTCCAGCCTGGGGTTCGAGCTGCTGGACCGCAAGCGCAACATCCTCGTGCGGGAGCTGATGCTCAAGATCGACGACGCCAAGCGGATGAAAGCCGAAATCGCCGAAACCTTCGAGCGCGCGTATAAGGCGCTGGAGGAGGCGAACATCACCCTGGGGCTGGTTGAGGACGTGGCCAAGGGCGTCCCGGTGGACGACGGGCTGTCGATCGGCTACAAGAGCGTGATGGGGGTGGAGATCCCCACCGTGCAGCTCGAGGAGCGCCCGCCGGTGCTCTGCTACGGGCTGACCCAGACCAACTCCAAGCTGGACGCGGCTTATATGTGCTTCCACGAGGCCAAGCGCATGAGCGCCAAGCTCGCCGAGGTGGAAAACAGCGTCTACCGCCTGGCTTCGGCGATCTCCAAGACGCAAAAGCGGGCCAACGCCTTGCAGAACATCGTCATCCCGCGCTTTAGCCGCACCCTGAAATTTATTTCGGATGCCCTGGAGGAGAAGGAGCGCGAGGAGTTCTCCCGTATGAAGGTCATCAAGAAGCAAAAGGAAGCTCATAGCGAATAGCCCTGAATTTTAAAAAGACCGCAAGCAACGTCTGCTTGCGGTCTTGTTTTTACCTGTCTTCGCGTGCGGGTGGAGCAACAACCCCCGCTTTCGCCAATCTTTTCCTAATTATACCCTGTTCTGGTAAAAAACGCAAGGGAAAACGGCGCCCGCGAGCGGTATCCCTGTAAAACCACGGCCCCCAGAAGACGTTACTAGCGGTCTTTCTTAGGAGGCCGGAACATGAAAGTGAAAAATCTGGCAATGATTTGGGCCGCGCTGGCGTTTTCCCTGGCGCTGGCGCTGCCGGCGAACGCCGCCCCGAGCTCCCCGGGGGTGGCGGTCGAGGTGTTGGACGGCTATAGCTGCGACTACGGGGTGGACATCCCCTTTACACGCTCGGCGAGGACGCAGAACTACACCTTCGCGCTCTATGCGGGCTCCACCGCCGCCGGGACGCCGACGGTAAAGGCCGAGGTGACCATCACGCCCACGGCGCAGGTCAACGTCCACCTGCCGCTGCGCCACGATGCGGCCGCATCCTCCACCTGGACGCTTCGGGTGACGGCGCACGTCGCGCCCGGACGGGAGGCCTTTGATCGGGAGGCGAGTATTGATAAAACCTTCACCACACCGCCCTCCTGCGGCTGCGCGGCGGGGACGGCGGGGGCCTACTATGTAGGGACGGGCACGGCGGCAAGCCCGTTCCAGGTCGCCACGCCCGAGCAGCTGCAGCACGTCAACGCCCACCTGGACAAGTCCTTCCTCCAGACCAAGAACCTCGACCTCGCCTCCAGGGCCTGGACGCCGCTCGGCGGGAACGGCCTTGCCAACTTTACCGGGAGCTATGACGGAGGCGGGCACATTGTCTCGAACCTCAAGGTGAACGCCGAGATGGCCGGGCTGTTTGGCTATATCCGGGACGGCACCGTGCAAAGGCTGGGCGTCTCCCGCGGTTCGGCGACCACTTCTGGAATCCAGGGACGGTCCGGCGGCCTTGCCGCATATGCACTGGGCTCCTCCACGGTCAGCGAATGCTTTGCGGCGACCATTACCGCCTCCTCGCCCCATGTGGGCGGCGGGCTGATCGGGACCGCCGGGGAGGGGGCGCAGATTACAAACTGCTACAGTGCGGGCTGCAGCGTTTCCGCCAATTATTGCGGCGGGCTGATCGGCGCGACTGCGACGGCCTATGTCACCTACTGCCACAGCTATGGAGATGTGCTGAGCAGCTCCTTGTATTACGGAAACCTGTTCGGCTCGTTCGGCGGCGGCGGCAGCGCCAATTGCGTGTCGATGGCCCCGGCTTGCGGGCATGGCGCGGTCTCCTCGACCATCCTCGGCACGGCCGATGCGTTTAAAAAAGAGGCCAGTTTCCCGGGCTGGGACTTCTCCGCTGTCTGGCGTTTAGACAATGGGGCGATCTATCCCAACCTGCGCGCGTTTAACCATTGATACAAGCCGGCAAGGATCATCCGCCCAAAAAGACCGCAAGCAATATCTGCTTGCGGTCTTGTTTTGATCTGCTTTCGCGTGCGGGTGGAGCAAAACCTCCAAACCCTTCCAACTTTTTCTAAGTATATCCTGTTTTGGTGAAAAATGCAAGGGAAAGTGACAGCCTTCCAGGGGGTCCTACAAAAGAAAAGGTCCCTAGAAGATATTACTAGCGGTCTTTCTAGGAGGCCGAACGATGAAAGTGAAAAGCCTGGGAAAAGTCTTTGCTGCGCTGGCGTTCTCTCTGACGCTGGCACTGCCGGCGAACGCCGCCCCGAGCTCTCCGGGGGTGACGGTCGCAGTGCAGGACGGCTACAGCTGCGACTATGGGGTGGATATCCCCTTTACGCGCTCGGCGAGGACGCAGGACTACACCTTCGCGCTCTATGCGGGTTCCACCGCCGCCGGGACGCCGACGGTAAAGGCCGAGGTGACCATCACGCCCACCGCGCAGGTCAACATCCACCTGCCGCTGCGCCACGATGCGGCCGCATCCTCCACCTGGACGCTTCGGGTGACGGCGCACGTCGCGCCGGGACGGGAGGCCTTTGATCGGGAGGCGAGTATTGATAAAACCTTCACCACCCCACCCTCCTGCGGCTGCGCGGCGGGGACGGCGGGGGCCTACTATGTGGGGACGGGCACGGCGGCAAGTCCGTTCCGGGTCGCCACACCGGCGCAGCTCGCGCATGTCAACAACCATTTGACGGCAAGCTTCATTCAGACACAGGACATCAGACTCTCGGGCAACTGGACGCCGCTGGGCGGGGGCAGCTATAACAAGTTTACCGGGGTTTACGATGGAAAGGGTTACGTGGTTCATGACCTGCAAATCAATTGCAGGCTCCCGTGCGGGCTGTTTGGTTCCATTTACGGAGCGACCGTTCAAAATCTCGGATTAGAGAGCAGTAAAACGATCCAGGGAATCTATACCGGGTCGGATAACCTCGTTGCGGTCGGCGCGCTGGTAGGATCGGCGGACCGTTCCACCATCCGGTATTGCTATGTTAATGCAAAGGTGACCGGCCCGCCGGGATATACCGGAAGCACGAGCGGTACCATATCCACCGCCGGTATGATGGTCGGCAATGCGGAAAACGGGACACTCGTTTCCAATTGTTATGCCTATGGCCAGCTCACCAATTCGAATTGGCACGGCGGCGGCTTGGTCGGCCGCAGCAATACGGGAATGACCATTGAAAACTGCTATGCCGTGACGGGCGTACCCAACGGCCACCCACAGGGAACCGGTGGACTGCTCGGTTATAGCGCGGTTCCAGGCAGTACTCCCATCAGGTGTTCCTATTGGCTCAATGGCCAGGCTCTGGCGGCGGGCAATAACTCGGCCAGCCTGACCTCGGTATCGAGGCTGACCGCCGGCTCCCAGCTTGCGAGCCAGGGCACCTTCTCGGGCTGGGACTTTTCAAATGTCTGGACCATAGGAAGCGTGCGGGACATAAATTATACCGGGTCGACCTATACGGCTCCGGTGCTGCGCGTGTTTAATCATTAAATAAAAGCCCCCGTGCCGCATTGCGGCACGGGGGCTTTGTCGTTTGATCAAAATGACGGCAGGGCAGGGGGGCCTGCATATTTTATGTAGGAGCGCCCAATATTATACATTTGAAGCAATATTTTGCAGGAATTCATTCAAATCCGGGTTTTTTTCGGATTCGTCAGATTAGCTATTGACAACTGTAATATCCTGTAATATAATAGTATACTGTATCAAAATGGCTTTTTATACCTTCTAAGGAATATATAATAGCACATCTGTTGCTAAAGTTCAATACCTGCGGAAGGGATAATCGGCCTGATTTCAGTCAATCTGCTAAAAGCGAATTCGGATTTTTGGGAAGCTATGCCTGCCGCGCCCGCAGGGTGCGGCGCCAAGGCAGGATGAATTTGTAAAAATTGGCGAACTTTTGCAGAGGAAACCGTATAAATATGCGAACAGGAGTGAGTGAGCCTATGGTGAATGTCAAGCCGGTGCAGCTGGGAAAGACCACCCGCATGAGCTTTTCCCACATCAATGAAGTCTTGGACATGCCCAATCTGATCGAAGTTCAGAAGAACTCTTACCGGTGGTTCCTGGAAGAGGGCCTCAAGGAAGTTTTTCGGGACGTGTCCGAGATTACCGACTACCAGGAGAATCTGGTCCTTGATTTTATCGATTATCGGCTGGACGACAAACCGAAGTACACCATTGCCCAGTGCAAGGAGCGCGACGCCACCTATGCGGCGCCCCTGAGGGTGCGCGCGAGCTTGCTCAACAAGGAGACCGGCGAGGTCAAGGAGCAGGATATCTTCATGGGGGATTTCCCGCTGATGACTGACAGCGGCACCTTCATTATCAATGGCGCCGAGCGGGTCATCGTCTCCCAGCTGGTCCGTTCCCCGGGCGTTTATTACTCCTCCTCGCGGGACAAGACCGGCAAGGAGCTGTTTGCCGCGACCGTCATCCCCAACCGCGGCGCTTGGCTGGAGTACGAGACCGATTCGAGCAACGTGTTCTATGTGCGGATCGATAAAAACCGCAAGCTGCCCATCTCCACCTTCATCCGGGCGCTGGGGCTTTCCTCCAATGCGGAGATCCTCGAATATTTCGGGGAGACCGAGCTCATGCTCGCCACCCTCGAGAAGGACAGCACCCAGAACAAGGAAGAGGCGCTGCTCGAGGTTTACCGCAAGCTGCGCCCGGGCGAGCCGCCGACGGTGGACAGCGCCCAGAGCCATATCAACGCGCTCTTCTTCGACCCCAGGCGGTACGACCTGTCCCGCGTGGGCCGCTATAAGTATAATAAAAAGCTCTCTTTGGCCACCAGGATCGCGGGGCACAAGCTGACCCAGCCCGCCATTGATCCGCTGACCGGGGAGCTGCTCGCCGAGCCCGGCGAGATCCTCACCCGCGAAAGGGCGCATGAGCTGGACAAAAAGGGCGTCGCCGTCGCCTTCATCGAGGTGGGCGAGCAGGAGCTCAAGTGCATTTCCAACAATATGGTGAATATCCACGATTTCGTGGATTACGACCTTACGGGTCTGGGGATCAACGAGAAGGTGCGCTTCGTGGTCCTCAAGGAGCTGCTCGAAGCGAACCTTTCCGAGGAGGAATTCAAGGAGCAGGTCCGCCTGCGCCGGGATGAGCTGATCCCCAAGCACATCATCCTCGACGACATCTTCGCCACCATCAACTACATGACCGGCCTCGGCTACGGGATCGGCACCAAGGACGACATCGACCACCTGGGCAACCGCCGCATCCGTTCGGTGGGCGAGCTGCTCCAAAACCAGTTCAGGATTGGTTTTTCCAGAATGGAGCGGGTTATTCGCGAGCGGATGACCACCCAGGCCCAGGACATGGACGTGGTGACCCCCCAGGCGCTGATCAACATCCGCCCGGTGGTCGCCTCGATCAAGGAGTTTTTCGGCTCCTCGCCGCTTTCGCAGTTCATGGACCAGACCAACCCCTTGGCCGAGCTGACCCACAAGCGCCGCCTCTCGGCGCTGGGCCCGGGCGGCCTGTCCCGCGACCGCGCCGGATTCGAGGTGCGCGACGTGCACTACAGCCATTATGGCCGCATGTGCCCGATCGAGACGCCGGAAGGCCCGAACATCGGCCTGATCTCGTATCTGGCGACCTTCGCCAAGATCAACGAATACGGCTTCATCGAAGCGCCCTACCGCCGGGTGGACAAGAAGAGCGGCAAGGTGCTCGACGAGGTCGTCTACATGACCGCCGACGTGGAGGACGAGTACATCGTCGCCCAGGCGAACGAGCCGCTGGATGAAAACGGCTGCTTTGCCAACGAAATGGTCAACGTGCGCTTCCGGGACACCATCCAGGAGGTTCCGCGCGACCGGGTGGACTTCATGGACGTCTCGCCCAAGATGGTGGTCTCGGTCGCGACCGCGATGATCCCCTTTTTGGAGAACGATGACGCCAACCGCGCGCTGATGGGCTCCAACATGCAGCGCCAGGCGGTTCCGCTCCTAAAGCCCCAGGCGCCGGTCGTCGGCACCGGGATGGAATACAAGGCCGCCGTGGACAGCGGCGTGGTGGTGCTGGCGAAAAACGGCGGCACCGTGCAGAAGGTGAGCGCCGACAAGATCGTGGTGCGCACCGACGAGGGCGAAAACGACACCTACGACCTGATCAAGTTCCTGCGCTCCAACCAGGGCACCTGTATCAATCAGCGCCCGATTGTTGGCGTGGGCGAGCGGGTTGAAAAGGACCAGGTCATCGCGGACGGTCCGGCCACCGACCACGGCGAAATTTCGCTGGGCAAGAACGCGCTGATCGGCTTCATGACCTGGGAGGGCTACAACTACGAGGACGCGGTGCTGATCAACGAGAAGATGGTCAAGGACGACGTCTTTACCTCGATCCATATCGAGGAATACGAGATCGAGGCCCGGGACACCAAGCTCGGCCCCGAGGAGATCACCAGGGACATCCCCAATGTCGGCGAGGACGCGCTGCGCGAGCTCGACGAGCGGGGGATCATCCGGGTGGGCGCCGAGGTGCGCTCGGGCGACATCCTGGTGGGCAAGGTCACCCCGAAGGGCGAGACCGAATTAAACGCCGAGGAGCGGCTGCTGCGCGCCATCTTCGGCGAGAAGGCGCGCGAGGTGCGCGACACCTCGCTGCGGGTCCCCCACGGCGAATACGGGATCATCGTGGACGTCAAGGTCTTTACCCGCGACAACTGCGACGAGCTCTCGCCCGGGGTCAATATGGTGGTGCGCTGCTACATCGCCCAGAAGCGCAAGATCTCGGTGGGCGACAAGATGGCCGGCCGCCACGGTAACAAGGGCGTCGTGTCCCGGATCCTGCCGCAGGAGGATATGCCCTTCCTGCCGGACGGCACCCCGCTGGACATTGTCTTAAATCCCCTGGGCGTTCCGTCGCGTATGAACATCGGGCAGGTGCTCGAGGTCCATCTCGGGCGGGCGGCCGCGGCGCTGGGCTGGAAGGTAATGACCCCGGTCTTCGACGGCGCCAACGAATATGATATCCAGGACACGCTCGAGCAGGCGGGTCTTTCCCGCGACGGCAAGACCGTCCTGTACGACGGGCGCACCGGCGAGGCGTTCGACCACCCGGTCACCGTCGGCTATATGTACTTCTTAAAGCTGCATCACCTGGTCGACGACAAGATCCACGCCCGTTCCACCGGCCCGTACTCCCTGGTCACCCAGCAGCCGTTGGGCGGCAAGGCGCAGTTCGGCGGCCAGCGCTTCGGCGAGATGGAGGTCTGGGCGCTGGAGGCTTACGGCGCGGCCTACACCCTGCAGGAAATCCTGACGGTCAAGAGCGACGACGTGGTCGGCCGCGTCAAGACCTTCGAGGCCATCGTCAAGGGCAAGAACGTGCCCAAGCCCGGCATCCCCGAGGCGTTCAAGGTGCTGGTCAAGGAGCTGCAGTCCCTGGCGCTGGACGTCAACGTCCTCGACAAGGACGGCGAGGTGATCGACCTGCGCCAGTCGATGGATGACGACGACAATATGGGCATGACCCCGATCATCGACGAGACGATGGACGAAAAAGCGAATGTCGTGGCAGTGGATTCCGAGTTCGAGGACTCCTTCGGGATCGAGACGCCGGACCTGCCCGAGCGGGAGGAAGAGGACGATCTGTTCTCCCAGTTTACCGACTTCGGACTGGCTGACGAAAACGCAAGCGGCGAGGGCGAGGAATAAGCCGGCCGCGCGATGAAGCGACAGGAACGACACGATAATTTAGGAAGAAGGGGTCGCAATTGGAATTTAACGCGTTTGAATCGATTAAGATAGGACTCGCCTCTCCCGAAAAGATCCGCGAATGGTCTTACGGCGAGGTCAAAAAGCCCGAGACGATCAACTACCGCACCTTGAAGCCGGAGCGCGACGGTCTGTTCTGCGAGCGGATCTTTGGACCCACCAAGGACTGGGAGTGCTACTGCGGCAAGTACAAGCGCCTGCGCTACAAGGGCAAGATCTGTGAGCGCTGCGGCGTCGAGGTGACGCGCAGCAAGGTGCGCCGCGAGCGGATGGGCCATATCGAGCTGGCCGCCCCGGTGTCCCACATCTGGTACTTCAAGGGGACTTCCTCGCGCATGGGGCTGCTGCTCAACATGTCCCCGCGCTTACTCGAGAAGGTGCTCTACTTTGCCTCCTACGTGGTGATCGATCCGGGCATCACCAACTTAAAGAAATACACCCTCCTCTCCGAGAAGGAGTACCGCGACTTAAAAGAGGCGTATGAGGACGAGTTCCGCGCCGGGATGGGCGCGCAGGCGGTCAAGGAGCTGCTGCAGGAGATCGACCTCGAGGAGCTCTCGGTCGAGATCAAGGAGGAGCTGGAGACCGCCTCGGGCCAGAAGCGCGCAAGGCTTTTAAAGCGGCTGGAGGTCGTCGAGGCCTTCCGCCTTTCGGGCAACCGCCCAGAGTGGATGATCCTGGATGTGGTTCCGGTCATCCCGCCCGACATCCGCCCGATGGTCCAGCTCGACGGCGGCCGGTTTGCCACCAGCGACCTCAACGACCTCTACCGCCGGGTGATCAACCGCAACAACCGCCTCAAGAAGCTCTTGGAGCTCGGCGCGCCGGACATCATCGTGCGCAACGAGAAGCGCATGCTCCAGGAGGCGGTGGACGCCCTGATCGACAACGGCCGCCGCGGCCGCCCGGTCACCGGGCCCAACAACCGCCCCTTAAAGTCCCTCTCCGACATGCTCAAGGGCAAGCAGGGACGTTTTAGACAGAACCTTTTGGGCAAGCGCGTCGACTACTCCGGCCGTTCGGTCATCGTGGTCGGGCCGGAGCTGAAGATGTACCAGTGCGGGCTGCCCAAGGAGATGGCCCTCGAGCTCTTCAAGCCCTTCGTCATGAAGCGCCTGGTCGATCAGAAGGTTGCCACCAACATCAAGAATGCCCGCAAGCTCGTCGAGCGCGCCAGCGCCAAGGAGGTCTGGGACGCCCTCGAGGTGGTCATCAAGGATCATCCGGTGCTCCTCAACCGCGCGCCGACTTTGCACCGCCTGGGGATCCAGGCGTTTGAGCCGGTCCTCGTCGAGGGCCGCGCGCTCAAGCTCCATCCGCTGGTCTGCACCGCCTACAACGCCGACTTTGACGGCGACCAGATGGCGGTCCACGTTCCCCTCTCCGCCGAGGCGCAGGCCGAGGCCCGCTTCCTCATGCTGGCGGCCGGGAACCTGTTAAAGCCCTCGGACGGCAAGCCGGTCTGCGTGCCGACCCAGGATATGATCCTCGGTTCGTACTATTTGACCATGGTGCGCGAAAACGAGAAGGGCGCGGGCCACGCCTACCGCGACTACAACGAGGCGCTGATGGCCTACCAGGCCGGCGAGCTCGAGCTGCACGCGCCCATCAAGGTGCGCATGCACAAGGAGGTCGACGGCGAGGAGGTCTCCTACCTGCTGGACACCACAATCGGCCGGCTGATCTTCAACGACCCGATCCCGCAGGACCTCGGGTTTGTGGACCGCACCGACCCCGGGCACCGCTTCGATCTGGAGGTTTCCTTCCTGGTGCGCAAGAAGGAGCTCGGCAAGATCATTGACAAATGTATCCGCGTCCACGGCACCGCCAAGACCGCCGAGATGCTCGATCGGATCAAGGCGCAGGGCTTCAAGTATTCCACCAAGAGCGCCATCACCGTCGCGGTCTGCGATGCGGTGATCCCCGAGGAGAAGGCCGAGTTCATCGCCGAGGCCGAGAAGAAGGTCGCCCAGATCCGCCGCCAGTACGACCGCGGCCTCATCTCGGACGAGGTGCGCTACGAGCGGATCATCAGCACCTGGAACCAGACCACCGAGGATGTTAAGAAGGCGCTTCAGCGCTGCTTCACCGAGGATAACCCGATCTTCATGATGGCCGACTCGGGCGCGCGCGGATCGATGGAACAGATCCGCCAGCTGGCCGGTATGCGCGGGCTGATCGCCAACACCTCCGGGCGGGCGATCGAGATCCCGATCCGTTCAAACTACCGCGAAGGGCTCAACATCCTGGAGTACTTCAACTCCTCGCGAGGCGCCCGTAAGGGCCTGGCCGACACCGCGCTGCGCACCGCCGACTCGGGTTACCTGACCCGCCGTCTGGTGGACGTTTCGCAGGACGTCATCATCCGCCAGCTCGACTGCGGCACCCACGACGGGATCGAGGTCACGAGCATCTACGACTCCGGCCGTGTGATCGAGGACATCGAGGAGCGCCTGATCGGCCGCTTTGTGGCCGACGACGTGGTCCATCCCGAGACCGGCGAGGTCATCGTCGGCCGCGACAAGATGATGGACGAAAAGGATGCCAAGGCGATCACCGCCGCGGGTATAGAGAAGGTCAAAATACGCACAATATTCAACTGCGAGGCCAAGAACGGCGTCTGCGCCAAGTGCTACGGGGCAAACCTCGCCAACGGCAAGCTCGTTTCGATCGGCGACGCGGTCGGCATCATCGCCGCCCAGTCCATCGGCGAGCCGGGTACCCAGCTGACCATGCGTACCTTCCATACCGGAGGCGTCGCCTCGGCCAGCGACATCACCCAGGGTCTCCCGCGCGTCGAGGAGCTCTTCGAGGCCAGGAAGCCCAAGAGCGTGGCGATCATCTCCCACCTCGACGGCGCGGTCTCGTTCGAGCAGGACAGCAAGGGCGCCCGGATCGTGGTCGTCACCAATTCCGAGTCCGGCGAGAAGTTTGAGAAGCTGGTGCCCTTCGACAGCAAGGTGATCGTCGCCGAGGGCGATGTGATTAAGAAGGGCGACCTGATCACCGAGGGGCCGATCGACCCGAAGGAAGTGCTCCAGGTTTCGGGCGAGCTGGCCGTGCAGGAATACCTCATCAACGAGGTCCAGCGCGTCTACCGCACCCAGGGCGTTGACATCAACGACAAGCACATCGAGGTCATCGTGCGCCAGATGATGAAGAAGGTCAAGGTCGACGAGGAGGGCTCCACCGGGCTGATCTCCGGCTCGGTGATCGACAAGAGCGAACTCAAGGCCCGCAACCGCGAGGTCCGCGAGCGGATCGAGCTGGGCGAGCAGGACCTGGGCTACGCGACCTACACCCCCGAGCTGCTGGGCATCACCAAGGCCTCGATCGCGACCGACTCCTTCATGTCGGCGGCTTCCTTCCAGGAGACCACCCGCGTGCTGACCGAGGTGGCGATCAAGGGCAAGACCGATCCGCTGCTCGGACTCAAGGAGAACGTCATCATCGGTAAGCTGGTGCCCGCCGGGACCGGCATCATCAAGGATGTGGACCTCGAATTCACCGAGCCGCCCGCGCCTGTGGCGGAATATCAGCCCCTCCCGCAGGAGAGCGCCAACCCCTACCGCGCGGTGCTCGAGGACGAGGAGGTCACCATCGGCTGACGAACCGGTGTGCACGTTCGGCCCCAGGGGTGAACGGTCCTGTATAAAAGTGACTATTGACAGAGCCGCCCCCTGGTGATAAAATCTATATTTGGTATGAATCCGGAGAGTTTTGGCAAATTTTGCGCAATACTTTCAGGAAAAAACTGCTTTACCGCCCGCGGGGAAAGCCGTATACGGCCTTTCCCCGGGCTGCAAAGATAAAAAATTTTAGTAAGGAGGTGCGATATGCCGACCTTTAACCAGCTCGTACGCAAGGGCAGAGAGGTAGTCGAGAAGAAATCCACCGCTCCTGCGCTCCTAAAAGGGTGGAACGCCCAGAAGCGCACTGCGATCGATCAGAATTCTCCGCAGAAGCGCGGTGTGTGCACGGCCATCCGTACGCAGACCCCGAAGAAGCCGAACTCTGCCTTAAGAAAAGTTGCAAGGGTAAGACTTTCCAATGGAATCGAGGCCACAGCCTACATCCCGGGAATCGGTCACAACCTGCAGGAGCATAGCGTTGTGCTCATTCGCGGCGGACGTGTCAAGGACCTGCCTGGTGTGCGTTACCACATCATCCGCGGCACTCTGGATACCCAGGGCGTCAACGGAAGAAATCAGGCTCGTTCAAAATACGGTGCAAAACGTCCGAAGGCTGGTGCCAAGAAGTAATAAAATTCCCATTGGAAAAGGTCACAGTCGCACGATCCCAGGTTTTCGATAGAATGCCTCGGATTGGTGCAAACGGGAGTTTTGTCACTTTCGAGTACCGATGATATCACGGGACGAAAGTCCCGACTATGTGAAGGAGGGAAGCGAAGTGCCAAGAAGAGGTAACGTAGCAAAACGTGACGTTTTGCCGGATCCGCTTTACAATTCCAAGCTGGTCACCCGGCTCATCAACAGCATTATGCTGGATGGCAAGAAGGGTGTGTCCCAGAAGATTGTATACGGTGCGTTCGACATCGTGAAGGAAAAGACAGGCCGTGAGCCGCTCGAGGTTTTCGAGGAAGCTCTGGAAAACATCATGCCTGTTCTGGAGGTCAAGGCCCGCCGTGTGGGCGGCGCGACCTACCAGGTCCCGATGGAGGTTCGCCCGGAGCGCCGTCAGACCCTTGGTCTGCGGTGGCTGACTTCTTACGCAAGAAACCGCTCGGAGAGAACCATGCGCGAGCGTCTTGCCGGTGAGATTGTCGATGCGATCAACAATATGGGCGGCGCGGTGAAAAAGCGCGAGGATACCCACAAAATGGCCGAAGCCAACAAGGCTTTCGCTCACTACAGATTCTAAAATGGGGCCATTTTCGGCTCCGCGCGCCGCAGGGCGCCACCCTGGCGGGAAGGGCTACCTTCCCTACGAATTCTATTGTTTTAGCAGGAGGTCAATATGCCAAGAGACGTATCCCTGGAATTAACCCGCAATATCGGCATAATGGCTCACATCGACGCCGGTAAGACCACCACGACCGAGCGTATCCTTTACTATACGGGGATCAACCACAAGATAGGCGAGACCCATGAGGGTAATGCTACCATGGACTGGATGGAGCAGGAGCAGGAGAGAGGTATCACCATTACCTCCGCTGCCACCACCTGCTACTGGAAGAACCATCGTATCAACATTATCGACACTCCGGGCCACGTTGACTTCACTGTTGAGGTAGAGCGTAGCTTACGCGTACTCGACGGCTCGGTTACCGTAATGTGTGCGAAGGGCGGTGTTGAGCCGCAGTCTGAGACCGTTTGGCGCCAGGCTGACAAATACCATGTTCCGAGAATGATCTATGTCAACAAGATGGACATCCTCGGGGCCAATTTCTACAATGTTTTGGACATGATCCACGACCGCCTCAAGTGTAACGCGGTGCCCATTCAGCTCCCGATCGGGGAAGAGCAGTTCTATAAAGGGCTGATCGACCTGCTGGAGATGAAGGCCTACGTTTACTACGACGATCTCGGAAAGGACATCCGCGTTGAGGAGATCCCGGAGGAGATGAAGGAGAAGGCGGAGGAATACCGCGTAAAGCTGCTCGAGGCGGTTGCCGAGCAGGACGAGGGGATCATGGAGAAGTACCTCGAGGGCGAGGAAGTCCCCATCGAGGACATCAAGAGAGTCATCCGCCGGGCGACCATCGCCAACGAGATGGTGCCGGTCACCTGCGGTACCTCCTATAAGAACAAGGGCGTGCAGAAGCTCCTCGACGCGATCGTGGATTACATGCCCTCCCCGGTCGACATCGACCACATCACCGGCACCAATCCCGAAACCGGCGAGACCGAGACCCGACCGACCGACGACGACGAGCCGTTCTCCGCGCTCGCCTTCAAGATCGCGACCGACCCTTATGTCGGGAAGCTCTGCTTCTTCAGGACCTATTCCGGTACTGTCGACGCGGGCAGCGGCATTCTCAACGCCACCAAGGGTACCAACGAGCGCATCGGGCGCATCCTGCAGATGCACGCCAACCACCGCAAGGACATCGAGACCTGCTACGCGGGCGATATCGCAGCGGCGGTCGGCATCAAGCAGGTGACCACCGGCGACACGCTGTGTGATCCGAAGCACCCGATCATCCTCGAGTCGATGGAATTCCCGGAGCCGGTTATCCGCGTGGCCATCGAGCCGAAGACCAAGGCCGGCCAGGAGAAGATGGGCATTGGCCTTGCCAAGCTCGCCGAGGAGGACCCGACTTTCAGGGCCTACACCGACGAGGAGACCGGCCAGACCATCATCGCCGGTATGGGTGAGCTCCATCTGGAGATCATCGTCGACCGCCTGCTGCGCGAGTTCCGCGTCGAGGCGAATGTCGGCAAGCCGCAGGTCGCCTACAAGGAGACCGTGCGCAAGATGTCCGACGTCGACATGAAGTACTCCCGCCAGTCGGGCGGCCGCGGCCAGTACGGCCATTGTAAGATCCGGCTGTACCCGAACGAGAGCGGCAAGGGGTACGAATTCGACAACAAGATTGTCGGCGGCGCGATCCCGAAGGAGTATATCCCCGCGATCGACGCCGGTATCCAGGGCGCCATGCTCTCCGGCGTGCTCGCCGGCTATCCGGTCGTCGACGTGAGAGTCGAGCTGTACGACGGCTCCTATCACGAGGTCGATTCCTCGGAAATGGCGTTCAAGATCGCCGGTTCCATGGCCTTCAAGGAGGCCATGCGCAAGGCCGACCCGGTCATTCTGGAGCCGATCATGAAGGTCGCTGTCACCGTCCCGGTGGATTACATGGGCGATGTCATGGGCGACCTCAACGGACGTCGCGGCCAGATCCAGGGCATGGAGGAGCGCAACGGCGTACAGCAGATCAACGCCTTCGTCCCGCTGTCCCAGATGTTCGGCTACGCCACCGACCTGCGTTCCAAGACGCAGGGACGCGGCCAGTACGTCATGGAGCCCTCGCATTACACCGAGGTGCCCAAGTCGATCGCCGAATCCATCATGAGCGCCAGGGCAAAAAAAGCTTAAATTCGCTGGGACTTTTTGATAAAAATTCCCATGTAACCTGCATAAATGCTTGCATTTTTGAGCATTTATTGGTACAATACGAATTGTAGCTTGTCAAATTTAAATTTTAAAAAATGAATCCATAAAGGGAGGAAAACCGCTAATGGGAAAAGCACATTTTGAAAGAACCAAACCCCATGTAAACATCGGCACCATTGGTCACGTTGACCACGGCAAAACCACTCTGACTGCAGCGATCACCAAGACCCTCGGCATGAAGGGCGATGCGGAGTACGTTGCTTACGACATGATCGATAAGGCTCCGGAAGAGAGAGAGCGCGGTATTACCATCAACACCGCTCACGTTGAGTATGAAACCGACAACCGTCACTATGCTCACGTCGACTGCCCCGGACATGCCGACTACGTTAAGAACATGATCACCGGTGCTGCGCAGATGGACGGCGCGATCCTGGTCGTTTCCGCTGCTGACGGCCCGATGCCCCAGACCCGCGAGCACATCCTGCTTGCCCGTCAGGTCGGCGTTCCCTATATCGTCGTGTTCATGAACAAGGTCGACCAGGTCGACGATCCCGAGCTGCTCGAGCTCGTCGAGATGGAAATCCGTGAGCTGCTCTCCAGCTACGATTTCCCGGGCGATGACATTCCGATCGTCAAGGGTTCTGCCCTCAAGGCCCTCGAGGCTCCGAACGACATCAATGATCCGGCTTATGCCCCGATCCTTGAGCTTATGAAGGCGGTCGACGATTTCATCCCGACCCCTGAGAGAAAGGCTGACCTGCCCTTCCTGATGCCCGTTGAGGACGTCTTCACCATCACCGGGCGTGGCACCGTCGCCACCGGCAGAGTTGAGCGCGGCCAGCTCAAGACCTCTGACGAGGTTGAGATCGTCGGCCTGCGGGACGAGAAGCAGAAGACCGTCGTCACCGGCATCGAGATGTTCCGCAAGATCCTCGACTACGCTGAGGCTGGCGACAACATCGGCGCTCTGCTGCGTGGTATCCAGAGAAACGAGATCCAGCGCGGTCAGGTTCTCTGCAAGCCCGGCTCCATTCATCCGCACACCAAATTCCATGGCCAGGTGTACGTGCTGAAAAAGGATGAGGGCGGCCGTCACACCCCGTTCTTCAACAACTATCGTCCGCAGTTCTTCTTCAGAACCACCGACGTGACCGGCGTTGTCACGCTCCCCGAGGGGACCGAGATGTGTATGCCTGGCGATAACGTCGAGATGGACGTTGAGCTGATCACCCCGATCGCGATCGAGGAAGGTCTGCGCTTCGCTATCCGCGAGGGCGGCCGTACCGTCGGCTCCGGCGTTGTGACCAAGATCAACGACTAATTTGCGCTTTTAAAAGGCGGAGGGATTTTCCCTCCGCCTTTTTTGCGTTCCCGGTGAAACCTGTATATTCCCCGGTCAAAAAGAGAATACTACCAGCGTAAAGCGGGCTGCAAATAGGCGCCGGATGAACAAAATGTAAATTCTTCCTGCAACTTGCAGGAAATGATCTCCTGTGCGGCACCTATATCATGCACGCCCGCTTCGGGCGGCGACCGGGCCTGCCTGGTATCACTGCGTATGCAACACATTTTTGAACTCAGAGTTTCGTACCCTTGCCGCCATCGGCGACCATTTCGCATGGCGAAACCGGTATGAAACATCCAGAAAGGAATGGTCATTTAAATGAAAAGATTGATTACGGTTTTGCTCGCGGGAGCGATGATGAGCGCCATCTTCGCGGGCTGCGGCAGCGACAAGGACAAGGGCTCCAGCTCCTCGATGAGCCAATCTTCGAGCAGCAGTTCCTCCTCGTCCTCATCGATGTCCTCCAGCGAAGAAGGGGACAAGGTCGAGATCATCATCAAGGATGCGAAGCTCAAGGAAGCCTTTGACGCGGTGCGCAGGGAGTTCGGCGAGTTTTACGTCTCGATGCCCTCGGTGATCACCGAGCAGCAGATGCAGGAAATGTACTATATCAACCCCGATGACATCGAGGAGTTTGCCGGTGAGATGTCCATTGCCAACGTCAGCGGCGACACCTTCGTGGCGGTCAAGGCCAAGCCCGGAAAGGCCGACGCGGTGGCCGAGGCGCTCGAGAAGCGCCGTACCGATATCATCGACCAGTTTAAGACCTACCCGGTCAATTTCATGGACATCAAATCCGAGGCCGCCAAGGTCATCACTGAAGGGGATTACGTTTTCCTGGTGCTGATGGGCGACATCAACGTCCCGGATGGGGAAGAGGCCTCCCTCGAGATGGCTCAGAAGGAAGTTGAGCGCGCCGAGAACGCCATCAAGTCGGTGTTCGAGGGCTCTGGTTCCTCCGCTGCTTCCAGCGATGCCGGTTCCTCCTCGGACGCGGCTTCCAAGTAAACTATAGCAAAACGGCCCCGCCGGCCTAACAACCGGCGGGGCTTTTATCTGTCTAATAGTAATTTCGACAAGAATTGGGATTCGCAAGAGTCCGAGGTCTATAGCAGCGGGAATTGCGCATACATCACTTTATCCTCACCAGATCGGCGCCCTGGTAGTAATGCGCGAGGATCTCCCGGTAGTCCGAGCCCTGGCGGGCCATGTAGTCCGCGCCGTACTGGGACATGCCGACCCCGTGCCCGTAGCCGGTGACGGTGAAGGAGAAGGAGCCGTCCTGGTAAGAAATCTTTGCATTGGTGCTGCGCAGCCCCAACGCCATGCGCAGCGGCTGGCCGGCCACCGTGGTCTCCCCGATCTGGATTTCGGTGATATAGCCGGAGTCGGAGCGGGTGATATCCGTAAACCACCCGGACGGGTCCTGCGGCAGCTCGATCCCGGGATAGAGGGTTTTGAGCACCGAGGCGACCTGGTCGGCCGGGAAGGTTTCGGTGGTCTCATAGTCGGGGGCCAGCCGGTCCCCGGGGCTGCTGACCGGGACGAGGTAATCCGCCGAGCCGGTCCAGACGTTGGAGGCCGCCTCGGTCATCCCGCCGCTCATTGAATGGTAGGCCGCGACGATCGGCTCGTCGTCGTAGACCAGGATCTGGTTTTCGACCTGCTGTACCGCCTCTTTGACGGCGGGATAGTACACGTCGAAATGATCCCCGTACATCTCGCGGGCGGTGGCTTCGCTGACGTAGCCCTCCCGGTTTTCGGTATTGATCTCGAGATAGGCGCCCCGAAGGCGTTCGGTTGGCGCGCGGGACTCCTGTTCCTTACAGCGCAGCAGGTAGCTGTGGGCGGCCACCGCCTGCGCCTTGAGCGCTTCGGGATGGAACTGGGGTGGCATCTCGCTGCAGACCGCCCCGAGCACGTATTCCTGCTGGGACATGGTGACCACCCGTCCGGTGGCGCTGTCGAAGAGCTTGACCGGCTCGCTCAGCGCCTCGACCCGGCTGATGGGGAGGGCCGCGGCCTCTTTGGCGGGCTGCTCCTCCTGCTGCGAGGAGGCGGGGGATTTTTCGCTTTGATCCGGGGCCTGGCTCCCGGAACTGATCCGCGCGCGGGGCGCCGGCTGCTCTGAGGAGGCGGCGGGCGGAGCGGATACTTCCCCGCTTTGCTTTGGCAGGCTGAGCAACGGCAGCAGGACCATTACCGCCGCGAGCAGCCCGAACAAGAACAGGTAATACTTCATTTACGCTTACTTCCTTTCCCATATGGATTTGGCCTGTCCGGTTTGAAACCAACTTAAAATGCAGGAATAAAATGTGAAACTTGCAATTTTAATTTCTAAAATTGGTTGTCCCAATTGTAAAAACAGGAGAAAAAATGGATTAATTTACATCCGGCCCCCATATTTGGTTGACTTCCCGCAGCAGGTGATATATTATTAAACAATAGTATAAAGGGGAGGGTGAAGCGCATTGGCCGAGAAAATGAATAATTCCAAGACCAAAAATCCATCTATGCAGAGGGCTATTAAAATCTTATGCGATGAATTCCGCAAGTATAACCATATCGACCCTGCAAATTATGACCTGTACAACGTCAAGCGCGGGCTTCGCAACTCGGATGGGACCGGCGTGCTCGCCGGACTGACCCAGATCTGTAACGTGCACGGCTACGTGATGGACGAGGGAGAGAAGAGCCCGATCGACGGTGTGCTCACCTACCGGGGGATCAATGTGCAGGACCTGGTGGACGGGTGCCTGCGCGACGACCGGTTCGGCTTCGAGGAAGCGATCTGGCTGCTGCTCTTCGGCAAGCTGCCGACCAAGTCCCAGCTCGAGGAGTTCATGGGAATTCTGGCCAGCCAGTGCGAACTGCCCCCCTACTTCCTGGAGGATATGCTGCTCAAGGCCCCATCGAAGGACTTGATGAACATGCTCGGACGCTCGGTGCTCGCGCTCTATTCCTACGACCAGAGCCCCGACGCGACCGGCTATGAGGAGCTGCTGCGCCAGTCGATCTCGCTGATCGCGCGCATGCCGATCATCATGGTGGCAGCCTACCAGGTCAAGCGGCGGGCGTTTGAAAAGAAGAGCATGTACCTGCACGACCCGCGCTCTGATTATTCGATCGCGGAAAATATCCTGCGGCTGCTGCGCAATGACAAGAAGTTTACCCACGAGGAAGCGAAGCTCCTGGATATGTGCCTGATCCTGCACGCCGAGCACGGCGGCGGCAACAACTCCGCCTTTGCCGCGCGGGTAGTGACTTCGTCGGGGTCAGATACCTATTCCTCCATCGCGGCGGCCATCGGCTCGCTCAAGGGGCCGCGGCACGGCGGCGCAAACTACAAGGTGATGGAGATGCTCGACTACATAAAGCGCGGGGTCCAGAACCCCGAAAATGACCAGGAGGTCAAGGATTTCCTCGCACGGATGATTAAGGGCGAGGAGGGGGACCGCTCCGGGCTGGTCTACGGGATGGGCCATGCGGTCTACACCAAGAGCGATCCGCGCGCGGTCATCCTCAAAAAGCATGCGCTGAAGCTTGCCGCGGGCACCGACATCGAACGGGATTTCATGATCCTCGACGCGGTCGAGCGTCTCACCCCCGGCGTTTTCGCCGAAACCAAGGGCTCCACCAAGGCGATCTGCGCCAACGTGGATATGTACTCCGGCCTGGTCTATAAGATGCTGCGCATCCCCCACGACATGAATACCGCCCTCTTCGCGACCGCGCGCACCCCCGGCTGGTGCGCCCACCGCATCGAGGAGATGCTCTTCGGCGGGCGGATCATCCGCCCGGCTTATAAGTCCCTGTCCTACGACCAGCCGTATATTCCGATGTCCGAGCGGCAATCATGACAGAAGGACCATTCAGCACGGAAATTCAGCGGCACGCGGCAAATCTTTGCCGCGTGCCGCTGGCGCAGTTTGTTCTTTTCTGCTATAATGGTGAACATACAGAAATTTTGGGATACCGGAGATGACGCCATGACTTTATTGGGAATCTTGTTTATACTGCTCACCGTGCTGGAGAGCGCCGCGCGCTCGGTGCTGGGGCTTTTCGCCATCGCGCCCGACACGGGGTTTTATACCGGGATGGGCGGACTGGTGCTTGCCCACAACCTGCTCTACCTGGTCGGGGCGGCGGTCCTGGCGCTGCTGATCCTGCTCCCCCGGGAAGAGCCCAGCCTGCCTGAATATCCGGGCAGGACGCTGCCCATGCTGCTGGCGGCCACGGGGCTGGTGCTCTGCGTGGGCTCCTTCGTCTCCTTCTTCGGGGACCTATACGATTTCACCGCGGGCGGGGACACCCATTTTGGCCGGGTGGTCGCGGGGCCGTTTGCCATCATCGCGGCGGTGGCGATGTTCTATCTCGGGCTGCGCGCGCTGCATGGGGAGTACCGGATGAACATCTGGGGAGCGAGCATGCCCGCCCTCTGGATGGCGGTGCAGGCGGTGGGCCGGTTTATGGAGTATAAGACCATCGCGAGCATCTCGGATCAGACGCTGGAGGTGGTGACCCTCTGCGTGGGGGCGCTCTTCTGGCTGGCGCATGCGCGGGTGGTCTCGCCGCAGGGTGGACTCCCGGCGCGCAAGGCCAAGTTCTGGGCGCTGCTCTTTTCCCTGTTTTCGGTTTCCCTGTGCGTCGGGCAGGCGGTCGCGACGCTCAGCGGGCGGCAGATCTCGGTGCAGATGCCCCTCATCTCGATCGCCGGCTTCCTGCTGATGGGCGTCTACGCCGCCCTGTTCGCCGGGGAGCTGAAAAAGGAATAGCACCGGTATATACAGCCAAGCGGGGCGGCCTGCCGACCGAGTCGGAGGCCGCCCCGCTTTTTGATTTTTTGCACGAAAAGAAAGGGAGATTACCGCCGAAACGACCGGTTGTAATGAGAAGAAAAAAATAGTATAATTTAAACGATTGGGTACAATATGATTTGATTGTGATTTAAAAAGAGGATGAAAAGGGGGGAGTCGGATGAAACGGGTGCTGGCGCTCATGCTGAGCCTTTTGATGCTCAGCGCCTGTACGGCTCCCGCCTCGCAGGACGGGCGGCAGGACTCCCAGCCGGAGATCAGTTCCGGACAGGACGAGCGCGGGCCGGTGACGCTGAGCGCCGAGCAGACGGATGAGATTTCGCAGATGGTTCTACAGAGCGCGCGTTTTATCTCCGACGAATTTTCCTCCGGGCAGAACATCCCGGTTTACGATCTGACCCGCTTCCTCTACGAGCGCATGAAGCTCGACGGGGCGGACACGGGTTTTGAGCAGTCCGCGGATGCGCTGACGGTGTCCGTGCCGATCGACCAGGTGCGCAGCTACGCCAAGGCGTATTTCGGGATCGAGGAGCTCAAGATCGACTTCATGAGCCAGCAATATTTCGACGGGCAGTATATCACCATCCCGCTGCCCGACGAGGAGGAGCCCAAGCTCCCATATGAGCTCGAGGTGCTGCGGGTGGAGACGGTGGGCAGCCGGATTTCGGCGGTGCTCGGCCTTCGCAGCGGGGACGTGCTCTTCCAGCAGTGGAACTACACCCTGCGCGCCGACAAGAAGGGGAACGTCTACTTCGAGTCCATGCTCAAGCGCCCGGTGGAATACGGGCTCTATGCGATCAACGGCCCGGTGGGGGTCGTCACCACCCTGATGGGCCTGCCGGTCAGCGATCGCACCCTCGGCGGCTTCCAGTTTTCGCCGATGGGGGAGGGGATCCTGTGCTGGATCAGCAACGGCCGGCAGCTGCGGATCGGTTTTCTGGATTTACAGACCTATAAGAGTGAGCAGTACATCACCCTGGAAGGGCAGGGGCAGGAGGAAAACGACTTTTCGGTGCAGGTCAGCGGCGATCAGATTTTTGTCTATCAAAGGGACCGGATCACGGTGCTGGACCAAAACCTGATCACCGTGCGCACCATCCTTTACCCGCAGGAGATGCTGGCGCTGTGCGACGAGGAGACCACCGACTTCGCCCTCTCGCCCGACCTTACCACCCTTGCCTTTAACGACAGCGACGGGGTGAACGCCTATAATCTGGAGACCAAGGACTGGCGGCAGCTGATCGTCCATCCGGCCTCGGGGGCGAGCGGGGTGAATTCCTACTGGCGGCCGGTGGAGTGGAATGCGCGCACCGGGGTGCTGCTCCTCGAGCAGGCCACCCGCAAGGGGAGCGCGGGCTTCGCGGCGGTGACCATCGGCGGCAGTCGCAAGGTCATAGACCTCACCGGCGACAAGGACACCCGCTGGCGGGTGTCGGGGGAGCGGCTGATGGTGTTCGACCCACAAAGCGCCGACAAGGAGCTGCTGCTGCCGGACCATTATGCGGAATATAACCTTGCCACCGGCTCTTATAAGGTGGAGCAGGGCGGGGGCGCGCGCATGCCCGAGACCACCGACATGTGGATCGGGGAGGACAAGCTCTTCTTTGCCGACCGGCTCAAGATCGGGCGGAACATGGTCAACTCCTATTCCATCCGGGCGGTGGACAAGGCGGGCACGCGGCAAACGACGCCCGATTTCGGCTACGTGGACAAGCAGGGAAAGCTCAGCTTTAAGGCGGTGAGCAGCGGGGAGCGGATCGTCGCTGCATGCAGCGGGGTTTTCCTCGACGCGATCGTGATCATTTGACAGAATACAGTGCGCGGAGTGTAGGCCGCGTGGGGTTTGGAGGAGAAGATGGACTATTCGGCACTTTCCCGTATCAAGCTGTTTTTGCTGGATATGGAAGGGACGTTTTATGCGGGGGGAAAGCTGCTTCCCGGCTCAAAACGGTTTCTGGAGGCGATTGGGGAGCAGGGGGCGGACTACCTGTTCATGACCAACGACTCGTCGCTCAACCGGTATGAATATGCGGCAAAGCTGGGCGCGATGGGGCTGGAGACCCCGCACACCAAGGTGCTGACCTCGGGCTATGCCACCTGCGCCTATCTCAAGCGGCGGCAGCCGGACGCCAAGGTCTACCTGGTCGGCACCCCGGCGCTGCAGGATGAATTCATCCGCGAGCGGATCGACGTGGTCAACACCATGCCCGACTATATCGTGCTCGGCTTCGACACCACCCTGACCTACCGCAAGCTGAGCAGCCTCTGCCAGTACGTGCGCTCGGGGGTGGAGTTCATCGCCACCCATCCCGACCTCAACCACGCCAGCAAGGAGGGCTACCTCCCGGACATTGGCGGGGTGCTGGCCTTCGTCAAGGCCACCACCAACCGCGACCCGGACATCATCATCGGTAAGCCTTACCGCTACATGCTGGACATCGTGCTGGAAAACACCGGGCTGTTGCCCGAGGAGATCGCCGTGGTGGGGGACCGGCTGTATACCGACGTGGCCTTTGGGCGCAGCTGCGGGATTCCGTCGATTTTGGTGCTCTCGGGCGAGACCTCGATCGACGATCTCAGCCGCTGCCCCGTCAAGCCGGACTACACCTTCGCAGACCTGGGCGAGCTGGCCGAGCGGCTGTCGCGCGTCTATGCGCGGCATCGAAGATAGCGTACATATTGCTGGATAAATTTACACGGGCCGCCGGGGGACATCTTCCATTTGGATGGATGCATCCCGGCGGTTTTTATGTTAAAATAGTTGTAAGACATTTTACATTTGATGCCATCTGCGAAGGGCATTATGTGAGCGGACAGATTGCGGGGGATGCGTGCGTGGGCTGCAAGACGGTGAATATCGAGGCAGGGAGGCCGAGCGTCGAGGTGGCGCTGCAGCGCCTTTCGCAGGAGCTGCGCCTGGGGAAGGCCAACCGGGTCGGGGCGCTCAAGGTGATCCACGGCTACGGCTCGACCGGCTCGGGCGGCGCCATCCGGGACGCGGCCCGCCGGCTGCTCGCAGAGCGCCGGCGGGCGGGGATGATACGGGACTTTGTGGGCGGGGATGAATTTTCCGCCTTTTCCCCGGCGGGGCGCAGGGCCGTCGAGCTGCTGCCCGAGCTGCGCCGGGATACCGACTACGGCAGGGGGAACGACGGAATCACGATCGTGGTGCTATAGGGCTTTTGTCGCCTGAGGGGCGGAAAGGGTCTCCGGTATGAAAAGAATACGGACACATCGGGTCACGTTCGCCGCCTGGGGAATGATTCTGCTTTCCCTGGGGCTGCTGTTGTGGGCGCAGCACAGCACCCCCTTCGCCGAATGGTACGCGACAAGGGTCTATCCCGCGCTTTCGTACGCCGTCGGCTATCTGACCGGGCGGCTGCCCTTCTCGCTGGGGGAGCTGCTGATCTGCGCCCTGATCGCCGGGGCGGGCGTGGGGCTTGCCTTGCTCGGGGCGTATCTGCGGGGGCACGCATCCCGGCGCCGCGCCGCGCTTTTTGCGGCGGCGCGCACGGCGCTGCTGGCGGGCGGGGTCATCCTGCTGCTCTTCACCCTGCTTGGCGGGATCAACTACCACCGCCTGCCCTTCTCCCACTTTGCCGCGCTGGAGGTGGGACCCTCCCCGGCCGAGGAGCTCGAGGCGCTCTGCCGCTCGCTGATCGGCGAGGCCAACGCCCAGGCGCGGCTGCTCCCGCAGGAGCTGCCGACGGTGCGGGAGCTGGGCGCCAAGGCCCCCGGGATCATGGAGGACCTCTCCCGGGAGTTCCCGGCGCTTGAAGGCTACTATCCGAGCCCCAAGCCGGTGTTTTTTTCACGCGGGATGTCTTATCTGCAGTTGCTGGGGATCTACTTCCCGTTTACAGCGGAAGCCAACTTCAACGCCGACGCGCCCTACCACGAGATTCCGGCCACCCTCTGCCACGAGCTGAGCCATCTGCGCGGCTTCATGCGGGAGGACGAGGCCAACTTCATCGCCTACCTGGCCTGCGAGGGCTCGGGGGACCCGGTCTTTCGCTACAGCGGCGCCCTGCTGGCGCTGGACTACGCCATGAGCGGGCTGTACGGGGTCGATCCCGCGCGCTGCGCAGCGCTCTATGAGGATTACGGCGAGCGGCTCATACTGGACCTTAACGAAAGCAGGGTCTATTGGAGCCGGTTCGAGGGCCCGGCCGCCACCGTTTCGCGCAAGGCCAACGACGCCTATCTCAAGGTCAACGCCCAATTCGACGGGGTGCGCAGCTACGGCAGGATGGTGGACCTGCTGCTCGCGCGGCGGCGCACGCAGGAAAATATGTCATAAAAGTTAACAATTCGTTACCAAAGGGGAGAAGATTTTTCGCTGTGGATGAGGTATGATAAAACGGTGAATGGTGCACAATTCGGTAAAGGAGACGGAACATGAACCTCATCGATATGCAGCAAAAATTCTTTCGCACCGGGGCGACCCGCAGCGTCGATTACCGTATCCGGCAGCTGCGCAGCCTCTACCAGGTGATTTTACAATATCAAGAGCGGATCATGCAGGCGCTGCGCGAGGACCTCTCGAAAAGCGAGCAGGAATCCTATCTCACCGAAATCGGCATGGTCCTTTCCGAAATATCCTACGCCTTACGCCACCTGCGCCGCTGGAGCCGGCCGAAGGGCGGCGGCTTCTCGCTCGCCGCGCCCTTCTCGGTGAACCGGGTCTATCCCGAGCCGTACGGCGTGGCGCTGGTGATCGCGCCGTTCAATTACCCCTTCCAGCTGGCCCTCTCGCCGGTGGTCAGCGCCCTGGCGGCGGGCAACTGCGCGATTCTCAAGCCCAGCGAATACGCCCCGAACACCGCGGCGGTGATCAGCGAGATGCTCAACAACAATTTTGAGCAGAGGCTGCTGGCGGTGGTCACCGGAGGCCCCGAGGTCGGCCAATCGCTGCTGGGGCAGGACTTCGACTACATCTTTTTCACCGGCGGCAAGACGGTGGGTCAGAAGGTCTACGAGGCCGCGGCGCGGGGCATGGTCCCGGTGACGCTCGAGCTTGGCGGCAAGTCCCCCTGCCTGGTGGACGCCAGCGCCGACATCGAGGAGGCCGCCCGCCGGATCGTCTGGGGCAAGTGCCTGAACGCCGGACAGACCTGTGTGGCGCCCGACTACCTGCTGGTGCAGGATTCGGTCAAGCAGAAGCTGATCGCCGAGATGTGCAGGGCGATCGAGAAGTTTTACTCCGCCGCGCCCGAGCAGAACCCCGACTACCCCAGGATCATCAACCAGGCGCACTACGAGCGGCTTTGCGAGATGCTTGGCGAGGGGACGGTGGTGGCCGGCGGGCGCACCAATGAGCAGGAGCTCAAGATCAGCCCCACCATCATCGAAAACGCGCCGTTTTATTCCAAGTTGATGAACGACGAAATCTTTGGGCCGCTGCTGCCGGTGATCGAATTCAGCCAGCTCGAGCAGGCCTATGAATACATCTCACTGCACGAACGGCCGCTGGCGCTCTACCTCTTCACCCGCCGCCCGCAGGTCGAGCGGGAGGTCCTGCAAAAAATCCAGTTCGGCGGCGGCTGCATCAACGACACGGTCATCCACCTCTGCCCGCATGACATGCCCTTTGGCGGGATCGGCCCGAGCGGGATCGGCTCCTACCACGGCAAGGCGGGGTTCGATACCTTTACCCACTATAAATCGGTGCTCAAGACGAGGGGGCGGCTGGATCTGCAGCTGCGCTATCCCCCCTTCGGCAAGGTGAGCCCCCTTGTGCAGAGGCTGCTGCGATGACAGGGGGCGCTTTTGCCGGGAGGCGGTGGCTGCGCCTGTGCTACGGCGCCTTCGCCGCGGCCGGGCTCTTCTTCGGGCTGCTGCCGCCGCTGCTTTATGGGATCGTCAATCCCGGGGTGCTGGCCGTGCTGGGGGCGGGCGGCCTCTATGCGGCAATGGTCCTCTTTGAGGGGAAAATCCGGGACAGGCTGGGAGGAGGCTTTCGTACTTTGAATATCCTGCTCGTTATCCTGCTGGCCCTGGCGCTGATGGCCTATCTCGGCTTCACGCTCTACTGGCGGGGGTACTGCGCGCGCTATGCGCCGCCGGCGGGGAAGTACCCCCAGACGGTGATCGTGCTCGGCGGCGGGATCGAGGGGGAGCGCCCGAAAAAGATGCTGGCCAGGAGGCTGCAGGAGGCGGCCGGCTATCTTAAGGAAAACCCACAGGCCGTCTGCGTGGTGTCGGGCGGCCAGGGCCATGACGAAGACTAC
Source organism: Harryflintia acetispora (assembly GCA_004340125.1). Classification (GTDB taxonomy): domain Bacteria; phylum Bacillota; class Clostridia; order Oscillospirales; family Ruminococcaceae; genus Harryflintia; species Harryflintia acetispora. Next base: position 2,008 of record SLUK01000008.1, on the reverse strand, counting down.
AGCGAGGCCCATGTCATGAAAAAGTATCTGGGCGAGCTGGGGATCGACCCGACGCGCGTTTTTTTGGAGGAACGCTCGGGCAACACGCGGGAGAACCTGGCCTTTTCCTCCGGGGTGATCGGTGAAAACGGGCTTTGCAGCCAGGTCACGGTGGCCAGCGACGGGTTTCATCTGCCGCGCGCCGGGATCTACTGTAAGCGCGCGGGGCTAAGCTTGCAGGGGGTGATCCCCTCGCAGACCCCATGGGGCCTGCTGCCCAGCTACGAGCTGCGGGAGATGGCGGCGCTGTGCAAGGCGCTGTTGGGATTTTAGGAGGGACCAAGCATGGACAAAAGCCAGATCGAGGCGCTGCTCGTCGGCGTGCAGCAGGGGAAGATCGCGGTGGACGAGGCGATGGAGCAGCTGCGCGAGCTGCCCTACAGCGACCTTGGCTATGCCAAGATTGACAACCACCGCGCGCTGCGCAACGGCTACCCCGAGGTGATCTTCTGCCAGGGCAAGGCGCTGCCCCATATCCAGGGGATCGTGCAGAAGATGCTCGAGCGGGGGGAGCGCAACATCCTGGCGACCCGCGCGAGTCGCGCGGTGTATGAGGCGGTCGCAGAAATCACCGGCGAGGCCGAGTATCATGAGGATGCGCGCATCGTGGTGGTGCGCCGCCAGCCGGTGCGGCTGAAAACCGAGAAGCCGGTCGCGGTGGTGACCGGCGGCACGGCGGACATCGCGGTGGCCGAGGAGGCCGCCGTGACGGCCGAGGTACTGGGAAACCGGGTGGAGCGTCTTTACGACGTGGGGGTGGCCGGGCTGCACCGGCTGCTCTCGAACACCGGCGTGCTCTTTTCCGCCAACGTGGTGATAGCGGTGGCGGGCATGGAGGGCGCGCTGGCCAGCGTGGTCGGGGGCCTGGTGGACAAGCCGGTGATCGCGGTGCCAACCAGCGTCGGGTACGGGGCGAACTTCGGCGGGCTCTCGGCCCTGCTCAGTATGCTCAACTCCTGCGCCAGCGGGGTGAGCGTGGTGAACATCGACAACGGCTTCGGCGCGGGGTACCTCGCGAGCATGATCAACCAGATGTGATCGTATAAAAAACGGGACGGCGTTTATGCCGTCCCGTTTTGACAGTTGGATCAATGATCAAATGCACGCAGAACAGGCCAGCCGTTTTGCATTCTCCAGACATTTGTAAAGTCCAAGCCGGGGTAAGAAGCGTTGGCATTGACATAGACGGTGTTGAGATTGTTAACGCCATAGGAGCTCCAGACGCGCAGTGCGCAAGGGGCGCTGGGCCCCCAGTAAACATTGGTCAGAGAAGGCGGGCTGGACGGCTGATAGCGCGGAGCGATGGCTCCGGTCCAAATTTTTCCGGGATTGGGTCCGGTAAAACCGCCGCGGGAATAACAGTTTTTGACGGTCGCACCCGGTTGGAGCGTGTCGCTGAGCAGCCCGCCGGCAAAGACGGAGTCGCCCGTTGTGTTCCCCCAAGAGATATTCCCGGTATAATAGCAGTTGGAAAGGGTGGAATTGGTAAGGGTGCCGCCCAGCCCCCCAAATAGGATGTTGCCGTAGGTATCACCTGTCGCAGAATAGACGTTGCAGGCAGAGAAGCATTGATCTATGGTCGTATTTTCGCTATAAACGAACAGTGATCCAGCATATGGATATTCGACTGTAACGGAGCCGCCGGGGATACCCACTTTTTGCAAGGTGGAGTTGTTGACGCTGCTGAAAATAGAATTGTTACAGCCGGTGAGCAAGTAGCCGTCTCCGTTGTAATTGGCATAATTGAGCGGGACAGGAGGCCATAACGAACTGAGTGAAAACTGGATGTTGCGATCCTGCCTGAAATATATCCGTGACGAGGAGGAACCCTCATGGGAAAAGATATGCGAGAGCTGCGCCTGGCTTGTGACGAGCCAGGGACTACCTGAGGTACCGGCCCCGGAGCCGTAGCCCCCGGCCGAGAGGGCGTGCGCGCAGCCGTTGACCGTAACCGTGGCGCTGCCCGATT
>SLUK01000007.1 GCA_004340125.1 Harryflintia acetispora | reverse complement strand
ATGTCCCAAAAGTCCCACGCACTACTTTGAATTACTCATTAGAATTTCAAAGGTTCGCTTTTTCATGTTGTTCAATTTTCAAGGTCCTATAGCGTCGGGCATTGCCCGACGCATTCTAAGAACGCTTCACGTTCTTTTCCGCTTCAAGCAACTTCCTTCGCATTTTGAAAAGCCGTTCTCGGAGCTCTGCTCCTCCCGTCAAGCACTTCGTGCTTGCCAACACGCCTTTTCTTTGGTGTCGGGCCGCGCCCGACGCGTTTCCCAAGGGCTCTAACAAACCCCGCCTCCCGAGGGAGGTAAGTTTTATTATATCACCCTGCTGCCCTTCTTGTCAACCCTTTCCCCTCACCCTTTCGGGCTCAAGATCACGGCCTCCCGCCGGACAGCTTATTTATATTAGCACATCCTCTCCTTTTTTGTCAATAGATTTTCCGCATGGATTTGCAGTTTCCGCCTCAAAAATGCAACTTCGTCGTTTTACACGATTTTTACCTGCATTTCCCATGCAAATCTGCTTTCGAGGGACAGGATGATGCGGTGATAGTTTGCACAAAAAATGTTTGCTCTAATCAGCGGGAGGCCGCTTTTCTGAGAAAAGCGGCCTCCCGAGGAGCGGTAAATGACTTTTGCGCCCCATTCAATACCCCTTGCAGGGGTGGTCCTCTAGAGGAACGGGTTATAAAACCGGCTCCCATCATGGAAGGTGACGACAAGTGAGAGCACCATCACCACGCTCACAAAAGCAATGGCGATATAATCCCGGCGTACAAAGGGCCGCGCCGAGTACCAGGTGCGCCCCTTCCCCTTGCCGAAACCCCGCAGCTCCATGGCGTTCGAGATTACCTCGATCCTCGAGAGGCTCTGCATGATCAGCGGCAGCACGATGGCTGCGGCGTTTTTCACCCGCTTCCAGAACTTTTCCTTGCGGGAGATGTCGATCCCGCGCGCCTGCTGGGCGAGCGCAATGTTGTGGTAATCCCGCTGGATATCCGGGATGTACCGCAGGGCGATCGCCACCGCATAAGAGATCTTATAGCTCACCCCGATCCGGTTTAGGGATGCAGCGAACTCGCTGGGATTGGTGGTCACCACGAAGAGCAGCGCCATCGGGATGACGGCAAAGTATTTCATGCTGATGTTCAGCATGTAAAACAGCTGCTCCTGGGTCACGTTATATCTCCCCACGATGTGAAACAGCTCGTGCCGCGTGCCATAGATGCGCACCCCCTCCTCGGGTGAAAAGAGGAAGATGGCGAGGTTATTGAGCAGCAGGAAGATCAAAATGAAGGTCAGCACAAAGGAGATGTCCGACACCTTGATCTTGGAAACTGCAAAAATCACGAGGCTCATCGCGATCAGGCAGACAAGCACCCGGGTGTCGTAGGTGGTCATGGCCGCCACCGACCAGAGCATGACCCCCAACAGCTTGGTCGCGCCGGTCAGCTGATGGACCACCGACGGGCGGTCGATATAGCCGAGCAGTACCTTCATATCCCTCTCACCTGCCGATCGTAGTCAATAAAGCGCTGCACAAAGCCATTTGGCTCCACATCCAGCGAGCGCCGGCACAGCTCGTAAAGCGAGGTCTCCTTGAGGTTCGCCCGCTCGATGATCTCCCGGTTACACAGGATGTTCGCCGGGGTGTCGTCCGCGACGACCCGCCCGTCGCAAAAGACGATCGAGCGGTTGGTGTATTCCAGCATGAGGTGCATGTCGTGGGTGATCATGATGACGGTGACCCCCGCGCGGTTGAGCTCGCGCAAAAATTCCATGATCTCGGTGTAGTGCTTAAAATCCTGCCCGGCGGTCGGTTCATCGAGGAAGATCACCTTCGGGTCGAGCGCCAGAATGGTGGCGATGGTCACCCGCTTTTTCTGCCCGAAGCTGAGCGCCGAAATCGGCCACTTGCGGAAGGGATAAAGCCCGCAAATTTTGAGGGCATGCTCGACGCGCCGCTCGATTTCCTCTTGCGGCATGCCGCGCACCTGCAGCCCCAGCGCCAGTTCCTCGTAGATCATCGTCTTGGAGATCATCTGGTTGGGATTTTGCATCACCATCCCGATGATCCGCGCGCGCTCCTTGATGGTGTCGGCGGCGATGTCCCTCCCCTCGAAGAGGATGGTGCCGCTGGTATTCTTTTCAAACCCGCAGATCAGCTTGCTCATGGTGGATTTGCCCGCACCGTTCTTGCCCACGATGCTGAGCATTTCCCCCTCGTGCACCGTGAAGGAGACGTCGTGCAGAACCTCGCCACCGCTGGCGTAGGCGAAGCTGACGTTTTTCACCTCCAGCACCGGCGGGGTGTCGGGCGCGCTGACGTGCACCGGCACACTGCGGTACCACTCGCCCAGCCTCTCACGGCACCCCTCCAGCCGGATGGTATTGATACTCTCCGGCAGCATGTCCGGGGTGATCTCGCACCCGGCGTAGCGCAGCGCGGTCAGGTAGAGCGGCTCACGGATCCCGCACTCGCGCAGCTGCCCAGAGGCGAGCAGCTCGTTCGGGGTGGTGTCCGCGACAATGCGCCCGTCGTAGACCAGCACGATCCGGTCCACATGCCGCCAGAGCGCGTCCTCCAGCCGGTGCTCGATGATCAACACGGTGGAGCCTAGCTCCCTTTGGATGTCGTCGATCAGCTCGATGGCCTGCTTGCCGGTAGCCGGGTCGAGGTTGGCCAGCGGCTCGTCGAAGAGCAGGATCCTGACGTCGTCCACCATCACGCCCGCCAGAGATACCCGCTGCTTCTGCCCGCCGCTGAGCTCGTGGGGCGCTGCGTGCAGATGGCTCTCAATATCCACGAGCGCGGCGACCTTCTCCACCCGTTCCTTCATCACATCCTGGTCCACGCTGTCGTTTTCCAGCGCGAAGGCGATGTCCTCCCCGACGGTCAGGCCGATAAACTGCCCGTCCGGGTCCTGCAGCACGGTGCCCACCATCTTGGAGAGGGAAAAGATGCTCTCTTCGCTCGCCTCCTTCCCCATCACCTTGAGGCTGCCGGTATGGCTGCCTTCCCACGCGAAGGGGATCAGCCCGTTGATACAGTGCGCCAGGGTGCTCTTTCCCGAGCCGGACGGCCCGACGATCAGCACCTTCTCCCCCTCGTGGATGGTCAGGTCAATGTTATAAAGGGTGGGCTTCTTCTGGGCGTTGTATTGAAATGTGAAGTCCCGAAATTCAATGAGCGGTTGCTTCATCCTGTGTTACCAGCCTTTCCGGCCAGGCGAGCGCCCGGGGCCGTTCTCTAATCCTTCCACACATGGCGATGGAGGGGCTTTCCAGTCCCTCCATCCGCCGTAACGCTTTGTGCGCTTATTCCTTATCCAGGCTGCCCTTCTTGGTGCGGGTCTTGGCATAGGCGACCGCCAGGATGGTGCCGATCACACCGGTGGTGATCACGTTGGCGATGAAGGCGACGATGCCCTGGGTGAAGACCTTGCTGGCCACCTCGGCATAGATCACCACGTCCAGCGCCGGGGCGACCAGGATCCAGGCGACGGCGTGCGCAATGACCTGCGCCACGTTGAAGGTGATGATCTCCTTCTTGCCGAACTCGCCGTTAGAAACGTCGATCTTCTTCATAAACAGGCCCATCAGCAGGCCGGCCACGCCGGAGGCGAAGATCCAGCTCATCCAGGGCGAGCCGTAGGCGGTCAGGTCGATCAGCAGGTGGCCGATGAAGGCGATGAGCGCCCCGGCAAGCGGGCCGAAGAGCATGGCCATCACCGCCAGGAAGGCGTACTGGGTGTTGATGGTGGTGTTCGGAATCGGGGTCGGAATCGCCGCGAAACGGCCCAGGACCACGAACACCGCCGCGCCGATGCCGATGGCGACGACCGTCTTGATGGAAAATTTCTTGTTCATGTTGTTTCCCTCCCAAACTGTTAAAAGCGTTATGTCAAACGGGGATGTCCCGTCTTCCACCTCTGTGGTTATTCGTATATGATCTTCGTGCGCTCAAAGCGCCGAACCGCACAATCAATCATTATTCGTAAATGATTTTCGTGCGCTCAAAGCGCCGAACCGCACAATCAGTTATTATTCGTAAATAATTTTCGTGCGCTCAAAGCGCCGAACCGCACAATCAGTTATTATTCGTAAATAATTTTCGGCGCTTTACGAATCTGGATCTTCCAGGAGTTCCCGGTCCCGATGTTGTAGGCCTTGGCAAACGACCCCTGGTTGATGGCCACCGCGATATTGTCCAGGCTGTTGACGTAAACCAGCGGCTCGCCGACGTAGACGTCCGCGAAGGACTTGGCGTAAACCAGGATATTCTTATAGATATGCCGCGTGTCGTTGGTGATGGTCACCTCGACCCGGCTGCCGTGCCCGAGCCCCAGCGCAAGGAACATCTCGCGCGGGATGTTGGTCCACAGGCTGCCGAAGCGCACGTCCAACACGTCGATGGTGCCGGCGACCAGGTCGCCCTCCCGCCTGGCCTCGACGACCGGCAGCTCGACCACACTGTCGACGGGCACCTCGGGCCCGACCTGCTCAAAGGTGATCACCCCGGAAGCCAGCCGCGCGCCGGTATAGGCGTAGATATCCCGCCCGTGGAAGGTATAGCTCTCGCCGGAATTCGGCAGGCGGTTGACGCTCTCGTCGATCACCCGCGCGGCGACGACCCCGCACATGCGCTTGACATGGGTCAGGGTGCCGTTGTCCGGGGAGACCACATACTGCCCGCTGCTGGTCTCGACCACGATCGAGCGCCGCGTCGAGCCCACGCCGGGGTCCACCACCGAGACGAAGACCGTCCCGGCGGGCCAGTACTGCACCGTCTGGATCAGGCGGTAGCTGGCCTCCCAGATGTCATAGGGGGTAATTTCATGGGTGAGGTTGCTTATCTTGAGATCCTCGCTCACCGAATAGGCGACGCCGTACATGGCGCTGACCGCCCCGTCCGCGAGGCCGAAATCGGTTTGAAACAACAGGGGATGTCCCATGTTATGCTCTCCTTTCCCAAAAGCCGACGGCTTTATGTCTCAAGTTTCGCTTGAGACTATAGGTTTATTATAGTCTTTTCGGATCAGGCTTGTCAACCGAAGCGGACCAACCAGTCCGTCTATCTTTATTATATCAAACCCCCGCGCCATATCCAAGCATTCCACCTGAGTTTTCTGCCAATTTCGATCCTGAAAAGAAAAAACCCGCAGAAGCTCTGCGGGTTTTGTGCTTGTTAAAGCCCTGTCAATCCAGGATGATCGACTTGCCGTCCATCTCGGCCGGCTGCGGCAGTCCGAGGATTTTCAGCATGGTGGGCGCGAGGTCGGCAAGCCTTCCCCCCTCGCGCAGCTTACACGGGTACCCCGCCACCACCAGCGGAACCTGGTTGGTGGTGTGCGCGGTGAAGGGGGAGCCGTCTGGCTCGTACATCTTGTCGGCGTTGCCGTGGTCGGCCGTGATCAGCGCGGCGCCGCCCTTTGCGAGGATGGCGTCCACCACCTTGCCCAGGCACTCGTCCACCGCCTCGACCGCCTTCTCGGCCGCCTCGAACACGCCGGTATGCCCGACCATGTCGCAGTTGGCGAAGTTGAGAACGATGACGTCGTACTTGTCGCTGGCAATCCGGCGAAGCAGCTCGTCGGTCACCTCATAGGCGCTCATCTCGGGCTTGAGGTCGTAGGTGGCCACCTTCGGGGAGGCGATCAGCGCGCGGTCCTCGCCGGGATAGGTCGCCTCGACGCCGCCGTTGAAGAAGAAGGTGACGTGGGCGTACTTCTCGGTCTCGGCGATGCGCAGCTGATGGAGGCCCTTCTGGGAGATGTATTCGCCGAAGGTGTTCTTGAGCGACTGGGGCTTAAAGGCGACGTGCACGTTCGGCATGGTCGCGTCGTACTGGGTCATGCAGACGAAATAGAGGTCCAGCGCGCCGTCACGCCGCGCAAAGCCGTCGAAGTCCGGATCGACGAAGGTGCGGGTGATCTCGCGCGCACGGTCGGGGCGGAAATTAAAGAACACCACCGAGTCGCCGTTTTTGATCGGCTCCATCCCCTCCACCACGAAGGGGATCACGAACTCGTCGGTCACGCCCTCTTCATAGGACTTCTTGACCGCCTCATACGGGCAGGCGGCATGGCCGCCCTGACCCAGCACCATCGCATCATAGGCCTTCTGCACCCGCTCCCAGCGGTTGTCGCGGTCCATGGCGTAGTAGCGGCCCATCACGCTGGCGATCCTGCCGACGCCGAGCTCCTCCATCTTGTCGTGGAGCTCCTTGACATAGTCTGCGCCCGAGGAGGGGGGAACGTCCCGCCCGTCGAGGAAACAGTGCACATAGACCTTATCGAGGCCTTTTTTCTTGGCCATCTCGAGCAGCCCGTAGAGGTGCTTGTTGTGGCTGTGCACCCCGCCGTCCGAGAGCAGGCCCATCAGGTGCAAAGCGCCCCCGTTCTGCTTGCAGTTGTCCATCGCGCCGCAGAGCGCCTCGTTCTCGAAGAAGGTCCCCTCGCTGATCGCCTTGGTGATCCTGGTCAGCTCCTGGTAGACGATCCGCCCGGCGCCGATGTTGGTATGCCCGACCTCGGAGTTGCCCATCTGCCCGTCGGGAAGGCCCACGTCCATCCCGGACGCGCCGATCAGGGTGTGCGGGCAGGAGGCCATCAGCTTGTCCATGGTGGGGGTATTGGCCGCGGCAATCGCGTTGCCGTAGCTGTCGGGATTATAGCCGTACCCATCCATGATGATGAGTGCAACAGGTTTTTTCATAGTATGAACCTTGCCTTTCTCAGCGAATTTTACTTGGAGGCCGCCTTGACGATCGCCGCGAAATCGGGCGCCTTTAAGGAGGCGCCGCCGATCAGCCCGCCGTCGACATTCTTCTTCGAGAGCAGCTCGTCGGCGTTGGCCGCGTTCATCGAGCCGCCGTACTGGATGGTGAGCGCATCGGCCGCCTTCTTATTATAAAGTTTCTCCACCACCGAGCGGATAAATGCGCAGACCTCCTCGGCCTGGTCGGCGGTCGCGGTTTTGCCGGTGCCGATCGCCCAGACCGGCTCATAGGCGATGATGATCCTTTCGAGCTCGGCCTCGCTCACCCCCTGGAGCGCCACCTTGGTCTGCATGGCACAGATCTCCTCGGTGATCCCCTGCTCGCGCTGCTCGAGCAGCTCGCCCACGCAGAGGATGACCCGAAGGCCCGCATCCAGCGCGGCGCGCACCCGCTGATTGACGGTCACGTCGGTCTCGCCGAAGTACTGGCGGCGCTCGCTGTGGCCGATGATGACGTACTCCACACCCATCTCGGCGAGCATGTCGGCCGAGATCTCGCCGGTGAAGGCGCCCGACTTGGCCCAGTGGCAGTTTTCCGCCCCCACGCCGACATTCGAGCCCTTGCAGAGCTCGAGCGCGGTCTCCAGATTGGTGTAGGGCACGCAGACGATCACGCCGCAGTCGGCGTCCTTGACCAGGGGCTTGATTTCCTCGATGAGGGCTTTCGCCTCGGCGCGGTTCTTGTTCATTTTCCAGTTTCCGGCGATGACCGCCTTGCGAAGGGACTTCTCCATAACGTTTTAACTCCTTTGTCTTCTTATCTTATATTTAATATTTCGGCTGCTTGGGGATACACACGCCCGCCACCCCGACCGGCACATTGCTGCGGATCAGGAACTTGGCGATCCCATCCAGGCGCAGCACCGACAGGATGGTGTAGAGCGCCGCCATCGACGGCTCAAAATCGGTATAGAGCCAGTAGTCGGCCAGCACGCTTGCCACCAGCCAGCAAAGCCCCACCAGCGAATAGGCGAGCCTGAAAATCCAGCCCACCAAAAAGATGTGCCAGAAGATCGGGCGCAGCACGAAGCCCGCCACCGCGATGACCCCCACCGCGATGGTAAGGCTGCATAAAAACTCGGTCTTGCCCTGCGCCTTGCGCGCGCGGTCCCCCATCCTGGCGCACTGGTACTCGTGCAGGAAGGGGACCCAGGCAAACCACGCGCGGCCCAGCCCGGTGTTCTTCGACATCCGGTACAGCCCCAGCGCGCGTAGCACATAGAGCGCGACCCCGGCCAACGAGGCCAGCGCGCCCAGCAGCTCCCAAGTGACGTGGTAGTCGTAATAAAAGGGGTAAAAAAAGTGCATCGTTTCCTCCCGCTCCTCACCAGCCCAACGGGCGGGAGAAGGCTATATTGCGAAAGACGTGGCGTTTCCCCCACGTCTTTCGCTTTCAAATCATTACTTATCGTTCAGGCAGGCGATTCCGGGGAGCTCTTTGCCCTCGAGGAACTCGAGGGACGCGCCGCCGCCGGTCGAGATGTGGGACATCTTGTCCGCGAAGCCCAGCTTGGTCACCGCCGCGACCGAGTCGCCGCCGCCGATGATCGAGATGGCGCCGCTGTCCGCGACCGCCTTGGCGATCTCCAGGGTACCCTCGGCAAAGGGCTTAAACTCGAACACGCCCATCGGCCCGTTCCAGATCACGGTGCCGGCGCCCTTGATCGCCTCGCAGAAGAGGGCGATCGACTTCGGGCCGATGTCCATCCCCATCCAGCCGTCCGGGATGTCGTCGGACTCGACCAGCTTGCGCTCGCAGTCCTCCTTGAACTCGTTGCCGACCATGTTGTCCACCGGCAGCAGGAACTTGACGCCCTTCTCTTCGGCCTTCTTCATCATCTCGCGGGCCAGCTCCACCTTGTCGTCCTCACAGATCGAGGTGCCGATGGTGTGCCCCTGCGCCTTGAAGAAGGTGTAGGCCATGCCGCCGCCGACAATCAGGGTGTCTACCTTATTAATAAGGTTCTCGATCACGCCGATCTTGTCGGACACCTTCGCGCCGCCCAGGATGGCGACCAGCGGGCGCTTCGGGTCCTCGAGCGCGCCGCCCATGAAGTTGATCTCCTTCTGGATCAGATAGCCGCAGGCGGCGGGCAGGTAATCGGCCACGCCGGCGGTGGAGGCGTGGGCGCGGTGCGCCGCGCCGAACGCGTCGTTGACATAGAGTTCGGCCAGGGAGGCGAGCTCCTTGGCGAACGCCGGGTCGTTCTTCTTCTCTTCCTTATGATACCGCACGTTCTCCAGCAGCATCACGTCGCCGTCCTTTAAAGCCGCGGCCTTCGCCTTGGCGTCCTCGCCGATGACGTCCTTCGACATGGCGACCTCCTTGCCCAGCAGCTCGCTGAGCCTCTTGGCGACCGGGGCCAGGGAAAACTCGGGCTCGAAGCCCTCCTTCGGGCGGCCGAGGTGGGAGCACAGGATCACCCGGGCCCCCTTGTCGATCAGATATTTGATGGTCGGCAGGGCGGCCACAATGCGCTTGTCGTTGGTGATCACGCCGTCCTTGAGCGGGACGTTGAAATCACAGCGCACCAGTACGCGCTTGCCCGATACCGGCAGGTCTTCCACGGATTTTTTGTTCAATGAAGTCATTTTCAAAACACCCTTTCTTTTCTATTGAAACGCCACTTGTTAAACATACTACAATCAAACCTATTGTAAAACAATCGGCTGTATTTTGCAAGGGGAAACCGGGATGGTCACAAACTTTTTACACATTTTTCCCACCCGCCGAAACGGAGAAAAAAAGAAAGCCCCTCCCCCGGAGAAGCCCTTCAAAATCCCCTATTCCTTTGCCGGCCTTGTCGCCGGCCGCCCGGCCTGGTAGCCGAGCTTGTAAAACGCCTCGATCTCCCGGTGTACCGTCCCGTTGAGCTCCCGGTACATTTCGGTGAACTCCCGCAGCTCGCCGCTCTCCCAGCCCAGCCCGTGGCGCAGCCGCTCGTAGCTCTCCTGGAGCTGCTCGTAAAGATAGATTGCCTGTGGGCGCAGATGCTCATAGCGCAGATAGTGCAGGAAGCCCTCCTTCTGCGGAAGCTGCGACCAGGCGCACAGCCGCCCATAGCGGAAGGCGCGCCCGGGGTCGTATAGCTGCTGCTCCTGTTCGAGCAGCCCCATATAGCGGGTCATCTCGCTCGGGTCGCTCTGCAAGCGCGCGGCAAGGCGCGACTGCAAATAAGCCAGCTCCAGCGGAAGTTTGGTCTGGCGCATGGACGCCGCCTGCTCTTCCAGCAGATGTTCCTGTAGGGTGGCGACCACCCCGTAATCATGTTCGTTCAGCCGCACCGTTCTCATCTCCCTCGAAATTTTTACCCCTGTATAGGGTACCCCTTTTTAAGGTAGATGTCAATATGGATAGCCTTGTGCTATGCTGAAACCACTTTTATTAAAGAAAGGGGGCTCAGGTCAGGTTCGGACGATATTCGACATTTGGGACAACAAAAAAGGAGGAAAACAACATGAGAAGGATGTATCAAGGGCAAGACCACGGAAGAATCTTAGTGAGGATCGACGAGAAAATGGCGGAGCTAAACGTCAGCAAAAGCACATTGTGCAGGTATACCGACAGCAAATACGATGTGATCAATCGTTACTGGCACGGTGCCACGCTGCGCAGGGCCGATCTTGATATTCTCGCAAGGATTTGTTATGTCCTGGAATGCCCGCTGCACGAGCTGATGTACTACGCCGAGCCCGAGCAGGAAGACGAGCAGCCCGACGAGAAAGACGAGCAGCCGGAAGAGGCAGCCGCCCCTTCGGCGCAGGAGTAACGGCGCCGGGGGCAACCGGCAACACTCCATAGGATGAAGAAAAGGAAGAGGGGCGGGACAAGGGTCCCGCCCCTCTTTCTCCCCCTTTCGGGGAAGGCGGGGGTAAGCCCCATATTTGAGGTGTGGCGTTGCCACAAGTATATTATACTGCTTTTCTAATAGAAAAGCAATTGTTTTCAAATATATAATTATTAGTCTTTCTAATGTACAATAATACTTAGAAAGGGGGTATCCGTGTGCCATTCAAGCTAAAAAGTGGAGACGATTCAGAAACAAAGTCTGTTTACATGCCAAAAACTTTGATTAACAAGCTAGATGAGCTGGCTGGCAAACGGAAACTCAGTTTCAGTCAAGTCGTTGTACAGTGTTGCGAATTCGCATTAGAAAGTATGGAAGAAGAAATTGTAGACAACTAATTTGGCGGCCGGAGGCCGCCCTTACCCCCTTCGCGGGAAAAGGCCCCCGAAGGGGGTGCAATCGTTGTTGCCATCAGTCGCCTGCGCGGGCAAAAAGCCCCGCTCCGGGTTTCCGGAGCGGGGCTTCGCATTTCGCGGCGGGCTAGACATGTATAGTCCGCGCGTGGTCGCGCGAGGGGTGGTCAAGGAGGGGCGTCCCCTCCTTTGTTTGCTTTCTTTCCCCCTTTCTTTTCAAATAAAAGAAAGGGGTCGGGGTGCGGGGCGGACAGCCCCGAAGCAACACCCCCGGGGTGCCGGGGCAAGGATGCATTGATCCTGAATAACCCGTCATCAGTCCGCGACTGGCGGACAGCTTGGAGCTTCCGCGTTGGGAGAAGATGGCGGCAAAACCGCCATGGGGAAACCCCTTGATAGGGTTTCCCCACGCAAAAACCTCCCACTGGGAGCTTTTTGCTCCCCTTCCTGATCCGAGGAAGGATTCCGTCAAGGCGAGTGCCAGCAAACCCGGCTAAGGTCGCGGACGCAGTCCGCACCTGCCAAAGGGGCGCCGCCCCCTTGGAACCCTTTTCTTAAATCGAGCAGATGTCAACCAGCTCGATGTCGCCCAGAGAATGGCGCTTCTTGAGCGAGTTGGCCATCGCGTTGGCCGTATCCAGCGAGGTGAAGCACGCAACCGAACGCTCCACCGCCTTGCGGCGCATCTGCACCGAGTGGCGCGCGGGCTTGCGCCCCTTCGCCGAGGTCGAAATCACATAGTCGATCTTCCCTTCGTCGAACAGGGTCATGATGTTCGGCTCGCCTTCCTCGATCTTGCGCACCACCGAGGCGGCCACCATGTGCCGGTTGAGTTCGTGCGCCGTGCCCTCGGTCGCGTAGATGTCAAAGCCCATGCCGTCAAACTTGGCGGCGATCGGGATGACCTCCTGCTTGTCCGTGTCCCGCACCGTGATCAGTACCCCGCCGGTGCGCTTCATGTTGTACCCCGCGGCGGCAAGCCCCTTGTAGAGCGCCTCCTCCAGCGAGTGGGCGATCCCCAGCACCTCGCCGGTGGACTTCATCTCGGGGCCCAGGTGGGTGTCCAGGTCGTGCAGCTTCTCAAAGCTGAAGACCGGCACCTTGACCGCGACGTATTCGGCCTCCTTGTAAAGCCCCTTGCCGTAGCCCTGCTCCAGCAGGGATTGCCCCAGCATGATCCGGGTGGCGATGTCCACCATCGGCACACCGGTCACCTTGCTGATATAGGGCACGGTGCGGCTCGAGCGGGGGTTGACCTCGATGACGTAGACCTCGTCCTGGTAGACGACGTACTGCACGTTGACCAGGCCCCGAACGTTCAGCGCGAGCGCCAGCTTCCCGGTGTAGTCGATGATGGTCTGCCGGGTTTTTTCGCTGAGGTTCTGCGCCGGGTAGACCGAGATCGAGTCGCCCGAGTGCACGCCCGCGCGCTCAATGTGCTCCATGATCCCGGGGATCAGGAAATCCTTGCCGTCGCAGATGGCGTCCACCTCGACCTCGGTGCCCATCAGGTATTTGTCGATCAGCACCGGGTTTTCCAGCGAGTTGTGCGCGGTGATGACCGCCATGTACTCGACGATGTCCTTGTCGTTGTGGGCGATGATCATGTTCTGTCCGCCCAGCACGTACGACGGGCGCATGAGCACCGGGTATCCGAGGTCCTGCGCGGCGGTCAGCGCCTCCCCTTCGGTGAAGACGGTGTGCCCGGCGGGGCGGGGGATGCCGCAGGCGGCGAGCAGCTCGTCGAACCGCTCGCGGTCCTCGGCGGCGTCAATGCTGTCGTATCCGGTGCCGATGATGTTGACGCCCTTCTGGTCCAGGTACTTGGCCAGCTTGATGGCGGTCTGCCCGCCGAACTGGACCACCACGCCGTCCGGGCGCTCGACCTCGAGGATCGCGTCCACGTCCTCGGGGGTCAGCGGGTCGAAGTAGAGCCGGTCGGCGGTATCGAAGTCGGTCGAGACGGTCTCGGGGTTGTTGTTGATGATGACCGCCTCGCACCCCTGCTCCTTGAGCGCCCAGACGCAGTGCACCGAGCAGTAGTCGAACTCGATCCCCTGCCCGATCCGGATCGGGCCCGAGCCGAAGACCAGGATTTTCTTTTTCCCGGTTTTGTGGTTTTCGATGAACTCGGCCGCCTCGTTCTGCTCATCGAAGGTGGAGTAGAAGTAAGGGGTCTGGGCCTTGAATTCGGCCGCGCAGGTGTCCACCATCTTGTAGACGGCGCGGCGCGGATGCGCGACCTTCTGCGAGCTTAAGCGCTCGATGGTGCTGTCGAGGAAGCCCAGGCGCTTGGCGTCGAGGTAGAGCGCGTCGGTGAGCGGCTCGCTTTGCAGCGCCTTTTCCATGTCGCTGAGGTTTTTGAGCTTTCCTAAGAAGAGGCGGTCGATCTTGGTGATGTCGAAGATGGTGTCGAAGCTGATCCCGCGTCCCAGCGCCTCATAGACCACGAAAATCCGCTCATCGTCGCACTCGTGCAGCTGCTGCACGATCTCGTCGTCGCTCTTTTCCCGGAGCTTCTTCAGCTTCAGGGTGTCCATCCCCAGCTCGATCGAGCGCACCGCCTTCATGATGGCCTGCTCGAAGCTGGAGCCTATACTCATCACCTCGCCGGTGGCCTTCATCTGGGTGCCCAGGCGGCGCTTGGCGTAGACGAACTTGTCGAACGGCCACTTCGGGAACTTGAGCACCACGTAGTCGATCGCCGGCTCGAAGCAGGCGTAGGTGGTGCCGGTCACGGCGTTGACGATCTCGTCGAGGGTGTAGCCGATGGCGATCTTGGCCGCGACCTTGGCGATCGGGTAGCCGGTCGCCTTGGAGGCCAGGGCCGACGAGCGCGAGACGCGGGGATTGACCTCGATGACCGCGTATTCCATCGAATCGGGGTGCAGCGCGAACTGGCAGTTGCACCCGCCCTCCACATCGAGCTCCTCCACGATCTCCAGCGCCGCGGTGCGCAGCATGCCAAATTCCCTGGGCGAGAGCGAGAGGGCCGGGGCGACCACGATGCTGTCGCCGGTGTGCACCCCGACCGGGTCGATGTTCTCCATCGAGCAGACGGTGATCGCGTTGCCCTTGCGGTCGCGGATGACCTCGAACTCGATCTCCTTCCAGCCCGAGATGCACTTTTCCACCAGCACCTGGGTGATCGGCGAGAGGCGCAGGCCGTTTAGGGCGATTTCGTGCAGCTCGTCTACATTTTCGGCGATCCCGCCGCCGCTGCCGCCCATGGTGAACGCCGGACGGATGATCACCGGGTAGCCGATCTCTTCGGCGAAGGCGAGCGCATCCTCCACGGTGTTGACCACCTTGGAGGGGATGCACGGCTGGCCGATCTTCTCCATGGTGTCCTTGAAGATCTGCCGGTCCTCCGCCTTGTCGATGGTTTCGGGCTTGGAGCCGAGCAGCTTCATCCCGTGCTTGGCGAGGAAGCCTTCCTTGGCCAGCTGCATCGAGAGGGTCAGCCCGGTCTGCCCGCCGAGGTTTGAGAGCACGCTGTCCGGTTTCTCGATCTCGATGATCCGTTTGATCACCTCGAGGTTGAGCGGCTCGATGTAGATTTTGTCCGCCATCGCCTTGTCGGTCATGATGGTGGCAGGGTTGGAGTTGCAGAGCACCACCTGCAGCCCTTCGCTTTTCAGCGCCCGGCAGGCCTGGGTGCCCGCATAGTCGAATTCGGCCGCCTGGCCGATCACGATCGGCCCCGAGCCGATCACCAGCACTTTTTTGATATCGTCCCTGAGCGGCATACTATTTCTCCTCCTTCTTCACCATCGTCCTATATGCGCGGAAGATATCCCCGGTGTTCATATGCCCCCGCTCATAGGCCGGGATGAACGCCACCGACATTGCGTTGGGATAGCGCACCCCTTCGCAGCTCCCGTCGCTGAGGTTGCGGTGGGATACCTCCCCCGCCCCCACGCTCTCCAGGATCAGGCCGTGGTTTTGGGAGGTGATCACCGTGCGCCCGCTGCGCAGGTCGGTCACCGGGATGTTCGCCCCGCGGTGGCCGTGGGTCAGTGCGCCCACCTTGCCGCCGAGCGCCGCCCCCAGCAGGACATGCCCGAGCCCCACCGCCAGGATGGGGAGCCCCAGCTTGTAGATTTCTTCCAGCTGCTTTGCGTACGCCCCTGGCTCCACCCCAAATTCCGGGCCGCTGGACAGCACGACCCCCTCCGCTTCGAGCCCGGCGAGCGCCTGGGCCTTGGTGCCGGCTGGGCAGACGGTCAGCGCAAACCCCGCCGCCCGGAGCGAATCGAGGAAGGAGCGCTTGCATCCGAGGTCGAGCACCGCCAGCCTCGGGCCGTCGTTTTCCGTCGCAATGCTTTCCATTTTGTCACAAGTGGTCTTTGTTATACCATCCGTAATATTTTCACCCTTGATTTTGGCGACCGCCGCCGCAAGGTCGGCCGGGCGCTCGGTGGTGAGAAGGCAGCGCTGCTCCCCGCCGTCGCGGATCGCGCGCACCAGCGCGCGGGTGTCGATCCCGCACATCCCGACAATCCCCTGCTCTTTCATGAAACCGCCGATGTCCCCGCTCATGCGGAAGTTCGAGGGCGCCTCGCACCACTCGCGCACCAGGAGCCCGTGCACCGTCGCGCCCGGCGACTCGAAGTCCTCGCCATTGACCCCATAGTTTCCGATGCAGGGAAACGCCTGCACCACGATCTGCCCCAGGCTGTCCGGGTCGGTGAGCATCTGCTGATAGCCGACGCAGGCGGTGTTAAACACCAGCCGGCCGATCTGCTCCCCCTTCGCCCCGAAGGAAACCCCTTCGATCACCCTTCCGTCCTCCAGCACCAGCCAGGCGGGCGACCTCTGTGCACCATACGCCACCATGATTCCTCCTTTATACCACTTGTTGCTTTTCTCTCCAAAGCGCTTCGGTTTCGTCCCCGCCGAAGGTCCATCCTTCGAGCGCCTACCTATTTATATATACTTTAGATGTGTATCGCTTTGTTCACCGCGGCGAGGTCCTCTTTCATGCGCAGCGCCTCGCGGCGCGCGGCGCCCGCGAAGTCGCGCTCGTCGCACCCTTCCTTCTTCCAGGCGGTGAGCACCGCGCGGGAGGAATTGACGACCGCTCCGAGGCCCCGTTCATCGAACGCGCCCGCGATTCCCGCGGCGCTTCCGCCCTGCGCGCCGTAGCCCGGCACCAGGAAGAAGGTGTGCGGCAGCCGCAGGCGCAGCTCCTGCAGCTGCTCGGGATAGGTGGCGCCCACCACCGCGCCCACCGCGCTGTAGCCGTATTTGCCCAGGTGCTCCCCGCCCCACGTCTCGCACAGGTCGCCCATCATCTGGTAGACCGTTCGCTCCCCGCAGAGCTTGTCCTGCACCTCTCCCGAGGAGGGGTTCGAGGTCTTGACCAGCACGAAGATCCCGCGGTCCCGCTCGTCGCACACCTCGAGCAGCGGCGCGATCCCGTCGGTGCCGAGATACCCGTTGACGGTCAGCGCATCGCCGCCGAAGGGCTCGGCCTGCTTCCCCGCTGCCCCGAAGGTGCCCAGATGGGCGCTCGCATAGGCCTTCATGGTGCTGCCGATGTCGTTGCGCTTGCCGTCGGTGATGACGAACATCCCCTTCCCTTTGGCATAGCGGATGGTCTCGCAGAGGGCGCGCACACCCTGCCAGCCCAGCGCCTCGTAGTAGGCCGCCTGGGGCTTGACCGCGGGGACAATGTCATAAATGGCGTCGATGATCCTTTTGTTGTACTCCAAAAATGCCGCGGCCGCACCCTCCATCGGGTCGTCGAATTCGGCCAGGAACGGCTCCTTAAGGAAGCCGGGGATGTAGTCGAGCGTCGGGTCCAGCCCCACCACGGCCGGGTTCTGGGTCCTCACGATGCCTTCGATCAAACGGTCCAGTGACATGTCTTCTCCTCCAAACTTTTATCTCTGTCTTTGATATACGATCCGTCCGCCACACACCGTCAGCACGCAGGGGCCAAAGAGGGCCGTCCCGGCAAACGGGGTGTTGCGCGCCTTGGAGCGAAACCGCTCCGGGTCCACCGTGACCTCCCGCTCAAGGTCGAAGACCGCCAGGTCGGCGTTTGCGCCGACCGCCAGCGTTCCGGCGGGCAATCCCAGCAGCCGCGCGGGCGAGAGGGACATCAGCTCGACGAGCCGCCGCAGCGGCAACAGTCCGGTTTTCACCAGGTTGGTGTATCCCAGCAGGAAGGAGGTTTCCAGCCCCACGATTCCGTTGGGAGCGCTCAGGAAATCCGCCTTCTCCGCCGGCGTGTGCGGGGCGTGGTCGGTCGCGATCGCCTCCAGCGTCCCATCGCGCAGCCCCTCGATGACAGCCAGCCGGTCGGCCTCCTCCCGCAGCGGGGGGTTCATGCGCCAGTTCGCGTCCCGGCGTAGCAGCTCGCGCTCGGTCAGGGTAAAGTAGTGCGGCCCCGTTTCCCCGCTGACCGGTACCCCCCGCGCCTTGGCGCGGCGCAGCAGCTCGACCGAGCCGCGCGTACTCACATGGGCGATGTGCACATGCCGCCCGGTGCGCTCGGCCACCGAGATTTCCCGCGCGGTAATGCTGTCCTCGCTCTCGCGGTCCATCCCCCGAACACCGAGCTGCTCGCTGACAGCCCCCTTGTTGATGATCCCGCCGTCGATGATTTTAAGGTCCTCACAGTGGCTGATGGTCAGCAGCCCCGCCTCTGCCGCCCGCTTGACCGCCCTCTCGAACATCCCTTCGTCTTCGACCGGACGGCCGTCGTCGCTGACCGCGACCGCGCCGGCCGCACGCAGGGACTTGTAGTCGCAGAGCTCCTCGCCGCGCAGGCCCTTGGTGATCGCCCCGCAGGGATAGACCCGGGCACTCCCCCACCGGGCGCGCTCCAGGATATAGGAGACGGTTTCGGCGCTGTCGATCGCCGGGGCGGTGTTGGGCATGCAGACGAGGGAGGTCACCCCGCCTGCGGCCGCGGCCGCGGTGCCGGTGATGATGTCCTCCTTGTGGGTCTGGCCGGGGTCGCGCAGATGGACGTGCATGTCCACCAGTCCCGGGGCCACCAGCTTGCCGCCCGCGTCATAGCAAAGGTCCGCCCGCTCGTCGCAGTGCTCCGAGAGGGCGGCGATCTTCCCGTCCTCAATGAGCAGGTCCATGCGCCCGTCGATCCCCTGTGCGGGGTCGAGCACCCGTCCGTTTTTAATCAGAAGCCTCATGTAAGACCATTCCTTTCCTGGGGATTTGCAGGGGATCATTCTTTTAATTCTTCTCTTCCTCGGCATAGATGGCGACGTAGTCCTCCCCGTCGCATTCGCGCAGCTTGACGCGCACCATCTCGGACTTGGAGGTGGGCAGGTTCTTCCCGATGAAGTCCGCCCGGATCGGCAGCTCGCGGTGGCCCCGGTCGATCAGGGCGGCGAGCTGGATGTTCTGCGGGCGCCCGCGGGCCATCAGCGCATCGATGGCCGCGCGCACCGTGCGCCCGGTGTGGATCACGTCGTCCACCAGCACCACCCGCCGCCCCTCGATGGGGAAGCCGATCTCGGTGGTGTCCTCGCCCGCCTCTCCGCGGCGGTCATCCCGGTAGGGGGTGATGTCCAAGAATCCCACCGGCACCTGTTCGCCCTCGACCTGCCCGATCTTCTGGGCCACCCGCTGCGCGAGGTAGATCCCCCGCGTACGTATCCCGACCAGGCAGAGCGCCTCGGTCCCCCGGTTGCGCTCGATGATCTCGTAGCCGATCCGCGCGACGGCCCGTGCCATCGCCTTTTCATCCATGATCCTGGTTTTTTCCAGGTGCATTTTCTTCTCCCCCGTTTTTGTATAACAAAGTATAACAAAAGCCGCCTTTCCCGCAATCGGAAAAGACAGCCCGCCATCCGGCCCCCAAATTCAGCAGTCGCCCGCCGCCTGGTGCCTTGCTTATATACTGCCTTGTCAGCCTCACGGGACCAACTTAAAGGAACAACATCTTTGTTTCAGCTTTTTACTAAGTATAGCGCAAAACCCCATCCAAGTAAAGAGGCAAATTGACCGTATCCACCGTTTTTTTCAGCCAATGTTTGCCCAGGGCTACAAAAGCGCGTTATATCCTGGTCACCTGCCAGATCCCGACAACGATCAGGAAGGACCCGGCAAACAGGGCGGCGCTCAACGGCTCGCCCAAGAACAGCACCCCGGCAAAGGTGGAGCAGACCGTGCTGATCGCCCCGAAGGTGGTCAGCTTGACGACCGGCATTTTACCTGTGGCATAATTGACCATGATCCCCGCCACGATGGAACAAAATACCCCGAGAACCAAAGCGGGCCCCAGCACCCTCGGCTGCAGCGCCAGATCAAAGTATTTGCCGAAGTCCCCGCCGACCGACCGGAAGGCCGACAGGGTGAAGACCACGCTCCCGGCCAGCAGCCCCATATAGGTGCGCTCGAAGGGCGAATAATCCCTGGACACCCTGCGGTTGAGCGTTTTCGATGCCGCCGAAATCAGGCAGGTGCAAAAGAGGAGCACCAGCCCGAGCGCGCTGGCGATCCCCATCGAGCTGCCGCAAACCGTGATGACGATCACGCCCGCAACCGGGAACAGGCAGAAGAGCACCTGCCGCCGCAGGGGGTATTCCTTGAGGAAAACGGCGGCCAGTACAATGGAAACCACCGGCGTCGCCGCCAGGATCACGCCGGCCAGGGTGGCGTTGGTATAGAGGATGCCATAGCTTTCAAAGAAGAAGTAAACCGGCTCCAGCAGCCCCAGGACGATCAGGGGCTTGAGATTCTTGCCCCTCAGCGAGACCCTCCCTTTTCCCAGGAGAATCAGCAGGTTCATGAAGAGGAAGGCCGTGACGAACCGGACCGAAAGGAGGATTTCCGGGCTGGCGGCCTGAAGCGCCATCCGGGTGAACAAAAAGCTGAAGCCCCAGAGCACATTGCCCGCACAGGCGGGGATGAACGGCGGCAGATTGCGCAGCTTTGACGCGGCAGGCCCAAAAGCGTTCCGGCCCACGGGCGCGGCTATGGCGGCCGTATCTACTTTTTCCATGGTAGTACCCCCATTCGGTTTCTCGCCAAGCGAAGCAAGCATAAGCTCCGCGGCTGTTTTTATTATAGGGGCTGTCCGCGGCCTTGTAAAATACCATGTTTTTGTATATAATATTGAATCAAATCAATATATGAAATGAGCGGGTGAAAACGATGACCAATGCGCAGATCGAGGCTTTTCTGGCCGTCTGTGAATACAAAAGCATCTCCCGGGCCGCCGAGCGGCTTTTTATCAGCCAATCCTCTCTGAGCACCAAGATGCGCACCCTTGAAAATGAAACCGGCTGCCTGCTCATCGAGCGCCGCAAGGGGGGCCGCACGGTCGCCCTGACCGAAGCCGGCGAAACCTTCTACCGGCTTTCGCTGCAATACCGGGAGATCACAAGGCAGATGCTCGCTCTGGGCAGGGCCAACCTGCCCGACAAGCTGCGCGTCGCCACCATCAACAGCCTCGGCACCTATCTGTTCCCAAGTGTCTACGAGCGGTTCCTGCAGAAATCGCCCGACACGGTGCTGGAGGTCCAGGAAATGGCTTCCAATACCGCCTGCCTCAATCTGGAAAACGGCCTGACCGATCTCGCCTTCACCCCGATCAGCTACTCCTCCCAAAGGGTGCTGTCCTTCCCCGTCTTTTCAGAGGCCATGGTTTTCGTCTGCTCCCAAGGCTCCGATTACCCAGAGGTGGTGGAGGCCGGGATGCTCGACGTAAAAAAAGAGGTTTATATCAACTGGTCCGATCCATTCCAGCTTTGGCATGAAACGGCCCTGGGCGATCCGCTGCATTCCCAGATCAAGCTGGAGATCATGGGCCAGCTTCAGTACTTTGTCATGAAGGGGCGCAACTGGGCCATCGTGCCCGCCAGCGTGGCGCACGGCCTTTGCCAAAACGGCGGGATCAAGCGCTGCCGCATGGCGTTCGCGGTACCCAACCGCATCGTGAATTGCTTCTATCTGTCCGACCGGGCCAAGGATGGGCTGACCGATTGCTTCAACGGCTGCCTGCGGGAAGTCCTGCTCGGTATGAATGACAGCGAAATCAAGCTTTACATATGACCGTAGAATGGGACCTTTCCGTAAGCACGCAAAGGGCGGAGCGCCAGACCCGGGGCCCTGAAGAAAAAAAGCGCGCCCTTCCCGGGCGCGTTTTTCGCTTCAACTGATCGCTATATTAAGGTTGCGTCATAATGGCACAAAAAGAGCGGGCCCACATGGGCCCGCTCTTGGAAGAAACTGATGGTTAAATCAGTTGCAGATGCACTTTTCGGTCTCTTTGTCGAAGAGGTGGAGCTTGTTGACATCGATCGCCATCTTGATGGTGTCGCCGGTCTTCGCAGTGGAGCGCGGATCGACACGGGCGGTCATGCTCACGCCAACGCAGGTCAGGTACAGGTAGGTCTCGGCACCCATCATCTCGGTGACCTCGACATCCGCGTCCACGATACCAGTGGTGGCGCTGGAGAGGAACATCTCCTCGTCATGCAGGTCTTCCGGACGAACGCCCAGAACAACGTCCTTGCCCACATAGTCGCGCAGACCCGGGGTGTTGGCCTTGCTCTCCGGCATAACGACGGTGTACTTCTTGTCGTTGCCGAACTCGACGACCATCTTGCCGCCCTCTTCCTTGAGCTTGGCGTCCACAAAGTTCATTTGCGGGGAGCCGATGAACCCGGCGACGAACATGTTGACCGGGGTGTTGTAGAGGTTCTCAGGAGAATCGACCTGCTGGATGAGACCGTCCTTCATGACGACGATCCGGTCGCCCATGGTCATAGCCTCGATCTGGTCGTGGGTAACGTAGATGAAGGTGGTGCCCAGGCGGATGTGCAGCTTGGTCAGCTCGGTACGCATCTGAGCACGGAGCTTCGCGTCCAGGTTGGACAGCGGCTCGTCGAGGAGGAAGACCTTCGGCTCACGCACGATAGCACGGCCCAGCGCAACACGCTGACGCTGACCACCGGAGAGCGCCTTCGGCTTTCTGTCGAGCAGGTGGGCGATGTCGAGGATTCTGGCAGCCTCTTCCACGCGGCGCTTGATCTCATCCTTCGGGGTCTTGCGCAGCTTCAGGCCGAACGCCATGTTCTCGAACACGGTCATATGCGGGTACAGCGCGTAGTTCTGGAACACCATCGCGATGTCTCTGTCCTTCGGGGCCACATCGTTGACCAGCTTGTCGCCGATGTACAGCTCGCCCTCGGAGATTTCCTCCAGACCGGCGATCATACGCAGGGTGGTGGACTTACCGCAGCCGGAAGGTCCGACCAGGATGACGAACTCCTTATCCGGAATCTCGAGGCAGAAGTCGGTTACGGCGGTGACGCCGCCTGCATATCTCTTATAAATGTGCTTTAACGAAAGACTTGCCATGTTACAATCTCCTCCTATTTGCTGGATGACCCCGAGGGGCCAAATTATGTACTTCACGTAAGTTTTAGCTTGTATCCATATCATAACAAAACGGCGCCAAATGTGCAATTTGCCGATTATCCAAACTTATATTTTGCCGTTCGGTCACTTTGACAACAAAAACAGCATTATCACCAAAAAGGCGAATGGAATTATCAGGTTTTATACATTTTTTAATGACTTTGGCTTGATAAAGCCATTTGAGGCGATCTTTTCCAGCTCCCCGGCGTCCAGCGGGCGGCACCCGCCGAGCGGAAGGGACCCGTCAAGCGGCAGCTCCCCGATGGCCTCCCTCTTTAAATAAACGACCTGCGCGCCGCAGGCGAGGAACATCCTTTTCACCTGGTGGTACATCCCCTCGTGGAGCACCACCCGGTACTCCCCATTTTGGGGTGAGAGGGCCTCCAGCTTTGCCGGACGGCAGAGGGCGCCGTCCTCCAGCGTCACCCCCGCGCCGAAGCGGGCGGCGGCATCCGCGCACAGCTCCCCTTCCACCCGCGCGAAGTAGGTCTTGGCGACATGGTTTTTCGGCGAGAGGATGCGATGCGCAAAGTCCCCGTCGTCGGTCAGCAGCAAAAAGCCCTCGGTGTCCTTGTCCAGCCTCCCCGCCGGAAAGAGGCTCTTGCGCCTCAGTTCGGGCGGCACCAGCTCGAGCACCGTCTTCTGTCTGGGGTCGTCGGTCGCGCTGACAAAGCCCGCGGGCTTGTTCATCATCAGATAGCTGTGCCCGCAGGCGATTGGGCGGCCGAGCAGGGCGATCTCCTGCCTGTCGGGGTCCACCTTCTGCTCGGGGCGCCGCGCCGCTTCGCCGTCGACCGTGATTTCACCGCGCAGAATCATCCTTTTGAGCTCGCTGCGGGTATAGGTCGTGCATTCGCTCAGTATCCGGTCCAAACGCTGCGGCAAGGCGCAATCCCCCCTTCCAGATTCTCCTGCGTCATTATAACACAATATCGAAAAATAAAAAGACCCATAGTATAAGAATCTACCGGTCTCTTTGTCCTTTTATTTGCGCAGGGGATTCGAGCGCGCTGCCGTTTATCCCCGCCATTTTTCTAATTATATCCTTTTTTGAAAAAATATGCAAGCCAAAGGCCCCTTTCTTCCCGCCTTCTCCCCTTCCAATGACCGATGGATTCTTATACTAACGGTCATTTAAAGGAGGATGGCAATTCAGATGAAACGCTTGGGCAGATGGTGCGGGCTTCTCTGCACAGCAGGGCTTATCATCGCACTCTCGTTCACGGCGCACGCGGCGCAGCCCGAGGCCTTCGCCGGACTTTTAGGGATCACGGTGCCGGTCACGCGCGGCGCGCAGGGAGTGCAAACCATAGAGGGCTTCCGCGTCTGGGCGGTCGGGGTCGGGGCGGGCTCGGCACAGGAAGGGCAGGTTTTCCAGGCGCAGGATACGCCGGCCGCGTCGGGAGACGCATTCCGGTATTTTATCCCCATCTCCTTCCCCGATGCTGTCCAGGAGTATGAAATCCATGTCGTCTCGAAACCGCCCGAGAGCCTGCAGGGGCTGCGCCGCGAGGCGGAAAAGACCGTCCGCTGGACCTTCTATCCCATATCCATCGAAGAATCCGTAACCCTCACCTTTGCCAAGGCTTTAAACCGCGCGACGATTGCGGCCGACAATCCGCAAAACATTCCCCTCTCATGGAGCAGCAGCGACCCGAACATCGCCACGGTGGACGCCAACGGGCAGCTTACGGGAACCGGAATCGGCTCCTGCACCGTCACCGCCGCGATCCCGGGCACCACCTTTTTTGACAGCTGCACGGTGCGCGTAAACCCGCTTTCCGAGGAGCAGATCCGCACCGGGTCGAGCGGCAGCCCGCACATCTGGGGAGAAGACCTGGGCGGGTATGAATGGTACGCGATGGACCGGGACGGCGCGGGCGTATACACCCTGCTCTGCACGGGCAACCTGTCCACCGCCCAGCTTTGGGACAACCGCGCGACGGAGGACGACAGCCGCAGCGTCGGCAAGAACGACTGGTCGGGCAGCCTGATCCAGGGGTATCTTGTCGGCCATCCGCTCAACCAGACCCTGCGAAACGACGCCCGGGTACTAAGCGCCGCAGACTGCCTCAAGCCGGTCGCACGGTATTACTACGGCTCCAACCTCTCCCCCAGCACGGGATACCTGTCGAGCGAGAAGCTGTTCCTGCCCGCGGTCTCGCAGCTGTGCGGCGCGACCAATCCTTCCGGATTGGGCAACCCTCTCATGCCGGATCTGACGGCGCGCAGCTGGGACGGCCTCGTCGATGGGCGGGGCGGGCCGCAGTGGGACTGGTTCTCCGCGCATAACCGGAAGAGTGCCCTCGCCGCCGTCTTTGGCGGGAGCAACTGCTCCTGGACCTCGTCCCCACAGCCGCAAAGCTCCAGAAGCGTCGTCTTTGTACGCACCGACGGGGACCTGCATGCCAACTACGGCGGCTGGTATTCCTACAACGTGCGTCCTGCCATCAAGCTGAAGCCCTAACCGTCTCTGGACAATTCCCGTGATATAAAATAAAAAGGCCGCAAGCAAGGGTTGCTTGCGGTCTGCTCTTCCTGCCAACGGCGCGCCGGGCGCGCCCATTTCGGTCTTTTCCTGCTTTATTTTACCATATCCTTGTAATATTTTCAAGTAACCGCCCGGTACTCCCCAAACGACCCGGGAATCCCTCCGCTCCTTTGACCGCAAGCAACCCTTTCTGTCGGTCAAAGGCTTTTAGGAGGGATTCCGGATGAAACCAAACCGTCTGTTCGTGCTCGCCGCGGCGGGCCTCTGCCTGCTCTCTGGCGCCGCCGCGCA
The DNA here is from genome assembly GCA_004340125.1 of Harryflintia acetispora. GTDB lineage: Bacteria > Bacillota > Clostridia > Oscillospirales > Ruminococcaceae > Harryflintia > Harryflintia acetispora. The sequence continues at coordinate 148,396 of SLUK01000007.1, read as the reverse complement.
CGCGCAGGAGCCGCTCGCCGCTTCCTATGCGGCGGTGCAGGGGATCAAGATCGACTTCACCCCCTCCCCGCGCACCCCGCATTACCGGTTCGAGCTGCGGGAAAAGGGGGGCGAAACGCTGCTGTGTGCGAAAGAATTCGACTCCCTCCCCGGGCGGACCGACGTCTTCCTCCCCTTTGACGCCGCGCTGCCGGGGGCCCAATATACCCTGTCGGTGACCGCCCTGCCCCAGACGGAGAGGGCGGGGCTGGACGACGCCGCCACCAAGGTGCGGGACTTCTCCCTCCCCACCGTCTGCGGGCATACCCTGGCGCAGGGCGGCTTCCTCTATGGCGACGGGAGCGAGGGGAACCCCTATCTCGTCGCCTCCCCGGCCCAGCTGCAGCACATCTCCCACGCCGACCACCGGGGCAAGGGGCAGTATTTCAGGCAGACGCGGGACATCGACCTGCTCGATCCCGCCTTTTATCAAGACGGCGCGCCCTACGATGCGGACACCAGCCCCTCCAACGGCAACTGGCTGCCCATCGCCCCGGCCCACAACTGGAACAATACCTTTATCGGCCACTACGACGGGGGCGGGCACGCGGTGCGCAACATCTCCTACATCAACTCCCTGACCAGCAACCAGGACGCCGGGATTTTCGGCATCGTCAGCCGGAACAGCTCGATCCACGACCTGGGGGTGGAAAACTTCCACTTCGAGGGGCTCGGCGCCGGCGGCATCGTCGGCGCCGCCAGCGGCTGGACCACGGGGATGACCACCCGCTTCTACCGCTGCTATGCCCTGAATGGTTACGCCAAGGGCGCGAACGCCGGCGGGTGCTTCGGCTATCTGCACAGCGACACGGGAAACCTGCAAATCGAGGACTGCTACTGCGCCGGGTTCACGGGCGAGGTCGTCTACAGCAATGGGTATAACGACGCCGGCGGGATCGCCAGCGAAATTTCTTCCAACCACACGGGGCAAAATTGGGTGCGCGGCTGCTACGCTATCCCGCTCTCCCTGAGCACCAACAACACTTCTGCGCGCCACGGCCTGGGCGGGGTCGTCGGCACCGTCGTCCACCCCTCCTATGTCTCTTACCCCAGCTATGCCGATTTTGTGGACGTGCAGGGCAACTACTATCTCGCGGGCTCGGCGCCCTACGGGGTGGGCCATCCGGCCTCCGACAGCGGGGCCGCGCCCATTTCTTCAAGCAGCTTCGGCGAGCAGTCCACCTTCTCCGGCTGGGATTTCGAGGGCACCTGGACGATGGGCGCCGTCTCCTATACCGACGCCTCGGGCGCGGAGCGGACCATCGCCGCCCCGGTGCTGCGCGCCTTCCAGGGCGGCCGGGACTATGCCGCCGCGCAGGGCGCACGGATGCGCGCCGCCCTCACGCTGGGGTTCTCCGAATAGAGGGAATAACAAAAACACCCGCGCCGGTTGGCGCGGGTGTTTTTATCTGTGATAAGAAACTTATTTGACTTCGACTTCGGCGCCGGCATCTTTGAGCTTCTTCTCAATCTCGTCGGCATCGGCCTTGGAGACGCCCTCTTTGATCGGCTTCGGAGCGCCGTCGACCAGCTCCTTGGCCTCCTTGAGGCCCAGACCGGTGATCTCCTTGACGACCTTGATGACGTTCATCTTGCTCTCGCCAGCGGACTTGAGCACAACGTCGAACTCGCTCTTCTCTTCACCAGCCGGGGCAGCGCCGCCAGCAGCCGGAGCAGCGGCAACGGCAACCGGAGCAGCGGCGGAAACGCCGAACTCCTCCTCGAGGGCCTTGACGAGCTCGGAGAGCTCCAGAACAGTAAGGGACTTAACATCTTCGATCAGCTTTAAAACTTTCTCAGAAGCCATGGTAATTTACCTCCATAAATTTCATTTTAATGTTGTTTGGATGCGGGGCTTTAGGCGCCCTGCTTTTCGGCGATGGCGTTAAGCGCCACCACCAGCCCGCGGATGTTGCCGTTAAGCACATTGACAAATCCGGTGATCGGCGCGTTGAAGCCCGCGAGGGCCTTGGCAACGAGCTCTTCCCGGCTGGGCAGCTTGGCAAGGCTCTGCACTTCGTCAGCGTCGAGGACTCCGCCATCGACGTAGCCCGCCTTGACGTTAAAGACGGTCTTGGACTTCTCCGCATACTTGCAGATGATCTTGGCGGCGGCGACCGGGTCGCTCTCGCTGATCGCGACGGCGGTGGTCCCTTCGAGCACCTTGGTCAGGTCCTCGAGGCCCGCATCCTTCGCAGCGAAGCGGACCATCGAGTTCTTGTAGACGGCGTAGTGCACGCCCGCCTGACGCAGCTCGCGGCGCAGCGCGGTGTCGTCGGCCACGTTGATCCCTTTGTAGTCCACCAGGACGCCGGCCACGGAGCCTTTCATCTTTTCGGTGAGGGCTGCGACCGCTTCCTTCTTGCTTTGCAGTATCTTTTCACTCGGCAATTTCTGTTCACCTCCCGAACGATTGGTTCGATTTTTCATGCTTGCAAATGCGCAAATGTTCATGAAAAAAGCTCTTTCCGCATACCGCGAAAAGAGCTTTGAAGACAAAACATCTTACATAAAAGCGTCTTTCCTCGGCGGGCAGGGAGTGCTCCCTTTACGGCAAAACTGCCGCCAGCTGTCTGCGGAATCTGACAACTATATTAGTATAACCGCTTCCACGGTGCTTGTCAAGCCTTTTTACACCCCGAAGCGGGACGGGTTGATCCGCACGCCGGGACCCATGGTGGTGGCCAGGACGCAGCTCTTGATGTACTGGCCCTTGGCCGCGGCCGGCTTCGCCTTGACGATGGCGCCCATCAGGGTGTCGAAGTTCTCCTGCAGCTTCTCGGTGCCGAAGGAGGCCTTGCCGATCGGGCAGTGGATGATGTTGGTCTTGTCCAGGCGGTACTCGATCTTACCGGCCTTCGCCTCGGTGACCGCCTTGGCGACGTCCGGGGTGACGGTGCCGGCCTTCGGGTTCGGCATGAGGCCGCGGGGTCCGAGGATTTTACCGAGGCGCCCGACGATCCCCATCATGTCCGGGGTCGCGATCACCACGTCGAAATCCATGAAGCCCTCGCCCTGGATCTTCTGCATGAGGTCCTCGGCGCCGACGATCTCCGCACCCGCATCCTCGGCGGCCTTGGCGTTGTCGCCCTTGGCGAAGACGCAGACGCGCACCTTCTTGCCGGTGCCGTTGGGCAGCACGACCGCGCCGCGCACCTGCTGGTCGGCGTGGCGGCTGTCGACGCCCAGGCGCACATGCAGCTCGACGGTCTCGTCGAACTTGGCCTTGGCGCACTTGGCGCACAGCTCGATGGCTTCCTTTACATCATACAGGTTCCCGCGCTCAATGGTCTTGGCGCTGTCCTGATACTTTTTACCGTGTTTCATACTGAAAATCTCCTCCTATAGAGTGGTATATACGGAATTTTCCTCCCACCCGGGGAGCCTAGTCTTCTACTTCAACGCCCATGGAACGCGCGGTACCGCAGATCATGCTGGTCGCGGTCTCGACGTTCGCGGCGTTCAGGTCGGGCATCTTCTGCTCGGCGATCTTGCGGGCCTGCTCGCGGGTGATCTTGGCGACCTTCGTCTTGTTCGGGGCACCGGAGGCCTTGTCGATCCCGGCGGCCTTCTTGATGAGCACCGCGGCGGGCGGAGTCTTGGTGACGAAGCTGAAGGAGCGGTCCGCGTAAACGGTGATGACGACCGGGATGATCATCCCCGCGTCGTTCTTGGTACGCTCATTGAATTCCTTGGTGAACGCCATGATGTTGACGCCATGCTGTCCGAGAGCAGGACCAACAGGGGGCGCCGGAGTAGCCTTTCCGGCCGGGATCTGCAGCTTGATAAAGCCGACAACTTTCTGAGCCATTGTTTGCACCTCCAAAATATTGTGGTAATTGGCGGAGGCCGCTTGGCCTCCTCCCACTTCTAAGACCCGTGGCGCACGGGCTCACAGCGCCATACGGGTCCGGCGGTGTTAGTTCACCACGGGCGAAAACCATCGTTTCCCCGTTTATCCGGCAGTGTGACCGGATAGTCCTACAAAGGGTTAATCCAGCGCGGCGACCTGACCGAGCTCCAGCTCGACCGGTGTCTCGCGGCCGAACATCGAAACCGTGACCTTGAGCGTGCCGCGGTCGGTGTCGATCTCGTCCACCACGCCGATGAAGCCGTCGAGGTATCCGTCGATAATGCGCACGGAATCGCCCACCCCGTAGTTGACCTCGATCTCCTTGCGGTCCACGCCCAGGGCGTTTACCTCTTCCTCGGTCAGCGGCACGGGCTTCGAACCGGGGCCGACGAAACCGGTCACGCCCCGGATATTGCGGACAACGTACCAGCTGTCGTCGGTCATGATCATCTTGACCAGCACATAGCCGGGAAAGAGCTTGCGTTCCACTTCACGCGTCTTGTTGTCCTTGACCTCCTTGACCATCTCGGTGGGTACCATGACCTCCGGGATCAGGTCGTGGAGCTTGCGGTTCTCCACCGCCTTTTCAATGTCGGTGGCAACCTTGTTTTCATACCCCGAATAGGTATGCACGACATACCATCTTGCAGCTTCAGCCATTTAGCAATCCTCCATCCTTTAAGCGGCGCGCAGGAACAGGTCCACAGCCACTTTCAGGAGCGCATCGAACCCGCCGATGAACGCCGCCGAAATGACGACCACGACGATGACGATACCGGTGTTGTTCAGGATCTGCTTTTTGGTAGGCCATACGACTTTTTTGATCTCACCCAGCATGTCCCGGAAGGACTTCTGCATGCGTTTGAAAAAGCCGGGCTTTTTCGCCTTTTTTTCTTCCGCCATACCTCAAACCACCTTTACTTCGTTTCTTTATGAACGGTATGCTTGCGGCAGAAGCGGCAATACTTGTTCATTTCCAGCCTGTCCGGATCATTCTTCTTGTTCTTGTTGGTCTGGTAATTGCGCTGCTTGCACTCAGTGCAGGCGAGAACCACCTTGACTCTCATAAATCGGCACCTCCTGATTGTAACGAAATCGTGTCCCGCCCAGCGCGGGGCACCTCGATTGATTGCCTCCCTCGACCAAAGGATTATCCTTTGCCAGGTCAAGTGCGCGGCAAGTGGACCGCGCCCAAGAACGGCTCCCAAAAAAGAGGGTGTTACGCCCGTTTTTTGGGCATAAAAAAATAACCCTTTTTAGAGGTGATATTATATTACCACAAGCCCCCGCCCAAAGTCAAGGGCTTCCCGACGGTTTGTCCAGAGTTTTCACCGTTTTTGTGAAAAATATGCCGCGGCCGGGTATCCGGCCGCGGCGTTTTTCAGGAATCCTTCGGATTGTCGAACACGCGAAGCACCGGACGCCCCGCCCCCGCATCCATCCGCCAGACGTTCGCAAAGTCCCAGCCAGAGAAATTTGCAGCATTGGAAAAAGAGGCGAGCGGAAGGCCGGTCGATCCGGCAACATTGCCCTTATAGGTGGCGGTGGTGGCACCGCAGGAGATGTTGGTGGGAAAATAGCAATTGACCATCTCCCCGTAATTCCATTTCCCGGCCAAAATTCCTTTCATCGGGCCGGTCAGCCTGGTAGGAATGGCGTAACAGCGGCGGATGGCATTTTCAGCCTGGTTGCCATCGAAGTTTCCGGCAATTCCTCCCGGCCCCTCGCCCTGGCAGGTGTAGCTGCCGCCGACTTCATAACAATCCTCGATAATGGCGGTTAAGTCGTCCCCCAGAATGCCTCCAGCGCCCCCCTGCGCGCTGACGGTGCAGTTTTTGGCGTAGCAGCACTGTATGACGACGTTCTGCCCGCTGCCAACCAGGGCGCCGGCAAAGGCACTCGTGGTGGTGATGTTTGCATTTTCGACCCCCAAGTTCATCAACGTGCCGACAAATGAAGCAAACAGCCCTCCCGAACCACTGTAGGAACCCTTGAGGTTTCGCACCACATGCCCGCCCCCATCATAGGTCCCGATAAAGGCAAAATTTTGCCAGGCGTTTCCTGCCAGGTCGATATCGACGGTCTGAAGGAAAGTGCTTCCGTCGCGCGCATGGGCCGAGACATGCGCGAGCTGCTGCTGCGAGCCGACGTAGAAGGGATCCGCCGCACTCCCGCTCCCCCGGTAGAACGCGCCCGCAGTCCCTGAAGCGCACCCGCAGGTCGGCTTGGTGGTGAAGGAGAATTCCCGCACCGCCGCCGTGTCCGTCCCGAGCCGGCCCGGCAGCGGGCGCGCTTCAATTTTCAGGGTGTAGCTCTGCGGCCCGGTGATGTCATAGGCCAGCGGCAGGTAAACATCCCCCTGCGCCGCCGTCATCTCCACCTTCGCGCTGACCGCCGGGGTCCCGGCGGCGCTGCCGCCCTCGTAGAGCGAGAAGGTGTAGTCGGTGGTGCGCGGCGAGCGGGTGAAGGGAATGGTCACCCCGTAGTCCGCTTGGTAGTTATCCTGCACCGTCACGGTGATCCCGCTCTGCGCCGCCCCGGCGCTGGCGGTGAGCAGGAACATGCCTGCTGTGAGCGAAGCGGTCAGCAGCCGGCGCAGGCGCACTGCCCGGCTCATCATTCCGCCCCCTCCCGCACGCAGGTGGTGATCTCCCCGATCACGAACCCGTCGAGCGGGAGCTGCTCGCTCTCGGGCAGCTCGAAATCGTACCGCTCGAGCAGCTCATACTCCTGCGCGGTGATGATCCCCTGCCCAAGCAGGGAGGCGTAATACTCCCGTGGGTTTTCCTGCGAGGAAAACCCGCAGAAAGTAAGTATCGCCAGAGCGGGCAGGAACGCGGTTAGGAATTTTTTCATTTGACTTCCCCCTTAAGAATAAAAGACCAGTAGATAAGGCAGCTTGCGGTCTTTCGCTCCGGGGGTGGGGGCGGGAAAGGGAAGATTTCACTTGAAATCCGTACCAGAACAGGATATAATTAGGATAAACAGGGAGGAAACCGGCGGAAAGCTCGATCCTCCTTCCAAAAAAACACAAAAAGACGACCGTTAGCTGCCTTAGCTAACGGTCTTTCTTTTGTTTCCCATCACCAGTTTTCACGCCGTTTGAGGTGTAAATTTTGCGTTGTAAATCGCATATGGATGTGCTAAACTAAATATACTTATGACTAACAGGCTCTATTGACAACATCAGGCGCCCCGTGCGCCGCTTGAATAGGAAGGATCTGATTCCGCAACATGGAAAAACTGAGTCTCTGCGTTCTGTTCGGCGGATGTTCGAGCGAATATGAAGTCTCGCTGATGTCGGTAACGTCGATTTTAAACAACCTGGACCGGGAAAAATACGACATTTATATGGTAGGCATCACCCGTGACGGGCGCTGGCTGCTCTACGAGGGCGAGATTTCCAACATCCGGCCCGACCGCTGGAACGATAGGCGGTACGTCACCCCCGCCATCCTCTCGCCCGACCGGGCCGACCACGGCCTGCTGGTCCTGCGCGAGGGCGGGGTCCAGCGTATCCGCCTGGATGTGATCTTCCCGGTGCTGCACGGCAAGAACGGCGAGGACGGCACGGTGCAGGGGCTCTTTGAGCTTTGCGGCGTGCCCTACGTCGGGTGCGGCGTGCTCGCCAGCGCAGTCTGCATGGACAAGGACGTCGCCTACAGCGTACTCACCCAGCGCGGAATCCCCAGCGCGCGCAGCATCTGCGTGCGGGAGGAGGAGCTCACCCACCCCGAAATGGTCGCCCGCAAGCTCCGGGAGGCCGCCCTTTCCTACCCGGTCTTTGTCAAGCCCGCCAACGCGGGCTCCTCGGTGGGGATCAGCAAGGTGCACGGCGAGGGCGAACTGCTCCCCGCCTTGCAGCTCGCGCTGCGCGAGGATGGGCGGGGCAAGGCCATCGTCCAGGAATTCCTCGATGGGATCGAGGTCGAGTGCGCCGTCCTGGGGAACGGCGACCCCGTCGCCTCGGCCGACGTCGGGGAGATCGAGCCGCTGCGCGAGCTCTACGACTACGAGGGCAAATACTGCGACGACACCACCGCGCTGCACATCCCGGCCCGCCTGCCGCCTGCTAAGGCGCAGGAGGTGCGGGAAATCGCGGTGCGCGCCTTCCGGGCCATGAACTGCCAGGGGCTGGCGCGGGTGGACTTCTTTGTGCTGCACAAGGATGGCCGGGTGGTGCTCAACGAGCTCAACACCCTGCCGGGCTTTACCGATATCAGCATGTATCCCAAGCTCTTCTGCCACGGCGGGATGGGCTACGGCGAGCTGCTGGACCGGCTGATCGAACTTGCGCTCGGACGCTGAGAAGCGGAAAACTTCCCGGCGTTCCCGCCTTCCTCATGAAAGGAGGCCTTTTCCATGGATAACCGCCCGATCGGCGTCTTCGACTCCGGCGTGGGGGGGCTGACCGCCTATAAAGAGCTGGAAGCCCTGCTGCCGAACGAGGACATTATCTACTTCGGGGATACCGGCCGGCTGCCCTACGGCAGCAAGAGCCGGGAGACCATCATCGACTACGCCCAGCAGGACATTAAATTCCTGCTTTCCCACGACGTAAAGTTTATCCTCGCCGCCTGCGGCACCGTCAGCTCGACCCTGCCGCAGAAGGTCGCTGACGCGCTGCCCGTCCAGTATTCGGGGGTGGTCGGCCCGGCGGTACAGACCGCCTGCGCGCTGACGCTCTGTGGGCGGATCGGGGTGATCGGCACCAATTTGACGATCCGCACCAACGCCTACGGCAAGGCGATCCGGGCCATTAAGGCGGACGCCCATGTCTTCGGCAACGCCTGCCCCCTCTTCGTGCCGCTGGTGGAAAACGGCCAGTTTTCCCCCAAGGACCCCATCGTGCGCCTGGTCGCCGAGACCTATCTGCAGCCGCTGCGGCGCGAGGGGATCGACACCCTGATTCTCGGGTGCACCCACTACCCGCTGCTCTACGATGTGATCAACGAGGTGCTCGACTACCAGGTGACCCTGATCGACCCCGGCCGCGAGGCCGCAAAGTCGGTGCAGAGCTTCCTGACGGTGAACGGGCTGCTTAGCGAACGGCAGCAGGAGGGCAGGCGGGAATTCTATGTGACCGACAGCGCCGAGGATTTTTGCTCGGTGGCGAAAATATTTTTACAGCAGGATGTTTCAGGGAGCGTCAAAAAAATCTCCCTGTCCTGATAGGGGAAGGTTGGAAGGAAGAAACTTTCAAACGCCCGGGAAAGGAACTATCATAAACATGAAAAAAGACGTGCTGATCTCCATCAAGGGGGTCCAGCGGGTGGAGGGCCAGGAAGAGGTCATCGAGCTGATGACGGTCGGAAACCTGTATAAAAAGAAGGACAGCTACTACCTCTCCTACGAGGAGACCGAGGCCACCGGCTTTGGTGGCAGCAAGACCACCCTCAGGCTGGAGCAGGACGGCCGGGTGACCATGCTGCGCTCGGGGGCCTACCGTTCCCACCTGATCGTGGAGAAGGGGCGGCGGCACCAATGCGTGTATGACACCGGCTACGGCGAGATGATGATCGGGGTGCTGGGCAACCAGATTTCCTCCACCCTCACCGACAAGGGCGGGAATATCCAGTTTAAGTACTCGCTGGACATCAACACCTCGCTCGCCAGCGAAAATGAAGTGTATATCGACGTCAAGGAATGTAAATAGCAGGAGGTAGAACTACGATGCACAATCCCGTCAAGCAGGCCACCGACCAGCTCGAAGCGCTGATCCAGGCGGCTGCAAAGTCCGCCATGGAGGACGGCTCCCTGCCAAGCTGCGAGCTGCCCGATTTTGTGGTGGAGATCCCCGGAGACACCAAGTTCGGTGATTTCGCCTCGAACATCGCGATGGTCTCGGCCCGCGCGTTTCGCATGGCCCCCCAGAAAATCGCCCAGGTAATTTTAGATCATCTCGATTTTTCGGATAGCCTTTTCGTGCGCGCCGAGGTCGCGGGCCCCGGGTTTTTAAATTTCTTCCTCGCGCCGCGCTGGTTCGGCTCGGTGCTGGAATGCATCGCCGGGGACGGGGACGCGTATGGCCGCTCGGACTACGGCAAGCAGGAAAAGGTCATGATCGAGTTCGTCTCGGCCAATCCCACCGGCCCCATGCACATGGGAAACGCCCGGGGCGGGGCGATCGGCGACTGCCTGGCCAGCGCGATGGACGCGGCCGGGTACGACGTGACGCGCGAATTCTACGTCAACGACGCGGGCAACCAGATCGAAAAGTTCGCAAAGTCGCTTGAAGCGCGCTACTTGCAAATTTACAAGGGCGAGGACGCCATCGAATTCCCCGAGGACGGTTACCACGGCGAGGACATCAAGGAGCGCGCGCAGGAATTTGCCGGCCTGCATGGGGACAAGTATTTAAATGTGCCGGATCAGGAGCGCCGCCAGGCGCTGGTGGACTACGCCCTGCCGCGCAACATTCAGAAGCTGCACGACGATCTGGAGAAGTACCGGATCGTCTACGACGTGTGGTTTAGGGAGAGCACCCTGCACGAGAGCGGCGCGGTGCAGGAGGCCATCGAAGCGCTCAAAAAGCGCGGGCTCGCCTATGAGAGCGAGGGGGCCGTCTGGTACAAGGCCACCGAGTTCGGGGCCGAGAAGGACGAGGTGCTGGTGCGTCAAAACGGCAATCCGACCTACTTCGCGGCGGACATCGCCTATCACTACAACAAGTTTGCGGTGCGCGGCTTCAGCCGGTGTATCAACGTCTGGGGCGCGGACCACCACGGGCATGTTGCCCGCCTCAAGGGCGCGATGGACGCCATCGGGCTGGACGGCTCGAAGCTCGACATCATCCTCATGCAGCTCGTGCGGCTGATGAAGGACGGCGAGCCCTACCGCATGAGCAAGCGCACCGGCAAGTCGATCACTCTCGGCGACATCCTCGAGGAGATCCCGATCGACGCGGCCCGCTTCTTCTTCAACATGCGCGAGGCGGGCTCGGCGCTGGACTTCGACCTCGACCTCGCGGTCGAGCAGTCGAGCCAGAACCCGGTCTACTACGTACAGTATGCCCACGCGCGCATCTGTTCGATCGAAAAGAAGCTGGCGGCCGAAAAGATCGCCTACGACCCCGCGAAGGCCGAGCTGCAAAAACTCACCGAGCCGGGCGAGATCGAGCTCATCCGCCGCCTTGCCGGCCTGCCCGGCGAGATCATCGAGGCGGCGCGCTCCTATGACCCCGCGCGGCTGACCCACTACGCCATCGACGTGGCCACCCTGTTCCACAAGTTCTACAACGCCTGCCGGGTGGTGGGCGAGGACACGGGGCTTATGCAGGCGCGGATCATGCTGTGCATGACCACCCGCCAGGTGCTGCGCAATGTGCTCCGGCTGCTCAAGATCAACGCACCCGAAACGATGTAAACGCTGCTGTTTCACAGCAGCAATAAAAAGTCTCTTGCAACCCATAACGAGTTGCATTTCGGCGCTACGCGCCGAACACGAGCCTTTTCTGGTAGCTTGCAGTCCAATGGGAGTGTAGTTTGGGCGCATAGCGCCCAAACATTCAGATTTTTCTGAACCGGCACTTTCTGCGTCCCCGGCCCATCAACCAACTTGTCATCCGTAAGGAGCTGAAAACGAAGCGATGAATACCCCTCCTCCCCGAAGGCCGCTGCTGCTCGACGGCGCGACCGGGACCAATCTGCTGCAGCAGGGAATGCCCCCCGGCGCCTGCACCGAGACCTGGGTCCTCGATCATCCGCGCGCGCTGCAGGACTTGCAGCGCGCCTACCTCGAAGCGGGCAGCGACCTGCTGCTCGCTCCGACCTTCGGCGCCAACCGGCTGCGGCTGCGCCAGCAGGGACTGAGCCTCCCGGTGATCGAGCTCAACGAGCGCCTCGTCGCGCTCACCCGCGAGGCGGCGGGCAGCCGCTGCCTGGTCGCGGGCGACATCTCAGCCACCGGCGAGCAGGTCGAGCCCTTCGGGGACCTGCCCTTCCTGGAGCTGGTGGACTGCTTTGCCGAGCAGGCCTTTGCCCTTAAGAGAGCGGGGGTGGACCTGATCGTCTGCGAGACGATGACCAGCCTGACCGAATGCCGCGCCGCCCTGCTCGCCGCACGGGAGACCGGGCTTCCGGTCTACGTCTCGGTGACGGTGGACGACAGCGGCCGCACCCCGCAGGAGGCCGACCCCATGGCCGTGCTGATCACCATGCAGGGGCTGGGCGCGAGCGCCTTCGGAATAAACTGCTCGGACTCCTCGCAGGGGCTCGAGGAACAATTTTTACGTCTGGCACCCCAGGCGAACATCCCCCTGCTTGCGAAGCCCAGCGCCGGGCTCTCCCCCGACCGCGTGCTCTCCCCGCGGGAGTTCGCCCGCACCATGGAGCGGCTTCTGCTGGCGGGGGTCACCATCGCGGGGGGCTGCTGCCAGACCACCCCCGCGCATATCCGCGAGCTGCGGCGGCTGCTGGACAGCTTCGACTTTTCGGCGGTGCGGATCGAGCGGGACGAACATGAGATCACCGCCGCCTGCGACGCGCAGAGCTTCTCCCTCGAGGAGGAGTTCGAATTCTCCGACGAGCTGCGCTGCTCGTTGGACATGTCGGATGAAATCCTCGAAATCGAGGACCGCGGCGAGGACGTGCTCCTCGTGCGGGTGCATACGGCGGAGGACGCGCACTTCTTCGCCCTCAACGCGCACATGGCCCGCCTGCCGGTCGCCTTCGTCTCGGACAGCGAGGAGGCGCTGGAGATGGCGCTGGTCCTCTACAACGGCCGGGCGATCATCGACTCGATGTCCGACCTGCCGCGCGAGATCCTGGAGCGGCTGGCGATGGGATATGGTGCAACCGTTATCTAGAATGCGCCTCCTTCCGGCAATCCGGAAAGAGGCGCATTCTTTTTCAAAAGCCCCTTGCGGTCTTTTGAGATTGATACCATCTAAATTCTTCCAGTTTTGTAAACCCGGTGTTAACTCATTGTGAATCCCGCGCCGCCGCGCTTGCAATGCCTCAAAACGGCTGTATAATAGGCTTATCGGCAGTTTTATCAAAAGGAGAATCCATATGAAACTAAAGAACTTGCTTGCAGGCGCGGCTGCGGCGGCGCTGCTTCTGGGCAGCGGGACGAGCGCCTTCGCGCTGCAGGATTATCACCAATATCTGCTGGATGACGAGGACATCCCCGAATACCGCTTCGAGACCCACAAACCAAACGCGGTCAGCGCGATCAAGACCATCCCGGGCGGGGAGGTCACAAGGGTGGAGATTAATTCCTCGAACTGCGGAATCGTGGTGGAGAAGGGCAGCGGCAAAAACTTCAAGCTGGATTACGTCGGGGTGGACGATCAGGACCTCTTCGAGGTATCCGCCGCGGTGGACCGCTATGGCAAGCTGACCATTTCGGTGGAGGCGGACGAGGACCTCGACTATGTCAGCGTTCCCAAGGGCTACCAGGTCAACGTGGTCCGCCTGACCATCCCGGACAAGGAGTACCAGAACTTCGCGGTCAACGACGCGGGCGGCGTGGTCTACCTGCCGGACATCAATTCCACCGTGCAGATCTCCTCCGACGAGGGGACGGTGCGGGTGGACGCCGAGGAGATGCTGCACTCCCGCCTTTACATCGAGGGCAAGGCCGCGCAGGTGCTGCTCAACGCCGACGGGTTCCTGGATAACGCCGACATTGCGCTGACCGACCACCGCAGCATGATCCGGCTGCGGCTGCGCGAGGCGCCCGAGAATCTCACCATCAACACCAGCGGCTGTATTGGGGATCGGGATTTCCCCGACGGCTACAAGCGCTACCGCACCACCATCGGGGACGGCACGCCGGTGCTCACCCTCTCCAACGAAGGGGAAACCTACATTGCGGAGTACAATTTTTAATTTTTCGGGGAGGGCGCGCCGATGAAACTGAAAAAGCTGATTGCGCCCATTATTATTACGGCGGTGCTGACCCTTTATTTTTTAGGCTTTGTGGCCGCTTGCTTTTTGATCGCCATGCCCTTCTGGATAAAGGCACTGGGCTGCCTGATCCCGCTGGCGCTGGCCGGCGTTTCCATCTATGTGCTGATCGAGAGAATCCATGAAGTTAGGAGCGGAGAAGAAGATGATCTTAGTCACTACTGAAACCATTTCCGGCAAGGAGCTCGAGATGCTGGGGCTGTGCCGCGGGAGCACCATCCAGTCCAAGAATATCGGCCGGGACATCACCCAGAGCTTCAAAACCCTGGTGGGCGGCGAGCTCAAGGCCTATACGGACATGATGAACGAGGCGAGGGCCCTGGCCACCAAGCGGATGGTCGAGGAAGCCGAGCAGATGGGCGCGGACGCCGTCGTCTGCATGCGCTACGCCTCGGCGGCGGTCATGCAGGGCGCGGCCGAGGTCATCGCCTATGGCACCGCGGTAAAGTTCAAATAATCCCTCTGTCTTTTATAAAAGAAACAGCCTGCCGCGGTGCCGCGGCAGGCTGTTCTGTTTAGTTCCCTGTTCACATGGCTCATTCTTTTTCGACTCTGAGCTTCGGCGCGCCCATATGGTCGTCCCATATCCATACCGTATCAAAATCGAAGCCGCTGTAGACAGTGGCGCGCAGGTCAGGGTTGGTCAGCTGCGCAGTTGTATAGCCTCTCGTCCCGGGCGGATTTTTCATATTGTATGCGCTGGCATAGGAGGCGATATTGGTGTTCCAGCAGCAGTTGGCATAAACCGTGCTGTAGCCGGCGGAATCAAATCCGCCGACATAGTGACAGCTGACCGAGGCCGGAAGGGCGTAACAGTTTGAAATAGTGGAAAATGCAAACGGATTCCCGTTAAGGCCGCCCGCACTCGCCGTCCTCTTCTGCCCGCCGATGACGACGGTGCCGTTGACATAGCAGTCCTCCATCGTGTTGTTGGCCTCGCCTAGCGCATAAGCCACCAGCGGGCCGGTATCCCCGCCGGCCCGCACCGTACCGCCGCGGGAAAAGCAGCGCCGCAGGGAGCTGGCATTGCCTATCTGTCCGATCAGTCCCGCCACATAATCCGAGCCGGGCGCATTGACATTGTAATCCTGTATCCCGAGGTTTTGGATCACCGCCCCGGAGACCAGGCCGAACAGCCCGCTGTATTGCATGGTGTTCCCCACCGTGAACCCGGTGATCTTGTATCCGCCGCCGTCGTAGGTCCCCGAAAAGGCTGCATAGCTGTTTCCCCCGATGGGGGTCCAGCTCCCATAGGCGCTGAGGTCAATGTGATTCACTTGCCGGAAGCTGCCGCCCAAATGCCGGTTGACATGCTGCAGCTGCTCGGATGCCCCGACCCGGTAAGGGCTTTTTCCACTTCCATCCCCCGCGTAAAAGGCACCCGCCGTCCCCGCCGGACATCCGCAGGACGGGCTGGTCTCAAAAGTTTTGACGAGCGTCGCCTCCCGGTCAAATGCTTCCCGCCCCGCCGGGGCGCGCGCCGTCACCTCCAGCGTCCAGGTGCTCGGGCCGCTCACGTCGTAGCGCAGCGGCAGATAGACGGTTTGCCGGGCGCTCCCCGCCGTATCCACCTCGGCCGTCACCTCGGGCGCGCCCGACGCTCCCTCCCCCTCGTAGAGTGCGAAGGTGTAACTGCCGGTGCGGGGCGAAGGGGTAAAGGGAATATACACCCCGTAGTCGCAGTCATAGCTCTCCTGGACCCGTACCGCCGCACCCCCGGCCGCGCCGGCCGGCACAGACCAAATCAGCGCTAGCGCCAGGATCGGCGCAAATGCTTTCCTGTTCAATGGTTTCCCTCCCTCATAAATGACCGCCAGATAAGCTTTCTATCGGTCATGCGGGAAGAGAGGGACAGGCACGGAAGTATGTATTCACTTGCAAAATCCTCCAGAAGAGGATATAATTGGGATAAGTTTGAAAAAAGCAAGGGATTTGCTCCGCTTTTCCTGGGAAGGGAGCGGAAGTATGCCAACAAGAAAGCTTATCTCGCGGTCATTTATAAAGCCACCCGTGAAGAACAGCCTGCCGCGGCAGGCTGTTCTTTGTCTTCCCTTCTGTCCACCCTCCCGGGCGAATAAGGATATACGGGGGGATTACTATGAATCCAAGCGAGCTGGCCGCCGCCGTGGCCGCGACCGCCATCACCATCGCCAACAATACCCCGACCGAGGACCTTCTTCTGCTCGGCTCGGTCTTCGTGCAGCTGGGCGAAACGCTGGAGACCATTGCGGTCCAGCGGGAATACCTCAGCCGCAAGTGTGGCGAAAACATGAACAAAAATGAAACAATTTGAATTCTGTTGAAAGGCCGAGGCCTTCCGGCTATAATAAAAGGGAGGGGGCGCATGCCCTCACATCCCATCCGAAAGGCATGAAACGGCTATGATTCCCTATCTGCGCAAAACCAAGATCATCGAATATCTCTCCCAGCATGAGATTGCTTATATTGCGGAAATGACCGAGACGCTGGGCATCTCGGTCTCCACCGTGCGCCGGGACCTCTCCACCCTCGAGCAGGAGGGGCTGATCGTCCAGCTGCGCGGGGGCGCGGCCAAGCTGGCCCGCGCCGAACCGGCCCCGGCCGCGGCGGTCTCCCCCCCGGCGGAGGGGAGCGAGCTGGCCCGGAGGGCGGCCGAATTCGTGGAAGAGGGGGATGTGATCTTCCTCGATGCGGGAGCGGACTGCGCCGCCATTCTGCGCTTTCTGGGCGAGAAGCGGGTCACCATCGTCACCGCCAGCCTGGCGGTGGCCCTGGCGGCGGGGAGTGGGCGCTCGTGCATCCTGCTCGGCGGCGAGGTTTCCCCCGCCGCGCGCACGGTGGGCGGGTCGCTGACCGAGCGGATGATCTCCACCTTCTACTTCGACCGGGCCTTTTTGCAGGCCGAGGGCTACCTCCCCGAGGAGGGCGCCTATGTCTGCGACCTGAAGGCGGCGCACCAGAAGGCGCTGGTCAAGTCCCGCAGCCGGCACACCTATCTGCTGGTGCCCCCGGGCTGCGAGGGGCGGCGCGCCTTCTGCCTGGCCGTCACCCCCGAGGACTGCACCGTGATCTGCGAAGCATAGCAAGCGGACCCGCACAATTGTGCGGGCCTCGGTTTATCAAACCCGCCCACCTATTACAGGGTTCCAAGGGGGCGGCGCCCCCTTGGCGGGGAGTTTGAGGGCGAGAAGCCCTCATTAAGACGTAAAAAGCGCAGGAGGGGTGAATCGGAGCGCCACTGGAGCTCCGGGAGGGGAACCCCCAAGAGGGGGACCCCCTCCCTTTGCGCCAATTGTCAAGTGATTCGTCATCGAAAAGCTACGCGGGCCCGCACTAAGGGCACCCTCATGGGTGCGCCCTTAGTGCGGGCCCGCTGTTTTTCCAAAAATTCCACCGACCAGGTCTGTAAGCCGAGTTCTGTATTTGACGACAATCTATCTTGTTTGCCCGTCGCCGGGCAAATCCAGCCACCTACCCGAGGGCGCGGCGGGCCGCCGCTTTATGCCCTCTATGCGGTGTTGCTCCGGATAGGGTTTACATGGCCACACAGTCGCCAGTGTGCCGGTGAGCTCTTACCTCGCCTTTCCACCCTTACCGCGCAAAGCGCGCGGCGGTATCTCTCTGTTGCACTGTCCCTGGGGTCGCCCCCGGCTGCCGTTAGCAGCTATCCCGCCCTGCGGAGCTCGGACTTTCCTCACACGCGGCCTTTCGGCGCTGCGCGCGCTGCCGTCTGGCCTGCTCGATGGAATATCCCCATTATAACCCATCCGCGGGGAAAGCGCAACCGGGATGCCTCCCAATCCTGCATTGCTTGAATTATTTGCAGGGCAATCCTGCAAAATAACCATCAAAAACCATAAACCTGCGGCCAAACCGCTTGTACAGGATGTGCGGGTCATAAAAATATTCTCGTCCTGCAATTTTTATATTGCAAAATTGCAAATTTCTGCTTATAATAGTATATATACAAAGAATATTAAAGGAGTGGTTCCCATGGCATTCAAAAACTCGTACCTGAAGAAGGTATATGACGACGTCGCCGCAAGAAACAAGGGTGAGACCGAGTTTTTGCAGGCTGTGGGCGAGGTGCTTGAATCCCTCGAGCCAGTCGTCGAGCAGAATCCCGACATCATCAAAACCGGCGTGATCGACCGGATCGTGGAGCCGGAGCGCTTCATCCAGTTCCGGGTCTCCTGGGTGGACGACGCGGGCAACGTGCGGGTCAACCGGGGCTTTCGGGTCCAGTTCAACTCCGCCATCGGCCCGTATAAGGGGGGCCTGCGCCTGCACCCCTCGGTGACCGGGTCGGTCATCAAATTCCTCGGTTTCGAGCAGACCTTCAAAAACTCCCTGACCGGGCTGCCCATGGGCGGCGGCAAGGGCGGCTCCGACTTCGACCCCAAGGGCAAGTCGGACGCGGAGGTCATGCGCTTCTGTCAGAGCTTCATGACCGAGCTGTGTAAACACATCGGCGCCGACACCGACGTGCCCGCCGGGGACATCGGCGTGGGCGCGCGGGAGATCGGATACATGTACGGGCAGTATAAGCGCCTGCGCAACGAGTTCACCGGCGTGCTGACCGGCAAGGGCCTCACCTTCGGCGGCTCCCTCGGGCGCACCCAGGCGACCGGCTACGGGCTGCTCTACCTCACCGAGGAGATGCTCCGGTGCATGAAGAACGACTCGGTGGCCGGCAAGACGGTGGTCATCTCCGGCTCGGGCAACGTCGCCATCTACGCGACCGAAAAGGCCCAGCAGCTGGGCGCCAAGGTGGTCGCGCTCTCCGACTCGGACGGCTACATCCACGACCCCGACGGGATCAAGCTGGATATTGTCAAGGACATCAAGGAGGTCCGCCGCGCGCGGATCAAGGAATATGTGCAGAGCGTGCCCACCGCCACCTACACCGAAGGGTGCACCGGGATCTGGAGCATCCCCTGCGACGTGGCCCTCCCCTGCGCCACCCAGAACGAGCTGGACGGCGCGTCGGCCGACAAGCTGATCCAGGGCGGCGTTACCGCGGTAGCCGAGGGCGCCAACATGCCCTGCACCCCCGAGGCGGTGGAAAAGCTGCAGGCGGCCGGGATCCTCTTCGCGCCCGCCAAGGCGGCCAACGCCGGAGGCGTCGCCGTCAGCGGGCTGGAAATGAGCCAGAACTCGCTGCGCTACGGCTGGACCTTCGAGGAGGTCGATTCCAAGCTGCACGACATCATGCTGGGCATCTTCCACGCCGCCTACGACGCCAGCGAAAAATACGGCAGCGCCGGCAACCTCGTGATGGGCGCCAACATCGCCGGCTTCCTCAAGGTGGCCGAGGCGATGATCGCCCAGGGCGTGGCCTATTAAACCGCTATCTCCTACATTTCCATATCTGATTATCTAAACCACCAGGAAGGGCGGGCACTGCGGTGCCCGCCCTTCCTGGTTTCTGCCTACAAGGCGTTGACGTGGACGGTGCAATGCTTGAGCGCCGGGAACTCCCGCTCGAGCGCGACGTGCACTCCCTCGGCGATGGCGTGCGCCTGGTAGAGGGTCATCGAGCCGTCCGCTCCGATGGCGACGTCGGCATAGAGCCGCGAACCGAAGACCCGGGTGCGCAGCTCATCCAGCGAGAGGACCCCCGGCTGCGCGAGGATAGCGGCGCGCATGCGCGCTGCAATCTCCTCATCGCAGGCGCGGTCGGTCAGCCTGCCGACCGAATCCCGGGCGATCCCGAAGGCCGCGCGCAGGATAAAGAGCGCGATCACCGCCGCGGCCAGCGGATCGAGCAGCGGGAACCCCAGGCGCGCGCCGAAAATCCCAAGGAAGCTGCCCACCGAGGAGAGCGCGTCCGAGCGGTGGTGCCAGGCGTCGGCCATCAGCGCGTCCGAGCCGGTCTTCTGAGCGGCGCGCTTGGTGTAGCGGTACATCCACTCCTTGACCCCGATCGAGAGCGCCGCCGCCCAGAGCGCCAAAGCCCCCGGCACCTGCAGCGCGCCGGGATTCAGGACATGGCGCACCCCCTGCACGCCGATCAACAGACCCGTGAGCGCGAGCATCCCCGCGAGCAGGAGCGCCGCGACGCTCTCCAGCCGCTCATGCCCATAGGGGTGGTCCCAATCCGGTTCCTTCCCCGCCAGGCGCACCCCCACCATCACCACCAGGGTGCTCAGCACGTCCGACGCGGAGTGGACCGCGTCCGACAGCATGGCCCCCGAATGGGCCAGGAGCCCCGCCATAAACTTCAGCGCCGATAGCAGCAGGTTGACCCCGATGCTCACCCGGGATACCCGGAGCGCCACGCGCTCGTCACACTTTTTCATTTTTCGTCCTCCCCGCTTCCCTGCCGGAGGGCGAGAGAGGCACACCCGCAAACGCGGATGTGCCTCTCTCGCCCGCTGTGGCAGGGGTCTTTCCCCATCCTATGCGCGAGGAGGGGAGAAGGTTCAGCAGCCGGTGGCCGAGGTGTAGCTGCGGTCGAACGTGACGACGGTATAGTAGTAGCCGGGGTCGAGCTCCTCCACCGCCTGCTGGATCTGCTCGCCGAGCTGATGGTCGCTTTGACGAAAGCCCACGGGCACCACCACATCGAAGATCAGGTTGGTGTGGGTTTCGCCGAAGACCACCCGAAAGTCGTGCATTGAGAGGGCGGGGTCGATCGCGCGCAGCTTGCCGCGCACGAATTCGCGCAGCTCGTTGATCGCCGGGTCGTCGGTCACCACCGGGTCGAGGTGGATGACCAGGTGGATCCCCATCTGTGCGAGCACCTCGCGCTCGATGTTGTCGATCACGTCGTGGCTTTTGAGGATATCCTCCTTGGCCGACACCTCGGCGTGCACGCTGGCGTACCAGTTGCCCGGCCCGTAGGAGTGGACCACCAGGTCGTGCACCCCCAGCACCTCGTCATAGGAGGTGATCTTTTTCTCCAGCGCCTGCACCATCCCGGGGTCGGGCGCCTGGCCGAGCAGGGGGCTGACCGTCTCGCGCGCCAGCCCCAGGCCGGAATAGAGGATGAAGAGCGCCACCGCGACGCCCATGTAGCCGTCGATCTGCAGGCCGGTGAACTTGGCGAGCGCCGCGGCGAGCAGGACCACCGAGGTGGTGATCACGTCGTTGAAGCTGTCCTGCGCGGTCGCCAGCAGCGCGGCGGAATCGATCCGCTTCCCGACCCGGCGGTTAAAGAGGCCCATCCAGGCCTTGAGCAAAATCGAAAGCAAAAGCAAAAAAAGGGCCAGCGCGCTGATGGTCACCGGCTCGGGGTGCAGAATCTTTAAAAAGGAGGAGCGCAGGAACTCCACCCCCAGCAGCAGGATCATGAAGGAGACGATCAGCCCGCCGATGTACTCGGCGCGCGCGTGCCCGAAGGGATGGCCCTCGTCCGCCGGGCGCCCCGAAATCCGGAAGCCGATCAGGGTGACCACCGACGAGCCCGCGTCCGAGAGGTTGTTCACCGAGTCGGCCATAATGCTCACGCTGCCCGAGACGGTGCCGATCAGGAACTTACAGAGAAACAGCACCGCGTTGCAGCAGATGCCGACCAGCGAGGAGAGCAGCCCATACCGCCCGCGCACCTTGGGGTCGCCCAGCTGCCCGCTGTCCTTGATGAAATGCCGTATCAAAAACTCCGTCATCCGTTTGTCCTCCCTCAAAAACACAGCAGACAGGAGCGCCCCTGCCTGCTGCCCGCCCAAGAGACGGGGTTGGTATATCTCACTTATCGAAGCTGCACCAGGTTGCACAAAATCTGCCCGTTTTGAATCTCGATCACCGCGTACCCCCGGGACGTGCCCCGCGGATGGGAGAGGCTGCCGGGGTTTAAGAGATGGAGCCCCTCGTCATAGCGGTAGTACTGGCAATGCGTATGCCCGAAGAGCACGATAGCCGCGCCGAGGCGGCGGGCGTTCTGCTCGAGCTCCTCCACCGAATATTTTACCCCGAAGCCGTGCCCGTGGGTGACGAAAATCTTGACCCCTCCCGCATCGATCAAATCCACCTGCGGGTCGCTGGAATATAGGTCGCAGTTGCCGCAGACCGCGCGCAGCGGCAGCTCGGGATAGAGCGAGCGGATGTCGTCGAGCTCCCGCTCCCCATCGCCGGTATGAATAAACAGGTCGGTGCTGTCCATCTGCTGCTCGATCAGCTCGCGCAGGCCCATGAAGTCACGGTGGGTATCCCCCACTGCCACAATTCTCATACTGATTTCATCCTTTGCTTTCGCGTCATACATACCTATAATTTATCATAAAATGTAGGGAAATAAAAGGTTTTTCACAAATTAACTCCCGGCGGCATAGCATGGTGTAAGAAGCCGGTGGAAAGGAGTTTTTTGTGATGAATCAGAATAATCGGGGGCCGTCAGGCGGCCCAAATATGTCCCAGCAGGCCATGAACAGCCTCTTGGGTATGGCCGGGCAGAAGCTGGGGAAAAATCCCCAGCAGCTTCGCCAGCAGATCGAGGGGGGCCAGGTCAAGGACCTGCTCGGGAACCTCGATCCGCAGAAGGCCGCCCAGGTCAACCAGCTGCTGAACAATCCCCAGCAGCTCGAACAGTTCCTCAATTCCCCCCAGGTCAAGGGACTGCTCGGAAAACTCATGCAGAAATAACAGACTAAAAACGGAAGGCGGGTGCGCGCATGGAAGATATGGCTTCGGCCCTCGGTTCTCTTCTGAACAACCCCCAGACCATGCAGCAGATCATGAACCTGGCAAACCAGCTGGGACTGGGGGGAGACGGCGCCGCCCCCGCGGCGGACGCGCAGCCGCCCGCCGCACCGCCTCCCGCACAACCCGCGCAGCCCCAGGCACAGCCCATCCCCCCTTTGCAAAACCTGTTTACCCCGCCGCCCGCCCAGCCCGCGGCGCCCAACGCGGCCGCGAACCTCTTGGGCAGCCTGGATGTAAACACCATCGCAAAGGTCTCGCAGATTTTGCAGGGGCTCAATACCCGGGACTCCAACGTTGAGCTGCTGCTCGCGCTCAAGCCCCATTTCGGGGAGAAGCGGCAGAAAAAAGTGGACGACGCGATCCGGATCATGCAGCTGGTCAAGATGCTCCCCCTGCTCAAGGAGACCGGCATCTTCGGCAACCTGTTTGGTGGTGATGATGGCTGATGGCCGATTGGAAAGGTGTGAGTTATACCGAAAAGGATCTTCTCAACATGCAGCAGGAGGCGATCCGCCGGGTGCGCCAGATGCAGCAGCGCTCCCGCCAGACGGTGCAGCAGGCCAACGCCGTGATCTCGCCGCCCATGCAGGACACCATACATATCCCGGTGCAGGGCCCCACCCAGGGCCCGGGCAACGCCGCCCCAAACGCGCCGGGCCCGCAGGCGGCCGGCTCGAACCATCCGTCGGACGGCGGCGCGCATAGCGGAACCGCGGGCGCACAGAGCGGCGGCACGGTCTCCTCCCTTCTCAGCCAGCTGACGGGGAACCTGGGAATCCACCTGCCCCAGTTCGGGCAGGGCGAAGGGAAGGGCCTCGGGAACGTCATCTCGAACTTCGTCGGGGAGGACTCCCCCATTGGGAAGGTGCTCGACGCTTTAAACATCGACAACGAGCGGCTGCTGCTCATCGGGCTGCTGCTGCTGTTGATGAACGAAAAGGCGGATTTTACGCTGCTGGTCGCCCTGTTCTACCTGTTGCTATAATTGTAATGGCCACCGGCTATGCCGGTGGCCATTCATTTGCCCGGAGCGCTGTGGATAAAAAATAGCTCTTCGATCTATTGTGTTCAGCAATAAAAAATAGCCGCGTAGCGGCTATTTTTTATAGTTTATTCGCTTTTGGGAAAAGCTCTTCCTCCAGTATTTCAGCCGCGCAGCGCACCAGCTCGGGACAGGGGCGCTTTTTGTAGTACGCCCCGGTGCGCGCCTCGGGGGTGGGGGAGTCCGGCCCGGCCGGGAGCCCGAGCAGCTCGCGGCAGACGATCGAACCGTTCTCCTCCCGGTAGCGCGCGGCCAGCCGCTGGATCAG
This sequence comes from Harryflintia acetispora, assembly GCA_004340125.1. Classification (GTDB taxonomy): domain Bacteria; phylum Bacillota; class Clostridia; order Oscillospirales; family Ruminococcaceae; genus Harryflintia; species Harryflintia acetispora. The sequence goes on along the minus strand of SLUK01000007.1, from coordinate 124,661 downwards.
CTCGTAGTGCGCCTTTTTGGCGGCGGGGTCCTTCGGGTCGCTGTAGCCGCGCAGCAGCCCGGCGGCCAGGAAAATACCGCTCACCGCGCCGCAGACCTCCCGCAGCCGGCCCATGCCGCCGCCGAAGGAGGAAGCGAGCGCCGCGGCCGTCTCCCGGCTGAGCCCGCATTCCTCGGCAAAGGGGAGGAATGCCGCCTGCGCGCAGTTGTACCCCTCCCTGAAAAGTTTTTCCGCCTGCTCCGGTCTAGTCATCCGTTTTGCCTCCCTGATCTTCAAGATAAGTGTTCCGCGCCGCGTCCCACACGTAGGGGACCTGCTCGTATTCCCCGGTCGCGTTGTTGTAGACTTGGGTGGCGAAGCCGTTTTCCTTCTGCACAAAGACGGCGCAGTATTCATTGTCCCCCTTGCCGTCGCTGGCAAAGATCGCGTAGGGTCCGCTTTGCGGGGTGATCGTCCCGTCGGGCGCGATGGTAAAAAGAGTGTAGCAGTCCGCCGTGCTGCCGGCCCACTGGCCGATGGTGAAGTCCGGGTTCCCGTCGCCGTTATAGTCTGCAAAGTGCAGCGCGAAGGGAAGGCCGACATCGCTGAAAAGCAGCTCCTCCCGGCCGTCGCCCTCCAGCGCAAGGGAGGAAAGCGCCTCCCCGTCCGCCAGGACCTGCACCTCGCAGACGCCCTGGTAGTTTTCCTCGCCCAGGCCCCCGCCCAGGGCCACCTGATCGCCGGTGAGGAAGACCCCCTCGCGCAGGACGAGGCGCACGGTCGCGCTTCTGCCGCCTCCGAGGACGGTGTCCCCCTGCGCCAGCAGAAGATCGCGTACCGGCGCACCCGCGGTCTCGTCCTGTGGGTCGCCCTGTGTTGTGCGGGCGCAGCCCGAAAGCAGGAAGGATACGGCAAGCAGCCCGGATAGGAAACGTTTCATGGTCTCCCTCCTTCATGACAAAGAAATGGTGGGGAACGAAAGCTCCCCACCATTGTAATCTTATTTTTCCCGGATGGCAAGGGCCCCGTTCTCGAAGTAGATTTCCATCGCGGTGCCCGGCGCCAAGTCTTTCCCGATAATCTCCTTGGCGATCAGGGTTTCCACCTTGTGCTGGATAAAGCGCTTTAGCGGCCGCGCGCCGTAGACCGGGTCGAAGCCGCTGTCCACGATGAAGCGCTTGGCGTCGTCGGTGACGGTGAAGCTCAGCTGCCGCTCCTCCATCCGCCGCCCGAGGTCCTGCAGCAGCAGGTCGACGATCTTCATGATCTCATCCTTCTGCAGGGGCTTGTAGAAGACGATCTCGTCCAGCCGGTTTAAAAACTCGGGCCGGAAGGACTGGCGCAGCAGGGCGTTTACCTGCTCCTTGCTCTCCTCGCTGATCTCGCCGCCCTCGGTGATCCCGTCGAGAATGTAGTTCGAGCCGAGGTTGGAGGTCAGGATGATGATGGTGTTCTTGAAGTCCACCGTGCGCCCCTGCGAGTCGGTGATCCGCCCGTCGTCCAGCACCTGGAGCAGGACGTTGAACACGTCGGGATGGGCCTTCTCGATCTCGTCGAAGAGCACCACCGAGTAGGGCTTGCGGCGAACCGCCTCGGTGAGCTGGCCGCCCTCCTCGTAGCCCACATAGCCGGGAGGCGCCCCGATCAGGCGGGAGACCGAATATTTCTCCATGTATTCGCTCATGTCGATCCGCACGATGTTGTGCTCGTCATCGAAGAGGCATTCGGCCAGTGCCTTGGCAAGCTCGGTTTTCCCGACGCCCGTCGGCCCCAGGAAGAGGAACGAGCCGATCGGCCGCCCCGGGTCCTGGATCCCCGCGCGGGAGCGCAGGATGGCTTCCGACACCTTGGTGACCGCCTCGTCCTGGCCGATCACCCGCTGATGGAGGATCGGTTCGAGATTTAAGAGCTTTTCTCGTTCGCCCTCCATCAGCCGGGCCACCGGGATGCCGGTCCAGCGCCCGACGATCCGCGCGATCTCCTCCTCGGTCACCTTGTCGCGCAGCAGATTGTCGCTGCTCGTGCGCTCCTGCTCGGCGATGGTTTCCTCGGCCTCCAGCTCCTTTTGGAGCGCCGGCAGCCGACCGTATTTGAGCTCGGCGGCCTTGTTGAGGTCATATTCCCGCTCGGCCTTTTCGATCTGGGCGTTGACCTGCTCGATCTCCTCGCGCAGGTGCTGCACCTTGCCGATGGCCTGCTTCTCGTTCTCCCAGCGCGCCTTCATTTCGCCGAAGGTGGCGCGCATCTCGGCGAGCTCCTTCTGGATTTCCCGCAGATGCTCCTGCGAGAGCTTGTCGCTCTCCTTTTTGAGCGCGGCCTCCTCGATCTCATGCTGCATGATCTGCCGGGAGATGTCGTCCAGCTCGGTGGGCATGGAATCCATTTCGGTGCGGATCATCGCGCAGGCCTCGTCCACCAGGTCGATGGCCTTGTCGGGCAGGAAGCGGTCCGAGATGTACCGGTGGGAGAGGACCGCCGCGGCGATCAGGGCGTTGTCCTGGATTTTGACGCCGTGGTAGACCTCGTAGCGTTCCTTGAGCCCGCGCAGGATCGAGATGGTGTCCTCTACCGTCGGCTCGTCCACCAGCACCGGCTGGAAGCGCCGCTCGAGGGCGGCATCCTTCTCGATGTACTGGCGGTACTCGTTTAGGGTGGTGGCGCCGATACAGTGCAGCTCGCCGCGCGCGAGCATGGGCTTTAAGAGGTTGCCCGCGTCCATCGAGCCCTCGGTCTTGCCGGCGCCCACAATGGTGTGCAGTTCGTCGATGAAGAGGATGATCTTCCCCTCGCTCTTCTTGACCTCGGTGAGCACCGCCTTGAGGCGCTCCTCGAATTCGCCGCGGAACTTGGCCCCCGCGATCAGCGCCCCCATGTCCAGCGAGAAGAGGGTGCGCTCGCGCAGGTTTTCCGGCACGTCCCCGCGCACGATCCGCAGCGCCAGCCCCTCGGCGATGGCCGTCTTGCCGACGCCCGGCTCGCCGATCAGGCAGGGGTTATTCTTGGTTTTGCGGCTGAGGATGCGGATCACGTTGCGGATCTCGCCGTCCCGCCCGATCACCGGGTCGAGCTTTTGCTGGCGCGCCAGCTCGGTCAGGTCCTGGCCATATTTTTTGAGCACGTCATAGGTGTCCTCCGGGTTGTCGCTGGTGACCCGGGCATTGCCCCGCACCGTCTGCAGGGCGTCCAGGAACTTGTTCTTTTGCAGATCGAAGCTCTCGAACAGCTCGCGCATCGAACGGCTGGGGCGCTCCAGGAGCCCCAGGAAGAGATGCTCGACCGAGACGTATTCGTCCTTCATTCGCTCTGCGATCCGCTCGGCCTCGGTCAGCGCCCGGTCGGTGTCCTGGGAGACGTAGATTTTCCCGCTCTCCCGCCCCGAGCCGCTCACCGCCGGCAGCTTTCGCACAAGCTGTGCGACCGAGCTCGTCATCATCTGGGGGTCGATCCCGATTTTTTTGAGCAGCTGCGGGATCAGCCCGCTCTCCTGCTCCAGCAGCGCTTGGGCGATATGCTCCTGCTCGATCTGCTGGTTTTGGTTTTCTATGGCAATGTTCTGTGCCGCGCCAATCGCTTCCATCGATTTTTGGGTAAGCTTTTGGGTGTTCATCTGTGATTCCTCCTCACTGGGGTAACATTTCTATTCTGCCCTAGTTTCTATTATAGTCATAAATATGAAAAGAATATGAATCAAAATGATTTATTTTGAAAATTAGTGAAATAATATTGTTCTTATCACTGGGAGCCAACCCTATGACGATTGCCCCCGGACGGTTCCTTTTTCACACAAAAAGCCCCCGCTCGTATACGAGCGGGGGCCCGGCCGACCCGATTAAATCTCGTTCTCGATCCAGTCCAGGATGTCCCCATAGACCTCTTCGCGGTTGAGTTCATTGAGCAGCTCGTGCCGCGCGCCCTCATAAAGCTGCATTTCCAGGTCCTCGACCCCGGCGCTCTGCAGCCGGTTATAGACCTGCAGCACCCCGCGCCCGAAGTTCCCCACCGGATCGCAGTCGCCCGAGAGCAGCAGGGTGGCAAGCCCCTTGGGATAATCCCTGGCCCAGCGCGGGGAATTTGCAACCTCCATCATGGTGAAGAGATCGAGATAAGCCGAGGCGGTGAAGCGCTGCCCGCTTACAGGGTCGGCAAGATAGCGGTCCACCGCCGCCTCGTCCCGGCTGAGCCAGTCGCTGGCGGTGCGCGTGGGGGTGAAGCGCCGGTTCATGTTGCCGATGACCAGCTCGTGCAGCCGTTCGGGGCGGCAGAATTCGCCTTCCTTACGCAGATACCGCTGTGCGAGCAGGATCCCGAAGCCGGTCATCGGGTTCGGCCCGGCGGTGCCCATCAGGATGACCCCCGCCAGGGTGTCCGGGTATTTCACACAGTAGAGCCGCGCGATCAGCGAGCCCATCGAATGCCCCAGCAGGAAGATTTGGCGCTCGGGGAACATCCCCGCCGCGATGTGGCAGAGATGCCGCAAATCCCTGATCAGGCACTGGTAGCCGTTCTCGTGCGCAAAGTAGCCCAGCCGCTCGGGACTGCCGGCGCTCTTGCCGTGGCCGAGATGGTCCTGTCCGAAGACCGCAAGGCCCTGCTGCGCGAGATAGAGCATAAACTCGTGGTAACGTCCGATGTGCTCGAGCATCCCGTGGCTGACAAGCACGATCCCACGGATCTCCTCCCCCTCGGGGAAGTAGGCGACGGCGCTGATGTTGTCCTCGCCGTTCGCGCTGTGAAAGCTGATGGAACGAATATTGATGCGCATATCATTTCACTTCCTTTGATTGGCCCACCTCAGATGGAGGCGGGCTTTGCCTTGCGCCGCGCCGGAATCTGCGCGCGGGTCACCTCGGCGGTATTCCCCTCGCCGTCCACCGTGAAGAAGCGCACATGGGTGAACTTGCGCCACACGTCGCAGAGGATGGAATCCTCCCCCTGTGGCAGGCCGGTGAGGACGTTCTGGGTCTTGTTATGCTTGATAAAGCTGATGATCAGCTTGACGGGGTCGTCCCCGTAGACGATGTTCATGGTGGCGTCATGGCTTTTGGAGACCTTGTAAAGATGCTCGAGCGCCAATGGATTCTGCGGGTAGCGCCCACTCTGTACGCTGAAGACGCACAGCTCGGTCTTGGTAATATCCGCCACGGTCTGCCCCGCGTGGATGATCCGCTCGCACTGGAATTGGTTTGTCACCAGCACCACGGTTTTGGGCGTCGCCTCTTTGCGATTGGCCGTCATGGCATTCTCCCCAATCTGTATCGTTGCGCTGCGGTAACAGCGTTCCATCATTATTATAACGTATCTTTGTGAAGAAATCATTACTGGCCTGTATTTTTTCCGCACAGGCTGTCGCATAATGGAACTTGCAATGCAGTATAAAACTTATTGTCATATAATTGACAATCGTTCCCGATTATACTAAAATAAAACCATTGAAGGAAGGCCATGTGTTGATTTTGAGAAGACCCCTAGGAGGTTTACTGTGGAAGATAAGCTCAGCGGCGCCACCGCCCGTTTCGAGCAGCTGGTGAAAGACCAGCTCGCCCGGGTCGAGCGGATGAAGGCGCAGAAGGATTTTATTGACTATAAAACGCTCGACCCCATCATCATCGGGGTGTGCGGGGGTGACGGGATCGGCCCGGTCATCACCGGCGAAGCGAGAAGGGTGCTCGAGTACCTGCTCGCGGACGAGGTGGGGCGCGGCAAGGTGGAGTTCCGTTCGATCGACGGGCTGACCATCGAGAACCGCGCGGCGCAGCATAAGGCCATCCCGGACGACGTGCTGCAGGAGCTCAAGGCCTGCCATGTCATCCTCAAGGGCCCCACCACCACCCCGCGTGCCGGGGACCCCTGGCCGAACATCGAGAGCGCCAACGTCGCCATGCGCAAGGAGCTCGACCTGTTCTGCAACATGCGCCCGGTCAAGGTGCCCAGCGAGGGGATCGATTGGACCTTTTTTAGGGAGAACACCGAGGGCGCCTACGCGGTGGGCTCCTGCGGGGTGAACGTGGACGAGGATTTGGCGATCGACTTCGTGGTCACCACCACCGAGGGCACCGAGCGGATCGCCAAGCTCGCCTATGAGTTCGCGGATAAAAACAAAAAGGACCGCGTCTCGATCGTGACCAAGGCCAACGTCGTCAAGACGACCGACGGCAAGTTTTTGAAGCTCTGCCAGGAGATCGGCAAGCAGTATCCGCACATCACCACCGACGACTGGTATATCGACATCCTGACCGCCAAGCTGATCGACCAGAAGCGCCGGCGCGATTTTAGGGTGTTTGTGCTCCCCAACCTCTACGGGGACATCATCACCGACGAGGCCGCCGAGTTCCAGGGCGGGGTGGGCACCGCGGGCAGCGCCAACATCGGCAAGCGCTACGCCATGTTCGAGGCGATCCACGGCAGCGCGCCGCGCATGGTCAGCGAGGGCCGCGCCCAGTATGCCGACCCCTGCTCTATGCTGCGCGCGGCGGTGCTGCTGCTCTCCCACATCGGGTATCAGCAGCAGGCCGACAAGCTCGAGCGCGCGCTGGATATCTGCATGTATGAGGAGAAACGCCTGAGCGTCACCGGGCGGGACACCGGCGCGACCTGCGAGGACTTCGGCGACTATGTGATGGAGACGATCACAAAGCTCTAGAATTGACACCGCGGGGGCAGACAGGACCGTCTGCCCTCGATTGGTTCTTTCGACGGATGGTCGCAATATGGGAAAATGAAGGGTTGGAAGGTGAAATAGTGGCACGATATGAAGGGGTCTCCCCATCGGTGATCCGGCGGCTGCCGCGGTACTACCGCTTTTTGGAGGACCTGCAGAAAAAGGACGTGCACCGCATCTCTTCCCGCGAGCTCTCCCAGCTGATGAACCTGACCGCCTCGCAGATCCGGCAGGACCTCAACTGCTTCGGCGGGTTCGGCCAGCAGGGGTACGGCTACAACGTGGACGCCCTGCTCGGGGAGATCGGCAATATTCTGGGGCTACATAAGGGATACAAGGTGATCCTAATCGGGGCGGGCAACCTGGGCCTGGCGATCGCCAAGCACATGTCCTTCGAGACCAAGGGCTTCAACCTGATCGGGATTTTTGACAAGCAAAAGGAGCTCATCGGCATGCCGGTGCGCCATCTGGTGATCTCGGACGTGAACCGGCTGGAGAACTTCTGCAAGACCTTCTCGCCGCAGGTGGCGATCCTGTGCATCCCGCGCGAGGAAGCGCCCGAGCTGGCCGACCGGCTGGTGAACTACGGGATCAAGGGCTTTTGGAACTTCTCGCACTATGACCTGGCGATGGATTATCAGGACATCGCGGTGGAGAACGTCCACCTGGGCGACAGCCTGATGACGCTGTGCTACGAGATCAGCGAGATATTGGAATGACCACGGGCGGGCTGCGGCCCGCCTTTTTTAAAGGAGACAGCATGGGAGAAATTGTGATCCGCTCCCTCGGCGTGCGCGACTGCGTACCGGGCCTGCTGCAAAGTTTCGAGCGCTACCAGCAGGTCACCAGGGTCTGGCGCACCGTCGGCGGGGAGCAGAGAATTGTGGATTGCCCCTTCACCGAGCACTGGAGCGGGGAGGAGAAGGACGAACTGGTGATAAATACGCTCCTGCCCGCGCTGCAAGCCGGCGGCGCGCTCTACGTCGCCTACGACGGGGAGACGGTGGCCGGCTTCGCGCTGCTGGAGGGGGTGCCTGCGGGCAGCCGGGGGCAGTACCGCATCCTCGCCGAGCTCTACACCTCTTATCCTTACCGCGGCAGGGGTATCGGGCGCAGGCTCTTTTTGCGCTGCGCCGGTCGCACGCGGGAGATGGGCGGGCAGTATCTCTATATTTCGGCCCACTCGGCCGTGGAGAGCATGGCCTTTTACCGGGCGATGGGTTGTGTTGCCGCCGGGGAGGTCAATCAGAGGCTGGCCGAAAAGGAGCCTTGCGACTGCCAGTTGGAGTGTAGGATTTAGCGGGGTTTCGCCCCCGTACGACGACCCCTTTCTTTTGTTTGAAAAGAAAGGGGGAAAGAAAGCAAACAAAGGAGGGGGTACTCCTCCTTGACCACCCCACGCGCGACCACGCGCGGACTATACACGTTTTCGCACGCCGCGAAATGCGAAGCCGCCCCCGACGTATGTCGGGGGCGGCTTTTTGCCCGCGCAGGCAACTGATCACTACAACGATGGTGCCCTTTCCCGCGCAGGCCATTTTAAATTTCAAGAACTCATAATAAGTTCTTTTTAAACTTAATCACATAGAAAAATTGTATAATCAAATCACGAAAGGGGAGGTGGGAGTCTTGCAGGACAGGGAATATGGATATATAAAAATAAAACTGGAAAAGGTCATCCGGGAAAGCGGCCTAAGCAAAAACAAGGTGTCCCACTTTTCTGAAATGCAGCGCACGCAGCTAAACACCTATTGCAAGGGCGAATTGCAGCGCGTGGATTTGGTTGTTCTGGCTCGGATATGTCATACGCTAAGCTGCAAAGTCCAGGACGTTCTTGAGTATGTGCCGCCTCAAGGATAATTCGCCTGGTGTGGTTGGCATTTCTTTTGCGGGCCGAGCTGCGACCCGGTTTGCAGCTGCTTGGCTTCGCGTTCTGCTGTGTCCGGCGGCGCAGTCAGCTTTGAGCAGTGCGTGAGGGGGAACATAAAAAGAGGGGGATACTTCCCCCTCTTTTTCGTCTTTTCAGAGCCCTTTTCTTTGAAAAGGGCTAAATCTTCTTCTACGTCGAAAAGGTTACTCGGGGCGTGGGGCGGACAGCCCCACAAACGAAACTCCCGGTGTACAGCCGAGGAAATCCTCGGCCACCGGCCGCCCCGACACTGCCGCGCGGCGGCCTCGGATGACAGTTAAAGAGAAATCCCCAGCTTGATCTCGAGATAGGCCTTGGTCAGCGCCACGCACTTGTCCCACCCCAGGTCGCTGGAGTTGAGGCACAGGTCGTAGTTGTCCGCGTCCCGCCAGCTGTTGCCGGTGAAATAGCGGTAATAGTCCCCGCGGCGCTTGTCGGTCTTGCGGATAAAGCGCTTGGCCTCCTCCTCGTCGAAGTTGGGGTGTACCTCCATCGTCTTTTTCACGCAGTAATCGAACGGCGCGTGCACGTACAGGCGCAGCACGTTCGGGTAGTCGCGCAGGATGTAATCCGCGCACCGCCCCACGATGACGCAGCTCTCGGTGTCCGCGAGCTGGCGGATCACCTTGCACAGATAATTAAAGAGGTTCTGATCGCTCGTGAAATCGTCGCTCTCCGGGGGGATGACCTCCCCGGTGTGCACGCTTTTGGGCGCCTTGAGGATCAGGGGCTTTTTCAGGTTCTCGTCCGCCTTGGCGAAGAGCGCCTCGTTGATCCCGCTCTCGTCCGAGGCGAGGCGGAGCAGCTCGTCGTTGTAGAACTTGATCCCCAGTTCCTCGGAGAGCATCTTGCCGATGGTCTTGCCGCCGCTGCCGTATTCCCGCGCGACTGTGATCACATAGTTTTTCATATGACCGCCGTCCTTTCCTGTTTGCATGACGGATATTTCCTACCTTCAGTATAGGATATTGTTGGGGACAGGTCAAGGAGAAGGCGGCAATTTTTTATGATTCATAAGGACAGTATGTTTATTTTTTACTCTCGTTCGGCAATTTAGAATAGTGTATTTATACTCTGCCAGATGGATAAATTTGAGAAAAAATATAGAGATACTGTAGAGTTATGTGAAGAAAGAATAAATTTAACTGCTTAATGGATTACCCAACTATTAGCTAGCCTCCTACTTGACTGCAAGACCAAGCTGCTGGCGAATGTAGGAGAGACCAATCGAAACTGTGCTTGTTGATGGCACAAAAACAACATATTCTGCATCGCATGCGGCTGCATAATCATAGAGGGTTTCCTCCACATTGAGATATCGATAGTCCAGCGACTCCATACTGCGACAGACCGGAAGAACAAGTGCCTCTAATATATTAGTAAAGGAAAGACCGCTAATGAGAAACGACGGGCCGTCATTTTGCGTTGTTTTGATCAAGGTATGTCCAAAATCGCCCCCCATATAAGCAGAACTGTATGTGTTTTGATCACCGAAGATGGGCTGGTCACTTTCTTTGTCCATATCCCACCTTTGATAGGACAACGATGGGCTACTTACGACGTTGAGGGGTTCCTCATCCGGGATAATAATCCTACCGATTGTTCGATTATAGGTACCATCCATCCTGCGTAAGGCGAGAGTGTAATCTGCCTTTGTATACTTCGGAATAGCGGGGTAGTGATTTGATACAATTTTTATTAAATCATGGTAAACCAGCATTGCTCCGTCAAAATTAGCATGGTGATCCGTTTGATAATAAAATGGGCCCTCCTCCTGATTTTGAAGAAATAGTTCATAGGCATTAATAAAAACAACGTCGTCAGAAAGATGTTCCCGAAACAGCGCGATCTCTTCCGCCTCATGTGATATCGGATAGTACCAAGGCAGGTATTCCTCCATCACAGTATCCTTGCGTGGAAAGTGAATGTAGATGAACGTCTTCCCAAGAGCGGCAATCTTTGCGGCTTCCTCATTGACGAGCTCTGCCGCAGCAATCAGTTCACTTTTGCGCTTTTCCAAATCGTCCGGTATTAAGGGAACTCCAAACAGTTGATCTTCTTTGCCAACTACATGTTTTAAATAAGATAGCCCACAAGAATGCATTAGGCTGTAATATTGATGAACAAACTGTTCCCTATACTGAATTTGGTCGGTAAACGCAGTTTCTAACTGTTTAAGATATTTCATATCGAACAGGCTCTTCCAATCAAGCTGCGGAAATTGTGTATAGTTACGCCACTCCATTTCGCTCCACTTTTTGTGATTGTCTGCCGTTAGCATCCCAAGCCCTCCGCAGAACAGAAGCACGAGTGCCACGAACACCGCCTCAATTTTTATCCTGAGTTTCATTTGCAATCCCTTTCAAAACCGAAAATAAATAAACGGGTTATACGTAGAATTGACGAGGAACAGCACGCAAACATAAAACAGCCCCAGCAGCACAGCATATTTCATTCCTGCTGCGATGCTATCTCCGACCTTCACGCACAAAAATGCACCTATATTTCGTCTGACCATATCGTAGACCGGCATACTGAACACGACACCAAGAATTAAAAACGGCCAGAAGCGGCCGACATAGACCCAAAACTCATCCATCCCGTGCAGATCGACGTGCGGAATCAACATGGCCTTCAGGAAGCGCGCACATCCACGCAGGCTATCTGAGCGAAACAGTACCCACCCGAAGATTACGCCCAGCAACGTATATGCATGGCGAAATAGCCGCGGCAGCTTCTCCAGAAATCCACGCAAGAAAAACTTTTCGAGCGCCAGCAGCACAAAATAGTAAAGCCCCCAGAGTACAAAATTCCATGCCGCTCCGTGCCAAAGTCCTGTCGTCAACCAAACGACAAACAGCGTAAAGACATTGTGCAACCAACTGCCGCGGTTGCCTCCAAGCGGGATATAGAGGTAATCGCGAAACCAAGTACTTAATGAGATATGCCAACGCCGCCAGAATTCTGTAATCGACTGCGAGATATAAGGAAAGCGGAAATTCTCCTCAAAATGAAATCCAAACATTCGGCCCAGGCCGATCGCCATGTCAGAATAAGCCGAAAAATCAAAATATATTTGCAATGTGTAGCCGATCGCCCCCAGCCATGCAACCGGTGTTGTGAGCACAGTCAGCTTGAAAACTGCATCTGCGAGGGCACCCATGTTGTTGGCAACGATGAGCTTCTTTGCCATGCCGAGAATGAAGCGTTCGAGTCCCTGAGCAGCATCGGAGACTGTCGTTTTACGGTTGTTTATTTCCTGTGCGATCGTGGAATACCGCACAATCGGCCCAGCCACAAGCTGCGGGAACAGCGAAACATACAGCAGCACGTTTGCCGGGTTTTTTTGTGCAAACACTTGTCCCCGATAAACATCGATCACATATGACATCGCCTGAAACGTAAAAAACGAGATGCCAATTGGCATGACGATATTGGGTATTATTATTTCCGTATGAAAAGCGGCGTTCAGAGTTTGGAGTAAAAATCCGGTATATTTGAAGTAGACTAACAATCCCAGATTTAAGGCCAATGCAAGGGCTACAAGAAGTTTGCTACGCCAATTTCGACCACCACAGCGGCCGATCAAGAGAGCCGCAACATAATCAACCGTTACTTCTGCTACCATGACAAAAACGAACTTTGGCTCGCCCCATCCGTAGAATGCCAGACTAAATAGGAGGAGGACATAATTCCGATATCGTTCCCCGGAGAGAAAATAAGTCACAAGTAAACAGGGCAGAAACGCAAATAAAAAAACTGTACTGCTAAATACCAACTGGTTTCCTCCTAATAGGTATCTTTAATATACATTCTGCAATTTATCATTTTTTAGAGAAGAACAACAAAAAGCAACTCTCTAATTTAGAGAGTTGCACAAAAAGCTCCTTATAATCTATGTGTTGTTAAAATTATAGTTTAATTGTCGCCGCCTCATCGAATTAAATACTAGCATCACGTACTCTATCATCAGTTTCTGTAAAATTTATTCTTTCTTCTTCGATAACAAGCGGACGATGGATGATGCGAGTATTCATACTCAAGATATATTCACCCAGTAAACCGATAAAAAACAATTGGATCCCCCCAAGAAAGAAGACACCAATCAAAATTGGCGCATTGCCCGCTATAAACTGATCCCAATGATTCAGCTTTTGAATCAAATAAAAAATTGCAATTAAAAAACTAACTCCAGAAACTATAAAACCGGCGAATGTAGCAAATCGCAAACCAGCTTTTGTATAACTGGTAAAACTCAACATAGCAGCATCAAACAAAGAAAAAAAGTTATTTGATGTTTTTCCTGCTTTACGTTTCTGCTGCTCATAAGAAATTTCCAAATGGTCCGGCGCATACTCAGCAACTATACCCCTCAAGAATGGGGTAGGATCGTCTAAGGTCTTCAGCACTTCTATGAAGCTTCGGTCATACAGTCCGAAGCCTGTAAAATGCTCTATTTGCTGCACATCGCTCATCGCACGAATCAACTTATAATACATTCCTCGCAGCCAATACCTCAAAGGATTTTCTTTACTGCTAGTTTTGATCATACTAATAACTTTGTGCCCTTTTTCCCACTCATGTACCATGGTCGGTATCAATTCTACGGGATCCTGGAAGTCTGCACAGAGCAAAATTGTACAATCGCCAGTCGTCTGACATAAACCATAATAAGGGCTATTAAACTGCCCAAAGTTCTTCATATTAAAAATAGCTTTAACACGCGTATCTTCTTTACACAGAATCCGTAAAATCTTCCGCGTATCATCCTTTGATTTGTTATCAATAAACAATATTTCGTAATTATATTCCGAAAGTTCCCTTTCAAAGACTGCTTGTACAGCCTTACAAATTGACCACACGTTATCCTGCTCATTATAGCAAGGTATCATAATTGAAATTTTTCTCATGCCTTTATCCCTCCTTTTTATTGAAAAGTCCAGAATTTATTCAGAAAAAAATTAAGTGGGATAGTCACCAATAGATTCAGCACTGGGCAAATGACTGCAGACCTCCCCATTATATCAACCTCCAAGTACAGCAAGCCTGTACTCAGCAGGAATGTCGCACCGTAACTGAGATATGTTTTTCCTAGCTTTATCACCATTCGACCGAAATTATGGCTTTTATCAGCAAAGACGTATTTATTATTCCAATAAAAAGCATTGGCTACGCTAACAGCCCAGCCGACTACATTTCCAACCAGATAACAATCAGGATCGATCCAAAGAAAAATGTAGTAGATAATCAAAGAAACCAGCGTATTAGATATTCCCACAATTCCAAATTTGAGGAACTGCAATATGTTTTTTTTTTCAAATTTTATCATTAAACGGCCCCAAAAGCATCCAGCACAGACTGAATCCCTTCCGCAAAAGATATTTGGGGGCACCAATTCAATTCCCTTTTTAATTTGGAGATGTCCGGCCAAAGTGAAACCATTCCCGTCTTCGGATATGGAACTGACCCAAATAGTAAATTACTTTTTGTTTCAGTAATCCTTGCCATTTCGAGCACATAATCTCGCAGCATCCGAACATCTCCACTGCCGAAATTATAGACACCATTTGGACACGGAATCTCGCATAAACGGACAAGCGCATTCATTGCATCCTCAATATGCAGGAAATCCCACATTTGGATGCCCTTAGTCAATTGACACGGACGCCCTGCCAACATATCTCGCAAAATACTGATGACCATTGTTCCATCAAAATCACTAGGTCCATACAGGCTAAAAAATCGCGGTTCTTTATACTCCACTCCATTGTTCTCGCACAGCATTGCTGTCTGTTCATAAAACTCCAGCTTAGCCTTTCCATATTCTGTATTCGGAGAGCAAACACAATCTTCTGAAATGATTTCCTTGTGTGGACCATATTCTGCCTGTGAACCCGCCGTCACTACCCTGCCGCATCCTGCATACAACATCGACCTTACACCCTGTATTGAAAACTCTAGATTTGCTTGCTGCAAATCACGATCCATTCGAGCCATTGCCCGCGTACCATTCCACGCAAGATGTACAAAACAATCACATGGGCCGACAAGTTCACCGATTTGATGATAGTCCTCAAGGCATAGGTGTATTTGTTTGATCTGCAGTAAATCCTGAATAGGATTTCGAGTGACTAAAACTACTTCCCATCCGGCCTTAACCGCTTTAATAGTTAGTTGCCTCCCGATGAAGCTGTTAGCCCCTGTGATGACCATTCGCCTCATTATCAGTTCTCCCAACACTCTAAGATCCGTTTAGTTATTTTCTCCGCATTCAGCCCATAATAAGTGCGTAAATATTGCTGGCTTCCTACGACACTAGTATACTCATCATCGAGGCCTAATCGAAGCAGTCTTGCATGGGGAGCAGAAAGTTCTGAAATTACTTCAGCAACCGCACCGCCTAATCCTCCCAATCGATTATGTTCTTCAAGCGTTACAATGAGCTTGCTTTCCCATGCGCATTGGCAAATCAATTCTGTATCGATTGGCTTGATCGCAGGAAAGCTATATACACCGCCAGAAACCCCATGATCAGCCAATTGTTTGGCTGCTAATCTGGCTTCAGAAACAATTGTTCCAGTGGTAAAAATATTGACGCAATCTCCCGCTTTAAGTTGTATTGCTTTATTTATATCCGCTATAGCATCGGCATGAATACACTGTTCTCCGCCCTTTGCTAGTCGAACATAGCAGGGGCCCTCAACACTGTTCACCTCATGTAACACCGCTACTGCCTCTACGGGGTCAGCCGGACAATAAACTCGCATATTGGGAAGCGCCCGCATGACAGCTATATCTTCAGTTGCATGATGACTCATTCCCAGCTGTCCATAAGCAAATCCACCGCCTACAACAACAATTTTTACATTGGCACTATGATAGCAAACATCATTTCGAATTTGCTCCAAACAGCGTAATGTAACGAAGTTTCCAATAGAATATACATAGACTGTATTTCCATTTAACGCAAGGCCAGCAGCGACAGACATCATATTTTGTTCGCTAATACCCGCATTGATAAAACGTTCAGGAAATCTTTCGGCAAAAGCATCCAAAACACTGAAGCCCAAGTCTCCAGTCAAAAGGAAGATTCCAGAATCGGTTTCAGCTAATTGCTCTAAGCCCTTAATAAATCTATTTCGCATGCCTAGCAGCCCCCAATTCTCTCATAGCCCTCTCGTAATCTTCACCTTGAGGATCACGATAATGCCATAAGAGTTTATTTTCCATAAAAGAAACTCCCTTACCCTTAATCGTATTTGCAATAATGCAGGTGGGCATACCTGACACACTCTCATGCAGCGCCATGCGGAGCTGGCTGTGGTCATTGCCATCCTTTACATCAATAACATGCCATCCAAAAGCACGCCATTTAGTTGGCAGATCCTGAAGATCAGCAATATCTTTACACCATCCCAGTGCCTGCATTCCATTATGATCTACAAGAACTGTTAAATTATCCAGTTTCTGCTGCCGTGCAAATAAGGCCATTTCCCATATAGTCCCTTCGTCGCACTCACCATCCCCGACGATAACATAGACACGATACGGGCTGACCGCTCGTTTCGCAGCTAAAGCCATTCCAGCTGCAACACTCGCTCCATGACCAAGACTGCCAGTTGAAAACTCGACTCCGGGGACCTCTTTATGAGAAACGTGGCCAGAATATACGCTTCCATCGGTATAGTACTTTGATAGTTCAGATCTCGGAAAAAAGCCCATTTCCGCCAAAGCTGCATAAACGGCTATTCCAGCATGCCCTTTGCTTAATATAAAACGGTCGCGCTCGGGCAATTCAGGATTTTGCGGATCAATATGAAGAATATCCGCATACAGAACAGCCATCATATCTGCAACCGATAGAGCGGCCGCTATATGGGATGCATGATGCTCATGTACCATTGTCATAGCATCCTCCCGGATACGTATTGCAAGTTCGTAACTATCCAATATTAGGACACTCCTTCAATTATAGTTTTGCTGTATCTCTTATCATGCTTGCTATAATCTCATCCGTCATTCCCGGACAGCGTCAGCCCATAAGGTATCTTACATAATACAGTCAATATTTTCAATGTCTCCACGACACAATATTTCTTAATCACTCTAGGGCATCCGATCGAAACAAGAACGTTTCATAAGATTTCCACTGAACAACATCCGGGACTATACACCTTTTACTTTAATGCATAGACAATGCGATTGCCATGCTAAAGTATGATGGCAAATAGCAACGGCATCCAAAATCTCCTGCTGCTGCACTGCCCGTTCGTTTTGCCATTAAAACATTCTCAAGTCTCCAAATACGCGGCGATCTGCCGGTCCATCTCTCCAGGGACATCTCCGCCGGACATCCATACCTGCGTCCACTCTACCGTCTTTCCGACTGCCTCCTCGATATGCCATCGGGGAGTCCATCCGAAAATCATCTTTATCTTGGAACAATCTAAGCGCAGAAAGTTGGCCTCATGAGGGGCGTTCTTTTCGACCTGATTTTTCCACCGGGCGCTTCCACCCCATGTGCGACAGAAAAGATCTACCAATCTACCGGTAGCGACACAATCACAGTCATCAGGGCCCACGTTGTACCACCCCGCCAGGGACGGCTCCTCATACTGCCGGGCGGCAATCATCAAATAGGCCACTACCGGCTCCAAAACATGCTGATAGGGTCGAGTAGAAAAAGGGTTGCGCACAAGGATAACTTCACCCTTCTCCTGGGCCCGGATACAGTCGGGAATGATGCGGTCATCTGCAAAATCTCCGCCGCCGATGACGTTGCCCGCTCTGGCCGTAGAAATAGGGAGACACCCATCGGCAAAAAAGCTGTTTTTGTAGCTGTGAGTCACCAACTCTGAGCAACTCTTACTGTTAGAATAGGGATCAAAGCCGTCCAAAAGCTCATTTTCCCGATACCCCCAACACCACTCGTTGTTCTGATACACCTTATCAGTGGTGATATTCACCACTGATTTCACAGACGTCTGTGAAATCCGCACACATTCCAACAAATTCACTGTTCCCATCACATTAGTTTCATAGGTATAGCGAGGGTTCTTGTAGCTGTCCCGGACAATGGGCTGGGCTGCTAAATGCAGGACAATCTCCGGACGGGCGGCTTCAAAGGCTGCACTTAGTTTACTCATGTCTCGAATATCCCCAATGATGCTGGTCATTCGCCCTTCTAGGCCTGCTAAACTAAACAGGTTTGGCTGCGTAGGAGGTTCCAGGCTGTAGCCAGTAACTTCGGCTCCGGCTCCCACCAGAACCCGACACATCCAACTCCCCTTAAAGCCGGTATGGCCGGTAATGAATATCCGCTTGCCGCGGTAAAATCTGATATCTTTCATCAGTCGGTCCACACTTTCCAGGGGGCTTGTCCCTTCGCCCACAGTTTTTCCAAGGCTTCCTTCTCCCGCACAGTATCCATACATTGCCAGAAACCCTCATGCTTGTAGGCCATAAGCTGGCCCAGCTTTGCCATCGATTCCAGGGGCAACTTTTCCAACACAGTACTGTCACCCTCTATGTAATCGATAAACTCCGACTGGCAGACCATAAAACCAATATTAATCATATTACCGTCACCCTGGGTCTTTTCCCGGAACTCCCGGATGGACCCATCGTCGCCGATATCCAGTACGCCGAAACGCTGCCCGGCGTTATAGGCAGACATGGTTACCATCTTTCCATGGGACTGGTGAAATTTCACCAGCTCCGTAATATTGAGGTCCGAAACCCCATCACCATAGGTGAGCATAAAGGGTTCCTCTCCAATGTACTCCTTTACACGCTTTACTCGGCCTCCGGTCATGGTGTTGAGGCCGGTATCCACCACTGTTACCTTCCAGGGCTCTGACGAGTTGTGATGGACAATCATTTCGTTTTTGCCCTGAGTGAAATCATACGTAATGTCCGAAGTGTGAAGGAAGTAGTCGGCAAAATACTCCTTGATAACATGTTGCTTATAGCCTGCACAAATCACGAACTCATTGAAGCCATGTGCGGCATAGAGCTTCATGATGTGCCACAAGATGGGCATCCCTCCGAGCTCCACCATGGGTTTAGGCTTGAACTGGCTTTCCTCTGAGATCCGGGTGCCGAAGCCGCCGGCTAAAAGAACTACTTTCATGTTTTCTCCTCATATTATTAACAGATTAGTATTACCATACCGCCAAAAACAAGGCCGTGCCAACCTTATGACCCCTCGCCAAGCTTCACTACAATGACATCGTTAATTTTTTTGATATAGCCATGAGCAGGAAAACAGGGCATTTTCATAAATTCTTCTGTGGACTTAATCTCTTCTCTTAGGTCGGAACTCACACCCTTATATGACATACCCAGATAGCATTCCATCATTTTGGGGAAATGATAGTATGCATAGAAATTTTCCCCATTGGAGACACCGGTATATGGCTGCATATAATAAAGTTGGTCTTTTGAGCTAAGAGAAAATGGTTCCACAAACATAACCTCAGACGAAACATCAAAACCTTCCACATTGGTCAAGTCCGTTTTAATTTGCACAGCAGCGGCATAATCCGCTTCATAGCCCAGCCGTAGACGCGTATAGCCGGCGTTTGTTAAAACAAACCACTGGAAAAGTTGTACAGCAATGAGCGCCCAAACCAATACCGGTAAATATATTTGCAATCTCCCAATTTTCTCTTTTTGAACGCTGCCGTCATCGAAAGTCGTAAGGGTTTTCTCCGCCAGAACTAAACCAAATACAAAAATCAGCACAAATGGGTATTTCATCAGCCAATGAGTATTTGAATTTTGCCCCAAAACCGCAATTAGATGAACCCCAAAGGGGAGTATCAGTATTAACGTGGTCACCAACAACAATTTTATAGGTTTCATTTGCGACTTGTTCTTAAAAATTGCCAAAGCAATTAACACTAAAAATAACAGCGTGATTATACAGTAAAGCCACCGAAAGTTTAGATACCCGATCGCTCCAAATTGATCCTTAAAGAAAAAACCCAAAACTGATTGATATGTTCCAATTAGCAAGCCAGGAATTTGTGCAAACTCCACATGCTGCATCTGGTCGATCCCACGATAGCCCGACAAAGACATATCTTTAATATCAAGATAAAGATTCAAAATAACATAGTAAAGTACGCAAGAGGTAAGCAGAATCAAAATATACTTAACGCCTTTTCTAAAGACAGTCGAAATCTCTGAACTTGTAAAAAGCAATTCATAAATACATAGAAAAATTAGTACCGCTGCCGCAACACCAATGTAGGCCTGATAGGTGAGCAAAGAAACTGTAATAAAGATAATAGCTAAGACGATATTTCGCCTCTTACTTTCCTTTTGCGCAAAATAAGTACCGATCACTGCTAAAAGCATCGACAAGAAGAAAACGTTCTCCATCTCATAGGCAAAAGTACACATAACGGACGGAAAAGTTACCAAGACAGCTCCCATCAGAAGAGCCGTAAGCTTAGTTTTAATTGCAAATATGTTTCCTAAAATTGCAGAAGCAATAGAAATGAAGAAAATAGCCATCAAGCTGTTCAAACTGCCAATACTGACACTACCCAATAATTTGACCATAATCGGGAATAACGGCTTTCCCTGAGCAATCAAATGATTATAATTGTATTGTGATATTTCATGAGCTATGACATCCCAATTGGCTATCCAGCCGGTTATAGCGGAAATATGATAAAACAAGCCAAACACTAAGCTACTTCCCGCAGCCCACCAGAAGCAGGGGGAAACTTTACTAAAATTGAGCTCCGAAAAAATTTGGAGTTTCTTCAAAATATTTTCCAAAGTACTTACCTCACTTCCTTATCAATTTTTCTAAGTTTCGCAAAAATGCATCCGGCAACTTGCATTAGCCTCTAAAATACCAAACCCTGTAAAAGTCTTATACATCACCGACTCCAGTTCCGGGCTATATCCATTGATTATAATTACTTGGAGTCAGCATTGAACTTTTCTTAGTCCCGGAAACATAGCTTCCGATAAGTATCATTCCATCCCTCATTGCTATTGACAACGTAATTCTTACTTTGTCAATCTTTGCCTTACAGCTCCTAAATATTATTTTATATTCTAGCATAGTGTTCCTCTTGATGCAAGAAATAACGTCATAATTGAGCATGGAAAAAAGGCCGGAAGCAGTTTTCTGCATCCTGCCTTTTTCCCCTGCCTTTTTCTATTGGATTTATTAAAAGACCCCAAATTTGATAATACTGAAAGTTTTTCAGCATTCCCCATAAAGAATAATTCTAGTCCAAGTAAGAATTATGTTTATAACTATCTTTAAAGGATCAGTCGCAACTGTTCCAGTCGCCGGATGTGCTCCGCCCCACTGGAAACCAAGTAGATTCTGGTGGTCTCGATGCTACTGTGCCCAAGAACGTCCGCCAGTTGGGCAATGTTCCGGCTCACCTGGTAAAATATCCGAGCAAAGAGATGGCGTAGATTGTGGGGGAACACTTTGGCTGGATCCACCTTCGCCAACCAACACAAGGCTTTCATTTCTGCCCATATCTGTCTTCGGGAAATTCCTCTCCCACTTCTGGTAATAAAAATCTCGCCAGAGACAATTTTTTGTTTTTTAGCGTATTTTACCAGTTTACGGCACAGCTTACCTGGCAGCAGGATGGTGCGAATCTTCCCCTTCAAGGAAATATCTGCCCGCCCCGCTTGGATGGCTTCCACCGTGATATATCTCACCTCACTGACTCGGATACCGGTAGCACAGATAGTCTGGAGCAATAGGGCTAGACGCTTCTTGCCCAAGTCCTGGGCCGTCTCCACCAATCGCTCGTATTCTTCCCGGGTCAGTTCCCGTTCCCGGATACAGAACATCTGACGCTGAATCCTCAGGTACCTTGTCCGACACTCCTGCCACCCCGCAAAGATGAAGAAGCGGTTGAGGGCGATGAGCATTGAATTCACCGTCCGAGGGCGGTAGCCTAACTCCAGAAGCCATTCCTTCCATCTGGAGGTCGTTTCCCTAGTTGCCTCCTCTCCCCCCAACCAGACGGAAAATTGTCTAACGTCTCGCAGGTACTTTTCTATCGTTCCGCCACTCCGCTCCTCTTCCCGCAGGTGCTCTGCGAATCCCGCCAGTAGCTCCTCTGTGACTCTATACCCTTTCATTATGACCTTGCCTCCGTTTTCTAATTAATGTTGCTATTTTACATTTTTATCCTCATTTTATTTTAACGAAAAATTTTATTGGTTGATATAGGCAACATCGGTAAATAGTTAATTATTTTTTTCACAAGTATGTTCGCAAAGCTAAAGCCGAGCAGATACAGGGCAATATGATTATGCTAGCACGCGCACAGATCGTTGACTTGGTGCATCTCCACCCACCGGTTTCACGTTAGCGAAAGTGTAATATATAATATTATGGCCCGGTCCATAGGTGTGGAAGTATCGAATTTTTCCTTGGTATTGAGGTACAGATAAACGGCATCTCGGGCATTTAAACCTTCCACCCATAGCGCGAAATCTCCTATGCTGCGGCATGATTGGTCTAGGTGTTATAGGCAATATAAGCCGACTTTCATTTTCTCTAGATGACAGCTATCCTTTTTGTCAACCGGATGAACCTTTACCAGCTTCTCCATCAGTTTGAGTGTAATCAGTAAAGCCATCCAAAAAATTAAAAATTATTGCTGAAATTAAAAACAATGCCCTACTTGGTATTTTGCAGCCATCTCCCCAACTGGTCAAAATTTTACCATCATGATTCGGCCGCTAAGGAAAATGAGAGGATATTTAAAACAGGCCATATTCAATCCGTTATTAAATATTTTTATAAACCCTTATGAGAGGATATAGGACATATTTTATTTATCTAATCAATAAATAGTTAGCGAGCCGTGTAAGGTCAGACCGTGAACATGATTGTTTAATTGATCCGTTCCCACTCGGCAATATAACACCAGGGGCGCATGCAAAAGCATGCGCCCCTGGTGTTATCACTCTGTTTGCCGGGGAGATTAATACTCCACCTTGAACATGTATCTTCTGGTCTTGAGCGGGTGGTTGCGGATGACGGACAGCTCGTAGGAGTAAACCGCCAGGATCTCGGTGAGCATGAAGGGGGTGAACACCTCGCGGAAAATCCCCTTGACGCTGGGCATCTGATCGGCATACTCGGCGGTGTCGACATGGATGATCTTCTTGGTGTAGCGCTTGGCAAAGCTCAGCACGCGGTCGGACAGCGGACGGGTCGCGTCCTCGCCCTGCAGCACGATGATCGGGCTTTCCTCGGTGAGCATCTCGAACGCGCCGTGGAAGAACTCGCCGGCATGCACCGGATGCGCATAGATCCACTGCATTTCCTCGAGGATGCAGTTGCCGTATGTATAGCACTCGCCGTAGCCCGCGCCGGAACCGGTGACGAAGAAGAACTTCTCGTCCTTATAGGTCTTGGCGAACTCCTTGGCTTTATCCTCGGCGGCCAGCTTGGCATCGTACATCTCGTCCGCGATCTTCGAGAGGATGTCCTGCATCTCCTCGTACTGGTCGAAGTCGCCGTGCAGGCGGAGCATGTAGAAGATGATCTGATACATGATGATCAGCTTGGAACCGCAGGAGAAGGAGTAATCAGCGGTCTGGGCCAGAGGAGATTCGAGGTTGCCGGTGAAAGCGATGATGTGCGCGCCGGTCTCTTTGGCGTACTGGGCGGCGGCAACGGTCTCGGGGGTGGTGCCGGTGTAGGAAGAGGTGATGAACATGGACTCGCTGCAGAACTGTCTGGGCTTCATGTGCACAAACTCGTTGGAGTTGAACTCATAAACCGGCAGCTCGGAGTACTTCTCGATGAAGTATCTCATCGGGGACATGACAGCCAGGCTTCCGCCGCAGCCGACGAGAAATACGTTCTTGCAGCCCTTCTTGTAGATCTCGGCAACTGCCTTCTCAACGGCCTCTCTCTGCGCTACGCCTTCGTTAATGCTTTTTGTGTACTCTTCTCTGGTTTTTTCCATTTGTGATTCCTCCCGTTTTCTCAAGATTTAGAACCCACGGTCATTGTATAATGTTCTATATTGTTCTGTCAAGCGAATTCTGATAAATTCTTTGAAAAGCCTGTTTTTCGGCAGTTTGACGAAAAACAGGCTTTTCTTTTGGCAAATTATCAGCAATGTCCGTTTAGGTCCTATCCTCAATCCGGTTCGTGGATCCGCTTCCTCACCCGCCAGACCGCGGGGTTAAAGAGGAAGATCACCGGGAAGAACTCCAGCCGCCCGAGCAGCATGTCCAGCGTCAGCACCGCCTTGCTCAGGTTGGAAAAGCTGGAGAAATTCCCCAGCGGGCCCACCAGGTCCAGCCCGGGGCCAATGTTGTTGAGACAGGACAGCACCGCCGTCAGGTTGGTGACCATGCTCTTGTTGTCCAATGAAACGATCAAAAAGGAGGCGGCGACCGTGATGAAATAGGCGGTCATGAAGAGGGAGACGCCCTTGACGATCCGGTTGTCCAGCTGCTTGCCGTTCATCCTGAGGATCTTGACCTGCCTGGGATGGAGCATGCGGCTGATCTCCTTTTTGACCGATTTGAGCGCGATCACCAGCCGCGCCGTCTTCATCCCGCCCCCCGTCGAGCCCGCGCAGGCGCCCGCGACCATCAGCAGCACCAACAGGCTGCGGGAGAATTCGGGCCACATGTCGAAGTTGGTGGTGGTGAAACCGGTGGTGGTCATGATCGAGACCGTCTGGAACGCGGCCTGGTGGAACGCCTCGAAGGTGTTCCCATAAATCGGAAGGATGTTGAGGGTGATCAGCGCGATCGAGCTCAGCATGATCCCCAGGTAGACGCGCAGCTCCTCGTCGTGCCAGGCCTGGGAAAACTCCCGCATGAGCAGCAGAAAGAAGATGTTGAAGTTCACCCCGAAGAGCGCCATAAACACCGTCACAACGCCCTGCAAATAGTAGCTCTGGTAAAAGGCCATGCTCGTATTCTTGATCCCGAAGCCGCCGGTGCCGGCGGTGGCGAACATGGTGCACAGGCTGTCATAGAGCGGCATGCCGCCTGCCAGCAGGAACAACACCTCCACCAGGCTGAAGACGACATAGAGCCCGTAGAGGATCTTGGCGCTCTTCCCCACCTTGGAGGTGAGCTTGCCGACGTTCGGGCCGGGGCTCTCGGCCTTGAGCAGATAGAGCTCGTGCCCGTCCCCCTTCCCGATCGAGGCGACCGCCAGCAGGAAGACCAGCACCCCCATCCCGCCCAGCCAGTGGGTGAAGCTGCGCCAGAAGAGCAGCCCGTGGGAGAGGGCCTCGACGTCGCTGAGAATGCTCGCCCCGGTGGTGGTGAAGCCCGAGACCACCTCGAAGAAACAGTCCATCAGGCTGGGGATGGCCCCGCTGAGGTAAAAGGGCAGCGCCCCGAAGAGCGAGATCACGATCCAGGAGAGCGCCGTGACCACGAAGCCCTCCAAAGCGTAAAATTGTTTGTGCTGGGCCTTGACCCGCAGCGCCAGCAGCCCCACGGCCGCGGTGCAGGCCATGGTGATCAGGAAGGCCTTTGCGCTCCCGGCCTCCCCGTAGATCAGGCAGACCGTCAGCGGGAGGGCGAGCGCGATCGTCTCGATGATCAGAATCCTTCCCAGCAGCCGGGCAACCACGCGGTGATTCATGGCGGTTCTCCTGCCTTTCAGCTTAGTGATAAATATCGTTGAGCTCGCCGATGGTGCGCTCGCCCGAGGTGACGGCGATGACCGTGTCCCCGAGCTGGATGCTGTCGTCGCCGCTTGGGAAGATGATCGTGCTGCCGCGCTTGAGGCAGGCGATGAGCACCCCCTTGCGGATGGGCGCTTTTGCAAGCGGCACCCCCAGATAGCGGGTATCCTTGGCGGCCCTGAATTCCAGCGCCTCGACCTGGTCGTTGACCAGGCGGTAAAGGGTGATGACCGAGCTTTCGGCCGAATTGCACAGCGCGCGCACGTATTGCAGCACGTCGTTGCAGATGATCCCCTTGGGGCTGATGATCGACTCGAGCCCAAAGTTTTTGTACACGTCCATGTATTCGGTCCTGTCGATCTTGGCCACGATGATCGGCACCCCGAGCCCCGAGAGGTACATCGAGACCACCAGGTTCGCCTCGTCGATATTGAGCAGCGCCACCACCGCGTCGGCCTTGCGGTTGATCTCCTCATCGAGCAGCTTCTGCGCGCAGCCGTCACCGTTGATGACCAACGCCCGGGGCAGCTGCTCGGAGAGCTTGACGCAGCGCTCGTATTCCTTCTCGATGATCTTGACGCTGATCCCGGCCACGATCAGCCGCCGGGCCAGGTAGAAGGCGATCTTGCTGCCGCCGATCAGGACCACGTCCCGCACCTTCTGCATGGGGATCCCCAGGTATTTAATCAGCCCCGCCAGGTTGTTCGTCTCGGCGGTGACGTGGATCTTGTCCCCCGCCCGGATGACGAAGTTCCCGTCCGGGATAAAGACCTCGTCCTCCCGCTCCACCGCGCAGACCAGGACCTTGACCTTCGACTCGCGGTAGAGCTCGCTGAGGGGCTTGCCGATGATGGTGCAGCCCTGCCGGATTTTAAGGCCGACGATCTCCACGCGCCCCTTGGCGAAGGACTCCCGCTTGATGAAGGAGGGGAACTGCAAAATATGGCTGATCTCCCGCGCGGCCGAATCCTCGGGGTTGATGACCATGCTCAGCCCCAGCTCCTCCTTGAGCAGCGAGAGCTGTTTGACATATTCCGGGTTGCGCACCCGGGCGATGGTGTGGGCGCAGCCGAGCTTTTTGGCGGTGACGCAGGAGAGCAGGTTGATCTCGTCCGCCCCCGTCACCGCAATGATCAGATCGGCAAATTCCGCCCCCGCCTCGCGCAGCACGCCGAGCGCAGCGCCGTTGCCATCCGCGCCGATCACGTCGAAGGTCTCCTGGGTGTTCTGCAATACCACGGGGTCGCAGTCCACCACCACCAAGTCATGGCCCTCCCGCGAGAGCATGGCGGTCAGCGCCAGCCCAACCTTGCCAAGCCCCACTATGATGATCCTCATAACCAGTCCCCTCGCCCTTCATACACTGTTTTTCCCGGTTTTTCGCTCCTTTCAGTATAGCAAGAAGAAGGAGAAAAGACAAACATCTTTTAGTCAACCAATTTAAAATTTATAGTTGACAAAAGAAAGCCGCTCCGCTATCATATTCCTATCGAAGTATGGCAAGGAGGAAACACCCATGGAAACGACCCGCACCACCACCGCGGGCCGCAGCCGCACCCGGCAGCTGCTGCTTTGCGCCCTGTTCGCCGCCCTGACGGCGGTCTGCTCGCAGATTCAAATTCCTCTGCCGCTGGTGCCGATCAATCTGGCGCTGCTGGCGGTGCACCTGGCCGGCGGGCTGCTGGGGGCGAAAAACGGGGCGATCAGCATGGTGATCTACCTGCTGCTCGGCGGGATCGGCGCGCCGGTCTTTGCGGGGCTGACCGGGGGACCGGGCATCCTCTTCGGCAAGACGGGCGGGTATATCATCGGCTATATCGCGGCCGCCGCGATCGTCGGCGCGCTCTCGGGCCGGCTGCGCTCCTTCTGGGGGCTCTGCCTGTCCATGGCGATTGGGGTGGCGGCCTGCTACCTCTTCGGGACGATCTGGTTCATGGTCGTCACCGGGATGGACCTGTGGACCAGCCTCCTCTATTGCGTCTTCCCCTTCCTGCCGGGGGATGTGATTAAAATCCTGCTGGCCGCCAGCCTCTGCCGAAAATTACGCGATCCCCTCTCACGCCATGGGCTGCTCTGAGGCGGTGGCGCTTCGGCCCCATCACGGGCTGTGCGCGCAATTTTTTGAAGGAAAAGGCTACAGCGAAGGGTTCGTTAAGAATATGACCGCCGTGCTGCAAGACCTCGGCGGCGACCCGTCGCGGCCGGTACGGCTTTGGTGCGAAGCGGACGTGATCTGCGCGCACTGCCCCCATAACTGCAAAGGGACCTGCGAGAGCGGGCAGAAGGTGCGCGCCTACGACACGGCGGTGCTGCGGCTGTGCGCGCTGCGGGAGGGGGATCTCCTTTCCTGGGGGGAATACTGCATACGGGTAACGGAGCGAATCATCCTTCCCGGCAGGCTGCGGCAGGTATGCGGGGGCTGCGAGTGGCTCGCCATCTGTGAGGGGAAGGCGGTCAATCGGTAAAGGGGGATTTCTCCTGGCGGGCGGCGGGCTCCAGGCCCGGGCGAAGGCCGTAGATGAAAGTACAGCCAGATCAGAAAAGTCCCCGCGTGAAACCGCCAGTTTCACGCGGGGACTTTTCATTTTTTATTCATGGCCTGTCATGGCCTGGACGTAATCCGCATACACGGCGTCGGCCACCAGATCGCTGGTCTCTTTAAATTTCTCCGGGGACTGATATTCTGCATAGGTTTCTCCATAAGGGCCATCGTCCGCCTCCACAATCTCTTTATAACGAAACTCAATCCCGATATCGTACCAGTTGTATAAATGATAATAAATGCTATACTCAAACGGCACATCCTCTGCCCAGGCGAGCGAACTCATATACTCCTGAATTCGCTTTTCATATTCCTCTTTTGTTACCTCTATTCCTGTATTCGGGCCCTTGTAGAGCAAATCACCCGTGCATAAAAAATGATTGGTACAACGAATTTGTTCATTATCCGGGGACGGATAGACATAGTAGCCTATCGGGTCTTGGTCATAACCGCTGTACAGTCCAGCTATCGGAAAGGTTTGCAGACTGTTCACATCCGTCGCAACCCATGTATCATTGCAGCCGCCGTAGCCAGCGTGCGTTTGCTGCACCAGCAGCAGGCGATTCTGTGCGTCCCGATAAAAGGAGAGCATAATTGGGCCCTCCTTTTGATAAAACTTGCTTTGGAAGAAGCCGCCGGCCGATTGCAAGCGGTCATCCCTGAACTCGAAGACTTCCACCGACGGGATTCCCCTAGGACAGTGCCAGATTCCCATCACGAACTCCGGTTCACCATCCCGGTCGATGTCCAGAACCCCCGCGGCACCGGTTATCCCGTCGTCGTTTTCCTGTAAAAATGGCTTTCCTGCAAATCGCTCCTCAGAAACCCCGTCGCTTCCCATCCAGTTGAAGGCGTGAAGTGCCTCCCAAACCTTGGGGTACAAGGCGGGCGGCCTAGGCAGCTCTGTTGCAGCCGCCGATGACGCTTCCAAAGAGGAGGTAGTGGTGGAGCCTGCGGGTTGCTCAGCCAAAGGGGCTTCCATCGTGTAGGAATTGTCCCTTGTGTCCTGGCAGCCGCAAAATGTCAACGACGCCGCCAAAAATAAACCCAGCAATCTAAAGAGCTTTATCAACAAAGCCACATCCTTTCCTACTTGTTTAGAACTGTCATAGGAAGTTTCTCCATTCTAATAATTCCACCATGAAAATAGGAAGGTATTTCTTTGAAATTATTTTCATACATCTTGGAATCCATTTGAGCCCGGTCAATGATGAACTCAATTATGTCCGTATTAGACTCAATAATATTATAATCTACATTATAAGTATATTGATGCGTGTCTGTATTGGTATCATTATCTGCTTTCATATCTCCGGCAACCAAATAAAACGAATATCCATTGGACAAATATACTTGGAAGACAACGCCATTGGGATTCACTTTCCCCATTTCATCTTTTAAGTAAAAAGACCCCAGCGCAGCCATATAGGCAGCTTCTTCCAACCCCGAAACATGAATTCGTCGAAACCCGTCTTGGTCCGTATAAGCCATATCTTGCATGATTTTAGGATTATCTCTTTTTATTCCATTATAATCCTCCCATCGGTACATTTCAAAGTTAACATTTTCTTTTGGAAGCTCCATTTCCTTTCCTAATGATTGCGGAGCTTTTCCCAAAATAAAAAAGAACGTTTTTATCTGATCGAGTACTGACTCATTCGTATTCCCGTAAATATCAGGATTGCGTAAAATAAATAAAACCCTTCGAATGGATTGAATTGAAAAGTCTGTAATATGATAAAAATCAATCAGTAGCTGCGATCTCTGTTCACAGTTCAGACTTTCGTCATCCACTTTTGCCCAGATGAAATTTTCAGCCTGCCAAGAGTCAATTTCCCACGGTTCCACTCTACATTTGCAGTTTGGATGAAATGGTGGAAGATTTTCTCCTATTGCGCCTTCTAAAGTAAGTACAGGGATACCGCTGTGTCGTTGGCAGTTTTCACAGGCTCCGGATTCACAAATAACTTGTAAATATTTTGATTCCATTTTAGGGTATTGATTTTTGCTGCGTATATACTTTTTATCAGCCCCACATAAGACAAACCCTGTCTTTGTGACCTGTTTACTACTTTTATTTTCCATATTTTTAATACCTCCATTGTTACTGTCCTATCGTAAAGGGAGGTATTCTAAAATCGTTACATTAACGTATCACTTTTTCACACATTATATTGTAATTTTCAAAATATCCCCATGCAAAAAAACCAAACGCGCTCTCACATTTGTGAGGAGCGCGTTTGGAAGCGGCGGCTCGCCGCTGGTGCCGCCGACCGGACTTGAACCGGTACGCTGTTGCCAGCGAGGGATTTTAAGTCCCTTGCGTCTGCCGATTTCGCCACGGCGGCCGATCTAGAGCCCGCATGGCTGCGTGCCGTGCGGGAATCTTAATTATGATACACCTTTTTGGGGCCTCAGTCAAGTATTTGGCCCGGTTTTGGCCGTTGACAGAACCCCGGTTTTACAGTATTATCTATTTTGAGGTAATTCGGCCCGGCGCCTCATCACCATGGGGCACAGCCCCGAACATTGAAAGGAATGGTTATAAACATGCCCGACCCTGACGGTAATTGGTTGACCTACATTGTATTGCTGATCGTCCTGATCCTGACCAACGCATTCTTCGCGCTCAGCGAAATTGCGGTGATCTCCCTCAACGACAACAAGGTGCAGCGCCTGGCCGAAAACGGCGATAAGCGCGCCAAGCGCATCCTTGCCCTCGTCAGCGAGCCCTCCCGCTTCTTGTCCACCATCCAGGTGGGCGTCACCCTTTCCGGGCTGCTCGCTTCGGCTGTGGCGGCCGACCGTTTCGCCGAAATGCTGGTCGCGGCGCTCACCTTTGTGCCCATCCCGCGCCCGGTGCTGCACATCATCTCGCTGGCGCTGATCACCATCCTGCTCTCCTTCTTCACCCTGGTCTTCGGAGAGCTGGTGCCCAAGCGGTTCGGCATGCTCTATCCCGAAGCGATCGCATACAAAATTTCCGGCCTGCTTACCGCAATTTATAGAGTGGAAAAGCCCTTTGTCGCGCTGCTGAGCGCCTCGACCAACGGCATTTTGCGTCTGTGCGGGATCAACCCGCACGACGAGCCCAACAAGGTCACCGAGGAAGAAATCCGCATGATGGTGGACGTGGGCAATGAAAAGGGCGTCATCGAGCAGAGCGAAAAGGACATGATCGACAACATCTTTGAGTTCGACGAGCGCACCGCGGGCGACGTGATGACCCACCGCACCGAGCTGGTGGCGGCGGACGCCGATGAGAAGATTTCCGACATCATCCAGCTCGCGATCGAGGAGGGATACTCCCGCATCCCGGTCTATGAGGAGGACATCGACAACATCATCGGCATCCTCTACGTCAAGGATATGCTCTCGCTGGTGGGCAACCCCGACTACGACAGCGTATCCGTGCGCTCGATCATGCGCGAGGCGATGTACGTGCCCGAATCCAACAACTGTAGCGAGCTGCTGCACTCCTTCAAGGAGAAGAAGCTGCAGATGGCCATCGTGGTGGACGAATACGGCGGCACCTCGGGTGTGGTGACCATGGAGGACCTGCTCGAGTCGATCGTCGGCAACATCCAGGACGAGTACGACAACGAGGAGGAGGAGGTCCGCAAGATCAGCGACACCCTCTATGACTTCGACGGCTCGGTCTCGCTCGAGGACGTGGAGAAGCTGATGAACATTACCTTCGACGAAGAGAACGACGACTACGACACGCTGGGGGGCCTCATCACCGATCTGCTCGGCTACATCCCCAAGGAGGATGAACACCCCTCGGTGCAGATCGAGGACGTGATCTTCTCGGTGCTGGCGGTGGAGGACCGCCGGATCGCGATGGTGCGCGCGGAAAAGCTGCCGCCCCCGCCCCCCGAGCCGCTGCCCAAGGAAAAGTCCCGCAAGGAAAAGCGGGAGCGCGAACGGGAAGAAAAAGAATAAAATACGAGGCCCTTTCTCTAAACGACGAGAAAGGGCCTCGCTTTTGCTCCCTGGGGGCCTCTCAAAGATCAGGCCTCTTCCTTCTTAATTTTAAAGAGCATGCGCAGGATCGGGCTTAAAAACTTCGGGCTCTTGACAACGACGATCTTCATACCGGGTCTCCTCCCAAACTGAAAGTATTGAATGTACGCTTTGGCCGGCAGTCAGCATCTCCAGGAGGAGACGCCCGCCAGGATGAGCAGGAATGCGGCGATGATCAGCACCAGGCGGATCGGACAAAAGCAGATCAGGAACATGGCGCAGCCGAACATGACCGCCGTTCTGCACCAGATCCCGCTTCCGGGACCGCGCGGCATGCTCCTCCCCCCTTCCCATCAGCTTTCCTTACTATAGGATACGCCGGGCGGGGAAAAAAGGTGAGAAACCCCGCGAAAACTTCCTTTTGTTTACGTTGTGTTCAAAGTTTTCTGATATAATAAATCAGTTATCAATATTTGGTTCGGGCCCTTCGAGACCTTTCCGCCGGCATGATCCCCAAACCGGCGGCGCGGTCTCTTTTCGCGCTGTAACAGGGGTCCCGCGAAAGGAAATGCTCATGAAGAACGCGCAGAATTCGGTGAACGACCTCGGCACCGGGCCGGTCGGCAGACTACTGGTGAGGCTGGCGGTGCCAACCATCACTGCCCAGCTGATCAACGCCCTGTATAACATTGTGGACCGGATGTACATCGGGCATATGGAGGGGGTGGGGGACCTCGCGCTCACCGGTGTGGGGATCACCTTCCCGATCATCATGCTGATCTCGGCCTTTGCCGCGCTGGTCGGCATGGGCGGCGCGCCGCTGGCCTCGATCGAGCTCGGGCGGGATAACCGCGAGCGCGCCAACCGCATCCTCAACAACGCCGCCACCTCGCTGCTGATCCTCGCCGTGGTGCTGACCGCCTTCTTCCTCGCCTTCAAGCGCCCGCTGCTGATGTTTTTCGGCGCCTCCGAGGCGACCATCGAATACGCGGTGCGCTACATCACCATCTACGTCAGCGGCACCGTCTTCGTGATGATCGCCCTGGGGCTCAACGCCTTCATCACCACCCAGGGCTTCGCCAAGGAGGGGATGCTCACCGTCCTGATCGGCGCGGTGCTCAACATCGCGCTCGACCCGCTCTTTATCTTCACCTTTGATATGGGGGTGCGCGGCGCGGCGCTGGCGACCATCCTCTCGCAGGCGGTCTCGGCCGTTTGGGTGCTGCTCTTTCTCACGGGCAAAAAGACGGTGCTGCGCCTGACCCTCAGGCACATGCCCCTGCGCCGTGACATCATGGGCGCGATCCTCAGCCTCGGGATCTCCCCGTTCATCATGCAGTCCACCGAGAGCCTGGTGATGATCACCCTCAACTCGGGGCTGCAGCGCTACGGCAACGACCTGTATGTCGGCGCGATGACCATCATCAGCAGCATCATGCAGTTCATGTCCATGCCGCTGATGGGCCTGGGACAGGGCGCCCAGCCGATCATCAGCTACAACTACGGCGCGCGCAACTACGAGCGGGTCAAGCACACCTACAAGCTGCTCATCAAGGTGAGCGTGATCGCCTCCTGCCTGCTCTGGGCGGCGCTGCAATTCTTCCCGCAGGTGTTTATCCTGATCTTCAACGACAAGCCCGAGCTGATGGAGGTCGCCGTCCATTCGCTGCGCATCTACATGGCGGGCGTCTTCATGATCGGGCTGCAATTCAGCTGCCAGCAGTGCTTCATGGCGATGGGCCAGGCCAAGACCTCCCTCTTCCTGGCTCTGCTGCGCAAGGTGATCCTGCTCATCCCCCTGGCGCTGGTGCTGCCGCGCTTCCTCGGGACCTTCGGAATCTTCCTGGCCGAGCCGATCGCGGACATCACCGCGGCGAGCGTCACCTTCCTGATGTTCCTGCGCTTTTCGCGAAAGCTCTTCCGCGAGCTCGAGACAAAGCCGCAAAGCGAAGCGTAACCGCCCAAACAAAAACAGCCGCTGCGGGGTCCCGCAGCGGCTGTTTTATTATCCTATTTGTAATATCCGTATTGAATATTACTTTTTGAGGCTTTCGGCGAACTCCCGGCCGAGCGCCACGGCCTTTTCGAGGTCCTGCTCATCCGGCACGAAGTTGACCTTGAAGCCCTCGCCGAAGACGGCGAGCTTCAGCAGGCTCAGGCGGCTGATGATGGCGGGAACCGCCTCGCCGCTCCAGCCGAAGGAACCGAAGACCAGCACCGGCTTCTTCTGGTTGTTGATCGCGTCCACATGGCTGAGCAGCTCCCAGATGGGCGGCACCGCGTCGCGGTTGATGGTCGGCGAGCCGACCATGAAGGCGTCGGAGCAGCCCAGCTTTTCCTGCAGCAGCCCCATATCGTGGTCGATGATGTTGTAAAGCGGGACCTCGGCCTCGGGCAGCACCGCTAAGACCCCCTCGCGCAGCTTCTCGGCGACCCGCTGCGTGTTCTCATAAGCCGAGCAGTAGAAGATCGGAATCTGCGGCTTGTCGTTTTTAACCGGCTGCGCCCATTCGGTATACTGCGCCAGCACCTGCGGGAAAAGGCCGCCGGGGGTGAGCACCGGGCCGTGGCTAGTGCAGACATAGTCGATCGGCAGGTCCTTGATCTTTTCGATCCCCTTAAGCACATAGGGTCTAAAGGGCCCGAAAATCGCGTCGAAATAGCCCTTGAGGGCGACCTGGTACTTGGCGGGATAGGTGATGTGCACATCGATCATCCGCGGCTCGCAGTAGTGGGAGCCGAAGAAGTCGCAGGAAAAAAGCACCCGCTCGTCCGGCAGGTAGGTGAACATGCTGTCCGGCCAATGGAGGAAGGGGGCGTTGATGAAGCGCAGCTCGCGCCCGCCGCCCAAGTCCAGGGTGTCGTTGTCCCGCACCACCTTCGCCTGAAAATCCTTGGCGTTGGTGATGTTTTTTAAATAGATCGAGGCCGCCTGCGAGCAGACGATCTCGGCCTTGGGGCAGAGCTCGAGCAGCCGGTAGAGCGCGCCGGAATGGTCCGGCTCGGTGTGG
This sequence comes from Harryflintia acetispora, assembly GCA_004340125.1. Taxonomy (GTDB): domain Bacteria; phylum Bacillota; class Clostridia; order Oscillospirales; family Ruminococcaceae; genus Harryflintia; species Harryflintia acetispora. The sequence continues at coordinate 89,926 of SLUK01000007.1, read as the reverse complement.
TTGAGGATGATATAATCGATCTCGGCCGGGTCGCACACCTCGCGGATGTTCTCCAGATACGCCTCAAAGAAGGTGTCGTGGCAGGTCTCGATCAGCGCCTTCTTCTCCCCGCACACCAGGTAGGAGTTGTAGCTGGTGCCGAAGTCGGTGCGCATCACGATATCGAACACCCGCAGATTGGGGTTGAGCACCCCGACCGAATAGACCGAATCGGAAATTTTGATCATCTTGCATTCTCCTTCTCTTTGAAATCGGCCCCCGCATAAGGCGGAGGCCGATCGTCCTGCAATTATTCCGCCTGGAACATCGATTTGTCAACGCCGCACATCGGGCAAACGAAATCGTCGGGAACATCTTCCCATTTGGTCCCGGCCGCGATCCCGCCGTCCGGATAGCCCTCGGCCTCGTCGTACACATAACCGCACACCGTGCACACATATCTCGCCATCTTCTATTTCCTCCTAAATTATAACATTCAGATTGTAGCTCAATTGTATACTATTTAAGTATAATTGTCAATAGGCTTTTGACAGAAATCTTGGATAATGATAGATTTTCCCAAAACTCTTCCATTATCCCGCCCGGATCAAATTTTCAGCCGGATGGCCAGCAGCTTTCCGCTCTCGAAGGACACGCGCGCATCCCCCAAAAGGAACTCGTTGCTCACCCCGATGGGAAAGCTCATGACCAGCCGGTAACGCTCCAGCGGATACTTCGCATTCTGAATGCAGACCCCCTCGCAGGCCCCCTCCAGCGGGAAAAGGGAAAAGAGGTTGTAGCCCTCCTTTTTTAGGGTGTGCTCCCCCGGCGCGAATGCCTCGGCGCAGCAGCGGGAATCCACGATCCGGCCCGCGGCCCCCTGCTCGAGCAGGAAGCAGAGCACGCCGAGGTTCCCCAGCATGTGGTCCAGCCGGCCGCCCAGCGCGCAGGCGAGGGTGATCCGCTCCACCCCCTGCGCGAGCAGCCTGCGTGCGGCATAGAGGGCGTCGGTGTCGTCCTTCTCGCAGGGGAGGCGCTCGAAGGGCACCCCCGTCTCCTCGGGCGGTATCCCCAGCGAATCCATGTCCCCCAGCAGCAGGTCGGGGGCGATCCCCGCAGCTTGACAGTGGCGGTAGCCGCCGTCCACCGCGTAGACAAGGTCGCTCTCATCCGCGAGTGCTTGCAGCAGCCTGGGGGGGACCCCCTCCCCGGCGGCGACGATCAGTCCCCTTTTCATCGCTTATCGAGCTCCCATTCCTTGATCTGTTTGGCGTCCTCGTACATCACCCTGTAGCTTTGCAGGCGGCTTTCGGCGATCCTGCCCTCCCCGGCGGCGATTAGCACCGCGCACCCCTTTTCACAGGTGTGTGAGCAGCCGGTAAACCGACAGCCGTCGAGATAGGGAGCAAACTCCCGAAAGCAGCGCTGCAGCTCCTCCTTGCGGATGACCTCGTAGCGGGAGAGCTCCACCGCCGAGAAGCCGGGGGTGTCGGCGATGTAGCCGCCGCCCTCGAGCTCGTAGAGCTCGGCATGGCGGGTGGTATGCCGGCCCCGGCCGAGCTTCTGGCTGATCTCGGCGGTCTTGAGCGCGAGATCGGGCATGATGGCGTTGAGCAGGCTCGACTTCCCGGCGCCGGTGTTCCCGCAAAAGCAGTTGATCCCGTCCGAGAGGTATTCCCGCAGCGGGCGGGTGCCCTCCCTCGTGACGGCCGACACGGCAAAGACCCGGAAGCCCGCCTCGCGGTAGAGCGCGCAGAGCCGGTCGTATTCCGAGCTGTCCTCGCACAGGTCGGTCTTGGTCACCGCTAGCACCGGCTCGATGTTCTTGTATTCGGCGATGGCGATCATCTTGTCCAGCACCAGGAGGTTTGGCGGCGGCGAAACGACCGACACCACCAGCACCAGCCGGTCCAGATTGGCCACCGGCGGGCGGATCAGGCTGTTGCGCCTCTCGTCGATCTCCTCGATAAAGCCCTGCTGCCCGGTGAGCTGGATCTTGACCCGGTCGCCCACCAAAGGGCTGATCCCCTCCTTGCGGAACAGCCCGCGCGCCTTGCATTCATAGGTCCCGCCGGGGGTTTTGACGTAGTAAAAGCCCCCCAGCGCCCGCACGATCAATCCCTGCTGATACTCTGGCGTCATCGGTTATTCCTCATCCTCCGGTTCCTCCGAGCTGCTGGAATCCTCCCCGCCGCTGCTCTCGGGCACGCCGGACGTGAACATCTCGGAGTTGTCGACCTCCTTGCGGTGCTTGCCCTCGTCGAAGTCCACCTCGAAGGACTGGTAGAGCACCCCGTTGATCCGGATCTCCAGCGTCTGGGTGCCATAGCCCTCGTAGGCCTTCTCCCACTTGGTGTCCTCCTGCTGGGCGGGGGTCATCTTCTCCTCGTGGATCAGCACGCCGTCCAGCCACGCCTCGACCGTCACCAGCGAGTCGATCTTCGGCAGGGTGATGGCGATAGACAGCTTCTGCAAGTCCCCGTCGCCCGAGCTGATTTCGACGTCGATCGAGCTGCCCTGCGGCACCTCGGCCCCCTCCTCGGGATACTGCTTGACGATGGTCCCGGGCGGCAGGTCGCTCTCGACCGATTCCACCTTACCGATGGAAATCTTGAAGTTCTTGAGCAGCCGTTTGGCGTCGGTGACGTTCATCCCCTCGACGTTCGGGATGGAGAGCATCTTGTTCTCCCGCCCCATGCTCACAAAGACCTGGATTTCGGTGTCCGGCCCCACCTGGGTGTTCGGCTCGGGATCGGTCTTGACGACGTACCCCTCGGCCACCGTGTCCGAGTAGACCCGCATCTCGTTGACCTTTTCGAGCCCCTTGGCCTTGAGCGCGGTATAGGCCTCGTTGACCTCCATGCCGCTAAGGTCCATCAGGGTCATCACCTGCGCGCCCGCGCTGACCTTGACCTCGATCACCGAGCCCTTTTTGATGTCCCGCCCGGCCTTGGGGTTCTGCTCGTAGATTTCTCCGTTTTCATACTTGTCGTTGAATTCCTTGCGCTCGACCCGGATCTCCACATCCGCATAGGTCGGGTCGTACTTGACCGAGTCGAACTTCTGCCCCACCAGATCGGGGGCCTTGACGTTCTCCACCGTCTGGAAGGGGTTGTTGAAGTAAAACATCGTCCCCACGAAGATGGCGGACACCAGCACAAAGGCCACCGTGATCCCGGTGAGCACCGAGAGGAAGGGGATGCGCCGCGGCTCGTCGAAATCGTCGTCCTCATCCTGGGCGGGCGGCTCGGGCGCGGCATGCTTTTTGCCCAGCTTCTGGGCCGCGGCCACATTGGCGGAGTGGACCGCGGTGCGCGAGCGGGTATGCCCTTCGGCGGCGTTGGCGTGCACCGGGGCCGCCTCGGGGGTGGTGAGATATTTATAGGCAAAGCTTATACTCGGGTTTTTCTTGAATTCGTCGATGTCGCGCAGCATCTCGGCCGCGGACTGATAGCGCCGGGCCGGGTCCTTCTGCATGGCGCGCATGGTGATCGCCTCGAGGCCCTCGGGGATCTCGGGGTTGAGCGCAATCGGGCGCACCGGCTGGGACTGGATCTGCTTGAGGGCGACCGACACGGGGGATTCCGCGTCGAAGGGCAGCTTTCCGGTGAGCATCTCGTACATCATCACGCCCACCGAATAGATGTCGGTCTTCTCGTCGATCACCCCGCCCTGCGCCTGCTCGGGGGAGATATAGTGCACCGAGCCGATCGCCCGGTCGGTAATAGTCTTGGTGTTGCTCCTGGCAAAGCGGGCGATCCCGAAGTCGGTAACCTTGATGGTTCCGTCCGAGAGCAGCATGATGTTCTGGGGCTTGATGTCCCGGTGGACGATCCCGTTGTCGTGCGCATGCTGCAGCGCGCGCAGCACCTGCACGGTGAAGTGAAGCGTCTCCTTCCAGCTGAGCTTGCCTTGCTGGTCGATAAACTCCTTTAGGGTGATCCCGTCGATGTACTCCATCACGATGGAATGCATCTTCTGGGAGAAGCTGACGTCGTACACCTTGACGATGTTGGGGTGGGAGAGGGTGGCGACCGCCTTGGATTCGTTGCGGAAGCGCCGCAGGAATTCCTCGTTGCCCATGTATTCGTCCCGCAGGATTTTCACCGCCACCGGGCGGTTTTCGACGATGTCGTATCCCTTGTAGACGTTGGCCATCCCGCCGATCCCGATCAGCTCCCGGATCTCATACCGGCCGTCCAGCCTTTTTCCGATGTATTTATCCATAATCACAGGTCCTCCGCATTTCGCAAGGTTGGGCTGCGCTGAGCCCTCATTCGTCGGTCAGGATGACCGCGGTCACATTGTCCGCGCCGCCGGCGGCCAGGGCGTAATCGATCAGCGGGGCGGCCGAATGCTGCCGCACGCATTTCATCACTTCTTCGGCTACCTGCTCCTGCGGCAGGTAGTTCGACAGCCCGTCCGAGCAAAGAAGCAGCACCTGCCCCTGCCCGAAGGGGTATTCCGCGTAGTCCGGCTCCACCCTGGGAGCGACCCCAATGGCCCGGGTGATGTAGTGCTTCTTGGGGTGGGTGTCCGCCTCGCTCTGGCTGAGCTCCCCCTTGTCGACGAGCATCTGGACCATCGAATGGTCCTTGGTCAGCTGCAAGGTCTCGCCGCCCTGGACCAGGTAAATCCGGCTGTCCCCCACATGGCAGATGTGCAGCGTCTGCCCCGAAACGATGGCCATCACCAGGGTGGTGCCCATCCCATGGAAGCGCTCGTCCTTCTGCGCCTGCTCGTAGACCACCGCGTTCGCCGCGCTCACGGCGGTCATGATGAGAGAACGCACTGAGTTGAGGGGCAGCTGTGGCGTCAAGCCCTTTTTGAGATAGCGGTCGATCATCTCGATGGTGGCAAGGCTGGCGATGTCCCCCGCCTTCTCGCCGCCCATCCCATCGCAGACCATGGCGTACCCGAGGCTCTCCCCCAGGACCTTGAGCCGAAAGACATCCTGATTCTGGGCACGTACCGTGCCCTTGTGGGTCAGTCCCGTCGCTTTGAGCACCTCAAAGTTCCTCCTTTTGCTCTGTCTGTCGAGCGCTCTCCCGCCGCAGCTGCCCGCAGGCGGCGGCAATGTCGCTCCCCAGCTCCCGGCGCACCGTGGCGTTGAGTCCGGCGCGCTCGAGGCTCGCGCGAAACGCCTCGACCGCCGCTTTTTGCGGGCGGCGCGCGGCGCGCTCCTTGACCTCATTGACCGGGATCAGGTTGATATGGCAATTCTTCCCGCCCAAGAGCTTTGCGAGCTCCTTCGCGTGGGCGGGGGTGTCGTTCTGGCCGACGATCAGGGCGTACTCGAAGGAGATCCTGCGCCCCGTTTCGGCAAAGTACCGCTCGCAGGCGGCCATGAGTTCTTTTAGCGGATACCGGTTTGCTATCGGCATGATCTGCCGCCGGGTCACGTCCTGCGGCGCGTGCAGCGAGATGGACAGCGTCAGCGGGAAGTGGTACTGCGCGAGGCGCTCAATCTCGGGCACCAGCCCGCAGGTGGAGAGCGACAGATGCCGCAGGCTCAAATTGCGCCCCTCCTTGGAGGAGAGGATCGTCATGAAGGCCACCACGTTGTCAAAGTTGTCCAGCGGCTCCCCGATCCCCATGAGCACCACCCCGCCCACTGTCCGCCCGCTGACGCGCTCGGCGGTGTAGACCTCGTCGAGCATTTCGCTCGCCGTCAGGTTGCGCACCAGCCCGCCCAGGGTGGATGCGCAGAATTTGCAGCCCATCCGGCAGCCGACCTGGGTGGAGATGCAAAGGGTGTTGCCGTGGTGATACTCCATCAGCACCGCCTCGATGCAGTTGCCGTCGCCAAGGCGCAGCAGGTACTTTTCAGTGCCGTCGACCTTCGAGACCAGCCGCCGCTCCACCTCCAGGCGGTTTATGTAATACCGGCCGTCGAGCTGGGCGCGCAAATCCTTGGGGAGGTTGGTCATCTCCTCAAAGGAGCGCGCCCCCTTCTGGTGGAGCCAGGCGTAGACCTGCCCGGCGCGGAAACGCGGCAGCGAAAGGAGTGAAAACTCCTCCTGCAGCTGTTCGGTTGTGCGTGATTTGATGTCCTGTTTCATTTCTTTGTCCCCGTGCGTTTGATGGCCGCAATGAAGAAGCCGTCCCCGCTATAATCCGCTCCCGTCAGGAGGGTCCTGCTCCATGCGCCGCCGAGAACCTCGCGCTCACAGGGCGCAAAACCGGGGTGCCCGTCTAAAAAGCGGTCCACCACCTGCTCGTTTTCTTCCCGTCTCAGGGTACAGGTCGAGTAGATTAAAATGGAATCCCTTCCCATATAGTGTGAGGAGGTTTCCAGGATTTTATACTGGAGGTCCGGCAGCTCCCGATATTTTGCCGGGTCCTTGTATTTGATCTCCGGCTTGCGCCTCATGATCCCCAGGCCGCTGCAGGGCACGTCGCAGAGGATCCGCTCAAACGCCGCCTCGCCCTCCTGCGGCACGGCGGCGTCCCGCTGCCGGGGCGTCAGAATATTGATCCCCAGCCGCCCGGCCCCCTGCCGCAGCAGCTCCACTTTGTGCTCATGGATGTCGCAGGCGATGAGCTCCCCGCGGTTCTCCATGTACTGCGCGGCGGTGAAGCTCTTGCCCCCGGGCGCCGCGCAGGCGTCCAGCACCCGCATGCCGGGGCGCACATCCAGCGCGCGCACGCAGAGCTGGCTGGAGAGGTCCTGCACATGGAACAGCCCTTCCCGGAACGAGGGCAGCCCCAGAAGGGAGCCGCTGTCTTTGAGGATAAGAGCGCTCTCTTCTCCCCGCGCCGGCGCGGCTTCCACCCCTTCGTCCCGCAGCCTCGCGATCAGCGCCTGCGGGGTGGTTTTCAGGGTGTTCACCCGCACCGTCAGCGGCGCGGGAACAAGAGAATGCTCCAAAAACGAGGCGGCCGCCGCCTCGCCGTAAGTTTCCATCAGGCTGGAAACCAGCCACTGAGGGGCGCTGTAGCGCACGCTCGCCGCCTTCTTCGGGTCGCCCGGAAGGACCAGCTCCCCCCCGTCGCGCAGAAACGCGCGCAGCACCCCGTTGATTAAACTCCCCGCACTGGTTTTGCCCGCGGCGCGCGCGAGCTTCACGCTCTCGTTGACCGCCGCCGAGGGGGGCACCGAATCCATATAGAGCAGCTGGTAGACCCCCATGCGCAGGATGGCGCGCACCGGCGCATCCAGCTTTTCCACCGGGCGCCTGAGGTAGCGGGAAAGCACAAAGTCGAGCGTGATCCGGCGCTCGAGCACCCCGTAGACCAATGCGCAGACGAAGGCGCGCTCCCGCGCGCCGAGACCGCCCGGCAAACGCTCGAGCACCAGGTTGGAATAGCTTTCCTGCTCTTCGATTTTTTGCAGCGCATCGAGCGCAATCTTTCGCTCGCCGCCCATCAGTCCCTCCTCCTGCCGCCGAAGCGCAGGATGATCCGCAGCAGCTGCATGAGCGACACCAGCAGCGCCGCCACATAGGTGAGTGCCGCCGCGCCCAGCACCTTTTTAGCACCCCGCAGCTCCTCGCTTCCCAGCAGCTCCTGCTCCTCGATGATCGCCAGCGCCCGGGAGCTCGCGTTAAACTCGACCGGCAGGGTGACCAGCTGGAAGACGACCATCGCCGAAAAGAGGATGATCCCCGCGTAGACCAGCGGCTGCAGCCCCATGAAGAAGCCGAGCAGCAGCACCGGGATCGAGAGGGAGGAACCGAACTGGGTGATCGGCACGATGGCGTTTCGCAGCTTGATCGGCGCGTAGCCGGTGGCGTACTGCACCGCGTGCCCGCTCTCGTGGGCGGCCACCCCCACCGCCGCGACGGTGGCGTTGTCGTAAACCCCCTGGGAGAGGCGGATGACGTTCTGGCGCGGGTCGAAGTGGTCACTCAGGTTCCCGGCGACCCGCTCCACCCGCACGTTATACAGCCCGTTCGCGTCCAGGATCGCCCGCGCCGCCTCGGCGCCGGTGTAGCCGCGCGCGGTGCGCACCTTGGAATATTTACTGAACGTGCCCGACACGTTGGCCTGTGCGATGGCCGCGATAATCACCGCGGGAATCACCAGGATAATATACAGCGGATCGAGATACATATAGCCGAGATACATCGCCACGTTTCCTTCCTTCGCAGGTCATTCTACAGGACTTTATAAGAAGTCCAGCATACCTACTTAGTTTACCCCAAAGAGTTTAACGTTCTGTGAATGAAGCGTTATAAAATCCATTTCCTGTCTATTTTCCGAGAATTTTCCCGGCGCACCTGCGCCCGCGCAGGAAAAGGGAGGCCTCCATGCGCTGCTTGCCCTCGAGCTGGACCTCGCGCAGCTCGAGCACCCCGTCCCCGCAGCCGACCAGGAAGCGCTCGCCCTCCAGCACCACGCCGGGCCCCGGCGAGGGCAGTTCGCACACCGCCGCGCGGTGGATTTTCAGTAGCTTGCCGTCGAGATAGGTGTAGGCCACCGGCCACCCGCTGAGCCCCCGCACCAGATTGTGCAGCTCCCCGGCGCTCTTCTTCCAGTCGAGCTCGCCGAGGTGCTTGTCGATCATCGGGGCCAGGGTGGCTTCCCCATCGTTTTGGGGATGGCGCTTCGCCCGCCCCGCCTCGAGCAGGCTGAGGGTTTCCGAGATGCACTGCGCGCCCATCACGCTGAGCCTGTCGTGCAGCTCGCTGGCGGTCTCCTCGGGGCCGATCGGGGTCTCCTGCCGCAGGATCACATCCCCGGTGTCCAGCCCCTCGCCCATATACATGCTGGTCACACCGGTGACCTGCTCGCCCCGGATTACGCTCCACTGGATCGGTCCGGCGCCCCGGTACTTGGGCAGCAGTGAGGCGTGCAGGTTGATGCAGCCATACTTTGGAATGTCAAGTATCCCCTTGGGCAGTATCTTGCCATAGGCGACCACCACCACCGCGTCGGGGGCGAGGGCCGCGATCTCTTCGGCCGCCTGCCCGTCGCGCAGGGTTTTGGGCTGATAAACCGGGATATCGTGCGCCTTGGCCAGGACCTTGACCGGCGGCTCACGCAGCTGGTAGCCCCGTCCCACCGGCTTGTCCGGCTGGGTGTAGACGGCCAGCACCTGGTGGTGGTCGTCCAGCAGCCGCTGTAAAGTGGGCACCGCAAAATCGGGGGTGCCCATGAATACAACCTTCATCCGTTATTCCTCCACGTCCCCCGAGACCTCGTCCGGCTCGAGCATGCGCGAGGCGATGTCCTTGAAGAGCCGCCCCTCGAGGTGGTCGATCTCATGGCAGAAGGCCCGCGCGAGCAGGTCCTCGCCGCTGATTTCATAGGGCTTGCCGTGCCGGTCGAAAGCTCGCACCCGCACCTTCTTCGGGCGGGTGACGATCCCGTACTCGCCCGGGCAGGAGAGGCACCCCTCGCTGCCGGTCTGCTCGCCGCTCTTGGAGACGATCTCGGGGTTGACAAGCTCGATGAGCCCCTCGCCCACATCGATCACCACCACCCGCCGCAGGATCCCCACCTGGGGGGCCGCGAGCCCCACGCCGTTGCCCGAACCGTAGAGCGTCTCGGCCATGTCGTCGAGCAGCTGCCAGAGCCGCTCATCGAACTTGGTGACCTCCCGGCTCTTCTTGCGCAGGACATCCTCGCCCTCTTTGACAATAATTCTGATGGCCATAACATAACCTCCATGCCGCCATGGGCGGCCTAAATCATCATATTAAAAATTATCGTAATACATGTCGACAAACACCGTTACCTTCTTCTTTTGCTTTTGCTCCTCGAAGGCCGCGAGCACCTGCCGCAGCAGCGCGCGGGTGCGCGCGTTGTTGCGGCACTTCAAAATCAGCTTGCGCCGGTACTTGCCGCCCATCTTGTATAGCGCGAAGTCGCTCGGCCCGAGCACCCGCAGCGGCAGGTCGGGGTAGCTCTGCGCGGCGATCCGGCCCAGGATCGCGCTCAGCTGCTGTGAGGCGGCCTTCGCCGCCTCCTCGTCGGGCGAGGTGACCCCTAAAGCGCACACGTCGCAAAAGGGCGGGTAGAGCCCGAGGCGGCGGGTGCCGATCTCCTGCGCGAAAAACTGCTCGTAGTGCTGGGCGGCGGCCTGCTCGATCACCGGGTTTTGCGGCCACATCGTCTGCACGAAGGCCCGGCCCCGCTTTTCGCTGCGCCCGGCCCGGCCCACCACCTGGGTGAGCAGGCCGAAGGTCCGCTCGAAGGAACGGAAATCGTCCGAAAAGAGCCACTGGTCGGTGCCGAGCACCCCCACCAGCGTCACGTCGGGAAAGTTGAGGCCCTTGGCCACCATCTGGGTGCCGACCATGATGTCGTATTCGTGCGCGGCGAACCGGCCGAAATACTCCTCGTGGGAAAACTTGTGCATGGTGGTGTCCATGTCCATGCGCAGCACCCGCGCGCCGGGGTAGAGGCTTTTGAGCTCCTCCTCCACGCGCTGGGTGCCCGCGCCCTGCCAGCGGGTGAGCTGGCCGCCGCACTCCCCACAAGGCGACTCCCGCGGCTGGATATAGCCGCAGTAGTGGCAGCACAGCGAGTCGTTGGCGCTGTGGTAGGTCAGCGAGACCGAGCAGTTGGGGCAGCGCGCCACCTCGGAGCAGTCCTTGCATTTGACCAGGGTGTGGTAGCCCCGGCGGTTGAGCAGCAGGATCGACTGCTCCCCCGCCTGTAAATTGTGGTACAGCTCGTCGCAGAGCCTCTGCGAGAGGACCGACGAGCCCGCCGCGAGGCCCTCGGCGGCCGTGTCGATGATATAGACGTCGGGAAGGCGCGAGCCGGTATACCGCCCGCGCAGGGGGATGAGCGCGTACTTCCCGTTTTTGGCTTGGTAATAGCTTTCCACCGAGGGGGTGGCCGAGGCGAGCAGCAGCTGGGTGCTGTGGTAATGCGCCCGCCATTTGGCGACGTCCCGCGCGTGGAAGCGCGGGGTCTTCTCGGACTTGTAGCTTTGCTCCTGCTCCTCGTCGATGATGATCAGCCCGAGGTTTTCGATCGGCGCGAAGACGGCCGAGCGGGTGCCCACCACCACGCTGGCCTCGCCGCGCCGGATACGTTTGAACTCGTCGAGCCGCTCGCCGAGTGAGAGGGCGCTATGGATGACCGCCACAGAGCCGCCGAAGCAGCACTGGAATTTCCCAATCGTCTGCGGGGTCAGGGCGATCTCGGGCACCAGCACCAGCACGCCCCGCCCCACCTTCACCACCTGCTGGGCCAGCTTCAAAAAGACCTGGGTCTTCCCGCTGCCGGTCACCCCGAACAGGAGCGAGACCGCGTACTCCCCTTTTTTCTGGATCTCCTCCAGCGCCGACAGGGCCTGCTGCTGCTCGCCCGAGAGGACGATCTCCTCCCCCGCCTTGTGGACGCGGTCCCGGTAGGGGTTGCGGTAGACCTCCCGCTCGTAGTATTCCACCAGGCCCTTTTTCTGCATGTTGTCGACCACCGCGCGGGTGACCGCGGCATAGTAGCAGCATTCCTTGAGCGAGGCGGTGCCGCATTCCTGCAAAAACTCATAAACCGCCCGCTGCTTTTGTGTCATGGAGGCCCCTTCCTCCCTGCACAGGCGCACCATGGTGATTTTATCGTCCAGCACCCGGCGGCGCAGCTCCTCCTCGCGCACCAGCGCCCCCCGCTCATAGAGGGTGCGCAGCACCCGCTCATCCGCAAAGCCCAGCGCGTCGCAGACCGCCTTTTCCCGCGTCGGGGCGCGGCGGTGTGCGAGGTAGCCGAGCACCAGGCTCTCGTCGGCGCTCAGCGCCCCGTCCTCCTCCCAGTCGGGATTTAAGGCGTAGCTGTGCTCGACCTTGGTGTCCAAAGCCGCCGGGACCATCAGGCGCACCGCCTCGTAATAGGTGCAGAACACCGTGTCCCGCAGATGCTTCGAGAGCGCGAGCAGCTCGGCGCTCAGCACCGGGTTCTCGTCGAGCTGGGCGGACACCGGCTTGAGCGTAGCATCCTCCGCCGCCTCGGCCAGGGCGAACACCATCCCCTGGCGCTTCCTGTTCCCCGCCCCGAAGGGGACCATCACCCGGCAGCCGGGGCGCAGCGTCCCCTCCATCTCCCGCGGGACGCGGTAGGAAAAGAGCTTGTCGAAGGACGAAGTCGCCTTGTCCACCGCCACTTGCGCTACCTGCGGCATATCGTCCCTCCCGTCAAAATTCTATGCCTCGAGCATGGCGGCGAGCTTCCCCATAATGACCGCGGCCAGCTCCCGCTTGCTCATCAGCGGCAGTTCCTGCTCGCCTCCTTCGGTCAGCAGCCAGGCGACGTTGGTGTCCACCCCGAAGCCCGCCCCCGGCGTGCGCAGGGAGTTGGCCACCAGCAGGTCGCACCCCTTGCGCCGCAGCTTCTGGCGCGAGTTTTCCAATAGGTTCTCGCTCTCCATCGAGAAGCCGCAGACCAGCTGCCCGGGCGCCTTCTTCTGGCAGACCTCGTATAAAATATCCCGGGTGCGGGTGAGCGAAAGGGTCAGAGCCCCGTCGGACTTCTTGATCTTTTCCCCCGCCGTCTCGGCCGGGCGGTAGTCGGCCACCGCCGCCGTCTTGACCACGATGTCCGCTTCCGGCAGCCGCTCCATCACCGCGTCGTACATCTCCTGGGCGCTCACGACCGGGACCACCTCGACGTCGTAGGGGTCGCGCAGCGCCACGTTGGCCGAGACCAGCGTCACCCGGGCGCCCATGGCCCTGGCGGCCAGAGCGATAGCGTAGCCCATCTTCCCGGTGGAATGGTTGGTGATAAAGCGTACCGGGTCCAGCGCCTCGCGGGTGGCCCCGGCGCTGACGAGCACCCGCTTTCCACAGAGGGGCTTCCCGGTTTGCAGCGCGTAGGAGATGGCCTCCTCGATCACCGGGAGATCAGCGAGCCTCCCCCTGCCCTCATCCCCGCAGGCGAGCAGGCCGCTGGCGGGTTCGACAATAGAAATTCCGCGCCCACGCAGAATCCGAAGGTTCTCCTGGGTCGCGGGATTTTCATACATGCCGGTATTCATCGCCGGGCAGATGAGCTTGGGGCAGCCAGCGGCGAGGATGGTCGAGGAAAGCATGTCGTCCGCCAGGCCCTGGGCCATCTTCGCAATGAAATTGGCCGTGGCGGGTGCGACGACAAACACGTCCGCCTTCTTGGCCAGCGAGACGTGCATGACGTTCCACTCGAAATTGCGGTCGAACGTCTCCACTGAGACCCGGTTCCCCGACAGGGTCTCGAAGGTCTGCGGCGCGACGAGCTTCGTCGCGCTCCCGGTCATGATGACATGCACCTGCGCCCCGGTCTTATGCAGGTCGCTGCAAAGCTGCGCCGCCTTGTAGGCGGCGATCGACCCGGTCACCCCGAGCACGATGGTCTTATCGCGAAAACACATGGGACATTCCCCCCTTGCGCACGGGCCCTATTTCTCGTCGATGGTGACGACCCGGCCCATCTTCACCTTGCCGGTCGCGAACTCGTTGACCGCCAGGTCCACCGGCTTGTAGTCGGACGAATCCGGATCGTTCTCGATCTCCTCGGCGATCTCGCGGGCGCGCTTGGCCACCGCGAACACAAAGGAATAATTGCTCTGGTCTTCCCGTTTAATCTGCGACATCACTGGTCTGAGCATCTTGTAATACCTCCGAAATAAAGTTAAGGTTATATTTTACCAGATCACGCGCCCCGTCGAGCACCCTCGAAAGGGTGGACGCGGCGCTTTCCACCGTATCGTTGATGACGATATAATCGTACTCGTGCGCGTGTGCGAGCTCGCGCGCGGCTGCACAGAGCCGGCCCCTGATCGTCTCGGGGTCCTCGGTGCCCCGCCCGCAAAGGCGGCGGCGCAGCTCCCCGAAGCTCGGCGGCATGACGAAGACCAGCAGCGCCTCGGGCAGCTGCTCCCTTACCTTCATCGCGCCCTGCACCTCGATCTCGAGCACCACGTCCTCGCCCGCTTCGAGCGCGCGCTCCACATAGTCGCGCGGGGTCCCGTAATAGTTATTATTGTACTGTGCCCACTCGAGCATACCGCCGCGCGCGATTCTTTCCTCGAACTGCTCCCGGCTCAAAAAGAAGTAGTGCTCGCCGTCGGCCTCCCCCGGGCGCGGAGCGCGGGTGGTGGCCGAGATGGACAGGCGCACACCGGGATGCTCCTCCCGGTACCTGGCGAGCACCGTCCCCTTGCCGACTCCGGAGGGGCCGGAAAGGACGATCAGCCGCCCGCGCTTATTCATCCTCGTCCTCCTCATCCTCGTCGATGAAGCGGTTGGCAACCGTCTCGGGCTGCACCGCACAGAGGATGACGTGGTCGCTGTCGGTGATGATCACCGCGCGGGTGCGCCGGCCATAGGTCGCGTCGATCAGGCTGCCGCGCTCCTTGGCGTCGGCGATGATCCGCTTGATGGGTGCGCTCTCAGGCGAGACGATGGCCACCAGGCGCTGGGCCGACACCATGTTGCCAAACCCGATATTGATCAGTTTCATACAGAGAGGCTCCTTCTTCGATTACTCGATGTTCTGGATCTGCTCACGGATTTTCTCGATCTCGCTCTTCATCTCCACCACGACCCCGGCGATCTGCACGTCCTGCGCCTTGGAGCCGATGGTGTTGCACTCGCGGTTGATCTCCTGCACCAGGAAATCGAGCTTGCGCCCGACCGCCTCGGGGGTGTCCAAAATCTTGCGGAACTGGGAGAGGTGGCTGCGCAGGCGCACCGTTTCCTCGTCCACCGCGATCCGCTCGGAAAAGACGGCCGCCTCGGTCAGCACCCGCCCCTCGTCCACGCTGCGGTCGCCCAGCACCTCCTGCAGCTTCTGATAGAGCCGCTCGCGGTACTGCGCCACCGTCTGCGGGGAGCGCTCCTCCACCGTGCCGACCAGCGTTTCGATCCTCTCGAGCTTCTGGAGCAGGTCCTCGCGCAGGCGCTTGCCCTCCCGCTCGCGCATGGCGACAAAGGCGGCGACCGCCTCCCCGGCGACCTCGCAAACCGCCGCCCAGACCTCCTCTTCATCCTCCTCGCTCTTGCGCACGGTGAAGATGTCATTGAAGCGCGCAATGGCGCTCAGCGAGAGGTCGTCACGCAGCTCCAGCGGGTCGCACAGGTCCCGCAGCGCACAGACATAGCCCCTGGCCAGGTCGAGATTGATCTGCACGTCGGCACTGCCGCTTTGCAGGTTCAGGATGGTGACCCCGGCCTCGACCTTCCCGCGCGCGACGCGGCTCCCCACGAAGGATTTGAGCTTCTCCTCAAGGTATCCGTAAATACGGGGCACCCTGGCGGAAAACTCGAAAAAGCGGTGGTTCACCGCCTTGATTTCAACGGTGATGTCCCGCCCGCCGATCTGGCGCTGGGCCCGGCCGTAGCCGGTCATACTTTTGACCATATTGGACCATCCTCTCCTGCTCTTACAGCCCTGTGCCGTGCTGCGCAGGGCGCAAAACTCCACAATGAGGCTATTATAATATTTTACTATCCCCCCTGCCATCTGTCAAGGGAAAAGCGGGGGGTGCGATGCAGGGCTTCCGCCCCGCACCCTGAGGTCTTTTCTTTATTTGAAAGAAAAGACCCAAAAGAAGCAAACAAAGGAGGGGATACCCCTCCTTGACCTCCCCTCGCGCGACCACGCGCGGACTATACATATTTTAGCACGCCGCGTCTTGTTTTGCCCGCGCAGGCAACTGATCACAACAACGATTGTGCCCTTCCCCGCGAAGGGGGTCGCCCTCTTGCATTTTCTGGCGGGTGTGCTATAATAAAAACACAGGGACACCGCAAAACGGCTTGTCCGATTTACGCAGAAATAGCCGCACTCATTGGACGTGGGCGGCTATTTTTTTATGGTTATTACCAACAGTAGTAACAAGGTTAAAACTATTATGTAATACTCCATTGGGCATCACCCCCTTCGTTCGGGAGTGACAAGCCGCCCTGCGTTTGGTGTCCCTGTAAGGAATATTATACCATTTTTATAGTAAATGGACAAGTGCAATAATAATTAAGGACCAGGTGCAACCTGGTCCTTAATTATTTGTGTTCTTATACAAATCTTCAAAACTTACACCAAGCACTTCTTTCAAAGCCCGAACTTCAAAATCCGTTACTAGTCTTTCGCCTCTTTCAATTCTGCTGATCGTCAAACGGTCAATGTCACACCCTGCCAGTTGAAGTTTCTCAGCCAACTCCCTTTGATTTAACGGCGGCTTGAGCCTCCTCCTTGCTTTGCGGACATTTGATCCGATCACGTTCTTTTTACCGTCTGGAAAATTAATCTTCATCTTTTCACCAAAATAAAATGTTCTAATAATGAACTTCCTACCTTGATATTAAATCCAGACAGTGATAGAATATGATCTAATAAAGATCATTTTTAAATTTTAGGAGGTATCCCATGCCCTTCACTGAAATACCTTATGAGCGCTCGGTAGCCATCATTCCGATGGTCCGGCCGGGGCTCCCCTTTGAAGACGAAAGCAACACTGCCGCGATCCGGGCGCTCAAGCGGACCGTTTGCAAGGCGTTCCATGAAATCATTGAGCGGGAGTATCCGCTGGCCTTCTGGTTTTCCGGCGACAGTGTCTTTCAAATACTCGCCGTAGAGACGCTGTTGCGCATGAGGGATGCGAAGGAAATCTTTTGTATTGAAGCCATAACCGGGCGGGAGCACCTTCATTTGACCCCTTACTGGTATGAACGTTTTCTTCACCTTCCGCTGCACGACTGCGTGGCTCTGCCGCATCAACCGGAGCCCACCACCAACGCGGCTATATATATGTCTGACCGCTGCCGGATCAAGGTTTATTATATTCCCAACACGCAAAGGATATTGTGGGGATAATCCCAAAGAAAGAACGCTGTGGAGTATCCACAGCGTTCTTTCTTTTCCCCCTTCGCGGGAAAGGGCCCCCGAAGGGGGTGCAATCGTTGTTGCCATCAGTTGCCTGCGCGGGCAAAAAGCCCCGCTCCGGTTTTCCGGAGCGGGGCTCCACACATGCGGCGTGCTAAAATATGTATAGTCCGCGCGTGGTCGCGCGAGGGGTGGTCAAGGAGGGGCGTCCCCTCCTTTGTTTGCTTTCTTTCCCCCTTTCTTTTCAAACAAAAGAAAGGGGTCGGGGCGTGGGGCGGACAGCCCCACAATCTCACCACCGGTCTGCGACCGGTGAACAGTCCCGGGCACCGCGCCGTTAATCGATTAAAAGCACCACCGCGTGGCAGGCAATCCCCTCCTGCCGCCCGGTGAAGCCCAGGCCCTCCTCGGTAGTCGCCTTGACGTTCACCCGCGACTCCTCGCAGGCGAGCAGGTGGGCGAGCTGCGCCTTCATCTGCGGGATATGGGGGGCGAGCTTCGGGCGCTGTGCGAGGATGGTCACATCCAGGTTGCCCACCCGGCAGCCCTCGATCACCATCATCTTGAACACCTTTTCCAGCAGCACCCGGCTGTCGATGTCCTTGTATTTCTCGTCGGTGTCCGGGAACAGGGCGCCGATGTCCCCCTTGCCCAACGCCCCGAGGATGGCGTCGATCACCGCATGGATGACCACGTCCGCATCCGAATGGCCCAACAGCCCCAGCTCGTGCGGGATTTCCACCCCGCCGAGCACCAGCCTGCGCCCCGGGACGAGGCGGTGTACGTCATATCCGTGTCCGATT
Organism: Harryflintia acetispora; assembly: GCA_004340125.1. Taxonomy (GTDB): domain Bacteria; phylum Bacillota; class Clostridia; order Oscillospirales; family Ruminococcaceae; genus Harryflintia; species Harryflintia acetispora. The sequence continues at coordinate 72,398 of SLUK01000007.1, read as the reverse complement.
CTCATTCATCAGCCGCCCTTTAATAGATTTCCCCGGCCGCCAGCGCCTGCGCCAGAATCAGGTCCTCCGGGGTGGTGATCTTGAAATTGAGATAGCTCCCCTCGCTGAGAAAGACCCGGTGGCCCAGCGCCTCGACGAGCTGGCAATCGTCGGTATAGTCCTCCCCGCGCGCCAGGGCGTTTTCCATTGCCGCCGTGTAGAGCGAGCGCTCGAAGACCTGCGGGGTCTGGGCGATGAAGAGCCGCTCACGCGGCGGGGTGCCCTCGATGCACCCGTCCTCCCCGCGCAGCTTGATGGTGTCCTTGACCGGTACCGCCGCGCAGGCCGCGCGGCAGCGCGCCGCATCCGCCACGCAGGCGGCGATCGCCCCCGGGTCGATGAAGGGCCTCGCCCCGTCGTGGATGGCGACGAAGCCGCATTCCGGCGAGAGGGTACGCACCCCGTTAAAGACCGACTGCTGCCGGCTTGTACCCCCCGCGCAGATGGTCTTGACCTTGGAAAGGCCGAAGGCGCGGGCCATCTCCATGGTGCGGGGAATTTCCTCCTCGCGCACCACCACCGCGATCTCGCGCACAAAGCCGAGCTCCTCGAAGGCCCTGATCGAGCGGATCAGCACCGGCACGCCCTCGAGCTCGAGGAACTGCTTGTCCACGCCCTGCATCCGGCTGGACTTGCCCGCCGCGACGATCACCGCGCCGAGGGTGAGTGCCTCCCCTTCTCTTTTCTGCTTCAATGCGAGCCCCCGCCTTTCACGCTATTTCCCTTCTTCCTCCTTGGGGATGAGCCGCTCGTCCGAGAAGACGGTCTCCTCGTCCTCGCTCTTCTCCTCGGGCTCGTGCTCCTTCATATAAGGGATGATCATGTGCTTCTCGATCCTGGGATAGGCGTTGAAGGTCACCACAAAGCACATGGTGGACAGTGCGATCACGATCACGAACAGCAGGCTGATGGGGAAGAAGAGCACGAGCGCCACCGTGATCCCACCGACCACCAGCAGCGAGACGAGGTTTGGCACCACCCCGATCACCGCGAAGATAAAGGCGTTTTTGAGCATGGCGGGCAGCTTCATATCGAAGGTGACGATCATGGTATACATATAAAAGTTCATGAACAGGAAGATGATGAAGGTCGCCATGGCGATGATGAGCGGGACGTACATCAGCTTATTGTCCTTGGCGCTGCCCAGGTAGAACCAGATGGCGACCGACATGAGGATCATCACGACCGCCGAAAACACGCCGTAGATGGACGCCTGCTTAAAGTTGGACTTGAAGTTGTCCTTAAAATCCGCAAAGAGGAAGGCGTGCTCCTGCCGGGCATAATTGCGCAGCACATAGGTCATCGCCGCGGTGGCCGGCCCATAGAGCACCAGGGAAATCAGCACGAGCAGGGTACATAGGATGTTCGCCCCGCCGACCAGCCACATCCAGGCGCCCACCGCCGCCGGGATGAAAAAGACCACGTAGAGCAAATTGAGCTCGATCATCTTCCAGAACTTGCGAAAATACAGCTCGAAAAAGAGGAAAAACCGCTTTTTCTCCGGAGCGTCCTTGGAAACGCCCGGTCCTTCCTTCATATAGCTTCCGCCAAACAATCCCACGTTTTCAACTTCCCTTCCTTGATTGAACCGGCCCGCCCGGCGGCGGCCGGTTTCTCTAATATTCAGCCGGTGACGACGGCATATGCCAGATCGAAGAGCACGTCGATCAGCGAGAATGCCGCGCAGACCAGCACGAAGAACAGGTATTTCATTCCATACAGCCCCACCAGCGAGGTTGGGCGGGGGGCTTGGCGCGGCGCGCCGCCCCCCGAGGGCGGGCAGAACACCGAGCGGCAGACATAGCAGGACAGCCCCAGCGACTGCTTGGCGCACATCAGTATCAGCGCGGTGGCCAGGAAGGCCCCCGGCATAAACTTGAGCCAGAAAAAGGAGGAGTAGGGCGAGAGCAGCACCATGTTATAGGCCGCCACCAGCCCGAAGCCGAGCCCCTTGACAAAGGGGATGAGCACGATCACCGGCTGCGAAATGGCACAGAAGCCGCACAGGAAGAGCAGCGCCACCATCGCGAAATTCGCCAGGAACACGGCTCCCCAATCGGCAAAGAAGTGAAACTCCTCCCCCGTCCCGCTGCCCGAAAGAAGCAGCATGAGCATGGATGAAGTCTTTGGGCTCATCGTCTGATACAGCCCGCTGCCGCAGAGCGCCCCAAGTACAAAGAGCGCCCCGAGCAGGATCAGCGGCAGGTTCTCCCTCGTCTTTTCCCAGAAGGAACGCACCTGACGCGGCAGGGCGGTCCTTGTCCGAATTGTTCCCAATGATGATGTCCCTTCCTTTCCCGGAATTTGCGCCGGTTTCGGCGAAGCCGAAATGGGGGCTGCAAGACCCCCAAGGGGCAAAATCACAAGTCTGAAAGATTCATCTTTCAAACTTCCCCCTCCTGAGCCTTCCTCGTCTCTTCCAGTATATGAGGGGAGGGAATTTTCTAGACCTGTCCGGATTACACCTCTATGGGTTCCAGCTCGGCGGCTTTCATCATAATCGCGCACTCCAGGCGCTTCTTCTCAAGCTCGCAGGTCAGCGTATAGGGGGTGCGCACGCTGCCGCCATACTGCAGGTTGTTGGCGTTGCACCCGCCCGAGCAGTAAAACTTCGCCCAACATTCCTTGCACTGCGGCTTGTCGTAGACGGTGGCCTTGGCAAAATCCTCCTTCATGCTGCGGTCCACCGACAGGTCGTAGACCGAGCCCATCTTCCAGCCGTCCAGCCCGACGAACTGGTGACAGGGGTAGACGTCCCCGTCCGGGGTGATGGCGACATACTCGTTGCCGCAACCGCACCCACGCAGCCGTTTGATGGCGCAGGGCCCCTGGTCGAGGTCGAGCATGAAGTGGAAGAAATTGAAGCGCTCGCCCCGCCCTCTCATCTCCAGCATGGTCCGCGCCAGCCGCTCGTATTCCTCAAAGATGCGCGGCAGATGCTCCTCGCGGATGGCATAGTCCGCCGTGGCGGGGGCCACCACCGGCTCGACCGAGATCTGATCGAACCCCTCGCGGTAGAAATGGAGCACGTCCTCGCTGAAATCGAGGTTATAGCTGGTGAAGGTGCCCCGCACATAGTACTGCCCGTCGCCCCGGCGCTCGACGAGGCGCTTAAACTTGGGCATGATCAGATCGTAGCAGCCGCTGCCGTCCACCCTGGCGCGCACCCGGTCGTTGACCTCTTTGCGCCCGTCCACCGAGAGGACGACGTTGTACATCTCCCGGTTGATGAAATCGATCTTCTCGTCGTCCAGCAGCACCCCGTTGGTGGTGACGGTGAAGCGGAACTTCTTGTTATGCTCCCGCTCGAGCGAGCGGGCGTATTCCACCACCGCGCGCACCAGCTCGAAATTGAGGAGCGGCTCGCCGCCGAAGAAGTCCACCTCCAGGTTGCGCCGCCCCTCGGAGTGGTGGATCAGGTAATCCACCGCCTTCTTCCCGACCTCTATTGGCATGACCGAGCGCTGCCCGCTGTAGTTGCCGGTCCCGGCGAAGCAGTATTTGCAGCGCAGGTTGCAGTCGTGCGCCACATGCAGGCACATCGCCTTGATCGGGGAGGAGACCATCTTGCCCGCGAACTCATCGTAGGTATCCGCACTGAAGAGCTGGTCCTCTTTGTAAAGCTCGTACAGCTCGGCATAGGACTCGACGATATCGGACAGGGGGTATTCCCCCTGCAGCGCGTAGAGCACCTGCTGCGGGCACTCCTCGCTCAAGGGAGGGGCCAGCAGCGAAACCATCTTGAAGCTGAGCTCGTCGAGCAGGTGCACCGCGCCGCTGTGCACGTCGAGCACGATGTTGTAGCCGCCCAGGGAATAGCTATGTATCATTTGCACTTCTCCTTAGTTTACAAAACAAAATCCCCGCACCCGTACCTGACGACACGGCCGCGAGGATTTGTTCATCTTTGGCCGGGCCACGAACCCGGGAAAGAAAATCTTACTTCTCGCACTTCTGGTTGGCAACGGTGCAGGAGGTCTTGCAGGCAGACTGGCAGGAAGCCTGGCACTCGCCGCAGCCGCCCTTGGCAGCGCTCTTTTTGAGGTTGGCCTGGTTGAGGGTTTTGATATGTTTCATATTCAAAATCAATCCTTTCCGGGAATTTCGGCGGCGGATACCGCCCTTCGCCACAAGGCGAAAACATCCCGCCTAAAAAATTTACGGTCCTAGTTTAGCATATTTCGCACCCGCGCGCAACTATCTGGGGCGCACCTTGCGGTTGACCCCGAGGATCCCCCCGATCGCCCCGGCGAGCAGCATGGCGAAGAGCTTCACCAGCAGGATGGTGCCGAAGCTGCAGGTGGTGATCAGCAGGTTGCAGAGCACCAGCAGCAGGAAGAGCGCAAAGGAGGCGCAAAGCCCCATGAGCATCCCCCGCTCCTTCGTCAGCCGCGCGCTGAGATAGCCCGCGGCAAGGGCGCCGAGCGCACCGACGACCACCATCAGCGGGTCGAAGGCGATGTGCGGGATATCCCGCACCGCGATCACGGCGGATAAAAGCAGCAGCAGCGCCACACAGACGGCGCACCCCGCGCCGAGCCCCCACAGCAGGGGATGGACGTATTTCTGGAGCCCGTGAAGCTCGGCCTTGTTGTGGTTGCCGGACATAAACAGCACCTCACAAATATAGACTGGGCGGTGTGCGCCCTCGCTATATTTGTATTCCACGGCGCGGCCGACTATTCGTTATTCGGCAACGTCGTCGTGCACGGTGTTGTTCGTCTGCACCGCCCAGCGCGCAATGCGGATCTTGCTGCGGTCCGAACCGGTTTCGATGACCAGGGTGTCGTCCTTGAGCGAGACGACCCGGCCGATGATCCCGCCGGCGGTGGTGATTTCATCGCCAACCTCCAGGGCGGAGCGCATTTTCTGGATTTCCTTGTCGCGCTTCTTCTGCGGACGGATGAGCAGGAAATAGAAGACCACAAAGATCAGCACCAGGGGGAGCAGTTGGATGAGCATGACCGCCATCCCGCCGCCGGCGGCGCCTTCGGCCCCGGCCTGGAGCAGATAAGAACTGAGCATATTGTTTTACCTCCGATAACGTCTGTTTTTGTGTAACGTAACCTATTATAGCATGGAGCAGACCGCTATTCAACCCGCTTTGCGCGAATTTTTCCCCTCAAATGCGCGTGGAGAGAACCGGGAGCCACCTGCGGCAGTATTCCTCGTAGCGGCCCTCGTCGAGGGCCCGGCGGATCTGCTCGAGCAGGGAGTTGTAGAAATAGAGGTTGTGCATGACCAGCAGCCGCATGCCGAGCATCTCCCCCGCGCGCAGCAGGTGCCGCAGATAGGCCCGCGAGAAGCCGCGGCAGCAGGGGCATTGGCAGCTTTCGTCCAGCGGGAGGGGGTCGAGCTTATACTTTTCGTTGTTGAGGTTGCGGATCCCTTCCCAGGTAAAGACGTGCCCGTGCCGCGCGTTGCGGCTGGGCATGACGCAGTCGAAGAGGTCCACCCCGCGGCGCACGCTCTCCAGGATGTTCGCCGGCGTGCCCACCCCCATCAGGTAGCGGGGCCTGTCCTTTGGCATGAAGGGCTCCACCTGCTCGATGACATGGTACATCTCCCCGGCGCTCTCCCCCACCGCCAGCCCCCCGATGGCATAGCCCTCGCAGGGGATTTCGCGGATCACCTTCATGTGCTCGATCCGCAGGTCGTCATAGGTCGAGCCCTGGTTGATCCCGAAGAGCATCTGGCGGGGATTGAGCGTGCCTTCCAGGGCGTTCAGGCGGTCCAGCTCCTGCCGGCAGCGGCGCAGCCAGCGGGCGGTGCGCTCGGTGCTGCGCTTGGTGTAATCATATTCGGCGGGGTTTTCAATGCACTCGTCAAAGGCCATCGCGATGGTGGAGCCGAGGTTCGACTGGATTTTCATGCTCTCCTCCGGCCCCATGAAAATCCGTTTCCCGTCGAGGTGGGAGCGGAACTCCACCCCCTCCTCGCGGATCTTGCGCAGCGACGAGAGGGAAAAGACCTGGAACCCCCCGCTGTCGGTGAGGATGGGCCCCTCCCAGTTCATGAAGCCGTGCAGCCCGCCAAGCGCCCTCACCACGTCGTCCCCCGGGCGCAGGTGGAGATGGTAGGTGTTGCACAGCTCGACCTGGCAGCGCAGCTCTTTAAGGTCCAGCGAGGAGACCCCGCCCTTGATGGCGGCGGCGGTCCCGACGTTCATGAAAGCGGGCATCTGGATGGTCCCGTGCGGGGTGGTAAAGGTACCGCGCCGGGCCCTGCCCTCCTGTTTGATTAAGGTATACATCCGATCTTCCTTATCCTTATTTTAGTCGTGTACCATCCCCACAAGCTCCAAAAAACGGTCCTGCGAGGGGGCGTAGCCCTTCTCCTTCTTTGGGAAGGAGCGGTCAAATTCCTTGGAGGCGGCGGGATCGATCTCAAATACCGGGTCCTCGGCAAAGCGCCCGGTGATCCCCCGCAACGCCCCGGGCAGCAGCTCGATCCCCTGCAGCGCGGCGGCGAATTTCCCCTCCCGGTTGCGCACCCCGAAGCGCTCGGCCGGCAGCAGCCCGCAGCGCCGGTAATAATCCGGGTCCCCATAGATGAAGACGGCGGGGATTCCCATCCCGCGCGCGAGGGAGAGCGAGTGTTCGATCAGCTTCTGCCCGATCCCGCGCCCTTGCAGCTTTGGCCGCACGCTCACCGGCCCGAAGGTGGCGACCGCGTGCTCCTCCCCCTGCCCGTCCACGATCCCGGCGCGGGTATAGAGGATGTTCCCCGCAAGCTCCCCGTCCAGCTCGGCGATCAGCGCCAGCTCGGGGATGAGCGCTCCGCTTTGCCATAAGAGGTGCGCCAGGTAGTGCTCGTCGCACCCGGGGGCGTAGACGTTCCAGAACGCCTCGCGGGTCAGCTCCTCCACCGCCCGCTGGTCCGACTTGGTGACGTTGCGAAATTTAAGCTCCATAATTCCTCCGTTATAGAATCAGCATACAATCGCCGAATGAAAAAAACCGGTACTGCTCGCGCACCGCCTCGCGGTAGGCCTCCATCGTCTCCCGATACCCCAGGAAGGCCGAAACCAGCATGATCAGGGTGCTTTCGGGCAGGTGGAAGTTGGTGATCAGCCCGTCGAGCACCCCGAAGCGGTAGCCGGGATAGATAAAAATATCGGTGTACCCCTCGCAGGGGATGATTTTCCCGTACTTTGCATAGACTGATTCCAGGGTGCGGGTGCTGGTGGTCCCCACCGCGATCACCCGGCCGCCGGCAGCCTTGGTCTCTTCGACCAGGCGGGCAGTCTCTTCGGGGACGAAGTAGTGCTCAGAATGCATCTTGTGCTCTTTGATGTCGTCCACCTTGACCGGGCGGAAGGTCCCGAGCCCCACATGCAGCGTGACGCTGGCAAAGCGCACCCCCATTCCCTCGAGCTCCTCCATCAGGCGGGGGGTGAAGTGCAATCCCGCCGTCGGCGCGGCGGCCGAGCCGACCTCCTTCGAGTAAACGGTCTGGTAGCGCTCCTTGTCCTCCAGCTTCTGGGTGATATAGGGGGGCAGGGGCATCTGTCCGATCTTTTCCAGCACCTCGTAGAAGCTCCCCTCGTAGGAAAAGCGCACCAGCCGGTTGCCGCCCTCGACGGTCGTCAGCACCTCCCCCTCGAGCAGCCCGCCGCCAAAGACGAAGCGGGCCCCCTCCTTGGCGCGCTTGCCCGGGCGGACCAGCACCTCCCAGATATCCTGTTCCTTCTGCTCGAGCAGCAGGAACTCCATTGCGCCGCCAGTCTCCCGCTTCTCGCCGTAGAGCCGCGCGGGCAGGACCCTGGAGTCGTTGATCACCAGCAGGTCGCCCTTTTTGAGCGCCTGCGGCAGGTCGTAAAAATGCCGGTGGCTGATCACGCCGCCGGCGCGGGAAATCTCCATCATCCGCGAGTGGTCGCGGGGGGTGATGGGGGTCTGGGCGATCAGGTGCTCGGGAAGCTCGAACCAGAAGTCGGATTTATTCCACGAACCGCTTTCAAATTTATCCATTTTATCACAACTTTCAAAACTTGTTGACATCAGCGCTTTACAATGCTAAGATATGTGTAATATCCGCACGGCGAAGCCCTTTGCAGGCTGTCCGTGCAGGATGGACAGACAAGGAAAATAACAGGATAGAGGCGCAGCCTTCAAAAGTACAGCGCGGCGAGAAAGGACCGATTTCGCCATCAGCCGCGCATGGAAAGGGTGGGCTGCCGAAGAGAGCGTGGGCCGGTCCGCGCCGCTTTCTGGTCAGTTGTCCGAACAGGAAAATGACTGTCATCATGCAATATGATGGAGCGCTATCGCTTTTTTGAGGATGGTACGACGGGGTGCCACGCCCGCATGGCGGCGTGCCGCAGCCCGCGCGCCGCCTCAGGCGCTAAGTTCTATTATATTGTAATGCATGCCGGTTTTCAACCGGTTTTTTTATTATCCGAAATCCGAAAGCCAAAAACCGCACACCCGCATAATCTATTAACAGAGGAGAGAACGTCATGAAAAATTATCGAGTCGCCGTCGTCGGCGCGACCGGGATGGTCGGGCAGCGCTTCATCACACTGCTGAGCGAGCACCCCTGGTTTCATATCACCGCCCTCGCCGCCTCGGCGCGCAGCGCGGGAAAGCCCTATGCCGAAGCGGTCGGCGAACGCTGGGCCATGAGCACCCCCATCCCGGCCTTTGTGCGGGACATGGTGGTGCTGGACGCGAGTTCGGACGCTGAGCGGATCGCCGCGTCGGTGGACTTCATCTTCTGCGCGGTGGACATGAAAAAGGAGGAGATCAAGGCGCTCGAGGAGCGCTACGCCAAGCTCGAGTGCCCGGTCATCTCCAACAACTCCGCCCACCGCCACACCCCCGACGTGCCGATGATCATCCCCGAGATCAACGCCGACCACGCCGCCGTGATCGAACACCAGCGCAAGCGCCTGGGCTCCCGCCGCGGCTTCATCGCCGTCAAGTCCAACTGCTCGCTGCAAAGCTACGTCCCGGCGCTCCATCCGCTGATGGGCTTCGGCGTGACCAAGGCCCTCGCCTGCACCTATCAGGCAATTTCCGGGGCGGGCAAGACCTTCAGCTCCTGGCCCGAGATCATCGATAACGTCGTGCCCTACATCGGGGGCGAGGAGGAGAAGAGCGAGTGCGAGCCGCTCAAAATCTGGGGGGAAGTCGTGGACGGCGAGATCGTAAACGCCGCCGGCCCCTCGATCACCACCCAGTGCCTGCGCGTACCGGTGTCCGACGGCCACACGGCGGCGGTGTTCGTCTCCTTCGAGCGCAAGCCGTCCCTCGAGGAAATCAAGCGCTGCTGGCGGGAGTTTTCCGGCGAGCCGCAGAAGCTCTCGCTTCCAAGCGCGCCGAAGTCACTTCTGCACTACTTCGAGGAAAACGACCGCCCGCAGGCGCGGCTTGACCGCAACCTGGAAAACGGGATGGCCGTCTCGATCGGACGGCTGCGCGAGGACAGCCAGTATGACTATAAATTCGTCTGCCTCTCCCACAATACCCTGCGCGGCGCGGCGGGCGGCGCCGTGCTGATGGCAGAGCTGCTCGCGGCAAAGGGCTATCTCGACTGATCCCCTTATCGCCCGCCCGCAGTGCCGAAAGCCCACCACCATCATCACCTTTGGAGGGACCAAGCATGAAAAAAACAATCTTTCGCGGGGCGGGCGTCGCCATCGTCACCCCCATGCATGAGGACGGCTCGATCAACTTCGAAAAGCTGCGCGCGCTGATCGACTGGCAGATCGAGGAAGGGACCGACTCCATCGTCATCTGCGGGACCACCGGCGAGAGCGCCACCATGACCGACGAGGAGCATGTACATACCATTGCCGCCGCGGTGGAATACGCCGCCGGGCGGGTCCCGGTCGTCGCCGGGGCGGGGAGCAACCACACCGAGTATTCGATCTGGATGTCCAAGGAGGCCAAGGCCGCCGGGGCCGACGCGCTGCTGCACGTCACCCCCTACTACAACAAGACCTCCCAACGCGGGCTGGTGCGCCATTTCCTGAGCGTCGCCGAGGCGACCGACCTTCCGGTGATCCTCTATAACGTCCCCTCCCGCACCGGGATGGGAATTTCCATTGATTCTTTCAGGGAGCTTGCCAAGCATCCGAACATCGTAGCGGTCAAGGAGGCCTCGGGGAGCATCCAGCTCGTCACCGGGATCGCGGCCGCCTGCGGCGAAGAGCTCGACATCTACTCCGGGAACGACGACATGATCGTCCCCATCCTCTCGCTCGGCGGCAAGGGGGTCATCTCGGTGCTCTCCAATGTGCTGCCGCATGAGACCCACGAAATCTGCCAATCCTATTTCGACGGCGATGTAAAGCGCTCCTGCGCGCTGCAGCTGCGCTACCATTCTCTGATTGAGGCGCTCTTCTCGGACGTCAACCCCATCCCGGTCAAGGAGGCACTGAACCTCATGGGCCGGGAGGCCGGTCCCTGCCGCATGCCGCTCGTCGAGATGACCGATGAGGGCCGCGCCCGCCTGCGCGACGCCCTTTTGGAAGCCGGAGCGCTTTCGTAGCCACTTTAAAAGGATGTTGGGGATTGCACCCAGGCGCCGATCCCCGGGAAAGGAAAGGTTGTAACCATGACCGAGCTGATTCTCAGCGGGGCCTGCGGTCAGATGGGCCGCGCGGTCGCGGCTCTCGCCGCCGCAAGGGAGGACTGCCAAGTGGCGGCGGGGATCGACCGCCGCCACTTCCCCGGGGCTCCGTTTCCTATCTTCCCCTCCCCTGAGCAGTACGACGGGCCAAACGGGGTGCTGGTGGACTTCTCCCATCCCGACCTCTGCCAGGGGCTGCTGGCCCTGGCAAGGGAACGGCGGCTGCCCGCGGTGATCTGCACCACCGGGCTTCGAGAGGAGCAGATCGGCGCCATCCACGAGGCGGCAAGCGAAATCCCGATCTTCTTTTCAGCCAACATGTCCCTAGGGGTCAACCTGCTGCGCGAGCTCTGCAAGCGGGCCGCGCAGGTGCTCGGCGGGGAATATGATATCGAGATCATCGAGCGGCACCACAACCAGAAGCTCGACGCGCCCAGCGGCACCGCCCTCATGCTCGCCGACGCGCTGGCAGGGGAGCTGTCCCCCGCCCCGCAATATGTCTACGACCGGCACTCCCGCCGGATGAAGCGGCCGAAAAATGAGATCGGCATCCATTCGGTGCGCGGGGGGACCATCGTGGGGGAGCACGAGGTGCTCTTCTGCGGGGAGGACGAGGTGATCACCCTGTCCCACTCGGCCTCCTCCAAGCGGGTCTTCGCCGCCGGGGCGCTGCGGGCCGCAATTTTTTTGCAGGATCGCGCCCCGGGTCTTTACGACATGGGCGATTTGGTGTAAAATATGTTAACAAGCAACAAAAAATCCTTATGCGAGTAAACTCAGTTTGGGTCGCCACTGCGACGGGGAGGTTCATATGTACGGCGTAGATAAAATCACGGTGACGGAGGACGCTTCCCTCATCACCTTTTCCAAAATTCCCGCGGACCTGCGGCTGATCTCGGAAATTTTCCTGCGCTTCGGCGAGGCGGGGATCGACATCGACATGATCTCCCAGTCCGCGCCCAAGGGGGAAAACACCAGCGTCTCCTTCACGGTTGGAAGTGAAAAGCTGGTGCAGGTGCTCGAGCTGATCAACGAATTCCGGGAGGAGCACCCCTCCATCAAACCCCTGATCGCCGGTGGGAATGTCAAAATCCAGCTTTACGGCGAGCAGATGCCCGGCACCCCGGGAATCGCCGCCAGAGCCCTCGCGGCGCTGGCCAAGACCAAATGCGACCTCATGCTGATCACCACCTCGGAGGTAGATATTTCCCTGCTGGTGACCTCGGCCCATCTGGGGGATGCGCTGCGGGTGCTGCGCGAGGAGTTTGCGCTCGAGTCATAAGAAACGTTGAATATGTAAGCGCCCTCCGGCATAACCGGAGGGCGCTTGTTTTCCGCTATCTTATTTTACTGTGATACTTTTTACCGTAGCGCTCATGCAAAAAGCCGTCGAGCAGGCCGATCTCCTGCCGGCCCATGCCCTGCTTTTTCAGGATGATCACATGGGACACGCCGAGGAAGAGGTAAAAATATTCCCGGGTCTGCCAGGCGTCGGTGACCATCTCCCAGGTGTAGGTGGCGTGCCCTTCGGTCTTTTGGGAAAACACCTCGATCCGGTCGCGGTAAAGGGTGTGCCCGCTGGGATTGTTAATCGAAATGGTGTCCCCCTTGATGATCCGGCGCACCCCGAGCTCCAGCACGCCCCACTCAGCCAGGAATACCACCACGATGAAAGTAATTGCCCGCGTCAGCATTTTACTGTCATCCAGTATCAGCGCCGAGGACAGAACGACCAGCATGCAGGCGGCAATCACCACGCTGAGCACCTTAATGGTTTTGTTTTTATGGAAGATATTGAAATAGTACAGCGCCCGGTAGTCCTTCGGCGTGATGACCGATTCCACCGTGAAAAACGCTTCTTCCTGCTGCGCGTGTTCGAGCTCCTCCATCGACTATCCCCCGTTTCTTCTTTCCCTTATTTTAACACACTCCGTTCCATATGACAACAAAAAGCCCCCGGCTTTCGCCGGGGGTTTTTTCGTTATCTCAGACGGGATGGACCATGTCCTTCTTGTCGGCATGCTCGCCGTCCACGCCGTACTTCTTGTTCTTGCGCTTCTCAAAGAATTTGGGCGCCACCTGCGGGAACATCGCCCAGGTGAGGACGTCCTCCTCCTGCTCGAGATATTCGGCGGGAACCTCGGCGCGCATCTTCTCGACCTCGGGCTCCAGCAGGTCGGCCGGCCGGCAGTCGATCGGCTTCTCGTCGCCGATGATCTTCTCCCGGAACGCGGGGTCGATCGGGGCGGGGGTGCGGCCGTACTCGCCGCGCACCAGGCCCTTGAACTCCTTGGTGACCATCTTGTACCGCTCGCCCATGATGACGTTGAACACCGCCTGGGTGCCCACGATCTGGGAGGTCGGGGTAACCAGCGGCGGGAAGCCGGAGTCCTCGCGCACGCGCGGGACCTCTTTGAGGACCTCCTCGAACTGGTCCTCCTTGCCCGCCTGCTTGAGCTGGGAGATCAGGTTGGAGAGCATGCCGCCCGGGACCTGATAGAGCAGGGTGTTGGCGTCCACGCCCAGCACCTTCGGGTTGAGCAGGCCGTTGGCCAGGTACTTTTCACGCAGCTTGGCGCAGTGTGCGCGCACCACGTTGAGCTTGTCGAGATCGAGCCCCGTGTCGTAGGGCGTGCCCTGGAAGGCCGCCACGATCGACTCGGTCGGCGCGTGGGAGGTGCCCAGCGCCAGCGGGGACATCGCGGTGTCCACAATGTCGACGCCAGCCTCGACCGCCTTGATGATCGCCATCGAGGCGAGGCCGGAGGTGTAGTGGGTGTGCAGCTGGACGGGAACCTTGATGTTCTTCTTGAGCTCCTGCACCAGCTCCTGCGCCGCATAGGGGGTGATCAGCGCGGCCATGTCCTTGATGCAGATCGAGTCGGCGCCCGCGTCCTCATAGGACTTGGCCAGCTTGACGAAATACTCGATGTTGTGCACCGGGCTCAGGGTGTAGGAGATGGCGCACTGGGCGTGCGCGCCCTCCTTCTTGGCGGCCTTGATCGAGGTCTCCAGGTTGCGGATATCGTTGAGCGCATCGAAGATGCGGATGATGTCGATCCCGTTGGCAACCGACTTCTGCACGAAATACTCGACCAGATCGTCGGCGTAATGGCGGTAGCCCAGCATGTTCTGGCCGCGGTAGAGCATCTGCAGCTTGGTGTTGGGCATGTTCTTGCGGATGATGCGCAGCCTCTCCCACGGGTCCTCGTCCAGGAAGCGGATGCACGCGTCGAAGGTCGCGCCGCCCCACACTTCGCAGGAGTAGAAGCCGACTTCATCCAGCGGCTTTAACATCGGCTCCATATCGGCCATCGACATGCGGGTCGCGATCAGGGACTGATGCGCGTCGCGCAGGACGGTCTCGGTAATTTTCAGTTTACCCATGTGTTCGATAAACCCCTTTCCTTGTCAGATTGAATCCTCAAAAACGATTAGTCGAGCGAAACGAGCAGATCGTTGGAGTTGACCACGTCGCCCTTCTTGACGTGGACGGCGGCGACAACGCCCGCCTTGGGGGCCACGATGTCGTTCTCCATCTTCATCGCCTCGAGGATGACCAGGGGCTGGCCCTCGCTGACGCTCTCGCCGGCCTTGACCTTGACGTCCAGGATGTTGCCGGGCATCGGGGCGTTGACCTTCACGGCGCCGGCGCCAGCGGCGGCAGGGGCCGCAGCGGCGGGAGCCGGGGCAGCGGCCGGGGCGGGAGCGGCGGCGGGAGCCGGAGCAGCAGCCGGGGCGGGCGCGGCGGCCGGCGCGCCGGCGCCGACCTCATCCACAGAAACGTCGTAAGCCTTGCCGTTGACGGTGACGGTATATCTTTTCATCTTTCAAATACCTCCTTGATTTTTCGGGCGATTATTTACATCGGCAGGTTGGAATGCTTCTTGGGCAGACGGCTGACCCGCTTGCCGGAGAGCATGTCCAAAGCCTTGATCAGTTTCTCGCGGGTGTCCTTCGGATCGATGATGTCGCTGACGAAGCCTTCCTCGGCGGCTCTGAGCGCCGAAGCCTCGTTGTCCTTATACTCGGCCTCGACCTGCTCGCGGCTCTTCTGGGCGGTGATCTCGCCGCCCTTTAGGAAGGCGACCGCCGCGGACACGGGCAGGGCGCTGATGGAAGCGTTCGGCCAGGCCAGGGTGAGATCGGCCTGGGAGAGGGCCACATAGGCGCTGCCGACGGCGCTGCCCGTGATCAGGGCGACCTTCGGGGTGGTGGCCTCGGCGTAAACGTGCGAGAGGCGCGCAATGTCGCGGATCGAGCCCGCGAGCTCCTCAGCGCCGGCGGGGGCGAAGCCCTCGGTGTTGATCATGGTGACAACCGGGATCTGGAAGCTGTCGCAGACCGAGACGAAGCGGGCGATCCGCGCCGCGCCGTCGTGGTCGAGCACGCCGCCGGCGGTGACCATGCCCACGGTGAAGCCGGAGAGGGTGCACAGCGCGGTGTGCGCGCCCTGGCCGAAGCCGGAGCCGATCAGCAGGAAGCTGCCCTCGTCCGCGATGGCCCGCACCAGGTCGCACTTGGTGGTCTCGCCGAGGGTGCTCTCGATGGTGTCGAGCAGCGAAGCCGTCTGCGGCTCGGAAAAATCAAAGGTGGCGGCGGCCGACAGGTTGTTGGCCGGCAGCATGGAAAGGAGCTGGCGGGCCTTGGCGATCGCCTCGTCCTCGTCGCTTGTTACGATCTGGGCGGTGCCGGACTTCTGCGCCGCCTCGGCGGTGCCGGCGACCGCACCGTCCTTGGCCACGGCCGGAGGGGTCAAGAAGAGCTCGGCCTTTTCGCTCATGATCACGAAGTCGGCCGCGCAGGCCGCCATCGCGCTCAGTCCCCCGCAGACGCCCAGCACCAAAGAAACCTGGGGTACCACGCCGGAGAGGTTGTTTGCCGCCGAAAGGATTTCGCGGTAAGCGGCGAGCATCCCGTTGCCCTCGGCGATGTCGGCGCCCTTGGAGTCATAGACCCCGACCACCGGCGCGCCGGTCTTGACCGCCATCTCATAAAGCTTCACGATCTTTTTCGCCTGACTGCTGCCGACAGCCGCGCCGCGCGCCGAGACGTCCTGAGAGAACGCGAACACGGTCGCCCCGTCGATCTCGCCGTAACCGGTGATGACTCCGCACCCGGCCCCCCCGCATTTCACGAGAGCGTCCAGCTCGGCAAAGGTGTTTTCATCAAACAGCTTTACCAGCCTTTCACGGGCAGAAGAAGCCTTCCCGGCCTCAAGACGAGCGGCTGAAAGCCTTTCGAGTTTCGTTTGTTCACTCATCTTTTTTCCTCCATTTCCATTCCTGTATTTTTTAAGTAATTAAACTGCCTCACGCCGCCCTGCCGCGCCTGCCGGCCCGGCAAGACGGGAAATCGCGTAATCAAGGTTTATTATACACCTTCGTCTAATAAATAACAAGCTGTTTTCCGGCAGAAATTCATGTTTTTTGAGTGCGCTTTGCGTCCTCCCGCCCTGCCAAAAATGTCCTAGCAGCCGCAATGCCTTGGCAGGTCCTCCTGCCGCAGCTTGACGCCCGCTTGTAGTCCCAGCGCTTGCAGCTGCCTCTGGCAGCCCTCCCCCACCGCCTCGCCGATTACGCCGTAGGCGCAGCCGCGCTCATAGCCGTAGAAGAGGGCGGCGCGCAGCAGCCCGTCGAGCAGGAAGCCGTCCCCCTCCAGGGTCTCGGCCCGGGTGATGGTGAGGGTGTCCCCCTCGACGGCGAAGCGGCAGCTTCCGAGCTCCTTCCCGCCCTCCTTGGCGGTATAGGTGTCCGGCGCGGTCAGTTTGATGGTCAGCATGGTTTCAACATCCTTTCATAAAAGGCGGGCGAAGGTTTCCCCCCGCCCGCCGGTCCATTTATCATCACACAGGCGCCTCAGGCGGTGATCTCCACCTGAACGCCCTCGAAGCCGGCCACGCAGCTTTCATAGTATCCGTCGCCCGTCGTCCTGGGGCCGCTGAGCAGCTGGAAGCCGTCCGCGCGCAGCCGTTCGGTCAGCGCCCGGACCTCCTCCTCGCTCCCCACCTGGAAGGCGATATGGGAAAGCCCTGTTTGCAGCGGGTCCTTCTCCCCCTCTTTCAGCGCGGGCCGGGTCATGATCTCCAGCCGGGCGCCCCCGTCGAAGGAGAGAAAGTAGGAGCGGAACCCCGTCTTGACGTTGTAGTACCCGCCGTTTGCCCGCGCCTCGAAATAGCGGACGAAGAACTCCTTCGCCCCCTCCAGGTCGTTTACATACATGGCCGCATGTTCAATCTGCATAGCTTCTCCCCCGGCGTTATTGCCTTCGCCCCGCTGCGGGCCCCGGCTGCGGTTTTTCCCGCCGGGGCTTTTCGGCCTGCAGCGCGGCACTGCGGATCGCCCCGACCTCCTGCGCGGTCAGCTCGCGCCATCTGCCCTGCCCGAGCATGCCGAGGCGCAGCGGGCCGATGGCGGTGCGCTTGAGCCGCGCGACGGTGAGGTTCACCGCCTCGCACATCCGCCTGATCTGGCGGTTGCGCCCCTCGTAGATGGTGATCTGCAGCACGGTGCGCCCCGGTTCCTCCTCGAGCACCGAAACCTGCGCGGGGGCGGTCTTGCCGTCCTCGAGCTGCACCCCCACCGAGAGGGCGACCAGCGCATCCTCGCTCACCTTCTCGCGCACCGTGACCCGGTAGGTCTTGGCCACATGGTGGCTGGGATGCATGATCAGGTTGGCGAAATCCCCGTCGTTGGTCAGCAGCAGCAGCCCCTCGCTGTTCTTGTCCAGCCGCCCGATGGGGTAGACCTTGGCCGGCGCGTTCTTCACAAGCTCGGCCACGCACTTGCGCCCCATCTCGTCCGAGAGGGTGGTCACAAAGCCCCGCGGCTTATACAGCGCCAGGTAGACCTTGCGCACCTTGCCGCTGGTGGCGACCTTTTTCCCGTCGATGGCGATCAAATCCTTGCCGGGGTCGATCTTCTGTCCCAGGGATGCCGGACGGCCGTTTACCGTCACCCGCCCGGCGCTGATCGCCTCCTCGGCCTTGCGCCTTGAGAGGATGCCATTGTCCGACAGGACCTTTTGTATCCGTATCTGCTCCACATTGTCCTCCAATTTTTACGTCTTCCATTGTCTATTTGCGAAATAAATCCTGAAACCAGCCGATCACGCCCCGGCGCTCGCGGTAGGGGTGCAGCGCCGCGACCTCGTCCTCATAGACCAGGGGCAGGCTCAATAGGGTTTCTTCCCCGAGGCAGAGCTCGGCCCGGCCCGCCTGCTGCCCGGCGCGTACCGGCGCGTATTCGAAGGGCGGCACGCTGATTTTGACCTCCAGCCGCTCGTACTCCCCGTCCCGCAGCGGCAGGGTGGTATCCCCCACCACGGCGGCGAGGGCGAGCCCCTCCCCGCCGGCCACCGGCATCTCGATTTTGGGGAAGAGGGCGCTGACGTCCCGCCCGCTCAGCTCGGCAAAGCACATCTCGTACAGGTTCTCATGGTCCCGCCAGTCGTCCGGATCGTCCATGGTCACGCAGACGAGCTCCACCCCGTCCTTCTGCGCGGCCGAGACCAGCACCCGGCCCGCGTTGTCGGTAAACCCGGTCTTGACGCCGATACAGTTCTCGTACATCTCGAGCAGCTTATTGTGGTTCTTGAGCCACCGCTCGAAGGGCGGGTTGCCGAACTTGGTCTGCGCCCGGTATTGGCAGCAGATCTCCCGGAAGGTCTCATCCCCCATCGCGTACCGCGTCAGCTCGGCGAGGTCGCGCGCGGTGGTGTAGTGCCCGTCGGCGTCCAGCCCCGAGGGGGTGACGAAGGCGGTGTCCGCAAGGCCCAGCTGCTTTGCCCGCTCGTTCATCAGCTTGGCGAAATTGGGGATGCTCCCCGCGAGGCGCACCGCCGTGACGTTGGCCGCATCGTTGCCCGAGGGCAGGATCATCCCGTAGCACAGCGCCCGCAGCGAGACCTGGTCCCCCTCGAGCAGCCCCATCGAGGAGCCCTCGACGTGCACCGCGCCGGAGTCAACCGTGAAATAGGTGTCGATGTCCGGCTCCTCGAGCGCCAGAAGGGTGGTCATGATCTTGGTGGTGCTCGCCTGGGGAAGGCGTTCCTCCCCGTTCTGATCGTAGAGCAGCCGCCCGGTCTTCATCTCCATCACCACCGCCGCCTTGGCGGAGGTGAGCGCCTCCTCCCCTTCCCCGGCCGCGGCGGCCGGGGCGCAGAGGAGGCAGAACATCAATAAGCCAGATAAAACGCGTTTTAACACAAAACCCACCTGCCCGCAAATGATTCTCTCTGGTAATCATATGCAGGCAAGGAGGGTTCTAGTATGCTCAGATTCCGGCGCCGTCCTGATTTTTGGGCGCGGCCTTCTCGGCCGCCTTCTTCTCCTTCGCGTGCTCGCACAGCTCGCTGACCTTGTCGAAGATCTGCGGGATGAGGTTCACGATCCTATCGGCGGTGTTGTCCGCCTGGTCGACCTGGAGCAGCTTGACCGTGCCGCTCTGGATGGTGAGGAAGGCGATCGGCTCGATGGTGACCCCGCCGCCGGTGCCGCCGCCGAAGTGCTCGCCCGGGTTCTTCGAGGGGATGTCGCTGCCCCCCGTGCCGTAGCCGAAGGAGACCTTGGAGATCGGGATGATCGTGGTGCCGTCCGGCAGCTGGATGGTGTCGCCGATGATGGTGTTGACGTCCACCAGGTTCTTTAAATTTTGCAGCGTCGCGTCCACCAGGCCCGCCGACGGATGCTGATTGGGATTTGCCACTAAAATACACCGCCTTTAAATTTCAACATCTATTTATCCCCGGCCGCGGCCGGTGCTTGCTCTTCCCTTGGCTGTGCGTCGGCCGCGCCGTTTTTGCGGCGCAGGTACCGAAACAGCGCCGGGATGCTTTCTATCAGCAGCACGCCCGCCGCCATCAGCGCCCGCACCGGACGCAGCGAGAGCTTCCCCTCGAAGGCAATCGTCTCCTCCTGCTGCCAAAAGGCGGGATAGACGTTGAGGTAGAGCTCTCTCACACGAACGAAGTTTTGCAGCAGCGCCGCCGCCGTGTGCAGGTATGCGTTGTAGTTTCCGCTCTTGATCCCGGTGTCGGCGGCGTTCTCCCCGACCACCGCGATCTCGAGCTTCAGCTGCCGCACGCGTACCCCGCGCAGCAGGGTTTTCAGCGCCTTCCCGGCGCCGGCGAGCAGCTCTTTCCCGAGCTCGATCGCGTTTTTAACCGCCTCGAAGTCCCACTTCTTTTCTTCGGGCTCCTTCTCCTTTTGCTCCTGCGGGGCCTCCTGCTTCTTCTGTTTTTTCTTCCTGCGGCGCTTTGGAGGCTTGTCCTCTTTTGGCTCTTCGCCCCTTTCCGAAGGGAAGCGAAAGCGCAAAAAGAGGTAGCGCACCGTCGTTTGCAGCTCCCCGTCGAAGAGGGTCACATGCAGCGTGACGGGCAGGAGCAAAAGCAGGAGCAGTATGGCGAGGACTGATAACATGATTGCCACTGGCGGCCCTCCTTATTCCTCTTCCCCTTCTCCCAAAGGGAGGGGCTCCTCGGCGGGGAGGGTTTCCTCAAAGCCGAGCTGCCCGTCCAGCTGGCGTTCCTCCCCGCCCTCGTCTTCGCCGGCGCTCTCCAGCGAGGGGAGCTCGTCGAGGGAACCCAGCGAGAAGCAACGCAGGAAGTTGGAGGTCGTTTTATAGGAGATCGGCCGCCCGGGCAGCTCGAGCCGCCCAGCCTCCTCGATGAGGCCCTTTTCAACCAGGGAATTGACCGTCGAGGAGCTGTCCACCCCACGCACCTGCTCGACAAAGGCCTTGGTCACCGGCTGGTTGTAGGCGACGATCGCCAGCACCTCCAGCGCCGCCTGGGAGAGCGGGGTATTGCGCCGCAGGGTGAGCGCCCGCCGGATCAGCGGGGCATACTGCGAACGGGTGCAGAGCTGCACGCTCTCCTGCAGCCTCACCAGCTCGAAGGGGATCTCCTGCTCGCGGTAGAGGTCGTTGATGTTCGCAATCAGCCCGAGCGTCTCCTTCTCGTCCAGCTCCACCGCCTGGGAAAGGCGGGAAAGCTCGATCGGCTCGCCGCTGGCAAAGACGATCGCCTGTATTTCATTTTGCTTTTCTCGTAGCTGCATAGTCACCCTTCCTGCTTCGTGGTTTCGGGAACCGGGCCGCTTCTTAACATCACCAGCTCCTTGCCGTCCGGTGTGGCGCGCACCCGCTTGTCCTTGATCAGCTCGAGCACCGCCATGAAGGTGGCCACCATCTCGGGCCGGTCGCTCTGCTCGAAGAGCCCGAGGAAGTTTACCCGCGCGCGGCGGTAGAGCTTACTCAGCACAAAGGCGATCCGCGAGGCCACCGAGACCACCCGCCGGGAAACGATCCCCGAGAAGGCGGTCTTGGGCGGCGGCAGATGCCGCCTGCCCCGTCCGAGCGCCCCGAAGTAAGCGCCCAGCAGCTCCCCCGGCCGGTGGATAAGGGTATAGGTCATGTCCGCCTCGTGCTCCTCGGGCGGGCGCACAAAGCGGTCCACCCCGCGGTTTTTCTCCCCGAGCAGGGCGGCCGCCCGCTGGCAGGCCTGGTACTCGAGCAGCGCGCCGGTCAGCTCTTTTCGCGGGTCCTCGCCCTCCTCCTCGTGGCGGGGCAGCAGCATGACCGTCTTGATATAAACGAGGTGGGAGGCCATCTCGAGAAATTCACTCGCAATGTCCAGCTGGTTTTCCCGCCACTCGTCGATCGCCGCCATGTACTGCTCGAGCAAGGCGGAAATCTCGATGTCGTAGATGTCCAGCTTGTGCTTTTGAATCAGCTGCAGGATCAGGTCCAGCGGGCCCTCATACTCCTGCACCCTAAACTTGAGCTCCTCCATCAGCGCAGCAGCACCCCCGCCAGAACGTCGATAAAGGAGGTCAGGAAGTTGAGCCCCTTGAAGACATAGCCCGCCACAAAGCTGATCGGCCGGTCCAGAACCCCGGTGAAGAGCAGCAGGATGACCGCAAAATAGATGTACCGCTCGTATTCGATGAGCTTATAATAAATCTTGTCGGGCAGGAACACCCCGATGATCCGCGAGCCGTCCAGGGGATTGACCGGCAGGAGGTTGAAGACCGCCAGAGAAATGTTGGTGGTCACCATGATCCCGAGAATCTGGGTGAGGATCACCGCCAGGTCCGCCGTCCAGAGGTGGAACACCCCGCAGATGATGTAAAAAATCTTATAGATGATCAGGATGACAAAGGCCAGCACCACGTTGGCCGCCGGGCCCGCCGCGGCGGTCAGGGCCATGCCGCGCTTGCGGTTCCCCCGGAAATTGAAGGGGTTGACCGGCACCGGCTTCGCCCAGCCGATCCCGAAGAGCACCAGGGATAGGGTGCCGATCAGGTCGAGGTGGGTAAAGGGGTTTAAATTGAGGCGTCCCTGATTCTTGGCCGTGTCGTCACCCAGGCGGTGCGCCATCCACCCGTGCGCGCACTCGTGCACCGGGATACAGGTGAAAAGCACCAGGATACGCGCCAAGATGCTGAACATGTACCCGGAGGTCAGGAAGCTCAGAATATTCAAAGTCAAAAATCCTCCTCTGGAGTAATCAGATCGTCCCTAGCATTATACCGCCTGGCGCTCCAAAACACAAGCGAAGGGGGCTGCGCATCAAACTGTTTTGGGAAACTTTACATTTTCCTCATTTTTGAAGGCCAAAGGACGAAGTCCTTTGTGGGTTGAAGGACAAAGTCCTTCAACCTATACAGTGCAGCCGCGCCTGCTCGCAGTCCCGCGCGATCTGACCTTTCAGCTCCTCCAGGGAATCATAGCGCTCCTCGGGCCGCAGAAAGGCGCACAGCTCAACGCGCACCCGCTGCCCGTAGAGGTCCCGGTTAAAGTCGAGGATATAGGTCTCCGCCCCCGGGGCGAAGTGCTCGCCCACCGTGGGCTTGACCCCGATGTTGGCCACCGCGGGCAGCCGCTTGCCGTCGACGACGGCAAAGGCGGCGTACACCCCGAAGCGGGGCAGGGCGGCATTGTAGAAGAAGGGCTGGTTGATGGTCGGGAAGCCCAGCGTCCTCCCGATCTGGCGCCCGGTGCGCACCACCGTGTCGATGAAGTAGCACCCGCCGAGCAGCCGGGCCGCCTTTTCGACCTCGCCCGCGGCCAGCGCCTGGCGGATCAGGGTGGTGCTCACCCGCTCGCCGCCGAGGGTCACCGGCTTCACGATTTCCAAGTGTGCGCCATATTCCCCGCAGAGCTCCTCGAGCTCCCGCACTCCCGCGGCACCGCCCTTCGCGAAGCGGTAGTCCGCCCCGCAGCAGACTACTTTAGCCTGCAAACGGCCGCACAGCAGCCCGGCGAATTCCCGGGGCTCCATCGAGGCGATCGCCTCGAAGGGCGGCAGCACCACCAGCCGCGCGCCCGCCTCGCCCAGCAGCAGCGCGCGCTGCTCATCCGGGTAGATCCGCCCGCCCGCCTTCTTTTGCGGCGCGTGGCGGGCGGTGGAAAAAGAAAAGGCGACCGGCAACAGCCCGTCCGCCCCCTTTGCATATGCCGCGGCGGCGCCCACCACCGCGCGGTGCCCGAGATGGACGCCGTCGAAAAAGCCCAGCGCGACCGCCGTCGGCCGGGGAGGATGGATTTCCTGCAGCGATTGTATCAGCTTCACGCCTTTGATGGCTCCTTTATTTCGTATTCCCGTCCGCCTTCTGGGCGGGCCCCGGGGCGGGGCAGAAGAGCTTGATGGAGCGAAGCTCCTGTCTTTCCCGGTCCGCTGCCGCATGCGCCAAGAACTCGCCCGACGGCCCGAAGACCGCCACCGCGCCCGCGGCCTGCCCCCCGCGCACCCGGCGCAGGTCGAGCTTGACCCCGTTTTTGATCATCCGCGCCTGCGCCTCGCTCAGCTCGATCCGCGGCAGGCCCTCGAAGGCCCGCTCGATGGGCAGCAGCGCGCGCTCGGCCCGGCCCTCGCCCGCCAGCAGCTGCAGCTGCTCCAGCGTCACGCACTGGGAAAGGGTGAACCCGGCGGACATGGTGCGCCGCAGCGCCGTGAGGCAGGCAAGCGAGCCCGCCTGCGCCGCGATGTCGCAGCAGAGGGTGCGCACATAGGTCCCCTTCGAGCACTCCGCCTCGAAGGTAAATATCTGCGCATCCTCGTCAAAGTCCAGCAGCTCCAGCTCATAGACAGTCACCCGGCGGCTCGGGCGCTCCACCTCGATCCCCTTGCGGGCCAGGTCGTAGAGCCGCCGCCCGCCCACCTGCACCGCCGAATACATCGGCGGCACCTGCTCAAAGCTGCCGCGAAAACGCTCCATCGCCGCCTCGAGCTGCGCGCGGGTGACGTGGGAAGTCTCTTCCCGCAGCACCCGCCCGGTGATGTCCTGGGTGTCGGTTTCGATCCCCAGGCGCGCCGTGGCCCGGTAGCGCTTGCGCTGCACCGGCAGCAGGTCGCAGCACCTTGTCGCCCGGCCGAGGAAGACCGGCAGCACGCCGGTCGCCATCGGGTCGAGGGTGCCCCCGTGCCCCACCTTGCGGATATGAAGGATCCCGCGTATCCGGGCGATCACGTCGAACGAGGTGTGGTCCCCCGGCTTGTCCACACAGAGTATACCGTCCATCCTGCCTCCCGCCTAAGCCGGCAAAAAGCCGGCGAGCGCCTGGCGCATCGCCGCCTTGGCCGAATTGAGATCCCCGCTGATGAAGCAGCCGGCCGCGCGGGCGTGGCCGCCGCCGCCGAGCAGGGCGCAGACCTCGGCCGCGTC
The DNA here is from genome assembly GCA_004340125.1 of Harryflintia acetispora. Taxonomy (GTDB): domain Bacteria; phylum Bacillota; class Clostridia; order Oscillospirales; family Ruminococcaceae; genus Harryflintia; species Harryflintia acetispora. Next base: position 48,115 of record SLUK01000007.1, on the reverse strand, counting down.
GATCTGCTCGCTGGTGCGCAGCGAAACCTTATACCCGTCCTCCCGCTCGCTGAGCGTGACCCCGGCCATCACGCCCTCAATCTGGCGCGGCATGGCCGAGACGCCCTCGAGCTCATCCTCCGAGGCGCCCGAACGCGTGAGGATGTCCTTGGAGATGCAGATCATGGCGCAGCGCCCGCTAAAGTCATATTCCAGCGACTCCATCACCATGCGCTCCACCGCGATCCGGCTCTTCGATTTGGTCTCGAACATGATCCGGTTGATCTCCCCCGCCTGTGCGCCCAGCCCGATCAGCCGGGCCGCGACCTCGTGGGTCTCGGCGGTGACGTTGGTGTACCGGAAGCATCCCGTGTCGGTGGTGATCCCGGTAAAGAGGCAGTCGGCGATCAGGGGGGTGACCGCCGCCCCCATCTCCCGGAAGATAAAGTACATCAGCTGCGCGGTGGCCGCCTTGCCATAGTCCAGGCACCGGCAGCGCGCGTAGTCGGTGTTGGTCTGGTGGTGGTCGATGCACAGATCGGCCTTTCCGGCATAGTGCCCGGTGCCCGGCCCGAAGAGCTTTTCATCGGCCACGTCCACCGAGACGACGAAGCGCTCCTCAAAGCCTTCGGGCTGATACCCCTTTAAAAAATACTCGTACTTCTTCGGGAAGGGGTCGGAGCACTCCACCCGCGCGCGCTTTCCCAGCGCCTGCAGCGCGTAGAGCAGCGCGAAGCTGCTGCCCAACGTGTCCCCGTCCGGGGACTTGTGCGCGACGATCACCACGTCCTGCGCCCGCTCCAGCTGCCGCGCCGTCTCCTTTACCGAAATGTCCATGCTGTCCCCTCTCCCTTTTGCCTCATTTGGATTCCTGTTCTTCTGTGTCCTGCCGCGCATAGCGCTCGTGCAGCTGCCCGAGCTTCTGCGCGATCCCGGCGCTGTACTCGATCGAGTCGTCCGCCACGAAGGTAAATTCGGGACTGCGGCGCATCTCGACCCGGTGGCCGATCTCCCGGCGGATGTACCCGGCCGCGCTGCGCAGACCCTCGACCGCCTTTTTTGCCCCCTCGATCCCCTCGAGCGAGCTGACGTACACCTTGCAGTGGGACAGGTCGTTGGTCAAATCCACCCTGACGATGGTGATCAGCCCGCCGATGCGCGGGTCCTTGAGGGTATGCAGAATGTCGGTCAGCTCCCGCCGCACATCCTCGGTGAGGCGGTCCAGCTTAAAGGCCATGAAAAGCCCTCCTTCCTGCGGAGGTAAACTCCGTCAGGTTTAATCTTCTCTGTATTCCTCGAGAATATACGCCTCGAAGACGTCACCCTCCTTGATGTCGTTGAACTTCTGCAGCGTAATGCCGCACTCGTAGGACTGGGCGACCTCTTTGACATCGTCCTTAAAGCGCTTGAGGGAGGCCAGCTCGTCGTCCGCAATGATGATGTTGTCCCGCACCACCCGGATTTTGGCGTTTCGCTCGATCTTGCCCTCGAGCACATAGCAGCCCGAAACGGTGCCGACGCTGGAGATCTTGTAGACCTGGCGCACCTCGGCGCGCCCGAGGTCGACCTCGCGGATCTTGGGGGCGAGCAGCCCCTTCATGGCGTTCTTGACGTCCTCGATCGCGTCGTAGATGATCCGGTAGAGCCGGATTTCCACCCCTTCGCGCTCGGCGTCGTCCCGCGCCACGCTGTCCGGGCGCACGTTGAACCCGACGATGATCGCGCCGCTCGCCTGGGCGAGCATGACGTCCGACTTGGAGACGCCGCCCACCGCGCCGTGGATGACCCGCACGCGCACCTCGTCGCTGGAGAGCTTCTCGAGCGACTGGCGCACCGCCTCGACCGAGCCCTGCACATCCGCCTTGACGATGACGGGCAGCTCCTTGACCTCGCCCTCGGCGATCTGGGAGAAGAGGTTGTCGAGCGTGACCTTGTGGTAGCTCTTGAAGACCTCCTCCTTCTCCTCGTACTTTCTCTTTTCGACCAGCTCGCGGGCGAGCTTCTCGTCCGCGACGGCGTTGAAGACGTCGCCCGCGCTGGGCACCTCGCCGAGGCCGGTGATCTCGACCGGCATGGAGGGCCCCGCCTCGTCAACTTTGCGCCCCTGGTCGTCGGTCATCACCCGCACGCGGCCCATGGCCGTGCCCGCGATGACGGTGTCCCCGGTGCGCAGGGTGCCGTTTTGCACCAGGATGGTGGCCACCGGGCCGCGCCCGGTGTCGAGGCGCGCCTCGATGACGGTGCCCTTGGCCGGACGGCCCGGGTTCGCCTTGAGCTCCTTCATGTCCGCGACCAGCAGCACCATCTCCAGCAGGGTGTCGATCCCCTCCTTGGTGACGGCCGAAACCGGCACGCAGATCACGTCGCCCCCCCACTCCTCGGGGATGAGCTCGTATTCGGTCAGCTCCTGCTTGACCCGCTCGGGGTTGGCGGCGGGCTTATCCATCTTGTTGATCGCCACGATGATCGAAATCCCGGCGGCCTTGGCATGGTTGATCGCCTCGACCGTCTGGGGCATGATCCCGTCGTCGGCCGCGACCACCAGGATCGCCACATCGGTGACCTGGGCGCCTCTGGCGCGCATGGCGGTGAAGGCCTCATGGCCCGGGGTGTCCAGGAAGGTGATCGGCCGCTCGCCCACCTTGACCTGGTAAGCGCCGATGTGCTGGGTGATCCCGCCCGCCTCTGAGGCGGTGACGTGCTCATTGCGGATCGCGTCGAGGATCGAGGTCTTGCCGTGATCGACGTGCCCCATGACCACCACGATCGGGCAGCGCTCCTGCAGGTCCTTCTCGTCGTCCTCCTCGTCGCTGAAGAGCCGCTCCTCGATGGTGACGACCACTTCTCTTTCGACCTTGGCGCCGAGCTCCATGGCGACCAGGGCGGCGGTGTCGTAGTCGATGATCTCGCCGGCGCCGGCCATCACGCCGTTTTGCATCAGCTTCTTGATGACCTCGGTCACCTGGATCTTCATCTTGAGCGCGAGGTCCCCGACCGAAATCTCCTCGGGGATGGTGATCTCCAGCTTCTGGCGGCGCTGACGCTCGACTTCGAGCTTGCGCATCTTCTCCGCCTCGATCTCCTTGCGGGACATCTGCTGGCGGCGGCGCTGCGCGCTGCGCTGGTTGAGCTTCTGCTTGCGCACCCCGTTGTCCTTCTTCTGCAGGTTGGTCGGGGCGATCTGCTCGTAACGCTCGTTGTATTTGTCGAGGTTGACCTGCGCCGAGCGCATGTCGACCGTTTTGGTGTCGCTCTTCTTCTCGATCTTGCGCGCGGCGGGATCGAGCGGCGCGGCGGGCGCGGCCGGGGCCTTCGGCGCGAAGGGCATCTGCGAGCGCTCACGCTGTGCGCCGCCGTTTCTCTGCTGCTGCGGGCGCTGTCCGCCCTGCTGTCCCTGACGCTGGCCGGGGCGCTGCTGCGCGGCGGGACGGGGCTGCGCATGCGCGGCAGGAGCAGCCGCCTTCCCGGCCGGGGCCTGCGGTGCGGCGGGAGCCGCGGGCGCGGGCGTAGCCGGCGCAGGAGCCGCAGGCTCGGGGGCCTTGGCCATCGCGAAGTAGGCGTCGAAATTCTCCGCCATATTCTTCTGGGTGTAGTGCTCGAAGATCAGATCAAGCTGCTGCTCGCTCAGCGCGGTCATGTGCTTGATCGTCTCCCCCTTAAAATGCTCCGAAAGCAAGGTGAGCACATCCTTGCTGGGTACCTCGAGATCCTTTGCGACCTCGTGTACTCTATATTTTTCCATCATAGTATCAAATCCTCCTCATCCTATCGGGCCGGTCAGCTTGCCTGCGAACCCCGCGTCTGTCACGGCGGCCACGCCCACTCGTTTGCCGATCAGGTACCACAGCTCATCCATTGTGACGGGCAGCTTTTGGCAGGGCACGTTTTTTTGCTCAGCCAGGAAGCGGATATCCTGCTCGGTTTTGGGTGAAAGATCCTCTGTAAAAAGGATCAGCTGCGCATTCTTTTTGTGCAACGACTCCTTTACCATGTCAAATCCGATTACGAGTTTTCCCGCACGCTTGCACATCGACAGCGTGCCCGCCAGCTTATTGCCCTCCATCGAGCAGTTCCTCTTCGAGCCTTTGATAAATCTCCTTTGGGATCTGGCAGGCCAGCGCGCGTTCGAAGCGTCTGGCCTTCAGCGCCTTGCGCAGGCACTCGATGTCCGGACAGACATAGGCTCCCCTGCCCGAGCATTTGGAGGTGTGATCCACCTTGATCTCCCCCTCTGGGGTGCGCACCACCCGGATCAGCTCCTTCTTGGGCTTATGCTCCATACAGCCGGAGCACATGCGCATGGGAATTTTCCTCTGTTGTGCCATCTTGGGGTCCCACCTCCGTTTCTATTAAAATCCCCTTAGTTTTCCTTGGAATCCGCCTTGGGGTCGTCCTCGCCGTAAAATCCGCTCTCGGGGCGGATGTCGATCTTCCAGCCGGTCAAGCGTGCTGCCAGCCGGGCGTTCTGGCCCTTGTTGCCGATGGCCAGCGAGAGCTGGTGGTCGGGCACCGTGGCCTTGCAGCTCTTGGCCCCCTCGGGGTCCACCTCGACCGAGATCACGTCCGCCGGGGAGAGGGCCGCGGTGATGAACTGCTGGGGATCGTCGGAGTACTTGACCACGTCGATCTTCTCTCCCCCGAGCTCCTCCACAATGGCCGAGACCCGGCTGCCCTTGGGGCCGATACAGGCGCCGACCGCGTCCACGTCCTCGTCACGGCTCCAAACGGCCATTTTGGTACGGCTGCCCGCCTCGCGGGCGATGGCCTTGATCTCGACGGTGCCGTCCTTGATCTCGGGGGTCTGCATCTCAAAGAGGCGCTTGACCAGCCCCGGATGGGTGCGGGAGATCATGATCCGCGGGCCCTTCTCGGCCGCGACCACATCCACCACATAGACCATCACCCGTTCGCCCTCGCGCAGCACCTCGCCGGCGATCTGCTCGCTTTTGGGGAGGATGGTCTCGCTCTTCTCGATCTCCAGCGTGACGTTCCCCTTGACGGGGTCCACCTTGAGCACCGGGGCCGAGATGATCTCGAATTTCTTATCCTCATATTTTTGCAGCAGCTGCCCGCGCTCCGCCTCGCGGATGCCCTGGCGGATGACGTGCTTGGCCGCCTGCGCCGCGATCCGGCCGAAATCCTTGGTCTCCAGCGGGATTTCGATCTGGCCGCCCTCCTGCACCGAGGAGTCGTATTGGTAGGCGTCCTGCAGCAGGATTTCGGTGTCGGGGTCCTCGACCTCCTTGACCGCGTTCTTGCGCACCGCGACGTAGAAGCGCCCGCTGTCCGGGTCGATCTCGACCACGTTCTCGTCGGTGCCGCCCACGTCCCGCTTGATTGCAATGGCGATAGCCCCCTTGATCTTCTCGATGAGCGCGTCGCGGGAAATCCCCTTCTCCTTCTCCAGAAGGCTCAATGCCTCAAAAAATTCGGTGTTCATTCTTCCCTTGCCCCTCCTGCTTCATAATCCTCATACAGCCTGACAAATGCCGCCTCTTTCTTTTCAAACGACATCTGAATATCCTTTTCCAGCTCGATGGTGACCTGCCCGTTTTCATAGCCGCACAGCGTCCCCACAAAGTCGCGCACCCCGTCCACCGGGCGGATCAGCCGTACCGCGACCGGATGGCCGAGATAGCGCTCGAAATGCCGGGGTTTTATCAGTTCCCGCTCGATCCCCGGCGAGGAGACCTCGAGGTAATAGCTCCCCGCGATCGGGTCGCGCTCGTCGATCAGCTTATCCACCGTGCGCGAGAAGGCCTCGCAGTCGTCGATGGTGACCCCGCCCTCCTTGTCGATAAAGATGCGCAGGTACCAGGAGCTGCCCTCCTTCTCATAGCGCACGTCCCACAGCTCGACCCCGAGCCCTTCGGCGACAGGCTGCGCGATCTCAGTCACGATCTGCACGGTCCCCTGTTTCTTTTCGCTGGCCATCCTTCGTCTCCTTTTTATGGCGCCCCGAGCAGCGGCGCCCGGGTTTTGCCCTTACATAAACGAAAGAGTGGGAATTCCCACTCTTTCATCCTTCGTACTATTCACCTTAATTAATATAACACATTCCAAGGCGCTTTGCAAGAGGGTTTTGCCCATATTTTCCCTATCGCGCCTTTATTCCTCCATCTGGCGGCCGAGGAACTGGCTGGCGGTGGCAATCAGCTTGATTTCGGTCTCGCCCGCCATGGTGCCGGTGTCCCCCATCAGGATCATGATGCTCCCGCACACATCCCCCGCCGAGATGATTGGGCTGCAGACCAGGCAGAAGCGGTCCACCCCTTCGACCGGCTGCAGCTTCTGCTTCTCCTCGTCGGTATAGGCATAGTTCTTGCGGTGCTCCATCAGTTCCTCGAGCGCGGCGGTGGCGCGCCGCTCGAGGAGCTCCTTCTTGGGCAGCCCGGCCACGGCGATCACATGGTCCCGGTCGCACACCACCACCGGGAAGCCGGAGACCTTGTAGAGCACCTCGGCATACTGGGTGGCAAAGCCGCTGAGCTCCCCGATCGGGGAATACTTTTTAAAAATGACCTCGCCGTCGTTGTCGGTATATATCTCAAGCGGGTCGCCCTCCCGGATCCGCATGGTCCTGCGGATCTCCTTCGGAATGACCACCCGCCCCAAGTCGTCGATTCTTCTCACAATACCCGTAGCTTTCATCGTCGTTTGTTTCCTCCCTGTATCGTAAATATAACAAAAATCGTAAGGTTACTACCTCTATTATTTACTCGGCAGGGAATTTTATGCCGCGCTCCCGGCAGATTTCTTAAATTTTGACGAAGCGCTCAAAATAAAAAATGCGGGGCTCTGGGAAAAGCATTCCCGGGGCCCCGCAGGGACATTCGTCAGGCATTTTCGGTTTTGATCTCGCCGGCCTTCACGAGGCAGAGCTTTGCCACGGCGGGCCCTATGATCTCGTAGATGAAGGTCGCGCAGAGCACCACCGCGCGGATCACCTGCGCATGCTCGGGCACCACCTGCTGCGCCACCAGCGTCAGGCCGATGGCCACGCCCGCCTGGGGGATCAGGGTCGGGCCGAGGTACTTCTTGATGGCGCTGTCCGCCTTCATCAAAACGCCGCCGAGCGTCGCGCCCAGCCACTTGCCCGCGACCCGCAGCACCACATAGACGACCCCCACCAGCCCGATGGTCGGAATGACGGTCAGATTGAGCTCCGCCCCCGAGACCACGAAGAACATCACGAAGATCGGCTGGGTTATACTGTCCGCCAGCTTCATGATGTCGTCCGGGGACTTATAGACGTTGACAAAGACCGCGCTCATCGCCATGGTGGTCAGCAGCGCCGACACGCCCAGGAGGTTGGCCAGCGCCGTCGCCAGAAAGACAAAGGCCGCGATAATGCACAGCCGGTTTCCGCTCTTTTTGAAAAAGCGCAGCGGCACGGTGAAAAGGATCGCCAAAATCGCGCCCAGCGCCAGCGCCGTGAGAATTTCCAAAAAGGGCTTGAGGATCGAAACGAGGAGCGAGCCGCCGACCCCGGCGGTCATCCCCTTGGCCAGGGTCACCGCAAAGCCGAAGGCGATCAGCGCCACCGCATCGTCGAGCGCGACCACGCTGAGCAGGGTCTCGGTGAGGGGGCCCTTCGCCCTGTACTGCTTGATGACCATGATGGTCGCCGCCGGGGCGGTGGCCGCCGCGATGGCGCCCAGCACGATCGAAAAGGGGACCGACTGGCCCGCGGCGATCAGCCCGACGGTCACCAGCACCACGGCGCCCAGCGCCTCGGTGATGGCGATCACCACCGGGGTGAAGCCGACCCGCTTAAAGTAGCTGGTCTTAAACTGGCTGCCGACCGAAAAGGCGATAAAGCCCAGCGCGACGTCCGAGACGAGGTCCAGCTTCGACACCACGTCCGCCGGCAGGATGCGCAGCACATAGGGGCCGAGGATCAGCCCCGCGAGCAGGTAGCCCGTGACATTGGGCAGCTTACAGAATTTGACCAGCCTGCCGAAGAGCAGGCCGGCCAGCAGAATGATCCCGAGATAAAACAGTATGTCCATCTCCATTACCGACCGATCCCCTTTATGAAGTCCACCGGGACTGTGAATACAATGGCCGAGTCGGGCTTGCTCAGATCGCCCACCACCCGCTCGATAATCTTGACGGCGGCCTCGACCTGTTCGTCCTTGACCACGGTGAGGATCGTGTTGTTCTCCTCCCGGTCCGGGTCGAGGATCGCCCGCAGGCTGCCTAAGAACATATCGTCCTCATGCCCGGACTGGTAGAGCTCCCTCGCCATGCCGCGGCTCTGGATGATGGTCGCGCCGCCGATCCCGGCGTCCGCGAAGCCCTCGAGGATTTCGTCGAGGTACTCAACCTTGTTGAGCACCAGCACCAATAATTTCATCGTTTCGTCCTCCCTTTCTCAAAACCAGTGCCCGGACGCTGGTTTTCATGCGTTTGAAAGGCTTCCCATTCAAGCCCGCCCTCCCCGGACACTTCCTTCTCAAAAATCCGTACCTTTTCATTTTATCACCATCGCGGGGGGCTGTAAACCGTTATTTTCCTGTACGGGAGCGGTTGAGAAACCGGCGCTGGCATCGTATAATGGAAGCAGGCCCCGCCCGGCCGCGGGGAAATATACAGAATCGTTAACGCGTCTTAACAGTTTCTTCGTACCTTTTTCGTATCCTTGTCTTATTGATTATCCCGGCGCGCCGCCCGCCGAAAAGGCGGCCGCCGCTTCACTTTGAGCGGCGCGGGAGCTGACAATGAACCGTTTTTATAAGCTCATGCCCCTGCTGCTCGGCGCGGCGCTCCTGCTTAGCGCCTGCGCGAGCCACCGGCAGGACGATTACCGCCTCCCCGAGCAGTCCGAGCCAAGCGTCGGCAGCGGGGCAGCGCCCACCCTCGCAGAGCGCTTCTCGCCGCTGCCCACCCCCGAGGCCTATGCCGGCATGGGCCAAGTTCGCAGCGCCCCCCCGCCCGAAGAGAAGCCAGCGGACGAAGAACCCGCCTCTTCGGCGGCGGCGCCCGTCCAGAGCGAGCCCGCGCCGTCCACCGGCGCGCCGTCGGCAGGGGCGGCCGCCCCGTCCGAGCCCGACGTCCCCTCCCAGGCCGAGCCCCCCAAGGAGGAGCCCGGCACCGGGAACAGCGTGAGCGGCGAGCCGCAGGTGCGGCTCAAGGATTCCTCCTCCGACGCTTCCTCCGAAGAAGCCGGCTCCAGCCTCGAGAGCGCCTCCTACAACCTCAATTCCGCCCACTTTTTGAGCGGTGACGAGCAGGAGGTGATCGACATCATCAACAACGAGCGCCTCAAGGCGGGCCTGAACGAGCTGATGGTGGACGAAAGCCTCTCGAAGGCTGCGCGCATCCGCTCCTATGAGCTGGTCAAAAACGACATGTTCGACCACGTGCGCCCGGACGGGCGCGCCTGGAACACGGTGCTCACCGAGGACGTGCCGACCGACTTCCGGATCAGGGGGGAGAACCTGGCGACCGCCTATTATACCGGCTACGACAAGGTCGTGCACCAGACCCCGCAGCAGTGGTACGACCAGTGGGAGGCAAGCCCCGGGCATTATGAAAACATGATGCGCGATTCCTACGACTTCATCGGGGTGGGGATCTACTACACCTATCACGACGGGGATTACACCGCCGTGGCCACCACCCTCTTCGGCGCCTACTAAACCAAACGAAACGGCCGGCTGAGCAGCACCTGCTTCAGCCGGCCGTTATCCGTTTACCGGTTCATCGACCGCTTTCATAGCAGTCTTCCCCGTAAAAAATAAAATCATCGATGTCTCCTTCAACCGAAAACCACTCGCCGCTGCGCGTATCGAGGTCCCGGCGGAAGCCGTCGTAGCCGACGTCGTCATATCCGTCCATGCTGGTTCCTCCCTTTCCCCAAAAATTGCGGATACCAACAGTATATGCAGGGAAAGGTGAAAAATTGCATCATCTCCCGTCGATGAGCACCGAGACCCGGTTGGGCATACAGACCGCCGTCTGGGTGGGCAGGCTGATGAAGCCGAAGCCCTCGCACAGGTGGTCGGGACAGGTGACGTTTACAAAGCGGATTTTGTGGTCTTTAAGTTCAAAGCTCACCGGCAGGTCCACGCCCAGCTGCGACAGCGGGATGATCCGGGACTGCTGATAATCCGCGAGGTCGAGAGAGGCCACCAGCGTCCCGTCGCAATAGATTTGCGCGATCCCATAGCCGCCGCGGTCCATGCGCAGCAGCCCGAGCAGCAGTGTCGCCGCCACGGCCGCCGCCAGCAGCCAGAACAGGATCTTGCGCTCCACACGGGACAAACCCTTTTTATTCGGCGAGATCATCAAAGCCCCCCTTTCCGCTTTTTAGTATGTGTCCATTATAGCCGAAAATGAGCGGGATGCAAGAATCCCTGCGCGAAAGCTCCCGGGATGAAGCGGTTTGTCTCATTTTTACATTCGTGCTATAATCAAAAGCAAGAAATACAGGGGAGGTGTGTGGGCGTGCCCCAATGGATACGGCGGTTCTTTGACTGCCAAAGCATGATCCGGGAAGCCCAGAAAATTGATGTGATCCCGCCCTCGCGCGAGGTTTACGGCAACACCTTTAACATTGCCTGGCCCTCGGCGGTGGAGAGCGTGCTGGTGGGGCTGGTCGGGGTGATCGACACCATGATGGTGGGCACCATCGGCCCCGAGGCGATCGCCGCGGTGGGGATCACCAACCAGCCAAAGCTGATCTTCCTGGCGGTGATCATGTCCCTCAACGTCGGGGTCACCGCCGTGGTCGCCCGCAAGCGGGGCGAGGAGGACGCCCAGGGCGCAAACGGCGTGCTGCGCCAGTCGATCCTGCTTTCGGCCGCCTTCTCGATCGTCTCCACCATTGTGGGGGTGCTCTTCGCCCAAGAAATCATGGAGTTCGCGGGCGCGGGCGCGGACATCCTCGACGATGCGACCGCCTACTTTAAAATCATCATGCTCGGGATGTTCTTCAACTCCCTCTCCATGACCATCAACGCCGCCCAGCGCGGGGTGGGCAGGACCAAGATCGCCATGCGCACCAACCTGGTGGCGAACGGGCTCAACGTGGTCTTCAACTACCTGCTCATCGGCGGCAACCTCGGCTTCCCCCGCCTCGGGGTGCGCGGGGCGGCCATCGCCACCGTGATCGGGCTGTCGGTTGCCTTTTTGATGTCGGTGATCTCGGTGCTGCACCACGGCCAGTTCCTCTCCCTGCGCGCGCACGGGAGCTGGCGCTTCCAGGGGCAGACCATGCGCTCGCTGTGCAAGGTGGGCTCCAGCGCCCTGATCGAGCAGCTCTGCCTGCGCTTCGGCTTCTTCACCTACGCCAAGATCGTGGCTTCCTTGGGCACGGTGGCCTTTGCCACCCACCAGATCTGTATGAATATTTTGAGCATCTCCTTCAGCTTCGGCGACGGGCTGAGCGTGGCGGCCTCCTCCCTGGTCGGCCAGAGCCTGGGGGCCAAGCGCGCGGACATGGCGATCGTCTACGGCAAGGTCTGCCAGCGCATGGCGCTGATCATCGCCTCGGTGCTGATGGTCTGCTTCCTCTTCGGGCGCCGAGTGATCATGATGGCCTTCACCAACGACGAGGCGGTCATCTCCCAGGGCGCCGTCATCATCATCCTCATCGGGCTGATCTGCATGATCCAGATGTCGCAGGTGGTCATCATGGGCTGTCTGCGCGGGGCGGGGGACACCCGCTTCACCGCCGCCGTGTCGCTGATCAGCGTGGCGGTAATCCGCCCCGGGTCGGCCTGGCTGTTCTGCTATCCGCTGGCGCTCGGGCTGATGGGCGCGTGGTATTCGCTGTGCTTCGACCAGATCATCCGCATGGTGCTGAGCATGGTCCGCTTCAGCGGCGGGAACTGGACCGAAATCAAGCTGTAAAACCGGCCCCCAACAACGGGTTCCCCAAGGGGACATGTCCCCTTGGGTGGGAGTTTGAGGGTGAAACCCTCAAGGTCTACCCGCCAAAAGGCGCAGGAGAGGGGAATCAAAGCGTCCAGTGGACGGTTTGAGGGGAGAACCCCCAAGAGGGGTTCTCCCGCCTTTTTTGCCTGTTTCCGGTTGAATGGACAGGCCGAGGCCCGCTCCGTTTTTCGGAGCGGGCCTCGGCCTGCGAAAAGTGGGCGGGGAAAACCCATCTCGGGGTGCCCCCCTCGCGCTGCGCGCGGTTTCCCCTTTTATGAAAGATACAGACCTTGGAGGCGTTGCCTCCAAGCCTCCACTTGAAGGGCATTAGCCCCTTAAGAATCCCGATTGCAGGGGCGGTTTTTCCTGGAGCACGCCCGGTGGGGTTTTCGGGCGCTTTTCCCGTCAAGGGGTTCCCCGCGGGACGGGGGCCACTCCCCGTCCCGCACGGCTTCCCCCCTCGCGGTGCACGCCCTTCAGACAAAAAGGCGGGCGCCGGTATTGCAAGGGAGACCGCTGCAAAAATAACAAAGCGCATGCCGGGCGTGCCCCGAAAAGGGCAAGTCTACCCAAACATGCGCAAAATCTGCGCTTTTCCGACCAAAATTCCTATAACTCTTCTCAAGAAGGAGAAGATGTGTTATAATTACACTTAGCCGTGGTGCCGGAATTCCGGTAGGTCGTTGGGTGGTCTGTTCACCTGGCGGGCTGGCTGTCCGTGTTGGCCCACGGGCAACTGCCGCGGCTTTTCTTTTTGCAAGAAAACCCCATAGCCTCAGTATAGCACAGCGCCCAGTAAAAGGCAAGAAAAAAGGCGAATATTGGGGAAAATAGTTTTGAAATAAAAGCGCCGCCCCCGCAAGTTGGGGGCGGCGCTTTGCGTAACGGCCGCGAACAAAAAACTGACGACAACCGGCAAAATGTGCAAACGGCGGGAGCACCCCTCTTGGGGTTCTCCCCTGAAACCGTCCACTGGACGGTTTCATTCCCCTCTCCTGAGCCTTTTTCGATTTATGACCTTGAGGGTTTCACCCTCAAACTCCCACCAAAGGGGACATGTCCCCTTTGGAAACCCAGTTTTTTTACGGGGGCTTTGTAGGGCTTTTGGGGGGCAGGAGTTTTTTGACACACTGAGTTAGGGGCAGCAGATAGAATCTGCTGCCCCTAACTTTCTTATGCATGCTCCCGGACAAGCCGGAGGCCTTTCGTGACAAAGCTAAATTACTTCGCGACGGCGTCTTTGAGCGCCTTACCAGCCTTGAAAGCCGGCAGCTTGGAAGCGGCAATGGTGATGGGCTCTTTGGTTCTCGGGTTCACGCCGGTGCGGGAAGCGCGGGATTTCACCTCAAAGGTGCCGAAGCCGATCAGGGAAACCTTCTCGCCGGCGACCAGCGCGTCGGTGATGGCGTCGAGCACGGCGGTCAGCGCGGTGTCGCTGTCCTTCTTGGTGAAACCGGATTTCTCGGCGATCGCATTAATTAACTCTGCTTTTGTCATTTTTTAACCCTCCGAAATATATTTCATTTTTATACTTAAAGCTTATTGAAGCCTTAAAGCAAACTGATTTGCCGTTTTACTATTCTTCCCGTTTTGCCTGCGCCCATAACCCGTTGAGGCAGTCAATCCCGCAAGAATTCATCTCAAGCTCCCGCTCGGCGGCCAGCTCCTCGACCCTGGTAAAGCGCCGGGTGAACTTGTCGCTCGCACGGCTCAGCGCCTCCTCGGGATCGGCTCCCATGAAGCGGGCCACGTTGACCGCGGCAAAGAGCAGGTCCCCCAGCTCCTCGTGCATCTGGGGCTTGTCCCCCTTGGCGATCGCTTCCTTGACCTCGCGCAGTTCGCTTTCGAGGTCTTCTGCCGCCCACTGCAGGTCGGGGTAGTCGAAGCCGGTCTTGGCCGCGCGCTTTTGCAGCTTTTCGGCGCGCATGAGGGCGGGCAGGGTCTTGGGCACGCTCTCGAGCGTCTGGGCGGCGGTGGTCTGGCCCTTGGTGCGCTGCTTGATGGCCTCCCAGTTCTTGAGCACCTCGTCGGTGTCCTTGGCGCTCACCTGTCCGAAGACATGGGGATGGCGCACGATCAGCTTCTGGCAGATGTCGTTGCAGACCCCGGAAAAGTCAAAGGTTCCCGCCTCGGCTTCCATCTGTGCGTGGAGCACCACCTGCAGCAGCAGGTCGCCCAGCTCCTCGCGCAGCAGCGCCCTGTCCTCGAGGTCGATCGCCTCGGCCACCTCATAGGTTTCCTCGATGAGGTTCTTGCGGATCGTGTGGTGGTCCTGCTCCCGGTCCCACGGGCAGCCGCCCGGGGCGCGCAAGAGCCGTACGATTTCGACAAGATCGGCGATGCCGTATGCATCCTTTGGGGTGAAGTCAACCATTCTTTAGCCGCCATTTCCTGAATTCATCAGCTTTTCGCGTCAGCTGACAAGTACTATATTAACCTATCAGGCCATGTTTTTCAAGTATTTTTGCAATTTTTTCCCCACCCGGCAGCATCAGGACGTCTTCCCGGTAAATCCCCTTACATAAAAGCAGCACGGCGGCATAGAAAAGCATACCGATCCCGATCGCCAGCAGGGTGACCAGGCGGCTTTCAAAGGCGCGCAGCAGCAGCCCGTACGAGGCGTTGGCCGCGAAGGCGCAGGCGATCCCCGCGAGCAGGGGCTTGCCGAAGACCCGCAGGTAGCTTATCTGCACCGAGGTGGCGCGCCGCAGCACCCACAGGCTGAGCAGCACGATCAGCAGATAGCACGCGGCGGTGCCCACCGGCGCGCCCTGGATGTTGACCCCGGGGATCCCGACGAGCACAAAGTTGACCGCGAGCTTGAGCGCGCCGCCGAGCACCATCAGCTTGACCGGCACCGACACCCGGCCCACCGCCTGCAGCACCGCGTTGATCGGGGTGGTCAGCGAGACGAAGATGACCGACAGCCCCAGCGAGCGCAGCAGCGGGGCGGCGATCATCGCCTCCATCGGCTTGGAGCCGTAGAGCAGCATGGTGATCGGCTCGCTCAGCGCCATGAAGCCGAGCCCCGCGGGGATGGCCACCATCGCCGTGACCCGCAGCACCGACTCGACGTTGCGCTTGACCTCGGGCAGGTTGCGCGTGGCGAAGGCGCCCGCCACCGCCGGCAGTATGCTCACCCCGAGCGTGGTGGTCAGCGAGGGGACGAGGTTGAAGATGTTCACCGCGATCCCCGAATAGGAGCCGTAGAGGTACTTGGACACGTCGGTCACCGAATACCCCTGCGGGATCAGCCCCTGGTACATCGAGAGCAGGGCCTGCGCGTTCCCCGTCATGGCGTGGTCCAGCCGGTTCATGATGGACATCAAATCGATCAGGGTGGTCAGGTGGGTGGCCACCGACCCGAGGCAGACCGGCACCGCGATCAGGACCATCCTTTTCAGGAGGACGCGCGAGGAGGCGGGCGGCGGGCAGGCCGCCAGCTCCTCGCGGGTGAGGCCGTCGCCGCCCAGGTGGTGGCGCAAAAAGAGGAAGACGGTCCCCGCCAGGGTGGAGAGCGCGACCCCCAGCACCGCGCCCACCGCGCCGAACTGGTAGACCATGACCTCGTCCTGCGAGGCACCGGGGTAGAGGGTGTGCAGCACGCTCTCCCCCGACGCGAGGCTCCCGCGCGCAAAGGCCATGAAAAGCACCGAGAGCGCGATCCCGCACAACAGCTTAACGGCCGCCTCCACCATCTGGGAGAGGGCGGTGGGGTACATGTTCTTGAGCCCCTGGTAGTAGCCGCGGTAGGCGCTCATCATGCAGCAGAAGAAGACCGCCGGGGAGAGCGCGGCGATGGTGAGATAGCTGTCCGGACTCTTTAAAAAGCCGGCGAAGAGCCGGGCGCCGAAGAACATGACGACAAAGCCCGCCGCCCCGGTGACGAGGAACAGCAGGGTTGAGAGATGGAGGATCTTGCGCGCATCCCGCAGCCGGCCGGTGGCCGCCTGCTCGCTGACCAGCTTGGAGACCGCGACCGGCAGCCCGGCGATGGCCAGGGAATTGAGGGGCCTGAAAATATCGTAGGCGATGGTGAAGTCCCCCATCCCCACCCCGCCGATCAGGTTGGTCAGCGGTATCTTGAACATGGCGCCGATCAGCTTGACGACCACCGTCGCCACGCCGAGGATCACGGCCCCGTGCAGAAAGCTCTGTCTTCTTCTCCCGCGCAACAAGCAGCACTCCCACCTTGACGAAATTGGTCCCGGTCAAAATAAGGCTAAACAGGGAGCGCACTTCCTGTTTAGCCTTATCTTTTCTCTTCCGTTTGGGTATTACGCATCCACGCCCGGATTTTCGAGCTCCTGCGGCGGCTGTGGTTCTTCCGGCGCCGCTTCCTCCTGCGGGGCGGCCTCGGCCTCGGGCTGGCTCTTGATCAGGTTGCCGCACATCGGGCAGAACTGGGCGGAAAGCTCGACCGCCGCGCCGCAGCTGTCGCACCGGCGCACGTTTTTAAGCTCATCCACCTTGGCGTTGATCTCGCCGAGCTTGCCCTTGAGCGCGTCGATCTCGGCCACGCACCCGTCGATCAGCCCGCGGTTCTCGCTGCCGGCCTTGACCATCTCATAGACCATCAGCCCCAGCTTGGCGTAGATCTTTTCGATGTCGCTCTCGAGCGAGACCACCGAAAGTTTTAATTTCGAGACCTCCACCACGTCGCCCGCCTTCTTGCCCATATCGTTGGCGACGTCCCGCGCTTTATTGAAAATGCTGTCCAAAGTTCCCATATCGCTTTCACCTTTACTCTTTCTGTTCGGTCGATTCCTCCGGTTTTCCCCATTATACCACCGCCCGCGCTCTTTTACAACCGGGCGGCGGCACGCAGCATCCGCTAATTTTTTTCCATGCCGGCAAAGAAGGGGACGACCGCCTCCTTGCGCGCGCAGAGCTGCTCAAAGCGGCTGATATATTCATATGGGTATTTGTAGTTAAATATCCGCGTTATTTCCTGTCCGCCCGTCCCCTTCGGGCGGCAGAGCTTGGTCACCCCGCCCGCCCCGCAGGCCAGGATGGTCTGGCTCTCGTCCATGATGTGGATGTTATAGGCGCTCTCATACCCCGGCAGGCACCAGCCGGTGTTTTCGAGGTTTTCCACCGTGTCCTTCTGCCGGTAGAGGTAGTAGGGGTGATACCCCGCCCCGATAAGCAGCCGCGCCGAAAGGGCGACCATCTCCGCGGCCGGAGAAGCTATGAGCACCTCGCCGGCGTGCCCGCCGAGCGCGGCGCTGCGCTTTACCGAGAGGGCGTGCACCGTAATGTTCTGCGGGCGCAGCGCGATCACCCGCTCCAGGGTGTCCGCGAAGCCCTGCGGCGTGTCCCCCTGCAGCCCGGCGATCAGATCCATGTTGATGCATGGGAAGCCCGCCTGCCGCGCCAGCCCAAAAGCGTCCAGGGTCTGCTGCGCGGTATGGTTTCGCCCGGCGGCCGCCAGCACCTCGTCCTGCAAGGTCTGGGGGTTGACGCTGATCCGGTCCACCCCGGCCTTTCGCAGCACCGCCAGCTTCTCCGCCGTGATGGTGTCCGGGCGTCCCGCCTCGACGGTATACTCCTTCACCCCGCCCAGGTCAAAGTTTTCCGCCACCGCCGCGCAGAGTCGGTCAAGCTGCGCGGCGCTCAGCGTCGTCGGGGTGCCACCCCCGAAGTAGACCGAGTGGAGGCGCAGGGAGCTCTCCCGCGCCTTTTGCGCCGTCAGGGCGAGCTCGCGCTCGAGCAGCTCGAGATAGGGTTCGATCAGCCCGGCCGCCTGCTCGATCGAATGGGAGACGAAGGAGCAGTACCGGCAGCGGCTGGGGCAGAAGGGGATCGAAACATAGAGCGAAAAGAGGTCGGGGGCGCTCCCACGAAGAATCGGCCGCTGGACCTGAGCGGTTTGCAGCGCCAGGCGGGCCTTCTCTTCGCTGAGATACAGCCCGTCGCAAAAATAGCGCAGGACCTCCTGCCCGCTCTCCCCCGCGTCCAGCCGGGCGCGAAAGAGCTTGACCGGGCGGATCCCGGTCAGAATGCCCCAGGGAGGGCGAATCCCGGTCATCGGCACGAGCAGCTCATAGATCATCTGCCCGAAGGCGCGCTCACATTCCTGCTTGCCGCTGGGGAGCGGCAGCTCTCTTTGCCTGTGCACCTCGCTGCCGCCGAGGCGCGCGCGCACCGTCAGGAGGGCCTTCCCGTCCCGCTCGGCGCGCCCGGTGTAGAGGAAGCGCTCCTCCCCCTCCCCCGGCGCGCCGAAGGCCAGCGGCGCGCGTTCCCCGCGCAGGAACATGGTGCACAGGCGCTGCACCTCGTAGTGGCAGTCGTGCGCGTCAATATAGATCGTCATAGTCGGCCTTCCCGAGATAGGGGTTATATTGTTTTTCATATTCCATGGTGCTCTGCTCCCCGTGCCCGGGGTAGACCCTGAGCGAATCGTCGAGCGCTGAGAGCTTTTGCAGCGAGAGGCGAAGCGTGGGATAATCCCCGCCGTAGAGGTCGGTGCGCCCCACGTCCCCGCGAAAGAGGGTGTCCCCGCTAAAGAGCATATCCCCACAGAGATAGCACACCCCGCCCCGGGTGTGCCCGGGGGTGTCGATCACCAGGAAGAGCAGCTCACCGCATTCGATCGTGTCCCCCTCCCGCACCTCGCGGTCGGGGGTGATATAGAAGCGCGGATCGCCCGGGCGGCCGAGGGATTTGCTCGCGTCGCCCAGCTGCTCGCTGTCGTTTTGGCCGATGACGACCTCGGCCCCGGTGGCCGCGCGCACGGCCTGCACCGCCCCGATGTGGTCGTAGTGCCCGTGGGTGAGCAGGATATATTTCGGGGTGATCCCCTGTTCGCGCAGGACGTCGAGGATTTTCTCGGCCTCGTCCCCCGGGTCGATCACCACGCCGGTGTCGCCCGAGCCGAGGATATAACAGTTGGTGCCGATCATGCCGACCGGCAGGATAACCGGTTCTTTCATACGCTGCCTCCTAATATGGGTCACTGCACCGAGCGGGTCACCGAGACGACCCCCTCGATCTGGCGCAGGCTGGACAGGACCAGGTTGAGCTGCGCGATGTCGGTGGTCTCGAAGGTGATCTGGATACTCGAATGCCGGTCCTTTAATTCCTTGGCGTTGAGGGAGTGCACCTGCAGGTGCATGTTGGCGATGGCGATACTGATGTCCGCCAGCAGGCTCTCCCGGTCGTTGGCATAGATGTCGATGGTGGTCTTGAACTTCTCCCGCACCGTGTTGGCCCAGCGCGCGCGCACCCAGCGCTCGGACTGGGACTGGTCGGCCATGGCGTTTATGACGTTCTGGCAGTCCGCCTTGTGGATGGACACCCCGTAGCCTCTGGTGATGAAGCCGACGATGTCGTCCCCGGGCAGGGGGTTGCAGCAGCGCGCGTATTTGACCAGGCACCCCTCGAGCTCCTCGACGATGACCCCGCTGGTCGCCTTGCGCTCCTTTTTGGGCTTCATCGCCATCAGGCTTTCGAGCTTCTGGTCATCGCTCTGGCGGTAGTTTTTGGTGTAGTCCTCCTTGACCCGCGGCATGATCCGCGAGAGGGAAATGCCCCCGTAGCCGATGGCGGCGCAGAACTCCTCGATCGAGTGGAAGTGCTGCCGCTGGGCGATCGCGAGCAGGAACTCCTTCATCTGCTCGTCCGGAAGGTTGATCCCATTGCGGCGGAATTCCCGCTCGAGCTCGGCGCGCCCCTCCTGGGTATTCTCCTCCTTGCGCTCCTTTTTGAACCAGGTGCGTATCTTGTTGCGCGCCTCGGCGGTGCGCACGATCGAAAGCCAGTCCCGGCTCGGGCCGTGGCCCGGCACGTTGGTGGTCAGAATCTCCACGATGTTCCCGGTGTGCACCACCGTGTCCAGGCTGACGATCCGCCCGTCCACCTTGGCGCCCACCATCCGGTTGCCCACCGCGCTGTGGATGGCGTAGGCAAAGTCGATCACCGTCGCGCCCGAGGGCAGGCTGATGACGTCCCCCTTCGGGGTGAAGACGAAGACCTCCTCGGGGGCCAGGTCGGTCTTGATGGTGGAGATGATCTCCCTGGCGTCCTCCGACTCCTTCTGGTTTTCCAGCAGCTGCCGGATCCAGGAAAGGCGCTCCTCGAGCTTGTCGTGACCCTGGATCCCCTCTTTGTATTTCCAGTGCGCCGCGATCCCGTATTCGGCGGTGTAGTGCATGTCGAAGGTGCGGATCTGCACCTCGAAGGGGATCCCCTCCTTGTCCAGCACGGTGGTGTGCAGCGACTGGTAAAGGTTCTGCTTCGGGGTGGAGATATAGTCCTTGAAGCGGTTGGGGAGGGGCCTGAACATGTCGTGGATGATCCCCAGGATGTTGTAGCACTCGTTGACCGTCTCCACGATGACCCGCACGGCGTAGATGTCGTAAATCTCCTCGAAGGAGCGCCCCTGCATATAGACCTTGCGGTAGATCCCGTAGATGCTCTTGACCCGGCCGTAAATCTGGATGCTCTGGTGCTCCTCCTGCAGCCGCAGGCGGATCTTGTCCTCGATCTTTTTGAGGAAGGCCAGCCGCTCATCCCGCTTTAGGTCGAGCATATGCTCGATCTCGCTGTAGCCGATCGGGTCCAGAAAGCGCAGCGAGAGGTCCTCGAGCTCCTCCTTGATGGCGGTGATCCCCAGCCGGTGGGCGATGGGGGCGTAGACCTCCATCGTCTCGAGTGAGGTGTCCCGGCGCTTCTGCTCGGGCTTGACGCCGAGGGTGCGCATGTTGTGCAGCCGGTCGGCCAATTTTACGATGATCACCCGCACGTCCTTGGCCATGGCCAGCAGCATCTTGCGCACGTTCTCGGCCTGCTGCTCCTCGCGGGAGGAAAAGGGGATTTTCCCGAGCTTGGTCACCCCGTCCACCAGCCCGGCCACCTCGGCGCCGAAGCGCTTGCGGATGTCGCCGAGGGTATAGTCTGTGTCCTCCACCACGTCGTGCAGCAGCGCCGCGCAGATGCTGTCGGTGTCCATCCCGAGCTGCACCAAAATCTCAGCCACATTGAGCGGGTGGCTGATGTACGGCTCGCCGGACATTCTCTTCTGGCCCTCATGGGCGCGCTGCGCCAGCTCGTAGGCCGCGCCGATCCGCTCCATGTCGTAGGCGATACTCTGCCCGCCGATAATATTTTTAAGCTCCTCAAACGATTGAATCATATCTATTCCCCCTTGGCCCTCTTTCTGCCGCATGAAAACCGGGCCAGGCTACTGGATACCAACAGCATTCCCCGAAAGGACGCTATGTAAGCGGGACAGGATTTTCGTGCTCATCAGATCCTTCTTCCCCTCGGCGGGCAGGATTTGCAGCTGCCCGTCCCTGCTTGCGATCAGCCCCGCCTCGAGCAGCACGTCCAGCGCCACCCTCGTCTTTCCGCAGCCGAGACGCCCCCGGCAGCACGAAAGATAGAACTGGTCCCCGTCGGCGGGCAGGCCGCTGCGCTTTTGCACCGCGCGGTAGACGAGCGCCAGCTCCTCTCTGACGGGGGTGATCCGGCGCGCCTGCTCGGGCGTGAGCGCCTCGCCGCGCGAAAGGCGCTCGCAACAGCAGTAATCCGCAAAATATTCCTCCTGGTCGAACCCCTGGGGCCGTAGGTCCCGGATCTTGATCGACAGCCGCTTTTGCCCGAGATACTCCGATACCGACAGGTTGGCGGCCACGTCCACCGCCTCCCCCACCCGGTAAGGGAAGCGGCCCACGGTCATCCCGAAATAGACGGCGTAGTGGCTGCGCTCGCCGAAGCGCAGGCGCAGCTTCAAGTGCTTGCCCTCCCCGATGGCGTTGATTTCCTCGATTCTCGCCCCCGGCAGCAGGAAGAGCGGCAGCTCGTTGCCCGCGCCGAAGGGCTCGAGCGCGCTCAGCTGCTCGATGGTCGCAATGTCCAGCTCCCGCGGATGCAGCGCCGCATCGAGCGGCAGCTGCGGGATCGGCATATCGGGGGCCATCCCGGCCGCCGCGCGCTCGAGCGCCGCGCGCAGCCTGCCGACGTCGGAGGTCTTCAGGGAAAAACCGGCGGCCAGGGGATGCCCGCCGAATTTGATCAGGCAGTCCTTGCAGCGGGTGATCGCGTCGATCACCGAAAAGCCGGGGACGCTGCGCGCGCTCCCGCGCGCCTCCTCCCCCTGCGTGCCGATCAGCAGGCAGGGCTTCCCGTAGCGCTCGACCATGCGCGAGGCGGCGATCCCCACGATCCCGTGGTGCCACCCTTCGCCCGCGAGGACCAGCACCCGATAGCGCAGCAGCGAAGGGTCCTCTTCGACCTGGCGGGCGATATCCGCCATGATCGCCCCCTCGAGCTGCTTGCGCTCCCGGTTGGCCGCGTCCACCCGCTCGGCGAGGACGGCCGCCTGCTGCGGGTCGTCGCAGAGCATGAGGGCCACCGAATCGTCGCAGTTGCCCATGCGGGAGGCGGCGTTGAGGCGGGGGGCCAGCCCGAAGGAGACGCTCTCGGCCCCGAGCGCTTTCTCGGCGAGCCCGGCCGCCGCCAGCAGCGCGCAGATCCCCGGATTCTCGCTCTCCTCCATCTTTTGCAATCCCGCGCGCGCGATGATGCGGTTTTCCCCGCACAGCGGCACCACGTCCGCGATGGTCCCAATGGCCGCCAGGTCGGCGTACCGCGCGAGGGTGTCCACCCCCTCGATGTCCCCCTCCAGCGCGCAGACCAGCTTGAAGGCGACCCCCACCCCGCAAAGCTCCCGGAAGGGATAGCCGCTGTCCTCACAGTGCGGGTCGATCAGCGCGTCGGCCGCCGGAAGGATTTCGGGCGGCTGGTGGTGGTCGGTCACGACCACCTTGATCCCGAGCTCATGCA
This sequence comes from Harryflintia acetispora, assembly GCA_004340125.1. Lineage (GTDB taxonomy): Bacteria > Bacillota > Clostridia > Oscillospirales > Ruminococcaceae > Harryflintia > Harryflintia acetispora. The sequence continues at coordinate 25,465 of SLUK01000007.1, read as the reverse complement.
GACGGTCGATCTCGGCGGCGGCGCTGATCCCGTTGTCCACCGTGATCACCAGCTCGGCCCCGTTTTGGTGGAGCGTCTCGCAGGCCTCCATGTTGAGCCCGTATCCCTCGTCCTCCCGGTCGGGGATATAGTATCCGACATTGGCCCCCTGCTCCTCGAGGTAGCGGTAGAGCAGCACGGTGGAGGTGATCCCGTCGCAGTCGTAGTCGCCGTAGATGACGATCAGCTTCCCCTCCTGCAGCGCCCCCTCGATGAGGGCGACCGCCTGCTCCATCCCCTTCATCAAAAATGGGTCGTGGAGCTCCCCCTCGGTCGAGAGGAAGCGGCGCGCCTCGTTTGGGGAGCCGATCCCGCGGGAGGCGAGCACCCGCGCGGTCAGGGGCTGTATCCCCGCCGCGGCCAGCTCGTCCGCCTGCTTCGTCTCCCCGGGCCATATCCAGCGCTTGAGCGGCATGGCGCCACCTCCTCTCTGCTCATATACCGGCAGGGCCGTGGGGCGCCGCCCCAGGACCGTCCCGGTGAAAGATTCACAGTTGGTATTTTATCACGTTGCGCCCCGGGTTGCAAATCAACACGGGCGGTAGGTCCCGATGATCTCACCGGCAACCCGCAGCCCGTCCACCGCCGCGCTCATGATCCCGCCGGCATAGCCCGCCCCCTCGCCGCAGGGGTAGACCCCTGCCACCTGGGACTGCAGGGACTCGTCCCGCAGCACCCGCACCGGCGAGGAGGTGCGGCTCTCCACCCCGGTGAGCACCGCGTCCGGGCAGGCGAAGCCGCGCAGCCGCCCGTCGAAGGCGCGCAGCCCAAGGCGCAGCATCTTTAAGATGCCGGGATCAAAGAGCTCCCGGAAATCGGCGGGTTCCACCCCGATGGCATAGGAGGGCGCCACCCGCCCGAAATCCGCCCCCGGCCTCTCTTCGAGAAAGCGGCCCACCGTCTGCACCGGAGCCTTGTAGCCTCCCTCTCCCAAGCGGAAGGCCGCCTGCTCCAGCCGCTGCTGGAAGGCCACGCCGCCAAGCGGCCCGCCGCCGAAGTCGGCGGGCTCCACCCCGACAACCAGGGCGCTGTTCGAGTTTTCGGCGTCCCGCGCAAACTCGCTCATCCCGTTGACCACCACGCCTCCCGCCTCGCTGCTGGCGGGGACCACCAGGCCCCCCGGACACATGCAAAAGGTGTAGACCCCGCGGCCGTCGACCCGCTGCGAGAGCTGGTATTCCCCCTCGGGGAGCTTCGGGTGCCCGGCAAAGCCGCCGTAGAGGGCGCGGTTGACGTCCTCCCGCCGGTGCTCGATCCGCACCCCGACCGAAAAGGCCTTGGGTTGCAGGGTAAGGCCGCTGTCCAGAAGCATTTGAAAGCTGTCCCGGGCGCTGTGGCCCAGCGCCGTGACCAGCACCTCGGCGGGCAGCTCCCCGCCGCTGGTGCGCACCGCGTGCAGCCGCCCGCTCTGGATACAGAGCCCCTCGAGCGCGGTGCAAAAATGCACCTCGCCCCCAAGGCTGATGATCTCCCGGCGCAGGTTTTTGACCACCTGCCGCAGCCGGTCGGTCCCAATGTGGGGCTTCGCCTGCCGCGTGATGATCCCCGGGGCGCCCAGGCGCCGGAGCTCGTGCAGCACCCACTCGCAGCGCATGTCCCCGATCCGGGTGGTGAGCTTCCCGTCCGAAAAGGTACCGGCTCCCCCCTCGCCAAACTGCACGTTGGCCGAGGGGTCCAGCGCCCCGCCGGACCAGAAGCGCTCGAGGGCCGCCACCCGCTCGTCGAGCGCGGCGCCCCGCTCGAGCACGATCGGGCGAAAGCCGTGCTGCGCCAGCAACAGCGCGCAAAACATCCCCGCCGGGCCGAAGCCCGCGATCAAGGGCCGGTGGGAGAGCGGTCTGTCCCCCACCGCGAGCGTGAGGGAGGGGGTTTCCTCGCGCACCGCGGCGCCGCCGAGATGCAGCCGCTCGAGGTAATGCGCCTCATTGCGCAGCGAGGTGCACAACCCCACCGTATAGACATAGCGGATGTCCTCCCGCTTGCGCGCGTCGAGCGAGCGCTTGACGACGAAGCCGTCCCGCAGCAGGGCCGGGGAGAGCCGCGCTTTTTTGCGCGCCTGCTCGATCGCCGCGCTCTCGTCCTCGTCAAAGGGGAGGCTGATCCCGCTGATACAAATCATAAAGCCGGGCTCCTTTCATCCTGCCGCCAGGATTTTCGGATAACCGCAAAATCGTATGGACGCAAAGCGCCCATACGATTTTTGGCTACCGCTCTGTTTATTGCTTCTCGGAGATGGTGACCAGCGTGCTGTAGTTGCCCACCGCCCAGACCGTGCCCTTGTTGGGCACATAGACCTGCACCGGCACCTTGATCTGGCCGGTGACCACCTCGCGGTCGGAAACGTCCACCTCGGCCACGATGTCCCCGGCGGTCAGCTCGGAGACCACCTCGCTTGGGCCGACGATCTTGACGTTGTTGAGATAGGGGTTGTTGATGGTCACGTCGTAGTTCTGCGGCTCGTTGACCAGGGTGATCTCGGAGAGGTTGAAGTTCTGCGCGACGTAGTCGTCAGTGTCGAAGGTGACCTCGACCGAGAGGATGTTGTCCACATTTTCAAACCCGCTGGGCAGGGTGACGTCGAACTGCTCCTTGCTGCCCAGATCCAGGGTTTTGAGGTCCACCCGCCCGAGCAGGATCTCCTGGTAGCTGTCCACCAGGGTCTGCGGCCCGGCGATGGTGATCGAGTCGTTCGAGAGGGTATAGTGCAGCTCCTCGATCGGGAAGCCCTGCGGGACGTTGAGGAAGTCGATCCTCAGCGGAACCTCTTTCTTTTTGAGCACCGGGATGGTCACCTCGGCGGTCTCGTAGTCCATGGTGATGTGCTCGTTTTCGATCACGTTGCCGTCCGAATCCTTGAGCACGATCTCACCCGCGGCGTTGGCCGTCGAGGTCAGCGACTGGTCGAGGTCCACGCTCACGATGGCGTGGGCGACCTTTTGCAGATCGTTGGTCGGCCCGCGGATGGTGATCTTGTCCGGGGTGATGATCTCGCTCTCCTTGATGTACCCGTCGGGCACCGAGACGCCGGTCACGTCCGCCTGGATGTCCAGGGTCTTCGAGTCGATCCGGTCGAACCGCGCCACGATCGCCGCGGGGGTGATCGACTCGACGGTGTACTCCTCGCTGCCGTCCGGGCTCCACTCCAGGCGCAGGGTCTGGGTGCCCGCCGAGGTGGCCGAGGTGAGCTTCGGCACGATCTTGATATCATCCGCCGTCAGCCTGCCGACCACATAGCGCTTGCCGTGCACCGTCACCCGCACGGTGTCCGGGTCGATGGTGATGACGCTCAGTCCCTGCCGCTGCAGCGCGGCGCTCTGCGCGTCGACGTTGACCGGGATGTCCACGATCTCATGGCGGATATACGGGTCGACGGTGGTGGCCACGATCAGCCAGATGATGAAGGCCACCACCAGGGAAAAGACCTTTAAAAAGCGGTTGGAATCAAAACAGCGTTTGAAAAACGCGCCTATTTTTTTCATTTCTTCGCCCTCCTGAAGGGGAGCCTGTGCTCGCTTTGAGCATTCTCCTGCGGCAGGAGGTTGGCGCGCAGGTAGTCTCCCAGGGTTTCGGGGGTGTAGTTGCGGGTGAGCACGCCGTTGCGCGCCACCGAGATGACGCCGGTCTCCTCCGAGACCACCAGCACGATGGCGTCCGAATTCTCGCTCATCCCGATCGAGGCGCGGTGCCGGGTGCCCAGCTCCTTGGACAGGTCGTTGTTCTCGGTCAGCGGCAGGAAGCAGCCGGCCGCATAGAGCCGCGCGCCGCGGATGACCATCGCCCCGTCGTGGAGCGGCGAGCCGACATAGAAGATGTTGCCGATCATCTCGGCGCTGGGATAGGCGTCAATCACGGTGCCGGTGCGGATGATCTCGCCGAGCTTGGTCTGCATCTCGAAGACCATCAGCGCGCCGGTGCGGTGGCGGGAGAGCGACTCGCAGGCCTGGGCCACCTCGTCGATCATCCGGCGCACCTCAAGCTGCTGGCGTTCGTCCTGCCCGCCCGCGGAAAAGAGCCCGAAGGGGAGCTTGGTGCGCCCCACCTTTTCGAGCATGCGCCGCAGCTCGGGCTGGAAGACCACCACCAGCGCGAAGGCCCCCACCTGCAGCAGCGCCTTCATGATGAAGCCCATCGCCTTGAAGGGCATAGTGGTGACCACCGCGTAGAGCACGAGCAGCAGCAGGATCCCTTTGACCAGCTGATTGGCCCGGGTGTCCCGCACGAGCTTGATGATATAATAAAGCAGAAAGGCGACCATCAAAATATCCAGGATGTCCCAGACATTCACCGACTCGACGGTGGTGATAAGGTCGCCCAGGGTATTCTTCAAGGAGATCCAGACCTGATCCATTCGCGCACACTTCCTTTCACCGCGCCCCTCGGGCGGTGAATTTGACAATACAGACTTCTATTCTTTATTCTACCAAACCGCACCCCCGTTTGCAATGTTTTTTTGCCGCTGCGGCGCTCCCATTTTCCGGCATGTCAAACGGCGGGGAAGGTTTCCTTCCCCGCCGTTTGACAGTCAATAAGAGATCGGGCGGCTGATTCTTTGCGAGAAGAACAGGGGAACCCCCTCTTGGGGGTTCCCCGTCAAACCTTCCACTGGAAGGTTTTCCTCCCCTCCCCGCGCCTTGTTATCAAAAGACCTTGAGGGCTCCTCGCCCTCAATCTCCCCGCCAAGGAGGCGTCGCCCCCTTGGAACCCTCTTAATTCAGAACGCGGGCTGAGCATAACCGCTTTGCACGCGAGTCCTTTCACGGATCGGCTACAGCGCCCCGCTGTCGGCAGCTTGCCGCTGCCACGGCGCGCAGCAGCGCGGCGGCCTGCTCCCTGGTGTTGAACGCGCCGATCCCAATGCGGGCGGTCCCGCTCTCATAGGTGCCCATCGTCTGGTGCGCCAGCGGGCTGCAATGGAAGCCCCCGCGCAACGCGAACCCCTTTTGGGCCAACGCCTCGGTGACCGCCTCGCCGCTCATCCCCTCGATCCCGAAGGAGAGCACAGGCAGCTGCGGACGGTTGTAGAGGATCACCCCGTCGATCTTTTCAAGCCCCTCGTAAAGGTAGTCCGTCAGCGCCATCTCGCTGCGGTGGATCCCCGCAACGGTGCGCCGGCGCAGAAAGCGCAGCCCGCCGCGCAGCCCGGCGATCCCCATGGTGTTCACCGTCCCCGCCTCCAGCCTATCCGGCAGGAAGGGGGGCATGGCCGGCTCCTTGGAAAGGCTGCCGCTGCCGCCCTCAAGCAGGGTGCCAAGCGGCTCGTCACAGTTTACGATCAGCGCGCCCAGCGCGGTGGGGGCATAAAGCCCCTTGTGCGCCGCGATACAGATGAAGTCCGCCGGCAGCTCCCGAAGGTCGATCGGCAGGACCCCGGCCGTTTGGGCCGCGTCGAGCAGGAATAGGATTCCTTCCCCGTGCGCCATGGCACAAATCTCCTCAACCGGCTGCAGGGTGCCGAAGACGTTCGAGCCGTGCACGCAGCAGATCAGCCGGGTATTGCTGCGCAGCAGGCGCCTGAAATTTTCCACCGTGGCCGCCGGGTCGTCCGGCACCACCGTTGCGATGTCGTAGCGGATCACCCCCGCGCGCGCAAGGGCGTCCACCGGCCGCCAGACGGCGTTATGTTCCATGCTGGAGATGATCACATGGTCCCCCGCGCGCAATATCCCCTTGATGGCCAGGTTGGTCGCCCCGGTACAGTTCTGGGTGAAAACCACCCGCTCGGGGTCCTCCCCGCCGAGCAGGGTAATGAGCTCCTGACGGGCCTTAAAAACCATTTCCGAGGTCTCGATCGCCATCTTATGGCCGCCCCGCCCGGGATTGGCGCCGTAACGCCGGAAGGCCTCGCCGACCGCATCGAGGGTGAAGCGGGGCTTGGGGTAGGAGGTGGCGGCGTTGTCGAAATAAATCATATTCCTTCTCCTTATGTGTTTAACATTTTCCATATATTGCGCGGCGCGCGGACGGGGGCATGCCCCGCTGTCCGGTGCCGGCATAAGCGGGAGCTAGCCCACGGCCGGGGGTGCGAGCTTGATATTTTCGCGTCTGAGCACCTCCATGACCGCAGCCATGTTGGTGCCCGGCCGGAAGGTCAGGGTGTAGCCGCAGCCCTGCCCGGTATAATACCGCTCATCGCGCCCGATCTCGCAGCGGATCCCCATTGCGCGCAGAGCGTTCTGCGCCTTGATGGCATAGGTAATGGAGGAGACCGATACGCTGGTTGTATTCAATAGGCTCACCTTCTCTGTCATATTTGTGCTTTCTCTCCCTTGTATTTTATGACGGCGAGCGCAATCCGGTTCGCGGCGGCAGCGGGGCGCTGCGGCCGATTCGCGAAAGAGCTCGTTTACAAGGCGGTCATGCTCAGCCCGCGTTCTGAACGGGAGGGTTTCCAAAGGGACCAAGTCCCTTTGGCGGGTGTCCAGCGGGCGGAGCCTGCTGGGGTGGCGAGCCGCCACCCCCGATTCACGAAAGGAAGCACATATGAGGCCAGAAGCGCTCAGCCCGCGTCCTGCAAGACTTCTAAGCGCGGGGAGGGAAGGCCGAGCTTCCAGTGGCCATGTCCCAAGCGGAGCTTGGGACAGCGGGGAACCCCCAAGAGGGGGTTCCCTGCACAAAGCAGAAAGCGCAGGCTATAAACGCCCGCGCCACTTTTTTCTAAATATTTCGACATATTTTTACTTTTTGTCTTGACTTTTGGCTGCATATATTTTATCATATATTTGCGGCCAAATGTCAGGAGGTGAACCACTTGGTCGAAAAAAAGAAGATGGGGCGACCGACTGACGAACAAAAACCGCACCGCCTGTCTACCCGCGTTTCGGACAGGACGATGAAAATTCTGGACGATTACTGCCGCAAAAGGAAGATCAATCATCCGGAAGGGGTTCGTCAGGCGATCGACCGTCTGAAGGACGAAAAATAAGGAAGCGGCGCCCACCCCCGAAAGGCAACGCCGCTTCCCACACAAACACACAACCGCCCAAAGGCGGAGCGCATAAATATTATACACTGTGCGCCCCTTCCTTTCAAGCGGTTGTGTGGGAAAGGATGGTCGAAAAGAAATTTTTCCTTCAAAACTATTGACCATTTGGAACTCAAGATATATAGTTAACTTGCGTTCCAAGACAGGAGGTGGTTACTTGAAGGAACGTCGTAAGCCTGGGCCTCATCCGGAGAAGCCCTTGGAGCACGATCTCAAGGTCAGGGTGGACAACGAAACTTTGGCAAAAGTAGAGTTTTGCATGAAAGAACTTGGCCTGACCCGCTCACAGGTCCTGCGAAAAGGCGTCAACACTCTGTATGATTTGCTCCAGAAAAAGTAAGGAAGCGGCGCCCTCCCACGACAGGCAACGCCGCTTCCCACACAAACACACAACCGCCCAGAGGGCGGAGCGCATAAATATTATACACTGTGCGCTCTTTTCTTGCAAGCGGTTGTGTAAGAAAGGACATGCTATATGAAAACAGAAAGTGGATACGCTTCCTTTGCCGAATGCTGGAAGGACTGCTGCAACCGCGCCTGCTACCGTCTCTCTTATGAAGCGGGCAAAACCGACCCCGCGCTCATCGCCGCCCTCGAGCAGGCCGATGCGCTCTACCACACGATCGAGGAAAAGCTCGGACAGGACGGCCGCCTGGTTGACGAATTCGACGCGGCCAAGAACTTCTCCCTCGGCCTGTCGGACGAATACATCTACCAGCAGGGCTTCCAGGACTGCGTCTATCTCCTGCGCTGGATCAATTTGATTTAATATCAGAAGAGGCGCTGAGCTTTCGCTCAGCGCCTCTTTTCGTTCGCGCCGCATTCCACCGAGGCGCGGTTCCACTCTCCAGATAATGGCATCTACAAAGAGTAATCAACACTTTCCACCTAGTTTTCCACCGGGTTTTGGGGAAATCCCGGACGGTTTTCTGCCATCCGGCCCCGGTTTTCCACCGGCGTTTTCACTGGTTGGGGGAAAACAGGGGCCGGTTTCCACCGGGTCTATGGAAAAAGTATACCCAAAGTTGTTAAACCGTTTCGGGCGGCAGGTTGACTGTGAAGTCCACCTGCCCGGCGGACACGTCGGCGCGCACCGCCATCACCCGCAGGCGCTGGCCCACCCGGTAGCGCTTGCCGCCGAACGACCCGACGAGGGTGATCGCCCCGTCGAACTCGTAGGTGTCGTCCTCCAGGGAGCTGATGTGCACCAGCCCCTCCACCCCGCTCTCCAGCGCGACGTAGAAGCCGTAGGAGGCCACCGCGCTGATCACCCCGTCGAAGACCTCTCCGATGTGGCGCTGCATATACTGCGCCTTGAAGCAGTCGTCGCAGGAGCGCTCCAGCCCCGAGGCGCGCAGCTCCCGCTCGCTGGAGAGCTCGGCGGCCCGCCCCGCAAAGGGCCCGAAGCGCTTTTGCAGCCGGTCCTTGTCCTCCCCCGCCAGCGCGGCGCTGATGATCCGGTGGACCGCAAGGTCCGGGTAGCGCCGGATCGGCGAGGTGAAGTGCGCATACTGCGAGAGCACCAGCCCGTAGTGGCCGATGTTTTTCTCACTGTAGCGCGCCTTGGCCATGCTGCGCAGGATCTGGTTGTTGACCACGATCTCCAGCTCCTGCCCGCGCACCGACTCGAGGATGTCCCGCAGCACCCCCGGACGCAGCCGGTCGGTCACCTGGGGCGTCTTGATCCCCAGCCGGCCCAGCAGCTCGAAGAGGGCGGCCACCTTTTTTTCGGGCGGGTACTCGTGTATCCGGTAGACGAAGGGCAGCCCCTCGCGTTCGGCGAAGGCGGCGGCCGCCTGGTTGGCCAGGAGCATGAACTCCTCGATCAGCTTTTCGCTGCGTCCCTGCACCCGGGGGCGGATGTCCGCGACCTCCCCGTGCCCGTCGAAGAGGAACTCGCTCTCCACCGAGCTCAGATCGATCGCCCCGCGCGCCTTGCGGCTCTGAAAGAGCTTGCCCGCCAGCCGGTCCATCTGCCGCAGGGTGGGCAGCAGCGCGCCGTATTTTTTCATCAGCTCGGGCGGCTCCTCCCCGCACAGCAGCCGGTTGATCTCCTCATAGACCCCCTTGACCCGCGAGCGGATCACGCTCTTCCCAAAACGAAAGCCTTGCAGCTCCCCGTCCTCGCCCAGCTCCAGCAGCGCCGAAAGCGTCAGCCGGTCCTCCCCCTCGTTTAAAGAGCAAATCCCGTTGGAGAGGGAGGGCGGCAGCATGGGGATCACCTGGTCGGCGTAGTAGATCGAGGTGCCGCGCTCCAGCGCCTCCTCATCCAGCGGGGAGCCGGGCGCGACGTAGCGGCTCACGTCGGCGATGTGCACCCCCAGCAGCCAGCCGCCGTCCTCCCGCTTTTTGAGGGATACCGCGTCGTCGAGGTCCTTGCTGTGCGCCGAGTCGATGGTAAAAATCTCCTCGCCCCGCAGGTCCAGCCGCCCGGAAAGCTCCTCCCCCGCGATTCCCGCGCGCTCGATCGAGGCGGCCTGCTCTAAAATTTCATCTGAAAAACCGGGACGGATGTCGTTAGCACGCAGTAGGGCGGCCGCGCAGGCGCGCGCGCTTTGGGCCGGGCCGGTCACGGCCAGGACCCTTGCGCGGTGATCGCAGTGGCGCTGTGCGCGCTTGTGGATGAGCGCGACCACCTTGTCGCCGTCCCGCGCGCCGCCGGTGTGGTTGGGGGCGACGGTTACCTCGCCCTTCATGCCGCTGTCCGGGCGCACCCAGCAGCTGCCCTCGCCCCGGCAAAAGACCCCGGTGAAAACGTAGCGCGCCGGCTCGAGGATTTTGACCACCTCTCCCTCGCGCAGCTCGCCCCGTCCCGGGCGCTCGCGCAGCTGGACCCGGTCCCCGGGCAGCGCGCCGAGCAGAAGCCTGCCAGGGATGAAGAGCTCCTCCCCCGTTGCCTCCTCGGTGACGAAGGCAAATTTCTCATGCACCGTGCCAACCTTGGCCTCGATCAGCTTATCGGCCCGCTTTGCCTTCGCCGGGCGGCCCTGCAGGACGAACCCCGCTTCGGTGCGCCGGGCTATCCCTTCCTTGTTTAGGCGGTTCAAATGCTTATAGAGCCTGCCGCGCATGGCCCCCCGCAGCCCCAGGCGCTTTTGCAGCTGGGTCGCCGAGACGGGCTCATTCTGGTCCAGCAGGCCGATTATTTTTTCTTTCAGTTCTTTCTCTGTCATAGTTCTCCTTTTTTGCATTTCTCTTTTGTCTTAGTATGCCCGCAGCAGGCCCATGATACAAAGGCGCCCCGCTTTCAAATGGAAAGCGGGGCGCCTGTCTTCATTTCGGTTTAGAAATAAACGACGACAACGTTGAGCAAAATAAGCAGCACCATAAATGCAATGGTACCGATCTTGGTCACGTTTTTAAGGGTGGTGCTCAGGGTCTTACCGGCGTTGCGGCCGAAATTCTCATTCTGCTCCTGCCCGGTGAGCGCGCCCATGCCGCCCTTGCCTTCCTGCATCAAGATCGCGATGGTCAGCCCGATGGCGATCAAGATCAGCAGCACGCCGACGACGATTTCAAAAGCTCCCATTGTGTTTCCTCCCGGTTTTCCTGTTATCCTAAGGCCGCATATGCGGACACCATGATTCTTGTGCTAAACAATGATAGCACAAGTTTTGCCAATATGCAAGCGGTATTTTTAAGATTTTAGACGAGCACCACGATCACATTGTAGAGCAGCACCACCGTCAGGATGGTCGAGAAGCCCGCGCACATCCAGAGATATCCCCGGCGCGCGCGCTTGGTCGGGTAGTTGCCGCAGAGCATCCCGAACAGCACGCAGGCGATCACCAGACCGATCACCGTGATCCCCACCGCGATGGCGAAGCGGGGGATGGCGGGCAGCAGCGGATCGATCACCTTGGAAAGGGGGGCGCTGAGCAGGTAAAACCCCGGAACGATCAGCAGCGGCAGCATGGACAGGGCCATCTCCCGGCGCCCGCTGCGCGCGGTCATAAAAATCAGGATGGCAATCACCGCGATAATCGCCACACACTCCATAAACATCATTTTTCGCTCACACCCTTCTCCCTTGCCGCCAAAGGAAATTTACAGCTTTTCGAGCAGCTCGCGCACCGCGTCGCTCCCGGGGCAGATGGCCAGCATGACGGTGCGGCCCTTCTGCACGATCACCGCGCTCTCAATCTTGGGCATCTCCTCGGGATGGTAATCCTGGAAGTTGAATTTCAGGTCATCCACCCGCCGATCAATCGCCGCGCGCACCGACTCCACATCCGAGTCGCTCTTGGCGGTGACGATCGCCACCTCCTCGGGGGTCGCGCCGCTGCCGCTGACATAGACGGCGTAGCTCTCCACCTGTGTGAGATCCAGCAGCGGATAGCTCGCGCCGATCACCGAATCCTCCTGCTTCACCAGTTCCTCGGTATAGCCGCCCTTCTCCATCACCGACTGGGCGGTGGCGTCCGCGTCGATCGCGGACTCCCCACCCTTCTCGCCGCATCCGGCCAGGATCGTCACCGAAAGCGCCGAGGCAAGCAGCAGCGCGCCGAAACGTTTTAACGTCATTTTTTTCGTTCTCCTTCCTTTTCCCCTTTGAGGGTGTGGCTGCGAAGATAATCGAACCACTTTTCATAGTAGCTGGGGCCGAAGTGCATCCCGTCGCTCGAGGCGTCGGCCGGCAGCGCGCCGTCCGCGCCCTTGAGCGCCTCGGCCACATTGACGAAGGGCAGCCCCTTCTTTTTGCAGTATTCCATCAGGGCGCGGTTATAACGGTCGATCTTCCCGTTGGCGTAGATCCCGTTTTCCGAGAGCGATTTTTCCATCGTCACCGGCAGGATCGACTGGATGAAGATCTGCGCCTTCGGGTGCTGGGCGGCCACCGCGTCCACAAAGCCGCCGTAGTAGCTCAAAAACTGCTCCTGCGAGAGCCACCCGACCCCGTTGGCCCCCAGCATGATGTAAATCTTGGCGGGCGAGTAGGCGGACATCGTCTCGAGGATGGTGTGCAGCTCCCCCTCCTTGTCCCGGATGGCGGGCTTTGTGAGGATGGTGGTCGGGTTGATCCCGGTGCTGGCCACCACCGTCGCGCCGGACATCACGCTGTAGAGGGAAATCCCGCTGGTGATCGAGTCGCCCACGAACATGGCGTCGTCAAAGTAGCTGTCGTCCACCGCCTCGCTTGCCGCCACCTGGTAGGGCAGCGAGAAGTCCGGCCGCTCGTCCGGCGCGCCGGACGAGGACGGCTTCCCCACTTCTCCTCCGGCCGGGACCACGATCGCTCCGGCGCTCTCCTCTGATGAGGACGAAGCGCTCTCCTGCCCGCTCTGAGCCCCGCCCTTCGAGGCGCTGACCACGATCGGCGCCGAGGACGCCGGGGCCGAAGAGGAAGACGCCGTGGAGGGCTCCCCGCTGGAGGACTGGCTACTTGCGGCCTTCCCGCTGGCCCCCGCCGTCAGCGAGGCGCCCAGGGTTTCGACGCTGCGGGCCGCTTCCTGCTGGTTTTGCAGCGCCCAGGCGATGATCAGCGCCAGGATGCAGACCCCCGCCGCGCCCAGCAGAAGCAGCAGCCAGTTCTTTTTATGGATATGAAACCCGCCCCGTTTGATGCGGTATCCGCTTTCCTTGTTTGCCATTTGCGCTCAGTTCCTCCCGCAGCGATCATGCCCGCTATAGGAAGTGCGCGGGAGAATCGATCCTGTGTATTGAAACATCGTATTCGGATAAATTATACTACACAAATCTTCACGCGGCAAACATTATCTATGAAAGTTCAGAATTCCTTTACATCCCGTGTGTGTTGGCAACCATTGACAATCGCCCGAAAATAACGTTTAATAAAGGGTGGGGCAATCCTATGATTGCCCCTGTATGTTGGTTTATTCAGTCTTCGGGGGCGGCGCGCCCCCACTTAAAATACAGGCTCAAATCCGTTTTGTGGAGGCAAGGGAATGTCGAAACGCACGCAAAAACAATATGACAACCAGAGCATCTCGTCCCTCAAGGGGGCGGACCGGGTGCGCAAGCGCCCGGCGGTTATCTTCGGCTCGGATGGGATCGAGGGGTGCGAGCACTCGATGTTCGAGATCCTCTCCAACTCGATCGACGAGGCGCGCGAGGGGCACGGGGAGCGGATCATTGTCACCCGCTTCGCCGACGGGTCGATCGAGGTCGAGGACTTCGGGCGGGGGATCCCGGTCGATTATAACGAAAACGAGCAGCGCTACAACTGGGAGCTGGTCTTCTGCGAGCTCTACGCCGGCGGCAAATATGACAACCAGAGCGCGGACAGCTACGAGTTTTCCCTCGGGCTCAACGGGCTGGGGCTTTGCGCCACCCAATACGCGTCGGAATATATGGACGTTGAAATCTACCGCGACGCGCTCAAATACACCCTGCACTTCGAGCACGGCGAAAACGTGGGTGGGCTGCAAAAGGAGGAGGTGCGCCGTCAGAAGACCGGCACCAAGATCCGCTGGCGGCCCGATCTCAAGGTCTTTACCGACATCGACATCCCGCTCGAGTACTATGCGGACACCATCAAGCGCCAGGCGGTGGTCAACCCCGGCGTGACCTTCGTGCTCAAAAACCAGACGGCCGAGGGGATGGACACCCAGGAGTTTTTCTACGAACATGGGATCACCGACTACCTGGGCGAGCTGGTGGAGGGCGAGGCGCTCACCCCAGTGCAGTATTTCGAGGCCAAGCGCCAGGGCCGGGACCGGGAGGACAAGGACGAATACCGGGTCAAGCTGTCGGTGGCGTTCTGCTTCTCCAACCGCCACAGCCACATCGAATACTATCACAACTCCTCCTGGCTGGAGCACGGCGGTTCCCCCGAGCGGGCGGTGCGCGTCGCCTTTGTGGGGGCGATCGACGGCTACCTGCGCCAGGGCGGGAAGTACCTCAAAAACGAGAGCAAGATCACCTTCGCCGACGTGGAGGACTGCCTGGTGCTGGTCTCCAGCTCCTTTTCCACCCAGACCTCCTACGAAAACCAGACCAAGAAGGCCATCACCAACAAATTCATCTATGAGGCGATGACCGACTTCCTAAAGCAGAACCTGCAAATCTACTTCATCGAAAACCCGGACGACGCGCAGAAAATCGCCGAGCAGGTGCTCATCAACAAGCGCAGCCGGGAGAACGCCGAAAAGACCCGGCTCAACCTCAAGAAGAAGCTGGCCGGGTCGATCGACCTCTCGAACCGGGTGCAGAAGTTTGTGGACTGCCGCTCGCGGGACGTAAACGAGCGCGAAATCTACATCGTGGAGGGCGACTCGGCGCTGGGCGCCTGCAAGCTCGGGCGGGATGCCCAGTTCCAGGCGATCATCCCGGTGCGGGGCAAGATCTTAAACTGCCTCAAGGCGGACATCGACCGCATCTTCAAAAGCGACATCATCACCGACATCTTCAAGGTGCTCGGCTGCGGGGTCGAGCTCAAGGCCAAGGCGAACAAGGAGCTCAGCTCCTTCGACCTCTCGGGCCTGCGCTGGAACAAGATCGTCATCTGCACCGATGCGGACGTGGACGGCTTCCAGATCCGCACCCTGATTTTGACCATGCTCTACACCCTCGCCCCCACCCTGATCGAGCGGGGCTTCGTCTACATCGCGGAATCCCCGCTCTATGAGATCAACACCAAGGACAAGGTCTATTTCGCCTACAACGAGGCCGAGAAGGCGGATGCGCTGCAGAAGATCGGGGAACAGAAGTACACCATCCAGCGCTCGAAGGGGCTGGGCGAGAACGAGCCGGATATGATGTGGCTAACCACCATGAACCCGCAGACACGGCGGCTGATCAAGGTCTCGCCCTCCGAGGCGAAGGCCACCGCCGAGATGTTCGAGCTGCTGCTGGGGGACAACCTCGAGGGGCGCAAGCAATTCATCGCCGACTACGGGGCGCAGTACCTCGATGCGGCGGACCTGAGCTAAGGGAGGAGGCGATCCAATATGGCGAAAAGCAAAAAGGAGCGGCCGGTAAAACACGCGGCCGCCAATGAAAACGCGGTGATCGAAAATGCCGGCGTGCAGATCGACCAGCCGATCACCGAAACGCTGGAAAAGAACTACATGCCCTACGCGATGAGCGTTATCGTCTCCCGCGCCATCCCCGAGATCGACGGGTTCAAGCCCTCCCACCGCAAGCTGCTCTACACCATGTACAAGATGGGGCTGCTCTCCGGCGCGCGCACCAAGTCGGCCAACGTGGTGGGCTCCACCATGAAGCTCAACCCCCACGGCGACCAGGCCATCTACGACACCATGGTGCGCCTCTCGCGCGGCTACGAGGCGCTGCTGCACCCCTATGTGGACAGCAAGGGGAACTTCGGCAAGGCCTTTTCCCGGGACATGGTCTGCGCCGCGCCGCGTTACACCGAGGTCAAGCTCGCGCCGATCGCGGCCGAGCTCTTCAATGAGATCGACCGGGACACGGTGGACATGGTGGACAACTACGACGGCACCCTAAAGGAGCCGGTGCTGCTGCCGGTGCGCTTCCCGACGATTCTGGTCAACTCCAACATCGGGATCGCGGTGGGCATGGCCAGCTCGATCTGCCCGTTCAACCTCCAGGAGGTCTGCAACACCACCATCGAGCTGATGAAAAACCCCGAGCACGACATCTCGCTGACCTTAAACGGGCCCGACTTCCCCGGCGGCGGCTTCATCCTCTACGACCGGGAAACCATGCAAAAAATCTATGCCACCGGGCGCGGCGGGGTGCGGGTGCGCGCGCGCTACCACTATGACAAGCAGAACAACTGCGTCGAGGTCACCGAGATCCCGCCCTCCACCACCGTCGAGGCGATCATGGACAAGGTGGTCGACCTCATCAAGCAGGGCAAAATCCGCGAGATTTCCGACATGCGCGACGAGACCGACCTCAAAGGCCTCAAGCTCGCCATCGACCTCAAACGGGGCGTGGACCCGGACAAGCTCATGCAGAAGTTATTTCGCTTCACCCCGCTCGAGGACAGCTTCTCCTGCAACTTCAACGTCCTGATCGCCGGCGTCCCGCGGGTAATGGGGGTGCGCGAAATCCTGAACGAATGGATCGCCTTCCGGCTGGAGTGCCTAAGGCGCCGGGTCTACTTCGACCTGCAAAAGAGCAAGTCGAAGCTCCACCTGCTGCTGGGCCTGCGCAAAATCCTGCTGGACATCGACAAGGCGGTCAGGATCGTGCGGGAGACCGAAATTGAAAAAGAGGTCGTCCCAAACCTGATGATCGGCTTTGGGATCGACGAAATCCAGGCCGAATATGTCGCGGAGATCAAGCTGCGCCACCTCAACCGGGAATATATCCTCAAGCGCACCGAGGAGGTGGACGCGCTGAAGGCCGAGATCGCGGACATGGAGGAGACGCTCGCCTCCCCCAAAAAGATCAAGGCCCTCATCTCCGACGAGCTGCGCGAGGTCAGCAAAAAGTACGGCAAGCCCCGGCGCAGCCTGATTATCGAGCCGGATGAAAACGAGGAGGACCCCTCGATCGAGGAGGTCCCGGATTACCCGGTCAACCTCTTCTTCACCGCGCACGGGTATTTCAAGAAGATCACTCCCCTCTCGCTGCGCATGAGCTCGGAGCAGATGCTCAAGGAGGGCGACTCGATCCTGCAGCAGTGCGAGGCCAGGAACGGGGACGAGCTGCTCTTCTTTACCAACAAGCAGCAAGTTTATAAATCCCGCGCCTGCGAGTTCGACGACACCAAGGCAAGCGTCCTGGGGGACTACCTGCCCGCCAAGCTCGGGTTCGACGAGGGCGAGGTCCCGCTCGCCATGGCGGTGACGCGGGATTATAAGGGCTATATGCTCTTCTTCTTCCAGAATGGCAAGGCCGCCAAGGTGGATCTTTCGGCCTATCAGACCAAGACGCGGCGCAAAAAGCTGCTGAGCGCCTTCTCGGACAAGAGCGAAACCGCGGCCATCTTCCAGCTGGGCGAGGAGCGGGAGTTTTTGATGAAGGCCTCCATGGGCCGTATGCTGATCGTAGACAGCGGGGCCATCTCCTCCAAGACCACCAAGAACACCCAAGGCGTGGCGGTGATGACCCTGAGAAAGAACGCCTTCGTCGAACGGGTGGTACCCTTCAGCCCCGAGATGGTGGCAAACGAACATCGCTTCCGCACCAAGAACCTGCCCGCCGCGGGGGCACTGCCCAGGGCGGAGGACGTCGGAGAGCAGCTGACGTTATAGGGCGTTGAGCCTGCTTTCAGTTTAATTTCTTTCAAGTATCGGGATTCTCAAGGGTTTGACAAACCCTTGAGCGGGTGCGGGCAGCGCCCGCGGCCTTTTCCGGGTTGCTGTCACTCGCCTTGACAAAATCCCCCCTCGGATCAGGAAGGGGAGCAAAAAGCTCCCAGTGGGAGGTTTTTGCGTGGGGAAACCCTATCAAGGGGTTTCCCCATGGCGGCGAGGCCGCCATCTTCTCGCGGGAGCTTCTGGGCGGCCGGCGCCCCGGCTTTTCCTCAGCTGCGAGCTGGGCGTACCGTTGCAGATCGAACAGCCCGTAACAAAAAATAGAGCCGGACGGCATATCCTGCCGCCCGGCTTTGTTTTACGAACAAAACAAAACTGCAAACGCAAATAGTCCGTAAAACTAAATCTAGTATGTGCGCGGCGCGCCGGAATATTCTCCGGCGCGCCGACAATTTTTTCTAAAAATCATTCCACGGAAACAATGAAGTAATAGACCGGCTGCCCGCCGCTGATAAATGAAAGCTCCACGTCGTCCGGCAGCTTTTCACGCAGCGCACTTTCCAGCTGCGCCGCGCGGTCCTCCTCGATGTCCTCGCCATAGAGCACCGTCACAAAACCGGTGTCCTTGTCCATCAGCGAGCGGGTCAGCTTGATCAGCGTCTTTTCGATGTTGGTATCGGTAAAGAGGAGCTTTCCGCCGTCCAAAGCCAGCAGCTCGCCCTTTTTGATCGAATGTCCGTCAAAGTCGCTGTCCCGCGCGGCAAAGGTGATCAGTCCCGTCTCCACCTTCTCCATCGCCTGGGTCATCAGCGTGCTGTTGCGCTCCGGGCTCTCCTCCTGCTCGAAGGCGAGCATCGCCGCCATCCCCTGCGGGATGGTGCGCGACTGCAGCACGCAGACCTCGCGGTCGGCGAGCCTGCCCGCCTGCTCGGCGGCCATGATGATATTCTTGTTGTTGGGCAGCACAAAGACATATTTGGCCGGCACCGACTGCACCGCGCAGAGGATGTCGTCGGTCGAGGGGTTCATCGTCTGCCCCCCGCTGACCACCCGGTCCACGCCGAGGTCCAAAAACAGCTCCCTGACCCCGTCGCCCGCGGCGACCGCCACAAAGCCGATCTCCCGCCCCGCGTCCACCGGCGCGTAGGGGAACTCCTCCCCCATCTTTGGCGGCTGGTTCATCGCTTTGCGGTTTTCGTGCTGCTCGCGCATATTCTCGATCTTGATCTTGGTGAGGCTCCCGAATTTGAGCCCCTCCTGCAGCGCGTCGCCCGGGTTGCCGGTATGCACGTGCACCTTGATGATGTCCTCGTCGTCCACCACCACGACACTGTCCCCGCGCGACTCCAAAAAGGCGCGCAGCAGAAGCGGGTCGCGCTCATTTTCCTTCATGACGATAAATTCGGTGCAGTAGGGATAGGTGATCTCGGTCTCATATTCACCCGAGGCGTTGTACTCCTGCTCGACGGCCGGCTCGGGGTCGCCCCCCTCGCTCTCGCCCTGCACCATTACCCCGTGCAGGAAGACGCTGGCCATCCCCTCGAGGATGACCACGAAGCCGCGCCCGCCCGCGTCGACCACCCCGGCCTTTTTAAGCACCGGAAGCTGCTCGGGCGTCTTTTCGAGCGCGTCCCTTGCCGCGTCGAGCACGCCCTGCCAGAACTCCTCCATCGCACAGCCGCTGTCCGCGAGCTGCCGCGCTTTCACCGAAGCCATGCGCGCCACGGTGAGGATGGTCCCCTCGGTCGGCTTCATCACCGCCTTGTAGGCGGAATGGACCCCCGACTCGAGCGCGAGGGCAAAGTCGGCGGGCCCGGCCTCGGCCTTGTCCTTCAGCCCCTTGGCGAAGCCCCGGAACAGCAGGGAAAGGATCACCCCGGAATTCCCCCTGGCCCCGCGCAGCAGGGCGGAGGCGGCAACCTGCGCGACCTGGCCGATGGGGGCGTCGTCCTGCAGCCCCTGCAGCTCGCGCACGCTGTTTCCGATGGTCATCGACATGTTGGTGCCGGTGTCGCCGTCCGGGACCGGAAAGACGTTGAGCGCGTCCACCGCCTGCCGCTGGGCCTGTATGTTGTTGGCCGCGGACAGCATGGCGTCCCGCAGCGTTTTGCCTCTCATCAAATCTTGGACACTCCTTCAAGCAGCGGGAGCACGGCTACCTTGGCCCCCGCCCGTAAAATGATCGGCGTCACTGCGCCTTCATGTCATCCACGAACACGTTGACCTTGGCGACCTCGAAGCCGGTCGCTTCCTCCACGGTGTAGCGCACCTTGTTGACGATGCTCTTGACGATCGCCGAAATGTTCACCCCATAGGTGACCGCAATGTGCAAATCAATCGCCAGACAGTTATTCCCCGAGCGCACCCGCACGCCCTTGTCGGCGACATCCTTGCGGGAGAGCACCGAGCGGATCCCCTGCGAGGGGTTGCTGAACACCATCCCCGCCACGCCGAAGCACTCCTGCGCGGCGTAGCCCACCAGCTTCGCAAAGTATTCCTGCGAAATCTCGATCGTACCGAGATGATTTTCAATTTTAATCATGAATTTCACTCCTTTGGTCAAGCACTTGGGCTACCACTTGCTTATATTATAGAAAATATCCTGATCGGTTGCAACCACCGCAGGATAAAAATTCCTGGAGTGGGAAATCACCGACTGGGTGTAGAGCAGCGGCACAAAGGGACATTGCTGCCAAAACCGGTTGTAAAAGTCCTCCATCGAAAGCGCACCCTCACGCGAGAGCAGATAGCTCTGATAGAGCTCGGCGGTATCCGGCAGATGGTGATGCAGCGCCCCCTGGGGGGAGAGCAGGGCCGAGAGGTCCATGTCCTCGGGCAGGCGCACCTCGCCCAGATACAGGTTGTAGCCCCCGGCCGCGATCTGCGCGGTAAACTGCTCGAAGGAATATTCGTTGATCGTGAGGTGCAGCCCGTGCGCGGCGAACTGCTGCCTCAGGAGCGCGGCCGCGTCCCGCTTGGAGGTGCTTTCGACATTGATCGCCAGCTGCACTTCAAAAGCGGCACCGCCCCGGGTGCGGTACCCTTCGGCGTCCCGCTGGTCAAGCCCCATCGAATCGAGCAGCGCATCCGGGTCGGGCAGCTCGCGCGGCTCCCCCCGCGCGTCGTAAAAGGTCGGGTTGACCGGCTCGGGCGCCGCCGCGGCCCGCCCGGAAAAGGACTGGCTCACAATCGCCGAACGGTCCAGTATGGCGTCCACCGCCCGGCGAAAGTCCCCGTTGTCCGACGGGTAGATCGACCCGTTGAAGCCCAGATACACCAGCGTGTTTTCCTGCACCGGGACACTGCCCGAGGCCTCGGGCTGGGCGCTGCCCTTGGGGCGGCGGGCATAGTCGATCCGGTCGGTGATCAAATCGTAGCCGATCTCATCGGCGTCCCCGACCGGTACCAGAATGATATTTTCCACCCGCGAGCCGCCCTCGAAGTGCCCGCTGTTTTGGATCAAGGACCCGTCCTCCCCCACGCGGTAGCGCCCGGTGCCAAGCGGGACATCCTCGGCGCCCGAGCCCGACTTAATGATGGGGAAGGTCAGAAGATTTAAAAAGTACCGGTCCGCCCGCTTCAATGTGAACACCAGGGTGCTCTCATCCTGCGCCTTGCAGGATTCCACATTGGAAAAGCGCCCGGCCGTGTCCTTGGCCGCCGCTAGGGTATAGGAATAGGCCGCGTCCTGCGCCGTCAGGGGGCTGCCGTCGCCGAAGGTTACCCCATCGCGCAGGCGCAGGGTGCACACCGTCCCCTCGAGCAGCGGCTCCTGCACGAGATACCCCCGCGGCGCAAAGGAAGCGTCCAGCTTGATGAGGGGATCGTACAGCAGGGCCGACACGTCGGCGTTCAGCTGGCTCGTCATGCGGTAGGGGTTGAGTACATCCCCCTCGCTGACTGCCAGGCGCAGCCGCCAAGGGGAGCTCTCCTGCTCCCCCATGGAGGAGCTTTCGCTCTGCGGCGCCGGAGGCTGCTGCAGGGGCGTGCCGCGGTCGGCGCTGCAGCCAAAAAGCAAAAGGAGGGCCGAGAGCGCACACAGAAATCCGATCCGTTTCAAGCCGGCAATCCCACCCATCCTTCACATCTGCTTAATGAAATTATTATATCAAGTTTAGCCCCCGTTTACAACCGCGATTTTGCTCGATTCATGCGGAAAGCCCGCCGCGGGGTTTTCCCGCGGCGGGCTTTGCAATCATCCCAGCTCCAATTCTGCGAGCGTCTTCCCGCTCACAGGATCGACTGCCGCCATCCGGCGCGCCGACGCGGTGTACAGGGTGTCCCCGGCCAGCGTCCCGCGCAGGATATGCACCGTGCTGTAGTCGCTCTCGGCCGCGCTTCGCTGCAAGGAGGTACGCGAGAGCTCCCTCAGCTTCCCGTCCCGCAGCTCAAAGAGGAAGTAGCCCGAAAATTTCGTCTGCTCCAGGCCGTCTCCGTCCGCCTCGCGCAGCTCGGCCGGGAAGCCGATCCTGCCCTCCTCCAGCAACAGGGCGCGCGGCTCGTAGAGCGCCTCGCTCGAAGCGCGCCCGCCCAGCACGACCTGGTCCGCCAGTGCCGGACGGTCGGGGTCACGAACATCGTAAAGGCAGAGGCGCACCCCGCCCGAATAGAGCACGCCGTCCTCTCCGGTGCGGGTATCCAGCCCGAACCCGAGCAGGGTGTGCGCATTCACCGCAAACAGCTGCTGCGAAAACCCATTGAGGGCTATCTTGCCGCGCGTCCCCGCGCTTTGCGGGTCCGAAAGGTCGAGCACCCAGAGCTCCTCGCTGTCCCGCACCGCGGTGACATAGGCGGTGTCGCCCCGGTAGAGCACTCCGCCGAGTTCGGCCTCTTGGGCAAAGCCCCGCACCGACGAGCACTCTTCCAGCTGCATATCCAGCACATAGAGCCTGATTTCCCCATCGGCCGTGGCCGCCAGGCGCAGATAGCCGCCATATTCGTCCATCGGCGACGACGCCCCCAGGATCCCCTCCACCTGCCCTTCGGCTGCACAGCTCAGGGAGTCGAGCGCGAAGCGCAGCAGGTTGGTCCTGTCCGGCTCTTCGCCCTCGCCGTACCGGGTGCCGGCGATATAGAGGTTCTCTTTTGAGAGGTGGACCGCCGTCGCGCCGCCGAGCACCGCCTGGGTCACCGCCGCTGTCTCTCCATCGAGCGCCAGGGCGGAAACAACCGCAAAGGAAGCGTTCTGCGCTGCGCCGGGCAGCAGCACCTCATCGGGAGCCAAGCGGCGCTTAGCCGCACCGTCATAGGTGCTGGGAACCGCCTTTAGCGGGTCGCCCGGCACGGTCATCGGAACCCATTCGCTGACCAGGTAGGCCACGCCGTCCCGCACCTGGCAGGAGACGAAGCTGCCCTCCTGGGTAAAATCACTCTCCAGCACCGGCCGCGCCGGGTCGGCAACATTGTAGATTTTCGCGCTGGTCACCGGGGTGTAGGACGTCTCCTCCGTGCTGTCCTCGCCGGGGAAGACGCCGTCCTCGCCGACGAGCAGCAGCCGGTCCCCCTCGAGATAGAGCTCGCCCGTCCCCTCCACTTCGGTCGCGGAGGCGATGGAAAGGTCCGCGGCTTTCACAATATAGAGGGTGGAGGAGAAGCCCCCCACCGCCGAGGAAAGCAAACTCTCCTGATTTTCGGTGAGGTAGTATAGATACTCCCCGTCGCTTTGCAGGATGTCCCCCTCGCCGGGCTGTACGGCGGCAAGGGGCGCGCTCCCCATCATGCTGCGGGGCGCGCCCGCGTCGGCGAGCATGGCTTCCTGCTTGTTTTGCTCCCCTTCGATCTGTAGAATCCGGTCCATGATTTCCTGGTAGCTCTGCGCGTGCGGCACCGCTTCCTCCGCGGTGGGGGCCGCCATATCATAGGCGGCCGATGCGGCCGCCTGGCCCGCGCCGGCCTCTCCCTCGACCGGGGCCTCCTCCATGAGCATGGCCGTCTCGGGGGCGGCTTCGCCCGAAGCGGTCTCAATCCCTCCCGGGTGAAACGCCAGCAGGGCCCCGAAGACGACCACCACCCCGGCGGCCACCGCACAGAGTGGCGCCAGCCAGCGCCGGGCTTCCGCCCGCCCCGGGCGCGCATCGCCGTCCAGGCGGCCTTTCAGCAGCTCCCCCTGCAGCGCCAAAGGGCGCTGCACCGGGTCGGTCAGCCGCCGAAGCTGAGGACCCAGCGCCTCGCCATGCTGTTTAATTTCTTCTTCCCGCTTCATGCGCCGGTCCTCCTTTCCCCTGTTCATCGCTCGATCAGACCTCGCAGCTTCTTCATCGCCCGGCAGAGCTTGGAGCTCACCGTCCCCTGCGGCGCGCGCATCACCTGCGCGATCTCCCGCAGGGTATAGCCCTGCACCGCCGAGAGCAGGACGATCTGCCGCTCCTGGGCGCTGAGCTTTGAGAGGGCGGTCAGGAGGTCGGCGCGCGAAAGGCTCTGCTCCACCGTGTCCTCCCCGTCCGAGAGGGAGACGAGCTCGTCGACATCCATCTGGCCGCGCTCCTTGACGTATTGCCCCATCTTGCGCTTGCAGCGGATGGTCAGGATCCTCATGATCCACGCGCGGAAGGCGGCGTTGTCACGCAGGGAACCAAGGCCCCGGTACGCCTCGACAAAGGTTTCCGACACCGCGTCCTGCGCGTCGTGCACATTGCCGAGGGTGTACAGAGCCACCCGGTAAAGCTCATCCGCCACCTGTTCATACAGGTCGGCGAAGCTATCCTTGTCCCCCCGTTTTGCCTGCTCGATCAAAACAACATCTACGTTCATCTTCCACCTGCGTTTGGGCCAGGAGCCCTCTGAGGTTCCATTTCCTTAGTGCGCGCAATGGCCGGATTTGCTGCATAAGCTGTTCATTTTGCCTTGTGAAATGAACGGCTCTCCATGTTTTTACCATGTAAAAACATATTGGATTCCGCTTGCGTTCTCTTGTCCTTTATGGTAGCATGTCTGACGAAAAAACACAACTTTTGGGAAAGGGGAAAGTTTTATGTCTTTTTTCTCGGCAGTCTACGCCGCCGTACAATCCATCCCCCGCGGAAAGGTGGCGACCTATGGGCAGATCGCACTGCTCGCGGGCAATCCCCGCATGGCGCGGCAGGTGGGCTGGGCGCTGCACAAAAACCCCGATCCGGCAAATATTCCCTGCCACCGGGTGGTCAACCGTTTCGGCGCGCTCACCCCCTCCTTCGCCTTCGGCGACGGGATCGGGGAGCAGCGCCGCCGGCTCGAGCGGGAAGGGGTCGAGGTGTCGCAGGACTTTAAAGTGGACCTGTCGCGCTTCGGCTGGGATGGGAAATAGCCTTCCATCAAGAAGGCGGCTGCGGAAGGAGTCCAGGCTTAATCCTTCCACAGCCGCCTTTTTACACTGTTTTTGCCGTTATCCAAACACCGCCAAAACCGGATGGGTATACCCGCCGCGCCAGGTTTTCCAGGCGCTTCCGGTCGCGCCCATGCTCAAATCCGCAAAATTCGTAGGGTCGGCAAACTGCGCGACAGTCAACGGGGTCACACCCGCAACGCTGGCGGGCATGCTGCCTCCAATCCCGCTGGTTGCATCGTACCACCGCACGGCTGCCGGGTAGCCCCCATCACTCGCGTAATAGCATGCGGTGCAGCCCGTCGCATCAGCCAGCGGCACGCATCCGGTGAGCGCACTCTGTCCGTTTCCACTGAGGGTACCCGGCATGGCAAAGCAGCGCGTAATGCGGCAATTCACTGTGGAAAAGCCCACCAAACCCGCCGCATCGCAGTAGTCGACGGTGCTCACCGGCACCGTTACGTTGACATTGACCGCATAGCAGTCCCGCACTTCACAGTCGTTGTACTGCTGTCCGACCAGTCCTCCGGCGTGCCAGTACCCGTCGGACAGGCCGTTCTCGGCGTAGCACTGCTCGATCAATACACCGTCGTTGCAAAATGAAACAAGGCTCCCGGAAACGCCGCTGCCGCTGTCATACACCGTAAAATTGGTTACCCCAATCCCGCGGATGGTGGACGAATTTGCCTTGCCAAACAGTCCCGCATCAGAATATCCCGCGCTTCTGGGGATCGAAAGATTCTTCACCAGATGGCCCCCGCCGTCGTAAATCCCGGTGAAGGCGGCATAGTTGTTTCCTCCGATGGGGGTCCAGTCGCCCGTGAGGCTCAGGTCCTGCGTCTGGATGAAGCTCGCCGCCAGATGGCTGTTCACATGCGCCAGCTGCGCCTGCGACGAGACCTTCCAGGGCTTGGCGGCGGTGCCCGCACCGCCCCCGTAGCCGCCGGCGGCGAGCGCATGCTCGCACCCCTCGATCGTCACCGTCTTGCTCGC
>SLUK01000006.1 GCA_004340125.1 Harryflintia acetispora | reverse complement strand
TTATTGTCCAGCTTGACGGTGATCGCTTCCGTCTCCGCCCCGGCGGAGAACAGCGCCGCCCGGGCCGTTCTCCCCCCGGGGACCGGGGCGGGCTCGTAATCGAAGCCCCCGCTCTCGCCGAGCGTCGCCCCGGCGGGCAGGTAGAGCCCCGCCGTCAGCGACAGCGCGAGCGCGAGGCTGCAAAGGCGGCGGTTCATCGCGCACCGCCCCCGTCCGTCCCGGTGCGAATGCCCGCAACATCGATCTCGAAGTCGTCGAGCGGTATCTTCTCACTCACCGGGATGATCCAGTCCCACCGCTTCGCGAGGGCATATTCCCCGGCCGTCAGCTCCCCGGCCTCGTACATCGCGGTGTAGATTTCTTTCAGGGCCTTGCGGTTCCCGGCGGTAATGAATGCGGAAATATTTTGTTCAGAAACTTCCAGCTCCTCCTGTCCCCCTCGGAGAGTTAGGGGGCCCACGGGGGGATGATTCCCCCCGTGAGACGCGCCATCGGCGTCAGCCGATAGCAGCATTCCCGCAGGAATGCTGCGCGCCCCCCTTCCCCCCAACGTAAAGCCGCCCAGCATACAGAGTGCCAGCGCGGCCAAGATGATAGCTAACAGCTTTCTTTTCATGCTTTCGTCCCCTTTAGAAAGACCGCTAGTAATAACTTCTTGGGGCCAAAACTTTCGCGGGATACTGCTTAAAACCTCCAAATCCCCTTGCATTTTTCACCAAAACAGGATATACTTAGAAATGAATGGAAGAGCTTGGAGATTTTCTTCTGATTTTACGCAAAAAACGCACAATCAAGACCGCAAGCAGTTATTGCTTGCGGTCTTTTTCGATTCGAGACAAAAAAGGTGTGAAAATGCTCTTTTTATATCTGGACTAATATGGCGGGGATTGGTACAATAAGAATAGATAACCTATCAAGCGTTTAGGAGTGGGTAAGCATGAAAATAATCGTAGAGAAAACCTATGAGCGGATGTGCCGCATGGCTGCCAACATCCTTTCGGCCCAGATCATCCTCAAGGCCGATTCGGTGTTGGGCCTCGCCACCGGTTCCACCCCCTGCGGGATCTACAAGCAGCTGATCGACTGGTACAACAAGGGCGACGTCGACTTCTCCAAGGTGCGCACGGTCAACCTCGACGAATACGTTGGTCTCGCACCCGAGCACGACCAGAGCTACCGCTATTACATGGACCAAAACCTGTTCGACCACGTCAACATCGACAAGGCGAACACGCACGTGCCCAACGGCCTTGCCAAGGACGCTCAGGCGGAATGCCTGCGCTATGACAAGCTGATCCAGTCCCTGGGCGGAACCGACGTACAGCTGCTGGGGATCGGCCTCAATGGGCACATCGGTTTCAACGAGCCCAGCGACGTTTTCGACACCGGCACGCACTGCGTCGACCTGACCGAGAGCACCATCGAGGCCAATTCCCGCTTCTTCGAGCGGGAGGAGGATGTGCCGCGGCAGGCCATCACCATGGGAATCAAAACCATTATGCAAGCGAAAAAAATCGTGTTGGCCATCAATGGGGAGAAGAAGCGCGAGATCGCCAAAAATGCCCTCTACGGCCCCGTGACCCCCCTCTGCCCCGCATCGGTGCTTCAGCTCCATCCCGACGTCACCGTCGTTTTGGACGAGGCGGCCGCCGGACTATTGGGATGATTTAACGCCAAAAAGTCAAGGACCAATGGTCCTTGACTTTTTTTATGTGAAAAACTAATTGCCCAGGGACAGCTGTCCGGTATAGTCCGCCGCGCGAACGGCAGCCGCGTCCCGCTGCTCAAAAACGCGCAGCACCGGGGCCGCCATCGTTTGGCGGGCGCCGGACAAGTCCAGGCGCGTAACGCTGCCCATTGTCCAAACGCTGTCAAAATCCCAACCGGCAAAGCTGGACTGCAATGCGAATTCGTCCTGCCCCAGATTGCTACCCTTTCTGGTCGGCCAATTGGAAATGGAGTAGCAGGAGGATACGACATTCCCCGTGTAGCCCTGTATTCCGTCCGCCTCGGGAACATTGTCATTGGTGCAGCTTCCAATATTATAGCAGCAAGCGATACTTCCCGACGTCGTCTGCGAACTGATACCGGCGGTCTGGTTGATCCCAGTAATCCGCCCGGAAAAATAGCAGTCCCGGATGGTCATGTTATTTCCAAATCCCGCAAATATCCCTCCGGAAAAAGAATAGGTCATGGCGGGCAGGTTGATATCCGCTTCACTATAGCAACGCTCAATGGTCAGCGATGCAGTGCCCCGCGAACCGCAAACAAAGGAAGCTGCATAGGCCCTGCTCCCCTCGATCTTGCAGCTGGCATCCATTCCAAGATTGCGAAGCGTCATATCCTTTGCCACGAACAAGGAAGCCGGATAGCCGTATCGACCATCCGCCTGGCCATTCCTCCAATAGTGTTCGGCATTGCCAACCACTATATTTTGAATGATGTATCCACCTCCGTCATAAATGCCGGAAAATCCGCCCACATGGCTCTCACTACCCGCACTATCCTCATTCGGCCAGATCGGAGAAAAGATGCCAAAGGAGCTGAAGTCAAGGTCGCGCGTCTGCAAGAAGCTGCCTCCATTGTGTTGCCGCACATGGTCAAACTGTTGGGGTGTTGAAACGATAAACGGATCGTCCGCCGTGCCGCTGCCGTAGAGGAAGCCGCCCTCCGCGGCAGTATGCCCGCAGACCGGCTGGGATATGAACGCCTGCTCCTTGCTCGCGGCGACGTCCAGCCCCTCGCGCCCCGGCTCAGGCAGGGCGGTGACCTTGATCGTATAGGTCTTTTCCGGCAGACATTCGACCGGCAGGAAAACCTTCTGCTCTCCAGTGAGCGAGTCGAAGGACTTGGAGCAGACAGCCTCTTGGCTCCCCGCCTCATAGACCTCGAACCGGTAACGCCCGGTGCGGGGAGAGGGGGTGAATTCCACCTCGATCCCGCGCACGCTCTGATAGGCGACGGCCTGCGCTCCTGCGGCCGCCGTGGGCAGCGCCAGCCAAAGCAGCAGGAGCCGCACACAAAAGCCAACATTTTTCATCAATCTTCCTCGCCTTCTTGACCGCTAGAAAGGTTTACTTCCGGTCAAAATGGGGCGGGATTTCCGTCACCGGCGGGCACAGATGAGCAAAACGCTTGTAATATTTTCAAGGATATGGTAAAATCAAGGTAGTTTTTCAGGATCCCGGCTTTTTCCTGTGAATTTCGGGGTAAACCACAAATCGTTAAGACCGCCAGTAAACCTTACTGGCGGTCTTTTTTATGTCTATATTCAGTTCGGCCTCTGCCCGACGTTTTCAATGATCCGCTCGCAGGCCAGGCGCAGAGCCTTGTGCTGGGGCTGCTGCAAGAGCGGGTCAGAAGCCAGCACCCCGAGCGCCGCGCCCTGCGCCTGCTGCAGTACCCCGACATCCTCGGCCATGTCCGCGATCTTCATCTGCGGCAGGCCATGCTGGCGCTGGCCAAAGAAGTCACCCGGTCCGCGCAGCCGCAGGTCGGTCTCGGAGATGGCAAACCCATCTGTGGTGCGACACATGGCGCTCAGGCGCTCCCTGGCCAGAGACCCGCGCGCGTCCGAGACGAGGATGCAGTATGACTTGTGCTCGCCCCGGCCCACCCGGCCCCGCAGCTGGTGCAGCTGCGAGAGCCCGAAGCGCTCGGCGCTCATGCAGAGCATGACCACGGCGTTTGGCACGTCCACTCCCACCTCGATCACGGTGGTGCAGATCAGAAGCTGGATCTCCCCCTCCTTAAAGGCGGCCATCATCTGCTCCTTCTCCTTTGGACGCTGCTTGCCGTGCAGCAGCCCCACCCGATAGCCCCGGAATTCCCCCTCCATCAGCTCTTTCGCCAGCTGCTCGGCGGCGGGCAAGTCGGTTCCTCCCTCCTCGTCCTCGCTGACCAGGGGGCAGACGATATACGCCTGCCGCCCCTCGTCGAGCAGGCCGCGGATGAAATTGTACGCGCGGGGGAGCTTCTTGGTGCTGATACAGAAGGTGTCGATCTGCTGGCGGCCCTTCGGGCACTCGTCGAGCACCGAAATATCCAAATCCCCGTAAATGATCAGCGCCAGGGTGCGCGGGATGGGAGTGGCCGACATGACCAGCACATGCGGGTTTTCGCTCTTTTGCTGCAGCGCCACGCGCTGCCCCACGCCGAAGCGGTGCTGCTCGTCGGTGATCACCAGCCCCAGCTTATGAAAGCGCACCCCGCCCGAAATCAGCGCATGGGTGCCCACGCAGAGCTTGGCTCCGCCGGTTTCGATCCTCTCTTCGGCCAGGCGGCGCTCCCTGGCACCCATCGAGCCGGTCAGCAGCACGCACCCGCACCCGGACGGCTCCAAAAACGAGCGGAAGGTGTCGTAATGCTGCCGCGCCAGAATCTCGGTCGGGGCCATTACGGCGCACTGGTACCCGCTCTCGATCGCGGCGAGGCACGCCGCCGCCGCGCAGAGGGTCTTGCCCGAACCGACGTCCCCCTGCAGCAGCCGGTTCATCGGGGTTCCCTTCGTCAGGTCCGCGCAGATTTCCTCCACCGCCCGGCACTGCGCCCCGGTCGGCTCGAAGGGCAGCGAAGCATAAAACTGCCCGGGCGAAAACGGCGCTATGCGCACCTCGGTGCTGGCGCGCTCCCGTCCGCGGATCGAGCGCAGCGCCAGCGAGAGGGTGAAGAGCTCCTCGAAGATCAGCCTCTCCCGCGCGCGCTGGCACTGCTCCCGGGACTGCGGGAAGTGGATGGCGGCGATCGCCTCCTCCAGGGGGCAGAGCCCCTGCTCCTCCCGGACCTGCGGCGGGATGGGGTCTTGCAGCCACTTGGCCGCCTGCAGCGCCTGGCGCATGTTCTGCGAGACCGACTTGGCGCTGAGCCCCGCCGTCAGCGGGTAGACCGGCAGCAGCCCCGGCTGCCCGCCGAGCTGCGCGGGGTCCACCACCATCGGGCTTGCCATGGCGGGCTTCGGGAGTCCCTCGGCCCGGCCGTAGAAGAGATATTCCTGCTCGAGCTTCAGCCCCTCGACGGTATATTTGGCGTTAAAAAAGGTGACCGCCAGCTCGTCGCCATTCTCGTCCACAGCAGTCAGTTTGAAGAGGGAAAGCCCACGGCGGATGCGCGCCTCGGGCCGCTTGCGCACCAGGGTGGCGCGCACCGCGCAGCTTTCGCCGCTTTGCAGCTCGCGCACCGGCACCGGGCGGCTCAGGTCGATATAATCCCGCGGGAAGTGGTAAAGCAGGTCGCGCACCGTGCGCACCCCCAGCTTTTCATAGAGCTTCGCCTTCGCCGGGCCCACCCCTTTGAGGTACTGTATGCTGCTCTGCGGATCCACCTTTCCACCTCCCTTCAAAATCTTCGCTTCCATTTTACCCCAAAGCCGCCCCCTTCGGCAAGACTTTATTGGGGGAATCCCCCGCCGCCCTCGGAAATCACCCGCAGGCAGGCGGCAAGCGGGGTTTCCTTGGCAGGATCGACGGCGACATCGGGGCGCGCGCCAGAAAGATTGGAGCAGGACCCATTCGGCAAGAGGGTATAGTCCGCGCTGTAGCGCACGATCCAGCCGCTCTGGGGCAGGGCCAGCGCCGCCGGCTCCTCCTCAAGTCCTCCGGACGCCGGGCACGTCCCGATGAGCGTGGCCAGGCCCCCGTTCTTCATCATGGTGGCGGCATAGCGGGCCGCGCGCTCGCCCCGCCCGTCGGTGAGCAGGTAGAGCCGCCCTCCCGGCCCCGGCCCGGCAGGCTCCACCCGCCGTTCGAGCAGGCGGGCATGGGTAAATCCGCCGATCCCCCCGCCCGGCCAAAACAGCCGGGGCAGCTCGGACACCGGCCGCCACGCGGGGTCGGAGAAGTCGAAAAATTTGCTGTTTTGCTCCCCCGCCCGGGAAAGCTGCCAGTAGCGCAGCGTCAGCGGCTCCCGGATATTCGGCGCAAGCAGAAGCCCGTCCACATACTCCCGGCTGTCCCCCGTGCTGCCGCACAAATCGAGGATGACCGACTGGGCCCCCGCCGCCTGCCGGTAGAAGTCCAGCAGGAATTCCCGGTCCGGCCCGATCCTCTCCTCCGACAGGTCCGGAATCCGGATATAGGCAATCCTCCCGTCCTCGTAGAGCCCCGCCTGCACGTTCCCATTCGAGCGCAGATTTTGCGGCAGCGCCGGATTTTGCGGCCGGGCGGGTGCGGGGCGGTAATCCCAGGAGGTCTTGGTATACTGCATCTGGGAATAGACGCTCCTGTAGGTGTCGATCAGCCCGTAGGGCTCGCCGAGCTTTTGGTAGCTCTCCCGCGCCTGCGCGCTGTTATAGAGCGCCGAAAGCTGGGAGATGAGCCTGCTCTCCCCCGCCCGGGCCTGATACTCCCCGGCGAGCTCGGGGAAGCGATAGGGGTCGTCCTCCAGGCGCAGGCCGCCAAGGCCCTTAAACGTGCCCGTGAGCAGGTCGTGCAGCCCGGTGTAAAAATCCCCGTCGCTGCCGGTGGCGGCAATCTGGGGGCGCAGCTTTTGATAAAGCTCCTGCCGCGTCATCCCGAGCCTTTGCTCAAGGCTTTGGAGGTAGGGGTAGTTTTCCTCAAGCGTTT
The DNA here is from genome assembly GCA_004340125.1 of Harryflintia acetispora. Taxonomy (GTDB): domain Bacteria; phylum Bacillota; class Clostridia; order Oscillospirales; family Ruminococcaceae; genus Harryflintia; species Harryflintia acetispora. The sequence goes on along the minus strand of SLUK01000006.1, from coordinate 167,684 downwards.
TAAAGAGTGCGTCGAAGTCTTCGGCCATCTGCCCGCCGCCGAGGTTCTGCCAATTGAGCGCGGCGATCCGCTCATCGGGGGTGATCTCGGTGGAATATTTCGTGAAATCCGGTTCCTTGGGCTGCCCGTTTCGCCGCAGATGCGCCGTCTCCTGCCGCGGCTGCCCGTCCTCCATCAGACGCCCCATCACCACAAAGCGCTGGTAGGGGTTCTCCTTTTCGCTGCCGTACTTGTGCGAGCAGCAGGACAGGGTCATGACCTTATCTTCTCCCCCCACCGGCACGCCGTAGTCATAGAGGGAGCGGCGCTTCATGTCTTCGATCAGCAGCGAAAAGGCTGCCGCCGGATACTCGGGCAGGATGTAGCTGACCGGCTCGGTGTTGGCGTCGAGATAGGCCACGGCGAAGATTTCATAGGTCTGCACCCCCTGCTCGGTAATGAAAAAGAAATAAGGATGCCTCCCGGCAAACGTCTCGTCGGTGAAGTGCATGAGCTGGGCGAAGCGCTCCCCCTGCGGATCATCCTTTACCCCGCGCGGGTTGCCGAGGTTGTGCCCATAGAGGATGGTGTTCTGCGAAAAGGTCCCGCCCCGCCCGTCGCCGAGGGTGCACTCATAGTCCACAAAAACGCTGCCGCTCTCGCGGTAGTTCTTCTCCCCGTCGTGGAAACGGTAGTAGTCGTTGTCGCTGGTCTGCAGCACCGGCTCGTTGATGGCCGTGTCGGGGATGTAGAGCCAGCCCACCGTATCGGGGTTGCGCCGCCGGCTTTGGCGCAGCAGCTGCGCGACGTCCGGCACCTCGGGCTGGTAGGACGGCGCTTCCGGCGCGGACGGCGCCGGCTTCTCCTGGGAATAGCCCGGTGCCGGGGCGGCCAAAGAGGGGGCCTCCCCCTTAGGCGCAGCCTCCTCCCCCGCGCAGGCGCCGAGCGCCAAGGCCGCCGCCAGCACCAACGCCGCCATGCGGCCCGGATTACGTGCGCTCATTTTCCCATCCCCCTTCCTTTCCTTTTATTATAACAGGCCGGGACAGGCCAAATGTTAAGAGAAATTGAAAGTGGGCCGCACAAAATTTTGCCCAGCCGCTTCCAATTTTTCTTCCATGGATTGACAGATCTAAGGTTATCGCGTATAATACGAACAAAAGGAGAATATGTGCATAATTAATAGTACACATATTATCTTTTTTAAATTATTTATATATAATGTATGAATTTATCCCCTTTTATTTTCCAAAACAGAATTTGCCGCTTGCCTGATCTACGGGCAGGCGACTTTTTTTGTGCAGATTCACATGTTTCCTCTCCAGTATCTGGCTTGCCAAAGCTGTAGATTTAGTCACGCGGCAGGGATATCGGACCGCCAAGCGGTTGGGTAGATAAAGAAAAAGGAGAGATCATTATGAAGAAAAAAATGCTGGCGCTCTTGCTGGCATGCAGCATGGCGCTGGGCACCGCCCTGGGTGGCGGCGCCGCGGACGCCGAGGCGGCCGCAGTCCCGGCCGACCGGCTGAGCCAGCACAATACCATCGTCACCGGCGTGAAATTTGAAAAAGAGGCCGGGAAGATCACCTATTCCTACGAGGACTCCATCTCCTGGCCGACCCAGACCCCGAACACCGACCTGGGCGGGGTCAAGAGCACGATCTACGCCGACCTGCTCATCACCCGTCCGTCCGACGATGTAACCGCCGTCGAGATCGACGGCGAGCCGGTCGCGCTGGACGACAGCGCCAACGGCACCACCCCCACCGGGATGCTAAAATACTTCCCCGTCGGGCAGACGATCGACAGCCAAAACTACGCCTACGCCGAGGGCAAGACCTGGGAAGTGACGGTCAAATGGTTCACCGGTTCGTCCGGCGGCTACACGCTCAAGTCCACCGAGATGGTCACAGTGACCCGTGCGGCATATTCCGGCGAGGGCAGCACCGACGCTTCGGTCCGCACCAAGGTGCCCGCCGACAGGCTTTCGCAGTATAACACCACCGTCGAGGGGATCACCCTGCAGACCGGCGAGGGCACTGCGCGCTTCGCCTACGGCGAGGAGATCACCTGGCCGGGTGATCAGGATCCGAACGTAGACCTCGGGGCGGACGCCGACAGCGTCTACGTCGACCTGCTGATCGAGAAGCCCCAGGACGCCACCGCCGTTAAGATCGGCGGCGAGATCGTCAAGCTCGAGGATGCCGACCCGCCCACCGGCGCGACTAGCCAAGGGCTGCTGCATTACTTCCCCGTCGCGCTCAGGGGCAGCGACAACACCGTCGCCGGGCTGACCGGGGAGAAGTCCTGGACCCTGGACATCGACTGGTACAAGGGCAGCTCCTCGTCTGATTTCCAGCTGCTCAAGCTCGAAACCGTCACCGTGACCCGCGAGAGCTACACCCCGCCCGTGGAGCCTGAGGAGCCGTCCGTCGCCGAGGTGAAGGTCTCCCCCGTGACCCTGAAGCTCACCATCGGCGAATCGGCCGAGCTCACGGCTACCGTGAAAATGAATCCCGAGGAGGCCGAGTCCCCGTCGGTCAGCTGGTCCTCCAGCGACGATGCGGTCGCTTCGGTTGACGACAATGGCGTGGTGACCGCCCTCAAGGACGGGACCACCACCATCGCCGCCACGGCGGGCGGCAAGCACGGCAGCTGCGCGGTGGCCGTGGGAGATAACGAACCCGAGCCGGAGCCCGAACCGACCCCCGACCCTGAACCCACTCCCGATCCGGACCCGCAACCCACACCGGGCGGCTCCTCGGGCTCCAGCAGCCACGGCGGGGGCGGCGGCAGCGGCAATGTCTGGGGCAACACCGGCAATCCCTATGCCGCCAGCAATTCGGGCACATCCTCCTCTGTGGCCGGCAAGGCCCTGACCTCTTCCACCGTCACCAGCCAGACCAGCAAGGCGGTCGCCGCCGCGCTGAAGAACGATCAGAAATCCGCGGACGTGGTAATCAAGAACGCCCTTTCGGCCAGCCCGAAGGTCTTTGAGGACATGCTGAAGGCCGCCAAGAAGGCGGGCGGCGAGCAGGTGCGCCTGCTAGCAGATTCGACCGTCGGCGGCAAAATCCAGGCCCGGCTCTACATCGACGCGGCACAGGCCGCCAATCTGGGAGGGGACATCAAGCTCGGCGCCAAGACGGACGATGCGAAGGCGCGCACCCTGTTCGACAAGTATTTCAGAAACGAGTGCCAGTTTGTCAAGTTTAGCCAGGCCGGCAGCTTCGGGATGGAAATCCAGGCCGCGGTACGGGTAAACCTGGAGAGCATGAAGGTCGAAAACCTCAGGTTCTACAGCTATGATCCCGCCTCCAACTCCTACAGCCTGATCGACAATCCGCAGTATTTTGTCGACGCCAACGGCTTCCTGCACTTTGCCACCCAAAAGGGCGACACCGTCGTCATCAGCGACGGCCTGCTCTCCCGTAAATAGCGCTTCCTCCAAAACCGATTGCCGGGCGCTTCGCAATACTGCGAAGCGCCCGGCAGCTTTTCTCGCACAGAAAGAAGCCCCCGGCGATTTCGCCGGGGGCTCCTGTTTAATGAATCTCTTAGTCGCTGACAAACGGCAGCAGACCGATGTGACGGGCACGCTTGATGGCGACCGTCAGCTGGCGCTGATGGCGCGCACAGGTGCCGACCACACGGCGGGGCATGATCTTCGCACGCTCGGACATAAACCGGCGCAGCTTGGCGACGTCCTTGTAGTCGATGTTCTCGACCTTATCCACACAGAACGCGCAAACCTTACGTCTGCCCTTTCTGCCTCTGCCTCTTTCTCTATCCATAGCCATGGCTGAATCCTCCTTACTACAGGTTTTGACCCCGTTCCCACTTAGAACGGCAGGTCCTCATCACTGGTGATCTCCTGGAAGTCATCCACGCTGCCGCTCTGGTAAGAGACCGGCTGCGCGGCGGGCTGACTGGCTGGCGCATCGAAATTCGTGTAGGAGGGAGAGCCGCCGCCGTTTTCGGCCTTGGAGCCGATGAAGCTGGCGTTGTCCACGACCACCTCGACGGCGGTGCGCTTGTTGCCCTGCTTATCCTCATAATTTCTCGTCTGGATCGACCCTTCCACCCCGATGAGCTTGCCTTTGTTAAAGTACTTCGAGATGAATTCGGCCGTCTGGCGCCATGCGACGCAATTGATGAAATCGGCCTGACGCTCGCCGCCATTGGAGTATCTGCGGTCAATGGCCACGGTAAAGGACACCACCGAGAGGCCCGACTGGGTCGAACGCAGCTCGGGATCCGCCGTCAGTCTTCCTACGAGAATCGCTTTGTTAATCATGTTGAACCTCCTGCGCCTTGTGCGGCAAGCTTATTCCTCGCTCGCCGGTTCGCTGTCTGCCTTCTTCTCCTCGGGCTTCTTCTCCTTCGCCTTCTCAGACTCAGGCTCCTTCGCCACGATGAGGGTGCGCAGGACACCGTCGGTGATCTTGTAGCGGCGGTCCAGCTCGGACGGGAAGGACGGAACGCTGGTGAAGTTGATCAGGTAGTAGTACCCCTCGGTCTGATCCTTGATCTCATACGCCAGGCGGCGCATGCCCCAGTCATCGACCGAATCAATGGTACCGTTCTCCTCGATGATCTTGGTGAAACGCTCGATCATCTCCTTGATGCCTTCCTCCCCCAGTTTGGGACTGAGCACCATGATCGTTTCATAGCTCTGCATTAGTTTTGCCATGTAAAACACCTCCTTTTGGACTTTGGCCCTGTATCTGGCGTACAGGGCAAGGATGGCACCGCGCCCGTTAAGAGCACAGTACAACAGATAAATTATAGCAAAGGCACGTCCGAAAGTCAAGATTTTCCGTCAAGTTTTCTTTCCAACTTTCCCACTGCGGTCAGCGCGGGCAGACGGCGCCGATATAATCGCGCGCGTCGAGGTACTGCCCGTTTTTGCGGATCTCAAAGTGGCAGTGGTTGCCATAGGCGTTGCCGGTCTGGCCGACCTCGCCGATCTTCTGCCCCTGCACCACCTCATCGCCCACCTGGACGGTGTTGCGGCTGTTGTGGGCATAGAGGGTCTGGATCCCGTTGCCGTGGTCGATGATGATATGCCGCCCGTAGCCCCAGGCGGTATAGCCCGAGTAAATGACCGTGCCGGTCGCCGCCGCGCGGATGGTGGTGCCCGCGGGGATCGCGGTGATGTCGTTCCCGGTGTGGCCCGCGTAGCCCCAGATCGGCATGGTGATCTTCCCGCCGTCCACCGGCCACATGAACATCCCGCCGTCGAGGTCCTCGACGATGTCGTTTTCCCCCAGCATTTCGGCGCTGGGGCGCTTGCCGCCCACATTGATGTGCTGCGGCACCGGGTTTCTGATGATCCGGCTGGAGACCACCTCGCTGGAGAGCTGCTCCCCGTCGAGATAGGTCACATTCGAGACGACCTCGCGCAGCCCAGGCTCGCCGTCGGTGACCACGCTAAAATAGCCGATCAGCTCGTTGTTGTCCACCTCGCGGTTGGTGGTGTAGGGAATCTCCTCCTGCAGCGTCTCGCTGCGCACACTCAGCAGACGCAGGTAGGGCACCCGCCCCGAGATGAGCAGGCTGTCGCCGGGCATCAGGCTCTCGGTCACGCCGGGGTTGAGCCTCTCGAGCTCCTCGAGGGAGATCCCGTTGTGCCTGGCGATGTTGATCGGCATGTCGCCCGCCTGCACGGTGTAGCGCCGCTCGGCGGCCACCTCGGAGTCGAGCAGGCTGAAGATGTCCTGCGTGCCGACGGTCGAGCTGACCGGATAGAGCCCGCGGCGCACCTGGAAGCTGCGGCTAAAGCGCACCGACTCGGTCTCCGGGTCGCTGTAGCCCAGCGTCAGGCGCTGATCCAGCTCGGTGAGCAGCCAGTCGCAGTCGGCCATCGCGCCGATGAAGCGCCCGTCGATATAGACCCCGTAGGCCTCGAACAGGTCGTTGCCGGACAGGCGGATGAGCTTGTCCGCCAGCTCCTGGGTGTCGAGGTACTCCTCATCCCCCATAATTTGCAGCGTAAAGCGGGGGATGGTGTCGTTGGGGCTCTGGTATTCCTCGTGGATGATGCGCTCGCGCATCAGCTCCTCCGCCTCGTCGAAGCGCGCCTCACTGTCGATGATCCCGAGCTGCTCTCCGTTGTACTCCACCATCAGCCCGTAGCGCAACGAGGTGTAGTACTGCACGGTATGTACCAAAAACCAGATGGCCGCGATGGGCGCGAGGATATTAAAGAGCGTGACGAGCAGCCGCCAGAAGGCGTGCAGGAGCCTTCCGCCCACCACCCGCACCACCGTGCCGGTGGGGAGGCGGTCCTCCTCGCGCAGCGGCTGCCGCGCGCTGCGCAGATAGGTGAAAATCAAGAGGAACTGGCGCAGGGGCCGCAGCCACTCCCGGCTGGCCAGGTGCAGCGCACGGCGGTTCTGCTCATGCTGGCGGCGCAGTGAGGCGTACAGGTAAGCGCGCACCCGCAGCAGGCGGCGGTGGATGCGGCGCATGCGGTAGATCGACATCTGCCCCACGCTGTAGCAAACGGCATAGCCAAGCAGGAAGAGGATCGAAAGACAGTCCGAGAGCGCCTGCCAAAGCGCGCTCCCCCCGTCCCCCGGGGCGCCGCCCTGCTTGTCCTCCTGCCCCAGCAACAGCGGGTCGTGCTGCTCGGGCCGCGCGCGCCTGCGTTCCTTCACTGTCCTTCACCTCCCCGGCTTTGACTTCTTTTAAAAAACCACATAAATTGGCATACTATTCTATTATATGGGAAAATACAAGGTTTGTAAACGTTTTTACCCCGTTTTTCATGGAACCTTCACATCTACCCACAAAAAACCGGCCGTCCGGGAAACCCCGGGCGGCCGGTTTGCACGTTCAGTAGCGCAGGTAGTAGATCATCAGGTCCTCGCCGTTTCCCAGCGCCCCCTGATTGTTGCGATAGAGCTGGTAGCCGTACCGCTCGTAGAAGCTGTAGGTGCAGTTGGTGGTGGTCCACAAAAATGAGCTGTGCAGGCCGCGTCCCTTACAAAAATCGATGTAGCGGTCCATCAGCTGCTTACCAAGGCCCTTGCCCCGCACCTCGGGGCTGAGGATGAAGAGGTTGATCTCGCTGTCGAATTCTTCGTCGGTGTCCTCCCCCATCCGGTCGTGCTCCTTGAGGCCCCGCAGCGCCGCCAGCGCCGCCTTGCGCCCGCCGAAATGCCCCAGACAGAGGTGGAGCCAACGGGTAAAGCGCATCCAGCGGTTTTTCAGCTTCCAGCAAAGCCGCGTCATGGGCGACGCCTTTTCGTTTCCGCCGAAGAGCAGCCCCATGACATGCCCCTCCCGGTCCAGGATGACGTCGGTGTGCTCGGAGGGGATCACGCAGTCGCGCACATAGTACTCATACAGCAGCCCGGGGCGGCGCAGGCCGCAAAAGCCCTCGGTGAAGTCCCAGGTCTGTGCCACGATCTCGGCGCATTCCTTGAGATGGCGCCTCGAGTAGGGTACGAAGCGGTACTCCTCATCGCTTTCCGGCGCGTTCATCTCGGGATCGCCTTTAAAGAAGCGCAGCACGCAGATGGACGCCACCAGCAGGGTGATCGCCTCGGCCACCGGCGAGGAGAGCCAGACGCCGTCCAGCCCCAGCGCGCGCGGCAGGATCAGCACGGTCGGCAGGATGGCGATATACCCGCGCAGCACCGACAGCGCCAGCGAGGGCTTCGGCCGCGAGATGGATGCGAAAAAGAGGGTGAACACGATGTTGAGCCCCAAAAAGAAGAAGGCCAGGAAGTAAAGGCGCATCCCCCGCATCGTCAGCTCGGTCAGCCCCGGCGTGCCCGCCTGGTTGAAGGCCCCGGCGAGCGGCCGCGCGAAGAGGGCGCAGCACAGGTAGACGGCGGCCCCCACGATGAGGGCAAAGGAGCAGGCCAGGCGCAGCGCCTTCTTCACCCTGGCCTGGTTGCGCGCGCCGTAGTTCTGGCTGATCACCGGCTGGGCGCCCTGCCCGATCCCGGTGAAGATGGCGTTGCAGACGGTGACGATGTTCTGCACGATCCCGTAGGCCGCCACCCCGATGTCCCCCGCCAGGCGCAGGATCATCATGTTGAAGACCAGGATCACGGTGCTGATCGACATCTCGTTGACAAACGCCGGGAAGCCGGTGATTATGATCCGCCCGAGCTGGCGGGGCGAGAAGCGGCAGCGCTCGAGCTTAAAGTTGTTTTTCCCCCGCAGGAAGTGGATCGAGCAGATCAGCACGCTGATCACCGGCGAGGTGCCGGTCGCCAGCGCCGCGCCGAACATCCCCAACCCCAGCGGGAAGATAAACACGTAGTCCAACACGATGTTCGCCAGACTCCCCACCACCAGCGCGATGCTCGCCAGCCGCGGCGCGCCGTCGTTGCGCACGAAGTTGCAGACAATGTTGTCCGCGATAAAGGCGCAGGAGAAGAAGAGGATGGTGCGCACATATTCCTTGGTCATGGGCAGCACCTCGCCCGAAGCGCCGAGCATGCGGCAGAACGGGTCGAGCAGCGCCAGCATGGCGATCATGTAAAGGAAGCCGAAGGCCACCGAGATCACCAGCGACTGGGTGAAGAGCCGGTTCCCCTGCTCGCGCTCTCCCGCGCCCAGCGAGATGGCGTATAGGGTGGCGCCGCCGGTGCCGATCATCAGGCCCACGCCGCTGATCAGCCCATAGGCGGGCAGCGCCAGATTGAGCGCCACCAGCCCCTGCGCGCCCACGCCGTTGGCCACGAAGAAGGTGTCCGCCAGGAAGTAGACCGACATGGCGATCATGCTGAAGACGTTGGCCGAAACGTATTTAAAAAAGGTTTTTGTAATGTTCCCGTGCAGGATTTCGTTTGAATTCATCCTACCTCTCCTGTTCTAAAGAATTTCCTCCACAATGACCCGCAGCATCCGGTCGAGCTGGGCGAGCTCGTCGGAGCTGAAGCGCTCCCGGATTCCCTGCTCCACCTGGTCCATGTACCGGTCGTTGATGCAGTAATATTTCATAAATTTCTCGGTCACCAAAAGATGGGTCTCCCGCTTGTCCTTCTGTGAGCTCTCCTTTTGGAGATACCCCTTCTTGACCAGGCTGTTCACCCGGTAGGTCGCGTTGGGCAGGGACATCCGGCAAAAGGACGCAAACTGGCTCACCGTCGGCTTGCCCAGAAGGTAGATCACCTCCAGGCAGCTGCCTTCCAGCGAGCTGAGCGACGTGTAACCCGACTCCGGCTCCCGAAAAAGGTTTTTATAATAACTGAGCGTGATCTTGTCGTACAGCTTCCCCCATAGTTCCTCGAGCATGACCTCTCTCCTTTTACTTTCAACTTTTTAATTAAATATATTTAATTAAACTATTTTAATTATATCACCGCTTTTTTGATTGTCAACCCTTTTTCTTCCTGCCCATAGAAATTTTGCGGGCCGGTTGACAACGCCGCGCGCAGGCCGTAAACTGGGGATTATCAGGCCCGCGAGCGGGCGGAACGGAGTATTTTGCTATGCAGCTGATCCAAACGGAATTTACCATTGGCGCCCTTCCCGCCGCCCTCTGGGGCAAGGGGCAAGAGGAGGTCATCGTCGCCGTCCACGGGAACTTTTCGAGCAAGACGGACACCCCTATCCGGCTGCTCGCCGAACACGCCGCCGCAAAGGGCTATCAGGTACTGAGCTTCGATTTGCCCGGGCACGGGGCGCGCAGGGAGGAGGGCATCCCCTGCAAGGTGCAGACCTGTGTTTGGGAGCTGTGCGGGGTGCTGCGCTACGCGCGGGAGCGCTGGAAGCGCGTCGGCCTCTTCGGGTGCAGCATGGGGGCCTATTTCGGCCTGCTCGCCTGCCAAGGCCTGCCGCTGGAGCGCTGCCTCTTCCTCTCCCCCGTCGTCGACATGCAAAAAATCATCGAGGGGATGATGGCGCAGTTTCATGTCACGCCCGGGCGGCTGCGCGCCGAGGGCGAAATCCCCACCCCCATCGGGCAGACGCTCTACTGGGACTATTACCGATATGTCTCAGAGCACCCCGTCACCCGCTGGGACGCGCCCACCGCTATTTTGTGCGGCAGCGGGGACGACATGAGCGGCCGCGGGGACATCCAGGCCTTCGCGGAGCGCTTTCATTGCAAGCTGGACGTCCTCGAGGGCGGCGAGCACTACTTCCACACCCCCGGGCAGCTCGCCTACTATGAAGGTTGGTTAAAGAGAAATCTCTAAATAACGGAAAAATCCCCAAGGACCGCGGTCCTTGGGGATTTCTTCTGTCTTTTTTAAAGGAGGGAGAGGTAGAGCTCCTTGATCTCCTCGACGCTGGTCTCGCGCGGATTGCCCGGGCGGCAGGCGTCGGCATAGGCGGACTCGGCGAGGAACTGCACGTCCTCCTTCTTCACGATTTCGCGAAGGTTCTGCGGGATCCCCACGTCGGCGGCTAAATTCCGCACCGCGTCCACAGCGGCCTTGCGGTACTCCTCGACGCTCATCGTCTCGGTCCCCTCGACCCCCATCGCCTTGGCGATGTCGCGGTACTTTTCCCCGGTGGCGGGGGCGTTATACTCCATCACGGTCGGCAGGATGATCGCGTTGGCGATCCCGTGCGGGGTGTCGTAGAGCGCGCCGAGCGGATGGGCCATCGAATGCACGATCCCCAGCCCCACGTTCGAGAAGCCCATGCCCGCGACGTACTGGCCGAGCGCCATCCCCTCGCGGCCCTCCTTGGTATTCTCCACCGCCCCGCGCAGCGAGCGGGCGATGATCTCGATCGCCTTGAGGTGGAACATGTCCGAAAGCTCCCAGGCCCCGGCGGTGACATACCCCTCGATCGCGTGGGTGAGCGCGTCCATGCCGGTCGAGGCGGTCAGGCCCTTCGGCATGCTGGACATCATGTCCGGGTCGACGACGGCAACCACCGGGATGTCATGCGGGTCGACGCAAACGAACTTGCGGTTCTTCTGGGCGTCGGTGATGACATAGTTGATGGTGACCTCGGCCGCGGTGCCCGCGGTGGTCGGCACGGCGATGATCGGCAGGCACTTATTCTTGGTCTCGACGGCCCCCTCGAGGCTGCGCACGTCGGCGTACTCGGGATTGGTGACGATGATCCCGACCGCCTTGGCGGTGTCCATCGAGGAGCCGCCGCCGATGGCGATGATATAGTCCGCCCCGCAGGCCTTGCAGGCGGCGACTCCCGACTGGACGTTCTCGATGGTCGGGTTCGGCTTGATGTCGCTATAGAGCTCGTAGGGCAGACCCGCTTCCTCGAGCACCGCGGTCACCTTCTGGGTGACGCCGAACCGGAGCAGATCCGGGTCGGAGCAGACGAAGGCCTTCTTGAGCCCCCGGCCCTTGACCTCGGAAGCGATGCTCTGGATCGCGCCCGCGCCGTGATAGGAGGTTTCATTGAGTATAAACCGATTGACCATAAATAACCACTCCGTTTCTTATATTTTTAAGGAAATCCTCAGGTTCTGATAAAATAATAACAATATAAAAACCCGGCTGCAAGTGACAAATTGGCCCGGCTGTCACTTTTGTGACAACCGGGCCAAGGTGTAACTATTGCAGACCGCTGAGCAGCAGCCGCAGCCGCTCGGGCATGGCCTCGATGAGCAGGTCGACGATCTCCTCGGGAGGCTGCCGCATACCGGTGGTGGCCCACTTGACGGTCATGTCGATCGAGCCCTTGCAGTACATCTCGAGCAGGAAGCGGATATCCCCCTCGAGCGGGCGGCCGGTCTTTCTCGTGATGATCCCGGTGTAGAGGGATAAAATGCTCTCGTAGTCGTAGGCCAGGATGGAGTTGCAGTCCCGGGACTTGAAGGCCTGGGCGAAGAAGCTGCGCTCGGCCTTGATGAAGCAAAACTTTTTGAGCAGCCCCTCGCGCAGGGTATAGCTGACCCCCATCTGCTTGAAAGAGCGCTGCGCCAGCCGCTCGAAGTACCAGTTGACCAGGTCGTATTTGTCCTTAAAATTGCGGTAGAAGGTCTGGCGCGACAGGCCGCACTGCGTGCAGATGTCCTTGACGGTGATCCTGTCGAGTTCGGCGTGCTCCATCAGCGTCTTGATCGCCCCGGCCAACTCGTATTTCGTCTTGTCCTGCTCCTTCATGCAGCCGCCTCCTTACGATTGATCCCTTTTGGCATTATTTTATCATATTTTGAGGGCGGATTCATCCATTTTGCTTGCAACCCGCGGGAAAATTGTATATAATAGGGAACAGTTCCCAATCCTAACAGAATCAGGGCAAATGCGTTTGAAGGAAGCTATGGCCCCATCCCTTCCAAACAGAGAGCCGGTGGCGGGTGCGAACCGGCGGGAGAGACGGCTTATCCACTTCCCGAGCGGCCGGCGACGAGCCGGAGGGGCGGTACCCCTTATCGTACCAACGAGCGGCGGGCTTTCGGCCCGCAATTTGGGTGGCAACGCGGAGTCTTTCGTCCCATACGGTGTATGGGTCGGGGACTCTTTTCATTTTGTAAGAAAATAAGGGAGGACTAGAAAATGCTGGATATCAATCTATTGCGCACCAATCCCGAGCTGGTCAAGGAGAACATCAAAAAGAAGTTCCAGGACGAGAAGCTGATCCTGGTGGACGAGGTCGTCGAGATGGACAAGCGCTTCCGCGAGGCGAAGGGCAAATGCGACAACCTGCGCAGCCAGCGCAAATCCATCAGCAAGGAGATCGGCATGCTGATGGGCAAGGGGCAAAAGGAGGAGGCCGAGCGGACCAAGGAAAAGGTCGCCGCCATCGCCCAGGAGCTCGAGGAGACCGAGCGCCTCGAGGAGGAGCTCACCGCCGAAATCCGCAAGCGCATGCTCGTCATCCCCAACATCATCGACGAGAGCGTGCCCATCGGGAAAGACGACAGCGAGAACGTCGAGGTCGAGCGCTTCGGTGAGCCGAAGGTGCCCGACTTCGAGGTGCCCTACCATGTGGACATCATGGAGAGCCTGCGCGGGATCGACCTCGACTCGGCGCGCAAGACCAGCGGCAACGGGTTCTATTACCTGTGCGGGGACATCGCGCGGCTCCACTCGGCCATCCTCTCCTACGCGCGGGACTTCATGATTGACCGTGGCTTCACCTACTACGTCCCGCCGTTCATGATCCGCTCGAACGTGGTCACCGGCGTGATGAGCTTCGCGGAAATGGAAAACATGATGTACAAGATCGAGGGCGAGGACCTCTATCTCATCGGTACCAGCGAGCACTCGATGATCGGCAAGTTCATCGACACCATCCTGGAGGAGGACGCCCTGCCCCAGACGCTGACGAGCTATTCGCCCTGCTTCCGCAAGGAGGTGGGCGCCCACGGGATCGAGGAGCGGGGCGTCTACCGGATCCACCAGTTTGAGAAGCAGGAGATGATCGTGGTCTGCAGGCCCGAGGAGAGCAAGGACTGGTTCGTAAGACTCTATAACAATACCGTCGATTTCTTCCGCTCGATGGACATCCCGGTGCGCACGCTGGAGTGCTGCTCGGGGGACCTGGCCGACTTAAAGGTCAAGTCGATCGACGTCGAGGCCTGGAGCCCGCGCCAGAAGAAATATTTCGAGGTGGGCAGCTGCTCCAACTTAGGGGATGCGCAGGCGCGCCGGCTGGGGATCCGGATCCGCAGCAAGGAGGGGAAGAACTACTTCGCCCACACCCTCAACAACACGGTGGTGGCCCCGCCGCGCATGCTGATCGCATTCCTGGAGAACAATCTCCAGGCCGACGGCACCATCGCCATCCCGCAGCCGCTGCGCATGTACATGGGCGGCAAGGAGTTTATCGGGAAATAGAAGATTCGTTAAAAAGGTGCCCCGCCATTCTGGCGGGGCACCTTTTTAACGGAAACCCTACTCGTAGAATTTTCGCAGCACCGGCACCCCGGCCGTCACGCTGCCGCTGGCGGTGTTGACGGCCATGCTGCGGATGGTCCAGTTTGCCTCGTCGAAGCCGGTGAAGTTCCCGAGCGAGGAGAAGCCCTCGAGGGGGTAGCCCTTGGAGTAGGAATCGACCGATATGCTTCCGCCCCGGAACGCTTCTCCAACGCCGTTGGAGACGGCCGAGGTGCACCAGTAGGATTTGCTGAGCGCAACAGCGCCGCCGGTGGTCTCTCCGAACAGGGCGGATGTGCCGAACTCCGTCGAAGCAAGGGAAGCCGGTACCGCGTAGCAATCCGTGATCTGCAGCCTGCCGTCCGAGCGGGAGACCAGCCCGCCGGGATAACCGCAGGACACCGCCTCGACCCCCAAGGCGTAGCAGCGTTCAATGGTGCTCGAATTAAACCATCCGACCAGCCCGCCGGCCTGATAGCCGCTGACGGAGCAGTTGAGCGCGTAGCAGTCGCGGATAATGCTGCCGTCGAGCGTGGAAGCCAAAGCGCCGGAGTTTCTGCCCTGTGTTTCCCGGTAGGGGGAGAAGAGCGCGGTGGAGTCCTCGATCCCGAGGCGCTGGACGGTCGCGCCGGTGAGCTGCGCAAACACGGGCTCGTTTAACCCCCTGATCCGGTGCCAGCCGCCGTCGTAAGTTCCGCGAAAGTTGCTGATCGACGCGAAGCTCCCACCGCCGTCGATGTCGTTCACCTGCAAGAAACTTGCGGAGAGATGGTTTTCCACATGGTCGAGCTGCTCCCTGACGCTCACCCGGAAGGGGCTTTGCACACTCCCGTCCCCCGCATAGTAGGCCCCCGCCGTCCCGGCGGGGCAGCCGCAGGTGGGCGTGGTGGTAAAGGTCTTGACAGCCGTCGCCTCCCGGTCGAACGCCGCCCGCCCGGGCGCCGCGTGGGCAGTGACCTTGAGCGTCCAGGTGCTCGGCCCGGTCGGGTCGTAGCAAAGCGGCAGGTAGACATTTACCGGCGAGGTGGGGGTAACCTCCACCGCCGCCGTCACTTCGGGCGCGCCGGAAGCATAGCTCCCCTCAAAGAGGGAAAAGGTGTAGTCGACCGTCCCCGAAGAGCGGGTAAAGGGGATATTGACCCCGTAGTCGCAGGCATAGCCGTCCCGCACCGTGACCGTTACCCCGCTGTCCGCCGCCCCAGCCCTGACGCCGGCCGCCAGGAAAAAGGCCAGCGCCGCCAAAACCCACCGTTTTTTCATAGAATTCACCTTCTGAATAAGACCGCTAGTATAGATAGCTTGCGGCCGCTCTTCAGAGGGCAAGAGGCAAAAAGCGCTGGATTTCCTTGCTTTTTTCGCCAAAAGAGGATATAATTAGGAAAAGAATGTCAGTGGTTGGGAATTTTGTTCCACCCCTGCGCGAAAAGAAATGAAAACGAGACCGCAAGCTATCTATGCTTACGGTCTTTTTTCTTGGGGCTATTTTCCCGGCGCCTATGGCACTTTGGCGCCTATGGCGCCATGCGTACGCTCACCTCGCCCGAGCGCAGGGTCTGCCGCTCCCCGTTCGCGTCGCGCACGATCAGCCCGAACTGCTCGTCGATGTCCTCGGCCAGGAAAACCCCGCACTCCTCCTGTGAGCGGATCACCACCCGCTGGCCGAGGGTGACCATCCGACGGCGGCACTCCTGCCGGATCAGGGGCAGGTTTTGCGGGAACCCCCGGTAGCTTTCCTCCAGCCGGTCCAGCAGCGCCGCGGCCAAACGTTCCCGCTCGAAGGGCTGCCCCGCCTCGGCCCGAAGCGAGGTGGCCACCTCCTGCAGCTCGGGCGGGAAGGCGGAAGGATCATTATTGACATTGATCCCGATCCCCAGCACCAGCCAGGCAGGGACCCCGTTTTCGATCACCGACTCGATCAGAATCCCGCAGACCTTTTTGCCGCCGACCTGCACATCGTTGACCCACTTGATCCCCGGGGCAAGGCCGCAGACGTCCTCGATCGCCTGCGCCACGCAGACCCCCGCCAGGGAGGTCAGCGCCGCCGCCTGCGTGAGCTCCCCCCTTGGGCGCAGCAGCACGCTCAGGTAAATCCCCTCGCCCGCCGGGGAATGGAAGCTGCGCCCAAGCCGCCCGCGCCCGGCGCTCTGCCGCTCGCAGAAAACGGCGGTGCCCTCGGGCGCGCCCTTCGCCGCCAGCTCCTTTAATGTCAGGTTGGTCGAGGCGGCCTCCTCGAGCAAAACCAGATTATCTCTGAAAAAATCACCCTTCAGGGCCGAAACGAGCTTTTCGCGCTGCAGCACGGCGTTCCCCTCCTTCGCAGAGTCTCCCCTTATTATAGCGAAAAAAGCACCCGCTTCCAAGAGGAAGCGGGTGCTTTTTTTCAGTTTGATTAAATCCTGCGCAGATTGGACAGGAGCACCACCAGCACCGTCCAGACCAGCTGATAGCACAGCAGCAGGGTGAAGGTGATGTTCGCCATCCCCGCGAAGAAGGCGAAGAAGGTGATGATCGCATAGCCGATCACGGTGGAAAGCAGCTGCACCGCGGTGCCGATGGTCACCGCCGACTTGATCCGCGGGATGATCCCCAGCGCCCGCAGCATGGTCATGATCGAGCCGGAGTAGACGATCGACGCATGGGCGCGCCCCCGCGGGGCCATCACCCGCTCGTAGTCGGCGTGCAGGCTGGCGGGCACGATCCTGATGAAATGCTCGGGATAGCTGTAGAGCATAGACAATTTTCCCGGCGTGATGTTCGGGTCGGTGGAGTGGACGATCAGCGCCACCCCGCGCTCGGAGAGCTCGCGCAGCACCGGGGCCACCCGCTTGTCGCTGCCATAGGACAGGGCGAACATCGCGATCAGCTCGCCGGAGTTCGAGAGGTAGAGAATGTCCTTCCCCTCCCCGACGTAGCGCTCCTCATAGTCCTTCGAGGGGGTGCTCACCCCATGGTTTTGCATCAGCTGCGCGTTGCCGATCAGCACACGCTTGCCGTCCACCCAGGCGGAGAGGCCCATCGAATCCTCGAAGACAATGTTCTCGGCCTCCTTGAGGATCTTGCTGTTCCCACCGAGCATCCCCTGGAAGATGGGGGCCAGTGGCGAATCGGTCGCGCAGATGACGCTGCACGCATCGAGAATCGCCTGCTCGATCAGGCTCTCCTGGAACACCTTCATCGAGCTTAGGGTAATGCTGTCGGGCGGGAAGAGCTCCTTGGCCTTGAAGGTGACCGCCTTGACGGAGTTGTACTCCTCGACCACCGGGTAGCCCGCGATGACGGTCCCGGCCTTGGTGAGCTTCTTGGCCGCGCGCAGCATCGGCATGTTCCCAACCATGGTGGAGGTGAAGGGCGCGCAGACGGCCAGCAGGCCGCTGAGCACCGTGAGGGAAACGTAGAGGCTGCCGCCCACAAAGTAGCTGATCACCGACACGGCGATCGATGCGAGCAGACAGATGATCACCAGCACGCGGTTGATGCTCTCGGCATAGTCCTGCGCGTAGGACGCCTCCAGGAAGCCGGAGACGTACTTGGTCTTGACCGAGTAGGTGATCTCGGGCAGGTCGAGCGGCAGGCCCCGGGAGAGCTCGCGCGCAAAGTCCGGGCTCTTGATGGTGCGCATGACGTATTTCTCCTGGTCCGAGCAGACCAAGCGGCTGTTGCGCTCGATGCGGGACATCATCATCATTTTGCCGACGATGTTGAAGAGCAGCCCCAGCACCGGCACGCAGTAGTAGAGCTGGACCCCGACCTCTGAAGCGGCGGAAGGGGTGACGACCAGGGCCACGCCCTGGGCCATCGCCGCGATCATGGCGAGCGAGATGAGCGAATCGTTGTCCGCCTTGAAGGTGAACATGCTCACCAGCCCCCCGCCGATGGTCGAGCTGTTGATCAGCATGGTGATCGCGACCACCGCCACGTTGACGATCATGAACATCCGCACCGTGTCCGGATTTTCGGGCAGCATGATCGGCGGCAGCGGGAAGGCCTTGGAGATGAAGGAAAACGCGAGGTAAAGCAGCCCCACGAAGGCGGCCGTGGTCAGCGCGAAGCGCACCCGAAGCCCCATCTGCGCGCGCTTGATGTCCGCGCGGATGGCCCCGCGCTCCTCCTCGCTGCTAAGCGTGTCGGCGGGCGTGCCGTGCTCGTCGTAGTCCACGTCGTCCTGGAAGTCCTCCGGGTCGAGCGGCAGATGCTCCACCGGAAGCTGGGGGAGCGGCTCCTCCCCGCCGAGCAGCTTGGTCGCCTCATCCGCCGGCGGCGCGAAGGGGGATTGCCCCGCCGTCTGCGGCACGGAGAAATCAGACGCCGCCTCGTTCACCGGGGGCACTACCGTGGTCGCCTCGGGCGGCGGGGTATAAACCGGCTGGCTTACCGGCTCGCTCTCGGCAGGCGGGGCCATGACCGGGGCGCTCACCGGCGCGCCGGCGCTCCCGGAAAAAGAGCCCTGCGACGGGGGATTAAACTCCCCTGTCGGCTGGGTGATGTTAAAATTAAAATTGCCAGGAGCCGCGGACGGCGCCTGATAGCCGCCCTCCCGCGGCGAGGCGGGGGCCGGATCGAAGGCCGGCGCACAGGGGATGGGCGGGGTATAGACCGGAACGCTCACCACCGGGGAGGAAAGCGTCTCCATCTCGGGCGCCGGGGAAACCACCGGCGCGCCGACGATCGGCGCGCTGCGCCGCGGCTGAATGGGCGGGCGCTCGGGGTCGATCCCCTTGCCGAGCCCTACCCCTTCCCCGAAGTTTTGCAGCAGGTCGTCCATCGAGGGCTTTGGGGTGCGCCGGGTGGCGGGAGCCGCGGAGGGACTCGACGGGGCGGCGGAAAACTGCGGCGTCTGCGGCGGATAATTTTGCCGGGGCGCCGCCGGCGGATTATATGGCTCGGGCTGATAGCCCTGATAACGGCTGTTTTGGCCGTAGCCGCCCTGCTGGGAATAGGAGCCCTGATCGGGCTGATAGCGCCCGGGCTCGTCGTAGGGCTGCTCATACTGGCGCGGCGGGTATTCCTCCCGGGGCGCCGGCGCCGCCGGGCGATAGCTCTCCCGCGACGGGGCCGGGGCGCGGTAACCCCCCGGGGCACTCGGGACGGGCGGCGCAAAGTCGGTGGTGTTCTGGGTGGGGCTAAACTGGAAGCCCCCCTGGCGCGGCGCCCTTTCCTCCGGGGCATAGCCGCGCGCCGGATAGGGCTCCTCATATCCCGCGTTCCCGCGCGGGGTGGGCGGATAGGAGGCGCGGTACTCCTCCCGGTAGGGGCGGTATTCCTCCCGGGGCGGCTTTCGCCGCTCCGGCTCATATCCGCGCTGCTCATAGCGCGGCTCGTCGTAACCCCGGCCCTGGCGCGGGGCGTAGTCCTCCCGCCTGGGCTCCTCATATTGCTCGTAGCGCCGCGGCGGATACTCCTCCCGCGGCTGCTCATATTGCGCGCGGCGGGGGGCATAGTCCTCCTGCCGCCAGTTATCATTTTGCGGATAGCTCTCCCGCGGGGCCGCACGCGGCGGCGCATAGCCCTGCGGCGCATTCTCCGGCGGATAGGGCGCGCGGCCGTCATACGCCTGCATGCGCTCCTGTTCCCGCTTGCGCCTTACCTCTTCGAGGATCGCGTCGATATCGTAGTTTCCGTTCATTTCTCAAGTTCCCCTTTTGAGTCGACCGCGCTGGAGGCTAGCCCCTCTTTGCAGCGCTGCGCTGCCGCGCGATCTCATACATCAAAATCCCCCCGGCAACCGAGGCATTGAGCGAATTGGTCCGGCCGTACATCGGCAGCGACACGACCTTGTCGCAGCTTTCCTTCACCAGCCGGCCAACGCCCCGTCCCTCCGAGCCTATGACCAATGCGGCCGCGCCATCCATATTGCAGGCGCGGTAATCCTCTCCGTCCATATCCGCGGCATAAACCCACACGCCGCGCTCCTTGAGCTCCCGGATGGCCGACACCAGGTTGGTGACCCGGACCACCGGCATATATTCCAGCGCGCCTGCGGCGCACTTGGCGACCACCGGCGTGAGCGAGACCGAGCGGCGGCTGGGGATAAGTACCCCGTGCGCGCCCGCGGCCTCGGCGGTGCGGATGATGGCGCCGAGGTTGTGCGGATCCTCGATCTCATCGGCGACGATCAAAAAGAGCGGCTCGTCCCCCGCCTTGGCCCAGACGTCCTCCATCGTGGCGTACGGGTGGCCCGGCAGGGCCGCCGCCACCCCCTGGTGGGACGCGCCCCCGGCGATGGCCGAGAGCTTCTGGTCGTTGACGCGCTTGATGGGGATCTTTCGCTCCTGCGCCAGCGCGATGATCAGGCGCAGGCTGCCCTGCGCCTCGCCCTGCTGCAGGTAGAGGGTATCCGCCTCGTGCCCGGAGCGCAGCAGCTCCAACACCGGGTTGCGCCCGACCACATACTGGCGCTCGTAAGCGCCGCCTTCCCTCTGATCCGCCATGCGAATGTCCACCTTTCCGTCGCGTTGCGGCCATAAAAACCGTATAATAGCCACTTATGGCTATTATAGCACAGTCTGCCACAATATTACAATGCGTAATTTGCCGCTTAGGCGCGAAATCGGCCGGCGGCTCAGAGCAGCGCCACACACAGCACGACCACCCCGCACACCCCCAGCAGCGCCAGCGCCAGAGCGCCCAGCTTGCGCCAGCCCCATCTCCTGCCGCGCCGGGGTGCGAGCATGGACACCGCACCGTGCGAGCGCAGCAGCCCGTCGGCGTAGTCCTCCGCCATGCGCAGCATGCGCTCCTCGCTCACCTCGTCCTGCTCCGGCTTTAAAAAGAGCACGATCCGCTCGAAGCAGCTGCCGTCCTCGCCATTGATTTCGATGATCCTCTTATTGGTCCCTCTGATCACTGCATAACACCCCTTATCGCCAGTTTTTCGTCTTTGCCATTATTGTTGGCAGCCACCGCCAGGGGTATGCACCGTTATTCACCAAACCATCCAATATTCATACAATCCCCAAATACAGGGATTGACAGTTTTCCTTCCACAAAATCTTGTGGATATTCCTTCCCGCCTTCCGGGAATATTCGGTATACCGCCGCAAAAAATGCATCGCCGCGCGCGGGCAATATACCAATGGTAAAACGGACTTTTCCACAGCCCGTTCGGTTTTATGCGAAACCCGTTGTGGAAAACTCGGTGGAAAGTGTGGAAACTCCCCATTCTCACGCGCTTTACAAAAATTATACATTTCACGAATAATTATGCGCGAGTCTTGTCGAAAAAATTTTCATACTAAAAGTAATCCCTACTTGTCACCGATCTGACGCGCGCAAAGATAGGAGATCGAGCGCTCGATCGAGGAGCGGACCTCCTCCGGGATCGGCCCGGGAGCCGCGTTGCGGTAGTCGAAGAGGTTGCAGAAGCGGTCGACGTCCCCCTTGAGCGCCTCTAGCCGGCCCAGGGTAAGGCCGCCGGCCACCTCCAGGAAGCCGGGCAGCGCCTTCTTTGGCAGCTTTTCCTGCGCCTTCTGCGCGAGCAGGCGGTAGTGTGGGAAGCAGATGCACTCCTGCTGGGAGAAGAGCGTGCGAAAGGCCTCCTCCTTCTGCCACAACCCGAGGATGGTGTCGAGCATGCGCTCCATCGCCCAGTCGATCCGCGCGCAGACATAGCACCCTTCGTCGACCTCCCTGGCTTTTTCCAGGCGCTTGTCCTTGCCCAGGATGGGCGCCTTGGCCCCGACGACCTCCTGGCGGATGTAGTCGAGGTGGGACTGGAGCATGAGCCCCAGGCCCAGGCGGTTCTTCCTTGTGAGCATCATCCGGAAGTGGTCGGTACAAAAGCCCTGGCGGTTGGTGTCCTGGCGCACGTCCGGCTCCATCATGGCCGCGCCCATGATGTACTCCAGGCACCGCTCCTCCAGCGTGTCCCGCATGCGGCAGAGCGGGCAGCCTTCCTTGGGCTCGAACACCTCGCTGACCGGGATGGTGTAGATGGTATCCTTCAAAGCCGTTCCCTCCTAAAGCGTATAATAGTAACGATGTGGCTATTATATCACGAGCGCGAAGCGCAAGTGATATAATTGGCCATTGGCGGCAGCGCCGGCAGGCGCGGATCGCCGCGGCCGTAAAGATGTATAATAGCCACGATGTGGCTATTATACCACGAGCGCGAAGCGCAAGGTGATATAATTGGCCATTGGCGGCAGCGCCGGCAGGCGCGGATCGCCGCGGCCGTAAAGATGTATAATAGCCACGATGTGGCTATTATACCACGAGCGCGAAGCGCAAGTGATATAATTGGCCATTGGCGGCAGCGCCGGCAGGCGCGGATCGCCGCGGCCGTAAAGATGTATAATAGCCACGATGTGGCTATTATACCACGAGCGCGAAGCGCAAGTGATATAATTGGCCATTGGCGGCAGCGCCGACAGGCGCGGATCGCCGCGGCCGTAAAGATGTATAATAGCCACGATGTGGCTATTATACCACATTTATGATATAATCCGATAGAACCCTCAGAAAAAGGAGTGCACCGCTATGAGCCATATCCACCGCTTTCCCCTCCCCTCGCCCGACGACTTCGATGCGCAGCAGACGCTCGACTGCGGGCAGGCCTTCCGCTTCCAGCTACAGGAGGACGGCTCCTATGCCGGAGTGGCGGGCAGCCATCCCTGCCGGATCTGGCAGGAGGGGGCCGCGGTCGTGGTGGAGTGCTCCTGCAATGAAGATGACTGCGCCCCCTTCTGGCGGCGGTATCTCGACCTCGGGCGGGACTACGGCGCGCTCAAGCTGATTCTGCGGCAGGACCCGGTGATGGAGAAGGCCGTCTCCTTCTGCCCGGGCATGCGCCTGCTGCGCCAGGACGAGTGGGAGACGCTCTGCTCCTTCATCCTGAGCCAGAACAACAACATCAAGCGGATCAAGGGGATCATCGCCACCCTCTGCAAGGAGTTCGGCCAAAAGCTTCACGGCGGGCAATACGCCTTCCCCGCCCCTCGCGACCTCGCGGGACGCACCCTCGGGGAGCTCGGGGTGCTGCGGGCGGGCTTTCGGGCCAAGTACCTGCTGGACGCCGCCCAAAAGGTCGCCTCGGGCGAGCTGGAGCTGCGCGCGCTCTACAGCGTCCCGCTCGGGGAAGCGAAGGAGCGGCTGATGACCATCCACGGGGTGGGGCCCAAGGTGGCGGACTGCGTGCTGCTCTACGGCTTCGGCAAGGTGGAATGTATCCCCAAGGACGTCTGGATCAAGCGGGCGCTGGCGATCCTCTATCCCGGGGGTTTCCCCGCCGCGCTCGAGGCGGTGGGCGGGCTCGCGCAGCAATATCTGTTCCACTACTGCCGCACCTGCCCGCAGGCGCTCGAAGAGCCCCGCGCGCTCGCCGGGGCCGGGATATGATCAAAACAAAAGGCTGCCAAATTCTTTGGCAGCCTTTAGCTATTCCTACATATCGCCGGGGAAGCGGATCCCGGCCTGA
This sequence comes from Harryflintia acetispora, assembly GCA_004340125.1. GTDB lineage: Bacteria > Bacillota > Clostridia > Oscillospirales > Ruminococcaceae > Harryflintia > Harryflintia acetispora. The sequence goes on along the minus strand of SLUK01000006.1, from coordinate 144,527 downwards.
CGGCGGATCGTCTCCATCGCGCCGCTGACCTCGCAGGCGAGGGCGCAAAGCTCCTCCACCTTTTCCCGGTTTCGGGCGGGGTCCCCGATCGCCTCATAGAAGGAGCGCGCCTCAAAGCTCATGATGTGCTCGCGGGTGTCCCCCCCGGCGAGCGCCTCCTCCCTTCCGTCGGGGTGGTGCAGGGTCATCCCCTGCAAGGTGGAGATCGAATCGATGGTGATCGTGCCCCGCTCCCCGATGATCTCGCTGCCGAGCTTGGTGGTACCGGCCTTGCAGTGGGTGATCACAGCCCCGAAGCCGTCGTACTCGAAGATGGCGCTCCCGGCGGCGTCCGCGCCGCTTTCGAGGAAGGAGGCGCTGGCGTGAATCGCCTTCGGCCTCCCGAAGAGCCGGATGGCCGGATAGACGCAATAGACCCCCATGTCCATCAGCGAGCCGGTGCAAAACTGGGGGTTAAAAATATTGGGCAGCTCGCCGCGCAAATAGGCGGGATACTTGGAAGAATACTGCGAGATGTCAAAACGCGCCAGGCGCACCGGGGCGATCTCTTTCACCGCGCGCTCGAGCAGCGCGAGCGCGGGCAGATGCATGGTCACGATCGCCTCGAGGAAGACGAGCCCTTGGCGCCTTGCCAGGCACACCAGCTCCTCGGTCTGCGCACGGGTGGGGGCGACCGTCTTTTCACAGATGACGTGCTTGCCGTGCTCCAGAAAGAGGCGGCTCTGTTCGACGTGCAGCGAATTGGGGCTGGCGATATAGACCGCGTCGATCCCATCGCTCTGTGCCATCTGCCGCAGGTCGGTAAAATAAGCCGGCGCGCCGGTCTCCGACGCAAACTGCTGCGCGCGCTCCCCGCTGCGCGAATAGACGGCGGCGAGCGTCAGCCCGTCCACATATTTTGTCCCGCCCAGGAAGGACTTCACGATCCAGCCCGATCCGACGGTCCCCAGACGCACCATACCGCCCACCTCCTATTCCCGGCCGAGCATGGCCGCGCCGATGATCCCCGCGTCGTTGCCTAAAGAGGCCTGGACCAGCTCGGTGGTGTACCGGTCCGCGCCGCCGTAGACCTCCTTGTAGACCTCGGCGCGCAGCGGGGCGAGCAGCGCCTCGCCGCTGTGGGAGATCCCGCCCCCAAAGCAGATTTTCTGCGGATGAAGCATGTTGATGAAGTTGGTCACCCCGCAGGCGAGGTAGCGGATGTAGGTGTCCACCACCTTGGCGGCGGACGCGTCGCCCTTCTCCCTGGCGTCGAAGGCGGTCTTGCCGTCGACCTTGCCGATGTCCCCGCCGACGAGCTCCCACATCCCGCTTTGAGGGTCGCTCATCATCTCCTCCTTGGTCATGCGGATCAGCCCGGTGGCAGAGGCGTAGGATTCCAGGCACCCCGGCCGCCCGCAGGTGCAGCGCACCCCGCCGATCTCGACGACCGTGTGCCCGAACTCGCCCCCGCGGCTGTGGTAGCCGGAATAGATCTTCCCATCGATAATCACCCCGCTGCCGACCCCGGTGCCGAGCGTGATCATCATGGCGTATTTGCATCCCTTCATCGCGCCCGCCAGGCACTCGCCCAGGGCGGCGGCGTCCGCATCGTTGGCCATCTCGATCTTCCTCCCGAGGCGCGCGAGCACCAGCTCGCGCAGCGGCACATTCTCCATCACGATATTGTTGGAGTAGATGATGGTACCGCTCTGCGAATCGACGCTCCCCGGTATCCCGGCGCCGATGCTCACGACCTCGCCGAGGGGAATCCCCGTTTCGGCACAGAGGTCCCGCACCAGCTTATTTAGGGCGTTGGCCAGCTTTTCGCCGTTGTCCTCCCCAGCTTGGGAATAGGTCGGCAGGGACATCTTTTTGACGATCTCATATTTCTCGTTTACCAGTCCCGCCTTCACGCTCGTGCCGCCGATGTCGATCCCGATATAATAGCTCATGCGCTCGCTCCCCTTTTGCATATTCTACCTTCCATGGTAGCATACCCGCCCTTCGCCGTCAATCGGATATTGCCTCCCGGAAAGCGCTGTGATACAATAAGCCTATTCACTCAAAAGGGGGCGCTCAACATGCTGGAGCAGGACAGGCTGGAATATGAAAACGAAGACTTCTCGGGCGAGGACTTCGGAGAGCGGGAACTGCGGCGGGTCACCTTCCGCAAGTGCCGCTTCGGGGGCGCCGTGATGAGCGACCTTATCACCAGCGGCTGCACCTTTGAGCGCTGCAGCTTCACCTTCGCGCAGATGGGCGGCTCCACCCACAGCGGTACCGCCTTCCTCAACTGCAACTTTGAGGAGTGCATCCTCTTTGGGGCGCTCCTGGAAAACTGCAAGTGCACCGGCTCCTCCTTCTCGGGGGCCGACCTGACCGGCTTTGCCATCCGGGGCGGGAGCTACGACTACACCGCCTTCTTCGAGAGCGACCTGTCCGGGCTGACGCTGGACCATATCTCCTTCGCCCACGCCGACCTGCGCGGGTGCGACCTGCACAAATCCTCCTTGCAGGAGTGCGACCTCTCACATGCGCTGCTCTTCGGGGCCAAGCTGCAAAACAGTGACCTGCGCGGCGCGCTGCTCGACGGGGTGGACTTCAAAAGCGCAATCCTCAAGAACACCAAGATAGACGTTACCCAGGCAATCCTGCTCGCCGAAAGCCTGGGCTGCCGGGTGGGATAATCCTATCGTTAAAGGAGCTTCGACGGCCGTCGAAGCTCCTTTTGTTATTTCCCCTTATAGACAAGTGCCCTGCTGTCGACCGCGCGCATGGTCGCCAGGATTCCGTCGAGACGGTCGTACTCGTGCTGGATGAGCTCGCTCATGTCGCCCTTTAGCGCCCACTCGTGCCCGTTCCAGCTCTCGTCCCGAAAGCGGAGAATACAGCTTTATCCCCCTCAGACGGTGGTATGGTGAATCCATTTGCCGCCCCACATCCGCGGCAGGATGAAGAACAGCTTGCCCAGCTCGTCGCTCGAGAGCAGGAAGTAGACCCAGACCGGCGGGAAATGGAGCAAAAAGGCGGACGAGAAGCCGAGGACCAGCTTGAAGACCACCATGATGAAGGCGTCCACCCCCGCGCAGAAGGCGGTGTCCCCCGAGCCGCGCAGCACCCCGGCCAGGGTGACGATGTTGATCGACTGGCAGAAGAGCAGATAGGCCGCGACGAACATCATCCCCCTGATGATCCCGGCCGTCTCGGGCGAGGCGGCGACGAAGCCGGGCGCCACGGGCCGCAGCAGCACCAGGATCAGCCCCACCACGATCCCGAAGACGACCCCGATCTTCATCATGGTCTTGGAGGTGCGCAGCGCCTCCTCGTCCTTCCCCTGGCCGATCAGGTTGCCGGTGATCACCCCGGCGGCCACCCCGACGCCCATCACCGGGACCATGGCCAGCTCCTGCAGCATCGAGATAAAGCTGATGGCCGCCAGCGCCGACACGCCCAGCCGCCCGGTGATGACGGCCTGCAGCGAAATCCCCACCGCCCAGATCATCTCACTGCAGAGCACCGGCACGCTGTAGCGCACCACCGTGAACCAGTATGTGCGCGTCGGGCGGAAAAGATCGCGCAGCGAGAAGCGGACCTTTTTCTCGATGCAGTACATATAGACCAGCACCATCACGCTCTCACAGATGCGGCTGATCAGGGTCGCCAGCGCCGCGCCGCGGATCTCCATGCGGGGCGCGCCCAGGTTGCCGAAGATAAAAACCCAGTGCAGCACGAGGTTGAGCGCGAAGGAAAGCCCATAGATGCACAGCGAAACCCGCACATTCTCCATACTGCGCAGGCTGATGAGAAAGACCCCGGTAAAGGCGGCGAAGACATAGGAGAAGGCGATGATCCGAAGGAACTCGACCCCGCTGGCGATGACCTGCGGGTCGTTGGTGAAGATGGACATCACGGCGGCCGGGAAGGCGAGCACCAGTGCGCCGAGCAGCGCCCCGGCGATCATTCCCACCCGCAGGATCAAGCCCATGATCGCCCGGATGGGGTCGAGCTCGCCCTTGCCCCAATATTGAGCGGTCAGCACGGTGGAGCCGGTGGCCAGGCCGAAAATGGTGGTGGAAAACAGGAAATAGGGCTGGTTGCCCTGCGCGACGGCGGAGAGCTGCACCTCGCTGATATTGCCGATCATCAGCGTATCCATCGCGGCCACGCCGGTGGTGATCAGGCTCTGCAGCGCCACCGGAAAGGCGATATAAAAAATCCTCCAGAAGAGCGAATGTTCCCGATTCAAACCGCTATCCCCTTTGCACCCCGTATTGTCGAGAAAAAACCATCACCAAAAATTGTATCACACCTGCCCGCGCGCCTGTCAAGGGCAAAGGAGCATTCTCTCTGGAAACGACAAAGGACAGGCCCGGTTTTTAGCAGGAAGCAACAAAAATCCCCTCAAATAAAAAGGCCGTTAGATATGCAGTCTAACGGCCTTCATTTCAGTCTTATTCGCAGGAGAAGGGAGCAGCGCTCCCAGCTCCTTCCATTCTTTCCCTAATTATATCCTTCTTTGGCGAAAAATGCAAGCAAAAGACGGATTTTTCATCCCCTCCCGCCGAACGCGCGGCCGTTAGACTGCATATCTGCTGGTCATTTTGTTTTGTTGCAGACGCGGCCCCTGTCAGGAGGACCTCTGATGAAACGGTTTATCCATTTTCTGTTCCTGCCGCTCGTCTTCGCGGCGCTCTCCCTCCCCGTCCACGCCGCGCAGGAGGGGGTGAGCGTCGCGGTGCAGGACGGCTACGTCAGCGACTACGGGGTCAATATCCCCTTCACCCGCTCGCCGCGCACCGGCAGCTATACCTTCTCCCTCTACCCGGGCGGTGCGGCGGCGGGGAGCCCCGAGGTCACGGCGGCGGTGGAGATCACCTCCGCCGCACCGGTGAACGTCTACCTGCCGCTGCGCCACGACCCGGCCGGGCCGAGCACCTGGACGCTGGCCGTCACCGCCCATGTGGCGTCCGGGCGGGAGGCGCTCGACCGGGAGGCCACGGCCGCCAAGACCTTCACCACCGCCCCCACCTGCAGCTGCCCCGCCGGGACGGCGGGGGCCTACTACGTGGGGGACGGCAGCGCGCAGCACCCCTTTCTGGTGGGCGCGCGGGAGCAGCTCGTCCATATGGAAAAGCACCTCGCCGCAAGTCTCTTGCAGGTGGCAGACATCGACTGCGGCGGGACCCTCCCGACGATCAGCTGCTTTACCGGGAGCTACGACGGCGGCTGGCATAAAATCAGCGGGCTGGATAAACCCCTGTTTTGGACGCTCAGGCAGGCGACCGTCCAGCGCCTCGGGATCGAGGACTCCACCGCCATTTTCCCCACCCTGAGCGATCACATCGGCATATTGGCGGGCTCTGTCCACGACGGCACAATCCGCGACTGCTACAGCCTCAATTGCTCCCTCAAGGGCTACAACACCGGCGGACTGATCGGCGGATTCTTCGGTGAGGCAAGCAGGATCGAGCGCTGCTACGCCCTGGGCGCGCGGGTGGATTCCCACAGCAGCCCCGCCGGGCTGGTCGGGCGCGCGGACGAGGCCCGGTTCCAAATGTCGCACTGCTACGCGATCCCCGCCTATCTTTCGACGGAATCGGCCGGATACCCGTCGGGCGCCCTGTTCGGGTCGAGCGCCTATGACGGCCATACCACCTCGATTGCCCAGTCCTATTGGTGCACCTCAGTGGTCTCAAACGGGGCGGGCGGGGCCTATCTCAACGCCCGCGTTTCCATCGACTCCTACTCCAAGGGATTGCCCCTCGCCGGCTTCTCCACCCTCGGGAATCTCACCGGCTTCGACGATTCAGACTGGGTGGTGCGCAGCATGACCTTCGATTCGCCCGGCGGCAGCGTGACGGCCGAGGTGCCGGTGCTGCGCGGCTTCTACGAATAACCGCGCCAAAAGAGGCCCCGCAAACTTGCGGGGCCTCTTTTCTTTGTATCCGTTTATTTATCGAAAATCTCTTCCTCTCCCAGCAGCGAAATTCCCTGTTGCGAGAGCTTCTCGGCGGCGAGCGCGTTGTCCCTTACGCGCAGGATCACCGACGCCGCCTTCTGGTCCCGGCTGATGAAGGCGTACATATACTCGACGGTTATCTTCTCGTCATATAAAATCTTCATCGCCTTCGAGAGCCCGCCCGGCTTGTCCTCGATCCCGATGGCCAGCACCTCGGTCAGCGAGACGGTCAGCCCTGCCTCCTTGAGCGCCCGCTGGGCCACGTCCGGATGGCTGACGATCAGGCGCAGGATCCCGAAATCGGTGGTGTCCGAGATGGAGACCGCCCGGATGTCCACGCCGTGCTCCCCCAGAATCGAGGTAATCTCATAAAGCCTCCCCGGCTTGTTCTCCACAAAGACGGACAGTTGCTTAACTACCATCGAAAACCTCTCCTTTCCATTTAGCCCGCGGCCTTGACGCCCAGCTCGAACGCCTCCAAATTGAGCTGCCGCAGCTTTTCGGGTACCAATGCCTTCACCGCGTCGGTCCAAAGGCTTTTATCAAACCCCAGCATGGTCGAGAGCACGCCCATGAGCACCACGTTGACCGCCTTGGCGTTCCCCGCCTGCAGGGCCGGCGAGAGCGCGTCGAAGGCCAGGATGTCCACGCCCTTCGCTTTGATCTTTTCCACCAGGCCCTTCGGATATTCGGCCGCGCCGGTGATCACCGGCATGGGGTCGATCTGCTGGGTGTTGGTGATCAGCTTGCCGCCCATTTTGAGATAGGGCACCCAGCGCGCCGCCTCGAGCAGCTCGAAGGAGACGATATAGTCGGCCTCCCCCTTGTCGATGACCGGGGACAGGACCTTCTCGCCGTATTTGACGTAGGTGACCACCGAACCGCCCCGCTGGCTCATGCCGTGGACTTCGCTGACCTTGACGTCCAGCCCGCTTTGCAGCGTCACGCTGCCGAGAATCCGGCTGGCGAGCAGGGTGCCCTGTCCGCCCACGCCGACAATCATAATATTCGTCGTATTCATATCGTTATTCCCCTCTTCGCATTAGTCCTCGTCGTGCTTCTTGATCGCGCCGGGCTTACAGAGCCTCTGGCAGAGGTCGCACCCCACGCAGAGGGTGGCGTCGATCTGCGCCTTGCCCTCCTTCATGCTGATGGCGGGACACCCGATCCCGAGGCACATCTTACAGGAGACGCAGCGCGCGCGGTCCACATGGAAGGGCGGGTTCTTCTTGACCTTTTTGAGCAGCACGCAGGGCCGGCGGGTGATGATGACCGACGGCTCGTCGGCGGCCAGCTCCTCGGTAATGATCTTCTTGAGCTCATAAAGCTCGTTGGGGTCCACCACCCGAATACGGCGCACCCCCGCGCCCTCGCACATCTTTTCGATGCTCACCATATAGGTCGGCTCATTTTTGAGCGTCAGCCCGGTGGTGGGGTTCTGCTGGTGCCCGGTCATGCCGGTGATCGAGTTGTCCAGCACGATGACGGTGGAAATCCCCTTGTTGTAGGTGATGTTGATCAGCCCCGTGACCCCCGAATGCATGAAGGTCGAGTCGCCGATGACCGCCACCGAATTTTTGGCGCTCTCACTGCCCCTGGCCTTGTTGAAGCCGTGCAGCCCGCTGATCGAGGCGCCCATACAGACGGTGGTGTCCATCGCCTGCAGCGGCGGCGCGGCGCCCAGGGTGTAGCAGCCGATGTCGCCGAAGACGGTGACCCCCAGCTTATGTAAGGTGTAAAAGAGGCCGCGGTGCGGGCAGCCCGGGCACATGACCGGCGGGCGCACCGGGATATTCTCGTCGAGCGTCAGGTATTCCGGCTTCTCCCCGGCGATTCTTTCGCGCAGATAGGTCTGGGAATACTCGTAGAGGAGGGTGAATTCCTCCTTGCCCTTCACCTCGAGCCCCAGCGCGCGGCAGTGGTTCTCGATGAAGGGGTCGAGCTCCTCCACCACATAGAGGGTTTCGACCTCGGCGGCAAAGTCGCGCAGCAACTGCTCGGGCAGCGGGTAGGAGATGCCGAGCTTTAAAAAGCTCGCCTGCGGGAAGGCCTCCTTGGCGTACTGGTAGGCGACGCCGCCGGTGATGATCCCGAGCTTTCTGTCGCCCATCTCCACCCGGTTGTAGGGGCAGTTCTCCGCATATGCCTTGATCGCCCGTTGGCGCTCCTCGACCGCGACGTGGCGGCCCTTGGCGTTGCCGGGCATCATCACGTATTTCTGGGGGTTCTTCTTGTATTCGCGCAACGGCACATCCTGCCGCTCGCCGGTGTCCACAATGCTCTGGGAATGGGAGATGCGCGTCGAAAGGCGCAGCAGCACCGGCAGATCGAACCGCTCGGAAAGCTCGAAGGCGTCCTTGGTGAACTGCAGGCACTCCGCCGAATCGGAGGGCTCGAGCATCATGAGCTTGGCCGCCTCGGCGTAGTGCCGGGAGTCCTGCTCGTTTTGAGAGGAGTGCATGCCCGGGTCGTCCGCCACGGCGATGAGCATGCCGCCGTTCACCCCGGTATAGGAGGCGGTGAAGAGCGGGTCGGCCGCGACGTTGAGGCCCACATGCTTCATCGCGCAGAAGGAACGCGCCCCGCCGATCGACGCGCCGATGGCAGCCTCCATAGCTACCTTCTCATTGGGCGCCCACTCGGCGTAAATCTCCTCGAATTTGGCGACCTCCTCGGTGATCTCGGTGCTGGGGGTGCCGGGATAGCTGGAAGCGATGGTGCACCCGGCTTCGTAAAGTCCTCTGGCAACCGCTTTGTTGCCAAGCATGAGCTGTTTCAATGGAAATTTCCCTCCAAGTCTATTTCACAATTCAAGTACATCTCTCAGTGCGTATCGCGCAGGTCGACGATCCGTTTGGCCTTGCCCGCGAAGCGCTCGATCGACTTGGGCTCGGCCAAGGAAACCTTGGCGTCGATCCCGAGCACGGTGTGCAGCTTGTGCTTGATCGCGCCGTGCAGCCGCTCGAGCTCGCTGTAGCTCTCGAGCAGCGAGCCGTCGAGCAGCTCGACTTTGACCTCCAGCTTGTCCACAAACCCCTCGCGGGTGACGATCAGCTGGTAATGCGGGCCGATCTCCTTAACCGTGAAGAGCACCGACTCAATCTGGCCGGGGAAGACGTTGACCCCGCGGATCTTGAGCATATCGTCCGCGCGGCCCATGATCTTGTCCATGCGCACGTTGGTGCGCCCGCACTCGCAGGGCTCGTAATTGAGGCGGCTGATGTCCTTGGTGCGGTAGCGTAGCACCGGGAAGCACTCCTTGGTCAGGGTGGTGATAACCAGCTCCCCGGTCTCCCCCGCTTTCAGCACCTGCCCGGAGTGGGAGTCGATGATCTCGGGGATGAAGTGGTCCTCGGCGACGTGCATGCCCTCGCGGCGGTAGCACTCCCCCGAGACGCCCGGCCCCATCAGCTCGCTCATGCCGTAGTTGTCGGTGGCGAAGAGCCCCCAGGCCTCCTCGATCTTTTCGCGCAGCTCGATCGAGCAGCCCTCCGAGCCGAACAGGCCGATTTTGAGTTTGAAGTCGTTCTTGACGTCGTATCCGAGATCCTTTGCCGTCTCGGCCATGTACATCGCGTAGGAAGGGGTGGAGATGACGGTGGTCGCTCCGAAGTCCTTCATCAGCATGAGCTGCTTTTCGGTGTTCCCACTCGAGGCGGGGACCACCGCCGCACCGAGGCGCTCCAGCCCATAGTGCAGTCCCAGCGCGCCGGTAAAGAGCCCGTAGCCGAAGGAAATCTGGGCGATGTCCTCGTCGGTGACCCCCACCGCGGCGCACAGCCGCGCCACCAGCCGCGCCCACACGTCCAGGTCGCTCCGGGTGTAGCCCACGACGGTGGGCTTGCCGGTGGTGCCGGAGGAGGCGTGGATGCGCACGACCTCCTTCATCGGCACGGCGAACATGCCGAAGGGATATGTATCGCGGATGTCCTCCTTGGTGGTGAAGGGCATATATTGCAGGTCGCTCAGCGTCTTGATCCTTGCCGGATCAAAGCCGGCGCCGTCAAACTTCTTGTGGTACATCTCAATGCGCTCGTAGCAGTACTGCGCGATGTGCCGAAGCCTTTCCAGCTGCAGCGCCTCAATGTCGGCGCGCCGCATGGTTTCAAATTCTTTTTCAAAAATCATGGCGGACCCTCCAGCGGTTCTCGATTCTGTCTTTGCGGGGGCGGCTGTCCAGATTTTCGTCCCGCGCTTTAACGAGTAAAATCATTATAGCAGAAAATAAGCGAAAAATCATCATAAATTTCACAATCCCCTAAAATCCGGGCCGCACCCGCCCGCATAGCCGCTTTGCCGCCGCCCAATAATACCCTTGAATCAAGAATATCTGAGGGGGCTTTTCCCATGTATAAGCGCATGACCGTGCTGTTCTGCCTGATGGTCGCTGTGGCCGCGACCCTCTTTTTCCGCCTTTACTACCTCACCGCCGGGGACAGCCTGAGCACCGCCGCCAAAACCCAAAGCAGCTACACGCTGGATGTAGTCAGCGAACGGGGCACCATCTACGACCGCAACCTGCAGCCGCTGACCGGCAACCGGGAGCGGTATATCGCCGCCGTAATGCCCTGCCGCCAGTCCCTGGCGGCGCTCTCCCAGGAGCTCAGCGGACAGCGGCGGGAGCAGATGATAGAGAGCTTCTCGGACAACCGCCCCTTTTTAATCGAGGTGGACTCCCCCGACATCTACGCCTATGGGGTGGACGTCTTTAAATCGAGCGAGCGCTACTCCTCCCCCCAGCTTGCCGCCCACATCATCGGCCATCTGCGGGACGGCAAGGGCGCCTACGGGATCGAGCGCTCCTACGACGAAATCTTGTCCTCCTGCGGCAGCAAAGTGTCGATCAGCTACGCGGTGGACGCGCGCAAATCTCCGCTCGCCGGGGTGGCCCCTACCATTAGCCGGAACTACTCGGGCGAGGGGGTGGTGCTCACCCTGGATAAGGAAATCCAGCAGCTTGTTGAGGAAGCCGCCGGCTATTACATCGAGAAGGGCGCGGTGGTGGTGATGGATATCCACACCGGGGACATCGTGGCCAGCGCCAGCTTCCCCGCCTTCGACCCCGGCGACGTTTCGGCCTCGATGGACGCGCCCGGCTCCCCCTTTGTCAACCGGGCCTTCTCCGCCTACAACGTCGGCTCCACCTTCAAGCTCCTCACCGCCGCCTGCGCGCTGGACAGCGGGATCAGCGAGAACCTGGGATACGAGTGCAAGGGCTACATTGAAATCGACTCGGTGCGCTTCAACTGCCACAAGCTGACCGGCCACAGCTGGCTCACCATGCAGCGGGCAATCGAGCAGTCCTGCAACCCCTATTTCATCAATCTCGGACAGAAGCTCGATCCGGCGCGTTACCTGGAGCTGTGCCGGGCGGTGGGCTTTAGCCGCTCCATCCGCCTCGCCCCGCAGCTGAGCACCTCCGCCGGCACCCTTCCGAGCGTCGAGGCGCTGCAAAACCATGCCGAGCTTGCCAACTTCTCGTTTGGGCAGGGGGCCTTGACCGCCTCCCCGGTGCAGATCGCCCAGCTGATTTGCTGTATCGCCAACGGCGGCAGCGCCGTGTCGCCCCATCTCGTGGCGGGGGCGACCGCGGACGGCGAGACCCTTTCCCAGGAAAACCCCGCCGCCGCCCCGGTGCGGGTGATCTCGCAGAACACGGCACAGATTTTGCAGCGGATGATGGTCGCCACCGTGGAGGAGGGCAGCGGCCAGAACGCCAAGCCCGACATCGGCTCGGCGGGCGGGAAGACCGCCTCGGCCCAGACCGGGATATTCCTGGAAAACGGCAGCGAGATCGTCCACGCCTGGTTTTCCGGCTTCTATCCGGCCAAGGACCCCAAGTACGCCATCGTGGTGCTCAACGAGGGTGGCAATTCGGGCGGGGCGGTGGCCGCCCCGGTCTTCCGGCAGGTCGCCAACGGAATCCAGCGCCTCGGGAAGCTGTCCTGATTCCCGCTTTTGCTTGCGAAACAGGCCGGGATGGTATATAATGACACCATTGGGCCGGCGCGCTGCGCCGAATTTTGAGGGTGAGGTGCGAGCAATGGCTGGCAAATATGTCATTACCTGCAACAATACCGCGGACCTGCCGCAGGAATTCATTGAGAAAAACGGGCTTCCGATCGCTCATCTGGGGTATTCCATCGACGGGGAGGACTACGATGGGGACCAAAAGAAGCTGGACCCGAAGGACTTTTACGCCCTCATGCGCGAGGGGAAGATGACGAAAACCCACCAGGTTTCCCCCGAAGGGGCGCGCGCGGTGATCGAGCCCTTTTTGCAGCAGGGCTACGACGTGCTGCACATCGCGTTTTCCTCCGGGCTTTCGGGTACCTGCGGGAGCACCGAGGTGGCCGCCCAGGAGCTGCGCGAGCAGTACCCCGAGCGCAAAATCGAGGTGGTGGACTCCCTGTGTGCCTCCCTTGGCGAGGGGCTGCTCGTCTACCGGGCGTTAAAGCTCAAAAGCGAGGGCAAGACCCTCGACGAGGTCAGGGACTGGCTCTATGAAAACCGGCTGCATCTCTGCCACTATTTCACGGTGGACGATCTGAACTTCCTCTACCGGGGCGGGCGGGTCTCCAAGACGGCCGCCTTCTTCGGCACCATGCTGGGGATCAAGCCGGTGCTGCATGTGGACGACGAGGGGCACCTCATCCCGCTGACCAAGGTGCGCGGCCGGCGCCAGTCGCTGCAAAAGCTGGTGGACTACATGGAGGAGCTCGCGGCGGGGAGGCAAAACGACATCGTCTTCATCAGCCACGGCGACTGCCAGGAGGACGCGCAGTACGTCGCCGACGAGGTGGGGCGCCGCCTCGGGATCGAAAACTTCATCATCAACTACGTCGGGCCCACCATCGGGGCCCATTCGGGACCGGGAACGGTCGCGCTCTTCTTCTTTGGGGAGAAGCGCTAGCATATGGCATAAAAAGCGGCCCCCGGCACATGCCGGGGACCGCTTTTTAGTGGTCGAACACCCGCAGCACCGGCCGGCCCAAAGAGCCGTCCATCCGCCAGACCGTGTCAAAGTCCCAGCCCTGGGAAGTAAACTTGCTCTGGTCGGCGAATTCGGCGCCGGTAAGGGCAAAACAGCCGTTGTTGTTTTTGTCCCCACAGGCATACTGGACCCCGGCGGAGTTGGGGTACTCCCAGGCGCAGGCGGAAGCGTTGATGTCATAGCCGGTAATCGCCCCGCCCTTAAGCGTGGAGGACAGTGAATCGATCAGGGTGTAACAGCCGATCGACTTTGTTCCTCCGTTCCCTTCGGAAGATATTCCTCCCACATAGGCACCTCGGATCGTGAGCCCCGCGGCATAGCAGTTTTCAATACGATTCAATTTGTTGTCACTTGTATTGTCATCTCCGGCGGAAATGCTTCCGGTATAGGAATAGGGAGTCGACTCGGCAATAAAAGTGCAATCTTCAACAAAACAATTTCTGACCACAACTTTCCCATAAAACGTCCCCATCGCCGCCGCCAGTCTCTGCCCATGAAATACCGAATCCCGAACGCCCAAATTTTCAATTTGGGCGTTGACCGGATTGCCAAACAAGCTGGCTGCATTCGCTGTAATATTAGCCTCGGAAATCACGTACCCTCCGCCGTCGTAGCTTCCGGTGAAACTGGGTATGGGCGAAAAATTATCAAATACCGCCAGACTGATGTCGTTGACCTGCTGGCAGCTCTTCCCCAGATGTAGGCGCACATGGTCGAACTGCTGCGGCGAGGAGATCCAATACGGGTCGGCCGCCGCGCCCGTACCCATGTAAAACGCGCCCGCAGTCCCCGCCGCACAGCCGCAGGTCGGCGTGGAGGCGGTGACGAAGGAGATGGTCTTCACCCCCTCCCGCTCCAGCCCCTCCCGCCCCGGCAGGACGTGGGCCGTCACTTTCAGGGTGTGCGTGCTTGGCCCGGTAACATCGTAGCGCAGCGGCAGAAAAACCGTCACCGGGGAATCGGCGTGCACCTCCACCTCGGCGCGCACCTCGGGGGCGCCCGCCGCCGTTTCCCCCGCATAAATTTCAAAGGTGTAGCTGTCACTCCTCCCGGTGCGGGTAAAGGGGATGTTTACCCCGTAATCGCAGGAATAGCCGTCCTGCACCGTCACCGTCACACCGTCTCCCGCGGCGCCGGACGGCACAAGGACGAGCAGCGCGCCCAGCACTGCAACGACGGTTCCCATCAGCTTTTTCATCATGCGTCCCCCTTAAGCAATAAGACCGCTAGCAAGGATATCAGGCGGCCGGCCCCGCCGGGGGACGGGATGAAAAGCTGCCCTCTTCCCTTGAAATCCGTACCAAAACAGGGTATAATTAGAAAAAAGAAAGCAAGAGACGGCCGAATGTTCTTTTTACAGTCGAGCTTTCGGCCTACGCTTGACCGCCTGATATCCTTACTGACGGTCATTTTTATTTTTTCCGGCGGAAAAGCATCTTGACAAACGGAAAGCAAAAGTTTATCATGAATTCAATATGAAAATACGCTCACGAGGACCAGTAGGACCCCTTCCCCGTACGCAGAGAGCTGCCGGTTGGTGCAAGGCAGCTGCGGCAGGAGTGCGAACTCCCCTCTCAGTAGCCCTTCTCAAACGTCAGGAGTAGGAAGGGACGTGACCCGCCCGTTACAGCGGGAGGATATGGTTGTATCCGTCCGAGATGCATGCCCCCTGTTTGGAGGGTATGAATTAGAGTGGTACCGCGTAAGACAGCAGTCTTTCGTCTCTAAGGTTTAGAGGCGAAGGGCTTTTTTGTTGTAGAAACAGTATATTAACCGATAGGAGGAATTCCCATATGGCCATGACCATGACCCAGAAAATTCTGGCGCACGCCGCCAAAAAGGACGAGGTGAAGGCGGGCGAGCTGATCAGCATCCCCTGCGACGTGGTGCTCGGCAACGACATCACCACCCCCGTCGCCATCGACGAGTTCGAGAAGTACGGCTTCGAGAGCGTCTACGACAAGGACAAAATCTGCATCGTGTGCGACCACTTCACCCCCAACAAGGACATCAAGGCCGCCAAGCAGTCGGCGCGCTGCCGCCAGTTTGCAAGCAAATACGACATCACCCACTTCTACGACGTGGGCAAGATGGGGATCGAGCACGCGCTGCTGCCCGAGCAGGGGATCGTCAAGGCCGGGCAGGTCATCATCGGCGCGGACAGCCACACCTGCACCTATGGGGCGCTGGGCGCCTTCTCGACCGGCGTGGGCTCGACCGACATGTGCGCGGGCATGAAGAGCGGCAAGTGCTGGTTCAAGGTCCCGGCCGCCCAGCGCTTCGTGCTGCACGGCAAGCTGTCCCCCCACGTTTCGGGCAAGGACGTGATCCTACATATCATCGGCATGATCGGGGTGGACGGCGCGCTCTACCAGTCGATGGAATTTTGCGGCGAGGGGGTCGCCTCCCTTTCGATGGACGATAGGTTCACCATCGCCAACATGGGGATCGAGGCCGGCGCCAAGAACGCCATCTTCCCGGTGGACGAGCAGACCAGGCGCTACATGCGCGAGCATAACGCGGGCGAATACATCGAATTTGCCGCCGACGAGGACGCGCCTTACGTGGAGAGCTATGACATTGATCTGAGCACTTTAAAGCCCACCGTCTCGCTGCCCCATCTGCCGGAGAACGCGCGCGAGGTCGCGGCGCTCGATAAAATCGAAATCCAGCAGGTGGTCATCGGCTCCTGCACCAACGGGCGGATCAGCGACCTCGAGGCCGCCGCCAAGGTTTTTGAGGGCCGCCAGGTGCACGACGGCGTGCGGGCGATCATCATCCCCGCCACCCAGGAAATCTATCTCGAGGCCATGCGAAGAGGGTACCTCGAAACCTTCATGCTCGCCGGCTGCGCCGTCTCCACCCCGACCTGCGGGCCGTGCCTGGGCGGGCACATGGGGATCCTCGCCCCGCATGAGCGGTGCGTGGCCACCACCAACCGCAACTTCGTCGGGCGGATGGGCGACACCACCAGCGAGGTCTACCTTGCCTCGCCCGAAACCGCGGCGGCCAGCGCCGTGGCGGGCTACATCACCACCCCCGACAAACTGTAAAAGGAGGAACCAGATATGCTGTTAAAAGGTGCCGTTCACCGCTTTCAAAATAACGTCGATACCGACGTGATCATCCCGGCGCGCTACCTCAACACAACCGACCCCAAAGAGCTCGCCTCCCACTGCATGGAGGACATCGACAAGGATTTCGTCAAGAAGGTGCGCCCCGGCGACATCATCGTGGCGGGGAACAATTTCGGCTGCGGCTCCTCCCGCGAGCACGCGCCCCTGGCCATCAAGACTGCCGGCGTGAGCTGCGTCATCGCGCGCTCCTTCGCGCGCATTTTCTACCGCAACTCGATCAACATCGGGCTGCCCATCCTCGAATGCCCCGCGCTGGTGGACGAGACCAAGAAGGGCGACGCCCTCTCGGTCAACCTGGACACCGGAGAGATAGAAAACCTTACGACCGGCAAGAAATATACCGCGGTCCCCTTCCCCGAGTCGATCCTCGAAATCATCCGCAAGGGCGGGCTGCTTAGATCCATCCAGTAATAAAAAAAGCGGCGCGCTGGCTCAATGGCCAGCGCGCCGCTTTTTCTGCGTTTGGGTGCATGCCGCCCCCATCGGCAAATTTTCACCTCCCCGCGCCAATCAGTCCTCCGGGCCGAATCCAGCTTCGTCCGCGCTTGGCGCGGACTGCAGGGCGCGGGACTGCGGAGCGGTGAGCGGACGCTCGCACCGAAGGGTGGGGTATTCGGCCCCCTCCCTGACCTCCCAATATTCCCCGGAAAGGCCCGGGAGGTTGGAGAGCGAGGAGAACGAGCCCAGCGGCAGTCCCAAGGTCCCGGCCGGGTCGTAGTTGTAAGTCCCGGAGCGCATATACCAGCCCACCGCGCCCTTGGCGACTCCCGGCGCGGTGTCGTTGGAATAATAGCAGCCGGAAAACTGGTCGTTGCCGGCATTGTCCCAGCCCACCAGCGTCCCCCGGCCATAGCTGTAAAAGGTAATTTTGTCAGGGATGGCAAAGCACTCGTTTAAAACCGCCCCGCTCGAGTGACCCGCAAAGGCTCCCACATGCCGGCCCTGGGTGATTACATGTGCGGCATAGCAGCGCTCCAGGGTCGAATTGTTCACATTGCCCGCCAGCGCGCCGTTATTGTTGTCCACCCCGCCGATGCTCGAATCCCGCAGGAAGCATTCGCTGATAAAGGAGTTTGCGGTGATGCCCGCCAGCGCGCCGAGCGTGACGCCCGTCGGCGAATAGAAGTCCAGACCGGTGAGCCCCAGCCTTCGGACGGTGGCCCCGCTGAGCTGGCCGAACAGGCTGAAACCTTCAATGTTTTGGAAGGGGATATGGGAGATGGTGTAGCCGTCCCCGTCGTAAGTTCCGGTGAAGACGGAGAGCGGCTGCCAGGGCGTGGGCCAGCCGCTAAGGTCGATATGCGCCGTCTGCCGAAAGCAGGCGGACAGGTGCTCGCGCACATGGTCGAGCTGCTGCGGCGTGCCCACCCGGTAGGGGTTTTCGCTGCTGCCATCCCCGGCGAGGAAGGCGCCGGGAGCCTCCGGATGCCCGCAGGTGACCCCGGCCTCGAAGGGGTATTCCCGGGTGAAGGGGGCGTCCAGCCCCTGGCGCTGCGGCTGTACGTTGGCACTCACGGTCAGCAGGTACTGCCTGCGTTGGGTCAGATCATAGTCAAAGGGCAGGAAAACAGTCTGCGCCGTGGGAACGCTCAACGTCTTCTGCATTAGCAGGCTGGCCGGGTCGGCTGTGCTCCCTTCATAGATCGTGAAGGTGTAGCTGTCGGCGCGCGGCGAAGGGGTGAACGGGAAGGAGACCCCGTAAACGTCCGCGTACGCCTGGGATGGAGAGAGCGCCCACGCGCGGATGGGGAACAAGATCAGGACAACGGTCAAAAGGACCAGGAGCTTTCGTTTCATCCAACTTCCATCCTTTCCGGAAAGACCTACAGCATAGCTTACTGGCTGTCTTTTTCCGGGCGGGTATCTCCCCCAAAAGCCGGATTCCCCTTGTAAACCTTCTCAAAAAAGGATATAATTAGGACAATTTAGTAAAATCACCGCAGTTTTGCGGCCCAAAACGACCAGACGGCATATAAAAATGACCCATAGTAAGCTATACTATGGGTCATTTTCTTTTGTTTTTTAAAAGTGGAACCGTTTGACCATCTCCTGTTTGGTTTTGCGGTCGGCCAACAGGATGGTGCCCACCAGGATGACGGCCGAATAAATGCAGGCCGTGATGTAGGGCCAGCACACCGTGGTCAGGCCGAAGACCATCAGCAAAATCGAAAGGATCCCCAAAATTCCGATCATGAACTGGTAGAGCACGAAGTCCCGGAACAGGAGCGGGCGCACCAGCATGACCGAGGTGATGATCCCCTGCGCGGCGATGATCAGAAAGGGGATGACGTAGCCGAGCATCCAGCCGTGGTTGCCGGTGGAAAGGTCGATGACATAGCCGAGCACCGAGATGGCGATGAGCTGGATGAAGATCATCAGCCCCACGTTTTTGAAGGAGCGCCGGGCGGTCAGGAAGCTGGTCCAGCCATAGATGGTGGCCCCGAGCACGATCAGCGACCAGATGGTGTCGCTGTCGGCGACATAATCGAAATAGAGTGAGAGCGCCACCAGCACCACCGAGACCATCGCCAGCACACGCAGCAGGTAGCGCATGCGGTTGGAAAACTTGATATGCGGATAGAGCGGCGCCTCTTCCCCGCCCAAGCTCTCGAGCGGGGCGCCGCAGAGCACGCAGTATTCGTCCTCGCCCTGCGCTCTCACGCCGCAGCGCTTGCAATAGGTCATCCCGCCGCCTCCTCAGATTTCATTGTGCACGATCTCGCAGTCGATCCCCTTTTGCGCGAGAAAGCTGAAAAAGTATTGCTGCACATCGGCCGAGACCAGGGAGCTGGTGAAGGTGAAGCTCATCCTGTCCCCAAGGCTCACCATCCCCGCCTTGACCGGCTTGAGTGAAGAGATGCTCACCAACAGGTCCATGCGCTCGACAAATTCCTGCATCCCCTGTGGCAGGGTGACCACCCCGAGGTTGGAGAGCGCGCAGCTTTGCCCCCGCTCACCCCGGCGGTGAATGACCCGCAGGCCGATCCGCTTGATAAATAACGGGATGAAGCGCACGAGCAGGTTGCGCTCCGCCTCGACGTTGTAGCGCAGCTTCTGCGCGAGGCGCTCCTGGCACAGCTCCTCCTTGAAGGACTTTTTGACCCTTTCCAGCACCTCCTCAAAGGTGTAGTCCCGGTCGAAGGTCATTCCGATGTTGAGGTAGGAGAAAAAATTGCACAGGGTGTGCGACTGGTAGAAGCTGCGCAGGTTGACCGGGATGCAGATCACAATCGGCTTATCCCGCCGAAATTTCGGATTGCCGCCCAGATAGATCGAGCGCAGCAGCAGCGCGGTCATGTATTCGGTCACGGTGGCGCCCGCGCTCTTGCATAAAGCGAGCATCGGCCGCACCGGCAGCACCCCGGTGATCACTCTCGTGACCCGCCTTTCCAGCAGCGGCCCGCGCAGGCGGAAGGCCGCCGCCGTGGTGTGGCTCTCCTTCTCCGAATCCCGGGAATAGTTTTTGATGAAGCTGTCCTCCTCGAACTCGTTGGGGTGGCAGCTCCCCTCGAAGAGCGGACACTCACCCAGGTCCCGGTCAGGGTGCGCCAGGGCAAGGTAGTGATAGAGCAGCCGGCGCAAAAACATCAAGGCCCCGGTCCCGTCGGTCAGGGAATGAAAAATCTCGAGGCTGATCTTGCGCCCGAAGTAGGAGGTGCGGAACAGGTAGCCGTTGTTTTGAATCCGCTCGATCCTAAGACAAGGATAGGTTCGCTCCTCCTGGACGAGGGGCTTTGAGAAGTTGCTTTCGAGATAATACCAAAAAAAGCCCTTGCGCTGCTTGACGCAAAAGGATGGAATATCCACCAAGGTGCGCTCCACCGCCTGCTGCAGCAGGTCGGGGACCACCTCCTCGCGCAGGACGGCGCTCAAGCGGTAGACGTTGGTGTTCTTTTTATTGGAAATCGCCGAGAAGGCCTTGGCCGCGTTGTCCAGGCGCTTCCAGTAATATTCGCGGTATTTTTTCTCCATGAGGCGCGCTCCTGCTTTTCCTTGATTGCCGAACCCGGTATCTGTTTCTATTATAGTAGCTGCTCCCTCGTAAAACAACTGCTAAGATGTAAATGATCTCTAAAACTTCGCGGCGCTCCCCAGTTGACACGCCGCCAAAAAATATGCTAGTATAATTTGTATCTGTGCGGGAGTGGCGGAATGGCAGACGCGCTGGTCTTAGGAGCCAGTCTTTCGGGGTGTGGGTTCAAGTCCCATCTCCCGCACCAACAACATGAAATCCGAACCCATAGGGTTCGGATTTTTGTGCGTCTACTGCCGCAAAAACACGTTTAAGCGAATCGCTTAAACGTGTTTTTTATGTTAACAGCATCATTACCCGATGGAAAGATCGACACGATCATCCTTATACTGAAAAACAGATAATGATCATTTTTTCTCACCTGCACAATTATTCTTTTCCCCAACAAATAAAAAGAAGCAAACTCCCCCCGATCTGTACAACCCTTGTATCATGTATGCTATACTGGAAGCAAACGCGAAGAAACAGACATTTTGCCGGATTAAGGGGACAAGGGTTTTTGAAATAGGAACAGGAGAGATTTCATGAAATGCAGAATTTTTCTTGTTGAGGACGAATATGAAACCCGTCAGTCGATTCACTACCTGGTCGATTGGGCTGCGTACGGGTTTGAGATCGCAGGGGAGGCGGCCAATGGCCAACAGGCCCTGGAGCTAATCGCACAAGCTCGGCCGCACATTGTACTTACCGATATCCGAATGCCGCAGATGGACGGCGTGGAACTGACCAAAACATTGCAGATGCGCTTCCCTGATATACGCGTAATTGTTTTGAGCGGATACAGTGATTTTGAATATGTCCGCGACTGTTTTCAGTATGGGGCGGTTGATTATGTGCTCAAGCCCACGCTACGGGCGGACGAGCTGCTGACCCTTCTGGAAAGGATCGCATCAAAAATACCATCCTGTCATTTTGTACCTTCTTTTCGTCCGACAGCGGAAAGCCTGTTGGGCCTGCTATTGGCCGGGATGTCTGAAAATCTTGCGGCGGATCCAGGGCCTTTTTTCCCGGGTCCGCAGTACAGGCTCTTGGCCATGGATGTGCCCTATGTCTTTGACAAGGCGCCGGATCTTGGCCGCTGTTGCGATTTACTGCGTAAGGCGGCGCAGGAATGCTTTTCAGGCCGCTGTACTACCGTGGCCGAGTTTGAAAACAGGAGGCTGGTTCTGCTGATCAATACATCAGCAGAGTTTGAGCGGCGGGATGCCATGGCCGCAAGGCGGGTTGCGGTGATTATGGAGCATTCCCTTGGGGACTCGTTCTGGGTGTATAGCGATGCGATCGGCCACTGGTCTGAGTTGTACCAGCATTGGAAAAATGGATATGCTGCAACACTCAAGCAGCGTTTTTATCATCACAAGGATTATTTCATCGAGGAGGCTTCCCTCAGAACCGGATTTCAGGAAAGGGTTCCCTGGGATGTGCAGCATTTCAGCGCTTTACTGGAACAGGGGCGCATGCTGGACGCCCTCGACGCGATGGTTCAGTATACCCGGGATATTCTTTCCACCGCCTCCATGGAAGAGCTAAAATTAAAGGCCCTTCTCTCTAATATCGTATACCAAATTATCGACTATCTCGAAGAGGCCGAGCTTCCGCTGGAACATACGGTGGAGCTGCGCCGGAACCTGATCGTACGCATCAGCAATACACGTTTTTCCGGCGAATTGCTACAGCTGACGGAGCAGCTGGCCGAAGAGCTGCAGCAATACTGTATCGTCAAAAAAAAGCCGTCAGAGGAAATGATCCTGGATTATGTTGAAACGCACTATGCGCAGCAGCTTTCCCTATATGATCTGGCCAAACAGTTCAGTTTTAACTATCATTATTTGTCAGCCTATTTTACGACGCATTACCAAAAGAGCTTTACAGAGTATCTGAACACCGTGCGCATTCAAAAGGCTCAGCAACTGCTCCAGGAAAACATACTCTCCGTGGCTGAGGTGGGCGCGCAGGTAGGCTATACCGACAATAGTTATTTCTCACGCGTTTTTAAAAAAAGTCTTGGTGTGACGCCCACCGCTTACCGCAAGCAGTACCAGAAAAGACAGAGGTGAATATATGAAAACGAACCAGAGACGTTTTTTAAAAATTGTCCAGGCGAACAGCTTGTTTTTGGAGGTTCTGCTTCTTACCGTGGCTGGGGTGGTCGTTGCGTGCACCTTGACCATGGCGATTTCCTGGAACAATTCTCAGAAGCTCCATCTGGATACCATCAGCTATT
This sequence comes from Harryflintia acetispora, assembly GCA_004340125.1. Classification (GTDB taxonomy): domain Bacteria; phylum Bacillota; class Clostridia; order Oscillospirales; family Ruminococcaceae; genus Harryflintia; species Harryflintia acetispora. The sequence goes on along the minus strand of SLUK01000006.1, from coordinate 122,198 downwards.
CAAGTAAGCAGAGCCTGGGGCAGGTGCAGGAGGCTTTTGCCGAATGGACGCAGGAGCATTCCTCTCTTTTGTACGCACTGCAAAGCGGCTGGGCCGTGCAATCTTTTCTCACCACGCAGGACGCCACTACGCTGGAAGCGAGACAGGCGTCCTACCAGCTGACGACGTTGCTCAAACAGCTGGATTTTATTGGAGAGAACGGTTTCTCCTGGCCGCTGATTTTAACCGATGTGAAGGGGGCGGTAAAAAAATCTTATGCGTATTCCACTGTAACCGAAGAATTTTTTCTTCAAAAGGCAGCCTCTTACAAGGGACAGAGTACTTCCAACAAGCCGGAATATATTTTCATACAAAACGGGCCGTCCGAATGGGACGTGGACCACAACTGCATACTGATGTCCAAAACGCTCCGAAGCAGAGGAAACAGGGAAATTTATGGATTTGCCTATGTTGTCGTGCGGCAGGGGCAGCTAAAAAGCGCTTACACCGCCTTGAGCAACGCTTCAAGCCGTCTGATGCTTCTCAACGACGAGGGAATTATCGTGAGCGCCGAGGACGAGACACTGATCGGCCGCTCCTTCCCACAGCTGTTAAAAACCGCGCGTGCGGCGGAACAGCAGGACCTTGCTTTTGCAGAAGCCTTCTTTCAGGAGGCAAAGGTGCATCTCGTTTCCGTCCCGATCAGCAACTGGGGGCTTCATGCCATCGCCATCATCGACAATCAGACGGTGGTGCAGCATGTACGCGAAAGTTTCTATGAAACGTTATTCGTCTGCCTGCTGGTCATCCTTGCGATGCTGCTCGTGCTTTTCACACGGCTTGAGTTCCGGTTTGCACCGCTGCGGCAGCTGATCCGCCATATGGAACACGCGAAGGAAAAGGAAATGTTCATGCCCATCCAGATCAAGGGAGGATATGAGGTACGGCAGCTGGGAACCGCTTACAACCGGATGGCCCAACGGGCGGAGTCCTATGTCGGGGCTTTACAGGAAAAGGAACGGCAGAAACGCAAGATGGAAATACGCAGCCTTCGCATGCAGCTGGACCCCCACTTTATTTACAATACCCTTGCGTCCATCAAGTTTCTGATCATACACGGTGAAAACCAAAATGCGGAAAAGGCGCTCGATATGCTTACGCTGTTGCTGCGCAGCAATATCAGCAGCGACCAGGAATTTATCACGCTGGAGCGGGAGCTCGCCAGCGTGGAGAGCTATGCCTTCTTACAAAAAATCCGCTTTGGCGACCGCATTTCCCTGCAATTCCACTGCGAGGAAAGTGCAAAGGACTGCCTCGTCCCCAAGCTCATGCTGCAGCCTTTTGTGGAAAATGCATTTTTCCACGCGTTCCCGGAGGAGAACGACAGCGGCTTGGTTAGCATCTTTGCGCGTGTAAAAAAGGGCGAGCTGGTCTGCGAGATCATTGACAACGGATGCGGCTTCTCCTCACAGGAAGCAGTAACCTCACATAGCGCCCAGGAAAGGGAGAGCATTGGCATACGGAATGTGAATGAGCGGCTGCAGCTGTTATACGGGGAAAACTTCGGAGTGTCAATTTCCAGCAGTGTGGGGGGCGGCACCTGTGTGACAATCCATCTGCCCGCCGGGGATCAGTAATCTCTGCATTGCCGCTAAGATTAATTGGTTAAAGTTAACAAAATTAAATATATAAACTGTGTTATTTTATTTTATATCCTCAAACCAATCCTATTTTGACCAAAATTGATCCTACCGCTTGTTTCGGACGACACACTATAATGAAAGCACAGGTAATGAGCGCGCATTACAGAAAGATTCGACAAATTTCTGGCCATAAGAGGAGGAAGGTTCATGAGGATCAGGAAACTACTTGCTCTGCTGCTGGCTGCGGCGGCAGCACTGTGCCTGCCGGCCTGCGGCGGTTCCACCTCCGGCTCCAATGCCGGAAAAACGGCCGACGAAAGTAAAACAGAAATTACCGCCTGGGCGTGGGACGACAATTTTAATGTGAAGGCGTTGCGCCTCGCAAAGGAACGCTATGAGGCTGAGCACCCTGATGTGACTTTAACCGTGATCAGCCAGTCGCTCAATGATGTTGTCCAGAAGCTGAATACCGCCTTTGCGGCGGAAAGTTATGACGGCCTGCCCAACATCGTTTTGATCGAAGATTACAGGGTGGGCGGCTATCTGGACGTTTTCCCCGGTTCGCTGCGCGATCTGTCCAGTATTATAAACGCAGACGACTGGATGCCCTACAAACTGAGCGCCTTTACCCGCGATGGAAAAATTTATGGCGTTCCTTTTGACAGTGCCGTATGCGGTATGTTCTATCGTGTGGATTTTCTGGAACAGGCCGGGTACACCGGCGAAGATCTGAACAATATCACCTGGAGCGAATATATCGAGATAGGCAAGAAAGTAAAGGAAGCGACTGGCGTCAGCATGCTGGAACAGACCAGCGGCGACTTAACCCTAATGAAAATTCTGATGCAGTCAGCCGGCACCTGGTATGTAAACGAGGACAACACCTCCTTAAATATCGCGGGCAATCCGGTGATCAAAGAGGCCATGCAGGTATATAAAGATTTGATGGATGCCGGCATCGTCATGAATTTCCCAGGCTGGGATGAAAAGGTGCGCGGTATTCAAAACGGGGACCTTGCCACCATCGTTGACGGCTGTTGGATCAGCGCCACCATCAAGACCGCTGAGGATCAGAGCGGCAAATGGGCCCTAAAGCCCATTCCCCGCATGGACCATGTAGAGGGAGCCGTAAATGCTTCCAATGTGGGCGGCTCCTCCTGGTATGTCGTGGATAAGGTAGCAAACGCGGATGTGGCCGAGAATTTCTTAAAAGAGACCTTTGCGAGCGATACTGGATTCCTGAACGAACTGGTCAACGAAATCGGCCTGTTCAGCTCGCACAAAAGCGACGGCAGCTTCACCAACTATGAGGCACAGGACGCTTTCTTCGGCAACCAGAAGATCTGGGAAGATTTCGCCGCTTGGGCCGAGCTGGTTCCACAGGTCCCGTATGGCATTAATACCTATAACATCGACGATATCGTTGAGGAAGAGCTCCAGACTGTCCTGCAGGGCGGGGATATTGATGCGGCATTGTCCGCCATCGAATCCCGCGCCGCTCAAATCGGTCAAATTGGCTGATTATAATCAGGCTGCGGGACCGTTTTACGGGACCGCAGCCTTTTCACGGGGGAGGATTTCCATGCGAGAAAAATCCAAAATCGCCAAAGGCCCACTGGAAAAAAAATTAAACCGCACCGGTTGGATGTTTGTTTCAGGGGCGAGTGCGCTGATCATTGTTTTTACATTCTATCCCGTCGTCGATGCGCTCCGCCTGGCATTCATGTCAGGCAAGGGAAACCAGCTCTCCTTTGCGGGAATGGGAAATTTCCAACGAATGCTGCAGGATGAAACCCTGAAAAAAGCCTTTTTCAACACATTTTTATACCTGATTATCCAGGTCCCTATCATGCTAATCCTGGGCCTGATTATTGCCTCCATGCTGCAAAATAAGGACCTGCGCTTCAAGGGGCTGTTTCGCACCGCTATCTTCCTGCCGTGCATCACCTCCTCGGTGGCGTATGCATTGGTGCTGAAAACCATCTTTGCCAACGAGGGCTTGTTTAACACTCTGCTGACGAAATGCGGTCTGATCAGCGAGCCGATTTTGTGGCTCAACGACGCATTCTGGTCGAAAATGCTCATTATTATCGTCATCACCTGGCGCTGGACCGGCTATAACGCCATGTTTTACATTGCCGGGCTGCAGAACATTGAACCCTCCATCTACGAAGCGGCCGACCTGGATGGCGCCGGTTCCCTGCAGAAGATGCGCTATATTACCGCACCGCTGCTGCGCCCTGTGATTCTTTTCACCAGCATCACTTCCACCATCGGTACGCTGCAGCTGTTCGACGAGGTGAAGAATATCACCAACGGCGGCCCTGCAAATGCCACAATCACCATCTCCGGTTACATATACAACGTATGCTTTTCTTATGTGTCGGAGTTTGGGTACGCCTCCGCGATCGCATTGGTGGTCGTTATCATCATCGCCATTCTCTCCGCGCTGCAAATGCGGGTCGGAGACAAGGAGTGATATCCATGGGAAAAACCAAGAAAAAAGTGATCCTGGCAATTGAATATGTGTTTTTGTGTTTCGTCTCGTTCTTATGCGCATTCCCGTTTTTATGGATGATCATCGGTGCCACCAACACCTCGTCCGATGTGATGCGCAATAAGATGACCTTTGGCAGCGCATTATGGAATAATCTGCAAACCCTCCTGCAGCCGGAAAAGGGGTTTGTGACAGGGCTTAGCAACACCATCATCACGACCGTTGTCACCACGTTGCTTTCACTGCTTGTCTGTTCACTGGCGGGCTACAGCTTTACCATGTATCGAAGCCAAAAACGGGAAAAGCTGTTTAACATTCTTCTGCTTACCATGATGATCCCTTTTAGTTCCATAATGGTGCCGTTATACCGTATGTTCGCCCAGATGAACAAGATCCCGGTCCTGAAGCTGGTCGGCCTCAATACCCTGGGCGCGATGATTCTGCCCTCGGTCTCCACCGCATTCCTCATTTTCTTCTTCCGCCAGAATGCCAAAAGCTTTTCCAAAGAGCTGGCGGAGGCCGCCCGAATTGACGGTTTGGGCGAATGGGCAATCTTTTTTAAAATATTCTTTCCGGTGATGCGATCCACCTTCGCCACCGGCGCCATTGTCTCCTTTATGAACAGCTGGAACAATTATCTCTGGCCCTTGCTGGTGGCTCAGTCCCCACAGGTGCGCACCTTGCCGATGGTGCTGTCCGCCCTGGGCCAATCGTACACGGCGGACTATGGCGCGCTGATGACCGCCATCGTGATCGCCACCTTGCCCTCGGCGCTGGTCTATTTCCTCATGCAGAAGGAGTTCGTGGCGGGCATGACCGGAGCGGTCAAATAACAAAACATATCAGGAGGTCATTATGCAATCCAAATGGAATATGAATCCGGGCTGGTATTTTAAACCCGACTTCAATGAAAACGATATCGCGGGAGAAAACCTTGCAGATTATGAATGCATCGATCTGCCCCACACTGTGAAGGAACTGCCCTACAACTGCTTTAGCCACGATGAGACGGCGCTCTGCTGTACCTATGTCAAAAAATTCACCGTGCCGCAGGAGTGTGAAGGCAAAAACGCTGTCATCGAGTTTGAAGGCGTGATGACGCAGCACAAGCTGTATGTCAATGGCGCTCTGGCGGGCGAGCATCGCGGCGGCTACTCCCGTTGGCGGTGCGACATCACCCAATGGATGGCCAAGGGTGAAAATACGTTGGTGGTCATGGTGGATTCCCGGGAGGACAAGGACATTCCTCCCTTCGGCTATACCATCGACTATCTCACATATGGCGGCATTTACCGGGATGTTAATCTGTATTTTCTCCCGCAGGCCTGGCTGGATACCGTACTGTTTCGATATCGGTTAACCGGCGGCGATGCCGAGATGGCACCCGAGGTCCATCTTGAAAATAAGGCCGACGCCTTTGAAGGCGTTTTACATCTGGAACTTTTGGAGGATGGCCGCTGTGTCAAGCGCTGGGAGCGCAGCGTTACTGTGGAAGAGGGCGGCAGCACAGCCACCCTGGCAGGGGAATCCTTCTCAAAGCCAACGCTTTGGGATCTCGAGGACCCGCATCTCTACACCGTGAGGGTAACGCTGTATAAAGACGGCGCCGCGCTGGACCGCCATACCCTGCGCATCGGTTTTCGCACGGTGGAGTGCAAGCCAGAGGGCTTTTATCTCAACGGCCGGGCAGTCAAGCTGGTGGGCCTGGACCGCCATCAGTCCTATCCCTACAGCGGCTACGCCATGCCCGCCCGCGCCCAGAAGAAGGACGCAGAAATCCTGCGCAATTACCTGCATGTAAACACCGTGCGCACCTCGCACTACATGCAGTCGGAGGATTTTTTGGACCGTTGCGACGAGTTGGGCCTGTTGGTATTTTCCGAGATGCCCGGTTGGGGCTATATCGGCGGTGAGGCCTTCAAGGAAAATGCCCTGCAAAACATCCGGGATATGATCACTGTGGAATACAACCACCCGAGCATCTTCATCTGGAGCATACGGATCAATGAATCGGACGACGACGATGCATTCTATACCCAGACCAACGAGTTGGCCAAGAGCCTGGATACCTCCCGTGCCACCACCGGCGTGCGCTGTATTACGAACAGCCATCTGATCGAGGATGTCTATACCTTCAACGATTTTATCCACTACTCCCATCCGGTCAAGCACTACCGCGAGGTGGTGTTGCTCAATCAGCAGAAGGTCACCGGACTGACCCACAAAGTCCCTTACCTGGTAAGCGAGTACTGCGGACATGTTTTCCCGGTAAAGCCGTTCGACTGTGAGGAAAAGCAGATGCGCCATGTGCAAATCCATGCGGCGGTGCAGAGCGCCAACATGCTGCGCAAGGACGCCATGGGCGCCATTGGCTGGTGCGCCTTCGACTATAATACCCATGGCGATTACGGCTCGGGAGATAAGATCTGCTATCACGGCGTCATGGACATGTTCCGTATCCCCAAATATGCCGCTCAGGTCTACCGCAGCCAGGTATCCCCACAAAAGGAAATTGTACTGGAACCCGCCACCGTCTTCGCGCGGGGCGAAAACGATGACAACCGGCCCATTCCCTTCGCTGTGCTGACCAACTGCGATTATATCGAGGTGGAGGCCTATGGACGCAGCATCGGTAAATTCTTCCCCAGCCTGTCTTACTGCGGACTGGCGCATCCGCCCATTATCGTAGATGAGGATCCCGGCCGCTGGCAGGATATCTGGGAGGGCGGCGCCATCATCGGCTACCTAAACGGCAAAGAAGCCGCCCGCAGGACCTACTCCCGCGATGCCCATCTGGCCGGGTTGGCGGTTACCCCGGATGATCTTGTCCTCAATAACACCGTGGTGGACAGCACACGTTTCGCCTGCCGCTTCCTGGACCAGAATCAAAATTTGCTGCCCTTCTACAACGGGGTCGTGCAGGTCGAGGTCAGCGAAGGGCTCAAGGTCATCGGTCCCAAAACCATCGCGGTAGTCGGCGGCTCCATCGGCTTTTGGGTCAAAACCACTCCAATTAATAAAAAAATGGAGGCCACCGTGACGGTCCGCGCTTTGAACACCAGCATCCCGGACCAGGTTTTCTGCTTACGGCTCGAGCCACAAAAGGATATTTTGGTGCTTTAATATTTTTTATAACAGGTATTGCCATCACAAGCGCGGGCGAAGGTAAGTCTTCGCCCGCGCTTGTTTTATCTATCCCAGTAGCGAAATGCTGCCGTGGCACATAACTATAAAATAGCCTCCCGTGCTCCGATCCTTAAAAAACATCCCCGGACGGTCACGTCCAAAGGGGATGTTTTTCTATGATTCCTTCTATAAAATTGATTGGAGAAATTGCTCTGACACCGGCAAAGTGATATACTAGATTTGTTATACATCCAGGCGGATGAAATCCCATTAAATGGCTATTCTATGCGCTCGATCAACACTCTAATTGGATCGTAGCAGTGGTATCCCAGGACCATGCCGTCGTAGTCCACCGCACGGCGCACCTTCTCCCAGGATTGCCGGGCGGCTGCGAGGCCGTCGGCGTAATAGGTGCTCTCTTCGGTGAGGCCGTGCACGCCCGGAGGCTGGAACTCGAAGATGCACACCACCGGCTTTTTTGCGGCGCGCGCCAGGTCGGCCTCGGCCTGGATATGCGAAGCCTCTCCGGAGCGGTAATAATTCATCACCGCCACCCCGTCGCAGCCCTCCTCAATGAGCCGCGCGAGAGCCTCACTATGGTCGTTGTCGTACCAGTAGGGGATGCAGGCGAGCAGGGCGAGCCCCTGCCTATTGGCGTACTGGCGCGCGGCAACCATTGCGGATACATACCCCTCCATCACCCGGGCTTCGTCCTCCTCCCAAGACTGCGTGAGATAGGGCTCCACATCCACCATCAGGCCCTCCAGCGCGCCGCCGGAACGTTTGGCGAGAGCAGCCGCTCGGTCCACCTCCTCCTTGAGCGCGGCGGCCTGAGGGTCGAGTCCCCACTCCGGACGGCCCGTCAGCAGCAGGACCTGCACGCCGGCCTTCTCCATGTCGCAGAGGAAGGAGACGGCCTGTTCCTCCTCCCCTTCCGGTATTTCCTGATAGAGGTCGCCCGCCTCCAGCCGGTGGAGGGTATCCAATAGCCCGGCGCGCCGCGCCGGCTCAAGAACCTCCCCTCCCCAGGAAAACAGGCCGTCGCCCAGAACAAGGGGGCCGCGCCAGGGCAGGAGGACGAGGACCGCCGCTATCAGGAGCAGCGCCGCCAGCCAAATCCATCCGCGTTTCATCCGTCTCCCCCTTTCTTTTGTGCATTCCCTGTTACAAATTTATACTTTTGACAACGCTCTCCGGAGGCCCGTGGACCTGGAGAAAGGGGACAAAGATGGAGGCCCCGGCCCCATTTGCTTTGTGCAAAGGGCTGTGCCGGGGCCGGAGGAGTCCGGGATTTCCATAAGTATGATTATATCCATTTCACTTGACTTTGACAACACTTTGCCGGTGTTGATGGAGGAATTTAAATGAAAACTGCGCTATACAATCTATTGCAGCAGACGGGGGACCTGACCTGGCAGACCATTCTGATCAACCTGGCCATGGCCGCGGTCATGGGGCTTGTCATCTTCCTGTCCTACCTGTACACCCACGCGGGCACCGTCTACAGCCGAAAATTCAACGTCTCGCTGGTGATGCTCACCGTTTTGACCACCACCGTCATGACGGTCATCGGCAACAACCTGGCGCTTTCCCTGGGCATGGTGGGCGCTCTGTCCATCGTGCGTTTCCGCACCGCGATCAAGGATTCACGGGACACGGCCTACATCTTCTGGACCATCATCGTGGGGATCTGCTGCGGCGCTGGGGATTACCTGGTGGCCGCGGTCGGCTCCGCGCTGGTCTTCGTGCTGCTGCTGATTTTGGGCCGGGTGCGCAACGACGAGCGGATGCTGCTCATCATCCGCGCCGCGCGCACCGCGCAGGCGGAGGTGGAATCGGTGGTCTACCTGTACTACTCCACCTTTGCCAACCTCAAGGTCAAGAACACCACCCCGGATACGGTGGAGCTGATCTACGAGCTGTCCCGCAAGGCCCTGCGCAACGCCGGGCACAAGAGCGAGTCGATCACCGACCGCCTCTATGCGGTCGGCCGGGTGGAGTACGTCAATCTGGTCGCCCAGAGCGACGAGGTCAGCGGTTAAGGAGAGATTGCCATGCGCAGAGCACTGTGCGGCCTGCTGGCCGCCGCCGGCGCGGTGGTGCTGGCCCTCGCCGTCTCCGGGTACAGCCGCAGCCATCTGGAGCGCTATCAGCAGCACCTGCAGGCGCCCGGCCCCTCGGCGGACATGCCGAAGATCACGGAATTTCATACCCACCTGCCCATCGTCACCCTCGACGCCGGGGGTCAGGAAATCCCCGGCGAAAAGCGGGACGGCAGCACCCTCCTCGGAACGCTCCGGGTGGTGGACGGCGGCGCGGGGGACAACCGCCCGGGCGATCCCCCGGCGCTCGAGAGCGGCGTTCTGCTGCGCTACCGGGGCAACTCCTCGCTGCACTTTGACAAAAAATCCTTCCGCCTCAAGCTGGTGGACGGGGCGGGAGAGCGCGATTCCCACGAGATGCTGGGCATGCCCAAGGAGGACGAGTGGATTTTAAACGGCCCCTTCCTGGACAAGACCCTCATGCGCAACTATATGCTGATGAACATCTGCGGCCAGGTGCTGGAGAACACTCCGCAGGTGCGCTTCTGCGAGCTCTTCGTGGACGGGGAATACCGGGGGGTCTACGTGATGATGCAGAGCGTCTCGCGCGCCCAGGCAGGGCTGGCAAAGTCGCCCCAGAACCGGCCCGACACCTCCTATATTGTCCGCCTGGACCGGGGCGGCAGCGTGGAGCTCGACAACTTCTCCCTGTACACCCTGCGCACCCAGAGCAAGCTCAACGTGGTCTACCCCTCCGGCAAGACCTGTACGCCCGAGCAGGCAAAATACATCGAGCGGGACGTCAGCCAATTTGAAAAGGCGCTCTACTCCCTGGACTACGACGACCCAGTGCTGGGATACGGCGGCTATATCGACGTGGATTCCTTCGTCGACTACATGGTGCTCAACGAGTTTTTCCAAAACTACGACGCGGCGCGGTACTCCACCTATCTGTGCAAGCCCCTGGGCGGGAAGCTCTCGATCGGCCCGGTGTGGGACTTCAACAACGCCTTGGACAACTACATCGAGACCGCCTACGACGCCACCGGCTTCGCCTTCCCGGACGATCTGTGGTACTTCATGCTGCTCAAGGACGAGCGCTTCACCCAGCGGGTGATCGACCGCTATCGACAGCTGCGGCGCACGGTGCTCTCCGAAGAATACCTGCTAAGCTATGTGGACGACGTGGCAGCCTACCTGGGCCCGGCAATCGAGCGCAACTTCGCGGTCTGGGGCTACACCTTCAGGCCCGAGTACGGCCTGCTGGAGCCTGCGCAGCGCAACCTTGACAGCTACGGGGCGGCCCTCGCACAGATGAAGGACTTCCTGCGCCGGCGGGGCGACTGGCTGGACCAGAACATCGAGCTGCTCCGGCAATACTCCCACCCCTCCGCCGTCAAGAAATTTCAGCACTGAGAAAGGAAGTGGCCGCCCATGCGCAAATTCCTCATCCTGTGTGCCGCCGCCGTCCTGGTGCTGCTGGCCGGGAACTATCTGATCTACCACACCAGCTACTACATCGACTGGCGTCCGGACGAAGCCATATCCAGCTTCACGGGCACCAGCGGCAGGGAAATCCTGGTGGACCGGGGGGACGGCCCCGCGCCCTTTGAAATCCGCGGGGTGGATCTGGGCGTCGGCAAGCCGGGGCACTTCGCCACCGAGTTCGCCATCACCCGCGAGGAATACCTGCGCTGGTTTGGGCAGATCCAGGAGATGGGGGCCAATACCGTGCGGATCTACACCATCAACTCCCCCGCCTTCTACGAGGCCTTCCTCGAATACAACCAGGATAATCCCGACCCGCTCTACCTCATCCAGGGCCTGTGGGTCAACGACTATTCCCAGAACTCGCACATCGACGCCTACGACCCGGATTTCCTCGACCCGCTGCTGGAGGACGCCAAGCGGGTGGTGGACGTCATCCACGGCCGCCGCAACGTGTCCTACGACCCGAACCGGGGCAACGGGCGCTACCGCTATGACGTGTCAAAGTGGGTGCTGGGCTACATCCTGGGCGTGGAGTGGGAGGACCTGACCGTGGCCTTCACCGACCATATGCGGGAGGAATCCGCTCCCTACCGGGGAACCTATTTCTACGCCACAGACGAGGCCACCCCCTTTGAAAGCATGCTGGCCAGACTGGGGGACACCGTGGCCGCGTACGAGGCCGGGCGCTACAAGCAGCAGCGGCTCATCGCCTTTGCCAACTGGCCCACCACCGACCCGATGACCTACGATGAGGAAACCTCCAGGCTGTTTCTCAAGTTCGCCGAGGTGGACGTGGAGCAGGTCAAGACCACCGAGGCCTTTTGCTCCGGGCAGTTCGCCTCCTACCACGTCTACCCCTACTATCCCGACTATCTGCGCCACAGCCCCGACCTGGCCGGATACCTGGACGAAAAGGGGCAGAGCAACACCTATCGGGCCTATCTCAAGACCCTCGCCGACCACCACGCCATGCCGGTGGTCATCTCGGAGTTCGGCGTGCCCTCCTCGCGGGGGATGGCCCAGGTGGATTACGGACGGGGCTACAACCAGGGGGACCTGTCCGAGCGCGCGCAGGGTGAGGCGATCGCCGCCTGCTACGAGGACATCATGGCCGCCGGCTGCGCCGGGAGCGTCATCTTCACCTGGCAGGACGAGTGGTTCAAGCGCACCTGGAACACCATGCACGCGGTGGACCTGACCCAGACCGCCTATTGGAGCGATTACCAGACCAACGAGCAGTATTTCGGCCTGCTCTCCTTCGACCCCGGCAGGGAGCGCAGCGTCTGCTACGTGGACGGGGACGACGAGGAGTGGGCCGGCAGCGCCCCCGTCAGCGAGGGGGAAGGGCTCTCCCTGTCCGTCAAATATGACGAGAAGTACCTTTACTTCCTCGTGCGGGGCGCGCGCGAGGACCGGGCGGTCTATCTGCCGATCGACACCACGCAAAAGACCGGCTCGGCCGTCTGCGCCTCCCCCGCCCTCTCCTTCGACCGGCCGGCCGACTTTTTGGTGGTGCTGGACGGGAGCGGCAATTCCCGGGTGCTGGTCCAGGAGCGCTACGACTGTCTGCGCGCCATGTACCTCCACCAGGTGAAGGGGCTCGACCCCTACGAGTTCCCGCCCGCCGCCGACACCCCGGACTTTGTGCCCATCAGGCTCATTTTGCAGGTTTCTCCCCTCTTTCCGAGCGTGGAGCAGCCCAAGATGAACATGCCCACCTACGAGACCGGCAAGCTGGTGCACGGCAACGGCAACCCGAACAGCGAAAACTTCCTCTCCCTGGCGGACTTCTGTTACGGCGAGGGGTTCGTGGAGCTGCGCCTGCCCTGGCAGCTGCTCAACTTCTCCAATCCCTCCGACATGGAGATCCACGACGATTACTACGCCCACTACGGGGTGGAAAACCTGCGCCTGCACAGCCTTTGGGCGGGCGTCGGCACGGGAGAGGGAACCATCGAACTGGGTGAAACGCCCCTGCGCGGCTGGGGCAACAAGGTCACCTATCATGAGCGGCTCAAGGATTCCTACTACATCGTGCAGGAGATGTGGGCCGCAGGGGAGGCGGCGTCATGACCTCCGGCTGGATCTGGACTCTGCTCAACCTCTATCTGCTCATCAGCCTGTGCGCCATCCTGTTCGATTTATGGATCATGCTGACCGCCTCGCACCGCCAACGCGCCCGCGGCCGGCGGGAGGCCCGCCTCAAAGCCCTGCTGGAAAGGCAGCTTTCCCTGCTCGGGCAGGGGCGCGAGCAGGAGGAAGCCACCCAGCATAAGCTGTACCGCCGGCTGCGCTCGATCGGCGACGTGCTGGCCTTTTGCGTCCTGGCGGATGCTTACAGCGCGGACGGGGACGCGCGCTTCGCCCTGTGGGTTTCCCGGTCGGGCGCGATGTTCGGGCGGCTGTGCCAGTACTATGGCCGCAAGCAGAAGATGTACCGCGCCTCCTTCGCCTGGCTCTTGGCCTCCTGCCGGCAGGACATCCCGGCCGCCCTGCCCTTCCTGCTCGCCTGCACCGCCCAGCGCGGCTCGATCTATTGCCGGGAAAACGCCCTGACCGCCCTGTACCGGGGCGGGAGCGTCAAAGGGGTGGTCCAGGCCCTCAAGCGGATGAGCCGGGAGGATGTGCATCACAGCCAGAAGCTGCTCTGCGACGGGCTGCTCTCTTTTAAAGGAGACCGCGAGGAGCTTTGCGCCCAGCTCTGGGGGCAGTTCGGCTCCTTCACGCCGGACATCCGCCTGGCGCTGGTGGACTTCATGCGGCTGCTTGGGGCGGACTACTGCCGGGAGCTGCTCCCCCTGCTGGACGACCCCGCCACCGACGATGAGCTGTGCTACGCCATCCTGCGCTACTACGGGCGCTGCCGCGACGAAGGGGCCTACCGGCGCATGCTCGCCTTCCTGGAAAAGCCGCGGGGCGGCCTGTGGGAGTACGCGGCGGTGTCGGCCTCCGCGCTGCGCGCGTATCCCTGCGGGGAGACGGTAGACGCCCTGCTCGAAGCGCTGGGCGCCCACAACTGGTACGTGCGCTACAACGCGGCGGAGAGCCTGGTGTCCATGGGATTGCCCGAGTCGGCCTACCGCCCGGCGCTCGAGGGCGAGGACCGGTACGCGCGGGAAATCCTGCAATACATGCTGGAGCGCCGCCAGCTCTCGGGCGCCGCGCCCGAGACCCGGAAAGGAGGCAAAAGCCTTGTCGTTTCTTGAGACCCTCACCCAGGGCGTGAATTCGTTTTTCCTCCTTTACATGCTGGCTTATTCCAGCGTTCTGTTCCTCTCGGTGATCGTGGGGGTGGCCCAGATCGCCAGGCGCAGCGAGCTCATCGAGATGCGCAACTCCTTCCGGCACGAATATTACGTCCCCATCACCATCATCGTTCCCGCCCACAATGAGGAGCTGACCGTGGTGGACACGGTGCTCTCCCTGCTCAGCCAGAACTACCGGCTCTATGAGATCATCGTGGTGGACGACGGCTCCACCGACGGCACTGCCCAGAGGCTGATCGAGCACTTCCAGATGGAATGCGTGCAGCGCCCCATCCGGCGGCGGGTGCCCTGCAAGGAGGTGGTGAGCGTCTTTGAAACCCAGGGGCAGAAGGTGCCCCTCACCCTCATCCAGAAGCAAAACGGCGGCAAGGCCGATGCGCTCAACATGGGGATCAACGCCTCCAAGTACCCTTATTTCATCGCCATGGACGCCGACTCGGTGCTCGACGACGCCCTGGAGGCCATCGCCAAGTATGTGCTGGAGGACGACCGCACGGTGGCCGTCGGAGGGCTGGTTCGCATCGCCAACGGCGCGGTGCTCAAAAACGGGAAGCTCGTCAGCTACCGCCTGCCCAAAAACTTGTGGGCCATGCTCCAGGTCATGGAGTACGACCGCTCCTTCCTGGCCTCCCGCATGTTCTTCGACCTCTTCAACGGCAACCTGATCATCTCCGGGGCCTTCGGACTCTTCAAAAAGGAGACCGTCATCCAGGCCGGGGGCTACGACACCAATACCATGGGCGAGGATATGGAGCTGGTGATCCGCCTGCATGAATACTGCCGGGCCAGCCGCCTGCCCTACTCGATCAAATACGCCTCGGACGCGGTGTGCTGGAGCCAGGCCCCCTCCACGCTGGGGGATTTGAGGAAGCAGCGCCGCCGCTGGCATATCGGCATGTTCCAGTCCATCGCCAAGCACCGCAGCCTCATCCTCAACCCCAAGTTCGGACCGGTGGGCACCTTCTCGTTCCTCTATTACATCCTCTTTGAGCTGCTCTCCCCGCTGATCCAGATCGTGGGCCTCGCCTTCGTCGGGGTGGCCTACTACCTGGGGATGGTCAACGTCCCCTTCATGCTCGCGTACTATCTGTGGAGCCTGCTCTTCGGCGCGGTGCTCTCCATCGCCGCCTTCTTCACCCGGGTGTTCACCTTCCGCACCAAGCTGCCCAAGGGGGATTACCTCAAGGCGGTGCTGGTCTGTATCCTGGAAAACTTCGGCTACCGGCAGCTCATCGCCCTGTTCAGCCTCTCCGGGATTATCGGCTACCGAAAATACTCCAAAAATTGGGGACGTATCCAGCGCACCCGTTTTGGCGGGGATGAAAAGGGGGCCTCGGCATGAGGGAGGTACTACGCTACGAGCGCAAATTTCTGCTGCCCCAGGAGGAATACTTCCGGCTGCGCGGGCGCTTCGAGGCGCTGCTGCACAAGGATGCGCACACCGGCCGGGACGGCTACACGATCCGCTCCCTATACTTCGACACCCTGCACGATGCCGACTATTTTGAAAAGCTCGACGGCGTGCAGCTGCGGCGCAAGCTGCGGCTGCGGCTCTATGATCCTGCGGCGGACTTCGCTTTTTTGGAGCTCAAGCAAAAGGAGGGTGAATATCAGCTCAAGCGCTCGCTGCGCCTTGGGAGGGAAGCCGCCCTGTCCCTTTGCCGGGGCGTATACGCCCCGCTGCTCGACCTGCACGACGAATTCGCCGACGAATGCTACGCGCTGCTCACCATGCGCGGCTACCGGCCCAAGGCGGTCATCGAGTACCGGCGGGAGGCCTACACCGCCCGGGAAAACGACACCCGGATCACCTTTGACCGGGACATCCGGGCCAGTGAAAGCTGCCTTAGCCTGTTCGACCCCCGCCTGGCGCTCTATCCGGTGATGAACCAGGGTCAGGTGGTGCTGGAGGTAAAATACAACGGCTTTTTGCTGGAGTACCTCAAGGAGCTGGTCAGCGGGTGCGAGCGCTCCCAGGTCTCGGCGAGCAAATACTGTATGGGGCGGCTGGCGAGCTATGGCTTGATCTGAACATAACGGAGGGGTATCCATGAAAACGAAACGAATTATCTGCCCGGTGCGGCCGATATTGCGCTGAACCGGGCTCCAATATGGCTGCACCGTTTTTGTTAAAAAACAAAAAAGGAGCAGTAAAAATGAATAAAAAAACTTATAAAGCGCTTTGGAAGGCGGAGGAATCCCACGCCTTTCAGGGCTGGGATTTTTCTTATCTCGACGGGCGGTGGGAGCTTAGCGACCCGCCTTGGGACTACCGGGCGCTGGTGCTCTCCCTGCTCGGGCCGCATGAGAGGCTGCTCGACATGGGCACCGGCGGGGGCGAATTCCTGCTCTCGCTCCATCACCCGTACGCGCTGACCAGCGTCAGCGAAGGGTACCCTCCCAATGTCGCGCTCTGCCGCCGGGTGCTGGAGCCGCTGGGGATCACGGTGGGAGAAGTGTCCGGGGATGATTGCCTGCCCTTCGCCGGCGATTCGTTCGACCTCGTGATCAACCGCCATGAGGCCTTCTCTCCCGCCGAGGTTTGCCGTGTGCTGCGCCGCGGCGGATATTTTCTCACCCAGCAGGTGGGCGGGCAGAATAACCGCGACCTCTCCGAGAGGCTGATCGAGCACTTTCAGCCCGCCTTCCCCCATCATACCCTGCAAAATAACGTGCACGCGCTCGAGGGGCAGGGATTCGAGATTTTGCGCGCGCAGGAGGCCTTCCTCCCCGAACGCTTTTACGACGTCGGGGCGCTGGCTTTCTATTGCCGGATCATCAAGTGGGAGTTCCCCGGCTTCTCGGTGGACGGCTGCTATGAACGGCTTTTGGCGCTCCAACAGCAACTCGAAGCGGGCCGGCCAATCGAGGGGACCGCTCACCGCTTTCTGATCCTTGCCCACAAGAAATGAGCACAAAAAAGGCCGCTGTGGAATATCCACAGCGGCCTTTTCATTTTCCCATTAGGCCTTCCCGTTGCAGCCGCAAACCGTCATCTTCTGTTTGACCAGCTCCTTGACCGCCTCACGCGCCGGGGTGCCGTACTTCTTGGGGTCGAACACCTTCGGATCCTTTTCAAGATACGCCTTGACCGCCTCGGAGAAGGCGACGCGCAGCTCGGTGGCAAAGTTGATCTTCGCAATCCCCTTGCGCACGCCCTCCTGCATGACCTCGTCGGCCAGCCCGGAAGCGCCGTGCATCACCAGCGGAATGGAGACCACTTTGCGGATGTCCGCCGCGCGGTCCAGATCCAGCTTGGGCGCGACCTTGTAAATCCCGTGCGCGGTGCCGATCCCGATCGCCAGCGAGCTGACCCCGGTGCGCTCGACAAACTCCACCGCCTCCTTGGGGTCGGTGTACTGGTCGTCCACCCCGACCACGTCGTCCTCCTTGCCCCCGACGCGCCCAAGCTCGGCCTCCACCGGCACACCAAAGCTCTTGGCGTAGTCCGCGACCTTCTTGGAAACGGCGATGTTCTCCTCGAACGGGAGCGCCGAGCCGTCGATCATCACCGAGGTGTAACCCGCCGCTATACAGGCGCAGCAGAGCTCATAGCTCGAGCCGTGGTCGAGATGGAGGGCCACCGGCACGTCGGTCTTCTGCGCCTCGGCCTTTACCATGCCGGCGAACATCTCGGGGCTGAAATATTTGAGCGTCGAAGAGGTGGTCTGGATGATCACCGGGGCGCGCAGCTCATCGGCAGCGCGCACGATCGCCCAGACCATCTCGGCATTTTCCGCGTTGAACGCGCCGATGGCGTAGCCGCCGTCCCGCGCGTCGTCGAGCATTTTTCTGGTGGTAACAAGCATTGATAATCCTCCTGTTATTTTAAGGTGATGTATGCGTCCAGTCCGGTGGGCGCATCCGGGTTGCCGCCGATGGCCAGCGCGTGCGAAAGAGCGATCATCTGGCAGACGTAAATAAACGGCATGCCGAACGCCTCGAAGCGGTCGATCCCCTCGATCTGCACATGCAGCGCGGCCGAGCAGGGGTTCCCCGCCGCGTCGCCCACCGTGACGACGGTGCCGCCGTGCTTTTTGAGGTCCTCGACCATTGCGTATTGATAGCTGGTCTCGCCCGGCTGCAGCAGCAGGATGGTCAGCGTCTTCTTTCCATTGAGCACGATCGGCCCGTGGCGGTAGTCGAGCATGTTGAAGTACTTGCCGGGCACCAGCGCCACCTCGGTGAAGGCGAGCGCGCCCTCCTCGGCGATCCCGCAGAGCGGGCCGTCGGCCAGCACCACCACGTCGGAAAAGTCGTTTTTGCCGATCTCCTCGAGGGACGGGCGCCACTTCTCCTGATGGGCCTTGTTGCTCCCCGCGGCGGCCTTGACGGCGGCTTTCAGGCCCTCGTCGCCGTAGCAGATGGCGCACAGCTGTAAGGCGCTCGCGTAGAGAGTCGCCACCGTGCGGGTCTGGCAGACGCTGTTGTCATAAGCCCAGGGCAGCACGATCGCAAGGTCGGAGAGACCGGCCGCGTCGTTTCCTTCCTTCATGG
Organism: Harryflintia acetispora; assembly: GCA_004340125.1. Taxonomy (GTDB): domain Bacteria; phylum Bacillota; class Clostridia; order Oscillospirales; family Ruminococcaceae; genus Harryflintia; species Harryflintia acetispora. Next base: position 103,657 of record SLUK01000006.1, on the reverse strand, counting down.
TGATCGAGACCACCTTGACGCCCGGCTCCTTCTTCATGATCGTAAGGCCGCGCACAATCTCGCTGGTCAGACCCGAGCGGGAGAGCGCGACCACGATGGCGTCCCTCACGGTCTCGCGGTAGTAGCCAGGGTTCACCAGGTAATCCCCGCCGGCGAGCGCCACCGCACTGGTCCCCGGACGGGCGATAAAGAGCCGTTCGCAGCTCTTGGCCAGCATGTTGCTCGAGCCGCAGCCGATGAAGACGAACTTGCGGCTTTTGTTCTCCTCAAAAAAGCGTTTGATTTCCTGCTCCTGGCTCTCGATCTGCTCATACGAGCGCATGAGCGCCTCCTGGGTGCCCATGATTTCCTGTTCGGTCAGATACATCTGCGCTGCCTCCTTCGACGGTCGGCCGTACCCCTGTGCGGGTCGGGCAAAGTTTGTTATAACATTATATTCAATATACCATCCGCCCGGCCGTTTTGTCAACCGCTTACCGGCAGGTTTCGGGCCCCTTTTGCAGAATTTCCCCGCAGAGGCCGATCAGCCTGCCCAGCCGCTCCTCATACTCCGCCCTTTGCAGGGCGCCGCCTGTTCCCGCTTCGTCGAGCAGGACCTGCCGCCGCGCCCCGCGAAGCTTCTCCAAGAGCTCTTTGCGCGTCGGGACATACTCCCCGGTGCGCAGAGCATGATCCATGCGCAGCAGGAAGAAGGCGGATTTATAGAGCCCGCACAGCGCCTGCGGCTCCAGCTCCCCGAACAGGAGGGTGTGGCAGGCGGCGTGATAGAGATTGGCTGCCCCGACCTGCACGCAGGCGAGCTCGTCCTCCCGCCCCAGCGGCGGCAGCAGGGCCAAAAGATCGCCATAGTACCCCTTGGTATCCCGGCTCAGGGCAACGAGATCGTAGCCCGGCCAGCCCCGCAGCTCGCGCAGCCCGCAGATGAAGCCGCAGGCGAGCCCGCCCTGCGGCATGCCGCGCAGGAGGGAGCGGTAGGCCGCTAGGTCCTCTGCCTCCACCCTGTCCAAAACCACCACCACGTCGATGTCGCTGTCCTCCCGCGCCTCGCCGCGCTGCCGGCTCCCCTGCAGCCCAGCGAAGAGCAGACGCTTGCCGAAGCGCTCCGACAGCTTCCGGCACAGCTCCCCCATCCAGGAAACGACGTCCAATTCCATCACGCACACTCCTTTCACCATTTTGTCTTCCCCATCCTATCATACCGCATCCGCGCCCCGACGGCAACCACACCACCGTAAATCCCCGGATTTATTATACTGTTTGTAAATAATCAGATTGTCATTTCTCGACATAAAATTTAAAATATTATGCGGTTTAATTGTTGTAATTTACGGTTTGTTCATATTTATCCCTTGTCCAATCCCGGAAATATCTGCTATACTATTCGTATAAGAACAATTTTCTGACGAAAGGATGAGGTTTATGAGCTGGCAGGAGGAACTGAAACAGAACATTACCACAGCGAAGGAGCTTTCCGGGCTCTTAAACTGCACCCCGGAGGAGCAGCAGGGGTTCGCCGAAATTTTGGAGCAGTACCCCATGTCCATCACTCCCTATTACCTGTCTCTGATCAATTTTGAGGACGAGCACGACCCGATCCGGCGGATGTGCATCCCCTCGCTGCACGAGACCGACCTGGGCGGTTCCTTCGACACCAGCGGCGAGGCGGACAATACCGTAATCGTCGGGATGCAGCACAAATACCGCCAGACGGCGATGGTCCTTTCGACCAACCAATGCGCGATGTACTGCCGGCACTGCTTCCGCAAGCGCCTTGTCGGGCTGTCCGATGAGGAGGTTGCGCGCTACTTCGACGATATGATCGGTTATATCCGCGCGCACGGGGAGATCAGCAACGTGCTCATTTCGGGTGGGGACTCCTTCCTCAATTCCAACGCCGTCATCGAGCGGTATCTCGGCGCCCTGTGCGGCATCGGGCACCTCGACCTGATCCGCTTCGGCACCCGGGTACCGGTGGTCTTCCCTTCCCGGATCACCGGGGATGGGGAGCTTTTGGACATCCTGGGGCGCTACAGCCGTAAGAAACAGATTTACGTAGTCACCCAGTATAACCATCCTCGGGAGCTGACCGAAGCGTCCCTGGCGGCGGTGCAAGCGATTCGGGAGCTCGGGATTCCGGTGCGCAACCAGACGGTGCTGCTGCGCGGGGTCAACGACACCCCCGAGACGCTGGGCGCGCTGCTGCGGGGAATGACCCGAAATGGAATTCTGCCCTATTACGTCTTCCAGTGCCGGCCGGTGACAGGGGTAAAAAACCAGTTCCAGGTGCCGCTGCGGGAGGGCTACCGGATCGTGGAGGGCGCCAAGGTCCTGCAGAACGGCCAGGGCAAGTGTTTTCGCTACGCGCTCTCCCACCGGAGCGGAAAGATCGAAATTCTCGGCGAGCTGGACGATGAGCGCATGCTCTTCAAATACCATCAGGCCAAGGACTCAAAGAACGCCGGCCGGATTTTCTCCCTCCCCGTCAATGAGCGGGACTGCTGGATCGACGAGTGCTACGGCGAATAACGATACAGAAAAGATGGCCCGTATTCCAAATTACGCATAAGAAAGTTGGCAGGCAGCAGATGGAATCTGCTGCCTGCCAACTTATAAAGGACATGGCGTCAACTCCCGCTCTAAAGAAAAAAGGCGTGCCCTGCCGGGTGTGCTCAAAGGGCGCAGGAACAATTCCGCCCCAGAGAAAAAAGGCGCGCCCTTCCGAGAGCACCCATATGAAAGTATTGGAAACACAGCTTTCAATACTTTGAGAAGGGCGCAGCGTCAACCCCCGCCCCGAAGAAAAAAGGCGCACCCTTCCCGGGAGCACCCATATGAAAGTATTGGAAGCGCAGCTTTCAATACTTTGAGAAGGGCGCAGCGTCAACCCCCGCCCCGAAGAAAAAAGGCGTGCCCTTCCGGGAGCACCCATATGAAAGTATTGGAAGCGCAGCTTTCAATACTTTGAGAAGGGCGCAGCGTCAACCCCCGCTCTAAAGAAAAAAGGCGCGCCCTTTAGGACTTCTTTTTGTGTTATAATAGCTATTATACATTTTTAATTTTCAGGAGGCGGGGCCATGTTCACCATCACAGGGCTGAAATACCGCTCGATATTGGATATCCAAAGCCTCACCATCGACCGGCCGGTCAGCTGCATCACCGGCCCCTCGGGCAGCGGAAAGACCACCCTGCTGCGCTGCCTCAACCGGCTGTGCGAGCCGGACGAGGGGGTCATCCTCTACAATGGGATGGACATCGCGCGCACCGACCCTGTCATGCTACGCCGGCAGATCGTCATGCTCGGCCAAAGCCCGGTGCTCTACGACGGCACAATCGGGGACAATTTGCAGATCGGGCTACGGTTTGCACAGAAGCCCGCCGCCTCCCGCGACCGGCTGCTGGAGGTGCTCGCGGGGGTTGGACTGCAAAAATCGCCGGATGAGGAATGCCAGACCCTCTCGGGCGGGGAGAGGCAGCGGCTGTGCCTGGCGCGGGTGCTGCTCATGGATGCGAAGGTCTATCTTTTGGACGAGCCCTCGTCGGCGCTGGACAAGGAAACCGAGCGCTTTGTAATCGAAAACCTGGCCTCCTTCGTGCGCGGGAGGGGCAAGGAGCTGATCCTGGTCACCCACTCGCCCGAGGTGGCCGGGATGTATCCCGGCGCGCAGATCAGGCTGTCGGGCGGAAGGACGGAGGGATACGGGGATGAACAGTAATCAAAGCTCGGTGATGGACCTGCCGGTGCTCAGCCTTGCGCTGGCCTATGTCTTTGTGCTGGTGCTGCTGGTGATCTTCCGCTCCCGCGGGATCCGGCGCGAGCGGCAAATCCTGATCGCCACCACCAGGATGACCATCCAGCTGACCGTGATGGGCTACATCCTGATGTACGTCTTTCAGAACCCGAGCTGGTGGCTCACCCTGATTATGCTGCTCATCATGCTCGGGTTCGCAATTTTCAACGCCCAAAAGAGGGTGAAGCTGCCCCTCTCCCGGCCGCTACGGCGGCTGATGGGGCTCTCGATGCTCTGCGGCTACCTGTGCACCGCGCTCATCTTCCTGCTGCTGGTGCTGCGCATCCGGCCCTGGTTCAATCCCCAGTATTGCATCCCGGTCTCAGGGATGATCATCGGCAACGCGATGACCGGGATCTCCTTAGGCGCCAACAAGCTGTGCAACGGGATGAAGGAACAGCGCCCGAAGATCGAGAACTCGCTGATGCTCGGCGCCTCCCCTGCGGCCGCGGCGAAGGAGATCGTCAACGACGCTTTTGACAGCGCCATCCTGCCCACCATGAACAACATGCTCACCATGGGGATCGTCTCGCTGCCCGGGATGATGACCGGGCAAATCCTATCGGGCACCTTCCCACTGACCGCCATCAAGTATCAGATCGGGATCATGCTGGCCATCCTGGGGTGCACCGCGATCACGGTGGTGCTGTTCGTCACCCTCGGGTACAAGACCTTTTTTACCAGCGGGGCCGCCCTAAAATTGGAGGAAACGGTATGAAAGAGGATTTGAGAGTAAGCGTCATACAGATGGAGGCGCGCTGCGGCGAGACCGAGTGCAACCTGCGCCGGATCGCCTTCTTCGCCGCTCAGGCGCGCCACCGGGGCTCCGCACTCGCCTGCTTCCCGGAATGCGCCCTGACCGGCTACTCCCCGAAGAACGCTGGGGCGCTTGCCCTTCCGGCCGACGGAAAGGAATGCCGCTACCTAGAAGGGCTGGCGCGGCTGCACGCCATCACGCTGCTGGTCGGGATGATCGAGCGCGGGCGGGGAAAGCCCTATCTCACCCAGATGGTATTCGGCCCGCGCGGCCTGATTGGGCGGTACCGCAAGACCCACCTCGGCGCGCGGGAACGGGAATACTTCGCTCCCGGAGACGGGACCCCCGTCTTTCACACGCCAAAGGCCGATATTGGGGTCGAGCTGTGCTGGGACGCACACTTCCCGGGACTGAGCTTTGCGCTCTCGCGCAAAGGGGCCGAGATCCTTTTTGTGCCCCACGCCGCACCGCAGAGAGCAGGAGCGCGGGAAACGATCTGGAACCGGTACCTCCCGGCGCGCGCTTATGACAACCGGGTCTATCTGTGCGCGTGTAATCTTTGCGGGGAGAATGGGCAGGGAACACAATTTGGCGGCGGGCTGCTGATCGCCGGGCCGGATGGGGAGATCATGGCACAGCGGTACTCCCCCACCGCCGGGATGCTCACGGCGACCCTGTCCGCGGACATGCTAAACCGCTACCGCGCGGATGGCGACGGGGAGATGGAAAGCCGGTTCTTCCCGGCCTTTGCGCGGGTGGAGCTTTACGATTAGCCACAGGAAATATCCTCACGCTCGAAGAGGCGCACCAGCCGCTCGATGCAATCGAAATCGTTGAGTGTACCGTCGGCCAGGATCGACTGGATTTCCAGGAGCATGTTGAAGCCCTTCTGGGCCATGACATGCTCAAGGTGCTCCGTGTCGAGGCCGGGAAACTCGACGCGCATGGTTTTCCGGGAAAGAATGTTGATTAAGATTTGATTGATCGGTTCCATAAAATCACCCAGCTTATTTTAGCACAGATCGAACTTGTTTCCTGCAACGCAATTCGCAGTACATTTGTCATGCTGACATCCAGTCAGGACGTTGGTTATACTAACTACATGACAAAAGATATTGCGTGGCGAGGCAGATGCTAAAGTTTAAAATCCCATCCATTCCATCTACAACCAACAAGAGCATCCGTTTCCCGAACGACCTGATCGACGAGGTGGAAAAGGCCATTCAGGGAACCGACTGCACCTTCTCCGCCTTTGTGGTCGAGGCGGTGCGCGTCGCGCTGCAAAGCCTGAGCGAAGACAAATAAAAGGATTCCAAAGGAACCTCGTTCCTTTGGCCGGAGCCACGAGGGCAGAGCCCTCGTGCCGCCCTTCGCAAAGGGCGGAATTCCTTTCGTAAAAAGGCGGGGAAAGGTCGAGGAAAACCCCAAGATGGGTTTTCCTCGAGGGGGCGTGGGGGTGCGGTGCACCCCCACAAAGGCCGCCGCCTCGATGAGGGCCTCCGTCGGCCGAAATAAACGCTCAACTCGTTTTAGGGGAACCCCCTCTTGGGGTTTCCCCGGCCAAGCTTCCACTGGAAGCTCGGCCTCCCCTCCCCGCGCTCTTTTACGTCTTTTTGAGGGCTCCTCGCCCTCAAGCTCCCCGCCAAAGGGTCTTTGACCCTTTGGAAACCCGTTTCCTGGGCACTATGGAAAACCCTGGTGGAAAAGGGCCGTAGCTCTTTTCCACCAGGGTTTTTGTTTGGACATTGTGCACCCGACCCAATCCTAATACTTCAGGACGCGGGCTGTGCATGGCCGCCTCGCACGCTAGTCCTTTCGCGTATAGGCCGCAGCGCCCCGCTGCCGTTTCACGCCATATTCGTTACAGATGATCTCAATATCGTCGGCGAACTGCGCCAGGTAAAGCTCCGGGTCCCGGAAATAAGGGCCGAGGATTTCCAGCGAGCACCACCCGTCATAATGATAGCGCTCGAGCACCTTGAAGAGCGCCTTCATCGGGATGATCCCGTTCGCGTCGTGCACCGGCATATGGAAGTCGTCCTTGTCCGGGCAGTTGCACAGGTGGAGGTACTCCATCTTGTCGCCCAGGGTGTCGAAATATTCGGATACCGGTTCGCTCATTACCACCGGCACCGCGACGTCGACCATCGACTTGAGCGCCGGGGAACCGACCAGCTCGATCATCTCGCCGATCTGGTGGGCGGTGGTCACGGTGTTCCCTTCATAGGAGGAGAGCGATTCGAGGATGATGTCCACTCCCAGCTCCTCGGCCCGCTTGCACAGCCGGGCGATGCCTTCGCCAACCTGCGCCTTGGTCTTGTGGCGGTCCACCTTGTAGCCGGGATGGCCGGTGGTGATCTGCATTTTGTCGGTGCCGATGGCGGCCGCGGCCTCCACGCTGCGGATCAGGTAGGCCACCGTCTCCTCGTACTCCTTCTTCTCCTGCGAGGCGAGGTTGTAGGGATAGGCGAGGATTTCGGGGGTGAACATCGAAATCTCGAGACCGTACTTCTTCTTGTAGCCGTTGATCTCGGCCACCCGCCCGGCGTCCAGGTCGTAGGCATAGGCATGCGGGCGGGCGCCCCAAACCTCCACGCCGTCCAGGCCGTAGTGCTGCCCCATCTTGAAGCAGTATTCCAACGGATAACGGCAGAACTGGTAGGTCAAAAATGAAAATTTCATGGGCTTCTCCTCCTCTTGATTGTTTTGACACGATTGTACCATATTTTTCATTTTCTGAAAAGCCGCGCCGGCAGAAGAAAGTGGGAATACTAAAAGCAAAATCCCATGAGGAGGAAATAACATGTCCAAGGATATCAAGCAGAAGATTCTCGACGAGCTCGACAGCCGGATCAGCCGTCTCGAAGAGCATGAAAACGATGAAAAACCGGCGGACAACCAGTACAGCGAGCTCAACCATGCCCTCTCCCACGCGATCGGCAGGCCGCTGATGACCGAGCTGCGGGACGTTCGCGATTTTGTCGAGCGCCTGTAAGCGCCGCGGGCAAAAAACCATAGGTTTCAAGAGCTCATACCAAGAAAGCACAGGGGCAGCAGATTGTATCTGCTGCCCCTGTGCTTATGAAGGGCGCGGGAGCAATACCCGCTCCAATTTTTTGGAAATGGCGAAAGCGCCCTTTGCCCTCAGTTTTGGCAGTATAGGTCGCTGCAGCACAGCCAGCGCGGATGTGCGAACGACGGCCAGAAGGTGTTGCGGCAGACCTCGGGATAAAGGGTAGTCACACCGTTCGGATCGGTGCAGGGCTGATAATTGCGCTCGATCAGAATCTCCTCCGGGGTCGGCTCCACCACGATGGGCGTGCAGTCCACACACGGACAGGGGCAGCGGTTTTCGTCCATCGCCTGAATGTTCGCCGCGGTATCGCACGGACCGTTTTTCTCGCACAGGCAAGCGCCTCTGCAATTACTTTCCGAGCGAACGGTATCCTCGGCGACGCACTCACTGATACAGTTACATGCAGAACTGCATGCACGGTTGCATGCACAGTTACAGGCCATATTTTTAGCCTCCTTATGTTTTGTTGGTCACGCGAGATTTCTCTCAACCCATTATATGAGAGGGAGGCCGGTTTTGCTTATCCCCCTTGGCGCACACCGCCGAGGAGACGGTCCATCCGGGCGAGGATTTTTCGCCGCACCCCGTCCGGCAGGGCGCTTTTTCCCCTGCTCCCGGCAAAAACCACCGATCCGAGCTTCCGCATCCCCGCCGTGCCGAAAAATTCCTTCATCGCGCGCAGCGCGCCCCGGCTCTGCCCGCAGAGCCAACTAAACGGCGAAGGGGTGGTGCAGGCGGTGAGCAGCAGGTAGCGCTGCTCCTTTTTCAGCAGGGGCCTCGGGAAGGTGCTGGTGTCCTCCATCACCGACCCGGCCAGACGGTCGAACATCGTCTTGACAGGGCCCGGCACATTGGCAAAATAGACCGGCGCCGCCAACACGCACAGGTCGCACCGCAAAAGCTCCCGCCGCAGCGGCGGCAGCCGGTCCGGCAGCGGGCAGCACGCTCCGCCGCGGCAGGCCATGCAACCGGTACAGGGCAGCAGGGCGAGCTCGTAGAGATCGAAGCGCACGACCTCCCAACCGGCTTTTTCGGCCCTCTGTACGGCGACGTCCAACATGCGGGAAACCATCCCGCTCCTGCGCGGGCTGCCCAGCAGGGCGAGCATGCGTTTAGCCATTCCCCCGCCCCCCTCCCAGCGAACCCAGCAGCAGCGCGAAGCCCCGTTCCAGAAACTCCCGGCGGGAGAGCCCCAGCGAGAGGCGGATATACCGCTCCTTGGCCCCGGCCATCTTAATCATTCCGCACAGGCTCCCCCAAAAGAGGAGCACCGCCGCCGGCACGTCGAGCGGGGCGCTCACCTCCCCCTGCGCGGCCCCCTCTTCGAGCAGCCCGCCGACCAGGCGGGTGATCTCCTCCCCCGTCTCATAGATGTCGAGCAGCACCTGCGGCGCCGCGGGGGAACCGGGATCGAACTCCACCTCCCCCGCGGCGTAGTCGAAGGACCAAGGGTCCCGCTCGTAAAAATCGGCCAACGCGCGGCAGAGCGCGAGGGCCCGCTCGTGGAAGCCTCCCGGCTCCCTGGCCGCGAGGCGCAGCGTCTCGAGGAGGGCGCGCATGCTCCATCGGGCGATCGCCCGCCCGATCTCCTCCTTGCCGGAAAAATAGACATAGAGGGTGGCCTTGCTGTACCCGGCCTCGCGGGCGATGTCGTCCATCGTGACGGCGGCTTCCCCACTGCTCTCATAGAGCCGCCGCGCCGCCGCGATGATCTGGGAGCGGTGGAATTGCGCGAGGGCCTCCTTGCGTTCTGGCTTCATAATTCCATACCTCAAATATAAAAATTAAACTAAGAGTTTAGTTTATAATATACCCCTGCCCTCCCCCTGTCAAGCGGTCGTGGAATACCGGGCCCGCCGGCCGCATATAATTCACAAAATCTTCACGTTTCCCGATTGCCAAGCATGGGTATTTCCGGTAGAATAGAAGAAGAGAAATACCAGCGGTTATGGACAGAATATAAATTCCAGATAAAGGAGCGGTAGTTATGAAAAAGCTACTATCTGCCCTGCTCGCAAGCGCAATGGTGCTGGGCATGGCAAGCACGGCGTTCGCCGGGGAGATCAAAAAATCCACCCCCGCCCCCACTACAAAATCCGGCTCGATCAGCCAGTCCGCCAAACGGCAGCCGGACTACAATGTGGAGGTCGACGTAAATTCTGACAACGCGGAATATGAAGGAGGCCCCTTCCTCTATAAGTACGGACCCGAATGGGCGGGCGAGAGCGAGGACGCGGGCGGCACCAAGGCCGAGGTCGCAGTCACCGTGCCGGAGGGGCAGATCATCGACCGCATCTCGGTGCACGCGGCCACCAAGAACATCACCGCCACCGTCAAACGCAACCAGGGCGTGGCCATCGGCTACGACAGCGCCAAGAAGCGCTACCCCACCAGCAACAATAAGGAATGGCTCGCGCCGGTGATCACCCTAAAGGCAGGCAGCGGCGTGCGCGCCTACGAGCTGGAGGACTGGGAGGTCGAGGTGGACGCCACCATCGGCTACCAGGTCAAGGACAAGAACGGCTATCCCATTTCGGGGCGGGCCAACCGCACCCAGGAAATCACCTTCACCATCAAGAATTCCGACGCGGCGGCCTACTCGCGTATGCGCGACCTGGAGAGCGGCACCACCTACACCATCAACAAGCAAAACGGCTCCCTCTTCGAGATCCAGAACAACATCACCGAGAGCTCCCGGGTCAAGTGCCTGGATGGCGTCAACCTCTACTTCAAGGGGAAATACGGCTATCAGAAGGTCAATTTGCGGGTGAGCACCTCCGACATCGCGGCGGCGCAGAAATACCTGGGCGACAGCTATGCGGACTGCTACGAATTCCTCGGCTCCCCCAAGCTGAGCGCCAAGGTGAAATGCCGCATTTCGGCCGGCAAGGACCAGTACGTGTACGAATACAACAAGAGCACCGGCGCGATCAAGAAGCTGGCCACCACCTATGAGGGGGACGGCCTGAGCTTCCAGACCAACCGCCTGATGAGCTATATCGTCTCCGACAAGAACGTCAAGGACGGGAATGTGAAGAAAAAATAAGCTGAAACCTAAAGTCCGTGGAACGGGGCGTGCCCCGTTCCACGGACTGTTTTCAGCCGGATAATGAGAGAAATCAAAGGACCATGATGAGGTGTTGGAATGGAAAGCATACCGTTGAATGAGGATTTTATAAACCTGACGGCAGAAAACCTCGCCGACGAGCATCTGTGCTGCATCATCCGCGCCAGTAAGCCCCATCCGGGTATTGAGGCAAAGCGGCAATGGCTCAAGGACCGGATCCGTGAGGGCCATGTCTTTCGCAAGTTAAATGCAAAGGCCACGGTTTTTATCGAATATGCGCCTCTTGAAACGGCCTGGGTTCCCATCGTAGGCGGCAACTACTATTATGTGTATTGCTTATGGGTTTGCGGCGACTACAAAGGAAAAGGGTACGGGAAGCTGTTGATGGAGTATTGCCTCGACGACGCCAAGGAAAAGGGCAGGTCCGGCGTGTGCATGCTCGGGGCAAAAAAACAAAAGTCCTGGCTTTCCGACCAGGCCTTTGCGAAGAAATTCGGCTTTGAGACGGTCGATTCCACCCGGAACGGATATGACCTGCTGGCGCTTTCCTTTGACGGGACAGCGCCAAGGTTTGCGCCCAACGCCAAGAGCCTTGAAATCGAAAGCGGCGAGCTCACCATTTACTATGATTTGCAATGTCCCTATGTCCAACGAAGTGTTGAAATGGCACGGCAGTACTGCAAAGAGAACGGCGTCCCCGTATCCATCATCGAGGTGGACACGCTGCAAAAGGCCAAGGAACTGCCCTGCGTTTTCAATAACTGGGCAGTATTTTATAAGGGGAACTTTGAAACCGTGAATTTATTGGACGCCGCCTACTTAAAAAGGATCCTCAAAAAATAAGCCAGGACGGCGTCAGCAGCCGCCGTCCTGCTTTGCCTCCAGCTGCTCGCGGCGCCGCAGCTCGGGCCAGATGGTCAGCAGCATGGTGATATAGCAGGCGGCGCCCCCGATGAAGTTGGAGATCGGCTCGGCCAAAAAGACGCCGTTCACCCCGAGGCCCATCACTCTGGGCAGGACCAGGGTCAGCGGGATGACGATGACCGCCTTGCGCAGCAGGGAGAAGAAGATGGCCTGACGGCTTCTCCCGAGCGCGACCGCCACGCACTGTCCGGCCATCTGTAAGCTCATCATAAAAAAGCCGAAGAAGTAGATGTGCATACTCGGCACGCAGGCCTCGATCAGGGCCTGATCCTCGGTGAACAGCCGGATAAAGAGCCTCGGGAAGAGCAGCAGCACGCCCCAGGCGGCGGTGGTATAGCCCACGCACAGCAGGGACTCGAACTTGATCCCGGCGCGCACCCGGCGGTACTGTCGCGCGCCGAAGTTGAAGCCCAGCACCGGCTGCGCGGCGCTGGTCAGGCCGTTGACCGCGGTGGTGGCGATCTCCCGGATCGAATTGATGATGGTCATCACCCCGACGTAGAGATCCCCCCCGAAGGATTGCAGCGTCGCGTTGCAGACGATCTGCACCGCGCTGTTGGTCACCGACATGATGAACCCCGACGCGCCCAGAAAGCAGATTTCCCGCACCAGCGGGAGCTGCAGGCGCATGCTGGAAACCTTGAGGCGCAGCAGCGCGCGCTTTCCGCGCAGGAAGCAAACGGCCCAGAGCGCCGAGGCGGCCTGCGAAATCACGGTGGCGATGGCGGCGCCGCGCACCCCCAGCCCCAGCACGAAGATGAAGAGCGGGTCGAGCAGGATGTTGATCAGCGCCCCCAGCAGCACCGTCACCATCCCCTTGCGGGAAAAGCCCTGGGCGTTGATGAAGTTGTTCATCCCGAGGCTGAGCATGACGAAGACGCTGCCGCAAAGATAGACCGAAATGTAGTCGTTGGCGTAGGGGAAGGTCGCGTCGCTCGCCCCGAAAAGATAGAGCAGCGGCCGGCGGAACACGAGGATCAGCACGGTGAGCAGCACCCCGCAGGAGAGCAGCAGCGCGAAGGTGTTGCCCATGACGTCCTCGGCGCGCTGGTCCTCCTTCGCCCCGCGGGCGATGGAAAACAGCGGCGCGCCGCCGGTGCCGAAGAGGTTGGCGAACGCCATGACGATGGTGATGATCGGGAAGGTGAGCCCCACTCCGGTCAGGGCGTTGGCCGCCGCATGCGGGATATGCCCGATGTACATGCGGTCCACCACGCTGTAGAGGACGCTGACCAGCTGGGCGAAGATCATCGGCAGGGCCAGCGAGAGGATATTCCCCGACACCGACCCTTGGGAAAAGTCGTTGTTCTGCTCATGCAACATGCCTCGTCCACTCCCCTTCTCTGCAAAATCTCCTATTATCATAGACCAATTCTTTTTCGCTTTCAAGTACCGCCGCCCTACCGGATTTTTCAAATTTTTCTTGACAGGGCGGCGTTTTCGCATTACGCTAGATTCAGAACTGATACTTTTTTAACAACTGGAGGAATTCCAATGGGAATGAAACTCAATAAAGAGCTGCCCCTGCCCGCCAACTTAAAAAACGAGTATCCCCTCTCGCGGGAGATCATCTCGCTCAAGGAGCGGCGCGACCGGGAAATCCGGGATATCTTTACCGGCAAATCGGACAAGTTCGTGGTGGTGGTCGGCCCCTGCTCGGCGGACAACGAGGACTCGGTCTGCGAGTACCTCTCCCGGCTGAGCCGTGTCAATGAGAAGCTCAGCGAGCGCCTGATGATCATCCCCCGCGTCTACACCAACAAGCCCCGCACCACCGGCGAAGGGTACAAGGGGATGCTCCACCAGCCGCAGCCGGACAAGGCGCCCGACCTCTTGGCGGGGATCATCGCCATCCGCCGGCTGCATATCCGCGCCATCGAGGTCAGCGGGATGACCTGCGCGGACGAGATGCTCTACCCGGAAAACCGCAGCTACCTGGACGACCTGCTCTCCTACGAGGCGATCGGGGCGCGCTCGGTGGAGAACCAGCAGCACCGGCTGACCGCCAGCGGGATGGACATCCCGGTGGGGATGAAGAACCCGACCAGCGGCGATTTCGTGGTGATGCTCAACTCGGTCATCGCCGCGCAGAAGTCCCACAACTTTATCTACCGCGGCTGCGACGTCACCACCGGCGGCAACGACCTGGCGCATGTGATCCTGCGCGGCGGGGTGGACAAATACGGCACCTGCATCCCCAACTACCACTACGAGGACCTGGTGCGGCTGCTGGAGATGTATGAAAAACTCGATCTGCAAAACCGCGCGGTGATCGTGGACGCCAACCACTCCAACTCCAATAAAAAATATAAGGAACAGATCCGCATCGTCAGCGAGGTGCTGCACAGCCGGGGCTACAACCCCGAGCTGAAAAGGCTGATCAAGGGCGTGATGATCGAAAGCTATCTCGAGGAGGGCAACCAGCCCATCGGGGAGAGGCATGTCTACGGCAAGTCGATCACCGACCCCTGCCTCGGCTGGGACGACACCGAGCGACTGCTCTATAAGATCGCGGAGAACTGCTGAGACCGATTACAAAAAGGAGACCGCGGGAAGGGGGTACTCCCTTCCCGCGGTCTCCTTTTATCTTGCCTCCCCACTGGGGGAGGCGGTCGGTTCTCATAGAAGCAAACAGGATTTTGATTTTAAGAAACAGGAAACGATCAGCTTACTTGGAAAGTTTTTTCACAGCCAGCGCGCCCAGGGAGATCATCCCCGCCGCCACGGCAAGGCCCATCAGGTCGGGGGCGCCGGTGGTCGGGTTGTTCTTGTCCCCGGAAGGGGCGTTCGGCTTGGAGCTGCCACCGGAGGAGCCGTTCGAGGAGCCTGAGCCGGGTTTAATCAGGTTCTGGTCCTCGGACACGACGCCTTCCTGCAGCGGCATGTCGGCCAGGATAAACATGGCCAGCTGGTTGGTGCTGAAGGTGTAAGCGCCCGCATCCTCGTCGTACTCGGCGCCCGGCACCTTGGTCAGCTTGCCGCCCGCGTACTGGTAGAGGTAGCTCCCGGAATCGGCGCCCAGGGTCACCTCGACGCTGTTACTGAACTTCGGGGCGGACGGGAAGGTGTAATACGTGAGCTCATGCTTGGAGAACATATAGTCGATGGACTTGTTGCCCTCGTCGCTCAGGCGCAGGTTATAGGAGCCCTTGACGGTCTTGTCGAACTTCAGGTGCATGTCCCGCCCGACATAGATATCCACGTCCCTGGCGCCCTCGCCGAAGTCGTAGAACGCGCCCTTGGTGTTGACGTAGCGTCCGCCGTCCTCAACCTGCTGGATCTTGTCGTAGGAAACTGTGCCGGTGATCGAGAAATCCTTGGCGACGACGTCCTTGGTGTTGCGGTCGAGCACCTCGATCTCCACCTCGTACTCCTTTTCCTCCATCACGTCCTCTTTGATGGTCGGACGCAGCACGACGGATTTCTTGCCTTTGGAATACTCGGCGGCGACGTACTTGCCGCCCTCGCGCACCGCGACGTCCACGGTGTAATAATTGGCGTTCGCACCCAGGTCGAAGGAGAGGGAAACGCTGCCCTCGGTCCCCCTAAGATCCTGCTCGGCGGTCTTCGAGCCGCCGGCAAAGCCAACCACGGTGTCTTTGAGTTTATTGTCCTCGCCATTGACCGGCGCCGCAAAGGCGGTCGCTCCAATGCCGAGCATCATCGATGTCGCAAGCAGTGCAGCCATCAGTTTTTTCATTTCGGTTCCTCCTAAGGTTTTCATCATACAAAAGGATGCCATTCTCTTTGCTGTCCCATGTTGCGACTCCGGTCTCTCCGGAACAATTGCAATTATACGGGCAATGTCGATAAAAGTCAATACTATTTTGTAATCTAATTGTTACCAATTGTAATTTAAGTGAATAATTTTAAATTTTTTCGATGTAAATTGATCTTACGAATACGATTTTTGTAGCCGATCAAAATATTTGTCAAAAAAAATCAAGATAGTTGTCAAAAGATTTTCTCGAAAAGAAGGATGAAGGGCACGGCTTTCCGTGCCCTTTTTTGCACCCTATTTTTCTTCTTCGAGAGCAACCAAATACTCGGCCACCGGGACCTGATATTCCTCGGGAATTTCCTCGATGGTCTTGCGGGGCGGATCGGTGCGAATCAGCACCGCATACGCCTGAACAAGGTAATTTTTGATCTTAGCCATTATTTACACCCCCTCCCTCGATCTGTTTTTCCAAGGCGGACAGTCGCGCGTCAAATGCAAGGAGCTCCTCGCCGATTTCGGCGATCGCCTCCCATAGGTCACCCTGGACGTTGAGCTGCCGCTGCTCGGCCTCCTCGGCTATATCAGAAAGCGGCTTTTGCATAAAAAATTTAATCATTATTCAAATGCACCTCCGAATCCGTTGACCGAAATTTCCCCTTCAAATCCATCATTTTTGTCAATGGTAAATCGCACGTTGATCCCCCATTGCTCTGCCGTCTTGGTGGTGTTGATGAAATTAAAATGACGGTTGACCAATACCTGAGCGGTGATGTCCTCCCAGGTTGGGGCCTCGTCGAACGCGTTGTTGCACGCCTCTACTGTTGCGGTACCCCCGGCGATCGACCAGATCGGGGAGATTAAAATCTTTTTGGGCTGTGCGTCCGCCGCGATCGGGGCCGCCAGGGTGAAGAGGATGGAGGTCTCATTTTTAGAAAACTGGAAGAGCCGCACAGATTTTGCACCCTTGGCGTCCACCGCCTCGACCTTGAGGGTATGCTGGCCGTTGGGGAGTATCCGCCAATTTTCCATGGGGAGGGTTATGGTGTTGGTCTCCCCGTGGACCGCCTCAAAGGTGCGGATCGTGGCGTCATCGACCAGCTCGGTCACGGTGACCACATCGCCCTCGACGTCGGATATGATGTAGTCGCGGAAGAAGGGCTCCTCCACCGTCCCCAGGGTTTCGTCTTCTCCCGAGATCGTCGGGGCCGCATTGACGCGGGTAAAAGTATAGTTGCGATAGGCGACGCCGCCATTAGGGTCCTGTGCCTGGATGGTGACCGTATTTTGAGAATCGAGGTCCAGCGCATAGACTTGAGCGTCTGATAGCTCCAGGGTGATGTCCGTGTTTTTGGGTGCGTTGTTGATGGTTTGGAGGACTGTGCCGTTGAGCTTCTCGGTGACGGTCAAGGCGTCATTGTCCGCGTCCGCTACCCGGTAAGTTAGTACAAATCCCTTGTTTTTGCTGCCGAGGTTTTGGTCGCTGCCACTGATCGTGGGTGCGGCATTAACCCGCGTAAAGGTATAGGTGCGGGTGGCCGTGCCGCCCTTGCCGTCGCTGACCGTGATGGTGACGGTATGCGCCCCCAGCGTCACGCCGGTGATGGTGATCGGGATTGTGTAGGTCAGATTGCGGGTGGCGTTGTTGATGGTGCGGATTGTGGTGCTATCACGCTTTTCCGTGATGGTCAAGGCGTCGGATGTATTAACATCATTAACAGAATATGTAATGTTGAAATTGGCGTTTTTATTGCCGAGGTTTTGATTGCTGCCACTGATCGTCGGGGAGGTGTTGGTGGTCACAGACCCATCATCATTGACCCAAAGGGTAGACGGCAACAAAAAAGTGGGTACTACCCCGTAAGAAGCAGACGAACTTCCAACGTCACGTGATTCATAGTATCCAACATCTGTTATAGTAAATGTGTATCTATTGTGATCATTAGCATTGCTTCTGGTCCAGTATTCGGCGGCCTTGCCATTGTATCGCACAATCCGGTTTGCCTGTGTATTGTAATAAGGGATTTTGGTACCCTCTACGTTAAAGGCCAAAGTGCGATCATTATTAAGGCATAACTCGTAAGCAGAAAGTAAAAATACTTTTCTGGCGATTGTTTGCACATTGTAGTCTTCGCCATACATGTGGCCTCCAGGCGTGTACTGTATATTAACAGATGGGATGAGTGATCTTATATCAGATGGTATTAAATTAAGAAAAGTACTATTTAGCCAGTCGTCGATACCATTATCAGTATAATTGTTATATCCGCGCACACCCCAGCCCTGGTTATTGTAAATACTTTGCCTGCGTACTAACGTATATCCAGACCGCAAATAGTTTTGTGCTGGGACAACGTAATTTTGATATACCCCGTTTTCTTTAATCTTAACGATTGTTCCCGCTGACTTTTTCCCTAGCTGTACTGCTGCCATCTATCTCACCCCTTACGCATAGACCCGTTTCATGGTCTGATCGAAAATGCCTTTTTGTATATCCAGGCTGTCCAGCCCGTCGAAGGAAACCACAAAGACGTTGTTGGTCATGTTGTTGAGCGCCGCGTCCTTGAGGGTCTGCAAGTCGGTGCGCATGGAGGCCAGCTCCTGGCAATGGCCGATCACCTCGTTGGTGACATCCTCGACCCCGTGCTCGATGTTGTTTAGCCGCCGCTGATTGATCGGCGTCCCCTGCTGGATGATCGCGCCGGTGATGATGTCCACAAGGTGATCGATCCATTCGGTGCGCTCATATGGCTGCAAACTACAATTGCTCAAGCTGCTCGACCTCCTTCTCCACATACTTATAATAGAAAGCAAAGTACAAGGCTTTTTCCTCCGGCTTCTCGAATACTTCCTCGCTGCGGGCCAGGATGTTGCCGCCCTCATCGAGCAGCTCGACGTTGCCGATCTGGCCGGTGGCCAAGTCGTCGAAGCAGACAAAGATCACGGCGGTGTCGCCGGACACATCCTTGCGAAAGATCGGGGCCGTCTTCTGTACCCCGTCCTGGGTGTAGTTGGCCGAGACCACGCAATCGGCAAAAAGCCGGGCGTGCTTATTTAGTCCCGTTACGGTCAAAGTTTTCATCGTTCTACTCCTTCCTGCTGGGCTCCGCTAAAGCTGCGGATGTCCTGCGTGTCTATGTATGCCCTGCCGATCGCCAGGTCCTCCCGGGTGTAGGTCTCCCCGCTGGCTCGGACGGTGGCCGCCTGGGGCTGCTCCACGAGCCCCGAGGTATATAGTCCGTTGAGCTCGACGCCACAGGCATAGAGCCGTCCCACCGCCGCATAATCCGGCCAGACGCCGCAATTGATCGTATTGCAAAGCGGGTAGTAGGACATCCCGGTGCGCACAAAAGTGCGAATTTCCAGCTGGTTTCCATCCAGCGATCCATATGCCGGTTTGGAGCTGGCCTGCTTGACCTTGCGCACCTCGGCGTCGATCAGTGACAGGTCCTTGACCCCCTCGCCCGAGCCGCGCAGGAGGACGATAAACTCGGCCCAGCGGTCACGGTCAAACCGGCGCATGGGGATGATCTGGGAATACTCATAGCCCAGCGCCGCCAGCGCCAGCAGTATTCCCGGGATCGTCCCGGCCTTCTCGGCAATGACCGCCTTCATGGAAAGCCGGGTCCGGTAGCCCTTTTCCGTCTCCCCGTTGAGCCGCTGCATGTCCCGGTCCTTGCCGTGCTCGGGGAGGAGCCCCTCGCTGGCGCTGATGACATTTAGCTCCTCGCGGGCCCGCAGCAGGTCTTGCTTGCCGTCGTCAAACAGCTTGCCGATGACCGCAAAAAAGACATTAAACTGGTTTGCCAGCTTGCGCCCCTTTCGCAACGGAGTGAAGAGGAGGGAATACATATAATCGGCAAATTTGTCAAAAGCCATGCTATCCCACCTTTTGCACGGTCACGGTGATCTCGCCGGGGATGATCACCTTGTCACTATCCAGGGACAGGTCCGTGGCCGGGGTGGTCACCTTGACGTTTCTGATCTCATCCAGCCGCCCTTTGAGGGTATAGATGATGTCGGCATGGGTCAGCTCGTTTAAAGCCCGGCCCCGCCTGATCTGCATAAGCTCGGTGATCACCGAGGCCGCCTTACCCTCGAGGCCCTCGGCGTAGAGGGAGATGGGGACCGTGACGGTGACCGCGACATCCTGCTGCACCGTAACCGAGCTCTTGACCAGGATGTCGTCATAGGGCCCGGCAATCGAGGCGGCAGCCTCGCGTACATCCTCGAGCAGCCCCTCGGTGGCCTCCCCTGCCGTACCGGTGACCACAATGTCGATCGTCCCCTGGCCGCGCGGGTGCAGGTCGTGGACCGTCACAAACAGGACGCCGGGAACCCCCTCGCACACATTTTGATACTTGGCCGCGATCGCCTGGGTGGAGAGCTCGGACCAGGCGCGCAGCGTTCGCTCGCGCAGTCCCTCGTCTTCCTCCACGTCCGCGCCCTCCCGGATGATCCATCCGTCCGGGTTGGTGACCTCATCGATCCCCTCGATGTGTGTCAGGCTGCGGGATATTTGCCCGGTGGGCACGTTGTAGCGCGCCCCCTCTTTTTCCGCCTCGACGACCACGTTGACCGCCAGGGCGTCCTTTTGCAGGGTGGTGGTCTCCAGCACAAAGTAGCGCAGCTCGTCGCCGTTGATGTCCTTGATCGTCTTAACTATCTGGCCCTTGCCGATCTTAACAGCCTCCCCGGGCTGTTTCCGGCTGACCGTGACATAGCCCTGGGTCTTGACCGCCGCCTTGCGGCGCTTGGAATAGTCCGCCGATTTAAGCTCCAGCCATGCGCCGTTGGCATGGGATACAAAACCCCCGCCTACGATGGTGCGGGCGAGCTGTGCCAGCTCGATCCTCATTTTGCAGGCGATCATCAGGAGATGATAAAAGACGCCGCCCGAATTAAAATTTGTGATGGCAAAGCCCTGCTCCTGGAGCTCGGCCACCCTTTGATCCCGCAGCTCCTCGAGCTCGGGGACCGGGAGAATTTCGTCTAAAATCTTGCTGTCAATCAAGCGTTACCACCTCCACGTTGACACGGTCCAAACCGACCGTGATTGATTGCTTTGTGCCCTGGACCTCGAAGGTCACGTCCAGAATCAGCAGATCGTTGTCAAGCCTAATCTGGATGTCGATCGACCCCGGCGTGATCTCCTCTCTGCGCCCGAGCTTTTCGCGGACCCGCTCGGTGATCTCCAGGCGGGTCAGCTCGTCGTCCTCGCTCTTCAAGAATTCGAGCAGACCCCAGCCCCAATCGGGGTCATAAAACAGCTCGCCCGGCTGGGTGATCGCCTCGAGGCGGATGTCCTGGACAAAGCAGTCCAGATCTGAGCAGAGCGGTGCGTCCCCGTTGGCCGCCTGGGTAAGCTGCCAGGTCTCGGACAGCTTAACGTCGGTGTCATGCAGCCCTGCCATCTTAACCTCCATTCCCTGTCGGGCGTGCCGCCCGGCAGACCTTGATAAAAAAGCGGCGCTTTCGCGAAGCGAAATTCGGTTCCCGATGAACCGAAAGCCGGTTTTTAACATGCGTGAAAGATACTTTCACGCTATCATCTCCCCGACAATACAGGGGCGCAGCTCGCCATAGAGGAGTACCACCGCAGCCGTGCCGCCGACACCGATCTGCACCTTGGAGCGCACCCCCGGAATTTCGGGAAACTCCTCATCGATCTCTCCGTCCCGGGTCAGCATTTTAAGGCTGTACTCGTACCAAGGACCGTCGATCTTGGCCTCAAAGACCTTGCCCTCGGTCTTGTTGGTGACGGTCAGATCGTCGTAGCTGTAGCTTCCCAGCCTGGCGGCTGCGGTCACCCGAGCCGTCTTAATGCAGGACGTCAGCAGGTGCGGAAAATCCTCCTGCAAAGTCTTTTTAATCTTGGACGCGATCATCTCCTCGACCATTGGGATACCTCCTAAAAGTAAACGTGTGTGCGGATAAAGCCTCGTTCGTTGGTCTCAAAATAAACCTTTTTAACCTCATATTGCCCGTTCACCTGGGGATGGATCACGTTGATCTTTTGGGAGTGCTTGATCTGCGGGAGCGAGACGGTCACCAGCTCCCACACCCCCAGCGGGCGATCGAGGGATATAATGTTTTTGGCGTACTCGAATGTATAGATCAGGTCCTGATCCGGACGCTCCCCCCAATAGAAAATATCGTCCTGGAAGAAAAACCGTTTGTTGATCCGCCAGAGGCTGTGCACCTCTTTGATCATGGCGATCACGTTTTTGCGGTAGATCGCCACCGTCTTTTTTTGCGGTAAAAGATCGCCGGACAGCTTGTAGCCGGTGACCCCGGCCTGTGCCAGGCCATAGGCTATGATCTCCTGGGGGGTGGCGTCCAAAAAAGTATTTGTGATGTAGGTGTCCTCGAGCCGGGTCATACGATCCTTGAGGACGATCTCGTTGACGTAGCCGCCCCCGTCATAGGGCCGGGAGACAAACCCGGAAAACACCGGCCATAGCTGGCCGCCATAGCCGAGATATATCCCGCCTTGGGCTTTCTCCGGTACGCTGATCTTTGGTTTAAACTCCGGCGTAAATCGGATTTTGGCCCAGGCAAAATAGGCGTCCTGGCTGGCAAAGCCTTCGATCTCCACGCCCTTGCTAAAAGTGTATGGCCCGGCCACCGCCCGAATCTCGGGGTAAAACAGTTCCCATGATTCCATTTATGATCTTTCCTTTCCCGGAAATTGGTGGCGTGGCGGTCACACGACCGCCATTCGGCTATGCCGAATAGCCACCAATTCCATGAGTTTGAAAGATTTATCTTTCAAACTTCCTCCTCAATATGGCATGTCTTTCAGGGTTTCCAAAAACTTGGCGGCGCTGGCCGTGTCGTTGGCCGGTGATCCCTGGGGCAGCTCGGGGGCCGCGCCCCGGGCCGCCATGTACTCCTCATAGGTCATGGGATCGCCGTTAAAGTTGTAAAGCTTCCCGCCCTCGGCGGGCTGGGGACCCAGGGAATAGAAATCAAACAGCTCCTCCTGCTCTGCCGGAAGCGGTCCGGCGTCGGTGATCGTGCCGGTGGCCTTTTGTGCTGTGATGGTGATCGCCGTGTACTCCAAAAATTCCAGGGTGGCGACGATCTGCTCCTTTTTGGTCTCGGCCTTGTGGCGCAGGGCTTTAAAGATAACCTTTTTTAATCCCCGCGCCGCCGTGTGCTCGTTGACGATCTCATAGACCTCGGGCTTTTCCTGGCCGGGGGCCCGGAATCGGTTTTGAATGATCTCCAGCTTTTCCATCGCCGTCTTGTCCGGGCCGTCGATCAGGATCAGCTCAAGGGTGATCTTGCCGTCCTCGTAGCCGGTGGCCTGCTTGGGCTTTTTGGTCTGGCCCTCGACCTCCTGCTCGTCGATGATCGCCTCGCCGCTGATCTCCAGGCTTTTGATCAGGCCGGGGAGGACAACCCCTCCAACCTTGATCGACTTGTCATCTACAAATATCATGCGGGCTGTCCCTCCCCTCCTGAGACATCCAGGTTGTTGCTGTTGGCGTAGTCCTCGATCTCCCGCAGGAGCTTTAAGAGCATAGGCAGCTCCTTGATCTTGGAGAAGTCCACCATCAGCTTTAAGGTCTGGATGACGACGCCCTTGTCCTCGACGTCTTTTTCGGTGGTCTTGGTGACGGTCTCCCGGACCAGGTCCTTGATGACCTCCACCCGCTGCTGCGGGGCCCGGGTATCGCGGATGTCCACGCCCTCGGCCTGATCCTCCCCAAAACCAAATAGGGAGGCCAGCTTTGCCATGGGCCCGGTCGCCGCCTTGGCGGGCAGGTCCGCCGCCGAGGTGATCCCCCCGGCATAGGTGGACATGGTCCGCTGACCGGACAGGGTCAAGGTGGACAGCGGACCCTCTCGTGCGTCCGAAAACGGAAGGAGCTGCCGCACCCTATTGAGTCCCCGCTTAATAACCGCATAGGGCTTGGCAATCGCGCTTTTGATCCCGGATACAAAGGTATCGATGATCTTGCGGCCCGCTTCCCGGAACCATTCCGGGACCCCGGCCAGGAAATCCTTGATCGATTGGATGCCGGACACAAATTTATCCCGGATACCCGAGAGCCGTCCGCCGGTCATACTATCAAGCCGGTTAAAGAGGTCCTCCTGGATGGAGTGGACCCCCTCCATGGCCGCCGCCATGGCTCCCTTGATTCCTCCGCCGTGCTCCTCATATACCTGCTGCATTTCGGACAGCTTGGTGGCCGCGTACTGCTTGGCTCCCTCCATGGCGGTGGAGACCGATTCTTTGAGGCTCCCCATTTTTTCGGTAAATTTGTTTTTGACCTCGGTCAGCTTGCCGCCCGTCAGCTTATCCAAAAATGTATAGCCCATCGTATAGTAGGACTTGACGCCCTCCAGCGCGGCATAAGCCGCGCCCTTGATCCCGCCGCCGTGCTCGTCGTAAGCTTTTTTGATGTTGCCGAGCTTCTCGGCGACCGTGTCTTTGACCGCCGTCAACGCCGATCCGATCCCCTTGCCGATCGACCGGAAGACATCCAAAACCTTCTGGACGCCCTCCCGGAACCAGTCAAATTTTTTATAACAAAAGATAAAGGCTGCCGCCAGAGCGATGATCCCAATCACTACCCAGGTGATTGGATTGGCAAGCAGGGCCGACGTGAAGGACCAGACCGAAGCGATCAGTCCAGGCAGGGCGGTGGCCGCCGCATGGATCGCGGTCTTGGCAAAACCAGCGACTCCCCGCCCCACGCTCTTGACCGCCGAGACCGCTGTTGACCCAGCGCCCTTGATCAGGGTAAATCCCTTTTTGATCCCGTCCCCCGCGTACATCGCCATAATCTGGACATTTTCGAGCATGCCGGGAATTTTCTGGAGCTTGTTGACAAAGCCCACGGCAAAGCTCGCAGTTCTCGTGAAGATTAATCCTACTCCGCCAAAAACCATGAGAAAAGTCCCGGCCACAGCCATGACGCCGCCTAAACCAAGGACAACGAGCATAATGACCTTGACCAGCTCCTGGTGCTCCTCGGCCCATGCGCCAAAGCTCTGCGCCGCCTCACTGATCTTGCCGATGACCTGATTGACAGTGGGCAACACGCTGCCACCCAGCGTCTCCTTGATGTTTTGTAGCTGCTGCTGGAATATCTGGTATTGATCCGGCTCCATGCTGTTGATCGCCTGGGCCATCCCGGTGGCCGTGCCGATCCCACCGCCCATTGCGTCATACAAGGATAGGATATTGCTTTGCAGGTCCCCGGTCTTGCTGTACATCAAATCGATCAAGGCCACGGCCTCAGTGTCGCCAAAGGCTTTTTGCAGCTCCATTTTTTCGGCGGCGTCCATCGTCTCGCCGAATTTTCCGCGCAGCAGCGTCAGGATTTCCGGCATGGACAGCAATTGATTGTTGGTGTCCAAAAAGCTCAGGCCCAGCTCCTTGCCGCCCTTGGCGGCGGAGCGAAGAAAGGCTTTGTACTTGGTGCCCGCCTCGCTGCCGCCCATGGTGGCTTGCAGCATACCCAAGACAGACAGCTGCTCCTCGAGGGGCACCTGCGCGGTGGTGGCCGAGCCGCCGAGCGTCTGGATCGCCTGGGCCATCCCCGAACCCGTCGTTTTAAACTGCTGGACCGACTTGGCGATCCCGGCAGAAAACATTTCCCCGAATTGCATGTCGGAGAGATCACTGTAAAAGTCCTTGTAAATGCCGTAGCCGGTGGCAAACAAGTTGGTCATCTCAGCGATCGAGGACTTGGTTGCCTTGGCCGTAATGCCCGACAGCTCGGTGTAGCCCGCCACCCCGGCGTCAGTCAGGGAGGCGATACCGCTTTTAATATCATAGGCAGCGGCAATAAACTCAGCCTTGGTGGTCCCGGCCCAGGTGCTGGAAAAGTTTTTAGCAGCCTGCTCGACCACGCCCAGGTCTTTGACCCCCAGCGAGGACAGCTCGCCGATCGCGCGCCGGGTTGCAAAGGTTGCCTCCACCGGAGCCAAAACCGCACCGGCGATCTGTGACCCCGCCGTAGCCATTGCCGCACCGGCCTTGGTCATGTTACCAAAAAAGTTAGTGGTACGGTTGATTTTTGACATCTGTGCCCCGACGCTCGTTCCGATTTTTGCGACCGGACCGGTCAGGTTGTCAACCATGTTCATGATCAGTGACAGCTTAAAAACAGATTCAAGACCCACTTTAAAACCTCCTTTCTTTGTGATATACTGGAATTGCGAGGAGGTGCTGATATGTTTGTTGGTATAATGTTTGTTTTAAAAGTTTTGATGTTTACTTTTTGCCTCGGCGTCTCGCTTTGCATTATCGTATATGTACCGTTGATGATCTATGTCGTCCCCTATGGGATATGGTTAGGTGGGTCAAAGGCCAAACGCCAATACCCACATCTTGCAAACTGTAAATCGTTTTGGCTGACCGTAAGGCGCGCCACCAAACTGTATAAGTCCTGGATCACCCACAAGGACCCGACCTTTTAGGCCGGTCCTTTTTTTATGTCTCCCCGTCTGAAAATGCCCGGGCGATCCCCTGCGCGACGATCTGCTCCTCGATCTCCTCGAGGCAGCGTGCCCTGGAAAGCAAACGGATAAAGTCGTCCAGCTCCAGCTCCATCGGATCGCCGACCCGCTCCAGGAGCGGGAGAGGCACAAAGCGGTAAATCTCGAGCAGCCCGGCCTCGACAAAGTTGCTTTGTACCTCCCCGATCGCCTCTCCTAGAGCATCTTTAAATTTGTCGAAGTCGTGAGCCCGAGCATAGCCAGCAGCTTTTGGCCGACGTCAAGCGTCAGGGCGGGGTACTCCTCCAGGTCACGCTCGAGTTTTTCCCGGCTCTCGGCGAGCACATTGTCAAAGACAAAGTCCCGCAGCGCCTTGGTCATACTCTTGGACATCATTTTGACGTACCGGTCATAGCTGGCCGTGTTGGGCCGTTTAAAGTAGTAGGTCATCTCGAGCTGGGTCTCGTCGTCCGGCTCGATGATCGCCTCCACCCGATACACCTTGCCGTACTTTGCCCTGAGCTCCTCTTCGAGGCTCTCAAACTCGAATCTCTGCGACTCGGTCTCGGGGATATATGCGCTCTCAAACACTACGCTTTCCATAAATAATCCTCCTTAGTTATTGTCAAATATCCTGACGATCAGCGTCCGGAAATGGGCTTGACGCCGTCCCGATCGATCCCGTGGATGATCAGCAGGTCCAGCTCGACGGCCAGGCTTTTGTCCCCCTGGCTGGCCTTATTGCTGGTCTTGGTGATGGTCACACTGTTCAGCACGTCGGTCCGGGTGCGGTCCCCATCGTTGGCATAGGAAACCGTCATTTTGGGAAAGATCAGGTCATAAATCCCCTTGCCGCTGCGCTTGCAGTAGTCCAGCACCTCGTCAAAGTCGTCGCGCAGCATGGTCAGCTTGCCCTCCGACTTGTAGTTGCCGGTGCCGTACCCACGGGGACGACGCCCGAATCCGTACACGGATTCTTTTTCCAGCTCGTCGTCGTAGCTGACCTCGGTGGCCTGGAGATTGAGGCCGGGGATTCTGACGTCCACGTCGCCCCAATCGTAGCTTTTGCCGTTGACTTTTAACATTCGTATCCCTCCCTTTACGCTGTGGTCGAGAGATTGGCCCGGCCAAGGTCGATCTCAATCTCGTGGATGTAGCCTCTGGAGATATACCGGATGATCACCCGCATCTTTCCCGTCATGATGATGTCCTGCCCCTCGGGAACAACGATCTCAAAATCGGAAATCTCCTGGTTTCTGACCATCTCGTCCAGCGGGGCCTCGAGATAACGAGCCCGGCGCTCAAGCTCTCCCTGGGTGTCGGTGACGTCGATGTCGTCCTTCAACAGCGGCAGCGCCGCCTTGCGCACCTCCCGGATGATCTTGTGCAGCACCCGGGTGTCCTCAGCGTACCGGTAGTCCGACCCGTCCGGGCACATCATCCGGGCATTGGTGACAAAGTAGTCGTCCAGCCCGTCATATTCCCGGAAAGTCAGAAAGTCCGCCGCGTCCAGCAGCTCGACATACTCCTCGATCCCACGCGGGCGCAGCTCAGCCATCTTGGCCTTTTTGATCCCCATGCCCGCGGTATCGCGGGTGCGCCCGATCGACTGCTGCACGTTGGTCTTGGCGTACAGCCCGCAGACGATTCCGGCGCAGTTTTGCTCCCGGGTGGTCCCGTCCAGCTTGGTGTACAGGGCGCGGGCCGCCACCACCTGGATCGCCCGGTTTTTGACCTGCTTGCGGGCCGCCTCCAGACGCAGCGCGTAATCCTCGACCTTCTCCCCCTCATTGGGGACAAACGCCTCCAGTACAAACATCAGGGGCTTGTGGTAGTCCGCCTCCAGCTCCACCTGTGCGGCGGACACCGCCGCCCACATCTCTGCCGAAGATTCTCCGATGATGTGCACAAACTCATAGAGCTCGGAAAAAGTCTTGAGCTTGTCGATCGCGGCCAGCGCGTCGGCGCTGGACATCTGCGGCGCGGTAGTTGCAAAAGAGAAACTGTCGTCCAGCAGGAAGGACGGCGCGGCGTCCGAGCTGTCTGCAGCTTCGGTGAAGGTGACGGTCAGTCCCGTCCCGGCGATCTCGTACTTGCCCGCGACCGGCACGGTGATGTCATCGCTAAACGAGTAGCCTCCGTCGATCGAGTAGACAAAAAGGGCGGTGTTGAGGTTGCCCTTTCCGGTGATCTTGATGATCACGCCATAGGCGTTGTTGGGGCTCCCCTCGACCGTCAGGGTCCCTCCATCCGCACGGGAGGCTTTGATCTCGCCGACTGTCCCGGCCACCGAGGCGGCCATTGGCAGACAGTAAATCCGGTTGGCGCCGTTCTCCACTGCATCCATCACCGAATCGGCCAGGGGGCTCAGCCCCAGGCGCTCCCGAATTTTGGACACGCCCATATTGCCGGTGATGATGACCGGGCCGTCCGAGACCACCGGCGACGCGCCAACGTCCACAAAGATGCCGGTCCCCTTTTCCGTCGCAAAGCCGAGCAGGCCGTCGCTGACTTTGGTTACTACATCTCTTAACATTTTTGTTTCCCTCCGATCGGGGCGCTGCCGAATCTCTTGACCGCCGCCTCATACTCCGCCTGGGTGACCATTTTGCCCGGTCCCCAGCTCTCGGCGGCGCAGGCGCCATAGTGCAGCGCGACGCTCGTGCCGGTGATCCCGCGCAGCTCCTCGATGGTCCGCTGTATATTTTTCGGCTCGGGCTGTGATACCGCCGCCTGAGCCGCTGTCCCTGTTTTTGCCATCTGTTACTCCTTTCCCGGCACCGACCGCTCGACCTGGATGTCCAAGCCGAGCTTGTCAGCGTCGTATAGCTTGGTGTCGCGGTAGACCCCGCCCACAAATTTAATCGTTACCTGTACTGCGATCTTGGCTTTGAGGATGCTGTCGTCCTGATCGACCCAATCGGCCTCCTCGACCTCGAGATAAACATAATTGCCGTCAATATATAAGCCGCGATCGAGGAGGGAAATGAAACGCTCGACGATCTCTTCGGCCTTTTCCTGCTCGTACTCGCCGATCACTACGTCGAAGGTAAGCTCCCGGTCGAAGACCTTGCGCCGTCTTTGCTGATCGCCACTCTCTGTCTGGTATCTGCGTTTCTGGCCGCTTCTGGCGTAGGTCTCACTCTCAAACAGGACCGCCCCGATATGGCTATCCTGACTTGTTCTTAATCTTTTTTGACTGGTGACAACTGGCGGTCTGACCCCTGCCTCCGTCAGCTTGTCGATCAGATATTGCCGACACTGTAAAAACATCCTTAATCCTCCCTCAGGGCGTCCTCCACGGTGCCCTTGATCTCCTGCATGTCTTCCTCACTCAGGCCCAAAAACGGGCGAGCGGGAATCTTTACCGCGATCTTGACCTGCTGCTTGCGCATCCAGCGCCCCTTATACCGAAAGACCAGTCCCTTGGACGTCTTGGCCCGGATGGTGATCCTGCGGCCTTTCTCGCCCTGTTGATGTGTGGCGGCGTAAATCAGGTTGGTCCCGACCGCAAAGCCCGAGGCGTCCGACTTGGACTTGATCGAGTTGCGCAGCCGGCCCTTGTCACTTAACGTGACGCCGCCCTCCCGCTGGGCCCGGATCGACGGCTTCCACCGCTTGCCCTGGGGGTCCGTCTGCTTTTTAAACCGCTCGACGGTGGAGGTACGCACCGCCTCGGCCATGGCGGCACTGACCGCCTTTTTGTCCAAATACGCAAACTGGTTGATCCGGCGCAGCAGGCCCTTGACGTCGCCCTCCAGGCGGATACTGCTCCCCAATTTAATCAACTCCTTTTCGGATGTTTTGTGCTGGTTTCGCTCTGCGAAATTGTCGCGGCAGCGGCAAAAGCACGAAACTCCAAGTTTGAAAGCCTGCTTTCAAACTACATCCCTCGCAAACTGTCGCGGGTAAATAGCCGCTGGTTCGAGCGGACCGCAAATCCCGTATTTGCGGCCTTGGTCGTGTCCACCGTCCCCAGGCTGACCTTGCCCTCGGCGACGAGGGTCAAAAACTTAACTGCCGCGTTATATCGGTTCAGATAGTTTTTCTGTTCGCTCCCCTCGTCGATCCCAAGCCGGGAAAACAAGTTATACACCGCGATATCCTTGGCAAATTTGTTGATGACCTTGGGGGCGGGGTCCAGGGGGACGGGATACCGTTTGGCCAGGTATCCGTCGATCTCCCCGTCCGCGTCTGCGATCGCCTCCTCGATGATCGGGGTGACGAGCTCCTCGCGCTCGATCGGGTCGTCTATGTAGGTGTCCCCGATCAGGGCGTTTAAGGCGTCGTCCTTGATCATCTCCCGGACCTCGTCCTTGGTGCAGTATGCCATAATTAAATCCTCCAATTTAGCAAAAGCAGCGCGCCCGCGAAGCGGGATGCACCTCTTGCTTTGAGGTGCAAGCTGCTTTTCAGAGGGCGTGTCTTGTCACGCCCTTCTCCCCTTACGGTCTACCGCTGATTATGATCTTTACGCCTTGCTGCCGTCGCTGCCATAGGCCATCTGCCAAAAGCCAAAGCCCGCGTTGCCACGGCTGTCCACGCCGTAAAGGTAGTTGCCCCCGAAAAAGACGTTGTCGTCCGTCTCGTTGGTCTTTGACACAAAGGTTGCCTTTTTGCGGTCCTGGTAGATCAGGGGCTTTAACGGTTTGTTGGTCGCCAGCAGATACCAGGCGGCATCATTCCCGGCCAGCTCGGTGACGACCAGCAGCTCGGCGGTGCCTTTGAGGGTGTTGGTGGTGCCGTCGATCTGATCGGCCAGCAGGATTTTGCGGGCCATCGATTCCAGTGCGGGCGGCACGACCAAGAGATTCGGGACAATATTTAAGGCTTTGCCCTTGCTGTTGGTCAGCGACATCATGGATGCGCGGGCCGCCGCATAGCTATCAGGAGACAGCTTGTCGGTGCCTTTGTTGCTGACCGTCTTGCTGCCGATCTTGTGATCCGCCGCAAAAAACGCCTTGCCGTCGTAGCACTTTTGTGCAAAGCCATCCTTTAGCAGCCCAAAGATCAACTGATCCGGGTGCAGCGCGGCAGACTGTCCAAGCATCTGGATCGACGGATTGTAGACCCCGATCTTGTCGTCCTCCACCGCGTCGCGGGGCAGCGCGACGGTCAACTCAAACTTTTTGTTTTTGATGGTGTAGTCCGAGGCGGTCAGGTTTTGCAGCTCCCGGTCCCCGATCCACTCGCGCATCATGGGGATGTCGCCCAGCCAGGCATAGGTCTCCTCACTGGTGGTGCTCGGCACCACGGTGGCCACCCTGGTGTACAGCGGGGCGACGTCGGCAAACGCCTTATTAAATAAGGTGTTAAAGGCGACAAAAATGCCCCGCATGGTCTGTGCATTGATAATCATCTGTTATCCTCCTTTTTTGTGTCGGGCTATGCGCCCGCTGCCGGTGCGGTCAGCGCCGGGTTGATCTCCACCACGACGCCGCCCTCGTCCACGTCGATCACCAGTCCGGCGATCGACGCGCCGGTCGCCAGGGCGGTGACGGTCTGGTCGTCCTCGATGTAGCAGGGTTTTAAGATGTGCGCCGCGCCCACCTTGTTGGCCGACGTCGCTGTGTTATCCCAGACAAAGACGCCCCGGGACACCTTAATGCTGATCGCGCCGTCCGCGCCGCCCGCGTTGTCGGCGGTCTCCTCCGCCCGGCCCGCTGCGGTGATACCCGCCGCCTTTTTGCCGGGGATCGCGTAACCATTGGCGTCAACCGCCACAAGCGCCCCCTGGTAGATGGTGACGCCGCCTTTGACCGGGATCACCAGATACTTTGCGTTGTTTGCGACCTCGACGGTGTCCCGTACATTGTCAAGTGCTGCCATGATTTAGTCCTCCTTTCCAAATTTTTCGAGGTCCTCGGGGCTGACCCCGACCTGCTTGCAGATCGCCAGCGTCTCCTCGGACACCTTTTTCTTGTCTTCTTTACCGCCGCCCGGGGCGATCTCGCTCAGCGGGACCACCTGCGGGGCCTTATCGGCAAACGCCTTAAACCCGCTCGGGTCCTTGAGGGCGTACTCCTTGGCCCACTCCCTTTGAGCCGGGGTGATCTTGCCGTCCTTTAAGGCCAGCTCGACCATATCCTCGGCGTCCCGATCGGCCAGACGGCCCTTGAGCGCCCTGAGCTCGGCCTCGACATTGCCCGCGCCGCCATCCTTGAGCTCAACGATCCTGGCGCTCACTTCTGACGCCGGTGCCCCGGCTTTGAGGCCGAGCAGCTCGCAGACGTTTTTGTTTGCGACGACCTGATCCTGCGCCTCCTGCTTTGCTTTCAGGTCCTTGGCCTCGCCGACGATCTCACCGAGGCGCTGCATGAGCTGCTCCTCGCTCGCCTCCTCGCCCAGTCCGAGGGCTGCGGCGATCTTTTTTACTAACTCTTCCACTTGATTGCCTCCTTTTTTATTCTTCGGGATCGCCCCCCACGGGGGAAGCCGATCCGAATTGACGATTGCAAACATCCGGTCTATCGCCGGTTTGTTGGTCAGCGCCGCCGAGTGCAGCCCGACCGCCTTCTTATCCTTTGCCCGGACCAGTACCACCGGAGACAGATACCGGTACTCCCGGTGCTCCAGGTACTCGCGACCCTTGTCCGTCCACTCCACCCGGGCGGCGATCGCGTCCTCCTGCAGGACCAGCTCCTTGATCCAACCAGCTGCCGGGGCCTGGACGTCCTTTAGTGTCTGGTGCTCATAATCGA
This sequence comes from Harryflintia acetispora, assembly GCA_004340125.1. Taxonomy (GTDB): domain Bacteria; phylum Bacillota; class Clostridia; order Oscillospirales; family Ruminococcaceae; genus Harryflintia; species Harryflintia acetispora. The sequence continues at coordinate 71,168 of SLUK01000006.1, read as the reverse complement.
TCGGCAGGTCCAGCCGCCTCGCCCGGTACTGCTCTTGCATGAGCTTGTAGCTCTCAGCGTCAACCTCAAAGCTGCCCTCGGTGGTCGTGACATGTCCAAGAGGCAAAATCTTGATGACCTCGGGCGCGCCCGAAACCTCGGCACGCCCCGCTGAACAGGCAAAAAGTTCTATCATCCACACTCTCCTTTCCTTTTCCACCTCTGAAATCGCCATAGACCGCGTGCGCACGCGTGCGCACGGGGGTAAATTGGCATGGGGCGGTAATTTTACCTTTTATCCTTGCGGCCCCTTCCAGGGCGTTTTAGCCGCCTATTTTACTTTTTTGCCCTTTTGCAGATTTTGATAGGCATTTTTAAGGGGCTCGGGGTAGTCCGTAAGGTCCGGAGACCATTGCCTTTTGGCCGGGTTGTAGGCAAAATGCACATCAGGGTGCATGACGATCAGCCGGCCGTCCGGCAACTGGACCCGCAGCGGGACCTCATGCTCCACCTCCAGCCCCCGCTCCCGCACCTGCCGCGCCGAGAGGGATGTGACCGTGCAGCGGCATTTAAAGCCGTTGGGCGGATACCAGGTGTCCCACACCGGGCTATCGGCCGGGAAGACCTTGCCGTCCATCTCCAGGTGGGCGGGCCGGGTGCTGTTGTCCCGTACCGCCTGATACTGCCAGTAAGGGCGCAGCTTCTGGACCCCGGGATCGGACATCTGGTCGTAGTGTCCCACCTGATAGGCCGTCTGGACGTTGGTCTCGAAGATGGTGCGGACCTGGAAGGGAGTGGTCCCTTGATACCCCTGATCCGTCAGGAAAGTATCCATCCGCTCCTTGAAGGTGGCCATCGTCTCTCCGTCTTCGATCGCCCGCAGCAGCTCCTCCCGGAATTTGTTTAGGACCTCGAGTTTGCTGTAGTTGGAAACCGTAAAGGCCAGGGACCGGTACTTCTCCGCCATCCGGTAAAACTCGCTGGGTTTTAGGGTGATCTTGCCCTTAAAGTACCGGACCGCCTCCTCAAACTTAAACGCCCCGCCATGGGTGATGACACTCTCGATCTCATTCATCCTGCTGCTCACGCCCCTCGAGGTAGGCCAGGGTCATGGCCCGTTGCAGCAGGTCGTCCAGCGCGCCGACGTCCATCTCCCGCAGCACCCGCTCGACCGTCTCCCCGTCCTCCAGCAGCTCCTTCAGCTCCTCCAAACTGCCCGCGCCATCAAGCAATTTGACAATCGGGTCCAGCACGCCCGCGAAGCTCTTTTCTCCCTCCACGGCTGCCGCGTCGGCAATCCGGTCCACCTGATCCTGTACTGCCTCCCCACCCTGATCCTTGAGCACCAGGGTCTCTTTAAAGGGCAGTGGGGCCGCCCTGGGCGGAGTGATGGTCTTCTCGTCCTCCCCCGGCTCGGGGATGGAAAACTTTTTGTACAGATAGTTTTCCGAGACCGGGAGGCCGATGTCACAAATCAAAGTCTTGCACACCTCGGCGGTCTCCTTGAGGTCATCCGCCTCCTCGAAATGGTACCGGATTTTGGGTATCCGGCGATCCTCGCCGAAGTTATATACCACCAGGGGCCGGATCAAGTCCCGGCGCAGCGTCGCCGCCAGCGCCCGGCAGTCCGCCGCCGTCAGGTCGTGCCGGACCTCGTTATGCGTCTTGCTTTGCGCGTAGCTCCCGCCGCCGCTGTCCGACGTCAGGGTCTGGCCCAGGATCGCCTTGCTGATCTGCTCGTCGCAATACCGGGCCAACCGCTCGTACAGATTGGTGCTGGACGCTTTTTCGGTGGTGATAAAGTCGATCATGGTTCCGTCCGGGATGATCCCCGCCGCGTCCGCCCCGATCTTGATCAGTGCCTCCATCAACGCCCGCTTGTCGTCCTCGCTGGCTCCTGGCGCATACTTACCCAGGCGCAGCGGCATACCGTAAGCCTCGCAAAAAGCGGTCCAATCTTTGACGTCATAATTTTTAAAAAGATACATCCAGGCGACCACCCGCAGCACGCCCGCCCGGGCCGGGTGGCCCGATCTGGCCTTGTACCGGTGGACGACAAACTTGTTTGGGGGCAGCAGCAGCCCCTCGGGGTGATCATCGGTAGTGATCCGCAGGTTGTCGTCGGTGTCCCACACAAGACGCTTTTGATGTCGCCACTTGACGTCCTTGATCACGACCCGCCCGCCGTCGTATCCCCATATGATCTCGGAAACCGCTATCCCCTTGCCGATCGCGTCCAGCAGGTCCAGGGTGATGTCCTCGAAGCTCTCCAGGCTCCCCAGCTCTTCGGCGACAAAGTCGGCGATCTCCTTATCCCTCGGGTCATCGGAAAAGGGAATGACCTCATAATCCAAACCAGTGACCGCATTTTTTCGGGTCTGGAGCTGCGAGAAAAGGTGCGGGTCCTTCTCCTCGATCTCCTCGAAAAGCTCCATCTGCCGCAACACGTCGCCCGCGTCGGCCTCCTTGAAAATCGCCGCCAGGCGCTTGGGCGTCAAGTCGTTGGACGGATAGGTGGAGTATTTGTCCTGTAGCGACGAGACCGCTACCTCGCCGGTGTCCGGGCGGGCTCTATGGATGATCTCCTGGGCCTTATCCTTCAGATTGCTCCATATATTCAAGGGTCTGTCTCCTCTCAATAACCGCCATGGCGGAAGTTTAGCGCCCGGCTGATCACCGACTTATAGTCCACCTTGGTGCCGATCTTGATGTCAAGGGCTAGTTTGACGGCCATCTCCAGGCCGTCCGGGCCGTCGTCGTTTTTACCCATGGGGTATTCCTGCATTTGCTTGATCAGCTCCTTGTGCCGTTTGGAAAACTTGATGTATCCGTTTTTGACGTAGGGCTGCAAGGATTGGATGCGCACGTCCTTGTTTTGCACGCTCTTGATCTCCTCAATAGGCAGATACTCTCCGGCCTGGGCGGCGCGCTGCGCCATAACGTCTTTAAAATACTGTTGGAATTGGACGGTCTCGACCCCAAACCGCATAAAGGGCCTTTTGTAATCCCGCCTTAGTCGGCGGTTGGTTTCGATCGCGTCCTCGATGATCTGGTCCGGCTTGCGCCGTTCCACAGAGGCGATCACCACGTACATGTACCCGCTGCGTGTATCCTTGGCCAGGCCGATGATCGACGACGTGTCGCTCTTTTTGCTCTTACCAAGGCTGGGATCGTTGGCGCCGATAAAGACAAAACGTGGGTCCGAAAAGTCGGGCGGGGTCTTGCCCTCGTCGTCATAGTAGTCAAACCATTCCTCGTTAAAGGCGCAGTTCTCGGGATCGATCGGATCGTTTTGGATCTCACTGTTAAAACTTGCTTCGCCCTCTGACACCCGGATGACCATCAAATCGTAGTAGGATAGCTTCTCCTCCCATAAGACCTTGGTGCCCTTTAGCATTTCGGCCTTGTTGGCCAGGTAAAAATCCTTGGCGTCCTCCTGGTGACGATCGTTGGACAGATCGGTATAGATGCGCTCCCACGCGTCCCAAAGGTCAACATTTTTGGCAAAGGATATGACGCCCTGATACTTGACCGCCTTATACTCCGGGTTGCTGGCGACGTTGGCCAGCAGCGCGTCATAGTGCAGCAGGGTGCCGATATATACAATGTCGGTGTAGGTGTCCCCTGCCTTGGAAACCGCCTTGTAGTACCAGTTGCGCAGCTTGCGGCGCTGCTCCGGGGTATTGACGTTTTCGTCGTTCTCCAGGTCGTCGCACAGGATCAGGTCTGGACGCCATTGCTTATGACGGCGGCCTCTGATCTTCTTCCCCGCGCCCAGCGCCTCGATCTTGGTGCCGTTGGACAGCAGGATGACCGACGACTTCCACACCTTTCCGACCAGGTCGCCAAAGTCCTCCCGGATCGCGGCGTTCTCCTCAATTTCGGTTTTGGTGTCGCCGAGAAATCCCTCGGCCTGCTCAGAGCTGTCGGACAGGATGATGATATAGTGCTTGTAGCCGTACAAGGCGGCGTGCAGGTCGTCCTTAAAGGTAAAGGTGGTGCTCTTGGCGTGGCCGCGTGGGGCCTCGATCGCTCGGCGGCAGCCGTCCATCCGGCTGATCTCCCGCGCCTCGTGCAGCGGGTCGCGGCCTTTCATGACCCCTTTCCGCCAGATCGCGTCCAGCTCGGCGTGAAACGCCGGGGACTGACGGACAAAGTAGTGGGGCAGGTAGGCCCGGCCAAAATACTCCAGGTCGATTGCACCCAGCGCCTTGCGCAGCCCCTTCGGACCGGTCAGCTCGGCCCCGGCCCGGTACTCCCGCAGCAGCTTCTCCCGCAGCTCCGGGAAGTTGTCGCCCTGAGTGACGTACCGTCCGAATAGCTCTTGCTGATATTCCCGGTTGGCTGCTGCTTCTCGGTCCTCCGGCTCTTCTAGCTGCTCCAGATACTCCCGCAGATCAATCGGCATTGCTCAGTGCCTCCTTTCCTACCCCTTAACCTGGACAGGTTTCTTTTGGCGGCTCCGGCATGGGCATCCAGTGGGTAACGTGCTTTGTACGTGTACCGTACACCTTCCACCAACCGTTTAAATCGCGGTATCCCTGTTCAACTCTGCCGTCTTCCCGGCAGACAATAACCGGGACAAACCGCTCCGGCAGTCTGTCCTCCACGTTGATCCAGCCCTTGTTTGACGTCACCTTATCCATCCTCCATCAGCTTCTCTTTGGCTCTTGTTAAGATGTCATGCAGCGGGCCGGACAGCTCCGGGTCCTGCTTGATCGCACTCATCAGCTCGACCTCCAGCTCCTCAAAGGCCAGCTCGGCCTTGTGCTTTAACTCTTGCCGTACCCGCTTGTCATAGGTCGCGTTGCGGGACAGCGAAGCGATCAGCCGCCCCGCCTTATCCAGCGGCATTTCGGCAAACTCCTCCTCGGCCGTGGAGACCTTTTGCATCAGGCCGTCCATCAGTACCATGCTGGCCGCCTTGGTATAGTCCAGATCGGGGTGCTGCTCCACCGCTGCGGCGATCGCCTGGGTGCGCTCCAGCGTCTCGGCCACCCGCTGCGCGGCCTGGTTGGACCGGATCGCATACCTGCCTACCGCGCTTTTGCTGACCTCGTGACCCTGGCCCTTGAGCCAGTCGGATATGTCCTCGTAGGTATTGGCCGTGTCCATCAGCCTGGCGTCAAGCTGCGCTTTGATCTCGGGCGGCAATTGATCGATTGAGGACCTGATCCGCGTACGCTTACGCTTTCCCATCAGATCGCAACCCCCGGATCGTCAATCGTCCCCTCAACCAGGTCCACGCCCTTGCGGGACAACTTGATCACGGCGTCGCGCCGGTATGCGTTGTACGCATTGGCCGTCCGATCCGTAAAGACGATGTACTCAGCATCCAGCAGATAGTCCAGGTGCTTGCTGATGTCCGGGGCAATGATCAAGCCGTCCGCCACCAAGGCGTTTGTGATCTGGCGCACCAACAGGGCGTTGTGGCTGCCCTTGGCTAGGGCGCGCACGATATAGCCCCGGATCGCTTTGTTTTGCAGGGCCTCGTGCTCGTCCCGCTCATCCATAATCGGCATGTTTCTAATCCTCCTTTCCCTTTGAGGAGCAGCCGCCCCCGTATATGATCTGGTCCAGCTTATCCTCCACCCGATTCATAATCCGGATGTAGTCCTCGCGGGTGACATAGATCAAAGGTAGATCGGCCTTCAAATCATTTAACTTTTCTTCGACCTTGATGATCCGCTCGGCGTTTTCCCGGTCCGCCTCCTTCAGGTCGCTCGTCACCGCCTTGATCTCGGCAATCGCGTTTTTGATCCCCCAGGCGGCGATCCCCACGATCGCCGTGACGACCGTCTGAAAGACAAACATTGCAATGGTGGCCCCGTCCATATGTGCCCCCTTACTGGCCCGTGGCCGCTTTGATCTCCAGCACCTTGCTCTCGATCAACCGGGTCAGGTAGTCGTCAAAGCTGCCGAGGTTGTCGGCAATCACCCGCTGGGCCTCCGGCGCGACTTTAGCCTTGATGTCCTCATAGGCTTTTAGCGACAGGGCGATCAGCTCGTCTTTGCTGACCTCTCCGTCCATTACCGCCTCCCGCAGCTCCTTGGCGGTGGTCTGCTCGATCGCCGCGACCGTCACGGTCGCCAAGGTCTCCACATCGTCCAGGGCGTCAAGCAGCAGCTGCCGCCGCTGCTGGTCCTTGATCTGCCGCGTCTGCTCGCGCACCTTGCCCGCCGCCCTGGTAATGTAATACATCCCATAAGCGCCCAGCAGGGTGATGATCCCCAGCGCCAGATTGATCAGCAGCTCGCTTGCCATCGTTTGGATCGTTTCCATGCTTCTCCTCCTCCCCTTTGGGGTAAATAAAAATGGGTTATGGGCTTAGCCCATAACCCTATATTAAAGCCATTTGACGCAAGTTGACATACGTAGTGATTGTGATGATTTTTGGCAGGATGCCAACAAAAAAAGACCCGGCACATCCCTCGATGTACCGGGTTCTTTTTATTCTTTCTCTTCTTTCGGACGCCTGCCGTTTTGCGCTCTTTGGTCCTCCGGGTAGGGTTCGTTTTTGTCGATCACCCAATTGCGGCCAATTTTTTGCGCGGTCTTAAATCTTCCCTGCACCGCCAAATGCGACACGGTAACGCGGTGCTTCCCGTGCATGGCTGCATACTCCACAATACTAATCAACTCTGACATAAGTCCTCCGTGATCGTTTTATTCTTGCCAATCCCCATAGTATCCAAAGCTGCCGTAGGTGATGGGGTCCATCGTTTCCTGATCGTCCTCAGCGTTATATTCAACGCCAAACCAGTTTCTTCTCGCTACTTCTTCTCCGTCCTCGTCGTGGATGGTGATGGGCTGCTGCGTATACGCTGCGCCTTGGTCCGCCAGGACCTTAGCCTGCTCTAAGGTCTCCGCGTTATTGTCGCCCGCGCCAGTGTGATAATTAATGTAATACATAGTCAACTTCCTTTCTGTCGTTGGTGTTTCTTTTCTTTCTGTTTTAATTATAATACATATGTATTATAATTGCAAGGGTTTTTTTAAAAAAAGTTAAAAAAATTTTGCCCTATCCATTTATTGACAGATAGGGCAAAATCTATTGATCAAAAAAACTGATCTGTCCCTTGATCTTCCCGGGCCCGCACAGCTGCCGGACCCAGCTCTCGGTGACATTGTACTGCTTGGCAAGCTCGGCGGTATTGTAGCCGCTAAACTCCTCCTTGATTCGCGCGTCCCGCACGGGCCGGATCAGGCTGTCGGTCTTGGGCATGTAAAAGGTAGTACCGCCAAACAGCTCGGCCAGCCTGACCAGATTCTCGACCCCGACCGCCTCGGCGATCTGCCGTGCGGGCCCTTCTGGTAGCATATCCACGGTCAGGTCTTTGATCCAGTCCTCCATACCGTGCGCCTCCTCATTTTGCCGTCATCCTCCCCAGCAGGCCCAGCAGCTCGCCGACCGTGACCTGCTCGTCCATCCGCCCGGCCCACTCGTCCCGGTCGATGACCCCGGCCTGGGCCAACTGATCCAGACCCGCCTCCTGCCAGTCGTCCGCGTCCGGCTCCTCGGGCTGCGGCGTCGGCTTGGGCCGCTCGTATCCGTTCAGGCCCGCCGCCTTGATGATCGCTGGGTAATCCTTATATATGTAGTTCAGATCGACGTTACCCTTGATCCCGGCCACCTGGCCGGTGTGGGAATACTGCCAAATACCATAATCGCCGCTGTAGGCCGGGGCACTGACCCCAACATGCGCGACCCATTTGTCATACTTGGCGATCTCGGCGTCGTAAAACTTACCCGACATCCAGCTCGCAAAGGTATACAGCACGCAGTAGTACCGCTCCCCCTCGAGCAGATCACAAAAGGCTTTGACGATGTCGGTCGCCTGGCGCTTGCTCAATGGCTCATGTGCCGCTATATCCTCAAAATCAAAGGCCACCGGCAACTGTAGCCGGTAGGGGGCCAAAAGCTCCAGCACAAACTTGGCCTCTCTCCGAGCCTCGGCCACGTTGGCGGCGTAGGAATAATGATAGACCCCGACATTTAAGCCCGCAGCATAGGCGTCGCTGATGTTGCTCTTAAAATTCGGGTCCTCACATGGGCCGCTGTTGTCCCAGCTCGAGCAGCGGATCATCACGTTGTCGATTCCCGCCGCCTTGACCGCCTTCCAGTCTATATCCCCCTGCCACCGGCTGACGTCGATGCACTTGGCAAATACTGATTTATTCATATTTTCCTCCTTATAAGTCCATGATCGGCGCAACAACTTCTTTATATAGGTCCATTAGATTGTATTGCGTGGTGCCTTCCGGCAGCGCCTTCTCATATTTTTTGAGCTCAGTGGCCAATTTCATAACCTTCAAAATCCCGATCTGCTCGGGCGTTATTGGCCTATCCTCATGACCGGCAATCATCCAGCTGATCCCCTCCCGGATATACCAGTACATCATAGCATCGTTCAGTTCGTCAAATTCCTTGACCACCTCTTGCGCAAACTTCTTGCGGTTCAGCCGGGGCTTATCAGGTGGGATGACCCCTTTCTCCTGCAATTCCTTTTTTAGCTTGGCCCGCATTTTCTTTTCTCTGGCTGTTTGCTTAGCCATGGTCTTTCTCCTCCTTCTTCTGCCTGGCGATCATGGCCTTTAGCGCCTCGATCACCTTGTTGCAGTCCTCACAACCCAGCCACTCGACACTGTCTACACCAAACCGCTTGCGGACAAACCCCTTTAGCCGCTCCGGCTGCTTATCCCACCCCAGAACCTTGGTCAGTGCGTAGATTTTGCAGCGCTGCTTGGCCGTAAACGGATTGCCGTTGTCGCTGTACCTGCGCCCCCTGCGCTGCCGCAGGACCGCGTCCTTGCGCCGCTGCAAGGTCTCGCACACCTGCACGATCTCGGCCTTGGTCAGCTCCCGCATATGCTGCTTACCGGTCTCCTGGTAGATAATGCTGTACAGATCATCCTCGGCCAGCGCCAGCTCGGGCGACTTGGCGATCGCCCATATGCGGCGGATCGTATTCTCCGGCCGCCTATACTCTGCCATCCGCTCACCTCCTCGGAAGATCAAGCTGCTCGACCTTATCCTGCGCGGCCCGCAGCCAAAACACATCCTTCTGCACCAGGGTAGCGCCCACCGCCGCGACCCTGGCCTCGCCGTACTTGCGCAGCGCCTCCTTGTCAATCGTCTCCTTGGTGATGATACAGTCCGACATCCTCCGGGCTTTCAGGCGGCGGATCAGCTCGGCCAGCTTTTCCCGACCCTTGGGCAGGGTGACCGAGGTGGACAGCCTGTAGCCGCACTCGCCAAAATTAAAATACTTGGTCTTGCTCTTGCCCAGCTCCTCCCGGTGTTGATCAAAATACTCCTTGACGTCCTTGGTCAAGGTGCTGATCCGGTCCTGGTGCGGCTTGCTCTGCTGCTTGGCGATCTCCTTGATCCCGTTAATCTGCTTGTTCATGTCGCCCTGGATGTCGCCGAGGATGATCTCCTCCTCGGCGATCTCCCGCAGCGCCTGGTCCACCTCATCCCAGGACCGCAGCACAGGGGCTTCAAGCACACGCCTGCGCGCCATCTATTCCACCTCCCCGCTGATCCACTGGCGGCGGCGCTCCTCCTCGTCGGCGTAATAACTGCCGCCGTCCTTGTAGTACCCGACGATCTTGCCATCCTCCACCAAAAAGGCGATCCCCAGCCGCTCGCGCATTAGGTCCAGCACCTTGATAGGGACCTCCTCCAGGCTCCGCGCCGGGCGGTCGATCTCGGCCTGCTCCAGCGCGGTGCGTATCCGCTCTTTGACCTGCTCCTTGGTCTCGACCCTGGCCTCCAGGCAATTTAATCCGATGGTAACCTCATCCATAATAGCGGTGATCTTCTTATTCATGATCGACACTCCTTTGTCAGTTATCTTGATTTCTGGCTTACAACATCAGCATACCGGACGCCTGGTTGATGATCTCCAGGGTGATCCGCGTCTCGTCTTTTTCGCGCAGGATTCTAAACACATTGTTCAGGGTCCGATCCAAAACTCTAAAGCAGCCCGTGCGCTTGTTGCAGCCTCGGCGGATCAGCTCGTCAACCGCCTTGGGCTCGATGTCCAGGTCCTCGACGTATGCCTCGACCTCCTTGGGCTTTAACCCCTTGAGGCTGGCATAAAAATCGACCCGGTTCGCAAAACGCTCGGTCAGGGTCTTGATCTGCGCCTCCAGCATGGGCTCCCCGGCGATCACCATCCCCACGTTTGATTGGTCGTAGATCGCCCGCAGAATCTCCAGCTTTTTTGTGGAGTTGCGCCCGATCAGCTTGTCGGCCTCGTCCACGATCAACAAATACCCCGGATTGTCTTTAAAAAACTGCCGGATACCCATCGACTGCTGCCAGACCGAAGAGTTGACCTGCTTCTGGCCGGTGCCCATATTGAGCGCCGACGCCAGGTCCCGAATCCCCATCGAATCGTCACACTCCAAGTAGACGACACGGGGCAGGCTGGCATAATGCTGCAATGCGTAGGACTTGCCATACCCCGAAGGTCCCACCACGACGCCGAGCCCCTGATTTTCTTGGCAGAGGGCACAGACCCCTAGCACACTGGAGCTGTCGCTGGATTGGAAAAATGCTTTCCGCTTCCCGGTCTTCTTCGGCTTCGGGGGCTTCGGCTGCTCCGGCTCCCCGCCTATGTATCTGCGCAGCGACCCCTCCAGGGTGCTTACATCCGCGTTATACTTACCATTTAAGTACCGGCTCAACGTTGTCCTCGAGCACCCGACCTCGTCCGCGATCTGCTGGATGGTCATCCCCTTTTGATCCATGTACTCCTTCACTTGCGTGGCCAGATCGGTCCGCGCCTGATACTCTTCCGCTCTCAGCACTTCCATGCTTTAGCCCCCTATCCGATTTCTTTCAGGCGGTCAAACGCCTTTTTGGCTGCGGCCTCAAAATACTCGTTGCTCGATTCCTTCTCCCGCTGCTCCTGCTTCTCCTCGCGATACTGGCGATCCGTCGGCAGTGACACCACCTTGTCCGACCGGTCCGCCTTAATGGTCAGGTCCAGCTTGCCCACCGCCTCGTGCGGGCCGCTGCCGCCCTGGCGCTCTTCAAACGGGGTGCGCAGCCGTTGCAGCTGCTCCCGCACCTCCTTGTACTGCCGCTTCTGATCTCGGTTGTGCCGCTCCAGCTCCTCCTGTGACACTCTCGACGCAATCAGCAGCAGCTCGGCGGATTCGGCCACGCATATCTTCTCGCCGCTGCGGGTGTAGACGTACAGCTTGGTGACGTTATCCACGTCCCACTTGATCGCCACCTTCTGCCCGACGTACTTGGACAGCTCATAATGGGTGTACAGCTTGCCCCAGCGCCTGATCCCCTGGTTACTGACCCGGGCGGTCTCGGCCTTCATCAACAACATGGCCGCAAACTCCCTCGGCGGCGGGGCCTTGATGTACCGGTTCTCGGCCTTGTCAAACAGCTCCAGGGGCTTGATGTGCGTCTCCCCGTCTTCTTTTAGTCCCTTGTGGGGCCGCTGATGGTAGACCTCTGTCAACCACTTGCTCCAAAGGCCGTAAAACTCCTGCATGGTCAACAGCTCGCCACGCTCCAGCATTCCGTCCACATCCTTGCGGCGCTTGCCCACTGTCCGCGACCCGGTCAGGGTGCCGGTGTACGACGCGACCCAGCGTGTAAACATCCGGCAGACGGTGCCAAAAAACCGCTCAATCTGTGCCTTGCCCCAGGGCTGGTAAGGTAGGGACCGGGACCACTCTTCAATCCCGATGGACCTGTAAAAGCCCTTGGTCTCGCTGTCGATCTCCATACCGCGCTGCTTGCGGCTCTGGCCCAGGTTGCTTTCGGCGGTGTAGTCCTTGCCGTTGTCGATGTGCAGGTGCTTGGGCACGCCGCCCGGGTGGGAGTACAACATCTTGACCATAGATTCCTTGATGGTCTGCGCGTTGGCGTGGACACAGATCACGTCGCCCAGGATACAGCGGGACCGGGTGTCCAGCCAGGCCACCAGCACCGGGCGTACCGCCCGAATTTTGCCGTTTGTCGGATTGGTGTATTGTACCCAACAATCAAACGTGTGCTCGTCGCCCTGCACAAACTCCATGACTGCCAGGGATTGCACATCCCGCTTGCCCTTGATCATCCGCTGGTTTTTCCATTCCCGCGCGCCGTTGGATGCAAGGTAATAGGCGCTCTCGCCGCCGCCCGTGTCCAACAGATACCGCACGTACCGCCGCACGGTGCTGATCGACGGGATACTCTCCCATTCCCGGGTCTTGGCCTGGCGCTGCAATTCTATGTACAGCATTTCCACGGTGCCCAGGTTGTTGGCAAAGCCCTCATCAAACCAGATATTTTCGATAAGGGCCCGCTGCTCCTCATCCAAAACCGGAAAGGTGTTCTGATCCTTCGGCTTCCGGCAAAGGGCCAGCGCCTCGAAATATTGGTAGCTCTCTCCCCGCTCGTCCTCCAGGCGCTGGGCCCACTGGCGGGCCTCCTGGACATTGGCGGTGTAGCGGTACAACGTGCGCTGGCTGATCCGCAGCTGGGCCGCAAACGCGCTGGCGTAGATCGTCCGCTCCCGGTCGGTGTACCGCACAAACTTGTCGATCTGCCGCACCAGGTCCACGGCTTGCAGGTATTCCGCCCTGTGCCGCTCGAGATACTGATTGAGATCGGCGTCCACGTACCAGGGGACCGCGCCCCGCGTTGGCTGGGTCGCCTCCTTCTGGCTGCGCCAGTATGCGCGGCGGGCCTGGGGGGATAGGGCGGACAGTGGCAGCAGTATCCGGTCTTTGCCCCCGTCCTGGCCGGGCTCTTTGATAACCGGATATTCTTCGGGGGTGCGCTTCATCCGCTGGACCATGGTGTTATACCTGATCCCTTCAAACTGCGCTGCTTCTTCTAATGGTATATATACTTCGGCCAACCTGATCCCCCCTATGCCGTTTTCTCGTTGTCCTCGATCCGCAGATCAAGGGCTTTGATGATCCTGGTGACGTACTGGGTCCCTGCCCGCTGCCCAAAAAGGATCAGGTCCAAATACTGTCTGCTGGTGCCGATCCTGCGGGCAAGCTCCTGCTGGGTCATCCGCCGGTCGATCAGGGCTTTTTTGACAGCCACGCCAAATGGCGTCAGCTCGCGTTTTGTATACATTTAGTCACTCCTCTTTATTGAAATAAATTATGTAGATTCTTCCAATCCATAATGCTATACTTAACGATGGAAAGGAGGTGATGACATGTTTGACGCGACTAAATTCCGAAAAGAATTACTGAACGATTTTTTCTCACAACATCCTGATATACAATCTAAAGACATTTTGTATAAGCCCATTGCTGATATTTCTTCTAAAATGATCGTAATGGCAATCGAGAAGTACCTTAAAGAGAATGATACTTAGAGTATTTTTCTATTTCATCTAACATCTTTATAATTTGAGGAAATCTTTTAACTAAAGGACATTTCCGACAAAGGGACATTCCATTAATGGGTGACCCTTTTTTTCTTTTATGCGCTTTGATTCGCATGACTATGCCTCCTTATCAATTTTGCAGAATCGATATGAATCAATACAGAACCAGCCCAATCGCTTGCGGACTATGAACTCTGCCACGGGGCGGTTTTCCGCATATGTGACGATCTCCAACATCATCACATTAGGACTAATTTTACTTACTCGTAAATCAAAATCCCCCGAAACCATAGAATTTGCCAGCAGCTCGATCCTCCGCTGATCTGCCTGATCGGGCGCATAGCAGTGCTCGTAAACAATTTCAAAAATGGATTTCCAAAGTGACAGTTTTTTCCACGCCGCCTCTTCTAGGGCTTTCTGTTCCTCGGTTTTGTTTACCAGGCTGTGCAGCTTCTCATACTCAGCCACGGCCTGATCCGCTTGCGCTCGCACAAGTGCAAGACGGGGCGGATCATCAAAATCTGTTGCAATGGACCTAAACTCACCCATTGGGGGCACCGGTTTCTTACGCGATCTTACGGGCGGTTTCTTGGGCACTTTCACATGCTCTCCAAAATCAGTTATTGTATCTCGCATGACTATGCCTCCTTATCAATTTCGTGCAGCCTGGTCTTCCACGTTTCCCGAAACACTTGATTCCAGGCCAGCATTTCATCGCCTTTAATAACCTGGGCAGTCCTTAACCCCAATAAAAAGCCTACTGCCTCACGAAACTTTGAGCTGAGGAGTTCGTGTATATGCGCTGCCTCTGATATTTGACGACGATAATCTTTTAAAATTCTTTCAGCTTTCCGGCGTAGATCAGCAGCCTTCTTCTCTTGATCCAATAAATACATTTCTCCCTTCGCCAAAGTAAGCAAATCCTCCAGGATGTCGAGCTCGTGCAGGGCTGCATAAAAATCATCCTCAAGCCCTTTTCGCGGACATTCCATAAAGTAGTCCGTCGATGATCGTCGCTGTCGTACTCTCGCCTGGGTTATAAGGCCGTTCAAATAGTCTAGGACTTCCTTTTCTCGTGCTCGCTTTCCTCTCGCGTGTACATTTGGCACCAGGTCTCCACGCCCTAAGTCGATCGCCTTTTCGATTGCTTCATCAATGGAATCCAAACCATCTAATTCCATGTTCTGTAAATCTCTCCAAAAGCGACCAGTGAATAAATCACGCCGGATAACTCCATATTGATGTGGGTTCATTTTCATTTCTGTTGCACTAAATGAAACAATGATATACCCCCCGGCCGACCATACCTTCTTGATGTTTATCACCTCTTTCGACAAAATTTTCTTTAGAATAGTAGACTTCGCGCGCGCTATATGATAGACTATTTCTTGATGTCAATAGTCATCATAGCTATATTATACGAGATTATAATCTCGTTGTCAAGACTTTTGCGATATTATATTCTCGTTAATATGCAACAATTTTCTTTAGGGGGTGCGCATTATGACACTATTTGAAAGAATAGAAAATAGTGCAAAAAAAGAAGGCATTACCATTGGAAAACTAGAGCGGTTATGCGGTTTTAGTAACGGTACGATTCGCAAATGGCGAACGCAAAAACCAACCCTAGAAAAAGTTATGATAGTTGCTGATCAGCTGAATGTAGGCATACAATACTTAGCAACTGGAAAAGAGAATATAATCTCTACCCCCTCTCTTTCTGATGGAGATCAAGAAGTACTCAAACTTATCGAGAATCTTTCTGAAAAGGATAAATATAAAATAGCTGGCGCTCTCCAGGTCATGATCAGGCAAATGCCGTCGGCAGGCATTGCGCCACTATTTGTCCGCGACATGCGGACACAGGAGGCTTTCAGCGATGTTACGACGAAGAAAGAATAGCAGGCTGCAAGGCTAAATACATACTCTGCATACAAGACTACAATAGTGGCAATGACACGATATTGTACTTCTTTTCCTCTGACATCTAGGGGCCTTGTAGCGTAGACATGGGCGCGCAGAAATCAGCCAAGATAGGGCTGTTTTATTTAGGGTATTTTCGATTGCTTTTGACATCAAAAAACAGCTGCACTTTGTCACTTTGCTATGATAAACTATACAAATATAGTATAAGCCTCAAACCCGCATAATCATGCCAATGTGACATTAATTGTTTCCAAAGTGTGAACAACCCTTGTTTTTTCCAGTATTTCGACCTATTTTCACCCCGAAAATAGCGGTTTTGCACGGGGTCGTGCGCACGCGTGCAAAGTCTTAATCATGCGGTTTGTAGCCTCTTAAAATTTCGTTTTGCACGCCTTGCACGGGGTCGTGCGCACGCGTGCAGGATTTCCAGACCTAAAACTTTCCATTTCTGGATATTTTTATTATATTAAATCTACATCAAACCCGCATGAATACTATGTTTCATTAAATTTTTATATGGAAAAACGGCGTCGGAAAAACGCCGTTTTTTGCAGTCAGCATATTTGTCAATTCAAAATTTTCCCATCCCGTTCAAACCCGCATAAATACTAGCTTTTCCCGACTTCTCCCATCGTTTCCCGGCCTATCCCGTTTTGACAAATATCCTGCCTCCTTACAATTTTTATCAATCCAACCCGGCAATTGGGCTTGCGCTTAGACAGGCAGTGTGTTCCCATCCTCCTCACAGCCGTGCCGAACCATCCGTACGGGGGGCCATGTAAAGAAAAAAACTTTGCAACAAGCGCTTAAAATGGTATAGTAGTCTGTACCGGAATTTTAGACAAAGGATGGACCCAACGTGGCAAAATCAAAATCGCGCTTTCCGATTAAACTTTTTTTGATTCTTGGGCTGCTGGCCGTGCTCCTGGCAGGCACATGGGCCTTCCTCAACCAGGAACAGCTTGCCGGGAATCTGTTTTTGTGGCTCTCGCCGCAGAAGAGCGAGAGTACCGGGGAGGACGTTCTCCTAAGGGAGACCCCGCCGGCGGGCGAGGATTACCTGCGCGCCACCGTCTTCATCGGGGACAGCCGTACCGAGGGCCTGGTGCGCTACGGGCTGCTCGAGCAGTCCCAGGTCTTCGCGGAGGATGGGATGAACCATAAAAACGCCCGCGTAAAGCCGGTTGTGGAGTACGAAGGCGGGCTGCTGACCATCGCGCAGGCGGTGGAGCGGGCACAGCCCGAGCGGATGATCGTGGACTTTGGGATCAACGGCTTCTCCTTCATGAGCGAAGAGGAATTCATGGAGGAATACGAGGGGCTGATTGACGAGCTGCACGCCGCCTCACCCGACAGCGCGATCATCATCCAGTCCATCTTCCCGGTCTCATCGCTCAAGGAGCAGCTCGACCCGAGCTTTGCAAACAAGAAGCTCGAACGGCTCAATTCCCTGCTCTATCAGCTCGCCGAGGAGAAGGGCTGCTACTTCCTGGATACCGCCGAGGCGCTCACCGGCAGCGACGGAGGGCTATTGGACGAATATAACGCCGGGGACGGGATCCACCTCAACGCCGACGCCTATGAGGTTATTTTAGACTATACCCTCACCCATGCGCTGGACAAGCAGGAAGAATAAAAGCAGGGCTTCCCGCGGCATATGCCGCGGGAAGCCCTGCTTTTAAGATGCAGCATTATTTTTTCTTTGCCCAAAACAGGCCGCAGAGGGCGCAGACGCAAACCCCGAGGAGCAGCGCGAGCCGCGCCCAGTCGAGCAGCAGCCATCCCTCCCCGCCGCAGACCTGTGCAGGCGTGAGGCCGAATTCGTCCACGAAGACGCCCATGTTATAGAAAAGCCCCAGCGAAATGAGCAGCGCCATGCCGCCCATCAGCAGGATAAGCGCCCAGACGGGCTTTTGTCCCCGCACGCTCAGCGCTCCCCGATGGGGGTATAGTCCCGGCGCTCGCTCACGCTCTTATAGGCAGGGCGGATGATCTTGCCGGCGTTGATCAGCTCCTCGATCCGGTGGGCGCTCCAGCCTGCGATCCGCGAAATCGCAAAGATCGGGGTGTACAGCTCGATGGGAAGGTCGAGCATGCTGTAAACAAAGCCGCTGTAAAAGTCCACGTTGGCGCTGACGCCCTTGTAGATCTTGCGCTCGGCCGAGATGACCTGCGGGGCGAGGCGTTCGATGAGGGAATAGAGCTTAAATTCCTCGCCCCTCCCCTTCTCCTCGGACAGGCTGCTCACAAAGGCCTTGAAAATATTGGCGCGCGGGTCGGACAGCGAATAGACCGCGTGGCCCATGCCGTAGATCAGCCCCGCATGGTCGAACGCCTCCTTGTGCAGCAGCTTCTTGAGGTAGCAGGCGACCTCGTCCTCATCCTCCCAATCCCTGACGTTCTGCTTGAGGTCGTCGATCATGCGCACCACCTTGATGTTGGCGCCGCCGTGCTTTGGGCCCTTGAGCGAGCCGAGCGAGGCCGCCACCGCCGAATAGGTGTCGGTCCCCGAGGAGGTGACCACATGGGTGGTGAAGGTGGAGTTGTTGCCGCCGCCGTGCTCGGCGTGCAGCACCAGCGCCACGTCCAGCACCCGCGCCTCGAGTGCGGTATAGCCGCTGTCCGGGCGCAGGATGCGCAGGATGTTTTCCGCCGTCGAGAGCTCGGGCAAGGGGGAATGGATATAGAGGCTCTGCCCCTCGTGGTAGTGGTTGTAGGCCTGGTAGCCGTAGACCGACAGCAGCGGGAAGAGCGCGATCAGCTGCAGGCACTGGCGCAGGACGTTGGGCACCGAAACGTCGTCGGCGCGCTCGTCGTAGGAATAGAGGGTGAGCACGCTGCGCGCGAGGGTGTTCATCATGTCCTTGCTCGGCGCCTTCATGATGATGTCCCGCACAAAGCTGGTGGGCAGGGTCCTATACTGCGCGAGCAGCGCGGTAAACTTGTCGAGCGTTTTGCGGTCGGGCAGCTCGCCGAACAGCAGCAGATATGCGGTCTCCTCAAACCCGAAGCGGTTCTCGCGGATGAAGCCGCCCACGATCTTTTCCACGTCCACGCCGCGGTAATAGAGCTTTCCTTCGCAGGGGACGCTCTCGCCGTCCACCAGCTTGGTGGAGCAGACCTCGGAAATTTCGGTCAATCCGGTTAGCACGCCCTTGCCGTTCAGGTCGCGCAGCCCGCGCTTGACGTCGAATTTGCCGTAGAGCTCCGGGGCGATCGACCCGTTTTTCACGCAGAGCTCACTGAGGTTTAAGATATCGGGCGTGATTTCGCTGAATTTGTTTGCCATCATGCTCTCCTCCTTCTTTTCAAACGTTCTTTTCATTTATGTATTTCTATTTATTATATCATATCCCGGAGGTGTATTTGTGTATTTTCCGTTACAAAATAAGGGAGGAAAGGGGCGAAACCATGCCGAAACTGACCTTCTTCTACGGCGTTATGAACAGCTCGAAGAGCGCACGCGCGCTGATCCAGAAGTTTTCCTTCGAGGAGAAGGGGTTTTCGGTCGGGCTTTTAAAGCCCGCCGTCGACACCCGCGACGGCGGGGAATGGGTGCGCTCGCGGATCGGGCTCTGCTCGCCGGCCCACCCGGTCGCGCCGGACGAGGACCTTAACCGCTGGTATCTTCACCATCCCTTCGACGTACTGGTGGTGGACGAAGCCCAGTTTTTAAGCGGGCGGCAGGTCGAGGCGCTCTATGAGGTCGCCTGCGCGAGCGCGCCGGTCTTCTGCTACGGGCTCGCCAGCGACTTTCGCACCCGGCTCTTCCCCGGCAGCCGGCGGCTCTTCGAGCTGGCCGACGAGCTGGTCCGGATCG
Source organism: Harryflintia acetispora (assembly GCA_004340125.1). Lineage (GTDB taxonomy): Bacteria > Bacillota > Clostridia > Oscillospirales > Ruminococcaceae > Harryflintia > Harryflintia acetispora. The sequence continues at coordinate 52,078 of SLUK01000006.1, read as the reverse complement.
AGGCCCTCTGCGCCTGCGGGCGGGTGGCGCAGGTGAACGCAAGGATCGAAAACGGCAAAATCCTGCGCGAAGGCAGTCGGGTGGAAATCGGCGGGAACGAACGCTACCAGAGCATGTGCTACCGCTGTTACCGGCGGGGGCTTTCGGGGCAGACACACGGCGGCTGAATAGAACCCTTCCTTTACGCCTCTTCGCCCTAATGCGGTAAGCGGGCGGCAGATGTAATCTGTCGCCCGCTTACCGCCCTTATCCATGACTCCCGAAAAAGGGATTTTTCATCTATTCCTCGGTCCAGCCGACCCCGATGTCGAGCAGCATTTTAAGCAGCCCCACAAACTCCCGTTGCCGTTCGGGCGTGAGCTGGTCGAATTGAGACTGATACATACTGAGCTGTATTCCAGGCGCCCCCCTGCCGGTGCGCCGGTCGAACTGCAGCAGCCGCGCGGGCTCGATCGACAGCCCGTCCGCGATCTTTTGAAGGGTAACTAGGGTCGTATTGTTTACCCCGCGTTCGATCTGCCCCAGGTAGGAGGTCGTGATTCCCGCCAGATGCGCCAGCTCCTCCTGGCTCATATTGCGCGTGGTGCGGTATTTCCTGATGTTCTGTCCAACTTCCTTAACGATGTCACATACCAGCATGAAGCAATTCTCACCTCCCGTCCATCATACGCCAAACCAATTCATCACGCAAAGCGATATACCAATGTTACTATATCGACTTTTCGAGACGGCTCGAAATTTAGCGTTGACGCAGCGGCGGCCAAGTGTTATGCTGAAATCCAAGGCCCCGGACGGGCCGAAAAAGACATTGAACACGGGAGGAAAACTGATCATGACCTACGATTTTGAAACCCTGGTTTCCCGTAAGAATATGGGCTCAAGCAAGTGGATGCGCATGCTGGAGGCCAACCCCAACGTGGCGGACGACGTGGTGCCGCTGACCATGGCCGACATGGAGCTTAAAAACCCGCCCGAGCTCATCGAAGGGCTCAAGGCATACCTGGACGAGGCGATCCTCGGCTATTCCCGCCCCACCGCAGGGTATCTCGACGCGGTGCAAAGCTGGATGAAGCGCCGCCACGGCTGGGAGATCAAAAAGGAGTGGATCGCCCCCTCCCCCGGCGTGGTCCCGGCGGTCTACCAGGCAATTTTAGCCTACACCGAGCCCGGCGAAGGGATCATCACCATGACCCCGGCCTACCACTGCTTCTTCGACGCCATCCGTATGAACGGGCGCAAGCTGGCGGCCAGCCCCCTGAAGCTGGAGGGCACGCGCTACGAGATGGACTACGAGGGTCTCGAGCGGCTGGCCGCCGACCCCAACAACAAGGTTATGCTGCTGTGCAGCCCCTACAATCCCTGTTCCCGGGTCTGGAGCCGGGAGGAACTGCTGCGGCTCTGCGACATCTGCCTGCGCCACGACCTGCTCATCATCTCGGATGAAATCCATCACGACCTGATCATGCCGGGTTACCGGCATATTCCCACCGCCTCCCTCTCGCATGAGATTTCCCTGCGCACCGTCACCTGCACCGCGCCCAGCAAGACCTTTAACCTGGCGGGCATGCAGGTCTCGAACATCATCATCGAGGACCCGGCGCTGCGCAAAAAATTTGAAGATACCCTGCTGAGCACCGGAATCGACTCGCTGACCATTCTGGGCTACAAGTCCTGCGAGCTGGCTTATGAGCGCTGTGAGGAATGGCTCGAGCAGCTGCTGGCGCATGTGCACCGCAACAGCGAGCTGCTGATCGAATACCTCTCGCGCGAGCTGCCGCAGGTGAAGATCATCCCGCTGGAGGGCACCTATCTGCAGTGGCTGGATTGCCGGGCGCTGGGGCTGTCCTACAAGGAGCTCGAGCGCACCCTGCGCCAGGAGGGCCAGGTCTTCTTCGACGAGGGTTACATAGACGGCGAGGACGGCCAGGGCTTTGAGCGGGTCAACCTCGCCTGTCCCCAAAGAGTACTGATGGAGACGCTCGAGAGGTTTGTGGGCTGCTTCAAAAAGCAGTAAATATCCGGCGGCGAGAAGATTTTTTCCATATGAAAACATTTCAGAATATCCCACACGAACAAAAGCGATGGATGCAATATCCAAATACTGTATACTCCCACATCACAACAAAAACAGGAGGCCCGGGACCAAGGTCCCGGGCCGTATTATTCCCGCTCCCCCGGTAATGCCGAGGGAGTTTTTCTCTTTTTGCTTTGATTTCTTTGGCAGGCGGGCGGATACTTCCCCTCCCGCTCATGCCGCTCCCTGCAGAGCGCGCAGTTCCCATGCCGGGGGCAGCTGCGGCGGCAGGGGCAATCGGTGCGAATTTCCATCCTGATGGGTTTCCTTTCCTGGGATTTTACTTTTTTCATCCTTTTCTCTTTTAGAACGTATTCCCCCTAAAAACCATATACTGTACCATGACATTTTCTGATCACACCCCAAAACAGGGAGGATACCGGATGAAAACCATCAGCCTGTGTATGATCGTCAAAAATGAGGAGGACGTCCTCGCGCGCTGCCTGCAAAGCGTGCAGGGTCTGGTCGACGAGATCGTCATCGTGGATACCGGGTCAAACGACCGCACCAAGGAGATCGCCGCCCAGTTTACCGACAAAATCTTTGACTTTACGTGGATCGACGACTTCGCCGCCGCGCGCAACTTCTCCTTTTCCAAGGCAAGCGGCGACTACCTGCTCTGGCTGGACGCCGACGACGTGATCCTAAAGGAGGACAGCGAACGCTTCCTCGCGCTTAAGGCCGAGCTCGACGGCTCGCAGCACATGATCATGATGAAGTACAACATCGCCTTTGACGAAGGGGGAAACCCCACCTTCTCCTACTACCGCGAACGGCTCATGCTGCGCGCGGACCAGCCGCGCTGGATGGGCGCGATCCACGAGGTGATCCCGCCCATCGGGAACGCCATCCACAGCGAGATCGCCATCACCCATAAAAAGCTCCATCCCGGCGACCCGCACCGCAACCTGCGCATCTTTGAAAAGCTGATCGCGAAGGGCGAGCGCCTCGACCCGAGACAGCAGTTTTACTATGCGCGCGAGCTCTATTACCACGAACGCTACGGCGACGCCATCGAGCGCTTCCTCGAATTCCTCGACGGGGGCCAGGGGTGGGTGGAAAACTGTATAGACGCCTGCCACCTGCTCGCGCTGTGCTATGAGCGCACTGGCCGGCCGCGCGAGGCGCTCGCCTCCCTGCTGCGCAGTCTGGAGTACGGCGAGCCGCGCGGGGAGATCTGCTGCGAGCTCGGGCGCTCCTTCCTCGAGCGCCAGCGTTACAAGACGGCGATCTTCTGGTATTCCCTCGCGCTTGCGCTCACCCCCGACGAGCGCTCCGGCGCCTTCATCCAGCCCGACTGCTACGGCTACCTGCCCTGTCTCCAGCTCTGCGTCTGCTACGACCGGCTGGGGGACCATAAAAAGGCGAGGGAGTACAACGAGCAGGCCGCCGCCTACAAGCCGGACTCCCCCGCCGTCCTTTACAACCGCAGATATTTCGGAAGCCTTCCCGAATAAAGGCGGCCGCTTCGATCAGTGCGCCGGGGCGGGCTCCTTCGCCCAGCACTGGCACTGCCAGAGGCGCTTCCCGCCGTCGCCCTGCTCCTTGTCATAGGAGAAGTCGAGCAGCAGCGCGCAGGGAAACCCTGGGCACTCCCCACAGTGCAGCAGCTCCCTGCCCTCGCAGCAGGACTTGACGGGGCAGCTCTCCCCCCAAAACGGCTTTTCAATCTGCAGGCAGCCCCTGCAGTTCATGGACTCGCGGTATTCGCACTCCTGGCAGCGCAGGCCGCAGCGTGACTGAACCATGATCCTTCCTCCTTTTGGAATTGGTGTAAAACCAGTATCCCTCAAAACTTGTAGGTTTCATTGTAAAAAACGGACTGGTTTTTGCGGTATTCCCCGGGAGGCACCCCGCAGACGGACTTGAAATCGTTGATGAAATGGGCCTGGTCGTAAAAGCCGAATTCCTGCGCGAGCTCGGTCAGGGAGAACGCGTTTGGCCCTTCGAGACGCTTGAGCAGGAGATTGATCCGGATCAGGCGGGAGAATTCCTTGGCCCCCATCCCGATGTGCTGGCGGAACAGGCGCCCCAAATGCCGCTCGCTGTAATGCCCGAGGGCGCCCAGCTGGCGCACCGGCAGCATCCCGCCGCTGCACTGCAGGGCGGCCATCGCCTCGCGCAAGGGCGCCGGGAGGCCGATCTCCCTTTGGGAGAGCAGGATTTCATCCATCCTTGCAATCAGTCCCGAGAGGTCCCGGCTGCTTTCCAGCGCCTCAAACAGCGCGCGCTCCAGGCCGGGAGAGACCTGCCAAAGGGGCAGGCGCCGGTCGGCAAGCTCCGCTTGCGCCCAGCCGGTCAGGGCGCTCATCCCACCGGGCAGGAACTCGATGAAAAAGCGAAGCGGACCGCTGCAAAGGTCGTTTTCCACCCGGGCCATCTTGGTGGTGGGGCCCCAGAGGCGGGAGGAAAGGCGGCCTCCGTCGTTTTCCAATACCACACAGCCGCTCGCGTCCGGTACCAATTCGAGGTAGGCGGGCGGCCGGGGGCCCTCATCCCTCGGCGCGCAGATGCGCGGGGAGCACAGGGTGTAATGCGCCACATAGGGGCGCAGCAGGGGATGGGGCGTCAGATAAAGATGGGTGGGCCCCTGCCCCAGCACCGGACAGCGCCCGGTGTCCAGATATTCCAACAAAAAGCTCCCCCCTTCCCTATAATACCCGAATCGTATTATAGCATGGAAGGGGGGAGCGCGTCATCCCCGGATTGGCACCTTAGCCTTGGTAAGGTATGGCAAGGCCGAAGGCGCCGTTCTCCTGGCAGCAGCGCGCCGCAAAGAGGGAGGCCTGTGCGAGGCTGTGTCGGATCAGCTTTTCCTCGCAGGAATAGAGCGCTTCCTCGCTCGGCCCGCCCTGCGGGAAGGCGCGAAGCAGCTCTTTCATTTCCTTTTTGCCCGCGGTATAGCAGAGCAGGAAACGGGTTAAAAAGGCGTCCCCCGCGCCGAGGGTATCCACCGTTTGGCAGGGGAAGGCCTCCTGGAAAAAGAGGGTATGCCCGTCAAAGAGCCAGGAGCCCTCCATCCCGCGGGTGCCCGCCGCGAGCTTCACGCCGTACTCCCCCACCAGCCTTTGCAGCAACTCTCCGGTCTCCCGCTCACCGAGATGGCTGCAGGAGAGGAAGACATAGTCGAGATAGGGGCAGCGCCCGCGCAGGATATCGTCCGTCCACTCGGAGGTGAAGTCGAACGAGACGGGCGTCTCCCCCTCCCCGAACTGCTCGAAGGCCCCGGGTGCGAAGAAGGAGTACTGGCTCGAATGGATCAGATCGTACCGCCCGTCCTGCAGGGCGGCGATCTCTGCGGCCTCAATGGGATGGCGCTCGTTGATCGCGACATTTGCCTCGCCGAAGATGCGGTCCCCGTCGATCAGGTCTATACTGCCCCAGGCGGTGGGCTCGTCGTACCGGCGCACGCCGGAAAGGTCCACGCCAAGGCTTTGCAGGGAATTATACTGCAAATCCCCCAGCCGGTCGTTGCCGAACCGCCCCACATAGGCCGAAGGCTGCCCGCTCTTGGCCCAGAAGGCCGCCACGTTCGGGCAGTCCCCGCCCGGATAGACCAGGTTCAGGTTTCGGTAGACGTCCACGTTGTTGTCCCCGATGCTCGCCAAGCGAACCATATGTATGCTCCTCTCAGTACTCGACCTTGCCCATGTAGCGGCGCATGAAGAGCGGGTGCTCCTTGGCCTCGGCCAGGCCCTTGGCATACTCCAGCGCCGCGATCCAAATCAGGATCGCCCCGTAATACCCGGTCACATGACCGTCCATGGTGTTGACCCCCAGCTCCTTGGCGTCGATGACGGTGATCTTCTTGCCGTAGCGCTGCAAAAACTTGAGCGCGCGCTCGTCCAGCGGGCGGGTGGGGCCGTCGCCAAGCATCATCACAAAGGGGGTGTCCTGGTCGGTGACCTCGAAGGGGCCGTGGAAAAACTCCCCGCTGTGGATCGAGCTGGAATGGACCCACTCCATTTCCATGAACATGCAGATGCACTCCATATAGGCGGCATAGCTGGCCGGGCCGCTGGTCATGGTGTAGATCACCGGCTCGTCCTTGTGCTCGACCCCGAAGCGCTTGGCGCGCGCGGCGACCAGCTTCACGACCCGCTCGCACAGGCCGGGCAGCTTTTTATAGCCGTCCACCGCCTGGTCGTAGAACTCGTAGCCCTCCTGCAGGCGCAGAAACTCGAAGCCGAAGCGCAGCAGCAGCGCCTGGTTGATCGCCTCGAAGCCCAGCGTGCTCTCGTCCGAATAGACCACATGGTGGTCCCCGATCTTGGCGATGGCCGCGTCGGGGGTAATGCTCAGCGTCACCACGGTGGCCCCGTGCTCCTTGGCGACCCTGGCCGCGTCCATCGTCTCCTTGGTCGAGCCGCCCATCGACATGGCGAAGGCCACGCTCTGCCCGTCCAGCCCCTTGGGGGTGTCATAGACAAACTCGTTGGCCGAATAGGACTGCGCAAAGATGGTCTTCGACTCGGTTTGCAGGAAGTTTTCCAGCAGATAGCAGCTCGCCTTCGAGCCACCGCAGGCCAGGCAGTAGACCCGTTTAATGCCGCCCTTGCCCTTTAGCTTTTGATAGATCTCCTCCGCGATTTTCGCGACCTCTTCGCCGGTGGTGGTTTTGACTGTTGCCATTTTGTATACGCCCCTTTCAATTCTATGCCGCACTTACTACCTGTTATATTATATGACATCATATGATAAGTCAAGAGGCAAATTAAAAAAATTATTCCCGCTTGTTTTCAAGGTTGTCTTATGTTATTATATTCTATAATGACTTTAGGAGGTGTCTGGATGGACGAGCCGATTTCCACCCTTTCGGTGACCCCGCTGTACCGCCAGCTCAAGCAGTCGCTGGTACAGGAACTCGAACGGGGCCGCTGGCGGCCGGACGAGAAAATCCCTTCCGAGAAGGAGCTGAGCGTCCTTTACGGGGTGAGCCGGATCACGGTGCGCGCCGCGCTCGACGAGCTGTGCGAGGAGGGGCGGCTGCTGCGCATCCAGGGCAAGGGCACCTTCGTCACCCGGGTGAAAACGAAAAAGTTCATGATGATCGACAACCTCTCCTTCGCCGACTTCTGCCGGCGCAACGGCTTCACGCCGGGACGGCGGGTGTTGCAGCAATGCATGAGCGAGGCGGACGAGGACGACATCGCCCAGCTCGGGCTGCAAAAGGGCGAGCAGGTGGTCAAGATTGTGCGGGTGCTCAGCGCCGATGGGGTTCCCTTCGTGCTCTCGGAGGACCGCTTCGCCCCCGGCTACGCCTTTTTGGAGCATGCGGAGGTGGAGAACGCCTCGCTCTACGAGACCATCGTCAGTCACTGCGGGCCGCAGTCCTTCTCCTCGATCCGGCGCACCTTCGAGTGCGCCCTGGCCGACGGCGCACAGGCCGCGGCGCTCTCGGTCCCGAAAGGCAGCCCCATGCTGCTGGTGCGGGACATCGTGGCCGACCGCGAGGGCAGGCTGGTGCGCCGCTCGAAGGAGCTGCTGGCGGGCGACAAGATCCGCCTGGCCACCGTGTGGAAGGAATAGCATTTTAACAGAAAAGCAGGCCGCCGAATCACCGGCGGCCTGCTTTTGCCTCTTATCCTGTTTTCTTCACCGGTCCCATTTATCGCACAGGGCGTCGATCTGGTCGGCAAACCTGCCCAGATCCTTGTTCGTCCCGCCCTCGTTGCGGCCGATCACCGCCATCAGGCGGCGGCCCGCCGCCTGCAGCCGCAGGAATACATCGGACACCCGGCGCGCGGGCTCCCTATGCTGCACCCGCGGGGTCCCTGCCTCCAGGCAGGCGTTGGCGGCCAGGTCGTACTTCGCCCCGGTGTAGGGTGCGTCGGCGTTATAGCCAAGCTCACGCAGCGCCGCGCAGAACTGCCCGCAGCTCTCGCTGGCCCCGTGCATCACCAGCACCCTCTTGGGCTTCTCCTTAAAATGCTGCAGCCAGCACAGCAGCCCCTCGCGGTCGGCATGCCCGCTGATCCCGTCGAGCCGGCGGATTTCGGCGTGCACCTCGATCTCCTCACCGAAGAGACGCACCTTCTTCGCCCCGTCGAGGATGGCCCGCCCGAGTGATCCCACGGCCTGGTAGCCCACGAACAGGACGGTGCTCTCACGCCGCCAGAGGTTGTGCTTGAGGTGGTGCTTGATCCGCCCCGCGTCGCACATCCCGCTCGCCGAAAGGATGACCTTGGGCTCCTCGTCCGAGTTGATCGCGCGCGACTCCTCGGTCGAGACCGACACGCGCAGCCCGGGGAAGCTGATCGGGTTGATCCCCTGGCGCACCAGCGAAAGGGCCTCGGCGTCATAATACTCCATCTCGTTCTCGTTAAAGATGTTGGTGGCCTCCACCGCCAGCGGGCTATCGACGTAGACCGGGAAATCCCCGTGCCCCTTCACCAGGTGATCCGCCTTGATCCTGCGCAGGAAGTAGAGCATCTCCTGGGTGCGCCCCACCGCAAAGGAGGGGATCACCACGTTCCCGCCCCGGTCAAAGGTGTTCTGGATGATGGCGCTCAGCTGCCCGACATAGTCCGGGCGCTCGCCGTGGCTGCGGGTGCCGTAGGTCGATTCCATCACCACGTAGTCGGCCTCATCGATGTAGCCCGGGTCCCGGATCAGCGGCTGGTCGGTGTTCCCGATGTCCCCCGAGAAGACCAGCTTCTTGCGGACATTATTTTCCTCCACCCACACCTCGACGCTCGCCGAGCCCAGCAGATGCCCCACATCCACGAAACGGAAGCTGATCCCGCCGCACAGCCCGATCTGCTCGCCGTAATGATGGGGGACGAAGCACCCGAGGACACCGATCGCGTCGTCCATGTCGTAGAGCGGTATGTATTCTTCCTTCCCGGCGCGCTTGCCCTTGCGGTTGCGCCATTCGGCCTCGAACATCTGGATGTGCGCGCTGTCGCGCAGCATGATGTCGCACAGGTCCGCCGTGGCCCCGGTGGTGTGGACCTGGCCGCGAAAGCCGTATTGATAGAGCAGCGGCAGCTTGCCCGAGTGGTCGATATGCGCGTGGGTGAGCAGCACATAGTCGATCTCGGCCGGGGTAAAATCGAGCTGCCGGTTCTCGTATTCGTCCGGCCCCTGCTGCAGCCCGCAGTCGACCAGGATCTTCTTCCCGCAGGCCTCCAGGCAAAAGCAGCTGCCCGTGACCTCGTGGGCGGCGCCATAGATTGTCAGTTTCACAGTCAGACCCCCTTTTTCTTATTGTAGCACACCCCTCCCGCCCGGGCAATCTTGGGGAGCGCAGGAGAGGTAAAGAAATTGTAAACGTTGCGCCCCGCAAAAATTTTGAAAAACTTCTTGACAGGAATGCTTTAAACTGATAAAATACAAATCAACATCAAAGCATAAAAGGCATTGACCGGAAACAAGTAGGGCCGTTTGCTTCCCAAAGAGAGCTGCCGGCTGGTGAGAGGCGCGGAGTCAAGCGCCGGCCCGAATACCTTCCGAGAGCCGTCCGCCCAAAGGGGGTATCCCCTCAGTAGGTGGGACCGGGGTCGCGTCCGTTATCATTGCGGGAGTATCATCCCGGCTTCGGGATTGTACTTGTCAAGGTCGCGCGCCGTGAGGCCGCGATGAACAGAGGTGGTACCACGGGATTTCCCCGTCCTCCGTATTTTTCGGAGGACGGGTTTTTTGTTTCCTCCTCCACAGTAAAAAGATATTGGGAAGGAATGGTAAACATGTTGGAAAAAGTCGTAATCCTGATCCTGTTTTTCGCACTGACCGTCGGGATCGGGGTCTACTGCCGGAAACATGCCGCGAGCGTGGGGGACTTCGTCCTCGGCGGGCGCAACGTCGGGGCGTGGGTGACCGCCTTCGCCTACGGCACCTCGTATTTCTCGGCGGTGGTCTTTATCGGCTACGCCGGGCAGTTCGGCTGGAGCTTCGGGGTGAGCGCCACCTGGATCGGGATCGGCAACGCCCTGATCGGCTCGCTGCTGGCCTGGGTGCTGCTCGGGCGGCGCACGAGGATCATGACCAAGCACTACGAATCGGCCACCATGCCCGACTTCTTCGCCAAGCGCTACGAGTCCTCGGCGCTCAAGGTGGTCGCCTCGGTCATCATCTTTATCTTCCTCGTGCCCTACTCCGCCTCGGTCTACAAGGGGCTCAGCGGCCTGTTCTCGATGGCCTTCGGGATCGACTTCACCTGGTGTATCTTGGGCATGGCCCTGCTGACGGGGATCTATGTCATCGTGGGCGGATACATGGCCGCCGCGCTCAACGACCTGGTGCAGGGGATCATCATGCTCGGCGGGATCGTGGCGGTGGTGCTCGCGATTTTAAATACCCAGGGCGGTTTTATCGCGGCCATCGAAAAGCTCTCGGGCATCCCCTGCGAGAGCGCGCCGGCCCTTTCGGGAGCCTACGCCTCCTTCTTCGGCCCCGACCCGGTGGGGCTTTTGGGGGTGGTCATCCTCACCAGCCTCGGCACCTGGGGCCTGCCCCAGATGGTCCACAAATTCTACACCATCAAGAACGAAAAGGCGATCAAGGCCGGCACCGTGATTTCCACCCTCTTTGCGCTGGTCATCGCGGGGGGCAGCTACTTCATGGGCGCCTTCGGGCGGCTGTTCTACGCGGCCCCCGACGGCAAGGTGCAGTACGACAGTATAGTCCCCACCATGCTCGCCGAGAGCCTGCCGGACATCCTGATCGGGGTGGTCATCATCCTGGTGCTCTCCGCCTCGATGTCCACCCTCTCCTCGCTGGTCATCGCCTCGAGCTCGACCTTCACTCTCGACTTTTTAAAGGGCTTCCTGCTCAAGGACCTGCGCCAGTCGGCCCAGGTCGGGGTGATCAAGTTCCTGTGCGGCTTCTTCATCCTCCTCTCGGTGCTCATCGCGCTCAACCCCAACTCCCTGATCACCACCCTGATGTCCCTCTCCTGGGGTGCGCTGGCCGGCAGCTTCCTCGGTCCCTTCCTCTATGGGCTCTTCTGGCGGGGGACCACCCGGCTGTCGGTCTGGGCGTCGTTCGCCACCGGGATCGGGATCAATGTTTTAAACCTCGTGCACCCCTTCACCGCGCCCACCACCGCCGGGGCGATCTCGATCGTCGCCTCGCTGATCGTGGTGCCGCTCGTCAGCCTCATCACCCCCAGGCTGCCAAGGGAGCATGTCGACCACGCCTTCTCCTGCTACGACGAGAAGGTCGCCGTCTCCCACAAGCTAGCCCTCGAAGAGGTCAGCGAATAATCGGTATCGCCTCCCAAGCGAGCGGGCCCGCCGGAAGATTTCCGGCGGGCCCGCTTTTATGTGTTTTGAAGGGGCCTGTTCTCCAATTAAAATTGACCGCTAGCAACCCTTTCTAGCGGTCAACATTTTCCCTCTTTTTCGCATTTTAGGAGAAACGGCTTCCATTTCTCCCCATCGTTTCCCTAATTATAACCTGTTCTGGAATCCTTTTCAAGGGAATCCGGCAAATTTTCTCCCCTCCCGCCTCGGCACATGACCGCTAGAAAGGGTTACTACTGGTCTTATTTTCTCGTTCGGGGAGGGTATGATTATGAGAAAATCCGTTAAATTATCCGTCCTGGCGGGCGCGCTGATCCTTACCGCCGCGCTGGGCTGCGCGGCGGCGGGGCAGCCCTCGCCGCGCGAGCGGTACGAGGCGCTGCTCGGGGAGGGAGTCATTACTGAGGCAGAGTTTGAGAAGCTGGAACGCTTCGACTTCGAGCTGCCCGAGAGCGAACGGCAACCGATCGACGACTTCCTGGTGGGCAGCATTTCTGCGGAAATGCAATTGCCGGCTGACGCCGGCGGCCCACCTCATGGGGGGAATCATCCCCCCATGGACCCCCTAACTCTCCGAGGGGGAGCAACCGAGGGTGAAATTTCTAAATGAAAATTCGCAAATTGTTTTCTTTCTCGCTCGCTTTGTCGCTCTGCATAGGCCTGCTGTTGCCGGCCTCGGCCGCACAGGAGGGGATCCCCATCCGGGTGACCCGCCCGGACGCGCGCATCGGCAGCTTCGAGGTCTGGGCCGAGGAGTGCGACGAGGGCGGCAACCCGACCGGCGGCGCCCGGTACGAATCGAGCAGTACCCCGGCCCCCGGCGGGACGATGGATTATTACATCTCCGTTCCCTTCCCCACCCACCGGCAGGACTACCTGGTACATGTCAAATCGGTGCCGGACGAGCGGTACAAGGGCTTCTTTACCGGCAGCGAAAGGACGATGATCTGGACCTACCACTTCGTCACCGGGCTGACCCTCGACCCCGCGTCCCTCTATCTGCAAAACAGCCTGTCTTATACGATCGTCCCGGTGTTCGAGCCTGCGGGGGCCAGCGCCGCTCTCATCTGGCGCAGCAGCGACGAGGCGGTGGCCACGGTGGACCAAAGCGGGACGGTGACGGCCCTTTCCGAAGGGAGAGCCATCATCACCGCCTCGGTGGAAAACACCGGCGTGAGCGCGCGCTGCGAGGTGGCGGTGACCTATTATGACCCGCCCACCGAGGAGGCCACCTGCGGCCACACCGGCGGCTTCCACGGCGGGAGCGGCACTGCCACCGACCCCTACCGCATTTACACCACCGCGGAGCTTTTGCACATCGCCAGCCACAACAGCGGCGCCTGTTTTAAGCAGATGCTGGACCTCGACTTTCAAAATGCCGTCATCGATTCCGTTGGCAGCCTTACCAACTGCACCTATGACGGCGGTTATCACATCCTTAAAAACCTGAAATTGGAGGGCGAAGCGGTCAACTGGTGGGGCATCTTTTCAAAAATCGACGGCAGCACCATTCAGTGCTTGGGGGTGGAAAATGCAAAGTTAGCCGGCGATCCCTACGCCGCCGTACTGGTTGGCCTTCTCAAAACCGGAACTTTGCGGGAGTGCTACTCCCTGGACTGCTCCATCGACACCTCCACCGTTAGCGGCGGGCTGGTGGGACAGATCATGGACAAGTCCACCGTCGAGCGTTGTTATTCGCTGGGCGCCAACATCCGGGGCAGCGGTTCGTCAGCCGTTCATGCCGGCGGTCTGATCGGGGTGATGGCCTCCGCTTCCTCCACTGTTGCCGATTGCTATTCCATTCCCTATTCTGTCAACGCCAACGGCGACGAAACCGTAAGATGCGGTGCGCTCGTGGGAGGCGGCACCTCAAAGTTCTCCTTTGCCAAGCAAAACTACTTTTATCCCTTCGGCGGGCTCCCCGGCTACGGCGGAGGCTCCATCCCCACCGGGCTCGACCTGCTGATCCCGCTGAGCCCGATGTCCGAGTTTTCCAACCCGGACAACTTCGCCTTCTCTTCCGACGACTGGGTCTGGCGCACCGTCAAATTCAAGGGGGCCGAGGAGGGGTTGCGCGTCCCCACCCTCAAGGGCTTCGCGCACCAAGGCTGACTGGTCCCTTTCCTTCCCGCAAAAGAAAAAGCCCTCCGCAGAAATCTGCGGAGGGCTTTCTTTCGATCAAAAGTAGTCGGAGTAATAGGGCTGCTCGAGCGGGATCAATGTTTCGAGCAGCTGGATGGTCGCCGGGTCGGCGCGAAGGCGCTCGATCCGGTGCAGGTAGGAGGGCCGCCGATAGCTGAGCAGCATGGTGGTCAGGGTCTGGATGTTGCACTCGACCCGGTTTTCGTCGCTCTCCCCGGCCTTGAATTTGGTGCGGCCCCGCTCATCCCAGGTCAGGGTGAAGGCCCCGCAGTTCCACTTTGCCATCGGGTCGTCGATCACCAGGCAGAGGCTGTTCTTCTTATCCCGCACCGAGAAGGGGTACTGCCTGATGAAGCCCCGCAAATCCACAATCCGCGCCATGAAGAACGGGCAGATCGTCTCTGTGATCTCGCTGTCCTCCAGCAGGAAGGCCAGCGATTCGTTGGTGAAGTTGTTGCCCTGCACCTCGGTAATCATCGAGAAGTGGGCCGAAATATAGTTCCAGACGCCGTGGCGCGCCTCCTGGTTAAGGTAGACGATCTCCTTGATATGGAAAATCTCGTTCTCGATCCAGTAGAGCACGAACCCCATCGGGTCGTGATCCTCGCTGTAGTAGACGGCGGCGATCATCTCCTCCGGCTCCCACCGCCAGTACTCCTCCCAGGCGAGCTCGTCGCGCTGCAGGGTGCCGTGGCGCTTCGCCGAAAAACGGTCGTAGACCTTTTTGATGTCCTCGTGCTCGATGCTCACCCGGTCCATCATGCCGGGCACCTCGACCTGGTGCGGCAGCTGGGTGTCCTTGATGGTGAAGGTCATCTTATCCGAGATGATCTCCCACCCCTTGCGCCGGTAGTAGGGGATGGAATAGGGAAACAGGAAGGACACGGTCTGCCCCCGCCTGCGCATCTCGATGAGGCTGCGCTTGATCAGGGTGTGCATGAGGCCCATATTGGCGTATTCGGGATAGGTCGCCACCCCGGTGACGCCGCCCATCTCGTAAATTTCGCCGTGGATGTTGACCTTCATGGGGTAGACGGCGATCTGGGAGGCGAGCTTGTCGCCGTCGAACCAGCCAATCACGTCCGCCTTTTCGAGCACCGGGCTCTTGGACTGCTTGATCTCATCCTCTTCCCATCCGACGTCCAACAGCTCGCGGTTGGTCACCTGGAAGGCGTAGCGCAGCAGGTTGTTGAACTGGGACAGGTGCTCTTCCTTGTTCATCTCTTTGATGACAAGGCGATTTTTGATCTTGCTTGTTGACATGGTATTCCCCCATAAAATTTGTTTGATTTAGGCCGTCCTCCCCGAAAAGCCAATATCGGGGCACTCCGCGGCCAGGCCTGCGACTGGCTTTATAACTATATTATAACACATCCGGGGGCCGAAAAAAAAGCGCGCCGAGACGAGAAAAAGGCGGAGTTTCGGGCCAAAAACGCCCGAAATCCGCCTTCTGCGCAAAGGAACGCCAAGTTTAATAGGTTACTTGTGATGTTTGCTCAAAGTAAAACCCCGACCCTTCACTTCGTTGGCCGGCGTGACGATGATAAACGCCTGCTCGTCCACGCCGAGCACCAGCTCCTTGAGCTGGGGGAGCTGGCGGTGGGTCACCACGGTCAGGATGGTCTCACAGCGCTCGCCGAGATGGCCGGTCACCGAATTGAGCAGCGTGCTCCCCCGGTCCAGGTCCTTCTGGATGAGCCCGTTGATCTCCTCATATTTCGGGCTCACGATCATCACCTGGGTCTGGGTCTGGCCGATGATCATCACCCGGTCCATCACAATGCTCGTCAGGATGACCACCAGAATGCCGTAAAGCACCTGCTCGGTGCTGGAGAAGAACACCTGGAAGAGCAGGATCACCGTGTCGAAGGCGTACATCAGCACCGGCACCGAAAGTCCGAACTTTTTGTTGATGATCAGCGGCGGGATATCCATCCCGCCGGTGGAGGAGCCCACCCGGATGACCATCCCGATCCCGACGCCCATGAGCAGCCCCGCATAGATGGCCGCGAGCAGCGGGTCGCTTGTCAGATTTTCCAGGATCGGCAGGCGGATGAAGAAGGCCAGAAAGGCCGGATAGAGGAAGGTGCTCAGCAGTGTGGTCAGCGCAAACTTCCACCCCAGTACGATCGCCCCGGCGATAAAGAGCACGACGTTGGCCGCCGCCACGCCAACGTCGACATTGACCTCGAAAAAGTGGCGCACGATCAGCCCGATCCCGGCCACGCCCCCGGATATCAGCCCGCCCGGCAGGATGAACGCCGCGACGGCGAAGGTGAGGATCGCGTTGCCCAGCACCACGCTGACGAGGGTGGCCGCCATCTGCGAGATAGCTTGTTTCTTTAGCTGCATTGCCCTGTCTCCTTTATGTTGATATGAAAGCCAGGACATAGTATAGACAAAAAAGAGGCAATTGTCAATCACGCGTTAAAGCGTGATCAATCAATTGAAGCGACCTGCTCGTTCCCGTAGCACTCGCCGGTATTGAGCGTGTAGGGGCCGCCCAAGCGGTCCGGCTGCCCCACCGCATGGGTCGGATCGGTCCAACGGCAGTTTTGCATCACCAGAGGGGAATGAAAGCCGCTGAGGACCCCGACAATCCCACCCACGCTGACCTCGTCGATCGTGCTGGAGGTGATGGCGACGGAGGAACGGCATTCGATATAGGTGGATTCGACGTTTTCCCCCACGATCCCGCCCGAATATTCCGCCGTGAGGGACTCCACTTGTAGCGACCCGCTCGCGCGGCAGCGGACAAAGCGGGCGTTGTCCGCCCAGCCCGAAATCCCGCCCGAAATGGCACAAGCCCGCTCGGTGGTATGGGAGTAGAGATCGGCGTTCTCGACGCTGCAGTCAACGATCTGCGCGCCCGCCTGCACAACGGCCGCGACCGCCCCCGAAAGCACCAGGCGGGCGCCGTCCGGGATCACCTCGGCATCAACGTAGGTGGTCTCCACCTTGGGGGCGTGCAGGGTGAGGTTCCGCACCGCCGCGCCGCTGCCGCTGACGGTGTAAAAGAGCCCGCCGTCCCGGGCGTTAAGCCCGCTGACCGTGTGCCTGTTTCCGTCGAGCACCCCGGTGAAGGGCACCGACTGGCTGCCTACCGGGGTCCAGCTCCCGGCGAGAGCCAGGTCGCTTTCCAGCTTGAACGCGGCGGCAAGGTGCTTGCTCATGTGAGAGAGCTGCTCTTGGCTGCCGATCCGGTAGGGGGAGGCCGCCGTCCCGCTCCCCACATAGTAAGCTCCCGGCGTACCCGCAGCGCATCCGCAGGTGGGTGCTTCAGCCACCGTGAAGGTGCGGGTCAGCAGGGCCGCCCCATCCAGGCCCGTCCGGACCGGATCGACGCTGGACGTCACCTTCAGCGTCCATTCGCCCGGGCCGGTGACGTCGTAGCGCAGCGGCAGGGACACCGTCACCGGGCCGCCGGTGTTTACCGTCACGGCGGCGGTGACCTCGGGGGTCCCGGTGGCCGCGCCGCCGCTGTAAAGCGCGAAGGTATAGCTGTCCGTGCGCCCCGATCGGGTAAAGGGCACCTTTATCCCCCAGTCCGAGGTATAGCCATCCTGTACCGCCACGCTCACCTCCCCGGCCGCCGCCGAAGCGGGCAGGCCGAACAGCACGCACAGCGCCAAAGCCGCGCAAAGAGCCTTCCTTTTCATTGCACTCTCTCCTCAAAGCTGACCTATAGCATAGGCAGCTTGGGGCCGCTTTTCGCAGGGGAATCCAGCAAAAAGGACGGTTCCCCTTGAAAACCGCCCCAAAACCGGATATAATTGGAATGAAAATGAAGTTTTTGGAAGAATATACGGCTTAAGCCGTCTGATTCCCAAGAAAAACGACCGTTAGCTGCCTATGCTAACGGTCATTTTGATGGCAGGATCGTTTAAGCCCTCGCTTCCTCCCGGCAGAGGGGCCGCTCGAAAACCAGCCCGCGCTTGTAGCCGCCGCTGCGGTAGCGCCAGAACATCACGATGCATTTCACGATCACGTCCGCGACCATGCAGACCCAGACCGCATTAAGGCCCATCCCCAGGAAATTGACGCAGATGTGGGTGAACAAGATCCGGATTCCCCAGGTGGTAAGTGTGGCGATCACAAAGGGGGCCTTGGTATCCCCCACCCCGTTAAAGACGCCCTCCAGCACGAAGGTCGCGCCCAGGAAGGGTTCGGAAACCGAGACGATCCGCAGTACGCTCGTGCCCTGCGCAATCACCTGCGGGTCGATGGTGAAGAGCGCCATCATCACGTTGGGGAAAATAAAGAGCAGCAGCCCGGTCACCGTGCTGATCGCCACGATGATCTTCACCGCCAGATGGATCAAATCGTCGAGCTTGCGTTCGTTCCCCTCGCCGAGCGTCTGCCCCGAGAGGGTGGTCGCCGCCGCCTGGAAGCCCAGCGCCGGCACGAAGAAGGCTTCCTCGGCCGTCAGCGCGATGGTGTGCGCCGCCACCGCGATGGTGCCCAGGCGCGCCACCAGCATGGTAAAAACGATCTGCCCCAGGTTGACGGTGGCGCGCTCCATGGCGTTGGGCAGGCCGATCCGCACACAGGTCGCCATGATCGGCCTGTCAATCCGGATCCTCTCCCCGGCCGGCGAGACGCCCCGCTGGCTGCGCCAGAGGGCGAGCGTCATCACCACGCCGCCGATCACGAAGGAAATCGCCGTGGCGATCGCCGCGCCGGCAACGCCCAGCCCGGCACCCCAGGCGGTGAAGCTGAAACCGAAGAGGGAGACGGGGCGGGTCTCATAGATAAACAGATAGTTTAGCACAATGTTGATCCCGTTCATGCCGGCGTTGACCAGCATGGGGGTGCGCATATCGCCCGTCGCGCGCAGCACCGAGCCGAAGATGATGACCGCCGCGCGAAAGAGCATGGGCAGAAAAGCAATGAAGAAATAGGCCGAGGCGTCCTTCTGGATGTCCGGCTCGGCGCCCAGCCATCCCGGCAGCGGGCCGCTGACCGCCATCGCCACCAGCCCCACCGAAACGCCCAGGATCAGCGTGAGGATCACCGACTGCACCGAGGCAACCTTCGCCGTCCTTTCATCCCCCGCGCCGACGGCTCTGGAGATGCACGCCAGGCACCCGACGCCCGCCGCAAAAAAGATCGCGTTGAGGAGCCACCCCACCGTGGCGGTGATCCCCACCGCCGCCGAGGCCTCGGCGCTGATCCGCCCGACCATCGCCGAGTCCACGTACATGACCACCGTCTGCAGCGCCTGCTCGATGATGGTGGGCCAGGCGAGCATCAAAATGGTGCCGGCAAGCGCCCGGTCAAAATTTTTCTTTCTTACCATGTCTCAACTCTCCCTTCCCGCGCGCCAAAAACAGCGTGTTAAATTCTTGTAAAGATTCATCCTAAAGATTATAATAAGGTATATAGCGACTATATAGTCAAGAGGCCAATAGAAAATTTTCGGAAGGGCGGGATGAAGATGGAGGACAAGATGTACCTGACCGCCGGGGAGCTTAGCGACATGCTGGGCATCTCCAAGCAGACGGTGCTTTATTACGACCGGATCGGCCTGTTTTCCCCCGCCGGGCGGGATGAAAAGGGATACCGCTATTACACCATCCCGCAGGTGGACGAGCTGGATACGGTGCTCTCGTTCCGCAACATGGGGGTGCCGCTCGGGGAGCTGCGCGACTACCTGCGCGAGAAGAGCCCGCAGCGCTGCCTGGACCTGCTGGGCGAGCATCTCGGGCGGATCGACGCCGAGCTGCAGCGTCTTTCGACCATCCGCAAGAAAGTATCGGGGAAGATCCGCCAGGTGGAAAACGCGCTGGCCATCACCGACCACAACGCTGTGCGCTTCGAGGAGCGGGAGGAGCTGCCCTACCTCTACCAGCCCTGCGACGCCACCGACCAGCGGCGCTTCATGGTCAGCTTTCTCGCCCTGTGCGAGCAGAGGAAGCATTACCAGATCGACTTTTACAACCCCATCTGCCGGCTGGTGGAGCTCTCTGACCTCAAAGCCGGAAACTTTTCTCAAATCTCCTTTCTCGGCGCGCCGGTCCAAAAGCCCGACCCCGGGGAAAAGCTGCTCTATCAGCCCGCCGGGACCTATGCCTCGACCTATCAGTGCGGCAGCTACGGCGACACCGCGGAAACCTACCGGCGGCTGCTGGGGAAGATCGACGAGATGGGGTACGAGGTCTGCGGGCGCGCCTATGAAAGCGACGTGTTGAGCATCCTTACCAACCCCGACGGGGACTACACCATCCATATCGCGGTACAGGTAAAAAGGCGCGAGCCCGCATAAGCTGCGGGTTCGCGCCTTTTTTACCGGTTCCCTGCCGGTTACCTCCTTTTGGGCGGGGTGTGGATCGAACGGCCCCACAGATCCTCGACCGCCTCGGTGATCCCCTCGCAGAAGGTCGGGTGCGGGCGGACCGTCCGCGCGAGCTGGCGGGCCGTCAGGCGGTTCGCCAGCGCGTCGCAAAGCTCCCCGACCATATCGGTCGCCCGCGCGCACATCAGCTGCGCGCCGAGGAGCACTTCGCTCCCCTCCTCGAACACCAGCTTGACAAAGCCGCGCTCCTGTAAGGAGAGCATGGACTTCCCATTGCCGCTCATCAGGTATTTGGTGCACCGATAAGCGATTCCGCGCTCCTTGCACTCGTCCGCGGTGAGGCCCACCGAGGCGATCTCCGGGTCGGTGTAGACGCAGGAGGGGATGGCCGAAAGGCAGACGGACGGTTCCTTCCCCGCCATGCGCTCGACAGCGTAAATCCCCTGCGCGCTCGCGGCATGGGCGAGCTGGATCCCTCCGAGCGCATCCCCGATGGCGTAAAGCCCCTCGACGTCGGTGCGAAAATCATCGTCCACCCGGACCGCGCCCCGCTCCATTTTCGGCTCGGCGCCGGGGGCGAAGAGGCCCGCGGTGTTCGGACGGCGCCCGGTGGCAATCAGCACGTTTTTGCAGGAAAGGGTGCGCTCCTCCCCTTTTTCTTCATAGGTGCAAAGGAGCTCCCCGTCCCTTTCGATGCGCCGCACCAGCGCGCCGGTGTGGATATCGACCCCGCGCTTTTTGAGGATCATCGCAAGGTTCTGGGAAATCTCCCGGTCCATCCCGGGCAGCAGCCGGGGCGCGGCCTCCAGGATGGTCACCTTGCACCCGAAGGAGCTCAGCACCGTGCTAAACTCCACCCCGATCACCCCGCCGCCGATCAGGCATAGGCTCTGCGGCAGACGCTCGCAGGAAAGCAGCATATCGCTGTCCATCACGCCCGGGAGATCCGCCCCCCCGATGAGCGGGACGGCGGGCAGGGAACCGGCCGCAATCAGGATGCGCTTCCCCGTAAGACGGCGCTCCTCCCCGCCCGAAACCGCCACCTGATGGGGGCCGGTAATGAGTGCGCCGCCGTGAACGAGGGTGATCCCGTTGGCGCGGATCAGCCCCTCCACCCCGGCGCGCAGTCGTTCGACCATCCCATTTTTATACGCGGACACCTTCTGATAATCGAACCCGGCGCCCTCCACCGAGAGCCCAAGCTCGGGGAAATGCTGCAGCGCGCGCCAGCTTTCGGCCGCGTGCAGCAGGGCCTTGGTCGGGATGCATCCGCGGTTGAGGCAGGTGCCTCCCACCTCGCCGCGCTCAATGAGGGCCGTCTTCATCCCGAGCTGGGAGGCGCGGATCGCCGCTTCATACCCGCCCGGCCCCGCGCCGACTATCACCAGGTCAAACTGCTCTGACATCGTAACCTCCGTTTCCCGCCGGGCAGGCCCGGCAGATGCGTCAAAAATTTTCGCGCCGCAACAGCGACAAGACATTCGCGCGCATCTCAGCGCGCTCCCCGCAAAGGGCGAGGCCCGCGACCCTTTCGCTGAGCTCCTCCCAGGAGAAGCGGCAGCCGCAGAGCGCTGTGCGGAGCAGGTCGATAAAGGGCGCGTCCATCGCGTCGGAGTAGATTTCCGCCTCGATGACCTCCCCCGCGCGCACCGCCAGGCGGATATCGATCTCGCCCCAGGCAAAGCGGTGGGAGAACTCATACTGGAAGGGGATGTCCCGCCCGAAGCGCCACTCCCAGGAGGCGTAGCGCTCCCGCAGCGCGGCGATCCGCTCCCCGTCCAGCCTCTCCTCTTTCAGAGGCTTCGGCACGCCGCCATAGACCCTCGCGAACGCCCCGAGCATGGCCTCCTTCATCCGCCCGACGGTCAGTCCCCCGCACAGCGCGCGAAGATTTACCACCCGCGCGCGCACCGAGTCCACCCCCTTGGATTGCAGCTTATCCTGTGAGACGCACAGGTAGCGCGAGAGGTTCTCCATGTCCACGTCAACCAGCAGGGTGCCATGGTGGTAGCAGCCCCGCTCGCCGAGGTAAAAGGCGTTGCCGGAAAACTTGCGTCCCGCGGCCAGCACGTCGTTTCTCCCCGAGCGCTGTGCCTCGATCCCGAGGCTCCTTGCCGCTTCCTCGATCACCCTCAGCTGCCGCTCCAGGTCGTAGTCCTCCCGCCGCAGCAGGAAGGTGAAATTGAGGTTGCCCAGATCGTGAAAGACCGCCCCGCCGCCCGAGAGGCGGCGGGCCAGAAAGCCGCCGTCACGCTCCAGCTCCTTCAGCCTGCATTCCTTCCAGGCGTTCTGGTTCTTGCCGATGACCACCGTGTGGCGGTTCTGCCAGAGATAGAGGATACACTCCCCTTCCTCCACCTGCGAGAGAAGATATTCCTCCAGCGCGAGGTTGTGGTACGGCTCGGTCTCATCGCACAGCACACAGGAGAGTTTCGTAATCATCTATTCTTCCCCGAAGCGGTGGCGCAGCACGGGGCTGCGCGCCGCCTTCACCTCGTCCGGGCGGCCGACGGGGGTGGTGATTGGAGCCTCATGCAGCTTCTGCGGGTTCTCCTTCGCCTCCTCATAGAGGGCGAGGAAGGCGTCGATCGCCTCGTTTAGAGTCTCCCTGCTCTCGGTCTCGGTCGGCTCGACCATCAGCGCCTCGTGCACGATCAGCGGGAAGTACATGGTCGGCGGGTGGATCCCGCGGTCCAAAAGCCCCTTGGCAATATCCATCGCACTGACCGAGCAGTCATCCTTTAAGGATTGCAGGCTCATCACAAACTCGTGCATACAGGGTCCCGGATAGGGTATGTCATAGGTGGACGAGAGCTTTTTCATCATATAGTTGGCGTTTAAGACCGCACCCTGCGCCGCCGCCGGGATTCCCTCGCATCCGAGCATGAGCAGGTAGCAAAGCGCCCGCACCACCACCAGGAAGTTGCCGTAAAACGACTTGACCCGGCCGATGGAGCATTCCCCGGGGGCCGCGAAGCGGTAGCCTTCCCCCGTCTTTTCCACCTGCCCGGCGGGCAGGAAGGGGGTAAGCAGCTCCTTGCAGCCGACCGCGCCCGAGCCCGGGCCGCCGCCGCCGTGGGGGGTGGAAAAGGTCTTGTGGAGGTTTAAGTGCACCACGTCGAACCCCATGTCGCCCGGGCGGGCGATCCCCATCACGGCGTTGAGGTTGGCCCCGTCGTAGTAGCAGAGCCCCCCGGCGTCGTGGACGATTTTGGTGATCTCCAGAATGTTCCTGTCAAAGAGTCCCACCGTGTTGGGGTTGGTGAGCATGATCCCCGCCGTATCGGGGCCGGCCGCCGCGCGCAGCGCGTCCAAATCGACGCAGCCGTCCGGGGCCGAGGGGATGCTTACCACCGCGTATCCGGCCATGGTGGCCGAGGCAGGGTTGGTCCCGTGCGCTGAGTCGGGCACGATGATCTTGTTGCGGTGGTCCTCCCCGCGGTGATGGTGATAGGCCTTGATCAGCAACAGCCCGGTGTATTCCCCGTGCGCGCCCGCCGCCGGCTGGAAGGTGACCGCGTCCATCCCGGTGATCTTGCATAGGTACCGCTCGGCGGTATCGAGCACCTCTAGGCAGCCCTGCACGGCGTACGCCGGCTGGTAGGGGTGCACCTCGGTGAAGCCCTCGAGCGAGGCGGCAACCTCGTTCACCTTGGGATTATACTTCATGGTGCAGGAGCCCAGCGGATAGAACCCGCAGTTGACCCCGAACGAGCGCTGCGCCAGGGAGGTATAGTGGCGGCAGAGGTCGTTTTCAGTGATCTGCGGCAGGCGGGGCGCCTTCCCGCGGCAGAGCCTTGCCGGCAGCTCGGTGCGCTCGAAGGGACTTTCGGGCAGCAGGGAGCAGCCCCGCCCCTCGACGCTGCGCTCAAAAATCAGCTTGCTCATTTCGCGTTCCCCCTCTCGAGCTCCTTAAGAACATCGACCAGCCGGTCGATCTCCTGCGGGGTGTTCATCTCGGTGACGCACCAGAGGACCTCCCCCTCGTGTGCCCCGCCGAGGGGCAGCCCGCCGAGAATCCCCGCCTCCTCCAGCCTTTTTGTAAGCACCTGGGGCGGGACGGGACAGGAGGTGACGAACTCGTGGAAGAATTCGCCCTCGTTTTTCACCTGGAAGCCCGGGAGCGCAGAAAGCCTCTTTGCCAGGTAATGCGCGCCCGAGAGGCAGGTTTCGGCCACCTGCCGCAGCCCCCCCGGGCCCATCGCGGACAGGTAGACCGCCGCGCGCATGGCGCACAGCGCCTGGTTCGAGCAGATGTTGCTGCTCGCCTTCTCGCGCCGGATGTGCTGCTCGCGCGCCTGCAGGGTGAGCACGAAGGCCCGCTCTCCCTTCCCGTCGGTCGTCTCGCCGACGATCCGTCCGGGCAGGCGGCGCATGAGCTTGCCGGTGCAGGCCATGAACCCGAGGTACGGCCCGCCGAAGGAGAGGGGAATCCCCAGCGGCTGCCCCTCCCCCACCGCGATGTCCGCGCCGCATTCGGCGGGGGTGCGAAGCAGCCCCAGCGCGATGGGGTTGCAGCCCAGAATCAGCTTGGCCCCCGCCGCGTGGGCGAGGTTCGCCGCCTCTTCGGCGTCCTCGATCGAGCCGAAGAAGCTCGGCTGCTGCAGATAGACGCAGGCGACGTCCGCGCCCAGCAGCCCGCCCAGCGCCCTAAGGTCGGTGCGCCCGCCCCGCTCCGGGATCAGCGTGAGCTCCATCCCGCAGCCGAAGCAGTAGGTGCGCATCGTTTCGATCACCTCGGGGTGGGCGGCGGATGATACCAGCACCCGCCCCCGCCCGCGCTCGCGGCACATGGCCGCGGCCTCGGCCGCGGCGGTGGCCCCGTCGTAGACCGAGGCGTTGGAGACCTCCATCCCGGTCAGCTCACAGATCATCGTCTGATACTCGAAGATGGATTGCAGCACCCCCTGGCTGATCTCGGCCTGATAGGGGGTATAGGCGGTCAGGAATTCCTCCTTGCCCGTCACGCTGCCCACCACCGCGGGGATGTAGTGCCGGTAGGCCCCGGCCCCGCGGAAGATGGTGTCGAACACTTTATTCTTTTTCGCCATGGCGCGCAGGGCCCGCTGCGCCTGAAGCTCGCTCATCCCCTGCGGGATATCGAGCCCCTTTAGGCGCACTTCCTGCGGGATGGGCGAAAAGAGCTCGTCGATCGAGCCGCAGCCGATCTCGCGGAGCATCTCCGCGCGCTCGGACGCACCGGCCGGCAGAAAACCTCCCATCGCTCCTCGCTCCTTTCTACTCCGCGCTCTCGGCGAGGAATTTCTCATATTCTGCTGCGTCCATCAGCTCTTCCTTCCCGCTGATGTCTTTGATCTCGGCCAGCCAGGCGCCATAGGGGTCCTCGTTGATCTTCTGCGGCGAATCGAGCAGCTCCTCGTTGACGGCGCTCACCTCCCCGGCGAGGGGGCTGTAGACGTCCGAGACCGCCTTGACCGACTCCACGTCCGCGAAGGAATCGCCGACCGAAACCAAGTCCCCCTCCTGCGGCAGGTTGACGAATACAATGTCGCTCATCTCGCTCTGCGCATAGTCGGACAGGCCGACGCGCGCGGTGCTCTCACTGAGAAACTGGACCCACTCGTGGGACTTGGTGTAAAAATAATCCTTCTGTACGTTCATCTTCGGTTCCTCCATCAATTATTTATTTTTATAAAACGGCAGCGGCACTGCCTTGGCTTCGATTCTCCGGCCCCGGACGTCGATCTCGCAGCACGCCCCCTGCGGCAGGCTCCCCTTATCCACCAGCGCCATCGCCACGGCCTCCCCCAGATAGGGGCAGTGGGTGCCCGAGGTGGTGCGCCCGATTTTGCGCTCTCCTATGTACACATCCTCCGAGCCCCTGGCGATCCCGCGCCCGGTGACTTGCAGCCCGACGCGCTCGATTGCGGGCTCGCCCCGCCTAAGGATGGCGCTCTTGCCGATGAAGTCCTCCTTGCCCAGCTTGACGGCGAAACTGAGCCCTGTCTCGAGCGGGGAAATTTCGTCGTCCATCTCATGCCCGTAGAGCGGCATGGCCGCCTCCAGGCGCAGGGTATCCCGCGCGCCCAGGCCGCAGGGGATCAGCCCCTCGTCCTTCCCGGCCCCGAGCAGCAGGTCCCAAAGTTTCCCGGCATCCTGCGGCGCGCAATAGAGCTCGTAGCCGTGCTCGCCGGTGTAGCCGGTCTGGGAGACGAGGCACTCGATCCCGCCCACCTTCGCGCGTTCGGTGAAGGTGTAGTATTTTTCCGGGATCAGCCCCTCATCCATGACTTTTTTCAGGATGTCCCGCGCGCGCGGGCCCTGGAGCGCCAGCTGCGCCACCCCGTCCGAGATGTCCGAAAGCTGCACGTCGCCGCAGAGGTGTTCTTTCATCCACTGAACGTCCTTGTGGCGGTTGGCGGCGTTGACCACCACCAGGTACTTGCCTTCATCCAGCATATAGACGATCAGGTCGTCCACCACCCCGCCGCGCCCGTTGCACATCGGGGAGTAACGCACCCGCCCCGGGCGCATGTTGGTAAAGTCGTTGGTCAGCAGGTTTTGCAGGTTTTTCAGCGCGTCGGGCCCTTTCAAGATGACCTCGCCCATATGGGACACGTCGAACAGGCCGCAGCGCTCGCGCACCGCCATGTGCTCGGCGATTACCCCGGTGGGGTACTGCACCGGCAGCAGGTAGCCCGCAAACGGCACGATCTTGCCTTTGGCAGCCTCATGGCGCTCATAAAGCGGAGTTTTTTGTTCCATCTCGCTCCTTCTTTCTGACTATTTTTTGACAATATAAAAGGAGACGCGCAGACGGTTTCCCGTTACGCGTCTCCGTCATTGACCTGAAAGATTCTCCCCGCGGGGGATTGCTTCTTCGGTGCCGCATGGCAGTACAAGGATTCCCGCCAAGGGCTTTCCAGAGTTTCGTCCAGACCCGGTCTTTTTGCCTGAGAGTTTCTCGCGTCTCTCCCCTTCGGCGCCGCATGGGCGGTCTCTCCCGGGTCCTTCAATCGATATTCTGCTGTCAAAGCTATTATACTGGATAACCTGCCCAGTGTCAACGCAAATCTTGGGATAAAAATTGTGCGGTTTTTGTCAACCGGGCACCCCGCCCAGGATAAAATAGGTGGTCACTCCCTCCCGGTAGGCCGGGTCCCCCGGCGGCAGGCCGAGGATCCTGTCGGCGCTGGAATGATCGAAAAAACGCACCTCGCCGGCCCCCCGCCCCTGCAGGTAACGCAGGAAAACGGTGATCGACTGCGGGGAATCCATGTTGCTGTCGTCGAACCCCGCGATGGTCTGATAGTCGAAGGCCGCCAGCGCCGCGCGGGTGCGCTCGTCGTGCAGCGCGGCGCGCTCGGGAGTGAGATAGTGCGAGAAGTCCACCGAGCAGACCAACAGAATTTTCTTTTCCTGCGAGAGGGCCAGCAGCCGCTTTGCCAGCGCTTCGACCCGCTCGGGCTCCAGCCGGTTTTGCAGCAGCACCGCCGACACCTTCGCCCCCGGCAGATAGTATTTCACATAGGGGATCAGCCCGCTGACGGCGTGGTCGAGCTGCATATTGTCCTCGTCCGCCCTGGCCGCGAGCGTCCCGCCCATCAGCGCCTCGGTGATCATCCGGTCGTTCTCCACCACCCCGAAGGGGGTCTGCCAACCGCTGAGGTTGGTGACGGCCCGCTGTGCGGTGGGATAGTGGCTGGGCGCGACGAAAACCACGCTTTCGTACTCCGCCCCGCTCTCTACCGCCGTGGCGAAGAAGGAGGCGATCAGCCGTCCCGCCAGCAGGTGGTGGGGCACCACCCCGGCGATCAGCGCGCCATCCGCCTCATAGGGCTGCGCCTCCCGCACCGAGCGAAGAAAGGACTCCTCGCTATAGTAGTCGCAGGTGAGCAGCCGTCCGCCCGCGGCGCCGGACTCCCCGAGGGTGACCTGCTCCCCGAGGGAGGCCCCCGCCCCGGCAGGCGCTTCCTGCTTTGAAGGGGCGGGAGCATCCTGCGCCGGATTGCCGCCGGCGCAGGATGCTCCCAGCAGGGCCCAAAGCAGGGCGGCCCATGCAAGGAAGGGAGCGCGTCTACTCATCAATCTGCACATTCGTGCGCTCGCTCATCCCCCACATCATCGCCGAGGGGGAGCTGGCGTAGGCGCCGTCCACCACATACGCGCCCGGGGTGGCGCAGCGCGCATAGTAGGTGAGCGGTTTAATTTCAGGATAGGTCTGCTCGCCCGGGACGGGCTCCTCGGGGAAACCGCCCTCCATCTCGCCGTAGTAGTTGAGGCCGTCCTCCCAGTCGAAGTAGCAAAAGCTGACGCGCTGCTCCTCGCGGGAGATGAGGTTCCAGTAGTGGTTATACTTCTCGTCATACTCGCCCGCGGCGCTGCCCATGCCGAGATAGCGCATCCCCGACGGGATGTAGTCATCGACGGTCAGGTTGCTCGGGTCGATCTTGTTGTTGGGCAGGACGGGCGTGAGGGTGATCCTGACGATCGACCCTGGCTTCATCGGGCCGCCGTCGGTCGTCTCGATGGTCTTTTTCAGGGTGATTTGATTGTTCTCCTGCTCACTCGCCTCGGCGGCGCTGCCCAGATAATAGGCGCTTACCAGCACGTTGCCGCTCTCGAGCTTGAGGTCGGCCTTCCCGAACTGGTCAGCCGTCAGATTCAGGAAGGTCATGCCGGTTTTGTCGAGCTCAACCTTCTCGCGCTTGCCGTCCTTCTGGTAGGAGAAGGCGGCCGCGCTTGTCCCCTGCGGCTCGTTGTAGCGCAGGTAGACGACCTGCTCGAGCAGGTAATTGTCCAGCGTCGAGCGGTTGCTCATCAGGTACCTTACCATCCCCTGCGCGTCGGGCAGGCGCAGGATGGAGGCGCTTATGGACGCCAGCGCGGTCAGGCGCAGGTTCTCTTCGACGTCCCCGGCGCTCTCCCCGAGGGTGAGGGTGGCGATCCCCGCCCCCGTCTCGCCCTCCTTCAGGTTGGGCGCGACGATCTCATCGTAATACCCCTTGGCGGCGTCCCCATCCCCGATGGCGGCCAGCGCCGCCAGCAGCCAGAGCTGCTGCTCGAGGGTGTAGCCCTCGCGCTGCTCCAGCAGCGCGCGCAGCTGTCCGAGCACCGGCGCGCGGTGGGTCGCAAGCCCCAGGTAGGCCGCTGCCGCGGTGGTGAGGTCCGCTTCGCTGTCCCCCATCTGCCGGGAGCCGATGGCGTTGTAGAAGCCGGCGGTCATATCCCCGCCCACGAGGTACTCGGGCGCCGCGAGATGGACCTTGGCGGCGAGCGGGATGCTGTCGCTGTCATAGGGGTAGAGCCGCACATAGCTGCCGTCGATCACGTCGCTCAAATCGTCCTGCATGCCGGGGAAGAGCTCCTCCTCCCCGCTGAGCGCACGCAGTTTGTCGTTGGCGTACTGCCGCGCGAGCCGCTCGTCCGCGCGCGAACCCCCGGCGCGCGCGAGGCTTCCCAGCACCTCGTCATAGAAGGCGTAGTCCTCGTCGTAGAAGCCCAGCACCACCGGGAAGCGGGTGGGCTCGATCTGCACCCCGTCCGCCAGTGAAAACTTGCTCGTGAGGGTGGCTTCCACCCCGCTGCCGATCACCTGCAGCGGCTTTTGCACCGCATCCTGGTACTCCCCGAATTTGGCCTGCATGGTGACGGTGTACTCGCCCTTTTGCAGCTTTCCGATCGGCAGCACGGTCTGCTCGCCCGCTTTGCCTGTGGCTTTCTGCTCGAGCTTCTGGCCGTTCCCTTCCACCGACACGGTGTAGTCCACCGTGTCGCTGCTCTTCACCGCGTCGCCGTAGGCGCGCAGCGAGAGGGTCGCGTCGTCCCCCTCGAGGAGGGTCTTCGACATGACCTCATTGAGGAAGAAGTCGCCCGTCACGATCACGCCCGGGCGCGCCGCCCCGGCGCGCAGGTCGGTGGTGACCGCCTGCGCGGTCGCCCGCCAGGAGGTGATGTTGTCCGGCAGCGCGACCTCGAAGCTGCAATTGCCCTGCTCGTCGGTGGTGCCGCCGAGGAAGGCCGCGGTATCCTGGAAATCGGTGCGGATCCCGCCGTCGCCACCGCCGCCGCCCTTCTCGGCGGCCATATCCCCGAGGAAGTTGTACTCCCGGTAGGAGGCGTAGGAGCCCATATTCGGCTGGTAGGCGTCCTCATAGAGCCCACTCAGCGGGTCCGCCTCCTGGGGCATGATGGCGAAGACCGCCTCGTCCACCAGGCTCAGCGAGACCGCGGCGCCCGCCGCCGGCTTTCCGTCGGGATAGGCGGCGCTCACCGTTATTTTTGCGCTCTCCCCGGGCGCGTACCGCTCCTTGTCGGTCTGCACGCTGACGCCGAGCTCCCGCGCGCCGGGATCAAAAGACATCTGCTGGTTTTCAATGTTATAGACGTGCTTGCCGTCGAACCAGGCGCCGGCGATATAGTAGTTGGGCACCAGGCTCTCGTCAAAAGCGAGCCGCGCCTTGGCGCCGTCCTGCACAGCATAGCTGCTGACCCCGGTCTGGGCCACCGCCTGCAGCAGCTTGCCGCCCTCGAGCAGCTCGCCGCTGTCCATCACGTCGAAGACGACGTCCTCGCCGTCCTTAAAGTGGTAGCTGCGCTGGTAGTCTTCCCCGGCACCCGACTTCTGGAAGCTGAGCCGGCGGCGGCCCTGCTGGTAGCGATAGGAGTCGCTGCCAATCCAGACCTTCTCCTCGATCCGTTTCCCTGCGGAGTCCTCGGCGGAAAGGAGGACGTAGTAGCTGTCCTCGCCGCTGGAAACGGGCAGGTCGCGCAGCTCGTAGCGCCCGCCGGCGGTGCGGTAGCGCTCGGTGGAAACCACCTCGTCCTGCCGCTCGTATTCGTAATAGGTGACGTTTTCCTTTTTGACGAAGTCGTAGTAGCTGCCGGCCTCGGTCTTGGTATAGAAGACGCGGTGGACCTCGGCGGTCACGTCGGCGTCCACCGGCGCGCCAAGCAGGTTCTCGTCGTCATAAACGTCGTCCTGCTCCTGGATTTTGGAGGTATCGATCCGGTTGGTGAGGATGGTCAGCGCCTGCTGCTCCCCCTCGCCCGAGAGCTCGCCGCGCAGGGCCATGTCCCGGTAAAGCACATTGAGCTCGCCGCTGAGCGAAAAGTTCTCGTTCTCGCCCGAGGCGTTTTCCACGTAGTAATAAAGCTGGTCCGGCCGCCAGTCGTAAGGCTGGTACGCCTCCGGATCGCGGTCCTGCGGAAGCTTAAGGGTCTGCACCGCGCTGCCCGCCTCGTCGGTGACGAAGGTATAGTTCTGATCGCTCAGGTTGCCGCAGCTCAGGGTGGCCGAGAAGTTGTGCGCCGGGGTGCCGTCGAAGAAGCTGGCGTTAAAGGTCATGACGGCGTTCTCGCCCGCGCGGTAGATCACCTTGTCGGACGAGATCGAGGGGTAATAGGCGGGCTTCTGGTAGTCCCCCACCTCGACCCCCACCGTGCTCAGCACGTCCTCCTCGCCGCACATGAGCTGCACCCGCTCGTAGGAAATCTGCTTCCCGGCCAGCTTCTCATAGGAGAGTTCGGCGAGGAAGGTTCCGTCCGGCGCGAGGGTGATCGGCACCTCATAGAGCTCCTCGTCATAGCCGCCCAGGGTCACCCGCAGATTCTGCGGGGCCGGGGCGTTCCCCCGCGGGCGCACCAGCCCCCAAAGGCGGATGGTGTCGCTGGACATGTAGATCGGCCGGTCGGTATAGAGGTAGGAGACGTACTGTTCCTTGCCCGTGGGCGGGCTGTCCTGCTGGAGCGAAAAGAGGTCGAGATAGGGCCGCTCGCCGTGCTCGATCTCGAGCAGCGCCGTGCTCTGGCGGCTGTCCTCTTTCGTCCCGGCCGCAATAAGGGCCGTTCCGTCGGCGGCGCTCGAGCCCGTGGCGTCAATCTCCCCGCCCGAAAGGGTGATCTTTACATTCCCCAGGGCCTCCCCGCTCTGCGAATCGTTGAGCCAGAAGAGATTGTCCCCGTCCGCCTGCACGCTGTAGACCGACAGGTCGCTGACCTGGATGAACTTCTGGAGGGAGAATTCCTCCCCGTTTTTGGGGCTTTTGATCTTCACGTCGAAGTAGTACCAGCCGTAGTCGTACTCGCCCGGCAGAATCAGATAGCTCGGCCCCCAGTAGGAGCGGTTCCCGGTGCTCTGCGGGGTGGTAAGCGCCACCTGGAAGGTGCCGAGGTTATCCAGAGCCGCGGTGTCCACCTCGGGGCGCACCGAACTTGGGAAGCTGGTTTCGTTGCGGGCGTCCATGAGCGTTTGCAGGGCGCTCTTATAGTCCTGCGCGCCCTTAAAGCGGTAGACCGAGACGCTCGCCTCGGGGCTTGCCTGCTGGAAGCTGTCGTCGCAGTTGACCGCGATGAGCGGCGCCTCTCCGGGCAGGAAGTTTTCCGAAATGGGCGATGCGTTTTCAAAATAACCGCCCGAGCGGTAGCCCTCGCCCTCGATCTCGGAGGTTTTGAAGCTAAAGCTCGTTTCCTTCCCGAGCAGCTCGCCGTCCCCTGCGGGCAGCTGCGCGTCCAGGGTGGCGGTGTAGATGGTCAGCGGCTGAAGCCCCTCCTTGGGCACGAAGGCGATACGGTCGGCCGCTTTTTTGACAGTGCCCTCGACAGGGGTGCCGTCCTCCTCCTTTTTGAGGGTAAAGTGGCTGAGAAAGTCTTCCTCGCTCACCGTGGCCCGCGAGAAAACGAACTCGATCCCGCTCACAGTGGGGACATAGTCGGTCCCGTCCCGCGGGGTGGTTTCGAGCACCGCGAAGCCCGCGCTCGTCTGGAAGGCCCAGGAGCGCAGCACCACTCCGCGCTTATCAAGCAGGCGCAGGTTAACGACGGTATTTTCCCCAAAGGGCTGCGCCGGGGTGAGGGTAAAGCCCTGGCCCTCCTTTTTAAGGGTAAACTCCTGCTGCGGCTCGAGCTGCAGCAGGCCCTTCAGGGCGTCGGCCGAAAGGCTCTCCTTCCCGCCATACTGGATGGTGAAGGCCGCGTCGGCGGCGATCAGCCCATCCTTTTCCCCGGCGCTCACCGAGAAGGCGGAGACATCGAGCTCACCGGCGTCGACCGTCTTTTTTTGGCAGCCCGCAAACAGCCCCAGTGTGAGCCCGAGTGCGAGCAGCACGCTGATCAGGCGGCAGGCGGGACGTTGGGTAAATCGGTTGGCAGAATACATGCGCTTCCCCTCCATTGTGTTTATTCTGGTTTCATTCTGTCACATTTTTTGCTTCTATAAAAGTAGTGGCAGAAATCCTTCCTTTTCCTGCATCGAAATGATTAAACCGTACCAACTGTATTATTTGCATTAGTACAGCATCAGATTATCATATCCCGGTGAGGATGTCAACGGCCGCATTGCGGTTGACATTTTACGCCGGAACCCTTATGCTTTGGATAACCGTCAGAACCCGACCGGACAAAGCAAAGGAGGCTTTTATGAGCGAGCTATTGGAGTTTTCCAGCAGGGGCGGCTTTAGAGACTGGCTGCAGGAGCACTGTTTATCGGGCGCCGGCGTCTGGCTGCTGTTCGGAAAGCCCGGCGGGCCGAAGACGCTCACTGCGAGCGAAGCGCTGCAGGAGGCCCTCTGCTTCGGCTGGATCGACGGGCAGATGCAAAGCCTGGACGATAAATCCTACAAAAAGTATTTTTCCCAGCGCCGGGAAAACAGCAAGTGGTCGGAGAAAAACAAGGCCCTGGCAGAAGAGCTCGAGCGGCAGGGGATCATGACCGACCACGGCAGAGCGAAAATCATGGAGGCCAAGCAAAACGGCCAGTGGAACGCCCCGAAGGCCGGCACAGTCACCGAGGAGCAGACCGCCAGCCTGACCGCAATCCTCAGGGGATACGAGCCCGCCTGCAGCAATTTCCTGGCGATGTCCCCGTCGGTCAAAAAAACGTATACCCGGGCCTATTTTGATGCGAAAACGGATGCCGGGCGTGAAAAGCGCCTGGCGTGGATGGTGGACCGCCTCAACCAAAATTTGAAGCCCATGTGATGTTACAAGCCGTCACCGAAACGCCGTCCAAGGGGCGCGCCTCTCTCTTTCAAAGCGAAGGCCGACGCTGCGCCCCCTATAAATGCACAGGCAGCAGATTTTATCTGCTGCCTGTGCATTTTATTATGCGTGCTCCCGGTAAGGAGCGGCTTTTGCATTTTAGTCCTCGAATTTCTTCTGATAAGAGCGCCAGGAAATAGCCCACTGCTTCGGATCGTCGAAGGGGGATTCGTCGTTGCGGTGCGCGCTGGAATTGTGCGGCGCGCTCTTGACGATTTCGGGATTCGTATAGGCCTCCTCCACGATCTGCGCGATGGCGTCGGCGTACTCGTCGATGTCCTCCTTGGAGGTGAACTCGGTCGGCTCAAGGGTGAAGGGCTGGGGCACCACATAGGGGTGGTGGCTGGTCCAGTAGTGCAGGCCGAAGTCGCACATCCGCCGCTGCACGTCCTCGGTGGAAACGCCGGTCTCGTCAAAGAGCTTCTGGAAGCTGTAGCGCGCCTGCTCGACCCGCTGCTCCCCGCTGTCGAAGGGCACCGAGGTGCCGCGCAGCTCCAAAATCCGCTTGTAAAGATAGTTGTTGTTGAGCGAGGCGATCTTGGCCACCTCGTAGAGCCCCTCGGCCCCCAGCGCGCGCATCCAGGCATAAGCCTTGAGCACCACCTGCGGGGTGCCCTGGTAGACGCGCACCTTGCCGATCGAATGCGGCAGCTCGTCGTTCAGGAAATACTTCTCCCCGTCAAAATCCACGACCGGCGCGGGCAAAAAGTCGGCGAAGTCCTTCGAGACGCCCACCGCGCCGGTGCCGGGGCCGCCGCAGCCGTGCGGGGTGGAAAAGCTCTTGTGCAGGTTAAAGAAGCACATGTCGAAGCCCGCGTCCCTGGCCCTGGTGATCCCGAACAGGCCGTTGGCGTTCGCCTGGTCGTAGGCGCAGTAGCCGCCGACCGAATGGACCAGCTCGGTGAATTTTTTGATCTCGCCGTTATAGAGCCCGGTGTCCTCGGGATTGGCGCAGATAAAGCCGGCAGTACGCTCGTTGACCAGGGCTTTGAGCTGCTCGAAGTCGGGATAGCCGTCCTCGCGCGGGCCGACGGTACGCACCTTGAAGCCCTTGACGATGGCGCTCGCCGCCGCCGAGGGGTGGGAGAAGAGGGTGGTGATGATCTCGTCCTTCTGCTCACCCTTGCCGTCGTGCTCGACCTTGGCACGGATCAGCGAAGCCATGGTCATCAGCGCCTGGGAGCCGGACTGCGGCTGGAAGGAGACCCGATCCATCCCGCAGATTTCACGTAGCAGCAGGTCGGTCTTGTACATGATTTCCAGAATCCCCTGCACGCTTCTCTCGTCCTGCAGCGGGTGCAGCTCGCTCATCTTGGGCGAACGCGCGAGGCGCTCGTTGATCTTGGGGGAGTACTTCATGGTGCAGGTCCCCTGCCCGATTTCGACGTTGAGATCGGCCCCGATCACCTCCTGGGTGATCCGCAAAAAGTGGCGCAGCACCCGCGCCTGGGAAACGCAGGGCAGCGCGGGGGCCTTTTGGCGGCGCATCCCCTGCGGGATGGTGGCATAGACGTCCCCAGCCTCTTTTTTCAGCGCCTCGCTTGCCAGCGGAACCTCGATCCCGCGGTGGCCTGGATTGTGCAGCTCGAAGATGATCGGCTCGTTCCACTTCGCCTGGTGGAAGTCGCGCACCTTAAAATCACGGTTAATTTTTTTCATACTATTTTCCCTCCTTGCCAAGGATCTCGCAAAGAGCGCCGGCCAGCGCATCGATGTCGTCCTTCGTATGGACCTCGGTCACGCAGAAGAGGGCGCAGCCCTCCATCCCCGGGAAGAGCCCCCCGAGGTCCCGCCCGCCGAAGATTTGGCGGGAGAGGAGCTGGTCGTTAATCTCCCCTACGCTCTTGCCGGTTTTCGAGAAGTCCACGACGAACTCGCTGACAAAGCACTGATCCAGATACTTGACCGATACGCCCCCGACACAGGAGAGCTTCTTCGCCGCATACCGGGCGTTGTAGAGCATGGTCTCACCCAGCTCCTGCATCCCCTGCGGGCCCATCAGCGAGAGGTAGACCCCCGCCGTGATCCCCCAGAGCGCCGCCTGGGTGCCGACGTATTCCTTGCCGTGCTCGCGGTCGGCGAAGGAGGTGCGGTCATAGTAGACGTCGCCGAAGCCGTATTCGCCCTCGACCTCGGTGCGGGTGATCCCGAAGAGGCGCGAGGGGTATTCCCGCACCAGGCGCTCGTCGTCCATGGTGGCGATGAAGCCGCCCTGGCCGCCGCCGTAGTTCATGTGCATGCCCAGCGGCTGCACATCGCCGCAGACGATGTCCGCGCCGAGATTGACCGGCGCCTCGAGCACGCCCAGCACGGCCGGGTCGGTGCCGATGATACACAGCGCCCCGCACGCATGGCAAAGCTCGGCCGCCTCGCGGGCGTTCCCCGCCACCGTGCCGAGGAAGGAGGGGGTCTCAAAGTACAGTGCGGCGACGTCCTCGCCGAGCAGCTTTTTGAGGCTATCAAGATCGAACTGGCCGCTCTCCCGCTCGAAGGGCAGCACCACGATCTCCATCGCCGGGGTACAGTAGTTGCGGATCACCGCCAGCTTGTCGGGCAGGATGTTTTCGCACACGACCGCCTTTTTGCGGCCGGTGGCGCGCTCGGCCATCCGGATCGCGGTGGCCGCCGCCTGCGCCCCGTCGATGGCCGGGACGTTGACCACCTCCATGTCGAGCAGCTCGGCCATCAAGGACTGGTACTCGAACAGGAGCTGGAAGCGCCCGTGGTCCTCGTAGGGCTCGCCGGCATAGGCGCTGAGGATCTCGGCGCGGGAATTGATCTCGTCGCAGATGGCCGGAACGTAGTGCTGGTAGCAGCCCGAGCCGAGGAAGTTTATGTTCTCCTCGCAGGTCTCGTTCTTTTGCAGCATGCCGGACACGGTGCGGTAGAGCTCATACTCCGAGCGGATGGCCTTTGGCATGTCGAGGCTCCGGTGCAGCCTCAGCTCGTCGGGCACGTCGCGGTGCAGCTCCTCGACCGAGGAGATGCCGACAAAGTCGCACATCTCCCGCTTGATCGCCTCATCCGAGTTCGGGATGTAGGGGTGATGGGAAAATTTATGATCCATATTCCTTGCTTCCTTTCATGAAAAAGCTTCGTTTAGGCGATGCCGCCGCCATCCACCACCAGCGCCGCGCCGGTGACCCAGGTGGACAGCTCGCTCGCAAAGAAGAGCACCGCGTTGGCGATGTCCCGGGGCTCCCCGATCCGCGCCAGCGGCCGCCCGTAGGAGGAGGATTTGAGGAATTCGTTCTCCTCAACCTTGAGCTGCCGCCCCTCGTCGCGCAGCAGCGGGGTGTCGGTGTCGCCCGGGCAGACGCAATTGACCCGGATGTTCTGTGCGCCGTGGTCGATGGCCATCGCGCGGGTCATATTGACGATCCCGCCCTTGGCCGCGCAGTAGGCGACCGCCTGGTCGCCGCCCTTGATCCCCCAGCCCGAGCCGGTGTTGATAATACTTCCGCCGCCGCCCTTAGCCATGATGGGCACCACGTATTTGGACATCAGGTAGGCGCCTTTCAGCGTCGCGTCGAGCACCAGGTCCCAATCCTTTTCCTCGAGGTCCACCACCGTTTTGCGGCGGACCACGCCGGCGTTGTTATGTAAAATATCAATCCTGCCGTACTTGCGCTCGATCCCGGCGACCGTCGCCCTCACCTGCTCCTGGTCGGTCACGTCGCAGCGGTAGAACCCGGCCTCGCCGCCCTGCTGGCAGATGGCCTCGGCCTCACGCTGGCCCGCGCCCTCGTTGAGGTCCACCATGCAGACGGCGGCCCCATGCTGCGCGAGCAGCTGCGCCGTGGCGAGCCCGATTCCCGAGGCTCCGCCCGTGATCACCGCTACCTTGCCGCTCAGGCATAATTCGTCTTTCATATTACGCTCCTTTCCTATGCGCCTTACATTCTTTCCCCGCCCCGCTTCGCGCAAAAAGGGGACGGGACCCGCCGCGGCACGCAGATCTGCACAGCGCCTGTTCCGGGCCATACGCCCGTCCATGGCTTTTGCAGCCGGAAATTTGCGCGCCGGTGAGGGAAAACCGGGAGTGTTCCCGGCTTGACAACCATTAAAAAATTCGGTTTCCCAAGGACTAAGTCCTTGGGCGGGTGCGGGCAGAGCCCGCGACCTTTTTCGGGCTGTTGACACTCGCGGTTAGAGTAGCCCCCAAAGATCAGGAAGGGGAGCCTTGGCGCACGCATTTTTGGCGCCTGACCAAAAATGCAGGCCCGCTTCGCGGGCGGTGCGCCTCACGGGCGGAAAACGAGCCGTTTTCCCCCGTGTTCCCCCTTTCGGGGCAGTTGGCATTATAAAATCCTCCCAATGATCAGGAAAGGGAGTGACGACGTTCCAGTGGAACGTTGGCACGTGGGGAAACCCTATCAAGGGGTTTCCCGTGTCCATTTTTATTGCTTCGCTACGCTCAACAATAAAAAAATACCCGCCGTGCGCCTTCGCGCGGCGGAAGCCTTTCATTCCTTCCTCTTTCAGGATAACATCTGCGGTAAATTTTTTCAACTTCCCGCGGCGGATTCATCAAAAGTTTACAATCACACGATCATTTTTTCTACTTTTACTTTATCCCGCCAAGGCGCGCAGCCGCCCCTCGTCGACAATTTCTATCATCCCGCGGGAGAGCCTGACCATCCCTTCGCTCTGGAAATACTTGAGCATGCGGGTGACCACCTCCCGCGCGGTGCCCAGATGGTTGGCGATCATGTCGTGGGTCAGCTCCAGCTGCCCGCTGCCCTCGATGGCCTGCTGCTCGAGCAAAAAGAGGGCCAGGCGCTTGTCAAAGCTCATGAAGAGCACCTGCTCCATCACCCACATCACATCCGAAAAGCGGGAGGCGATGAGGTGGTTGACGGTGTCCGCCACCGCGATGTTCTGCTGCGAGAGCTCGCCGAAGAGGGCGGTCGGGATGAGGATGACCTCGCTGCCGCGCTCGGCCTCGATCCAGACCTCGAAGTTGATGTCCCGGAAGATGCACGCCGCCGAAAACAGGCAGATGTCCCACTCGAGCAGCCGGTAGAGGGTGATCTCCCGCCCGGACTGGGAGAGGATATACACCCGCAGCCGCCCGCTTCGCACCAGCATAAGCCCCGCGCAGTCCTGCGAGCCGCGGTGCAGCTTGTCGCCCTGCCGGTAGGACAGGCGGGCGCATTCCTGCCGCAGCCGTGCCTGCTGCGCCGGCTCCAGCTGCGTATAAAACGGCAGCCCCTCCTGTAAAAACTGGAAGTCCTCCTTATCCAGTATGGGGACCACCTCCTTTCCTTCTCCCCTTATCTTACCACACCCACGCGCAATTACAAGGCCCGTCTGCGTGCTAAGCCGGACGGCGGGCGGCATATAGATAGATACACTTCTTATGGAGGTATCGCCATCGTGAATATACGTTTCCCCTCCTCTCCCCCGCCGGCCGAGGTGCCGGTGAGCGCCCCCGGACCCCATCCCGCGCTCCAGGTCGGCGCACCCAACCGCTATTACGCCCAGCTGCTCTCCCAGGACATCGCCTACACCAAGGGGGAGATGAGCGCCATCTATCAATATCTCTACCAGCAGTGGCGCACAAATGAGCAGTATCCCGAGTTCGCCGGCACCCTGCTTCGGATCGCCAAGGTGGAGATGGAGCACCTCGAAATGCTCGGGAAGCTCATCGTCCTGCTCGGCGGGGACCCGCGCTGCCAGACGCAGCTTGGCAACCGCTTCACCTTCTGGAACGGGAACATGGTTTTTTACGGCCGGCCGCTGAGCCGCATGCTGCAAAACGACATCCGAAGCGAGCGGGACGCCCGGGACCTCTATCTCTCCCAGGCGCGCTTTGTCAAGGACGAGGAGCTCTCGGCCGTGCTGGCGCGCATCGCGGCGGACGAGGAGGTGCATTTAGCACTCTTCCAGTCCTTCCTGGCGCGCTTCGAGGCGGGCAAGCTCAGCTGACGGCTCATATTCTCCCCGTTTTTCGGGAATACTAGCCCCAAATACAGGAAATGGGGGCGGCGCATGAAACAGGGAGAGCGCTTGACGCCGGACTATGCCGGAAACCTTCGCACACTGGACGGGCTGCTGCGCATAAATGAGAGCTTCGACATCGTGGGAAGGGAGTTCACCACCGGAAGCAGGCGGGCAAAGCTCTATTTTATCGACGGCTTTGCCAAGGACGAGGTGATGGAAAAAATCCTCGAATATCTGATGGGCCTGTCCCCCGGGGACACCGAGCCGGCCGAGGACGCTTCGCAGTACTGCGAGCGGTTCATCACCTACGTCGAGGCGGACCTCAGCGATCAGTGCGGCGACATCGTCACCGGGGTGCTCAGCGGCACGCTCGCGCTGCTGATCGAAGGGTATGCGCAGGCGATCATGATCGACGCGCGCACCTATCCGGCGCGCAGTGTGGCGGAGCCGGACGACGACCGGGTGCTGCGCGGCTCGCGGGACGGCTTCGTCGAGACCCTGGTGCACAATACCGCCCTGATCCGCCGCCGGGTGCGCGACCCGGCGCTGACCATGGAAATCCTCACCGTCGGACAAAAGTCCAAGACCGACGTGGTGCTCTGCTACATGAAGGGCGCGGCCGACGAAAAGTTTCTCTCCACCATCCGCAAAAAAATAGGGGATATCACCATCGGGGCGCTGACCATGAGCCAGGAGAGCCTGGCGGAATGCCTGGTGCGCCCGCGCTGGTACAACCCCTTCCCGCGGGTGCGCTACACCGAGCGCCCCGACGCGGCCACCGCCAGCGTCTTTGAGGGGAGCATACTGGTGCTGGTGGACAACTCCCCCTCGGTGATGATCCTGCCGGCCTCCCTCTTCGACTTTGTACAGGACACCAACGACTACTACTTCCCGCCCCTGGTGGGCACCTACCTGCGCCTGGTGCGCATCGCGGTCTTCCTGCTGACGCTCCTGCTTACCCCGGTGTGGTACCTGCTGGTGAAAAACCCGCAGCTCATCCCCGGCTGGCTGGAGTTCATCCAGGTGCAGGAGCCAAACGGCGTGCCGCTGATCGTCCAGCTGCTGATCATCGAGTTCATCATCGACGGGCTCAAGCTCGCCTCGCTCAACACCCCGAGCGTGCTGAGCAACTCGTTCAGCGTGGTGGGGGCTCTGATCCTGGGGGACTTCGCCGTCAAGGCGCGTTGGTTCGTGCCCGAGGTGGTGCTCTACATGGCCTTCGTGGCCATCGCCAACTTCACCCAGCCCAGCTTCGAGCTGGGGTACGCCCTCAAGCTCTACCGGGTGCTGATCCTGATCTTGACCGCGCTGTTTAACTATTGGGGCTTCGCCGCCGGGGTGCTGATCATGCTGCTGACCGCCGCCGGGACCAAGACCGCCACCGGGCGCGGCTATCTCTATCCGCTGATCCCCTTCCATCCAAAGGCACTGCTCTCGCTGCTGGTGCGCCAGCCGATCAGCCACAGGAACAGCTGAACAAACGGGCTGCCGGATATTCCGGCAGCCCGTTTGCTTAGGTTTACTCTTGCTCGTCCTTCCTGACCCATTCGATCCGGTACCCGATAACCTCCGCGATCTCTTGTGCCTCCCGGTATTTTAAGGTCCCGCGTGTGAGCTTATTGCTCAAATTGGCCACGCTGTCCTGCCGGCCATATTGCTCGTTGATACGGCGTACCACCTCGCTCATGGTACATCCTGAGCGGACAATGGCGGATTTAATCTCTTCTTTTAGCCCCATTGGAATCACCTCATATTTTCATTATACCGTATAGAAAACATATTTTCATCAGCTTTCCCAGTAGAGCAGCTTTTTTTCTTTCCTGCAGTCAGAGGCGCAAAATCATTTTTTTCGCAACCCATTACATCCTTTTGTCGAAGACAAATGGTCAGAGATTACCCTCGAATGCGAGTGCATGTTGACCGAAAGTGAACTGGAATTTGTACAAGAATGCTTCGATACCATTGAAGACATTAATCAACGGGAACGAACCTTTCTATACCGGCAGGGCTTTCAGGACTGTATCCGCCTGCTCAAAGACATTGGTATACTCTGCTGACCCAGTATTCGGAGTATTGCTGCGGGCACTCTTCATGTCTCCTTCAAAATAAACACCGGAATCGGTGGGTCGCCCGGCCGGTTATAAAACGGGGCGAGCAGCACGGTATATTCCCTGCTGTCGATGGTGCGCAGGTATTGCAGCAGCGCATCCCGCTCCTCATAGCCGGTGTCGCCCCCGTGATAGATGCAAAGGCTCATTACCCCGCCGGGACGCAGCAGGCGCAGCCCCGCTTCGATGGCGGCTATGCTTGAGGGCGGCCTTGTATAGATGGAGTGGTCGCCCCCCGGCAGGTAGCCGAAGTTGAAAACAACCGCATCCACCCTGCCCGCCTGGGCGTATTTCTCCATATGCTCGTGTGAATCGAGGAGCACCCGGGCGCGGGCGGAAAATCCCTTTTCCTTCAGCAGGGCGCGCGTACTTTCCACCGCCTCGGGCTGGATGTCGAAGGCCAGCACCCGCCCGCTCTCCCCCACCAGCGAGCAGAGAAAGGCGGTGTCCTTCCCCCGCCCGGCGGTGGCGTCGATGCAAAACATCCCCTCCCGGATATGCCCGGCGAGGAAGCGGTGCGACAGTCCCAGGGTATTGAGCGGATACTCCCTGCCGCTCATTGCAGGTACTCGCCCACCAGGCGGTTGACAAGCGCGCCGTCCGCTTTGCCGCCGACCCTTGGCATGAGCGCGCGCATGACCTTTCCCTTGTCGTGCGCCGTGGGCCGGGGGAGCCCCAGCTCACCCAGCACCTGCTTGATCGCCTGGCGGATCTCGTTTTCCTCCATCTGTTTGGGCGCATAGGCCGCGTAAAGCTCCAGGCGCAGCTTACATTCGTCCTCGATGTCCCGGCGGCCCTTCGCGCTCTCCATTGTCTCCCTGACCTGCTTGAGCTCGCGCTGGACAATGGCGTTTTCCTCCTCCCCGCTCAGAGGGGCGCGCTTGTCCTTCTCCTTGGCTTTGAGCGCTGAAAGCAGCAGCGAGAGCGCCTCCTTGCGCGGGGCGTCCTTGGCCTTGAGCGCCGCCATCATATCCGAGCGGATCTGCTCGATCTTACTCATATCCATCTTCCTTTCGCAGTAACGGTTCTGTTTTTATCATACCACCGCAAGGCCGGATTGTTAAGCGGCGGGGAAAATTTTTGCCGCCTCCTTCCCCTGCCGCCGAAAGCGCGATATAATAAAGGAAAAGCATGGCACCGGAAAGGAGTCCTTCACCGATGGAAGAAAAACATTTTGTTTCCCGCAAACGGCTCGCGCAGGCCGCGGCGCTGGCGGGGGCAGCGGGAACGCTGCTGGCCCTGCTGCTGAGCGCACTGAGCGGCGCGCTGGCCGTGCGCCTTTTCCGCTATCTCGGGCAGGCGCGGCGCACCATGGTCACCCTCGAGGAGGCCGCAAAGCTCTACCTCGAGGAGC
Organism: Harryflintia acetispora; assembly: GCA_004340125.1. Lineage (GTDB taxonomy): Bacteria > Bacillota > Clostridia > Oscillospirales > Ruminococcaceae > Harryflintia > Harryflintia acetispora. The sequence goes on along the minus strand of SLUK01000006.1, from coordinate 8,916 downwards.
ACGAAAAAGAGGCGCCCGGCCAGAAGAAAAAGTAAAACGGCGGATTGTATCGGCCGCCCGCCATAACGGTGACGCCGGTACCGGACAGACGGGCGGGAGAGTGGAATACTTACAAAAAGCTTTCGGGAGGGCTGCCGGATGGAAAGGCTGATCCTGGTGCGTCCGGGCGAAGAGCATGAGGCCGCGGTGATGGACTACCGCCGCCGCTTCCTCTGCGCGGGCGAGGTACTGCACGGCTGCGCCGGGCTCGAGCGCTTCGAGCGCTACGGCGGCTGGCTGCAAATGATGCGGGACAACTGCCGTGAGGAGACGGTGCACGCCCCGCTGGTGCCCGCCACCACCTTTCTCGCCCTGCGCGAGGAGGACGGGCAGCTCGCCGGGGTGATCGACGTGCGCCACCGGCTAAACGACTACCTGCTCGCACAGGGCGGGCACATCGGCTACAGCGTGCACCCTGACCTGCGCCGCCGGGGATACGCCAAGCAGATGCTTTCCCTGGCGCTGGAGGAATGCCGCAAAATGGGGATGCGGCGGGTGCTCGTCACCTGCGATAAGGAAAACGCCGCCTCGGCCAGAACCATCCGCGCAAACGGCGGGGTGCTGGAAAACGAGGTCGAAGCGGGCGGCCGGACCACCCAGCGCTATTGGATCGCGCTCCCATAACCCTTTTGCATTCAAATGCAAAAAGAGCCTTTGGCGTTTCCCGCCAAAGGCTCTTTTTATCGCGTCGCCCGCTGCTGCGCGCTGGGAATCCCCAGCTGATCGCGGTACTTCGCCACGGTGCGCCGCGCGACCGAAAAGCCCTCGCCCTGCAGCAGTGCGCAAAGCCGGCTGTCGCTCAGCGGCTCCCCCGGGTCCTCCGCTCTCACCAGCTCGGCAAGGCGGCGGCGCAGCGCGTCGCTGCCGGGCGCCTCCCGGCCCTCCCCGGCGTTTGTCCCTTTGAGGGTGGCCCCCCGCGCGCAGAAGAAATATTTCAGCGGGAAGGTCCCGCGCCGGCAGCACAGATACTTCCCCGCGACCGCCCGGCTGACGGTCGAGGGGTGGAGCGAAAGCTCGCTTGCGACCATCCCGAGCGTCAGCGGGCGCAACGCCCCCAACGGCTCCTCAAAGAAGGGGCGCTGCCGCGAGAGGATCACCCGGCAAACCGCCTCGATGGTGTGCTGCCGGCGTTCGATCGCCTCCATCACCCAGCGTGCCTGGGCGAGCTTTTCCCGAAGATACTCCTTCGCCTCGCCCTGCCGCAGCAGCTCGCGGTACTCGCCGCCAATCGACAGCGCCGGTATGCGCCCTTTGCAGGGCCGGATGCGCAAATTTTCGCCCTCCCGTTCGACCACGACATCCGGCAGGATGTACGGCGCCTCTTCCCGCCCGAACGAGGCGCCGGGGTGCGGGTCGAGCTTCCGCAGCCTGGCATAGCACGCCCGCACCCGGGCGGCCGGCACGTCCAGCTGCCGCGCCGCCTTGGAGAAGTGCCCCTTTGCAAGCTCGCACAGATACCCGTGCGCCAGGGCGCAGGTCAACTCGTCGTCCTCCCCCCGGCGCTCCAGCTGCAGGCACAGGCAGTCGCCGAGGTCATATGCCCCCACCCCCGCCGGGTCGAGGGTGCGCAGATAATCCACCGCCTCCCGCACCGCCCCAGGGTCCACCCCGGCGAGACGGCCGAGCTCCCCGGTCCCACAGGTGAGATAGCCGTTTTGATCCAGCGCGCCGAGCACCACCTCGAGCAGCCCCTCCTCGATCCCGCCGAGGCTCACGTCGAACTGGCTTTTGAGATAGTCGTAAAGGCTGCCCGGCCCGGCCAGAGCCTCCTTCCCCCCGCGCCAATCGACGGGCAGGTCGTCCCGCCCGCCGCTCCCGGCAGCCGGCAGGTCTTCGTAATCCGTCCCAGGATCGGGGAGCTCCTCCGGCGGTTCGGGCGGCTCGAGCTGGAGCACGGGGTTTTCCAGCTGGAGCGCTTCGAGATATTCCCGCAGCCCGGCGCTGTCCAGCGCCAGCAGCCGCAGGTACTGCAGCTGCCGCTGGGACAGGGCTTGGCGCTGGGAGAGGGACTGTTCCAGCCCCGGCGCCTGTTGTGCCATATATCCCCCTCCTTTCGTCCGCTTTTTAAAAGGAGCCCGGGAGGCTCCCGGGCTCCTGATTTTACCGGAGCATTCCCTTATAGATCCCCGGCACGCTGTCCGGGATGGGCACCGCGCCGCAGTACCGCTCATAGAACTCGAGCGGGCCCGCGTCCCCGATGATGGCGTAGGCGTAGCCCCGGGCCTTCAAGTCCTCCAGCGCGATGTCCAGCAGCGCCTTGCCCAGCCCCTGCCGCCGCAGGTCGGGACGCACTCCGGTCGGCCCGAAGAAGTCCCTGCAGGTGGCCTCGCAGCAGGAGAAGCCCGCGAGCCCGTCCTCCTGCAGCGCGATGAAGCAGGTCGAGGGCTGGCGCGCAAAGGCCACGGCGCACTCGTCCGCCCACTCCTTGCCGAACTCCTCGGCCACCCAGCGCAGCACGGTGCTGCGCTCGGGCGGCAGCGCGCGGCGCACCGTGAAGCCCTTCGACTCGAGCTTCCTGCGAAGGTTCAGGTCCGGCGCGAATTCATACAGCTTGACCAGCATGTCCGCCATGGAAAGCCCCCCTTTTTATGGACAAACGTCACTTGTGATACAGCTTCTTGGTCTGATACTGCGGCTCGCAGGTCAGGTTCATCCCCAGCTTGCGGAAGGTCGAGTCGTCCACATGCGAGAGGATGACCGACGAGTGCGCCTCGCACCCGCGCAGCTTGTGCAGCTGCTTCATGGCGAGCTCGGCCGTCGGGTTGGTCGCCGCGCAGATCGAGAGCGCGACCAGGATTTCATCGGTGTGCAGCCGGGGATTGTGGTTGCCCAGGTGCTTGGTCTTCAGGTTCTGGATCGGCTCGATGATGATGGGCGAGATCAGGTGGATGTCGTGCTGGATTCCGCCGAGCACCTTGAGGGCGTTTAAGAGCACCGCCGCGCTCGCCCCGAGCAGGGGGGACGTCTTGCCGGTGATGATCCGCCCGTCGCAAAGCTCGATGGCGGCCGCCGGCATGCCGGTGCTCTGCGCGCGCTCGAGCGCCGCGGCGATCACCCGCCTGTCCGAGGGCGTCACCTCCGCCTTGTTCATCAGCAGCTCGACCTTGTAGACCGTTTCGGCGTCCACCCGCCCCTGCCGCTGGTCGCACAGCGCCTGGTAGTACCTGCGCACGATCTCCTGGCGGGAGGCCGCGCAGACCGCGTCCTCGTCGGTTACACAGTACCCGGCCATGTTGACCCCCATGTCGGTCGGGGACTTGTAGGGACACTTCCCGGTGATCTTCTCGAACATGGCGCTGAGCACCGGGAAGATCTCCACGTCGCGGTTGTAGTTGACGGTGGTCTCGCCGTAGGCCTCGAGGTGGAAGGGGTCGATCATATTGACATCGTTGAGGTCGGCGGTGGCCGCCTCATACGCGAGGTTGACCGGGTGCTTTAAGGGCAGGTTCCAGATCGGGAAGGTCTCGAACTTGGCATACCCCGCCTTGACCCCCCGCTTATACTCGTGGTAGAGCTGGGAGAGGCAGGTGGCCATCTTGCCGCTGCCGGGGCCGGGCGCCGTCACCACCACCAGCGGACGGGTGGTCTCGATATACTCGTTCTTGCCGTAGCCCTCGTCGCTGACGATCAGCGGGATGTTGGCGGGATACCCCGGGATGGGGTAATGGATATAGGTGCGCACCCCCAGTGCCTCCATCCGCTTTTTGAAGGCGTCGGCCGCCGGCTGGGAGGCGTACTGGGAGATGACGACGCTGCCCACATAGAGCCCGATCCCCCGAAACGCGTCGATCAGGCGCAGCACGTCCAAATCATAGGTGATCCCCAAGTCCCCGCGCACCTTGTTCTTTTCGATGTCCGAGGCGTTGATCACGATCACGATCTCGGCCTCGTCGCGCAGCTCGAGGAGCATCTTCACCTTGCTGTCCGGCGCAAAGCCCGGCAGTACCCGCGAGGCGTGAAAGTCATCGAACAGCTTGCCTCCGAATTCGAGATAGAGCTTGTTGTCAAATTGACCGATCCGCTCTTCGATCCGTTCGGACTGCATACGCACATATTTTTCGTTGTCAAAGCCGACCGCTTTCATAGCACCAGACCTTCCCCTCACATTTTGCCAAAATCACCATACTCCTTCATTATAAAAAATTTTTCAAACTTTTACAACCGGATTTGCCCTCTTTTTTATGGCTGAGCGCAGCGAAGTAAGAAAAACAGTAGCCGCGCGCCTATTTTCATCTTTTCCGTCCGCCGCCGGTATTTGCGCAAAAAAGCCGCCCGGCGCCAGAAGCGCCGGGCGGCTGATCGCTCGGATTTACTTATTGAAGGTGATCTCTTCGATGATCACACTCTCGACGGGCTTGTCGTTCTCGTCGACCTCGACGTTCGCAATCTTATCCACCGTGTCCATACCGGAATAGATATAGCCGAAGACGGTGTGCTTGTGGTCGAGCCAAGGGGTCCCGCCGACCTCCTTGTACTTCTCGATCACGTTCTCGGGGAAGCCGGCCTCTTTCATCTGGTCGAGCATCTCCTCGGGGACCTCCTTGGCCTGCACGATGAAGAACTGGCTGCCGTTGGTGTTCTCGCCCGAGTTGGCCATCGAAAGCGCGCCGTAGAAGTTCCACAGATCGAAGGTGAATTCATCCTCGAACGGCTCGCCCCAGATGCTCTCGCCGCCGGTGCCGTCACCCTTCGGATCGCCGCTCTGGACCATGAAGTCCTTGATCACGCGGTGGAAGGTCAACCCATTGTAGTAGCCGTTCTCAGCGTGGGTCTTGAAGTTCTCGACCGCCTTGGGCGCATACTCGGGATAGAGCACCGCCCGGAATTCGCCCATGCTGGTCTTGATGGTAGCGATCACGCTGTCCTCACCCGGCTCCTCGAACTGCACGAGGGTCGCTTCCTGGCTCCCGTCTTCGCCGTTTTCCCCTTCGGAGGAACCCTCCTGGGAGGTCTCGGACGAGTTGCCTTCGGCGCCTTCCTCCCTGGATTTCCCGCAGCCGGAGAGCACTGAGGCCGATAAAACAGTAATCGCACAAAGCAAAATCAGAATTTTTTTCACGAATTGTCACCTCAAAAGTTCTTGTTATTCCATGTACCCGTTTATTCTATCATAAAAAGAGAAAAAATCAAACAATATTTTGAAAATTCCCTTTTCCAAACTTCTCACGGATCGGCCGTATCCCCGTCGGGGTCGTAGGAGATGATCTCCACCGTGTTGATGGTGAGGCCCTTCCCGCCGGTCTGCAGGCTCTCGATCATCCCGTCCACCACCTCCTGGCCCTGCACCACCTGGGCGAAAACGGAGTATTCCAGCGAATATTCCGGCAGCCCGCCGTAGGTGCGGTAGGCCTCGATCACGTTTTGTGGATAGCAGGCCGCCTCGATTTCATCGAGCTGCCACTCGGGTACCGGACGGCTGCCTGCGATGAAAAAGCGGCTGTCCCCCTTGTCCGTGTCGTCGAGCACTGAAACGGCGCCGGTAATCTGCCACAGGTTCGCGGATATTTCCTGCTTGAAGGGCTTGCCGCCGACCCGGCTGACCCCTTTCTTCCCGCTATCGTCGCTGCTGCCCGAGATCAGCACCGGCAGGCTGCTCGCGAGCAGCCCCCGCGGCCCGATCACCGCGCGGTCGTTGAAAAAGCCCTCCCGCGCCAGGGTGACGAAGTTGTTCACCGCGTTGGGCGCTTCACTGGGGAAGAAGCGCATGCGGATCTCCCCGAAATCGGTGCTGATCACCGCGATGTCCTCCCCCTCGATCAGCGGGGCGAGCTGTAAAAGCGTGACCCGCGACCCGTCGAAGGGCAAAAGTTCGTCCTGCGTCATGCAGCCGCTCAAAGACAGCATGACCGAACAGGCTGTCAGCAACGATACTGCACGCATAGTTTTCGCCTCCCACATTAGCCTGATGTTCTTCCATTATACCCTGCCGGCAGGCAAGCTGAATTAACAAATTGTGAATGATTCTTAAAAAATAGCCGATCGGCCATTTTTTCGCACATCCGCCCCGCGAAAGGCTTGCAGCCACATAAAGCTAAATGATATAATGGAAAAAATACGACAAGGCCTTCGGCAAAGGCGCCGTCGGCACGCCCAAGGAGGCTAACACGATGGAATTCGAGAAGGACTATACCCTTGTCAAAATGGAAAAACAAAAGCACATCGCCCTGATCGCGCACGACAACCGCAAGCGCGACCTCATCGAGTGGGTCAAGCAGAACCGCGAAGCGCTCAGCCACCATTTCCTGTGCGGCACCGGGACCACCGCGACCATCGTCGCGCACGAGACCCAGCTGCCGGTCACCGCCTTCAACAGCGGCCCGATGGGAGGCGACCAGCAGGTCGGTTCGCGGATCGCGGAGGGCAAAATTGATTTCATGATCTTCTTCTGGGATCCGCTCGCCGCCCAGCCGCACGATCCGGACGTCAAGGCGCTGCTGCGCATTTCGGTGCTCTACGACATCCCGGTGGCCTCGAACAAATCCACGGCGGACTTCCTGCTCTCCTCCCCTTTGATGGAGGCTCAGTATGAGCGTACCATCATTGACTACGCCAAGCGCATCCGCTCGCGTTCCCAGGAATACAGCGACGCCAAATAAAACCGCGCTGTTTTCCTAAATATTGCAAGGCATATTTTTCACGCTCAGGGTCATCCTGATAAGGTAGCAAACCTAATGCTTGGAGCGTGAAAAACTTTGCTGACCCGTATTGTGAAAAAAACATTGGTCTTCACCTTCGGGGGGACCGGTTACTGCCTGATCGAACTGCTGTGGCGGGGCCACACCCATTGGACCATGTATCTGACCGGCGGACTGTGCTTTTTTCTGATCGAAAACCTCAACCGCACCGTACTGCTGGGGAAAAACCTTGCTGCAAAGTGCGCGGCCGGCGCGGCCGTCATTACGGCGGTGGAGTTCTGCTCGGGATGTATCGTCAACCTTTGGCTGGGGATGAATGTTTGGGATTACCGCACCCTGCCGATGAACCTGCTCGGGCAGATCAGCCTGATGTATTCCTCCCTTTGGTACATGCTCTCCGCCCCGATCATGGGGGTGGCAAAGCTGCTGGACAGCCGGCTGAAAATCGAAGAAGCATAAAGGACGCGCCTCTTGCCTTCAAGGCGGGAATTGGCGTTGCGCCCTCTGGGTAGTACCAGAACAACGGCCCCGCGAAGGAGATTCCTTCGCGGGGCCGTCTTTTGCTATTAGGGGTTGAGGATGACGGCGGGGCGGACCTGATCGGATGAACTCAAATAATCTGTACTCAATGTGCCTGCTGCCGCAACATCGACTCCCACACTGCTGTTTTTCGAATTTGGAGAACGCAGCCAACTTATACTTCCGCCATAAATGCTTTTTACCAGATTATAATTGGCTGAAGTTACACTATTTTTAGAGAGATAACTAAACTGCCTGGGAATTTCATAAAGATCACCCGCCCAGCCTACATTATTTTTGCTGCTGCCATAAATTTCATAGGCACTGGGCAGCCAGGCATAGTCTCCCACATATTTGTGCGGTGACAGCTTTCCTCTTTGGGCAGCGGTCAAACCGTTATAGAAATTGCTGCAGTGCGCACGTACCGTGCTGCCGCTGTATGTATTGTTGCCGCCGAATATGCTGCTTGTGTAGTTAAAGTTCGCCAGCAGGACGACGGAATTTGTTTTGCCGCCGTACTGGCTGCCGCCGGCGTCGATGACCCACCAGCTGCGTCCCGCCCAAGTGATCGTTTGTCCGAGCCTGGAGGAGGTGATATTGTTTCCACTGTCATCCTTCGGGTAAGCCGGCTGCACTGTCACGGTACAGGAGGCGCTGCAGTTGGTGTTTCCTGCGGCAGTGGCGGTGATGGTGGCGCTTCCCGCCGCCACGCCGGTAATGGTGACGTTTGCCCCGCTGGCGGTGCTGGCAGGGCTGACGGTGGCGACGGCGGGATTGCTGCTCTTCCATGCCACGTTGGTGTTGAAGGCGTTTGCCGGGGTCACCGTGGCACTCAGTGCAGTGGTTTTCCCCACCGTGACCGTTGCGGCGGCGGCGCTGATTGTAATCCCGGTCGGGCCCTGGTCGGTGACCGTCACGGTGTAGGGGGTGCTCGTCACGCCGTCGGCGGTGGCGGTGAAGGTGGCACTGCCCGCCGCGGTCGCGGTCACCAGCCCGGAGGTGCTGATGTTGATATTGGCGCTGCCGCCGGTCTTCGCCCAGGTCACCGCCGGGAGGGTCGCGTTCGAGGGATTGACCGTCGCAGACAGCTGGGAGGTCACGGTGGTCTTGTCGCTGGTGCGCACCAAACTATTGGTACCGCTGACCGTTACCGAAGTCACGGGAATCTTGTCCTTGACCGTGATGGTGCTGCTCCCGCTCTTGCCGCCCACCGTGGCGGTGACGGTCGTGCTCCCCGGCGCGACCGCTGTCACCAGCCCGGTCTGGTTGACCGTCGCGGCGGCCGGGTTGCTGCTGCTCCAGACCGGGGCGGCGTTGGGCGTAACGGTTGCGGCAAGCTGCACCGTTCTCGGCTCCCCCAGAGTGTAAATCGTATAGCTATTCGGGCTGACGCTCACGCTTCCAATGGTCACCACCGTGACGGTGCAGCTCGCCTTGTACTGTGCCGTGTCCGGTGCACCCTTGATGTGGGCGGTGATCGTCGTGCTGCCCACCGTCTTGCCGCTGGCGTCGATGGTGGCGCTGCGCCCGTCCGCCGCGACTGTCATCGCGGCGGCGCCGGGATCGCTGTTCGTCCATTCCAGCTCGTCGCTGGATACCCCGCCCGTCAGGGCGGCCGAGAGGGTGAACTGCGTCTCGGCCGCCGTGCCGCCGGTGAAGAGGGTATAGGCGGTGTGGCTCAGCGACACCCCCGTCACCGCCGAGACGTTGACCGTGCAGGTGG
>SLUK01000005.1 GCA_004340125.1 Harryflintia acetispora | reverse complement strand
CTCGGAGAGTTAGGGGGTCCATGGGGGGATGATTCCCCCCATGAGGTGGGCCGCCGGCGTCAGCCGGCAATTGCATTTCCGCAGAAATGCTGCCCGCCATAAATTCAGCCTCGGTGATGATTCCCTCCCGGAGCAGCCCGGCGTAATGCTCCCGCGCCCCGCTGTCTTCCAGCGTGAAGCCGCTCAACAGAGACATCCCCAGCAAAGAGAAAATAGTAACAGCCAAAATTTTACATTTTTTCATATTTTCATCCCTTTAAGAAAGACCGTTAGCATAGCCTGCTGGGGGCCTCTCCGATATGGGGATACCGCCAATAACCACTATTTTTCCTTGCATTTCTCACCAAAATAGGATATAATTAGAAAACAAAGGAAAGAGTTGGGGATTTTGCTCCGCTCTCATGCGAAAAAGAACAAAAATGGGACCGCAAGCAGGCTATGCTTGCGGTCTTTTTCTAATATACCGTGTACCGCTTCTGCCGCCGGATTCGCCATCCGGCGGCTTTTTCTTATCCTGATTCTCATTTTCCTCCCTGCCGGGCCCTGTTTTTAGAATATGGTGCATAACTCTACAAAGTTTTCTCCTTCGCTTCGACCGCTCCCTTTTCCCGCGCGGCTTATAATGAAGGTTGTAATCCATTTTTAGGGGAAAAAGCGTGATTGTTTATGTAGATGTGCTCATTGTGCTAAACTTCATTGTCAATTACCTGCTCCTGCTGCTTTCAGCCCGCTTATGCGGCAGGGGGGTAAAGCTCTCCCGCCTGCGGATCACCCTGGCGGCCCTGATCGGGGCGGCGGGGTCGCTCATCATCTTTCTGCCACAGATGGGCGCGGCGGCGAACATCCTTTTTAAGCTCGCCTTCTCTTCCTTGCTCGCGGCGGTTTCGGGCGGCTATAAAGATGAGCGCGGCTACATAAAGCGGCTCTTTATGCTGTTTGCGACCAGCTTCGTCTTCGCGGGATTCATGCTCTTTATCACCCTGCTCTCGGGCGGGCGAAGCGGGTTCTATTACAATGGGGTCTGCTATTTCAATGTCTCCGGGGTCGGGCTGCTGATCTGCTGCGCGCTGGTCTACGGGATCGTCACCGCCTATCAGCGGCTGATCAGCAGGGGGGCGCTGGCGGTAAAGGAGCTGCCGGTGACCATCGTTAACGACGGGAAAGAGCTGTGCTGCACCGGCGTGGTGGACAGCCAGAACAACCTCTGCGACGCCTTCAGCGGCACGCCGGTGGTGATCGGCTCCTACCGCCTGCTCTCGCCCATCCTGCCCGACGGCTTCTGGCAGGCGGCGCAGACGGGGCAAGGGTGCGCGGGCCTGCGGCTGATTCCCTGCGCCACCGTGGCGGGACAGGACCTGCTGCCGGCCTTTCGGCCGGAACATATGCTGCTTGATCTGGGGGAAGGCCCCCTCATGGTGCAGGACGTTTACATTGCGGTTTCCAAGGAGCTCGACGGCGTCCCCGGGCAGCAGTTGCTGCTCAATCGCGCCCTGACGGGGAAGAGGGTACAGACAAAAATGAGAGAAAAGGCGGTGCACAAATGCTGACAATGGTGACGAGCGCTCCGCGCCGGTTGCTGCAGCGGCTGCTGAAAGCGCTGGGGCTTCTCGACACGGTCCATTATATCAACGGGCCGGAGGTGCTGCCCGCTCCGCTTTCCAAGGCGGAGGAGGAGAAGGTCTTCATCGAACTGAGCGCGGGGGAGAGCACGGCGCGCAAGACGCTGATCGTACATAACCTGCGGCTGGTGGTATACATCGCCAAGAAATTTGAGTCCAGCGGGGTTGGGGTGGAGGATTTGATCTCGATCGGCACCATCGGGCTGATCAAGGCGGTGAACACCTTCTCGCCCGAGCGCAACATCAAGCTGGCCACCTATGCCAGCCGCTGCATCGAAAACGAGATTTTGATGTATCTGCGCAAGTTCCAAAACCAGAAAAACGAAATTTCCATCGACGAGCCGCTCAATATCGACTGGGACGGCAACGAGCTGCTCCTCTCGGACATTTTAGGGACCGAAAATGACAGCGTGAACAAGAACATCGAGCACGACGCGGAGAAGAGCATGCTCCTTTCGGCGGTGGAGCACCTGGGCGAGCGGGAGCGCCACATCATGCAGCTGCGCTTCGGCCTGCTCGACGGCAAGGAGCGTACCCAGAAGGAGGTCGCGGACATCATCGGGATTTCCCAGTCCTACATCTCGCGGCTGGAAAAGCGGATCATCAAGCGGCTCAAAAAAGAGCTGGAGCGGCTGATATGACCCTGCGCGAGCTGCGCCCGGGCCAGAGCGGGGTCGTTGTCGCCATGCGTTGCGAGGGCGCCCTGCGCCGCCGCCTGCTCGACATGGGACTGACGAGGGGAACATTGGTGCGCCTGCTGCGCATAGCGCCGCTCGGGGACCCGCTCGAGATCGCCCTGATGGGGTACGAGCTTTCGCTGCGCCGGGCGGATGCGGGAAAGATCGAAATCGAGCTTATTTCTGAATGAATACTATTTTGTCCTTGCCCGGCATAGGGATGTGGGGGAAAGCCCCGCGCCCTGCGCCGGGTTTTTCGCGTGAAGATGACAGCGAAAAGAGGACAAACCGATGGAAAAGAAAGCGGCGCTCGTAGGAAACCCGAACTGCGGAAAGACGACCCTGTTTAACCTCCTGACCGGGCAGCGGCAGTATGTGGGCAACTGGGCCGGGGTCACGGTGGACAAAAAGGAGGGCCGGCTCTCCCTTGGCCGGCTGAAAGTCAGGCTTACCGACCTGCCGGGGATCTATTCCCTATCCCCCTATTCCCTCGAGGAGGGGGTGGCGCTGGGGTTTTTGCTGGACGAGCGTCCGGACGTGGTCATCAACATCGTGGACGCCGGGAACCTCGAGCGCAACCTCTACCTCACGGTGCAGCTCATGGAGCTCGGGCTCCCGATGGTGGTCGCGCTCAATATGGTGGACGAGGTCGAGAGCCGGGGCGGCCGGGTGGACCATGCGCTGCTGCAGCGCCGTCTGGGGGTGCCGGTGCTGCCCATCTCGGCGCGCCGGGGCGAAGGGGTGCAGGAGCTCGTCGAGCTCGCCGGAGAGCTCTGCCAAAGGAAGGTGAGGCTGCTGCCCCGTGTGCGCTACGACCGCGAGACGGCGGGGGCGCTCGAGGAGATCGCGGGGCTGATCGCCCGCCAGGTGCCGGAAAAACGGCTATGCGCCTTCTTCGCCGCCAGGCTTCTCGAGGGCGACACACAGACCGCCGCGCGGCTGCATCTCGGCGATAGTCTCCTCGCAAAGGCAAAGGCGGCCGCGGCGCGCTACCACCCCGAGCCCCAGCAGCGCCAGTCCCGCCTGGCCGACGCGCGCTGGCGTCTGATCCGCGCGGGGGCGGCGGGGGTGGTCCGCTACCCCCGGCGGGAGAAGGGGCCGGGGCTCACCCAGCGCCTGGACCGCATTCTCATCAGCCGCGTGTGGGGCCTGCCGCTTTTTTTGCTCATCTTCTTCTGCATGTTTTCCATCACCTTCGGGCCGCTGGGCAATACGCTAAAGACCCTGCTCGAGGGGCTGATCGGGAGGCTCGGCGGTTTTTTCGGCGGGCTGCTCGCGCAGAGCGGCGCGCCGGACTGGACCTACAGCCTGCTGTTGGACGCGGTGATCGGCGGGGTGGGCGGGGTGCTCGCCTTCCTGCCGCAGATCATGCTGCTCTTTTTCTGCCTGTCTATTTTGGAGGACAGCGGCTATATGGCCCGCGCGGCCTTTTTGATGGACCGGCTGCTGCAGGGGCTGGGGCTGACGGGGAAGTGCTTCATCCCCATGCTGATGGGCTTCGGCTGCACCACCCCGGCGGTGATGGCCGCGCGGGGGATGGGGGACGAGCGCGAGCGGCGGCTTACCGTCCTGCTCATCCCCTTCATGTCCTGCTCGGCGCGGCTGCCGATCTACGCCCTTTTCGCCGGGGTGTTTTTTAAGGGGCACGAGAATGTGGCGGTGCTGGGGATGTACCTGCTGGGGCTGGCGGTGGCGGTTCTGTGCGGGCTGCTGCTGCGGCATACCCTCTTTCGCGGGCCGGGGCGTCCCTTCGTGATGGAGCTGCCGCCCTACCGGCTGCCTACCCTGAGCGGGACGCTGCGGCACATGTGGCAAAAATGCGTGGGCTTCCTCACCAAAGCGGGTACAATCATCTTTTCGATGAACGTGGTCATCTGGCTGCTGCAAAGCTTCACCCCCTCGCTGCAATACACCGTGCAGCCCGAGCAGAGCCTTTTTGGCGCCCTGGGCCGGGCGCTCGCGCCGCTGTTCGCCCCATTGGGCTTCGGGGAATGGCAGGCGGCGGTGGCGCTGCTTTCGGGGCTGATCGCCAAGGAATCGGTGGTGGCGACTTTTGGGGTGCTCTTCGGCGGGCAGGGAGGTCTGACCGCCGCGATCTCCGCCCACTTTACTCCGCAAAGCGGCCTAGCCTTCATGGTGTTTTCGCTGCTCTACATGCCCTGCATTTCGGCGTTTGTCGCCATCAGCCGGGAGCTTGGGAGCCTGCGCGCGGCGCTCTCGGCGGCGCTGCTGCAGTGCTCGGTGGCCTATCTGGCGTCCTTTGCCGCCTACCGGGTGGGCGGGATGTTTTTGGGAGGTGCGGTATGCTGATCCTGATTTTGACCCTCTGCGTCTTTTTGGTGCTGATCGGGCTGCTCCTGTTTTTGGAAAACCTTGCGCGTATGCTGCGCGGACGCTGCTGCGAAGGATGCCGCGGCTGCCCCCAGCGGGGGCGGTGCAGCGTCGGGGAAGGGGAGGAAAAAACCGGAGATAAAAAACGGCGGCGGTGAAAACTCCCGGGAGCCATCCATAGGGTTCCGGGAGTTTTCCCGGTTTTCTTCGGCAAAAACAGGGCTTTTTTCCCATTAACAGAACGGTGATTTTATGTTATGATGGGAACGGTAATGTTTCAGCGGTGGGAGGGGATTTTATGAAAAAGAAAACGTCGATCAAATCCCAGCTCACCTGGCTGCTGATCTACTGCTGGATCGTGCCGGTGCTGGCCATCTCAGCGGTCTGTGTGATGTACATCCAAACCGCCGTCAAGGACCGCGCCGAGGGGAACATCCGCTCAGGCGCGACCTATGCCGCCCAGATGAGCAGCCAGAAGCTCGAGTCGGCCATCCAGCAGATGCGTGACGTCATCTACGAGGGGGCCGTCGCCAAGCATTATAAGGAGCAGCAGGACCAAAACGCCCTTACCGCCGCGGTGCGCGGCGAGCTGCTGCGCAAGTTCGGGCTGCAAAAGGAATACCTCTTCGCCGGGATCTTCTTTTCCGCCGATCCGGGGCGGATGATCTATGAAAGCCCCTACGGCGGCGCCTATCTGGACGCCTATCTCAAGGACGCCCACGCGCAGGTGGTGTCCGCCCTGGGCGAGGAGGACAACACCACCCACCTGCTGGTCAGCGGGAGGAGCCTCTACCTCTATCAAAACCTCCTGGACAACCGGGACCTGAGCCGCTATGGGGTGATTGTGATCCAGCTGGATCCCGCGGCGGTTTTCGACGCCTTTACCTCCCTCGACCCCGCCGCCGACTACGTCCTCCTCTCCCTGGACGGGCAGCCCTATTGGCTGGGGAGCGAGCCCACCGAAGGGCCGCTGCGCCAGTTCGAGTTCCCCACCGCGCGGCAGGAGATGAAGGTGGGCGCCCTGAGGGGGTATATCACCGGGACGGCCGTGCAAAAAGAGCAAAACTACGATTTCGGCTACCGCGTCTATGTGAGCGACCGGATCGTCTCCGAAAGGGCGTATATGGTGCTGGTGCTGGCGCTGGTGCTCGCCTGCGTGGTGCTGCCGCTGCTGGGAGTGGGCTTCTACCGCATTTATAAAAACATCGCCGGGCCGATCGATGCGCTGGTGGTCGCGACCGAAAAAATCGAGAACGAGCAGTGGGACGCCACCATCCCATTCACAAGCGACAACGAGTTCGGCCGGCTGATCCGCTCGTTCAACTCGATGAGCGCCCGGATCAAATACCTCTTCGACTACGCCTATAAGGAGGAGCTCGCCGCGAGCGAGTCGCGGCTCATGATGCTCCAGTCGCAGATGAACCCCCAATTCATGAAAAACACCCTCGGGCTGATCAACTGGAAGGCGCGCCTGGCCGGCAACGAGGAGATTTCCAAGATGATCGAGGCGCTGGACAACCTGCTCGACGCCAGCCTCGACCGTTCGCAGCAGCGCAGCATCCCGCTGCGCCAGGAGCTTTGCTACACGCGCTCCTACCTGTTCATCATCGGCGAGCGCTTCGGGCGGCGGCTGACGCTCGAGGAGCATATCGACGAGAGCCTGCTCTCCTGTCCCGTGCCCCGCCTGATCATCCAGCCGCTGATCGAAAACGCGGTGGTACACGGGATCGAGCCGGTGAGCGCCGGGACCATCGAGATCTGCATCGGGAAGATGGAGGGGAAGCTGGCCATCGAGATCATCAACGATGGCAACATCCTCTCGGACGAGGACCTGCGCCGGATTCGGGCGATCCTCAGCGAGGACTACGGCGCGCTGACCGACAAGCAGCGCCGGCTGGGGCTCAAAAACGTCTATGAGCGGATCCGCCTGATGTACGGCGATGCGGGGGCCCTCACCCTGCAGCGCACCGCCGACGGCAGGACGTGCACCCGGATCCAGATTCCGTTTGCGCCGCCCGAAGCGCAGCCTCCCGCGAAGGATGGCAGGCTCCCGGGCGCGCGGGAAGGAGAAGCCAATGATCGTTAAGGGTATGCTTCGCTTCCTGGCCGGGCTTTGCGCCTCGCTCCTGCTCGCCGGCTGCGCGCGCACGCAGCCCGAAGCCCCGGGCAAGAGCGCGCCCGGCGCCGTCGAGCTGCGCACCGCCTCGGTCTTCGGGGGGAGCGACCCCTCGGCGATGGATTACCAGGAGCTGATCGCAAAATTCATGGAGAAATATCCCGGCGTGAAGGTGCTCGACGAGTCCTCCCTCTCGGACGAGAGCTGGAAGGGTAAGGTGCTCGGCGACTTTGCCTCGGGCAACGAGCCGGATGTGCTCTTCTATTTTACCGGCACGGACGCGCGGGCCATCATCGCCAAAAACAAGGTGGTCTCCCTGGAGGAGATCCGTAAAGAGTATCCCGACTACGGGGGCAACCTCAAGCCCTCGGCCATGGAATACATGGTCGAGCCGAACGGCAAGTCCTACGCCCTGCCGGTGCGCGGCATCTGGGAGGGGCTGTATTGCAACCGGGACCTCTTCGAGCAGCACGGCATCGCGCTTCCCACCGACTGGACCACCTTCCAGGCGGCGGTGCAGGGCTTTTCCGGCAGCGGGATCATCCCTGTGGCGGTGTCGCTCTCGGACGTGCCGCACTACTGGATCGAAAACCTCATCCTCTCGGCGGGCGGGGCGCGGGAACACGCCTTCGAGCCCGTCCCGGGCGGTGGGGCGCAGCAGTATCCCGACAGCTGGAGCGAGGCGCTGATCGTGCTGCGCAGCCTCTATGAGAAGGGCGCCTTCGCCCCGGACGCGGCGGCCATCACCAACGCCGCCGCCTGGCAGTCCTTTACCCGCAAGGAGGCGGCGATGATCCTCGAGGGCTCGTGGTTTTTGGAAGGGGTCGAGGACCAGGAGAACACCACCGTGCTGCCCTTCCCGGCGATGGGCGAGAGCAAGGGCGCGGGGGAGGCCGTCTCGGGATATTCCATGGGCTTCTATATCACCCGGCGCGGCTGGGACAACCCCGAAAAGCGGCAGGCCGCAATCAATTTCGTGCGGGAGATGACCAGCGACGAGTCGGTCGCCGTCTTTGCCAGGGTGGCGGGCAGCCCGGCCGCAAGGGTCGATTTGCCGCGCGGCCTGACGCCGCTGGCCGCGGCGGGCTTTAAGCTGTCCGAGTCGATAGAAAGGCCGGTCATGCCGGTCGACTCGCGGCTGACCAAGCGCGCGTGGGATAAGCTCTACTCCTCCATCCCCGGGATCGTCTCCGGCTCGCTCGGGATCGACGGGGTGCTCTCCCAGGTGGCCGACCTCAACGAATGATCGGGAAACGAATCCTGTTTCAGCGACAGGGACCGCGGCGGCGGTCCCTGTTTTTGTATGTTTTCTCCCCATTTGGCCCAAAATAAGCGGGATCAGACCGCAGGGCGGGAAAGGGGAGAGACGCGATCAGAGAGCAGACACTCGGTGAAATTGTAAGGCGGCTTCAAAATGAGGAGCACCCGGGCAGGCGCTGGAAGGCGCGGCTGAAGGGCGAGCTGCGCGATTTGCGCAATCGCTATCAGCAGGCCGGCTTGCGGCAGGAGCCGGGGGAGCGCGGCGCCCTTGGGCAGTGGCTGTTGGATAACTTTTACCTGCTTGAGGGGGAGTACCTTCAGGCGCTGCGCTCCCTGCGCGATGTGCGCGATAAGGACGGGGTATGCCTGCTCGCACAGGTATGGGCGGAGGGCTTTTGCGCGCGGCGGCTGCCCGTCGCCCAGCGGGAGGCCGGGGAGTTTTTGCGTCAGCTTTGCGCTTGCATGTATCTCAGCTTCGAGCAGCTTTCCCTGTGCGAGGCGGCGCTGCGGGCCGCCCTGCTGCACACCGCCCACAGCGCGCTCGCCCTGCCGGCCGAAGCTGCGGCCGCCGCGATAGGGTATGCCGTCGGCGGGCTGCGGGACGTCGGCTCGGTGGATTTCGTGTCCCTTACGGCGTCGGTCAGCGCCATCGAGGCGATCCTGCTGCGCGACCCTTCGGGGGTCTATCCCCGCATGGACAAGGAGAGCCGCACCGGCTACCGCGAGCTCGTCTACCGGATCGCCCGGCGCACCGGCACGGGGGAGCGCACAGTGGCTGAGAAGGCGGTTGCCAGCGCCGCCGGCTCTGACACGGAGCCGCAAAACCACGTCGGCTACCACCTGCTGTACCACCCCGCCCTCAAGGCGCAGCAGGGGCGGCACAGGGCCTTCTTCCTCTGGGGCAGCGTGCTTTGCACCCTGCTGCCGGCGCTCGGCTGCGCCCTGCTCGCTGGAAGTCCGGTCCCTGGGCTGCTCCTGCTGCTGCCGCTCTACGAGCCGGTACGGGAATTTATGCAGGGGCTTTCTTTGCGGGGGCTGCCGCCCGTCATGCTGCCCCGCATGGACCTTCAAAAGGTGCCGGCGGCGGAGGCTTACACCCTGGTGACGGTTTCGGCGCTGCTGGACGGCAAGGACCTCGAAAAGCGCCTTGAGGAGCGCCTCGAAGGGCTCTACCTCTCCAACCGGACGGCCCCGCTGGGCTTTTTGCTGCTCGGGGACCTGCCCACCGCCGACCGCCCGCAGCTGGCAAAGGATAGCTCCGCCCTCGACGGGGCGCAGCGGGCCGTCGAGCGGCTCAATGAACGCTACGGCCAGCGCTTCTTTCTTTTTGTGCGCGCGCGCAGCTGGAGCCCCACCGAAGAGAGCTACAGCGGATGGGAACGCAAGCGCGGGGCGATCGGCGAGCTGGTGCGCTATCTGCATGGCGAGGAGACCTCCGCCTGCCGGGTGGTGGGCGACCTTGGCGTCATGCAAAGCGCGCGCTACCTCCTCGCTTTGGACAGCGACACCAGACTGCACTTCGACACGGCCGCCCTGCTCATCGCCAGCGCGCTGCACCCCTTATGCCGTCCGCGGCTGGACGCAGAGACGGGATATGTCAAGGAGGGCTACGGGTTACTGATACCCCGCCTTTGCAGCGAGCTGTGCGCCCCGAACGCCACTCCCTTCGCCCGGCTGATGACCGGCTGCGGCGGGGTCAGCGGGTACGACCAGCCCGGCCGCGACGCCTATCAGGACCTCTTCGGCCAGGCGATCTTTACCGGCAAGGGGCTGATCGACCTTAACTGCTTTTACAAGGCGGGGCTCTGCCTCCCGCCGGGCCAGGTGCTCAGCCACGACATCCTGGAGGGCGGCCTGCTCGGCTGTGGGCTGGTGGGCGAGGTTGAGATGTCGGACGGCGAGCCCCAGACTTTTTCCTCCTGGCTGCGGCGGGCCCACCGCTGGATGCGCGGCGACTGGCAGAACCTGCTCTTTTTGCGCCGCAGCTTCCGGCTTTCGGGCAAGCGCTACCGCTACCGCACCAAGGGAGTGGTGCGGCTACAGCTGGTCAATAACCTGCTGCGCTCCCTGGCCCCGGTCATGGCGGCGCTCGCGCTGCTGCTCTCGCCCCTGATGGGGAGCCGGGCCGCCGCCGTGCTGGCGGGTGGGGTGTTCCTCGCCGTGGCGGGCCGGCCGGTGCTCGGCGCGCTGCGCGCGCTTTGGCGCGGCGGGGCGGCTGTCCTTCTCAGACGTACCTTCTCGGGCGCGCTGCCGCAGGTCTATGACCAGCTGGGGCGGGCGGCCTTCTGGTGCATAACCCTGTTTGCGCGGGCGCAAAACAGCCTGGACGCCCTGCTGCGCGCCCTCTGGCGGACCTTCGCCTCCCGCAAACATCTCCTGGAATGGACCACCGCCGCCCAGAGCGAGGGACGGCGCGATTCGCTGCCCGGGCTGCTGCGCCGCTTTTTGCTGCCCGAGGCGTTGGGCGTGCTGCTGCTCCTGTTCGGGCGGTATCCCGCCCTGCGGCTGTGGGGGCTCGTGCTGGCGCTGCTCGTCCCCTTCGCGCACCGCACCGCCAGGCGGGGGGAGGAGGCCCCGACGGCGGGGGAGCACTACGACGAGCTGCGCGGCTATGTGGCCGACATGGTGCGCTTTTACGACGACTATGCCACCGCGCAGCGGCACTTCCTGCCGCCGGACAACGTCCAGCTCGCGCCCCGCTATGCGCTGGCCGAGCGCACCTCCCCGACCAACATCGGCTTTATGCTCCTCTCCTGGCTGGCGGCGCGGGACTTCGAGCTGATCGACACCCCCGCGCTGCTCGGCAAGGTCGGGGGCACGATCGACACCCTGCTCACACTCGAGACCTGGAACGGGCATCTCTACAACTGGTACGACCTGAGGGACCTTCGGGTACTCCACCCGGCCTTCGTCTCCTCGGTGGACAGCGGGAACCTCGTCTGCTGCCTCGTCGCGCTGCGGCAGGGGCTTCGCGAATACGGGGCGCCGGGAGCGCTGCTGGAAAAGGTCGGCACACTCATCGCGCGCTGCGACTTTTCGCCGCTGTACGATAAGGCGCGGGGGCTCTTCTCGATCGGCTACGACAGGGAGGAAGAGAAGCTCAGCGCCTCCCACTATGATTTTCTGATGAGCGAGGCGAGGCTGCTCTCCTACTATGCCGTGGCCACTCGCCAGGCCGGGCGCAAGCATTGGGGGAACCTCTCGCGCACCCTCTCGCGGTGTGGGCCCTATCAGGGGCCGCTCTCCTGGACCGGGACGATGTTTGAATACTTCATGCCCCACCTGCTGCTGCCCGCCTACCAAAACTCACTGCTCCACGAGGCGCTTTGCTACTGCCTTTATTGCCAGCGCCGGCGCACGGGGTGCTTGGGGCTCCCCTGGGGAATTTCGGAAAGCGGGTATTACCGCTTCGACAACCAGTTAAACTATCAGTATAAGGCGCACGGGGTCCAGGCGCTGGGCGTCAAGCAGGGGCTGGACGACGAGCTGGTCCTCTCTCCCTACTCGACTTTTTTGGCCCTGCCCTTCGCGCCGAAGAGCGCGCTGCGAAACCTTGAGCGGCTGCGTGAGAGCGGACTCTACGCCGACTACGGCTTTTACGAGGCCGCCGACTGTACCCCCTCCCGGGTGGGCGAGCGCATGGAGCCGGTGCGCAGCTTCATGGCGCACCATTTGGGGATGAGCGTCGTCGCCTGCGCCAACGCGGCGCTGGGGAACGTTATGCAGCGCCGCTTTCTGGCGGACAAGACGATGGCGAGCGCGGCGCAGTTTTTGCAGGAACGAATACCGAAGGAAGCGGTGGTGATCAAAGGAATGAAACAGAAACAGGAGGAGAAGCGCCCACAGCGCCCGCAGGAGGACAGGCTGCGGGAGAGCTTTATCCCCTCGCCCACGGCGCCGCGCATGACCCTGCTCTCGGGCGGGCTGCAGGAGGTGCTCACCGACTGCGGCGCGGGGCATTTGCAGCTGGCGGGACTCGACCTGACTGCAAGAGAGGAGGACCTGCTTTCGGGCGGGATGGGAATTTTTTGTCTGGCGCGGGCGGGTGAGGAGCTGGTCAGCGCCACGGCGGCCCCGCTCTATATAAAAGGGCAGAACGAAGCCGTCTTCGAGGAGGAGCGCGCCCTCTTCACCGGGCGGGGAGAGGGGCTTGAGCTGACGATGGAATGCCGCGTCTGCGAGCGGGAGAGCGCCGCGCTGCGCACCATCACGGTGCGCTCAAAGTCGAAGGAGGAGCAGGAAATAAGCCTTCTTCTCTACCTCGAGCCCACCCTGCTGCGCGACAGGGATTTTTCGGCCCACCGCAGCTTTGCGCGCCTCTTCGTCACCTGCCGCTACGACGGGGGACAGAATCTTTTGCACTTCACCCGGAGGCAGCGCGAGGGCGGGGAAGGGTACCACCTGTGCGCGGGCTTTTTGGAGGAGCAGGAGTTCGAGTTTGAGACCGACAAGATCGCCCTGCTGCGCCCGCCGTTGGGGCTCCAGTCGATCGGGGAATTTGCCGATCGGCCGTTTCGCTCCAGGCGCGACAGCCCGAACGCCGTCTGCGCGCTGCGCCTCCGGTTCCTGCTGCGCGAAGGCGAAGGGCGCACCCTGCGCTTCGCCCTCGCCGCCGGCAAGGATGAGACGGCGGCGAAAAACGCCTTCGCGGCGCTGCGCGAGGGGCCCCTCTCCTTCGGGCGCTGCCCGCTGATGGACGGCAGCGCCGAGGGGATGATCGGCCTTAGGCTTCTGCCCAAGCTCTTCTACGCCCGCCCGCTGCAAAAAAAGGTGCTCCGGGCCATCGAAGAGAACCGCCAGGGCAGGCAGGGGCTCTGGGGGCTTTCGATTTCGGGGGACTATCCAATTGTGACCCTGCCCGAGGAGGAATGCGGGGCGGGGCTGCCGCTGTGTCTGCTGCGCCTGCAGCGGCGGCTGCGGCAGGAGGGGATCCCGTTCGATTTGGTACTGCTGGCAAAGGACGCGGCGCACCGTGAGGAGCTGCAAAGGGAGATCCTCTCCGCCGGCTACGGCCAGTCTCTCGAACATCAGGGCGGGGCCTTCCTGCTCGACGGCGGCGCGCTCTCAAAAGAGCAGCGCACCCTGCTCTATGCCTGGTCCTGCTACCTTTCGGGGAAGAGCACGCCCACGCCGCCGCAGGCCTTTCTGCCCGCCCGGGTGCGCTCCGCTCTGGCGGACCCGGTGGGGGAGGAGGGCTTAAGCGTCTACGGCGGGGTGTTCGACGACGGGCGCTTCACCGTGAACCGGCGCTCCTGGGCGCCCTACTGCCATGTGCTGGCCAACCCCACCTTCGGCACCCTGCTTTCGGACGGCTCGCTGGGGTTTTCCTGGGCAATCAACGCGCGGGAGAACAAGCTCTCGCCCTGGTGGGGCGACCCGGCGCGCGACAACCGGGGCGAGCGGTTGTTCCTGAAGGCCGGCGGTGAGCTCTACGACCCGGTCTGGGGCGCGCGGGCGAGCTTTGGCCGCAGCGGCGCGCGCTACGAAGGAACCTGCGGGGCGCTGCACTGCACGGTGACGGTGCGCGTGCCGGAGAGGGGGAACCGCAAGGAGATTGCCGTCAGCCTCGAAAACACCGGGGAGCAGGAGCTCCCGGTCCTGCTCGCCTACTACCTCGAGCCGGTGCTGGGGGTGGAGCGCGGGACGGCGCGGATGATCACCGGCTCGGCCATGCCAGGGGGAATTGTGATGAAAAACGAGAGCAACACCGCGGTGCCCGGGTTCTGTTTCCTTGGGACCGATGCGAAAAACGCGCGCCCCTGCTTCTCCCGCCGCCGTATGCTGGCGGGGGAGTGGGACCAGCCGGGACACTTGCCGGGCCCCGACCCCTGCGGCGCGTTGATCGTGCCGAAGGTGCTCCCGCCCAGACGAAAAGAGAAGGTGACCTTTGTGCTCACCTTTGCGCGGCGGGAGGAGGCGGCAAGGAAGCTCGCCCAGCTGCCGCTGCCGCGCCAGGGCCGGGAGGAGCACATCCTGCTCGAAACGCCGGACCGCTACCTCAACGCCTTTTACAACACCCTGCTGCACAACCAGATCACCGCCTCGCGGCTCCATGGGCGCACCGGGTTTTACCAGTGCTCGGGGGCCTACGGCTTCCGCGACCAGCTGCAGGACGCCATGAACCTGGCGCTCGGCGACACACAGCCGCTGAAGGTGCAGATCGCCCGCTGCTGCGCCGTGCAGTTTTTGGAGGGCGACGTGCTCCACTGGTGGCACCGCCTGCCGGGGGAGCGGCCCTTCCACGGGGTGCGCTCGCGCTACAGCGACGATCTGCTCTGGCTGCCGCTGGCGATCGCCGAATACCTGCAAAAGAGCGGGGACGAGTCCCTGCTGAAAAAAGAGATCGCCTACCTCGCGGGCGAGGAGCTGCGGGAGGACGAGCACGAGCGCTACTTTTCCCCCGTGCGCGGCGCGTGCAAAGAGAGCGTCTACCGGCACGGGCTGCGGGCGCTCGAGCGCGGCCACAACCTCAGCGAGCGGGGCCTCGCCAAGATCGGCGGCGGGGACTGGAACGACGGCTACAGCGGCGTCGGGAGCCGGGGAAAGGGGGAGAGTATTTGGCTCTCGCTCTTCCTGTCGATGGTGCTCGAGCGCTACGCCCCGGTCTGCGAGCGGATGGGGGAGAGCGAGGCGGCAGAACGCTGCCGCCTGCGGGCCGCCGCCCTGCGCGGGGCGGTGGACCGCCACGCCTGGGACGGCGAGTGGTACGCCCGCGCCACCTTTGACAGCGGCGGGGTGATGGGCTCGAAGGAGAGCGCCGAATGCAAAATCGATTCGCTGCCCCAGAGCTTCGCACTCCTTGCCGGCATGCCGGACCGGGAGCGGGTGGACACCGCGCTGGAGAGCGCTTACAAGCTGCTGGTGGACGAGGAGGACATGATCGTGCGGCTCTTCTGGCCGCCGTTTGAGCACAGCGACCCCTCCCCCGGCTATGTGCAGGCCTATCCGCGCGGGATCCGCGAAAACGGCGGGCAGTACACCCATGCCGCCGTCTGGCTGGCAGAAGCCTTCCTGCGAGCGGGCCAAAGCGAGCGGGGCTGGAGGCTGCTGCAAATCCTCAACCCCGCCTACCGCGCCTCGGACAGCAAGATTGCCGCGCGCTACGCGCTCGAGCCGTATTATATCGCGGCGGACATCTACGTAAACCCCGCCCTCTACGGCCGGGGCGGCTGGTCGATTTATACCGGCGCCGCCGGGTGGTTTTACCGGGTGGCGGCCGAGGACCTCCTGGGGCTGCGGCGGGAGGGGAACACCCTCGCGCTCCACCCCTGCCTGCCGCCTCAGTGGGAGGGGGCAAAGGTGCTCTGCCATATCGGCGGCAGCGCTCTTACGCTGCGCTATTGCCGCTTGGCGGGCAGGCGGGGGCTCTATGTGGACGGGGTCGCGCAGGAGCGCATCCTTCTCGACGGCCGCCCCCACGAGGCCGAATACTATCTCTGAGGGGAAAAGGCAAATTAACAAAAATTTCATGCGAAAGCCGACGGTTTGTGGTATCCTAGAAGAAGATATGCCAAGGCGACAAGGAAAAACAAAATTTACCGGTTTGGAGATGAACGGATGGACCACGGTTTTAAGCGGGAGCGGATCAGCGATACGATCCACTTTTCCCATATCACCGACACAAAATTTAAAAGCAACCGGATCTCGGTCTGCCTGATCACGAAGCTGTCCCCCGAGAAGGCCGCCGTCAATGCGGTGGTGCCCAACATCCTGCGCTTGGGGTGCAAGAGCTGCCCGGACTTCACCGCCCTCAACAGGCGCCTGGGCAGGCTCTACGGCGCGCGGCTCTACGGCGACGTGACCAAATACGCGGACAAGCAGATCCTCGTGGTCTCGATCAAGGGGCTCGATTCCCGGGTCACGATCCACGGTGAGGACATGGTGCGCGAGCTGAGCTCTTTGCTTTGCGACATCGTGCTCGACCCGGTTATCGAAAACGGGGCCTTCCCCGAGGGGGCAACGGCCCTGGAGCGGCAGAACCTGATCGACACCATCGAGAGCGAGATCAACGACAAACGGGTCTTCGCCCGCGCGCGCTGCCTCGAGCTGCTGTTCGGCGGCGCGCCCCAGGCGGTGCGGCCCTACGGCGACGTCGAGCATGCGAAGGCCATCACCCCGCGCTCGGCCTACGAGGCCTACTGCGGGCTGTTAAAGAATGCCCGGATCGAGCTGCTCTTCGCCGGGAGCGGAGACCCCGCCGCGGCGAAGGAAACCCTGTGCGCACGCTTCGCTGCACTCGACCGTCCGCAGGCGGCCCCCCTCGGCCAGCCGGAGAGCGCGCCGGCCGCCGGCGGAATCGCGCAGCAGACCGAGCCGATGGACGTCAGCCAGTCGAAGCTGGTGATGGGCTTCTGGTGCGGAGACACGGATGAGCAGGAGCGCTACGCCCTGCGCCTGATGAGCGCGATGTACGGCGGCACCCCCTCCTCCAAGCTGTTTTTAAACGTGCGCGAGAAGCTGAGCCTTTGCTACTACTGCGCCTCGCGGTACGACAAGGGGAACAATATCCTGCTGGTCGATTCCGGCGTGCAGGCAGAGAAGAAGGAGGCCGCGCAGGCTGAAATTCTGCGCCAGCTCGAGGCGATCCAAAACGGTGAGTTCACCGACGAGGAGCTGCAGAACACCAAGCTCGCCATGAACACCGGCTTTGCCGCCACCACCGATTCCCTGGCGGGGATCGAGAGCTGGTACCTGACTCAGATCCTGAGCGGGGGCGAAAACGCCCCGGCCTATGAGCAGGCGAAGATCGCCGCCGTGACCCGCGGGCAGGTGGTCGCCGCCGCGAAGAAGGTCACGCTCGGCGCGGTCTATTTCCTCAAGGAGAATGGGGAGCATAAGGAGGAAAGCAAGCAGTGATGAAAGAAACGATCCGCAGCCAGCGGCTCCATGAAAGCTACGTCGAGGTCCGCCATAAGAGCGGCCTGCGCATGCTGCTCTGCCCGATGGAAGGGTATTCGACCACCTACGCCATGTTCGGCACGCCCTACGGCTCGGTGGACGTCTGCTTTAAGACCGATAAGGACCCGGATTTCGTCACCGTCCCGGAGGGGATCGCCCACTTCCTGGAGCACAAGCTCTTTGAAAACGAGGATTGCGATGCCTTCGAGCGGTACGCCAAGACCGGCGCCTCGGCAAACGCCTTCACCTCGTTCGATAGGACCTGCTATCTCTTCGAGTGCTCGGAGAACTTTGAAGCCTCCCTGGAAATCCTGCTCGACTTTGTGACCCATCCCTATTTCACCGAGCAGACGGTGCAGAAGGAGCAGGGGATCATCGGACAGGAAATCAAGATGTATGAGGACGACCCGGACTGGCGGGTGATGTTTAACCTCCTGTGCGCGCTCTACCATGTCAACCCCGTGCGGATCGACATCGCGGGCACCACCGGCTCGATCGCGCAGATCAGCGCCGAGCTGCTCTACCGCTGCTACAACACCTTTTATAACCCCAGCAATATGGTCCTCGCCGTGGCGGGCAACTTCACGGTGGACAGCGTGTTGGCGGTGGCCGACCGGGTGCTGCAGTGTGCCGAGCCGGTACAGATCGAATATAAGCGCGCCGACGAGCCGCGCGAGGTCTACAAAAAGGAGTGGGAGCAGTCCCTCTCGGTCGCGGTGCCGATGTTTTCGGTCGGCTTCAAGGCGGACCCCGGCCCGTATGAGGAGAACATCCGCGGCTCGATCCTCGATGAAATGCTCATCGAGATCATCGCGGGCGAGGCGAGCCCCCTCTACCGCCAGCTTTATGACCAGTCGCTGATCAACCAGACCTTCTATGGCGAGGCGATGGCCGGGCGGGATTACCTGTGCAACATGTTCAGCGGCGAGAGCCGCGACCCGCGCGCGGTGCAGAAAGCCCTTTACGGGGAGATCGCGCGGCTGCAGCATGAGGGGCTCGACCCCGAGATGTTCGAGGTCGCCAAGGCCACCGTCTACGGGCGGTACGTCGGCGCTCTGGACAAGAGCGAGGGCGTGGCCGGGCTGATGGTCAGCGGCGCCTTTAACGGCGTCGGGATGTTCGAGGTGATCGACATCGCGGCCGGGGCCACCATCGAGGCCCTGCAGCAGCGCCTGGCGGGCAGCTTCGACATTGCGCGCAGCGCCATTTCCATCATCAATCCCCTGCAATGAGCCCTGCCGCCCCGGGGGTGAAAGCCGCCGGGGCGCGGGCGTTGCTTTTCTGATTTTTGGCGGACGGGGCGGTATTGGCGCCGTCTCCCTTATGCCTGCCGGGCGTATGCCCGATATGAAGTGGAGGTCTATCCTATGAGCGAAACCTTGTCCTTCCCCGGCCTGGGGCTTGAGTTCACCCTGAACCGCGTCGCCTTTTCCATCGGCCCTCTGACCGTGTATTGGTACGGCGTTATCATCGCGCTGGCGTTTTTGGCGGGCATTACATATGTCCTGCTGCGGGTCAAGCATTTCGGCCTGGACGGCGACCGAGTGATCGACGTGATCCTCGGCGGCGCGATCGGTTCCATCATCGGCGCGCGGCTGTATTTCGTCATCTTTTCCTGGGACCAATTCCGGGACAACCTGTGGGACATCTTCAACATCCGCCAGGGAGGGATCGCCATCTACGGCGGGATCATCGGAGGCTTTCTGGCCGGGCTGCTGATGTGCCGGCTGCGCCGGGTCAAGGCGCTGCCCATGCTCGATTTGGCGGTGGGCGGCCTGATTTTGGGCCAGGCCATCGGGCGTTGGGGCAACTTTGTCAACATCGAGGCCTTCGGCGGGAATACCAGCCTTCCCTGGGGGATGACCAGTCCGAGCATCGTGAACTTTTTGGACGCCAACCGCACCAACCTCGCGGGGATCAATATGGCGGTGGACCCGAGCATGCCGGTCCATCCGACCTTCTTTTATGAGTCGGTCTGGTGCCTGCTGGGCTTCCTTTTCATCGCCTGGTATACGCGCCGCCGCCGCTTCGACGGCGAGCTGCTCTTAATCTACAGCGCCTGGTACGGCCTCGGGCGCGCGGTCATCGAGGGGCTGCGCACCGACAGCCTGCTGATCGGCACCATCCGGGTCTCCCAGCTGCTGGCGATTTTATGCGTCATCGCCTCGGTGGTCATCTGGGGCGCGGTGCGCTCGAGGATCAACCGCAGCGGCGACCCGGAGTATCTCAGGCTCTACGTCGATACCGACGAGGGGCAAATGATCCTGGCCGGCACCTTCTATCAGAAAAAGAAGAAAGCCTCCGACGCGCCCGCGCAGGTGGCTCCCGAAGCGCAGGAGCCCCTCGAGACGCAGGAAGCCTCCGAGATGCAGGAGGTTCCCGAGGCGCAGGAGGAGCCCGAAACGCCCGGGGAAAACGGGGGAGAGCAGAAGCCAAACGACAACGAATGAGGACGGAGGGGTTATCATGGCAGTCATCATCGACGGGAAGGCGGTATCCGCCTCCCTGCGCGGGAAACTGAAAGCCGAGGTTGAGGCGCTGAAAGCCGGCGGGATTACGCCGGGGCTGGCGGTGGTTATCGTGGGGAACGACGACGCCTCCCACAAATATGTGCGCAACAAGAAGCGGGGCTGCGAGGAACTGGGGATCTACTCCGAGGTGCACGAGCTGCCCGAGGAGACCAGCCAGCAGGAGCTGATCGGCCTGGTGCGAAAGCTCAACGTCGACCCGAAGATCGACGGGATCCTCGTCCAGCTCCCGCTGCCGAAAACGATCGACGAGAAGGCGGTCATCGAGAACATCAATCCCGACAAGGACGTCGACGCCTTCCATGAGACCAACGTCGGGAAGATCATGATCGGCAACTACCGCTTCCTGCCCTGCACCCCGGCGGGGATCATGGAGCTGATCGCAAGCCAGGGGATCGAACTGCGCGGCAAGGAGTGCGTGGTGATCGGGCGCAGCAACATCGTCGGCAAGCCGATGGCCATGCTGCTGCTGCACGCGCACGGCACCGTCACCATCTGCCATTCCCGTACCCGAGACCTCGCCGAGGTGGCCAGGCGCGCCGATGTGCTGGTGGTCGCCATCGGGAAGGCGAAGTTCGTCACCGCCGACATGGTGAAGCCCGGGGCGGTGGTCATCGACGTGGGGATGGACCGGGACGAAAACGGCAAGCTCTGCGGCGACGTGGACTTCGAGGCGGTCAGGGAGGTGGCGGGCTACATCACCCCCGTGCCGGGCGGCGTCGGGCCGATGACCATCACTATGCTGCTCAAGAACACCATCACCGCCGCCAAGGCGCGAAAGGGTTGACAACCTTTTCCCGCTGTGATAAACTAAATATTGCCGCATGTTCAAGGCTAGAAGTGCGCCCTGCGCCGCCTTGTGAGAACAGCGAGTCTAAGAAAGAGGCAGGTGCCTGTATCAATGTATGCAGTCGTAGAAGTCGGCGGTAAGCAGTACCGCGTAAGCGAGGGCGACATCATCTATGTGGAGAAGATGAACGCCGAGGAGAACTCCAATGTCGAAATCACCAGCGTGATCGCGGTGGGCGACGAGAAGGGTCTCAACGTGGGCGCTCCCTATGTGGAGAAGGCCAAAGTGACCGCCAAGGTCCTCAAGAACGGCAAGCAGAAAAAGGTGACGGTTTTCACCTACCGTTCCAAGAAGGATTCCAAGCGCAAGATGGGTCACAGACAGCCCTACACCAAGATTCAGATTGAAAAGATCAGCGCGTAAGAGCGTATGATCGTTGCAAGGTTTTTTTGCCGGGAAGGGCGGCCGCGCGGCTTTACGGTATCCGGGCACGCCGGCTATGCCGAGGCGGGCAGCGACATCGTCTGCGCGGCGGCGACTTCGGCGGTGCAGCTGGTGTGCAACACCATCACCGACGTGCTGTGCGAAGAGGCGCAGGTCACGGTGGAAGAGGACCGGGTCACCCTTCGCCTTGACGGGGAAGAGTGCGCCGCGGCCCAAAGCCTGCTCGAGGGGCTTTATCTGCACCTCAACATTTTGCGGGAGCAGTATCCCGGCCATGTGAAAGCAACCAAAGTCGAAAATCAGTAACCCAAAGATAGGGAGGAGTTTCATCATGATTAAACTTTCCATGCAGTTTTTCGCTCATAAAAAGGGCGTTGGTTCCACCAAGAACGGCCGCGACAGCGAGTCCAAGCGCCTCGGCGTGAAGCGTGCCGACGGCCAGTTCGTCTTGGCGGGCAACATCCTGGTGCGCCAGAGAGGCACCCACATCCATCCGGGCGAGGGCGTGCGCATCGGCAGCGACGACACCCTCTTCGCCACCGTCGACGGGAAGGTGCGTTTCGAGCGCCTGGGCCGCGACCGCAAGAAGGTCAGCGTCTACGCCGTCGAGCAGTAAGCAGAAATCAAAGAAGGCAGAGAGCCCCGGGGCTCTCTGCCTTTTGTGCGTTTTACCGTCAGGAGGGACAGCATGATCAGCTTTAAAAACGACTACAGCGAGGGGGCCCATCCGCGCATCCTCGAGGCGCTCACCCGCCATAATTTCGAGCAGTCGGACGGCTACGGGTGCGACGAGGGCTGCGCGCGCGCCCGCGCACTCATTCTGGACGCGGTGCGGGACCGCTCCTGCGACGTCCACTTCCTGGTGGGCGGCACCCAAGTGAACCTCTGCCTGATCGCCCACGCCCTGCGCCCGCACGAGGCGGCCGTCAGCGCCGGGAGCGGGCATATCAACGTGCACGAGACCGGCGCGATCGAGGCGACGGGGCACAAGGTGCTCACCCGTCCTGCGGCGGATGGGAAGCTCACCCCCGCGCTGGTACGCGAGGTGCTCGAAGAGCACACCGACGAGCATATGGTCCGCCCGGGGCTGGTGTATGTTTCCCACCCGACCGAGGTGGGCACCCTCTATACCAAACAGGAGCTCGAAGCGCTGTCCTTCTTTTGCCGGAAGCGGGAATTGCCGCTCTATCTCGACGGCGCGCGGCTTTCTTCGGCCCTGGCCGCGCCGGGGAACGACCTGGAACTGCCGGACATCTGCCGCCTGACCGACGCCTTCTACCTCGGCGGGACCAAGTGCGGCGCCCTCTTCGGCGAGGCGCTGATCATCCGGGACGAGACGCTGAAACGGGATTTCCGCTTCATCCAAAAGCAGCGCGGCGCGCTGCTGGCCAAGGGCTTCCTGCTCGGGATCCAGTTTGAGGAGCTGCTGCGCGACGGGCTCTACTATGAGCTCGGCGCGCACGCCAACGCCATGGCGGAGCAGTTGCGCGGGGGAATCCGCGGGATGGGTTACTCCTTCGCGCCCGAAACGAGGACCAACCAGCTCTTCCCCCGCCTGCCCGACGGGGTGGTCGAAGCGCTCTCGCAGGACTACGCCTTCGAGCTCTGGGCCAAGGGCGGGGACAAGCAGAGCGTCATCCGTCTGGTGACCTCCTGGGCGACAAAGGAGGAAAACGTCGCGCGGTTTTTGGAGGATTTGCAGCGGCTGAGCAGATAAAACAGAAGCTCCCCGGCGTATAGCCGGGGAGCTTTGCTTCGTCAGTTCAGTTTGTCGGTGATCCCGCGCAGGTATTCCTTAAAGTCCGCCCCGATCTCGGGGTGACAGAGCCCCACCTCCACGATCGCCTGCAAAATTCCCAGCTTGTTGCCCATGTCGTAGCGGGTCCCCTCGAAGACCACGCCGGTCATGGTTTCCATCGAGGCGAGCTGGCGCATGGCGTCGGTCAGCTGGATTTCGCCGCCCGCGCCGGGCGGGGTGTCCTCGAGGATTTTGAAGATGCTCGGGGGCAGCACGCAGCGCCCGAGGATGGCATAGGGGGAGATTACCTGCTCGGGGGTGGGCTTCTCGACCATGTCGAACACCTTGAAGATGTTCTTGTCGATGTGCTTGACGTCCAGTGAGCAGTATTTGTGGATCATCTCGAGCGGGACTTCCTTGATCCCGACCACCCCGAGGCCATATTTGAGGTAGGCGTCACAGAGCTGCCCACAGGCGGGGCGCTCACCGATGATCACGTCGTCGCCGTAGAGCACGGCGAACGGCTCGTCCCCCACGAAGGTCTTGGCGCAGAGCACCGCGTGCCCGAGGCCCTTGGTTTCCTTCTGGCGGATGTACTGGATGTTGCAGAGGTTCGAGATGCGCACCATCTGCTCGTAGAGATCCTGCTTGCCCGCGGCGAGGAGCTTTGCCTCCAGCTCGGGGTTGCGGTCGAAGTGGTCCTCGACCGTGGTCTTGCCGCGGCTGGTGATGATGAGGATATCCTCGATCCCGGAGGCGACCGCCTCCTCGACGATGTACTGGATCGCGGGCTTATCCACGATCGGGAGCATCTCCTTGGGCATGGCCTTGGAGGCGGGGAGCACCCGCGTGCCCAGGCCCGCCGCCGGTATGACCGCTTTGCGGATTTTCATTTGGCGTCCTCCTTGAAATGTTATACCAGGAACATGACCATCAGCAGGGACATGGCCATCGAGCCCGCCAGGAGCAGGAGCAGCAGTACCAGGATGAGCATGCGGTTGGTGCGGCCCCGCTTTGTCAGGGCGAGGATGTAGTCCTGCGCATAGAGGTCGCCGCCGAACTGTTTCTGGATTTTTTTGACCGAGCGGATGACCTTTCGGCAGTAGGCGCGGTTGAAAAGAATGGCGCACCCCACCGAGAGCAATGCGGACAGGAGACTGCCGGCAAAGCGCAGCTTGTTTAAAAGATCGAAGGTGGCCGGGG
Source organism: Harryflintia acetispora (assembly GCA_004340125.1). Taxonomy (GTDB): domain Bacteria; phylum Bacillota; class Clostridia; order Oscillospirales; family Ruminococcaceae; genus Harryflintia; species Harryflintia acetispora. The sequence goes on along the minus strand of SLUK01000005.1, from coordinate 183,063 downwards.
CCATCGAAATGAGCGGCAGGTTATAGAGCTGGGAGGCCAGCGCGAGGTTGATCAGGAGTGCTGGCAGCCCGATCGCCGCGGTGATCAGCAGCAGCGCGACCCCGAGGCCGTACATCTTGCGGTAGAGGAAGTAGTACCCGCGAAAGAGGAAGGCCGGCCAGTTCCAGGTCGAATGGCGGCCGCCGCCGGAAAAGGATTTGAATTTCGGGATGAAGTAGTGGGAGTTTTCCCCCACATACAAAGCGATGTCCCGCACCGAGACCCCGTCGATCTCCTCGTCCGGCGAGACGCCGCCGTAGGGGGTGGTAAAGGGGTTGAGGGTGATCGGGTCGGGGTTCTGCGTAGGGTTTTGCGCGTGCGGTCCGCTGCCTTCTCCCAGGCGGGAGCCGCAGATCTGGCAGAAGATCCCGTCGGACGGGTTGACGGTGCCGCACTTGGGGCAGCGCAGCGGAAGGGAGGCGTCGTACTTGGTCTCCTCCTGGGCGCGCGCGCCCTGCTCGCTCCATTCGGTGTGCGTCTCGTGCAGCTTCTGGTTGACGCAGCTGCCGGCCTTTTGATAGCAGGTGCGGTGATAGGGGGTGCCGCAGACCGGACAGACCACAATATCGTCGCCATCGGTGAACTTTTGCTCACAGATCGGGCATTTTACGCCGGTATATTTGCTCATATAGCCGAGGATCTCCTCTCACAGGTGGGCACATTTCGGGTTCGTAATCCACAGTATACTATATTTTACCGCAAAAATCCATACCTATGAGAAAGGACTAAGGATATTGGGCAGGGCCGCCGGCGTTGTAAAAGGATAGACGGTATGATAAGATAAACGGTGCATACTTTACAAGAGCGCGTGTGATGATATATAATAAATGGTAAAGCGTTTGGCCGCATTGCGGCAGGAATGGAGACGGATTTATGCTGGAATTTGAACAGCTCATGCTAAAGCTGCGGGATACCAAAAAGGAGCTTTTGGACCTGCGCCAGGCGGTGGGGTACGACGCGGCCGCCGAGAAGCTCGGGGCGCTCGAGGAGCGCACCAAGGACGAATACTTCTGGAATGACGTATCCGGCAGCCAGAAGGTGCTCAAGGAGATTTCCGCCCTCAAGGGGCGCAAGGAGGACTACGACAAGCTCTACGCCCTCTACGAGGACACCGAGACGCTCTGCGAGCTGGGCAATGAGGAGGGGGACCTCTCGGTGCTGGGCGAGGTGAGCGAAGCCTATGAGCAGCTCGAACGCAGGATCGAGGAGCAGCGCCTTTCCACCCTGCTCTCGGGCGAATATGACCGCAACAACGCCATCCTCACCTTCCACGCCGGGGCGGGCGGCACCGAGGCGCAGGACTGGGCCCAGATGCTCTACCGCATGTATACCCGCTGGGCCGAGCGCCGGGGCTTCAAATATAAACTGCTCGACTGGCTGGACGGGGACGAGGCCGGGATCAAGAGCGCCTCGATCCTGATCGAGGGGCAGAACGCCTACGGTTACCTCAAGTGCGAGAGCGGGGTGCACCGCCTGGTGCGCATCTCCCCCTTCGATGCCTCGGGACGGCGGCACACCTCCTTCGCCTCGCTCGAGGTCATGCCCGAGATTGACGACGACACCGAGGTGGAGATCAATCCGGTTGATCTTCAGGTGGACACCTACCGCAGCTCGGGCGCGGGCGGGCAGCACGTCAACAAGACCGAATCGGCGGTGCGGATCACCCATCTGCCCACCGGGATCGTGGTGGCCTGCCAGAACGAGCGCAGCCAGCACCAGAACCGCGAGGTCTGTATGAAGATGCTGCGCTCCAAGCTCATCGAGATCAAGGAGCGCGAGCACCTCGAGCGGATCGAGGACATCAAGGGCGACCAGAAGGAGATCACTTGGGGCAGCCAGATCCGTTCCTACGTCTTTATGCCCTACACCATGGCCAAGGACCACCGCACCGGCTTCGAGGTGGGGAACATCGGCGCGGTGATGGATGGGGACATCGACGGGTTCATCAACGAGTACTTAAAGCAGCAGGCCAACGGTACCCTCGGCGAGGGAAAATAGCGGTTGACAAGCGGCAAAAAAGTGAGTACAATCAGAACCGGACAGTTTCATAAACCACAGGGGAGCTGGGAAGAGCCCGGCTGAGAGAGAAATCCGACTGATATTTCAAAACCCTCAAACCTGATCTGGGTAATGCCAGCGTAGGAAACGTGATTGCTTTAATTGCGCCTCGCGGTATTTGCCGCGGGGCGTATCGTTTTCCGGGGGAGGTTTTCTGGACTGCCGAAATAAATTGATTTTGGAGGAAGGAAAGATGAACGAAAAAACAAAGAAACTGGTGGAAAGTGCGTTGATGATCGCCCTGGCGCTGATCCTCAACAACGTCTTTCGGATCAAGGTGGGGGCCGCGGGCGGCTCGATCACCCTGTTTTCGATGCTGCCGCTGACCCTGCTCGGCTACCGCCACGGAGTGCGCTGGGGCGTGCTCTGCGGAGCGGCCTACGGGCTGCTGGATATGATGACCGGCTTTACGGGCGCGGGCGGCAGCGCCTGGGTGGTCATCGGCGCGGCGGTGATCGACTACCTGCTGGCCTACGGCGCAATGGGGCTCGGCGGCGTTTTCCGCCACTCGATCAAGAGCCAGACCATCGGCTATACCGCAGGCTCGGCGCTGGCGGTGCTGGTGCGCTTTGCCTGCCACTTTGTCTCCGGGTTCCTGGTCTGGGGGTCGCTCGTCTCGGACGGCTTCGGGGCGATTGCCTACTCCTTCACCTACAACATCGCCTACATGGGCCCCGAGATGGTCACCACCATCCTGGGCGCGCTGGTTCTCTCGAAGGTATTTTCCCTGGCGAGCGCCTCGATCACCCGCAAGAAGATGGCATAGGCGGCGAGGCGGTGAGCCACCGCTCCCGATTCGCGAAAGAATCTTTTACGAATGCGGCCATGCTCAGCCCGCGCTCTGAATAATAGGGTTCCAAGGGGGCTAACGGCGCCGATGGCGCCGTACTTCTCTGGCGGGGAGTTTGAGGGCGAGGAGCCCTCATCAATCGTAGAAAGGCGCAGGGAGGGGTGAACCCACCAAGAGGGGGTTCACCTCTTTTTGATGAAATTTCCCACCACTTTTCACAAAATGGTCAACTATTTTTCTCTACAATGCAGTATAATGGAAGGAAAGATGAGTCAAAGGAGTAACGTGATGTCCAGAGATTTGCGCACCTATCGCGGTTACGGCAACCGGCGCTACAGCCGGAAGGTGATGTTTTTCATCTCACTCGCTATCTCCCTGTGCGTCGCCGGGATTGTGGTGGGGGTGATCATCCACGACTGGATGGGCCAGGCGAAGGCGTTTTCACCCGACGGCTATGAAACCGCCGCGCAGGTGGGGATGCTCACCGATACCAAGGCGGGGGATTTGTGGGACCTCGATTCCTTCAGCTACCGCCTCAACGAAAAGCCGGTCGTCAGCAGCAAGGAGGGCACGGCAAACCTGCGGATCGAAAATCCGCCCGAGAACCAGCAGCTCATGCGGGTGACCCTGACCCTTGCCGACGGCACCCAGCTCTACCGTTCGGGGCTGATCAAGCCCTATCATTACGTCGAGCATGCGGCGCTCTCCTTTGTGCCGGAGCTTGGCAGCCACGAGGCGACGGCCCTCATCGAAGCCTGCGACAGCGTCAGCGGCCAGACCCTTGACACGGTGGAAAAGTCCCTCACGCTCACGGTGCTTTAAATAGTATGGATTAAAAGCCCTTCCCGGCCATGGCCGGGAAGGGCTTTTTTACTTTAACCGGCCCGCGCGGGGAAGAGGATTATTCTGCCGGTGGTTCTAAATGGGGGGACAGGCTAATATGATGTGATATGCAAAGGACGGACAGGCCGTGGATCGCGGCCCGGGGGAGGCCGCCTTCGGCTGCCGGCTCCCGAGAAAGGAATGATCAAACACATGATACAACAAACGGGCGCCGGCGAGCGCTTCTATGAGGCGGCGAAGGCGCTGGGCGAACGGCTCTTCGGTCTGCTGCGGCAGGTTCCAGGCGAGACGGCGGCGCGGGTGCAGGAAATCCGCCTGCGGGTCGGCCAGCCGATGGCCTTACATACCGGGACCGAGCACCTTTTCCTCGACCGGCAGGGAGGGTGCCATCCATCCCCGCCGAATAGCGCTTACCTCGTCAGCAAGGCCGACCTCTTCGAGTGCTTTCGCACCCTGTGCGGCTATTCGATCCACACCCATCAGCATGAGATTGCCAGGGGCTATATCTCCCTCCCAGGCGGGCACCGCGCGGGGATCTGCGGAAGCCTCAGCGGCGAGGGGGAGCATCTCAGCGGGCTGCGGGAAATTTCGTCGATCAACCTGCGGGTGGCCCGCCAGATGCGCGGCTGTGCGAGGGGGCTTGGGCAAAGCCTCTTCGGGGAGGGGCTTTGCGGGGTGCTGGTGGCGGGGCCGCCCGCCAGCGGAAAGACCACCCTGATCCGCGACCTGGCGCGCTCGCTCTCGGATGGGGAGCTCGGGAGCTATTACAAGGTGTCCCTGGTGGACGAGCGCTGTGAGCTGGCGGCGGTCTACCAGGGGGTGCCCACCAACGACATCGGCGCCTGCACCGACCTGCTCTACGGCTATCCCAAGCAGGCGGGGATCGAGATTGCGATCCGCACCCTCTCCCCGCAGGTGATCGTCTGCGACGAGGTAGGGCGCGAGGACGAGCTCGAGGCGGTGCGCATGGGCCTCTTCTCGGCGGTGAGCCTGATCACCACCGTGCACTGCGCGGGACGGGAGGATTTATACCGTCGCCCCCAGGCGCGCGCGCTGCTGCGCACTGGGGCGTTCGACAAGGCGGTGCTGCTCTGCGGCAGCGGCGCGCCGGGGGAAGTGCTGGAGATTCTGGACGTCAGAGAATTGGCGCAAGGAAAGGAAGGGTAATCATTATGAAGCTGATCGGAATGGTTTTGGTGGTTCTGTTTTGCTCGTCCTGCGGCTTGATGGGCGCGGCGTCGCTTCGCCGGCGGGAGGGGCACCTCAAGAAGGTGCAGCTCTTTTTGCATCTGCTGCAGGAACGGCTGAGCTATACCTTGAGCCCCCTCGGGGAGATTTTCGACGGGCTGCGAGACGAGCCGCTGCTGCGCGAGCTCGACTTCATCTCCCTGTGCGCCGGGAAGCTGGCGGGGGCGACCCCCTTTCCGCGGGCATTTGTCGAGAGCCTCGATGAAAGCCGCTGCGCGCTGGACCAAAGGGACCGCGAGCTGCTGGGCGAGCTGAGCTCTATCCTGGGGCAGTCGGACCTCGAAAACCAGCTCCGCGGGATCAGGCTGGTGCGCGCCAACATGCTGCAGCAGGCCGAGGCGGCCGAGGAGGTTTGCCGCAGCCGCGCCAAGCTCTATTCCTCGCTGGGGGTGCTTTCGGGGGTGGCGGTGGCGGTCGTGCTGCTGTAAAACAGTCGGCAAAGGGTGCGTTTTTCTTCAGGTCGGAAATTGGTCTTGCGCCCTTTGGGTGCTCAAGGAAGGGGCGGAAAAGGAATGGATGTCGATTTGATTTTCAGAATAGCGGCCATCGGGATCATTGTGGCGGTGCTCAACCAGGTGCTGGTCCGCTCGGGACGGGAGGAGCAGGCGATGATGACCACCCTTGCCGGGCTGGTGGTGGTGCTGATGATGGTGGTCCAGCAGATCAGCACCCTCTTCGACACGGTCAAGACGCTGTTCGGGCTCTAGCGATCGGAGGGAATATGGAACTGACGGCGATTGTGGGACTGGCGATTGTGGCGGTGTGCATTGTGGTGCTGCTGCGGCAGTATAAGCCGGAGTATGCGCTGATGGTCTCGCTGATCTGCTCAGTGGTGATCTTCGCGGCGGTGCTCGGGGAACTGATCCCGGCTTTCGATACCATCCGTTCGATGATGCAGCAAGTGCAGATCGACGGGCAGTATATCGAAATCCTCTTAAAATCCCTCGGGATCTGCTTCATCACCCAGATCGCCTCGGAGAGCTGCCGGGACGCGGGGGAGAGCGCCATCGCCTCGAAGATCGAGCTCGCGGGCAAGCTCATGCTGGTGGTGCTGGCGCTGCCGATGTTCGAGGAGATCGTGTCGATTGCGCTCGGCTTCATGGCGATGTGAAAGCGCCGCGCCGCCCGGCGGCGCGGCGGAAAGGACGCGGGACGATGAAACGACTTTTTTTTCTGGCGGCGGCGCTGCTGCTCCTTTGGGGACTGCCGCTGCCGGCGCGCGCCGCGCCGCTGAGCGACGAGGTGCAGGGGCAGCTGGAACAGCAGCTGCAGAGCCTCGGCGCGCAGGAGCTCGCAAACGAGCTGCCGGGGGAGGCCAGGGACATCCTCGAGGAGCTCGACCTTGGTGAAATCGACCTTGGCGCGCTACTCTCCCTCTCGCCCGGGGACTTCGTGCGGGTGGTGAAAGCGCAGGTGAAGAACACGGTGCAAAAACCCCTGGCGACGCTCGGAATGATCGCCGGGGTGGTGGTGCTCTGCGCACTGGTGGACACTCTGAAAAGCGGACTTTCCAAGGGGACGCTCTCCCCGGTTTTCTCCACCGTTTCGGTGCTCTGCGTCATCACCGTGATCGCGAAGCCGATCGGCGGGTGCATCGTCGGGGCGGCCGAGGCGATCCGCGGGTGCGCAAACTTCATGCTCTCCTTTATCCCGGTCTTCTGCTCGATCGTCACGGTGGGGGGCGCGCCGGTGACGGCGACGAGCTATAACCTGCTGCTCTTCTTCGCTTGCCAGCTGATCTCGAGCTTCGCTTCGAGCGTGCTGGTCCCCTTCATGGGGATCTATATGGGGCTTTGCGTGGCCGGCAGCGTGGGGGAGGATATCGGGGTGCTGCCGCTGGCCAAGGGGGTGCGCTCCTTCGTCACCTGGAGCCTGACGCTTACGATGACCGCCTATGTGGGGCTGCTCTCGATGCAGACGCTGGTCTCGGTGGGCGCTGACAATGCCATGCTCAAGACCGGGAAATTCCTGGTGGGGAGCTTCGTGCCCATCGTGGGCGGGGCGATCTCCGAGGCGCTCTCGGCCGCGCAGGGGGCTCTCCACCTGCTCAAGAGCGCGGTGGGCGCCTTCGGGATGGTGGCCGGGGCCGCGGCCTTCCTGCCGATTTTGGTGCGGGTGCTGCTGTGGTATTTTACGGTCAAGGTGGCCGCCTTCCTGGCGCAGACGCTCTCGCTCAAAAAGCTGGGGAGCCTGTTGGGCGCCTGCTCGGATTGCCTGGGGACCATGCTGGCGCTGCTCTTTTCCTTCCTGCTGCTGATCCTCGTCTCGATCATCCTGCTACTGAGCTTCAGCGCGACGATCTGAAAGGGGGAGTCATGATGGAAACCATCCGCCAGTTCGCCGCGATGGTCTGCGTGGCGGCAGTCGGCTGCTGCGCCTTGCGCCTGCTGCTGCCGCAGAGCGCCCTGGAACCGGTACTCCGGGTCATCCTTTCGGCCTTCTTCCTGCTCTGCCTGCTGCTGCCGCTGCGGGGGATTTCCCTGCCCGAGTTTTCGGCGGGCAGCGCCCTCTTCGAGGGGGAGGTGGCGGGGGGGCAGCAGCAGCTCTCGGAGCGCCTGCGCGAGCAGGTCGAGCAGGCCGCGAGCGACAACCTGCGCACCGTCATCGACGAGAAGCTGAAGAAGTTTGGAATCAGCGGGACAAATATAGGGATAAAGATTCATACAAGCACTGCGGGAAGCATAGATATTACTGGAGTGGAGCTAATGCTCCCGCAGGAATATGCTCACCTGAGCGAAAAGGCAAGGGCGTATGTAGAGGATGAGCTTGAGCTTCCCTGTCAGATCGGGCTCATCGGGGAGGACAATGAAGATGGAACTTAAAGGAGGAACCCTTCGTCTGCGCGAACTCTTTGCGGGGGACAAGAAGGTGCGCCTGATCGTGGCGGTCGGGATTTTGGGGATGGTGCTCATCCTGCTTTCGCAATTTCTGGACTCGCCCAAGGAAAAGAAGGTCGCAAGCGACGAAACGGCGGTCGGCAGCGAGGAATACACCTCGCAGATGGAACAGAAGCTGGGCACGCTCATCAGCGGGGTCGAGGGGGTGGGGAAGGCGAAGGTGATGATCACGCTCGAAAGCTCGGCCCAGATGATCTATGCGACCGAGGAGAAGACCCAGAACGACCAGATGCAGGACGTCTCCGGGGAGGGTAAGCAGAAGACCCAGCAGAGCGACAACCGCCAAACCAGCTATATCCTGGTGGATAAGGGCTCGGGCAGCAAGCAGCCGCTGGTGACCACCCGGCTGGAGCCCACCGTCAAGGGGGTCGTGGTGGTCTGTCCCGGGGCGGACAGCCAGGTGGTGCGCGCGCGGGTGGTGGACGTTGTGACCACCGCGCTGGGAATCGGCTCGAACAAGGTCTGCGTGGTCAAGTACGGCGGATAGCCGTTATAGATTGTCCCATATAAACCTTAGCATATTATGAAAAATTCGAGGAGGGCATATCCACATGAACATGATCATTTCTAAGAAACACATCATCCTGGCGTCGCTGGTGATGGCGCTTTGTGTGGCAGTATATCTCAACTACCGCTTCAACCAGACCGGCGAGGACCTCGTGGCGACCGGCACCGTGCAGGAAACCAAGAGCTACGGCGAGGCGCAGTTCGTCGAGGGCACCGCCACCGGCGAGGACGCCAAGGACACCGAAGCCTATTTTGCCGAAGCCAAGCTCACCCGCTCGCGCAGCCGGGACGACGCGGTGGACGCGATGACCACCATGCTCAAGGACAGCGCCCTTTCCGCCGATGAAAAGGCCGAGCTGACCATGAAGGCCGCCGACATCTCGAAATCCATCGAAACCGAGGGCAAGATGGAGAACCTGATCAAGGCCAAGGGATTCGAGGACTGCATGGTCTACTACGACGGGGAGAAGGAAAAGGTGGATGTGGTGATCAAGACCGGCGGCCTGCTCGATAACGAAGTGGCCCAGATCCGGGATATCGTGGTGCAGGAGACCGGCGCGCCGGTTGAAAATATTGCGATTGTCGAAGTAAAATAGGTTGAGCTTTCGCGAAAGTGTGGTATAATAAACCATAGATTATCCACAAACGTTTATTTTACCACAGGAGGCTTTGCGGCGCATGGAGAATATGCAGGCTAAAACTCAGGGCAGTCTCAGGATTTCAAAGGACGTCATCGCGACCATCGCGAGCTGTGCCGCCACTGAAATCGCGGGCGTCGCGGGACTGGCGACCTATACCACCAACATCCGCAACCTGTTTACCAAGAACGCGGTGAACAAGTCGATCGCGGTGGAGCTCAGCGACGAGGTCGCCGAGATCGCGGTCCATCTCAATCTTCATTTCGGCGCAAAGATCCCCGCCGTGTCCGAGGCCGTACAGCGCGCGGTGAAGGAAGCGGTGCAGAACATGACCGGGATCACCGTCTCGAAGGTGAACGTCTACATCGGGGACATCACGTTCCCCCAGGTCGCGCCCCCGTCTGCGGCGGCGGTCCGGGAATAAAGAGAGCATGGCACGCCATCCCGGGGCCTTCCTGGCCCCGGGACGGTTTTGCTTTTATGATTATAATTGAGACAAGATAGAAAAAGCGGAGGAATGGCCGTATGACCAGAAGCGAAGCGAGAGAGCTTGCTTTTATCCTGATGTTTGAAAAGACCTTCACCGACGACAGCTTCGAGGAGATCATTGAGAAAGCCACCGAGGGGCGGGAGCTCAGCCTCGACAGGTTTGCGGCGGAGCTGGCCCAGGGCACCTATAGCCACCTCGGGGAGCTGGACGAACTGATCTCGAAGAACTCCCAGAACTGGAAGATTTCGCGCATCTCCCGCGTCGCGCTCTCCGCGCTGCGCGTGGCCGTCTATGAGATGCTGTATGAAAGGAATATTCCGCGCAGCGTTTCGATCAACGAGGCCATCGAGCTGACCAAGAAATTCGCCACCCCCGAGGACGCATCCTTCGTCAACGGGGTGCTCGGCGCGGTGGAAAAGTCGCTGCCGCCCGAGGAGCAGAAGAATACAAAGTAAGAAGCAAAAAGAGCCGGGACCATATGGTCCCGGCTCCTTTTTATTGTCCGAAAGATTACTCCTCATCCTGCGAGGATTCCTCTTCAGAAGAGTCCTCCGACGACTCCTCCTCATCCTCCTGCGTGCCCTGCTCCTCGCTGGAGGAGGGCTCCGAGACGGACGGGGCGTCCTCCCCGCCCGAAGCGGATTCGGCCGGCGTGGCCGGTGCGACGGTCTTGGCGGCGGTCGCCGCCAGCTCGACCGCCTTCTTGAGCTGCGGGTCGAATTCCAGCAAGGTTTTAAGCTGCGGGTCCTGCGCGGGCGGGTCGAGCGCCTCGAGCGCCGCCGCCTGGTCGGGGGTGAGCCTCACCTCGAAGTCCGGCTTGACGCCCACCCCGTCGAAGGAAAGCCCCGAGGGGGAGTTGTATTTGGCCACGGTCACATCGATGGCCGAGCCGTCGCTGAGCTGCTGGGTTTCCTGCATGGAACCCTTGCCCATGGTGAGTGTGCCGACCGACTTAACCCCCAGCTGCTCGTAATCCTTGAGCGCCTGGGCGAACAGCTCGGCGGAGCTGGCGGTCTTCTCGTTGGTGAGCACCACCATCGGCAGGTCGATGAACGCCGGATCGGAGGTGGCGAGCACCTGGGTGCTGCCGTCCTTATAGGTGGCGGAGACGATGTCCCCCTGCGGCAGGAGCTTGTCCAGAATCCGGGTGGCCTGGTCGATCGGCCCGGTCTGGTTGCTGCGAACGTCGAAGACCAGGGAATTGGCTCCCTCGCTGACCAGCTTGTCCACCGCGCGGCTGAACTGGTCGGCGGTGTTGGCGCCGAATTCCACGATCTGCACATATCCGACCCCGTCCTCGGTCATGTTGGTGTAGACGGTGGGCTTCTCCACGTCGCGGCGGGTCAGCGGATGGGGGGTATCCACGTTGTCGCGGCGCACCACCACGTCGATCTGGGTGCCCGCCTCGCCGAGGATGGACTGCTGGAGCTCCTCACAGTTGTCCTTGGTCACGTCGGTCTCGTCGATCCGCACGATCAGATCGCCCGGCTGGATGTCCGCGGCCAGGGCGGGGGACTCGGGGTAGACCTCCTCTACCCGGATATAGCCAGTCTCGTCCAGGGAGGTGACCACGCCGATTCCCACCGATTTTGACAGGCCGCTCTGGTTCTGGCGGGAGTATTCCTCCACCGTCAGGTATTTGGCATAGGGGTCGCCGGTGCCGGCCATGTAGCCCTTGGCCAGGCTGTCGGTCAGCGCGCTGTCGTCCAGATTCCCGTAGTAGTTCTGGCGCACCCACTTGTCGATCTCGGCCAGCTTGGAGTACATCGCCTCCCGCTCCTTGATGTTGTGTACCGTATCGTTGAAGGTCTGGCGGGAGTAGACCATCGTGACCGAGAAGGTGGCGGAGGCGATGATCGCCATCAGCGCGATGGCCGCCCCCAAAGAAATCTTTTTGTTCATCCTGACTCTCCATGTCCTTATTTTCGGCAGCCCCGGCATACGCCCTGGGGCGAAAACATAACATTTTACTTTGGTTAGTATAGCACAGTCGGCCTAAAATGTCATTAAAAGAATGTAAACAGAGAGCCGCGGCGAAGGGGCGCCCTTCGCCGCGGCTCTCTGTTCTAATGGGCTCCCCTTTTTTGCCTACCGCGCACAGGCGCAGGCGCAGGGGATCGGAACGGGCGCCATCATCTCATAGACCGCACCGGTGAGGGAGTGAACCTGCTCGAGCTCGGACTTTAAGCTGGCCAGGCCGTAGCAGGGGTTTTGCAGCAGCGACACGGCGTCCTCGCAGCTGGTGGCAGCGGCGGTGCCGCCGCAGCCGCACTGGCAAGCGCAGTTCTGGCGGGCACAGCGGCCCGCGTTTTCATAAGTCACATGGGAGAACCCGCCGGTATAGCCGCTGTAATCCACCTGGCGGCCCTGCGCCGCGCAGGCGGCCGAACAGGGGAAGGGCTCCTCCGGGGTGGGGATAAAGCCGCCGCTGGCGACCCACGGATAGGCGCAGCCGCAGCCGTAGCCGGCCGCGCAGTTGTTCTTGTAGCAGCTGTAATTGACCGAATAGTTGGAGGTGCTGGTGGTGTCCAGGGCATAGGGGGTCGCACAGTTACAGCCGCAGCTATTTGAGCAACCGCATCCACAGCCACAGCCATACCCGCAGCCACAGCCGCACCCGCACCCGCAGCCACAGTCGGGCTTGGCGCCGCAATTGTTAAAAGGACTGCAGTTAATGATGTTCATCTTGATTTCCTCCGTCTGAAACTACATGGATTTTGCCGCGCCGCACAAACCTTTCACAGTTCCGGCGCGTCGTCCGCCTCCCGGAAGCGGGAGGTGATATGGATACCGGCATCCAATTTGGATGCCACTCTATTATATGGCCCGGTAGGGAAGGCCGTTCATCAAAAAGACGATTCCCCGTCACACATCGCTTGCTTATTTCGGCGGGAGGAATGCTATAATAGAAAATAGATACATGCAAGGGGGCTTTTACAATGTCCGACAGACAAATCTACTACAATGGCAATATCCTGACGCTGGAGAAAGGCGCGCCTGCCGAGGCGCTGCTCGTCGAAGGCGGGGCCGTCAAAGCGCTGGGGAGCTACGACGAGCTGCGCCTTGCCGCCGGGGACGGCGCTCGGCGCGTGGATCTTTTGGGCCGCACGCTGCTGCCCGCCTTTATCGACGCGCACAGCCACATCACCTCGCTGGCGAGCACCCTCGCCTCGGTCCCGCTTGAGGGGGCGAAGTCCCAAGAGGAGATTGCGAAGCGGATACGGGACTATGTCGCCGCGCACGGGGTGCCCGCCGGGAAGTGGGTCACCGGCTTTGGCTATGACAACAACCTCCTGCCGGGAAGGGAGCACCCCGACCGCAGGCTGCTGGACGCCGCCGCACCGCAAAACCCGGTGGTGATCTCCCACGCCTCGGGGCATATGGGGGTGATGAACACCCAGGGCCTGCGGCAGATGGGGATTGCCGCCTCCACCCCCGACCCGGCGGGCGGAAAAATCGGCCGGGAGCTGGACGGGGAGCCGAGCGGCTACCTGGAGGAGGCGGCCTTCACCGCGACCGCCGCGCGCATGCCGGAGCCTTCGCCGGAGGAGAGCCTGCGCCTGCTCGAAGAGGCGCAGAAGGTCTACCTGCGCCACGGGATCACCACGGTGCAGGACGGCTTCACCGCCCCCGCGCAGTGGGAGCTGCTGCGTCAGGCGGCGGAGGAGGGGAGGCTCATGGTCGATACCGTGGCCTACGCAGACCTTTGCGGCAGTCCCGGAATGCTGCATGAAAACCGGGACTGGCGGGAGTATCAAAACCACTTGAAGCTCGGCGGGTATAAAATTTTCCTCGACGGTTCGCCCCAAGGGCGCACCGCCTGGATGAGCGAGCCCTATCTCGGGGGCGAGCCGGGTTATCGCGGCTACCCGGCCCACGAGAATCAGCAGGTGCGCGCTTATCTGGACACCGCGCTGCGCGAGGGAGCGCAGCTGCTGGCCCACTGCAACGGGGACGCCGCCGCGCAGCAGTTCCTCGACGCTTACGCCGCCGCGCGGGAGCAAAACCCCGGCGCGCCGGACATCCGCCCGGTGATGATCCATGCCCAGCTGCTGCGGCGCGACCAGCTGCCGCGCCTGCGAGCGCTTTCGATGATCGCTTCCTTCTTCGTGGCCCATGTCTGGCATTGGGGGGATGTGCACCTGCACAACTTCGGCCCCGCGCGGGCGAACCTCATCAGCCCGGCGGCCAGCGCCCTGCGCGAAGGGGTGACCTTCACCTTCCATCAGGATACGCCGGTTCTGCCGCCGGATATGCTTGAAACGCTCTGGTGCGCGGTCTGCCGGCGCACCAAGGACGGGGTGCTCCTGGGCGAAAGTGAGCGGATCACCCCTGCCGCGGCGCTGGCGGCGGTGACCAAAAACGCCGCCTACCAGTATTTCGAGGAGGGGCGCAAGGGTACCCTTCGCCCCGGGAAGCTGGCCGACATGGTGATCCTGGACCGGGATCCCCTACGGGTGTCGCCCGAGGAAATCCGGAATATCCGGGTGCTGGAGACCATCAAGGAGGGGAAGACCCTTTACCGCTGCGAGGAGTGAGACAACATGAACTATGGAATCGTGGACCTCGGGTCAAACTCGATACGGCTGTCGATCTACGAGGTGCAGGATGGGCAGCCGCGGCTTCTGATCAATAAAAAAGAGATGGCGGGGCTGGCAGGCTACGTCAGCGGGGGCATCCTGGAAGAAACCGGAATCGAGCGCGCCTGCGCGGCGCTGGAGAGCTTCCATGAAATCCTCGGGCATTTCGGGATCAAAGAGATGCACGCCTTTGCCACCGCTTCGCTGCGCAACATTGAAAACCGTTCCGAGGCAGTGGCTGAGATCGCCCGGCGCACCGGGGTGAAGCTGGTGGTGCTCTCCGGCTCACAGGAGGCGCACCTCGATTTCGTGGGAGCGGCCCATACGCTGAGCCTGGACGAGGGGATGCTGGTGGACATCGGCGGTGGGAGCACCGAGCTGGTCCATTTCCGGCAGCGCCAAATCGTCCATCTGGTGAGCCTTCCCATCGGCTCGCTCTCGCTGCACAAGGCGTATGTCGAGGGACTGCTGCCCACGCCGAACGAGCGTAAGGAGATCAAGAAAGCGATCCGCAGGGAGTTTGACGCCTTGGACTGGAAGGACGCCGGGCGCTGCGACCTGCTTTGCGGGGTGGGCGGCACGGTGCGCGCGGCGCTGAAAATCAGCCGGGAGCTGTTCGGGGCGGCGAAGGGGGAAACCGCCTTTCCCGCCGGGAACGTGTCGCAGATCGTGCACCGGCTGCGCTCCCGGGACGAGGCCGAGCAGGCCGCGGTTTACCGGGTCGTGCCCGAGCGCACGCCGAGCCTGCTGCCGGGGATGATGATCCTCAAGGAGACGGTGCGGCGTTTCGGCTGCCAAACGGTGGAGGTCAGCAGCAGCGGCGTGCGGGAGGGCTATCTGCTCGAACGGGTGCTGGGGGCACAGGGCTGATCCTCACGGGACCTATAGTGTGGACAGGCGGGGGTGTCGGATCTTCTGATCTTGATGCGGGGATAGGCACAGTGGCCGAAAGCGTTTATATGATAACCCTCTCCCCTAAAAATAAAGTTGACATTCACTGAATGTCAACTTGAAAAAAATTTGGGATTCCAAAGGGTCAAACGACCCTTTGGCGGGGTGTGGGGCGGTGCCCCACGAACATATCGCGCCAGCGAAAAGGGGAAGAGGGAATCAAAGCGTCCAGTGGACGCTTTGAGGGGGAAACCCCGAGATGGGTTTCCCCTTGTTTTTGGGGAACCCCTCTTGGGGTTCCCCTCTCGGACCTCCACTGGAGGTCCGATTCACCCCTCCTACGCCTTTTTACGATTGATGAGGGCTCCTCGCCCTCAAACTCCCCGCCAAGGGGGCGCAGCCCCCTTGGAACCCTATTATTCAGGACGCGGACTGAGCATGTCCGTTTTGTAAACTAGTCCCTTCGCGAATCGGCTACAGCGCCTCGCTGTCGGCGGCTCGCCGCTCCTTGCAGAAGTGGTAGAATGCGAGGTAGTCCTCCATAAAAATATCGTTTTGCAGGCAGACGAAGGAAAACTCCCGTCCGGCGGCAAAGCGCTCGATGGGGATCACGCTCAGTTCTCCGCTTTGCAGCTCCTTTGCCGCCACCTCGCGGTAAGCGAAGGTGATCCCCATCCCGGCCGCCACCAACCGTTTGATGGCCCCGAAGCTCCCCAACTCACAGCGCAAAGGGAAGCTCGTGAGCGGGAGGTTGTGCTCGCTTAAAATGGATTCCAGCACCTCGCGGGTGCCCGATCCGCGCTCCCGCAGGATAAGCCTCTCCCCGACCAAGGCCCCGAAGGGAACGGGCTGCCGCGCGAGCGGGGAATCCCCCGCGCACAGCGGTACGAATTCCTCCTCGGAGAGCGGGAAGGAGGCGAAGTCCCGGCGGCTGAAATTCCCCTCGATAAAGGCGAAGGAGATTTCGCCGTGCTCCAGCGCGTGCAGCAGGCTCTGGGTGTTCTGCACCGTCATCTGCACCTCGTCCTGCGGGTGGAGTGAGAGGTATCTTTCCAGCAGGGCGGGCATGACGTATTCTCCAATGGACAGGGTGGCTCCGAAACGCAGCCGCCGCCCTTCGGCGCGCGGCGCGCGCAGCAGCCGCATCGCCCGCTCGCTGCCGGCGCGCAGCCCCAACGCACAGCTGCGCAGCAGCTCCCCCCGCTCGGTCAGGGAGAGGGACTTGCGGCTGTAGCAAAACAGCTTGCAGCCATATTCATTTTCTAAAAATTTGATGTGCTGGGTTACGGTGGGCTGGGTGATGTGCAGCAGAGCGGCGGTCTTGGTATAACTGAGGGTCTCACAGAGGGTCAGAAAGGTCTGGATCCGGAAGTCGAGCATAGAAAGAATTCCTTTCTAATGTCACATATTATTTTTATAAATCGATTTATAAGAATTAATAATTTTATTTTATATTAAAAGAGGAGTATAATCAACCCCAGTGTGACAAAAAGGGGTTGGAGAAAATGACAAAGTGGTTGACGGTAGTAAAAGAGGTGCTGCCGGGGCTGGTAGTCTGTGTGATCCTGGGGATGCTCGCGAAATATGCGGCCACCTTCCTGCCGGCGGTGGGCGCGGCGATGTTCGCCATCGGCTTTGGAATCCTGCTGGGGAACACCCTGCTGGACCGGCCGGTGTTCGAGCGGGGCAGCAAGTTTTCCGAAAGCCGGCTGTTGGAATATTCCATCGTGCTCACCGGCGCGACGCTCAATCTCGGCGATGTGCTCTCGGTCGGGGCGGGCGGTCTTGGCTTCATCCTGATCCAGATGGGACTGACCATCGCGGCGGCCTACCTGATCGGGCGGGCGCTGGGCTTTGGCAAGAAGTTTTCCCTTTTGATGTGCGCGGGCAACGCGGTCTGCGGCTCGAGCGCCATCGCCTCGGTGGCGCCGGTGGTGAAGGCCGACGGGAAGGACAAGGGCCTGTCGATCACCATCGTCAACGTGACCGGGACCTTTTTGATGGTGCTGCTGCCCATCCTGTCCGGCTTCGTTTACCAGCACGAGGTGCTGCACACCTCGGCCCTGATCGGCGGCACTTTGCAGTCCATCGGCCAGGTGATCGCCTCGGCCAAATTTGTCAGCGACCCGGTGGTGGAGATGGCCACCGTCTTCAAGATTATCCGGATCATCTTTCTGGTGTTGGTCGCCCTGCTCTTTTCGCGGATGAACACCGAGGAGGAGGGCCCGCTCTTCGCGCGCGGCAGGCAGGAGGGGCACGCGAAGGTCAAGGCGGGGGTCCCCTGGTTCATCATCGGCTTTTTCGTGCTGTGCGTGATCAACAGCCTGCACCTGATCCCCGGCATTTTGAGCGAGGGTGCGCACTTCGTCAGCAGCCAGTTCGAGATCATTGCGCTGGCGGCCATCGGGATGCGGGTGAAGTTCAAGGTCCTGCTCAGCGAGGGGCCCAAGGCCATGCTCTACGGCGCGCTGACCGGCTGCTGCCAGGTGCTCTTCGCGCTCGGGTTAATCTTCCTCCTGCTGCGTTAAGGGGATATTTTGCTTGACGTTTTTCCCATTTGCTGGTATAATTTCCAGTAATACGAAGCTGATGTCAAAAAAGAATTCTGCCGGGAGCGGGATTCTTTTTGCGTTTTTGGGGGGACATCTCTTCCTATTCGAAGGTGGGGGATCAGATGGAAAACAGGGAAGTCATCCTCTTCGCGCCGCAGGAGGCGCAAAGGTTTCTGACGCGCTTCGGGCGGGATTTCGAGCTGGCGGGGGCAAACGATGTGCCCGCGCTGCTTCGCCGGGCAAGCGCTGTATCGCCCCGCCTCTCGCTCATCCTGCTGGCGCTGCCGGGGGAGGAGTCGCTGGCGGCGCTCGAGGCCTTGGGGCGGGAGGAGGCGCTCAGGCGGGTGCCGGTCGTCGTCTTCCTGCCGGACGGGGCGCTTGAGGAGCGGGCGCTGCGGCTGGGCGCTTATGAGGTGCTGCTCGGCTGCCAAAGCGCGGCTGCGATGGAGCTCCGCCTGGCGCGCGCGCTCGCCCATTCGCCCTGCGAGGCGAAGGCGCGCGCGCTCCAGGAGCAGGTGCGACTGGGGGAGGAGCGCTACCGGCTGATCATGGAAAAGTCGGACGGGGTGATCTTCGAGTGGGACATCGGGCGGGACCGGGTGCATTTCTCCGAGGTATGGGAGCAGCGCTTCGGCCATCCCGCCCAGATGGAGCATTTTTTGGGCGGCTTTGACGCGCAGAGCTTTCTGGAGCCGCAGGACGCGCCAATCTTTCGCGCGCTGCTCGAGCGGGTACGCGCCGGCGCGCCCTATAGCGAGGCGACGGTGCGGGTGCGCAAGGGCGAGGGGAGCCTTTGGATGCGCGCGGGGCTGACCGGGCTCCGGGAGGAGTCCTTGCACAGCGCGGTGGGCATTTTGATCGACGTGGACCGGGAGATGCGCGAGGCGCAGCGCCAGCGCCGCCGCGCCGAGCGCGACGGCCTGACCGGGCTATATAACAAGACCACAGCCGAGGCGATGATCCGCGACTACCTGGACGGCGAGGGAAAAGGCAGGCTGCACGCGCTGATGGTCCTCGACTTTGACAACTTCAAGGCGGTCAACGACAGCTACGGCCACCGCTACGGGGACCGGCTTCTGGTCGAGGTCACCCGCAGGATCAGCGGGTTCTTCCGCGCCAGCGATATCATCGGGCGCGCGGGCGGGGACGAATTTATCATCCTGATGAAGGACCTGCCGGGGCGCGTCCCGGTCGAGGAGCGCGCAAGAGAGCTCTGCGGCGCCTTTTTGCAGACTTCGCCCGGGGGGCAGGTCAGCGGCAGCGTGGGGATCGCGCTGAGCACCCCGCAGGGCGGCGGCTACGAGGCGCTCTACGAGCAGGCCGACCTCGCGCTTTACGAGGCCAAGCGGCAGGGGAAGGGCACCTTCTGCTTTTATAGCGGGGGGCTGCGGCGCGAGGGGGCTCCTTCCCCAAAATCCGACCGGCGCTGAGGGGAAATTTCTACATTTTACATGGTTGACAGGGCGGCGCCGAGCCTTTATACTGGATACAAAGAAGAGCGCTGCGTGCGACTGACGGGTAATTGTAGAATAACTACAGTGGAGCACGAAAGCGGATTGAGCCGACCGTCTGGGCGATTCCTGTGGGGAACCATGGGAATGGCCCTTTTGTTTTGCCAAAGGGGCCGCGAACATACAGGAGGTAGACTTATGCAGCAGTGGGAAGGCTTTGCGCCGGGCAGATGGCAGGACAAGATCGACGTGCGGGATTTCATCCAGAAAAATTATACCCCCTATATCGGGGACGACGGCTTCCTTTGCGGCGCGACCGAGCGCACGGCGCGCCTGATGGAGAGGCTGAATACCCTGCTCAAGGTGGAGCAGGAGTTCGGCGGGGTGCTGGACATCGACACCACCACCGTTTCCTCTCTCACCAATTACCAGCCGGGGTATCTTTGCAAGGACGAGGAGTTGATCGTGGGGCTGCAGACCAACCGCCCCTTAAAACGCGGGGTCAACCCCTTCGGGGGGATCCGCATGGCGCGCAGCGCCTGTGAGAGCTATGGCTATACGCTCTCGCGCAAGATCGAGGACGAGTTCACCTACCGCACCACCCACAACGACGGGGTATTTAGGGTCTACACCGACGAAATGCGCCGCGCGCGCAAGAGCGGGGTGATCACCGGCCTGCCCGACGCCTACGGCCGCGGGCGGATCATCGGGGACTACCGCCGGGTCGCTCTCTATGGGGTCGGCAGGCTGATCGCGGAGAAGCAGCGCGACAAGGCCGCCCTCGGCGAGGGCGAGATGAACGTGGATACCATTCGGCTGAGCGAGGAGCTCTACCAGCAGATCGCCTTTTTGCAGAAGCTCATTGAGATGGCCAAGATGTACGGCTTCGACATCAGCGAGCCGGCAAAGGACGCGCGGGAGGCCATCCAGTGGACCTATTTCGGCTACCTCGGGGCGATCAAGGAGCAAAACGGCGCGGCCATGTCGCTCGGGCGGGTGAGCACCTTTTTGGATATTTATCTCGAGCGGGACATGAAGAACGGGGTGCTCGACGAGAGCGGCGCGCAGGAGCTGATCGACGACTTCGTGATGAAGCTGCGTATGGCGCGCCACCTGCGCACCCCGGATTATAACGAGCTCTTCGGCGGCGATCCGATGTGGATCACCGAGAGCGTCGGCGGGGTGGGGGAGAACGGCGTCCCCCTGGTGACCAGGAGCTCGTTTCGCTTTCTCAATACCCTGTATACCCTCGGCCCCGCGCCCGAGCCCAACCTGACCGTGCTCTGGTCGGAGCGCCTGCCGGAAGGCTTTAAGCGCTTTTGCGCCAAGGTTTCGGTGGACACCGATTCGATCCAGTATGAAAACGACGACCTTATGCGGCCCATCTACGGGGACGACTACGCCATCGCCTGCTGCGTCTCGGCAATGAAGATCGGTAAGCAGATGCAGTTTTTCGGGGCAAGGTGCAACCTGCCCAAGCTCCTGCTGCTCTGTTTAAACGGCGGGCACGACCAGCTCTCGGGGATCGACATCGGCCCGAAGGGGGAGGTCTATGAGGGCGAGGTGCTCGACTACGATAAAGTGACCGCCCGGCTGGACGAGTACCGCGCCTGGCTGTGTAAGCTCTATGTCAACACCATGAACGTCATCCACTACATGCACGACAAGTACGCCTATGAAAAGACCCAGATGGCCCTGCATGACACCGACGTGCACCGCTTCATGGCCTTCGGGGTGGCGGGGCTGTCGGTGCTGGCCGACTCGCTCTCCGCCATCAAGTACGCGAAGGTAAAGGTGGTGCGGGACGGGGAGGGCTACATCAAGGACTTCGAGACCACCGGCGAATTCCCCAAGTTCGGCAACGACGACAGCCGGGTGGACGAGATCGCAGGGGAGCAGCTGCGCCTGATGATCGACGAGCTGCGAAAAACACCCGCCTACCGCGGCGCGGAGCACACCCTCTCGGTGCTGACCATCACCTCCAACGTGGTCTATGGCAAAAAGACCGGCTCCACCCCCGACGGGCGCAAGCAGGGCGAGCCCTTCGCCCCCGGTGCGAACCCCATGCATAACCGCGAGGAGGCGGGGGCCCTGGCCTCCCTTTCCTCGGTGGCCAAGCTCCCCTACGACTGCTGCCGGGACGGGATTTCCAACACCTTCTCGATCACCCCGGGGACGCTTGGGAAGACGAAGGAGGAGCAGGTGCAGAACCTGGTGGACATCCTGGACGGGTACTTTGGGAACCGCGCCCACCACATCAACATCAACGTGCTCAATAAACAGAAGCTGATCGAGGCCTACAACGATCCCGCCCTCTATCCGAACCTCACCATCCGGGTGTCGGGTTACGCGGTCAATTTCCACAAGCTCTCCCGCGAGCAGCAGCGCGAGGTCATCTCCCGCACCTTCCATGAGGCGATGTAGTTTTGCGCCTTTGCCGCAATTGGCGGCAGTTTTTCACGGCGGCACCGGCGCAAAACGTCCGAAGAGGGGAGGGTATTGGTGATGGAGGAGCTTTACGGACGGGTCCATTCCTTCCAGTCGATGGGCACCCTGGACGGGCCGGGCGTGCGCTCGGTCGTCTTTTTGCAGGGCTGCCCGCTGCGCTGCTGCTATTGCCACAATCCCGACACCTGGGAGAGGGCGGGCGGCGTGCGCACCGGGGCCGGGGCGCTCTTCCAGCGGGTGCGCCGCTACAAGGGATATTTCGGCGCGCGGGGCGGGGTGACGGTATCGGGCGGCGAGCCGCTGCTGCAGGCGGCATTTGTGCGCCGGCTCTTTTCACTTTGCCGCGGGGATGGGATCCATACCGCGCTGGACACCAGCGGATGTATCCTTGATGAGGAGGCAAGGGCCCTGCTCGACGTGTGCGATTTGGTGCTGCTGGACCTCAAGTTCACCACCGAGGAGGCGTACCGCGCGCATACCGGCGGCTCGCTCGCCAAGACACTGGGCTTTCTCGACGAGCTGGAGAGGCAAAAAATTCCGGTCTGGATCCGTCAGGTGATTGTACCGGGGTTTAACGACGACGAAGAGAGCATCGGGCGGCTCAACTCCTTGATCGCGCCTTATTCCTGCGTTGAGCGGGTGGAGCTGCTGCCCTTCCGGAGGCTCTGCCTGGAAAAATATCAGGAGATGGGAATTCCCTTCCCGATGGGAGAGATCCCCGAGGCCGACCCCCTGGCGGTGGCGCGGCTCCAGTCGCTGGTGCGGCTGGCAAAATAAAAGGGGAAACAGGGTACCCCTTCCGGGACGCTTACTGATAAGGCATGCGGGCGGCAGATTCAATCTGCCGCCCGCATGCCTTTCTAAACCGGTTTTATGGATGTTTTTGCGTAAAGATTTTGAGGACCAGGGCCGAGACCCGAGAGGAACTGCCGGTGGAGCGCTGAAAGAGGACGGTGCCCATTTCCCAATCCGAACCCAGCCCCGGAGGGAGGGAAGAGAAGCTGGTGAGGGCGGCGCAGCCCGCGTTGCTTGGCCCGGGGTTGACGGTGGTCTGGCCGAAAGCACCATACCAGGCGCCGATCCCGTAGGTGGGGGCGTGGAGTGCGGTGGAGAGCCAATAGTTGTTGGCGGAGTAGACGAGGCCGGAATAGCAGTTGCTGCCGACCCAGAAGGAGCTATCACCGGTAATGGCTCCGATCAGGCTTGGCCAAATCGAAGAGCCGTAATTCAGATCGGCCATGTTATAGGTGTTGGTGATGATGCACTGCTTGTTATCACTTCCGCGGGCATAGGGCACGATCCCACCGATCAGGCGCAAGTCGGGACTGGTGCCGCTGCCCAGCGAAGTGTTCTGGATGGTTCCAGCAAAATAGCAGTTTGTGACGGTGGAATTCATTAGCCCGCCTGCGATTCCTCCGGTGGAGGGGTAGGCTGGCGCGACGTGATCGCAGGACATGATTTTTGCCTCCACAAAGCAGTTTTGGATAGTGGCGCCATCACATGCGCCGGCGATCCCGCCGACATTATAGCCTGTGATCCAGTTGGTGGTGGTAACGCCCACATTCTGAACGGTGCTATTATCCAGCCAGCCAAAAAGTCCGCCATTACCGGTCTCGTTGACTGAAAGATTTTTGATATAATAGCCGTTTCCGTCGTAAACCGCGCCACTGAGCTTGGAGGTCGCGCCGCCGGTTTGGGCCAATGTGATGTCGTTTTCCTGTAAAAAGGATTTTCCGGTATTGTGCTGGTCAATATGGCGCAGCTGCGCCTCGGTGCCCACCTTCCAGGGACTACCTGAGGTACCGGCCCCGGAGCCGTAGCCCCCGGCCGAGAGGGCGTGCGCGCAGCCGTTGACCGTAACCGTGGCGCTGCCCGATTTGTCCGAGCCGTCGGCGGCGGTGGCCTTCACCGTAACCGTGCCGTTGCTGCCGACCCCGCCGGTGACCAGGCCGCTGGCGTTGACCGTGGCCACATTCCCCGAAGCCAGCGACCAGGTGACGTTTTTGTTGACGGCGTTGCTGGGGGAGACGGTGGCGCTCATCTGAACCGTGCCGCCCTTGTCCACCGACTTTTGTGCAACGGTAATGCCCGTGACCTTCTGGTCGGTCACGGTGACGGTATAGGGTGCACTCGTCACGCCGTCGGCGGTGGCGGTGAAGGTGGCACTGCCCGCCGCAGTCGCCGTTACCAGCCCCGAGGCGCTGATGTTGATATTGGCGCTGCCGCCGGTCTTCGCCCAGGTCACCGCCGGGAAAGTGACGTTGGGGGGATCGGTGGTGGCAGAAAGCTGGGAAGTGGGACTGAGGTTGTCACTGGTGCGCACCAGGTTGTTGTTTCCGCTGACTGTCACCGAGGTGACAGCGATCCTGTCCTTGACCGTGACGGCGCAGCTGGCGCTCTTACCACCCACGGAGGCTGTGACGATGGCGCTCCCCGGCGCGACCGCCGTAACCAGCCCGGTTTCATTCACTGTGGCCGCCGACAGATTGCTGCTGCTCCAGACCGGGGCGGCGTTGGGCGTTACCGTCGCGGCCAGCTGGACCGTCCTTGGCTCGGCCAGGGTGTAGATGGTGTAGTTCCCGGGACTGACCGACACGCTGCCGATGGTCACCACTGTAACGGTGCAGCTCGCCTTGTACTGCGCTGTGTCCGGCGCGCCCTTGATGTGGGCGGTGATCGTCGTGCTGCCCGCCGTCCTGCCGCTGGCATCGATGGTGGCGCTGCGCCCATCCGCCGCGACTGTCATCGCGGCGGCGCCGGGATTGCTGTTCGTCCATTCCAGCTCGTCGCTGGATACCCCGCCCGTCAGGGCGGCGGTGAGGGTGAGCTGCGTCTCGGCCGCCGTGCCGCCGGTGAAGAGGGTATAGGCGGTGTGGCTCAGCGACACCCCCGTCACCGCCGAGACGTTGACCGTGCAGGTGGCCTTCACCCTCCCGCCATAGACGCTGGCGGTGACGGTCGCCGTCCCGCCGGTGTGGGCGGTGATGAGGCCGGTGCTGTCCACCGACGCGACGGCCTCGTTGCTGCTCGTCCAGAGGACCTGTTCGGCGTAGCCGTTCGCCTTCATGTAGGGGTGGCCGGTCGGGCCGGTACTGCTTGTGCTGCCATTCTTGCTGGCGGTCAGTTGCACGCTCTGCCGCCCCTGGGCGTTGTTCGTCTGCAGGTAGAGGGTTTTCCCGGTCGCGTCGGTATCCCCGCTCTTGATCGTCAGGCTCTTGATCGCGTTGTAGGTCATCACCGTTTCCTTCACCCCGGCCGCGTGGAAGCCCGGGGCGCTGCCTTGGGAAGTCACGGTAATGGTGAAGTCGGTGTCCTCCTGAGGCGGGGCGGAGAAAGGAATCCTGTAGTCCCAGCCCGCCCCCTGCCGCACGCCATAGAGGGCCTCGCCGCCGCCCGCCGGGGCGGCGGCGACGGTGAAGCCGGTGATCAGGTCCGGATCGTTGTTGCCCAGCTTGACGGTGATCGCTTCCGTCTCCGCCCCGGCGGAGAACAGTGCCGCCCGGGCCGTTCTCCCCCCGGGGACCGGGGCGGGCTCATATTCTATTTCCGCCCCGCCGGAGACTCCCCCCGACTCTCCGACGGTGGCGGCCAAGGCCGGGCTTGCAAGGCTCAGCGAGAAGAGGATGGCAAAGATGGCGGCGGCGCTCCGGCGCGAAGGAATCCTCACGCGGGCTCACCTGCCTCGCGGCCCTGGGTGATCTCGCCGATGACGAAATCGTCGAGCGGCTCCTTCTCACTCTCACCCACGCTTATCCCTCCTCGGAGAGTTAGGGGGTCCATGGGGGGATGATTCCCCCCATGAGGTGGGCCGCCGGCGTCAGCCGGCAATTGCATTTCCGCAGAAATGCTGCCCGCCATAAATTCAGCCCCGGTGATGCTCCTCTCCCGGAGCAGCCCGGCGTAATGCTCCCGCGCCCCGCTGTCTCCCAGCGTGAAGCCGCCCAATACGGCAAGCGCCAGCGCGGACAGGATGACCGTGAACAATTTTGCTTTCATGATGAAGTCCTCCCTCCAAATAAAAAGACCTATAGCAAGGCTTTCTGCCGGTCCCGTCGTTTGGGGGAAAGCGCTGAATTTGTTGTTTTCCCTTGAAATCTGTTCCAGAACAGGATATAATTAGGATAAATTGAAACGGTTCGGGTGAAAGACCTGCCCGAACCTCGAATTACACCATAAAAAAAGACCACTAGAAAGCCTTTCTAGTGGTCTTTTTTATTAGCGTATCAGCAGCTTCCTGCGTTCCTTGTAGTCGGGCATGAGCCGCTCCATCGCCGCATGAAAGCCCTTCTGATGGTCGGGATAAAGGAAATGGACGTACTCGTGCAGCACCACATATTCCTGTGCGGCGAGCGGCTGTTCCATCAGGCGGGTGTTGAGGGTGATCTGCCGCTTCTGGATATGGCAGACCCCCCAGCGGGATTTCATCCGGCGCACTTTCAGCGCGGGCGGTGCGGGCAGGACCCTGGAAAAGAGCGGGTAAAAGCGTGCGCTGATCGCCTCGAAGGCGCGCAGGCACTCCTGCTCGGTGTACCGCTCGGGCGACTCAAGCTGCGTGCGGCGCACAAACGTGCGTTGCCGCGCAGCTTCGATCCACCCGGCGCGTGAGAGGACGAAGCGGTCAATTTCATGCAGGGGGACCCGCATGGGGGCCGAGACGGCGACCGCGCCGTCCGATTGTACCCGCAAATTGAGGTTTTTGACCTTTTTATAGGTCAGCTCATATTCGATTTCCCCGGCCCTTCTTTGCATGGATACCCCTCCCCGGTGATACCGGAAAATTGCTAGTCTACCGCGACGACCGAACCCTCGTATTTCTCTGCGATGAAGGCTTTGACCGGCTCGCTTTTCAGCGCCTCGAAGAGCGCCTTAATGTCCTCCCGGCCCTCGTCCCCCTCGCGCACGGCGAGGACGTTGGCGTAGGTTTCGGCGGCGAGGGAATCCTTCTCCTCCTGCGCCAGCGCATCGGCCACCTTGAGCCCGCCCAGGATGGCGTAGTTGCCGTTGATCACGGCCAGGTCCACGTCCTGCAGCGAGCGCGCGAGCTGCTCGGCGGCGATCTCAGTGATCTTCAGGTTCTTCGGGTTGCTCTCAATGTCCGCCTTGGTGGCGGTGATCCCGACGCCTTCCCTGAGGGTCAGCAGCCCTTGGTCCTGGAGCAGCAGCAGCGCGCGCGCCTCGTTGGTGGTGTCGTTGGGCACCGCGATGGCCGCCCCGTCGGGGAGCTCTTCGAGCGACTTGGTTTTGCCGGCGTAGACTCCAAGCGGCTCGTAATGGACGGTTCCGACCGAGACGAGCTTTGTGTTATTCTCGGTATTGAAGTTGTCGAGATACGGCCCGTGCTGGAAGAAGTTCGCGTCCAGGTCGCCGCTGTCCAGCGCAAGGTTGGGCTGCACATAATCGGTAAACTCCACGATGTCCAGCTTGTACCCCTGCTTTTGCAGCTCTTTGTCGGCCTCGCGCAGGATTTCGGCGTGCGGGGTGGGGGAGGCGCCGACACGGATTGCTGTAAGCGCTTCGCTGCCGGTCTCTTCGGAGGGGGCCGCCTCGCTGGAGGCGGATTGTTCGCTGGATGCCGGAGCTTCGCTGGAAGAGGACTCTCCCGCGCCGGAAGAACAGGCGGCAAGGGACAGGGCCAGCGAGCCCGCGAGCAGGATGGAAAGTAGTTTTTTCATGATAATGACCTCCTGTAAATAAAATGGGATTTATCTGCGTTTGTCGCTGCGGCGCGCGCCGCGCGTGCCGATCTCCTGGAAGATTTGCACGATGATGATCAGCAGCACCACGGTGACGAACATCACGTCGGTCTGATAACGGTTGTAGCCGTAGCTGATGGCGATATTCCCCAGCCCCCCGCCGCCGACGGCCCCGGCCATGGCGGAGTAGCCCAAGATGGTGGTGGTCGCGATGGCCGCCCCATTGATCAGCGAGGGCAGCGCCTCGGGCAGCAGCACCTTGTAGACGATCTGCAGCGGGGAGGCGCCCATCGACTGGGCCGCCTCGATCACGCCCTGATCGACCTCCTGCAGCGAGGACTCCACCAGCCGCGCGATGAAGGGCGCGGCCGAGAGGACCAGCGGCACGATGGTGGCGGTAGAGCCGATCGAGGTTCCCACCACCAGCCGGGTGAAGGGGATGACCGCGATCATCAGGATCAAAAACGGGATGCTGCGCGTGAGGTTGACGATCACGTCCAGAACCTTGAAGAGCGGTCTGCACGGGAGGATCCCGCCGCGCCCGGAGGTCACCAGCAAAATCCCCATCGGCAGCCCCAGCAGGTACCCGAAGAGGGTGGAGCACAGCGTCATATACAGCGTCTCGACAATGCCGAGCAGCAGCATTTGGATCATGGCCTCATTCCACATAACCGCTCACCTCCTCGGCAGTCAGGTTTTGGGCGTGCAGATAGCGGATCATCCGCTCGACGAGCGCTTGGTCCTCGGGGGTTTGCACCACCATCTGGCCGAAGGCCCGGCCCTCGATGTTCTTGGTGTTTGCGAAGAGGATGTTGATGGGCGCCTTGCACGCGAGGACCATATTGGCGATCACCGGCTCGAAGGAGGAGCTGCCGTCGAAGACGATCCGCAGGCACCGCCGCCCGATCAGCTGGCGCGCGGCGCGCCCTTCGGGATAAACGAGCTTTCGCGCCGCCTCGCTTTGGGGGTTCTGGAAGATTTCATCCACCCGCCCGCATTCGGCGATGGCGGAGCGGTCGATGATCGCCACCCGGTTACAGATTTCCTCGATCACGCTCATCTCGTGGGTGATGATCACGATGGTGATCCCCAGCGTGCGGTTGATTTTTTGCAGCAGCGCCAGGATGGAGGCGGTGGTGGTCGGGTCCAAAGCGCTGGTGGCCTCGTCGCAGAGCAACACCTTGGGATTGGTGGAGAGGGCCCGCGCGATGGCGACGCGCTGCTTCTGGCCGCCCGAGAGCTGGGCGGGATAGGCGCCCTCCCGCTCGGTAAGGCCCACCAGCTGCAGCAGCTCGCGCCCCCGTGCGCGTGCGTTTTCTTTGGGTTCTCCGGCGATTTCGAGCGGGAAGCAGACGTTTTGCAGCGCGGTGCGCTGCTCAAGCAGGTTAAACTGCTGGAAAATCATGCTCATCTGCCGGCGCGCCTGCCGTAGCTCCTTTGCCGGCAGGGCGCACAGGTCCACCCCGTCGAACAGCACCTGCCCCCGGTCGGGGCGTTCGAGCTGGTTCATGCAGCGCACCAGGGTGCTCTTACCCGCGCCGCTCATCCCGATTACGCCGAAGATATCCCCCCGCCCGATCGTCAGGTCGATGTTTTGCAGCGCGTCCACCCGGCCGTTTTTGGTCTCAAAGGATTTACACAATCCCTTGATTTCGATCATGGGCTCTCCCATACGCGTACCCTCCTCCTGTTCTTCTGAAAGGGAAATAAAAATCCCCGTCCCTTGAATTGCTTCAAAGGACGGGGATAAACGTTCCCGTGGTACCACCTTGATTTACCCGCGCCTCACGGCGTACGGGCCTTTGCGGGTGCGGGCAGTAAGCCGACACCCTGGCGCGTTCACGGGCGCACCCGTCGCAGCCTAAAGGGGGGCTCCCTCTCGGTGCGCGGCTCCGAGACCATGTTCAGCTGGATTCTCCTTTGCCCTCTCGCAGCAACAGGGCTCTCTGAAAAAGGTTTCTCCGCTTACTCTTCTCTTCTCAGCCTTTGGCGGTATGAAGTTGATAGAAGGAATTATAAGGCTTCTTTCCCGGTTTGTCAAGTGGTTTTTTCTTGACGGCGGGCGCGAAAGGCGCTATGCTTTCGATAGGATTCGTGTCATTGGGGGAGAGAGCTTGAAAGAAAAACACATACCTTGGGTGCTGCTGGGGATCATCTACCTGTCCTTCATCAGCCTCGGCCTGCCGGACGGCTTGCTCGGCGTGGCCTGGCCGGCCATGCGCGCCGAGTACCGGCTGCCGCTCGAGACGGTGGGGGTGCTCTCCATGCTGGTGATGTGCATGTCCGCCCTCTCGAGCGTTGGCAGCGGGTATATCCTGCCGCGCTTCGGGACCGGGCGGGTGACCTTCCTCAGCTGCCTGCTGACCGGGGCGGCCATGTTGGGTTACGCCTTCGCACCCGGCTTTTTGCCGGTGGTGCTGCTGACCATTCCGCTGGGGCTGGGTGCGGGCGCTGTGGACAGCGGGCTCAACCGGTATGTGGCCGAGCACTACTCCTCCCGGCACATGAACTGGCTGCATTGCTTCTGGGGGATCGGCGCCTCGGCGGGACCGCTGATCATGACCGGGGCCATCCTGCACGGGGGCTGGCGCATGGGATATCTTTTCATCTCGCTGATCCAGCTGGCGCTGAGCCTGGCGCTGCTCTATTCCCTTCGCAAGGGGCTTTGGCGGAGCGCGCAGAAGGAAGGCGGGCAGTCCGCCTCGGCGCTGGCCATCCCCGCGCCAAGGCCGGCGACCAGGGGAACGGTCGTCCTTGCGGTGGCGCTCTTTTTCCTCTATGCCGGGACCGAGTATTCGGCCGGGCTCTGGGTCAACAGCGTCCTGGTCGAGTCGCGCCAGGTGCCGCAGCAGCTGGCCGGCATGGCGGTCACCGCCTTTTACTTCTGCGTCATGCTCGGGCGCTTCGGCAGCGGCGTGCTGGTTGGGAAGCTGGGCAATATGCGCATGATGCGCCTCGGATTCCTGCTGGCCTTTTTGGGGGCCTGCTGCTTCGCCATGGCGGGCAAGAGCTATCCGCTCTCGCTGCTCGGGGTGATCCTTCTGGGGCTGGGGCTCGCGCCGATCTACCCCTGCCTCATGCACGAGACGCCCCGCCGTTTTGAAGAGAAGGTCTATGTGCGGCTGATCGGCTACCAGGTGGGGGCCGCCTGCCTGGGCGGTTCCGTCACCGGGGCCGGGATCGGGCTGGTGCTCTCCCATCATTCGCTCGAGTGGTTCGCGCCCATCCTGGGGACGCTGGCGGCGGTATCCTGTTTGATCAACGAGACGCTGGAGAGGCGCACGAAGGGGGAGGAGAAGGAATGACAACCATTGAGCGTATGAAAAGCGGGAAGCTCTATACCGACTTGTGCGAGGGGCTGCCCGAGCGGCGCCTGCGCGGCAAGGAGCTGTGCTACGACTTCAACCACACCCGCCCGCGCGAGGAGGAGCGCCGCCAAATAATCCTGCGGCAGCTCTTCGCTTCGCTCGGTAAAAACCCCTGGATCGAGCCGCCGCTCTCGGTGGCTTACGGCAGCAACACCCATATCGGGGACTGCTTTTACGCCAACTTCAACCTGGTGATTGTGGACGACATCGAGGTGTATATCGGGAACCATGTGATGTTCGGCCCGAACGTCACCATCACGGTGACGGGGCATCCGGTGGACCCCACGCTTCGCCGCCCCGGAAACCAGTTTTCCTTCCCGGTGCACATTGAAGACGACGTCTGGGTGGGCGCGAACGTGGTCATCCTGCCCGGAGTCCGGATCGGGGAGGGCGCGGTGATCGGCGCGGGCAGCGTGGTCACGAAGGACATCCCGCCGCGGGTGGTGGCCGTCGGCAGCCCCTGCCGGGTGCTGCGGGAGATCACCGAACGGGACCGGGAATATTATTACCGGGATTTGCGGGTGGAGAAGTGAAGCGGTTTTTGGCGGTCGCGATGGATATCCTGACGGAAGTGCTGGACCTGATCGCGGCGCTGCGGGAGCTCTTCAGTTAAAAAAGGCAACCGGACCCCAGTCCGGTTGCCTTTTTTTACTCGCTTTTGAGGATCCGCATGGCGCTTTCTTCCTCGAACTGCCGGCTGTAGAGGGTGTGGTAATAGCCCCTCTTGTGCAGCAGCTCCTCGTGGGTGCCCCGCTCGATGATCTTGCCGTCCTTCACCACCAGGATCACGTCCGCGTGCCGGATGGTCGAGAGGCGGTGCGCGATCAAAAAGGAGGTGCGCCCGCGCAGCAGGTGGGCGATCGCGTCCTGGATGAGCTGCTCGGTCTGGGTGTCGATCGAGGAGGTGGCCTCGTCGAGCACGAAGATGCGCGGGTCGGCCAGCACCGCGCGCGCGAAGGAGACCAGCTGCTTTTCCCCGGTCGAGAGCCTGTCTCCCCCCTCGCCCACGTCGCTGTAATACCCGTTTTCCAGGTGCTCGACGATGGTGTCGGCCGAGACGCTCTCGGCCGCGCGCATGACCTCCTCGTCGGTGGCGCTCAGCTTCCCGTAGCGGATGTTCTCCATCACGGTACCCGAGAAGAGATGCGGGTTTTGCAGCACGTAGCCGATGTTCGAGTGCAGCCAGAGCTGGGAGCGCTCGCGGTAGTCCCGCCCGTCGATCAGAATCTGGCCGCTGGTCGGCTCGAAGAAGCGGCAGGCGAGGTTGACGAGCGTACTCTTGCCCGCCCCCGTCTCGCCCACGATGGCCACCGTGGTCCCGGCGGGAATCGTCAAATTAAAGTGCTCCAGCACATATTCGTTCCCGTCGGGGTAACGGAAGGACACGTCCCTAAATTCGATCTCGCCGCGCAGCGGCTCCCAGTTTTCTTCCTTTGGATGGAAGGCGTCGCCGTAGCGCTCGATCACCTCGGGCGTGTCGGTGATGCCCTCCTCCTCGCCCAGCAGCCCGCTGACCCGCTCGATGTTCGCCTGGACCGAGATGACCTCGGCCAGGGTGCGGGCGATCTGCTGGATCGGCTCGAAGATGCCGATCGCGTAGGAGGTGAAGGCGGAGAGGGTGCCGATCAGGATGACGTTTTCCAGCACCAGGTAGCCGCCGCGCGCCAGTACGATGGCGGTCGCGGCCGAGCTCAGGCACATCACGATCGGGATATAGACGGCGCTCAACCGCGCCGCCTTGACCGAGGCGTGGCGCATGCCGGTGGTGAGCTCCTTAAAGTTTTCAAAATTCTGCTCCTCGATCACCAGCGTCTTGGAGGTCTTGGCTCCTGTGATCCCCTCGTTGTAGGCCCCGGTGATCTGGGCGTTGATCTTGCGCACCTTGCGGTTCCAGTGCAGGATCTTGTTCTGGAAATAGAGGGTGGCCAGCGCAATGGCGGGCACGACCAGCATGACGATCAGCGCCAGCCTCCAGTTGAGCGCGAGCATGGCCGCGAAGACCCCCAGCACATAGGCCAGCGCCCAGAGGATGTCCACCAGGCTCCAGGCGAAAAGGCTGGCGATCCGCTCGGTGTCGCTGAGCACCCGCGCGAGCAGGTAGCCCACCGAATTGACGTTGTAATAGGAGAAGGAGAGCTTTTGCAGATGGACGAAGCAGGCACGCTTGAGGTCCCGCCCCAGGCTCATCTCCACCACCATCGACTGGCGGCAGAAGATGATGACGAACAGCGTCTGCACCGCGATGGTCCCGGCGTAGAGGGCGATGAACTCCCAGAGCCCCTGTAAGGAGCCGGCCTCGATGAAATGGTCGATCGAATAGCGCTGGAAGAGCGGGAGCGCGATGTCCACCAAGGTGGAGAGGAGGTTGAGCGTCACCACGATGATCAGCGGCACCTTGAACGGGCGCAGGAAGGAGGCG
The DNA here is from genome assembly GCA_004340125.1 of Harryflintia acetispora. Lineage (GTDB taxonomy): Bacteria > Bacillota > Clostridia > Oscillospirales > Ruminococcaceae > Harryflintia > Harryflintia acetispora. The sequence goes on along the minus strand of SLUK01000005.1, from coordinate 150,151 downwards.
ATCCGCTTCCAGGAGCTGTAATCGAAGGAGGCGCTTTTTTCTTTTTTCGCCATTATTTTTCCTCCTTTTCGTCCAGCAGCGAGCGGTCGTCGCTGGAGAGCTGGATGTCATAGATGCTCCGATAGATCCCCTCCTGGTTCACCAGCTCATCGTGGGTGCCCATCTGGGCGATTTTTCCGTTGTCCAGCACCAGGATCTTGTTCGCCTGCATGAGGGTGGTGATCCGGTGCGAGATGAGGATGACCGTCGAGGAGCCGAGAGACTCGCGCAGAGCGCGGCGGATCTGGGAATCGGTCTCGGAATCCACCGCCGAGAGGGAGTCGTCGAACACCATGATGGGGGCCTTCTGCATGAGCATGCGCGCGATGGCGACCCGCTGCTTCTGCCCGCCCGAGAGGGTGACCCCCCGCTCGCCCACCACGGTGTCGTAGCCTTCGCTGAACTCTTGCACCGCGTCGTCCACGCAGGCGATCTGCGCGGCATTGCGCACCTCGGAAAGGGAGGCCTGCGGGCGGAAGACCCGGATGTTGTCGACGATGGTCTTGGAGAAGAGAAAGGGCTCCTGCAGCACCAGCCCGATGTTCTGGCGCACCCAGTCGCGCTTCATTTTAGCGATGTCCACCCCGCCCACCGTGATCCGCCCGCATTCGGGCGGCAGGTCGTAGAGCCGGTCCAGCAGGTGCATGAGCGTGCTCTTGCCCGAGCCGGTCCCCCCGAGGATGGCGAAGGTGCTGCCCGCCGGAATGGTAAAATCGATGTCCCGCAGCACCGGGTTCTGGCCCTCGTAGGTGAAGTTGATGTGCTCAAAATGGATGTCCCCGTTCATCGGAGGGGTGAGGGCGCCGGGGGAGTCCTGCTCCTCCGAGGCGTTCAGGATGTAGGCGATCCGCTCGATCGAGACGCCCGCCTTGCTCATCTCGGACAGGATCCTCCCCAGCTCGCGCAGCGGCCAGACCAGGGTGGAGACATAGGAGACGAAGGCCAGAAACTCGCCCAGGGTGATGTTCCCCTGAACGGTCTGGATGGTGCCGACCACCACCACGATCAAAATCTGCAGCCCGGTGATGAAGTCGCCGGTGCCCCAATAAATGCTCAGCAGGTTCCCCAGCTTGATCCAGAGGTCGGCGAAGCGGTTGTTCTTCTCATCGAACCGGTCGATCTCGAAGCGCTCCCGCCCGAAGGCGCGCACCACCCGCACGCCGGTCAGGTTTTCCTGCACCGTGCTCGAGAGGATCCCCTCGGCGACGTCGGCGTCCCGGAACTTGCGGGCGATCCGGGAATAGAAGATCCCCGAATAGGCCGCCACCACCGGAACGAAGGTCAAAACGATCAGCGAAATCCCCACGTCCATGTGGAACATGATGACAAGCGAGATCACCAATAAAAAGACGGTGCGGAAGACCTCCATCAGCTGGTTGGCCACGAAGTTGCGCACCACGTTCACGTCCGAGGTGCACCGCTGGATGATCTCGCCGGTCTGATGCCTTACATGCCAGCAAAAGGGCAGGCGCTGGATGTGCGAGAAGAGCTTGTCGCGCATCTCCTTGACGAAGTTTTCCGAGCCCTTGGCCAAGGCCGTGCGGGAGAGGTAGCTGCAAATCCCCGCCAGCAGGGCGATCAGGAGGATGGCCCCGGCGAAGAGCCAGAGCAGCCAGGTCACGGTGTGCCCGGCGCGCAGCTCGTCAAGATGCAGCAGGCGGATCACAAAATCGGGCAGCGCGAAGGGCTTATGGTCGAGCACCGAATCCACCGCCACCTTGATCACCTGCGGAGTCATGGTGTTGAGAGCGGTATTGAACATGGAAAAGAGGATGGAGGTTAAAAAAAGCCCCATCGACCCCTTCAAAAACCCCATCACGAATTGCAGTTTTCCCAGTTTTTTGGCGGTATGATCCATTGTCGTCACATCCCTTCCGGAACATTAAAAGTTTTAGATATTTAATTAAATTTATTTAATAAAAACCATTCCCATTTTATCACTGCCCTGTCTCATATGCAAGAGGAAAGAAAAAATTTTCCTATCTGCTGGAAATCGGGGCCGACAGAATAAGAATGGCCGCTAGATAGGCTTTCTAGCGGCCATGATTTCTTGAATTTTCGTGTTTAGGAGGAGTAAAATTTCCAACCCCTTCCACACTTTCCCTAATTATACCCTGTTTTGGTGAAATATGCAAGCAACCTCCCGATTTTTTGTCGGAACTCTGCGGGCAAAAGGCCGCTAGAAAGCCTAACTATGGGTCTTTTTTTATGATCGGCGGCCCTGCCAGAAGGGGGAACTGGAATGAAAAAGAAAGCGATAGCAGTGCTGTTGTGCGTGCTGGCGCTGACCGTTTTAGGCGGCTTCACGGTGGGCGGCAGCGGCCTGCGGGAGTACTACGAGGTGGGCAGCATTTCTGCGGAAATGCAATTGCCGGCTGACGCCGGCGGCCCACCTCACGGGGGGAATCATCCCCCCGTGGGCCCCCTAACTCTCCGAGGGGGAGCAACCGTGGGTGAGAGCGAGAAAATACCGCTCGACGATTTCACGATCGGTGAGATCAGCACCGCCAATGGGGACGTGGTGGAAAGATGAGACGGCTTCCCTCTTGGCTGCTGGCGGTTTCCCTGGCGGCCGGGATGATCCCGGCCGCCGGGGCGGCAGCAGCGTCCGTTGACCCGGGCGCGACCCTCGGGAGGAGCACCCCGCCCGGAATCGCGGAGATCGATCCAGACACGCCCACCCCGGAGATCTCCCTCTTCCGCGCCCGGGCCGCTGCGGGCCCCGAGTTCATCCGGGTGCCGGTGAAGAATAACGACCCCGCCCGGATCGAAGGCTTCGCCGTCACCGCCCTGCCCGAGGGCGGCGGGGAGGGGGAGCAGCTGTCCGCCTCGGGAGAGCCCGAGGTGTCGGGGGAGGTCTACAGCTACAAGCTGTATTTTAGCGACCCGCCGCAGCGGGACACCGGCTTCACCATCTCGGTCACGCCCGTCGCGAAGGCGGGCCGGGCCGGCTTCGACCTGCCCAAAACGAAAACCTCATCCTACACCTACCAGGCCATCGAGAGCCTGACCATCAAGGCCGGGGGCGAGGCGGTGGGGGATAAGACGGTCTACCTGCAAACCGGTGGGGAGCGCCAGACGGTACAGCTGGCCGCCGACAAGAACCCCACCTCCCAGAGCTATGCCGCCGAGGTGCTCTGGTCGAGCAGCGACCCAGCCATCGCTTCGGTGGACCCGGTGACGGGGATGGTCACGGGAAACACGGGGGGAACCGTGACCATCACGGCCAGCGTCTACGACGACCCGGATACCGTTTCCGCCTCCTGCACGGTGACGGTGATCCCGATTTCCGGAATCGGGTTAAACCCGGCGAGCAAAACCCTCTTCACCGGGGGCACGGCGGCCGAGACCGACTTCGAGCTGACCGCGACCCTCAGTGGGGACAACGGCAGCACCGAGCTCGTCTGGCAGAACAGCAGCCCGGACCAGGTCGATATGACAAAAGTAAGCAACAACGTCTACCACCTCTCGGCCTTTGGCAAGCAGCCGGGGAGCGCGACCATCACGGTGACGGACAAGGGCGGGTTCTATAAGGCCACCTGCACCGTGACGGTGGTGCAGGTCCAGAGCGTTTCGGTGCTGCCCAGCACCCTGACCCTCTACACCTCGGGCAGCCCGCGCAGCGGGACCCTGAGCGCCACGGTGAACCCTTCGGCCTATGCCCCGGCCTGGGCGGCGGAGGACGAGAGCCTGGTCAGCGTGGCGGGCAGCGGGAAGAGCTGCACCGTCACGGCAAACACCACCAAGGGTGGGAGCACCACCGTTACCGCCTCGGTGGGCGGCCGGAGCGGAAGCTGTACCGTGACGGTGCAGCACATCACGGGGATCCGGTTCACCGAGCTGCCGGGGACGCTGTACCTCGGCGGGAGCTCGGTGACGGGGCAGGCGCAGGCCGCGCTCGAGGGCGGCGGGACGGGGCCGGTCACCTACCAGAGCTCCGACCCGTCGGTGGCGTCGGTGGACGCCTCCACCGGCGTGGTGACGGCGGTGGGGAAGGGGAGCTACACGCTGACGGCGACGGCGCCCAACGGGATCAGTGTGACGAGCGAAGAACAGGAAGTGGTGCAGCGGGTGACGGGGATCACGATCGCGACCGACTCGCTGGAGAAGGGGACGAACCTCGCATTGAGCGTGAGCGTGACGCCGCAGAACGCGAACGAGAAGGGCCTTTCCTGGTCGCTGGAGAGCGGGAGCGGGATCGCGAGTATCAACTCCACGACGGGAACGGTGACGGCGGTGGGGCAAAGCGGTACGATCACGGTGAAGGCGGCGGCCAAGGACGGGTCGGGGGTGACGGCGAGCAAGACGGTGACAATCGAGGGGTGCGAGCATGCGCTCGCCGCCGGCGGCTACGGGGGCGGTGCGGGCACCGCCGCCAAGCCCTGGAAGGTGTCGTCGGTCGAACAGCTCAAGCATGTCGGCAGCCACCTTGACGCCAATTTTTCGCAGACGAAGGACCTGGCGCTCAGCGGGACTTGGACGACTCTCGGAACCTTAACCGGTACGTACAATGGCAATGGGCTTGAAATCACCGGGATGGATTGCAACTTGGGCGGGCTGTTTTATGCAGTAACCGGCAACGCCTCTGAAGTCAGGCGGGTCATACTCGTATCCCCCAAGGCCAGGCAAGGGGCTATTTCCTGTATCGTAAACGAAGGGGCCGCGATTTCGGATTGTGTTGTGACCGACGGGCTGATCCGCTATGATCCGGGCATCTGTGGTCCGAACAACTACGTGACCTCGGGCGGCATTGCGGGCATCGTGGAAAATGCGACCTTTCAGCGGTGTACGTTCAGTGGGACGGTCGGCGGGGACTCGAATTTTGACCTCTACCGCGGCGGGATCGTGGGGCACAGCCTGAACACGACCTTTATCGGCTGTATCTCCTCCGCCCAGTTCACCGGAAGCGCACCCAACATGATTCTCACTGGTGGGATCAGCGGGGCAATCGACCGGCACATCGGGCCGGTCACCCTGCAAAACTGCCATTGGTCCAATCCGGTTTACGCCATCGGAAGGACAGCCGCCTACGGCGGCGACTTCACCCCCAACGAAGGAAGCAGTTACGGCAACTCGCAAATTACCTAAAGGCAGAGCGAAGGGCCGGCGGTCAATCCGCCGGCCCTTCGTTTTTATCGGGGGTTACTGCTGCTTAAACTCGGTCCAGATTTTGTCGTAGAGCTCGGTCGCCTCGCCCACGTCCTGGATGAACTCGGTGTTGCCCAGCACGTCCGAGGGGATATAGAGCGCCGCGTTGTTTTTGTACTCCTCGGGCAGGTAGGGCGCGCTCTCCTTGTTCGGGCAGAGGTACATGATCTGGCTGGAGACCTTCGCGCCGACCTCGGGCTCGAGGATGTAGTTGATGAACGAGAAGGCGTTGTCCTCATGCGGGGCGTTTAAGGGAACGATCAGGTTGTCGATCCCGAAGCCCATCCCCTCCTCGGGGTAGACGACCTTCAGTTCGGGGTTCGCCTGCAGCGCCATGACCACCTGGGCGGTGAACATGTACCCCACGCTCGCCTCGCCGCTGAGGATGACGTCCTGCAGGTTGTTCATCGCCAGGGTGCGGATGTTGGGCTTTAATTCCATCAGCTTTGCCTTGGCCTCGTCCAGCACGGCCGGGTCGGTCTCGTTGAAGGACTTGCCCATCGTTTTTAAGGTGATGCCGATCACGTTGCGCGCGTCGTCCATGATGACTACACTGTCTTTTAGCTCCGGGTTCCACAAATCGTTATACCCCTTGATGTCGACATTGACCAGGGACGGGTCGTAGACGATCAGCGGGGTGCCGGGGCCGTAGGGGACGGTGTAGAGGTTTTCGGGGTCGTAGAACTGGCTCTGGAAGTTGGGGTCGATGTTTTTAAAATTCGGGATTTTTTCCTTGTCCAGCTCCTTTAAGAGCCCGCCCTTCCTGCGCATGATGTCGATGATGTAGTCGCTCGCCACGATCACGTCGTAATCCCCGGCGTTCGCCGCCTCGAGCTTGGTGAGCATCTCCTCGTTGGACTCGAAGTTGGACATGTTGATTTTTACGCCGAACTGCTCGGTGTAGCCGTCCAGCACATCCTGCGGGAAGTAGCCGTCCCAGGTGAAGATATTGAGCTCCCCGCCGCTTTCGGTGCCGCCGGCTTCGCTCGAAGCCTCGCTCGCGGGGGCCGCGCTGCTCTGGGGTGCGGAGCTCTCGGAACCGCCGCCGCTGCCGCAGCCGGCGAGCAGGCCGGCGCAGGTGGCGGCCGCCAGGACGAGGGAAAGAATCTTTTTCATTGATTTGCCTCCTTGCTTATGGTGGGTTTTATGGGTTTGCCTTTTTTGGTTTTGGTGAGCGCCCCGGAGAGGAGGATCAGCAGGAAGGTCAGCGCCAGCATGACGGTGCAAAGGGCGTTGATCTCGGGGCTGACGCCCAGCTTGATCTGCGAATAGATCTTGATGGGCAGGGTGTTGGTCTGCGCGCCGGTGACGAAGAAGCTGATCACCACGTCGTCCAGCGACATGGCGAAGGCCAGCAGCGACCCGGACAGGATGGCCGGGGCGATCAGCGGCAGGGTGATGTCGAAGAACATCCGCATTTCGCTGGCCCCAAGGTCCCGCGCCGCCTCGCCGATCGAGCGGTCGATCCCGGCCAGCCGCCCCTTGACCACGATGAAGATATAGGGGATGCAAAAGGCGGTGTGGGCGATGATCAGGGTGATCATCCCAAACGGGAGCCCCAAGAAGGAGAAGAAGGCCAGAAAAACCATCCCGAGGATGATTTCCGGGATCATGATGGGCAGCATGGCCACGTTCTCCAGCAGGCCCTTGGTTTTAAAATCGCTCTGCGCGAGCCCCACCGCCCCGACGGTGCCGATCACCGCCGAGATGGCGCAGCTGGAAACCCCCAGGACCAGGGAGTTGCGCAGCGCGTCCATCAAACTTTCGTTGTGGATCATTTTCTGGTACCATCCCAGCGTGAACCCGGCCCACTGCACGTCGCTCTTCGAGGCGTTGAAGGAGTAGATGACCACCATCACCACCGGCAGGTACATCAGCAGCAGCACCGCGCAAAGGTAAAGGCTGGAAGGGTGAAACTTTTTTCTTTTCATATCAGAAGAACTCCTCCAGGTCGCTGGAATGGGTCAGCTTGCGGTAGAGGAAGATGATCGCGAAGGTCATGATCATCATCACCACCGACAGCGCCGCGCCGAACGGCCAGTCGCGCGCCTGCATGAGCTGGTTTTTGATCAGGTTCCCCACCAGCATGATCTTCCCGCCGCCCAGCAGGTCGGAGATGAAAAACAGCCCGATCGAGGGGACGAACACCAACACGAACCCCGAGAGGACCCCCGGCAGGGTGAGCTTGAGCGTGACGGTGAGGAAGGCCTGCGCCGCGTTGGCGCCCAGGTCCCTTGCCGCCTCGACGAGCGACCAGTCCATCTTTTCCACACTGGTGTAGACCGGCAGGATCATGAAGGGCAGGAGGGAATAGACCATCCCCAGCAGCACCGCGCCGTAGGTGTAGAGGATTTTGAGCGGGGTGTCGATCAGCCCGAGCGACATGAGCAGGTGGTTGAGCACCCCCTTGGCACGCAGAATGATCATCCAGCCATAGATACGCACCAGCGCGTTGGTCCAGAACGGGACCACCACCAGCAGCATAACGAAGGCCCTCCGTTTGGGCGCGAGCTTCGCCATGAAGTATCCGAAGGGGTACCCCATCAGCACGGTGATCACGGTGGTGCCAAAGGCAAGCCCCAGCGAATCGGCAAAGGTGCGCAGATAGACCGGGTCGAACATTTTCCGGTAGTTTTGCAGGGTGAACTCGTTGGTCACCCCCCAGAGAATATCTTTCCTGAGCAGGCTGAGCACCACAATATAGATCAGCGGGATGAGCACAAAAAGGATGGTGAAGGCGTAGATGGGCAGCACCAAAGCCCAATTGTAGTTTTTCACCTTTTTCATGCATCCGCCTCCTGCATATCCACAAAGACGGCGTTTTCGGGCTTCCAGTACAGGTTCACCCGCTCGCCGAGGCCGATGTTCGCATGGATGCCGTGCTTGCTCGAGACGATGGGCTCCCCGGCGCGCGGGGTGAAGGCGATCCGCAGCATCCCGCCCACATAGCTGTTTTCGCTCACCGCTGCGGGCAGGTCGAAGTGCTCCACCGGCTCCTTCGCGACCAGCATGTTTTCACTGCGCACCGAGAAGGCGACCCGCTGGCCCTCGCGCAGGGCATAATCCCCCGCGGCGGCACAGCAGAGCCCGTCCGGGGTCTCGATCTCGGCCAGGCCGCCTTCAATCCGCTTCACCTGCCCCGAAAAGATATTGGCCGTGCCGATGAAGCGGGCCACAAAGCTGGTCTTGGGGTGGTCATAGATTTCGCCGGGGGTGCCGATCTGCTCGAAGCGCCCCTCGTTCATCACCACGATCCGGTCGGACATGTTGATGGCTTCCTCCTGGTCGTGGGTGATATAGATGAAGGTGATCCCCAGGCGCTTTTGCAGCTTTTTGAGCTCCTGCTGCATCTGGCGGCGCAGCTGTAAATCCAAAGCGCCCAGCGGCTCGTCGAGCAGCAGGACGCTCGGGTTGTTGATCACCGCGCGCGCGATGGCCACCCGCTGGCGCTGCCCGCCCGAAAGCTCGATGGGCATGCGCCGCTCGTAGCCGGGCAGCTGCACCAGCTCGAGCATGTCGCCCACCCGGCGCTTTATCTCGTCCTTCGGCACATGCCGCAGCTTGAGGCTGTAGGCGATGTTCTGATACACGTTCATATGGGGAAAGAGGGCGTAGTTCTGGAAGATGGTGTTCACGTCCCGCTTATTGGGCTGCACCGCGGTCACGTCCTCCCCGCCCAGCAGCACACTCCCGCTGTCCGGGCTCTCCAGCCCCGCGATGATCCGCAGGGTGGTGGTCTTCCCGCAGCCCGAGGAGCCCAGGAAGGTGATGAACTCGCCCTTCTGGATCGACAGGCTGATCCCACGCAGAACCTGGGTCTGGCCGAAGCTCTTGGTGATGTCTTTGAGTTCCAATATATTTTCTACCATCTGCCATCCCTCTGTCACAATGCTTTAATGATTTAACCAATAAAACTATACATCTTTGGTTGCATTTGTATTATACGCAAAGAGGAAGACATTGTCAAGGAAGGGTAACATTCCGGGCGCGTCGCGCATATAATGCATACAGCACAAAGAAGGGGGTACCGGGATGGATTTACATAACTATCAGATCACCATCGGGGAAATTCTGCAAAACCAGCAGGCGCGCGCTCTGGTGCAGCGGCAGGTTCCGGGGCTGCTCGGACACCCCATGCTGCCGATGGTGCAGGGGATGCAGCTGCGCCAGGCGGTCGGCTTCGCGCGAAAATACGCCTCGCAGCGGCAGATCGACGAGGTGCTCGCCCAGCTGGAGAAGCTCTAGAGATTCAGGCAATCGCACGCAAAGAAGCAGTCCGGGAGGAGGGGAATTTCCCCTCCTCCCGGACTTTTGTGCTTATGGCTGTTTGTGGTATACTGATTGCAAAGGGAGGGGATTCTTTTGCGCCTGTTTGTGGCCATCCTGTTTTCAGACCACACGCTGGACCAGCTCTTCGCGGCGTGCCGGCGGCTGCGGGACTGCGCCGGGCGGGGGAGCTTCACCCGGCGGGAAAATCTGCACCTGACGCTTGCCTTCATCGGAGAGAGCGGGAGAGAGGACGAGCTTTGCCGGGTGCTGGAAAAGCTGGAGGGGGAGCCCTTCCCGCTTTGGGTGGAGGGCTTCGGCACCTTTCGCCGGGAGGGCGGGGACATCTGCTGGCTGGGGCTGCGGCGAAGCGAAGCGCTTTTGGCGCTCCACCGGCAGCTTTCGGAAGGGCTGGAGCGCGCCGGCTTCCCGGTGGAGCGCCGTCCCTTTCGCCCCCACCTGACGCTGGGGCGGCAGGTGCTGCTGCCAAGAGGGTTTGACCCGCGCCGCTTTGGCGGGGAGCTGCCAAAGATCACCGAGCGCGTGGAGGCAGTCAGCCTGATGAAGTCCGAGCGGATTGATGGGCGGCTGACCTACACCGAGCTTTATCGCTATACGCTGGGAGGCGCAAGGCCATGAAGATATTAGAGGAGCGGTGCGGCGGGTGGGCCTATTGGGTCTGTCTGCCGCCGCATTTTCGGGAGGACGCGGGGTATCCCTTGGCCTGCCTGCTGTTAAATTCTCCCGGCAGCGGGACGATGGAACAGGCGATGACGATCCTTTCGCCAAAAATTCAAAGCGGCATTCTGCCGCCCTTCCTGCTGGCGGGGCTGGCGCCGGAGGACCCGAACGGCGCCTATACCCCTTGGCTTGGGAAGGCGGTCTTTCGCGGCGGCGGGGATTTTGGAGGAAGGGCAGGGGAGACGGTGCGCTTCCTCGAGGAGCGCTTCCTGCCAGGGCTGGAAAGCCGGTTCCCGGTTCTTCCCCGCCCGGCGCTGCTGGGCTATTCCCTCGCGGGGCTCTGCGCGCTCTATGCGCTTTATGAGACGGACCGCTTCGGCAGCTTCGGGAGCCTGTCCGGCTCCCTCTGGTACGAGGGGTGGCTCCCCTTTATGGAGGGGAACCGGCCCAAGAACGGAGCGGCCAGGGTCTATCTCTCGCTGGGCAGCGGGGAGGAGCGCAGCCGCAACCCCGTACTCGCCACGGTGGGGGAGCGCACCCGCGCCGCCGCCCGCCTGCTGCGCGGCCAGCTCCCGCAGGGCGGGACCTTTTATGAAGAGAGCCCGGGCGGGCATTTTAAAGACGTCCCGCAGCGCCATGCGCGGGCGCTTGAATGGCTGATGGAAAAGGACCCTTCGTGAGAATAATCTCACGAAGGGTCTGGTGCTAATTTTGTGTTTTGCGGCCGAAAGCCCGGAAGAGCGAATAGGGCAGGGAGAGCACCAATACGATCCCCAGCGCGATGGCCACCGCGATCTTGAGCGTTTCGATCCCTTTATAGAGCGCCAAATCGTTCTGGCTCATGATGAAGTAATAGACCGTGTAATAGATTCCCGACCCCGGCACGATGGGGAAAATCCCACAGGTCAAGAAGACGGTGATCGGCGTCTTACGGCGCACGGCAAAGACCCGGCAGAGGATGCTGAGCAGGATCGCCGCGGCGAAGGAAGCGAGCACCACCGACGGATGGAACCGCAAAAAAACCAGATAGCACAGCCAACTGGCGGCCCCCGCAGCACCCCCGAACAGGAATTGGTCCTTGGGCACCTGGAAGAGCAGGGCGAAGGAGGCGCTGCCCAGGAACGCGGCGACCACCTGCGAAAGCAGGCCGCTCATACGACCACCCCCAGAAAGAGGCTGGCGGCGCCCAGCACCGCGCCCACCCCGATGGCGATACAGGAGGCGACGAGCAGCGTGTCGATCAGGCGGATCATGCCGGAGAGGTAATCGGTATTGAGAAAGTCCCGGATCGAGGTGGTCAGCGCCACCCCGGGCACCAGCGGCATGAGCGAGCCGATGATGATCTTGTCGATGTGGTTCCCCAGCCCCAGGTGGAAGAAGGTGAGCCCGCAGAGCGTCACCAGGGCGCTCGCCATAAGGTTGGCGATGATCTTCGAGAGCTTCCGCCTATCGGCGTAGATCAAAAAGCAGGAGAGGATGGCCCCCGACAGGAAGCTGATCACACTGTCGAAGAAGTCCCCGCCGAGGATGAAGCCGAAGCCCGCGCAGCCGAGCCCGGTGACCAGGACCCGCATCCAGGGCGGGTAGAAGGGGATGGCCTCGATCGTTTCCAGCCGCCGGAAGGCCTCGTCGATTTCGCAGCGCCCACAGGCGATGTCCCTTGAGAGGCTGTTGACGGCGATCACCCGCCCGAGGTGCATGGCACTCAGGGGGATCTGCACCAGGGTGGTGCTGTGCAGCCGCCCGTCCACCAGGGCGGTGGCGAAGATCCCGGTGGAGACGATGTAGACGTGGAAGTCCTCGGCCCCATAGGCCTTGGCGATGCGCAGCATGGTCTCCTGCACCCGGAAGATTTCTCCGCCGTTGTAAAGCAGGATCTCCCCGGCCTTGATCGCCAGCTCCAGAATCCGCCTGGAATCGTTCATCCCTTCACCTCCCGCTTGTTTACCGATCCAATTGTATGCCAGGCATGGCGGCACTGTCAAGAGGATGGGAAAGTTTTGCCCCTCAAAATCAGCACCAAAAGAATCCCCTTGAATTTGACGCCGGCGGGGGCTATGATGAAGAAAACGTGAAGGGAGGCTTTGGCATGGAAGATTTCATGGACCTGGTTCTGGCGCGGCACAGCTGCCGCAGCTATTCCACTCGCCCGGTGGAGGAGGAGAAGCTGCGCGCCTGCCTCGAGGCGGGACGCCTCGCCCCCTCGGCGAGCAACCGCCAGCCCTGGCGGTTCGTGGTGGCCGACACCCCGGCGGCGGCGGCCGGGGTCGCCCGCGCCGCGCAGGCGCAGGGCGAGAACCGCTTTACCGCCGACTGCCCGGTGTTCATCGCCATCACCGAGGAAGGGGAGCGCCCGGACCTCGCTCCCATCGGGAAGGTCAAGCGGCAGGATTACCGGCCGCTCGACATCGGGATCGCGGTGGCGCACATCTGCCTGATGGCGCAGGAGCAGGGCCTTGCGAGCTGTATCCTGGGCTGGTACGACGAGGAAGCGGTGCGGGAGGCGCTGGGCATCCCGCCCGGGCGCGAGGTGCGGGTGATGATCGCGCTCGGCTACGCCGCCGAGGGGGAGACGCCGCCACAGAAGAAGCGCAAGCCCTTTGACGAGGCCGTGCGCTACGTGCGATGAATTGGATTCTTAGCCTCGCCGGAGACCTCATTCAAATTAAAAGGAGCGCAAGCAATTTTGCTTGCGCTCCTTTCCCCCCTCCCGATATCATGGATGGATTAGTCAGAAAGTCCAATGGTGCCCTTTCGCCAGGAGGCGGCGCCCTGCGGCAGGGCGTAGTCGCGCGCACGGCGCTGCGCAAAGATTTTAAGCTCGGGCGCGCTTTCTCCCATCACCCAGGCGCTGCTGTCGGCTCCGATATTCCAGCCTGAAAAGTTGGCGGCGTTCGGGAAGGAAGCAAACGGCATGCCGACGGCACCCGAAACATTGCCGGAGGCGGTAGCGGTGGTGGAGCCGCAGGAGGTGTCGCTTGGGAAATAGCAGTCTTGCATCTTGGCGCTTCTCCAGTTCCCAACTAAGATTCCTTTCTTGCCTCCCGTAACCTTCGCCGGGATGGAATAACAGCGAATCAGAGCATTGCCGGAGACATCCCCACTGAAGTCGCCCGCGATCCCGCCCGAGGCCACCGAAGTTTGATAGGTTCCGCCCATTTCGTAGCAATCCTGAATAATCGACTGGTAGTTTGCCCCATCGTTCCCAGTGATCCCTCCTGCGACGCTGGTCGTTGCCGTTATGATACAGTCTTTTACATAGCAGCAATAAATTTTTCCACGCAAGTTTCCGCAGATGGCCGCTGCATAGGTGCCACGTACTGTAGCGTTTTCTACGCCAAGGTTCATGACAGTACCGGTTACCTCCGCAAATAATCCGCCGAATCCAGAGGAATTATTGGAGAGGTTGCGAACCACATAGCCATTCCCATCGTAGGTGCCGCTAAAATTAAAATTTTGCCAAGCGATGCCCGCCATGTCGAGATCGCAGCCTTGCCGGGCATATGCGCCGGTGTGTTGGCGCAAGTGGTCGAGTTGCGCGGCACTGGTGATCAGATAGGGACTTTGGGCACTGCCGTCCCCTATCAAAAAAGCCCCTGACGCGCCCGGATGGCCGCAGGTCGGTTCGAGCCGAAAGGGAACGGTCTTGGTGGCGGCGGTATCCAGCCCCTCCCGCTCCGGCATGGGATGGGCGGTCACCGCCAGAGTATAGCTGCCCGGTCCGCTCAGAAGGGAGGGGATCGGAAGAAAGACCGTCTGCGCCGTGGAGATGGTCAGCTCCTTTTGGATCAGAAGCCTGGCGGGGGCCGCCGTGTTCCCCTCATAGACGGCGAAGGTGTAGCGGCTGGTGCGCGCCGAGGGGGTGAAAGGGACGTTGATTCCGTAGGTTTCGGCGTAGCCGCCCGCCGCTGCGCCGACGGCCGCGGCGGATGTGCGCAGGCCGCACAGCAGGCATATTGCCAGCAGCAGGGATACTGTGCGTTTTTGTGGGTGTTTGGACTGCATGGCGCTTCCTCCTTAAAATGACCGATAGCATAGGCTGCTTGCGGCCACAGGAGGGAAGAGGTGGGCAAAAAATTGCCGGAATTCCTTGAAAAAGCTGGCAGAAGAGGGTATAATTAGGAAAAAAACAATGGGAGTCTTAAAAAATGTTCTTCTCTCCCGCGAAAAAGAAGAAAAATAAGACCGCAAGCAGCCTATGCTTGCGGTCATTTTAAAAAAAGCCGGCTTCAAAAAATTTTCCCGAAGCCGATTGTTCAGTCACAGGTCCCCGTGCAGATGCTCGCGTATCTCATGCAGGTGCCGCTCGTCGAAGCCGGTGGGGGTGTTTCCCCCCTGCATGCGGCCCTGCGCCTGGGTGATCGCCTGGGTGGCGTAGTAGCCGGCGAGCTCGTCGGCCACGTCGAGATAGGTGACGTTTTCGTCCACCATCTGCTTGCGGCTTTGATCGGTATTTTTCATATTGGCATTCCTCCCTGTCCCTAGTTTTCGCAGGAAAGGAAATGTTTATCCGTCCTATTTGGCCGCCTGCTCGAGCAGGTCGGTCTCGACGAGGGTCAGAGGGTTGATGTAGACCCCGTTGATCGAGGCGGAGAAGTGCATGTGCGGCCCGGTCGAGAAGCCGGTGGAACCCACCTTGCCGATGACCTGCCCGGTCTTCACCACGTCGCCCTCCTTGACGCTGAGGCTCTGCATGTGCTGATACCAGCTCTTGAGCCCGTAGCCGTGCTCGATGACCACCGTGTTCCCGGTCAGCTTGACAAAGCCGGCGTAGAGCACCTTGCCGTTTTGCGCCGCCTTGACCGGGGTGCCGAGCTTGGCGTCGAGGTCCACCCCGTCGTGCCGGGGCCCGGCCACGCCGTTGGTGTAGCGCACCATCCCGAACTGGGTGTTGATCCCGCCCTGGACCGGAAGGATGAAGCGCCCGTCGAAGTAGCGCTTGGAATCAAATTTCTCCTTCTGCGGCCAGATCACCTCGCGGTACTCCTTGGAGGCTTCGTCGTTGTTGATGGTGCTGTTCGCCAGTCCCTCGTCCACCGTCAGGTATTGGGTCTCGAATTGCTTGCCGCTGACCGCCACAGTAAAGGTGGCGGTGCTCAATCCCCCGCCCGACACGGTGATATTGTAGCTGCCCTTGGCGGTGAAGTAGCTCACCGGCAGGAAGCCGATGTAGGTGTTTTCCCGGCTGGGATCGGCCGAGAGGCGCACCGAAAAACCGAAGTCGTTTTTCACCGTGACCGCCTTGATGTCCTTAACCCCGCTGACCGTTATAAAGAGGGTTTCTCCCGGGTCGATCGAGGTGGACGAGATGGAGGCCTTCGGTGCGCTGGATTTCTCCGCCGCCTTGGAGGAGGCTTCGGTTTTCTTTCCGCGGGTGTTGCCCACGATGTCCGGTTCGATCACCGGGCGCGGGTCGTTCACATTCGCTTTGCTGTCGTCCACATACCGGTCGCGCACGTTCGCCGGGCGGGAGGACGAGCTCTGCGACGAAGACGAGCCCGACTTCGGTTCTTTGACGTTCCCCACGACCTTGGAACTGCCGGATTCGGCCAGCGCCAGCTGGCTGAGGCAAAGTGCAATCAAAGCCGCCGAACAGAGCAGCGAGATTCTTTTTTTGATAGCTTTCATTCCCGTACCGCCTTTCTTTTTAAAGCCCGTGCAAAAAACCTCTCTTGCAAAGAGGTACGTTTTATGCTATCTTATCATAAAGATGGAAGTAAGACAATGTCAATGCCATCCAATGTAAGGTGAAATGCGGTGAGCGGGAAGAGTAGTTTTCCATTGCCGCGGCAGCAGAGAAGGGCGCGTGTGGTGTGAGCGCCCCGGCCGCGCGGGAGAACGAAGTGCGCCCGTGAGCAGAGCGCCCAAACGGGAAAACCCTCAGTAGGGCACTACGTATCCCCGCGTTAAGGGGCAAGAGCAAAATACAGAGTGGGACCGTGCGAAGAGCGCCTCTGTCCGGCAATATGCCCGGACGGGGGCTTTTGTTTTTCCAAATGTAAGAATCTTTTTATCAAGTCATGCCAACAATCAAGGATTGAGGTGATCGCAATCTTCAGGGGACTCAGACAGGACATCGCGGCGATCAAAGAGCGCGACCCCGCCGCGCGCAACTCGCTCGAGGTGCTGCTGCTTTATTCCGGGCTGCACGCGCTCATGCTGCACCGCCCGGCATACTGGCTTTACCGGCATAATTGCTTCTTTTTGGCGCGTGCGCTCTCCCAGATCGCGCGCTTTCTGACTGGGATCGAAATCCATCCCGGCGCGAAGATCGGGCGCGGGGTGCTCATCGACCACGGCGCGGGGGTGGTCATTGGTGAGACCGCCGAGATCGGCGACGGCTGCACCATCTACCAGGGCGTGACCCTGGGCGGTACCGGCAAGGACAAGGGCAAGCGCCATCCGACGCTGGGCAAAAATGTCCTGGTGGGCGCGGGAGCGAAGATCCTCGGCCCCTTCACGGTGGGGGACAACAGCAAGGTCGCCGCCGGGGCGGTGTTGCTCGAGCCGCTGGAGGAGAACTCCACCGCCGTGGGCGTGCCCGCGCGGGCGGTGCGGGTGGCCGGCAAGAAGGTGGATAACACCCTGCTCGACCAGGTGCACATCCCCGACCCGGTGTCGCAGGAGCTGTGCAGGATGATGATGAAGATCGAGAAGCTGGAAAGACGGATACAGGAATTGGAGGAAGAGAAAAAATGAGAATTTTCAACACCCTGACCATGAAGAAGGAGGAATTTGTCCCCCTGCAGGAGGGCAAGGTCAAAATGTACGCCTGCGGGCCGACGGTCTATAACTTCATCCACATCGGCAACGCGCGGCCGATCTGCGTCTTCGACGTGCTGCGCCGTTACCTTAAGTACATCGGATACGACGTGACCTTTGTGCAGAACTTCACCGACATCGACGACAAGCTGATCAAAAAGGCCAATGAGGAAGGCACCACCGTGGCCGAGGTCGCCGCGCGCTACATCAAGGAGTACTGGACCGATGCGAAGGGGCTGGGCGTTCGGGAGGCCGATTACCATCCCAAGGCGACCGAGAACATCGACACCATCATCGACGTGGTAAAGCGCTTGGAGGAGCGGGGCTACGCCTATGCGAAGGACGGGGACGTCTACTTCCGTTCCCGCAAGTTCGGCGGGTACGGCAAGCTCTCCCACCAGCCGCTGGACGCGCTGGACGCGGGGAACCGGATCGACGTGAGCTCGAACAAGGAGGACCCGCTGGACTTCGTGCTCTGGAAGGCCGCCAAGCCCGGCGAGCCCAGCTACCATTCCCCCTGGGGCGAGGGGCGCCCCGGCTGGCATATCGAGTGCACCGCCATGATTATGAAGTATCTCGGCGAGACCATCGACATCCATTGCGGCGGCCAGGACCTGATTTTCCCTCACCATGAAAACGAGATCGCCCAGGCCGAGTGCTGCACCGGGCACGAGTATGTGCGCTACTGGATGCACAACGGCTACATCAACGTGGATAACCACAAGATGTCAAAATCCCTGGGCAACTTCTTCACCGTGCGCGAGGTGGCCGAAAAATTCGGCTACGAGCCGATCAAGTTCATGATGCTCCAGGCGCACTACCGCAGCCCGATCAACTATACCCTCGAGGTGCTCGAGCAGTGCCGCGCCTCGCTCGAGCGGCTGTATAACTGCCGGGAAAACCTCGATTTCGCGCTTAAGAGCGCGACCGACGGGGAGGACCCCGGGTTCCTCTCAAAGCTCGATTCCCGCCGCGGACAGTTTGTCGCCGCGATGGACGACGACCTCAACACCGCCGACGCGATCTCGGCGCTCTTCGAGCTGACGCGCGAGTGCAACACCTATCTCGGCTCCCCCCGCCCGAAGACGGCCATCGAGGCGGCTATAAAGCTTTATGACGAGCTGTGCGGCGTGCTGGGGATCCTCTATAACCGCCCGGCGCAGGACGGCATGGCCGAAGAAATCGAGGCCCTGATCGAGCAGCGGCAGCAGGCGCGCAAAGACCGCGACTTCGCCACTGCCGACCGGATCCGCGACGAGCTCAAGGCCCAGGGGATCATTCTGGAGGACACCCCGCAGGGCGTCAAGTGGAAGCGCGCATAAGAATAGCTCTTTAAGCTATTTTTATTGCTTCGCGTGCGCTCAGCAATAAAAAGCGGGCCGCTCCGCCATCCTCGGCGGAGCGGTCTTTTTATGCTTCCCGCCCCATAAAATGATAAGAGTAGGAATACGTCTTTTTGATCAGGGAGGGGAACGCGTTGATCTGCAGAGTGTGCGACCTGCGCTACAAGGACGTCATCAACCTCTACGACGGCAGGCGTCTCGGATGCGTCTGCGACGTGGACATCGACACCTCCAACGCCTGCGTGCAGGCGCTGGTGATCTACGGCCGGCCGCGCTTTTTCGGGATATTCGGCCGGGAAGAGGACATCGTCATCAAATGGTGTAATATCAAAAGCATCGGGGAAGATATTATCATTGTGGATTGTAACCTCGGCATGACCCAGCCAATGCGGGGCAAACGGTTCTGGGGCGGCCGGTCGTAGTCCTTGAAATGGATGGGCAAATAGGGTAAACTGAAAGAAAACCGGCAACCCCGACACAGGAGGAAATGGTCTTGCGCCTTGGCGGTCTTAACAACTGCCTTTTCGGCTTTGCCGAAACCGGCGCAATTCCCGAGAAAGGAATGGTGATCAATATGAAGGACATCGTCGTCATCGGCGCGGGCCCGGCCGGGCTGACCGCCGCCATCTATGGGATCCGGGCGGGCTATCAGGTCACGGTGCTGGAGGAAAACATCTACGGCGGGCAGGTCGCCTCGACCCCCACGGTGGAGAACTATCCCGGAATCGAGTCGATCACCGGGGTGGACTTCTCAATCAGCCTGTATAACCAGGCCACCGCCCTGGGGGCAGAAATCCTGTTTGAGAAGCTGGAGTCCTGCGACCTCAAAGGCGAGGTCAAGAAGCTACAGACCGCAAACGGCGCCATCGAGGCCAGGGCGGTCATCATCGCCAACGGGGCCAAGCGCGCAAAGCTCGGCTGCGAGGGCGAGGAGCGCCTGACCGGGCGCGGGGTGAGCTACTGCGCCACTTGCGACGGGGCCTTTTATAAAGGTAAGGAGGTCGCCATCGTCGGCGGCGGGAACACCGCGCTCGAGGACGCCCTCTTCCTCTCCAACAACTGCTCGGCGGTCCACCTGGTCCACCGCCGGGACCAGTTCCGCGGCGTGCCGATCTTACAGGAATCGGTCAAAAAGCGGGAGAACATCGTCATCCATTACAACGCCGTCCCCCGCGCCATCACGGGTGAAAATGCGGTCGAGGCGATCGTCCTTGACTCGACCGTGGGCGGCGAGAGCGAGACGATCCCGGTGTCCGGGGTGTTCGTCGCCATCGGCACCAAGCCGGAAAACGAGCGGTACAAGGATCAACTGCCCCTGACCGACGGCGGCTATTTCGACGTGGGCGAGGACTGTACCACCCCGCTTCCCGGCGTTTATGTGGCCGGGGACAGCCGCCGCAAGCCCCTGCGCCAGATCGTCACCGCCACCGCGGACGGCGCGGTGGCCGCAACCATGGCCGCGGGCTATCTCAACCAGCAATAAACGGAGGTTTAATATGAAGGCTTTTAAACGGGCGGACGTCCTGCTGCCGAAGGAGGAATACCGCGAGGCGTTCGCGGTGGTCGCCTGTGACCAGTACACCAGCGAGCCGCAGTATTGGGAGCAGGTCGCGCGCCTTGTGGGGGATTCCCCCTCGGCTTATCATATCATCGTCCCCGAGAGCTATCTCGGCCGCGGCGGGGTGGAGGAGCGGATCGCCTCGGTCAATGGAGAGATGGAGCGCTACCTCGAAAGCGGGGTGTTCGAGGAGCTGAGCGGCTGCTACATATATGTCGAACGCACCCTGCGCGATGGGAAGGTGCGGCGCGGCCTCATCGGGATGATCGACCTCAAGGAATACGACTACAACAAGGGCTCGCAGTCCCTGATCCGGGCGACTGAGGCCACCGTCCTCGAGCGGATACCGCCCCGGGTGGCGGTGCGCGAGCACGCGGCGCTCGAGAGCCCGCATGTCATGATTCTCTTCGACGACAGGGAGGACCGCGTCTTTTCGCAGATCGAGCCGCGGCGGCTGCAAAAGCTCTACGATTTCCCGCTGATGATGGACAGCGGCGCGGTGCGCGGCTGGAAGGTGGACGAGGACACGGCAAGCCGGCTCGACCAAGCGCTCGACGCCTTTGCCGATCCCACGGCCTATGCCCAAAAATACGGCGTTCCGGGCAGCCCGCTGGCGTTGGCGGTGGGCGACGGCAATCACTCGCTGGCCACGGCCAAGGAGTGCTACCGCCGGCTCTGTGAGCAGCACGGCGAGGCGGCGATGGAACACCATCCCGCGCGCTACGCCCTGGTCGAGCTTTGCAACCTGCACGACCCGTCTTTAGAGTTTGAGCCCATCCACCGGGTGGTGTTCGGCGTGGAGCCGGAGCGCTTCCTTGCCGAGATGCGCCGCAGTCTCTGCGGCGGGGGCGAGGCGGTGCAGCGCTTCGAGGTCGTCCATGGGAAGGAACGGGAGACGGTCGAAGTCGTCCGCCCCGGCTCGAATATGGAAGTCGGCACGGTGCAGGAGTTTATCGACGGCTACCTCGCCCAATACGGCGGGCGGGTGGATTATATCCACGGCGAGGAGGTCGCCGCCGGCTTGGCACGGCAGCCCGGGAATGTGGCTTTTCTGCTGCCGCCGATTGATAAAAACGAGCTTTTCAAAACCGTCATCCTGGACGGGGCGCTCACCCGCAAGACCTTTTCGATGGGCCACGCCTGCGACAAGCGCTTTTATCTCGAATGCCGCAGGATCAAATGACCGAAGGGTCCATAGGACCCTCATGACGAAAAGAAAGACCGCAAGATAAGCTATCTTGCGGTCTGTTTTCACACTGCATTTTCCAGATATTGTAACATATAATTCAACACCCGGAATTCCTGGCCCAATTATATCCTGTTTTGGATCATTTTTCAAGGGAATCCGGCTTTTTTCACCCTTCCCCCATAAGAGATGACCGGCAGATAGCTTATCTGGCGGTCATTTGAAAGGGTGAGCGCATTGAAACGATGGGCGGGAAGAGGGGCGGCCTTCGCTCTGATTTTGGCATTTCTGCTTCCGGCGCGGGCGGCGGATTTGAGCGTGCAGGCGCAAAGCGGCGAGACGGGGAATTATGGGATCACCATCCCTTTTACCCGATCGCCGCGCACCGAGCGGTACCTCTTCGAGGTCTACGACGGCGCTTCGGCGCAGGGTGAGCCGCTTTTTACGGGGAAAGAGCTGACGGTCGGCACTCCGGGGCAGACGGACGTCTATCTGCCGCTGGCATATGATTTGACGGGCCCCCACACCTATACGCTGAAAATCACCGGACTGCCCATGCCGGGGCGGGAGGAGCTCGACCTCGCGGCGAGCCAGACGAAAACCTTTCAGACCGGGCTGGTCTCCACCTGCGGGCACAGTATCGCGGACGGCGGCTTCGTCCTGGGGGACGGGACGGAGTCCAAGCCCTACCGGGTGGCGAGCGCCAGGCAGCTCGACCATGTGCGGGAGCACCTCTCCGCGAGCTTTTTGCAGACGGCGCACATCGACGTGGGGGAAACTTATTCCGCATGGGAGCCAATCGGGGACGTTGCGCAGCCCTTTGGCGGGGTCTATGACGGGAACGGGTATGAAATCAGCGCGCTGAGGCTGACAAAATCTGCGCCGGATGAAGGCGGACAGACCTTTGCCGGGCTGTTCGGAATCGCAAACGGCGCCCGGCTGCAAAAAATATGTCTGAGCGACGTGACCAACACCGACCCGTCGGTGCGCGGGTGCGGTGCGCTTCTGGGCGATACGTTCATGACAACAGTATCGCAGTGCCGGGCCAAAAACGTGGTCTTTACCGGAAACAGCGACAAGTTATCGATGCTCGGCGGCCTGGTGGGCGACGACTATGGCGATACAACTTTGCGCATCAGCGATTGCTATGTGCAGAATATCAGTCTGGACGGCAACAGCGAGGCGGGCGGTCTGGTCGGTGCCTTCAACACTCTGTCCGGGCTGGCCACAAACTGTTACGCAGTGCCGGATAGCTTGAGCAGCAGTAAGGCGGGCAAGGCCGGCGGCCTGCTCGGTTCCGGAGGCAGCGGGATCACCGGCTGCTTCTACCTGACCAACGCCGCCTGGAACAACGGCTACGGAACCCCGAAAACTGAGGCCGAGCTCAAGAGCGCCGCGACCTTTACCGGGTGGGACACGAATATTTGGGAGATCAAAGACGGCAGCTATCCTACTCTCAAAATCGAGCGGCCGCTGCCTTAAGTCACTGCTGGATCGGAACGCCGGGGCCTCAGCCCCGGCTTTTCCATTGCGCGGGAAGGGAAGCTGTGGTATGATAAAAAGTAAAATAGCATAGGGGGTCGCAACCTTGAAAAAACTACTGGTCGTGGTGGATTATCAAAATGATTTTGTCAGCGGATCGCTCGGCTTCCCAAAGGCCGCGCAGCTCGAAGAGGCCATCATAAAAAAGATTGAAGACTACAGGGCGGCCGGGGACGACGTGGTGTTTACCCTGGACACCCACGGCCCGGACTATCTCTCGACCCAGGAGGGAAAGAATCTGCCGGTGGAGCATTGCATTAAGGGCACGGACGGCTGGCAGCTCTATGGCAAGGTCGCGGCACTGGCAGAGGGCTGCCAAAAGTTTGAGAAGGAAACCTTCGGGAGCGATTCCCTCTATAAATACCTCAAAGAGAACCCGTATGAGTCGATCGAGCTGTGCGGGCTGGTGAGCAATATCTGCGTCGTCTCCAACGCCGTGCTGGCCAAGACCGCGCAGCCGCAGACCCCGGTACTGGTGGATGCGCGCTGCACCGCCGCGCTGGACGAGGAGACCAACGAAAAGACGCTGGACGTGATGGCGGGCTTTCAGGTACAGATCATGGGCCGCTGAGCCGTTTATCATGCGTCCCGGCGGGCAAGAATAAAGTGGGGCAAACGCTCCAATCCACATGAGGGAGGAACCCAATTGATAAAACGGATTATAGCGGCGCTGCTGGCGCTGTCACTGGCCTTGTCGCTTTCGGCCTGCGGTCTCGGCAAAAAGCGGGAGGTAGCGCCGCCGCAGGCGCCGAGCTCATCCGGGGAGGCGAAGGAGCCCGAAGTGACATCCCCACAGGAGGACCCGGATACGCCGGCGGGCGCGGCCAAAACCGCGCTGGATGCGCTCAAGGAGTTGGACATCGAGACCTTCAACCGTTATTCGGACAACAACCGTAAGGGCGGCAACGTCATCATCGGCGATCTGCCCGAGGAGGGGCCCGAGCGCGAGCTGATCGAGGCGCTGGTGAAAAATCTGAGCGGGACCTTCTCCCGGGAGCAGATCGACGGGGACAGGGCGACGGTGTCCGCTTCCATCACCAATACCGACCTGACCGGCGTGATCGACGAGCTGATCAATTTTGCGATTGCCGATGCCCTGAAGGGCGGGAACGGCGACTATGTGGCCAAGCTGGTCGAGCTGGTCCAGGAGGCCGACGGCAGCCGCACCGCCGAGCTGGAGCTGACCCTTGAGAGGGTGGACGGCGGCTGGAAGGTGCATATCGACGAGAAGCTGTCGGACGCCGTCTGCGGCGGGATGGTTTCATCGGCGCTCGAGCTGGCGGATAAGTTCGGCCCGCTGGGCGAGAAGCTGCGGGAATATGTCCCCGGCCTTGGCGAACTGGATTAAGGGGAATAAGAAAGAGCGTTGTGGGTGAATCCACAACGCTCTTTTCCTTCCTGGATCAATAGGAGAAAAAACTAGAAAACTGACAAAAAATTTACTGTAATAGTTGCACAACCCGCGAGAATACTATTAAAGCAAACGCAAACAGGATTTAGAAAAAAGTAAAGAAACAAGGAGTGTTAACTATTATGGCTAACAACAGCAAAAGCAGCAACAACCCCGTCGTTCCGGAAGCGAGAGAGGCTCTGAACAAGTTCAAGATGGAGGCTGCCTCCGAAGTGGGCGTCAACCTCAAGCAGGGCTACAACGGCGATCTGACCTCCCGTGAGGCTGGTTCCGTCGGCGGCCAGATGGTCAAGAAGATGATCGAGGCCTACGAGAACTCCATGAAATAAGGAATTCTGATTATTCAGAATTTTCTGTTGTGCGCTGGTCGCACAAACCCGATAAAGCAGGGTGGCAGCCGCCGCCCTGCTTTATTTTTGATCTTATCCCCGGTATTATGCGCAGTTATAATGCCGCGGATACTTCGGCGGCTTCCTCCTGTTCGTCGAACACGGTCTCGATAACCCGCGAGGAGCATGCGGGGGAGTAGCGCCAGCGATCGATGTGCCCGCCGGTGATATAGTACTCGGGAGCTGTGGTTTGATAGGCGGCATCGAAGCTGTCCACGATGATCAGCTTCACCTTCATCTTTTCCGGGATGAGATTTTTTATGTAGACGCTGGCCTGCTGCCCGGGGCTCACGCCCTCCTTCGGCTCGGCCAGTCCCGCCAGATTGGGGGTCAATTCGACAAAAATCCCATATTCCTCCACCGAACGCACCGTGCCCGCCACCGTCTGCCCGCAGCAGAAGTGGTCGGCGTTCTCCTCCCAGGTGCCGAGCAGCTCCTTGTGGCTGAGAGAGATCCGCCCGCCCGGCTCGATGGCCTTGACCACCGCCCGGATGTCCTGTCCGACCCGGAAGCGGTCGCTCGGATGGGATATTCTTGAGATTGAGATGCAGTCGATCGGGATGAGGGAGGCGATCCCGCAGCCGATGTCCACAAAGCAGCCAAAGGGTTCGAGGTGGGTCACCCGGCAGTCGATGATGTCGCCGCAGCGCAGCGAGCCGATATATTGCGCGAGGCATTGCTCCTGCACCATCCGTCTTGAGAGGACGGGCGCGAGGTTCCCGTGAACGTCCCGCCCGATGTCGGTGATGGTGAAGCAGACGGGCTTGTTGACCCGCGAGATGATTGCAATGTCCCGGGTGGACCCGTCACGGATGCCGATCGCACATTCCTCCCGCGGGATAATACCCCGGCAAAAGCCGAGATCGACGATCAGATTATGTTCGCTGTCACAGATGACGGCGCGCGCCTCCAACACCTTTCCGGCCAGGAAGGCCTCCTGCAAGGTCGCCGAGCAGCGCAGCATGGCGCGGTTCTGGGGGGTATCAATCAGCTGTCCCTCAGGCTTAAAAAACAACATTTACTTTTGCCTCCTCTTTCTCTGTCTGCCGTTTTGCAAAAAGGCTTGCCGACCTTGCATAGGGCCTCATGAGCACTCCCCAACGCGGCGTCCGCCATACGACATGGTAAATGTATATTCACTCCGGGTATGGGTTTATACGTGAGGCAAAATCTTTTTCAGACAGAAAAAAGCCGCTCCCCAAGAGCGGCATAAAGAGCCAAGTGCGAATATAAAAGCACATAAAAAGTACCGCATAAACTTAACGTTTACGCGGCACTTTTTATCGATCACTCTGGTCGGAGTAGGGAGACTTGAACTCCCGGCCTCTTGGTCCCGAACCAAGCGCGCTACCAAACTGCGCTATACCCCGGAGTGGTTGCCCGACTAGGATTCGAACCCAGACAAACAGAGTCAGAGTCTGTCGTGCTACCTTTACACAATCGGGCAATATCTTTCGGCTGATAGGACACCGAACATTTATATATTATACTGATCCATGGACAAAATGTCAATACCTTCCGCCCCGAATTTTTGTATTTTTCCTCTTCTTCACTCACAAGTATGAACCGCCTACGGACGGGATAAACTAAATGCAAACAGATTCTTTCGCCGGGTTTTCCGGCTTAAAACCGGCGTTCCGCCCGCCGCAAAAGCGGAGGCCGCCTCCGGGCGGCAAAAGGAGAATAAAATGAAGGCTACCATACTTTGCAGCTTCGACGACGTGGACCTGGCAGATCTCGCCGCCGGCAAGCTGCGCGCACGGATGGAAAAGGGGATCGAATCGATCGAAATCAGCAAGCCCTACTACGGCGAGCCCAGCGACACCATGGATTTTCTGCCCATCTTCCCGACAATGAACGGCAACTTCGGCGCCGTGACCTATCCGGTCGGACTGACCGCCATTCCCACCATCGAGGAGCAAAGCTCCTCCGACTCACCGGAAAGCGACTACATCCCCCGCAGCGTCACCCTGCGCGTCACCTGCGCGCCCGAGCAGCGCAGCGACATTGAATCCATCCTCATCAACCTCGGCGCGCAGAAAATCCGCTCGATGAACGACGGGCACTGACCCTCACCCTGTTGACCAGCCCATCAAAACCGAAGAGCGGCGGGAATTTCCCGCCGCTCTTCGGTTTTGATGAATTTCGCCATAACAAGCTATGATTCGACAAACCGGAGAGGAATTTTGATTTAAAATGGAAATAAAGAGGGAAATCATCAAATATTAAAATTTAGTAAAATTAGCCACCCAATATGTTGCTGGCACTATCGTTCCTGTACTCGGGCACAATTCTTCGTTACGATAAATTTGTCAGGAGGTAACGATAGTGCTGAAAGAAAATTTATCACAAAGTCTAAAAAATGAACGTAAAAAGCAAGGATTGACGCAGGAATCGGCGGCTGAACTTTGTAATTTAAGTCCTAGGTTTTGGGGTAAGATGGAACAAAAGAAAGCCAGCGCTTCGATTGATACTTTGGAGAAAATTTCGACAGGTCTACATATTAAGGTAGAAGATTTATTGAGAGGAGGCGAGGCGACGGATGATAACGAGAAGTAGTTTGCCAAGGGAAATTTATCTTCCCCCCTTTGCCGATGGCCGGCGCTTCTCGTAGAAAAATTACTAAAAACATCAAAACCGACATTATATCGGCTGGAGTGAAAGGTAAATTATCCCTTATAATTGCCAAGGAGGGATAGTTTATGACAGAAGGTAAGAAAATAGGACTACAAATCAAAGGGATGAGAAAGCAATGCGGCTTTACCCAGGAAAAGGTTGCGAACGATCTCTTTATCAGCCAGTCCTATCTTCGCAAAATCGAACATGGTGAGGCGAATCCCAGTGTCAACATGGTCGCAAAAATTACCTCTTATTTGGAAAATGCGCTGAGCGGTGCAGACAAAAAGGAGGTGTTTTAATTGGAACATTGGGAGTATATCGTCTTTTCGGAAGTGCGGCAGCATCCGGAGCTGGGCCGATACGATACATATGGAATCCAGGTATATTCAGATTCAAGGCTCATCATATGCATACACGATGTTACAACAGATCAGCTTGCGGCTGCGAAAATAGCAAAATGCTTTACTCAACTACAACTGTCCCCGATCCATTTTGACGAAGCAATTGAAGATATGTTAGCTATGTAAACCGCAAAACAAGACGCCTCTTTTCCAGAGGCGCCTTGTTTTTTCAACCTGAACGGCCCGTTTATACAGAAAGGTTTCTAACCGGCGGCTGTTCCGCCAGCCCGTTTAGAATTTCCACGCCGCAGCTGGCGCCGATCCGGGTGGCCCCGGCGGCGAGCATCCGCAAAGCGTCCTGGACGGAGCGAATACCGCCCGCCGCCTTGATCCCGGTTTCCCGCCTGAGAATGCTGCGAAGAAGCTTCACATCCTCCACGCTGGTGGAACGGGGCAGGATGGGCCTGTAGCCGGTCGAGGTTTTGACGATGTCAGCTCCGTACCCCTCGCAGAGCAGCGCCGCCTCATGGATCTGCCGGCTTGTCAGCAGCGGAGTCTCGATGATGACCTTGGCGAGCGCCCCCGCCGCGTGGGCCGCGCCGATCACGCCGGAGAGCTCCCGCTCCAGGGCGCTGTAATCGCCGGATTTGAACGCTCCCACGTTGAGAACCAGGTCGATTTCCTGCGCGCCCTTTTGCAGAGCGTCCCCGGTTTCAAAAATCTTGGTCTCGGGCAGGTCCATCCCAAGGGGGAAGCTGATCACCGTGCAAACCTTGGTGGCGCTTCCACTCAGAACCTGCGCGGCGGCGGGCACCATATTCGGCAAAATACAGACGCTGGCAAAGCCCTCCGCCATGGCTTCCCTGCAAAAGCTGCGGATATATTCCTCGCTCAGCCCGCTCCCCAGCGCAGTCTGGTCGATGAGCGCCGCGAGCTCTTTGCGCGTCATTGCGACACCTCCCCACATGCCCCGTATTCCGCCATGATCCCGAGCGCACAGCTGGTGGCGATCCGGTCGGCCCCCGCGTCGAGCATGCGCTCGACCTGGGCCGCGGTGCGTATGCCCCCCGAAGCCATGACCTTGATCCGCCCGCCGAAGGCCTCCTTGATGAGGGAAACCTGCTCGATGGTGGTCACCGCCCCAAAACCGGGGTTGGTCTTGAGGAAGGGAATCCCCAGTCCGATTGCCATGGACGCGGCCCGCTTTTGCTGCTCCTGGCTCAGACAGTCGGCAAAATAAATCATTTTCATCAGCCTGCCCCGGCCTTTGACGAGCGCGAAGCATTCCGCCATCTCGTCTCTGGTTTCTTCCTCGCGTCCGGAGAGAAAGGCGCTCAGGTTCATCGAGACGTCCAACTCGTCCGCGCCGTCACAGAGCGCCCGCTCGATCTGGAAAAGTTTGCTCTCCCTGGTCATGCCCGCCAGCGGGTAGGAGAGCACGGTGCAGACCTTCCTGCCGGCGGGGTGTAAAATTTCAGCCGCCCGCTTGATATAATAAGGCTCCGCCAGCGTCACGGCAAAGCCGAAGGGGACGGTTTGCCCCACGAACTGCTCCACCTCCTCGATGGTGGGCGCGGGCTTCGCGCCGATCGAAGCGTCGATGAGGGGCGCCACCCCGGTTGCGGTTCTCATGGTTCAGTCGCTTCCTTTCCGTCCCCGCCGATCTGGCAGACCACCTGCTTGGTGCTCTTGGCAAATTCGGTCGGGGACATGCCGGTGTATTTCTTGAACACCGAGCAGAAGTATTTGTATTCGCTGAAGCCCACCTGGTCCGAAATCTCATAGACCCGCAGGCTCCCTTCACCCAGCAGGGCGATGGCCTTCTGGATGCGGTACTTGTTGAGCACGTCCAAAAAGGTCTGCCCCGTGGATTCCTTGAATTTGCGGCTCAGATAGCTGGCGCTGATCCCCAGCTCCTCGGCGATGGATTCCACCGACAGCTTCTCGCCGTAATACTGCTTGATCCGCTTGATGGTGCGCACAACGTAGCCGTTGCCCAGCGCCTGGGGATTTTTGTCCAGACTCCAGCTGATCAGGTCCTGGATGGCCTTGTTCCTGGTGATCCCCAGAATTTCCGCATAGGTCTCGCTCTCCTCGACCTCGGCGCGGATCTTCCCGACCAGCTGTGCGAGCTTCTCCTCGTCCACGGGCTTGAGCAGGTAGTCGAACACGTGCAGCCCGATGGCGCGCTTGGCGTAGTCGAAGTCGGAATAGCTGGTCAGCAGCACGCTGCGAAAGGAGCGGGTCTTCTGGGCCTGTTCGATCATTTCCAGCCCGTCCATCTCGGGCATCCTGATATCGGTGATCACCAGCTGCGGCGAGAGCTCCAGAATCATCTGCAGCCCCTCCTTGCCGTTGCAGGCGGCGCCGGCGACCAGGCAGTCCATGCTCAGCCAGTTGATGGTGTATAGCAGCCCCTTGCGGATGATGTCCTCGTCCTCCACGATCAAAACCTTCAGCATGATGTCTCCTCCCCGGAAGCTAGCATCCCGCGTTTGTAGATGGGCAGGCGGATACGCACCGCCGTGCCCTCGCCCTCGTCGCTGAGCACCTCCACGCCGTATTCGTCGCCGTACATCAGCTTGACCCGGCGGTGGACGTTGAAGAGCCCCACATAGTTGGTGGAATTGTGGCTGTGGCGCAGCATGTCGTTGATCTCCTGCAGCTTTTGGCGCTCGATCCCCACGCCGTTGTCATAGATGACGATGATCAGGTCGCTGTCCAAAAAGCGGGCGGTCACCATCACCGACAGCTCGGAGCGCTCGTCGAAGCCGTACTTGATCGAGTTCTCGATGATCGGCTGGAAGATCAGCTTTGGGATGATGCACTCCTCAGCCTCGGGCTGTATGCGTACCGAATAGGTCAGGCGCTCGTTAAAGCGCGCCTTGAGGATTTCCAGGTAGCTGCGGGTGTAGGCGATGTCCTCGCGCACCGTGACCTCGGTCGAGGCGCCCTTGATGGAGTAGCGCAGCAGGGTGGAGAGGTTTATGATCATGCGGTTGGCCCCTTCGGGATCGAGCTTGACCAGCACCCGGATGATCTCCAGGGTGTTGAAGAGGAAGTGGGGGTTAAACTGGCTCTCCAGCTGCTTGATCTCGGCCACCATGTTTTCCCGGGTCTTTTCGTTGTTCTGGCGGATCAGCTCCTTGATGCTGTCGAGCATCATGTTGTACGACTCCCCGATGATCTCGAACTCGTCGCCGGTCGAGATGTGCAGGCGCATATTGAGGTTCCCCTGCTCAACACAGTTGAAGGCGTCCACCAACTCGTCGACGATCCGGGTTTTCGACACGGCGATCCGCTTGGCGCTGATGAAGATGGACAGGGTCATCATCACGAAGATCAGCACCAGGACCGCGCTCACGAAGAAAAACATCGAATACAGCGCGGTGACCGAGGTCAGGGTGAAGATTTGCAGCCCGCTGTTTAGCGTGCTGCGGGTGACGTAGAAGCGGTCCTTCTGATAGCTGAACTGGCTCTCGTCGCCCAGCAGCGGCGCCTGCACCTTGTTGTTGAGCGTGTGGAACTGGTAGTTGTTGGCGACAAACACATGGTCGTATTGGTCGGCGACCACCGTCTGGCAGGGGAGGTTGGAGATGCTGCGCAAAAAATCGTCGCTGTTCATTACGAAGACCAGGTACCCCTCCACCTGGCCCCGCACCAGGATCGCGCGGCCGATTTCCATCTGCACCGTGCCCGAAAGGGAGGAGCTGACGCTGGAAAACTCCAGGAAGGTCTGGCCGGGGTCCCGGGCCATCCGCCTTTTGAGCCCCAGCAGCTCGCCGGGCTTGCCCTTTAAAAACTGGGGCTCGGTCTCGTTGCTGGAGAGCAGCGGCTTCATCCCCTCGTCCAGCACGAAGAAGTCGGCGTGCACCGGCAGGCTGTTCACAGTCTCGTACAGCTCCGCGCTCAGGTTGGCCAGGTACCGCGGGTCGTCCTCCACATAGCGGGGCAGCGGGCCGCTGGAAAACTCCAGGCATTTGTCGCTGTAGGCGCCGATGAGCATATCAAAATACTCCGTCATCGTTTCGTTGCACTGGCGGTTTTCCCGCACGATGCTGTAATTCCAGAACAGGAACACCAGCAGCAGGAACAGGACGATGATGGCCAAAACGGGGAAAAGCGCATGAGCGACCAAGGTCTTCCGGATGTCGTTTTTAAAGTTGCCTTTCCGGATATCTGTACTCATAACGCTTTCCCCCATCGGTTACAGGCTTATTTCCTTGCTGCCCGTGAGCTTGAAGAAGATCAGCAGGGAGATGACCGTCGTCGCCGTCAGGATGGTCGCCAGCGCCGCCGCGGTGCCGTAGCTGGCGCGGATGACCTCCTGGTAGATGGCCACCGACATGGTCACCGTCTTCCCGGTGAACAGGATGACCGAGGAGCCCAGCTCGTTGATGACGGTGATCCAGCTCAAAATCGCCCCCGAGAGCACGCCGGGCATCATCAGCGAGGCGGTGATCTTAAAGAAGGTTTTGACCGGGGAGGCGCCCAAACTGATGGAAGCCTCCTCCATACTGGGGCTGATCTGATACAGGATGGCTGCGCTGGAGCGCAGCGTATAGGGCAGCCTTCGCACGACGAAGGAAATGATCATGATGATCGCGGTGCCGCTGAGCAGCAGGGGCTTGTGGTTGAAGGCCAGCAGCAGCGTGATACCGAGCACCGAGCCGGGGATGATGTACGGGAACATGGTCACCGTGTCGATGATCGCCGTGAAAACATTTCGCTTCCTTGTCGCGATATAGGCGATGAACATACCCAGTATAACAATAATCGCGATGGCAATCAAACCGAACAGGTATGTATTCTTTACCGCCCGCCCGAGGTTGTCGATGATCATGCGGTAGCTGTTCAGGGAATACCCCTCTAAGAAGACCGCGCGGTTGGTGTTGAGGAACGAGGTGTAAACCACCGTCAGCTGCGGCAGGATCGCCAGACCCACCACCAGGTAGATGAAGGCGTGGATCAGCACGTTCTTGATCCCGTGCACCTGTTTGGGCTGGATCGGGCGCAGGGAGGACATGGTGAAGGACTTCTTGTTGACGAAATATTTCTGGGCGATGAAGATGACCGCCGTCACCAGCACCATGATCGCCGCCATGGCCGCGGCAAAGTTCGCCTCGCCCCCGGTCTCGTTGATGAATTCGGTGTAGATGAGCGTCGGCATGGTCAGATACCCCTCGCCGATGAGCATGGGGGTTCCGAAGTCCGCCAGCGCGTTCATGAACACCAGCAGCCCACCGGCGAACACGGTGGGCGTGATCAGCGGCACGATGATGGTGGCCACCTTCTTGATCCCGTTGCAGCCCAGGGATTCGGCGGCCTCGCTGAGCGCCACGTCGATCTTCTTCATCGCGCCGCAGACGTACATGTAGATGAACGGGTACAGCTTGAGGGTAAAGACCAGCAGCATGCCGCCGAAGCCGTAGATCGAGGGGGTATGGATCCCCAGGTTGGCAAAAAACTTGGTGACCGACCCGTTGCGCCCGCACAGCAGCACCCAGGAATAGGCGCCGATGAAGGCGGGGGACATCATCGAGACGATGATGAGGATTTCAATGATCCCCTTGCCCTTGATCTTGCAGGTGGTCATGAAATAGGCTAAGGGGGTCCCGATGAGGATGGTCAGCGCCGTGACGCAGATGGTGAGCAGGAAGCTGTTTTTGAGCGCCCCGTAGTAGTAGCGCTTGCCGAAGAACTTGGCGAAGTTGCCCATCGTCCACAGCTGGGTCTCGCTGTCCTTGAAGCCGCTGAGGAACAGCATGAACAGCGGGTACACCAGGAACACGGCGAACAGCAAAAGGATCACCAGTGTCACGGTCTTCCAGAAATCCCATTTGAATTTATGGGTTTTGAGCGCGCTGCTAGGCATACTTCTTCACATCCTTTATCAGGCTCTGCTCCTGGTCTTCGGTGAATACGTTGATCTTGGCGGCGTTGGGCTTGAGCTCGATGGTGTCGCCCACGTTATAGAGCCGTTCGGCGTGGCCCAGGTCCTGGGAAAATTCTATGCTCGGCTGCCCGGGCAGCACCATACCGCCGGCAAATTCCAGCACATAGTTCGTGTACTTGCCGAGGAAGGTCTTGCTCCTGACCTTGGCCTTCATGCCGGGCTGGATCGAGAACTCCTCCGGGCGGACCGAAACGACCACGTCCTGGCCCTCCTGCGCGCCGTCGCAAAGGTTGGGCATCTCGACGCGGTACCCGTCGGCAAAGACGATCGCCGGCGTGCTCCCGCCGCGGGAGACCTTCGCGTGAAAGAGGTTGCTGTGCCCGATGAAGGTGGAGACAAAAACGTTGGCCGGGCGGGTATAAATCGACTCGGGCGCGC
The DNA here is from genome assembly GCA_004340125.1 of Harryflintia acetispora. Lineage (GTDB taxonomy): Bacteria > Bacillota > Clostridia > Oscillospirales > Ruminococcaceae > Harryflintia > Harryflintia acetispora. The sequence goes on along the minus strand of SLUK01000005.1, from coordinate 116,532 downwards.
CGACTTGCTGGATGATGCCCAGCTTCATGACGGCGATCCGGTCCGAGATGGCCAGCGCCTCCTCCTGGTCGTGGGTGACGTAGACGGTGGTGATCCCGACCTGGTCCTGCACCTCCCGGATGGCGGAGCGCATCTCGATGCGCAGCTTGGCGTCTAGGTTGGAGAGCGGTTCGTCCATCAGCAGCACGCTCGGGTGGATGACGATGGCGCGCGCCAGGGCGACGCGCTGCTGCTGGCCGCCCGAGAGGTTTTGCGGCAGGCGGTCCTGGTATTCGCTGATGCGCACCACACGGAGGATGTCGTCCACCTTTTTCTTCATGGATTCCTTGGACTCCTTGCGCAGCTTGAGGCCGTATTCCACGTTCTCCCGCACTGTCATGTGCGGGAAGATGGCATAGCTTTGGAACACCATGCCGATGTTGCGCTTGTGCGCGTCCACGTCGTTGATGACGGTGCCGTCGAACTGGATGGTGCCGCCCTCGATGCTGTTGAAGCCGGCGATCATGCGCAGCAGGGTGGTCTTGCCGCAGCCGGAGGGGCCGAGGAGGGTAAAAAACTCGCCGTTTTTGATCTGGACCGACAGGTCCGGGATGACGGTGGTGTCGCCGTATTTCTTGATGACGTTGTTGATCCCGATGGAAACGCTCATAATCAGTTCATCCTTTCCTCCCAAAACACCGGGGCGGCATCAGTAGCCGCCGCCCAGCTCGCCTTCCTCTTTCACGACCAGGGTGCCTTCCTTCTCCCGCTTGAGGGCCTCCTCCATGATGGCGATGGTCGAGCGGGTGCCGATCCGGATGGTGCCCGTGGAGAGCACCGCCAGGGCGGCGTCCAGGGTGCGCACGCCGCCGGCGGCCTTGACGCTGACCTTGTCCGAGCAGCTGGCGCGCATGATCTTGAGGTCCCCGATGGTGGCGCCGGAGGGCGCGTAGCCGGTCGAGGTCTTGACGAAATCGACCCCCGCGCGCTCGGCGATCCGGCAGGCGAGCTTGATCTGCTCCGGGGTCAGGTAGTGGTTTTCAAAGATCACCTTGACCTTGGCGTCCATCGGGTGGGCCGCCTCGACCACGCAGCGGATGTCGTTTTCCACATAGTCGTATTCCTCCGAGAGGAAGCGGGCGATGTTCATCACCATGTCGACCTCGACCGCGCCCTTCTTGATGGCGTCGATTGTCTCGAGCACCTTGGACTCGGTGGTGGCGACCCCGTGCGGGAAGGCGGCGACGGTGGTCACCAGCACGTCGGTGCCCTCCAGCTCCCGGCAGACGATGGGCAGGTCGGACGGGCGCACGCAGACGGATACGCAGTCGTACCTCCTGGCGATGTCGCACCCCTCGATCAGCTCCTTGACGGTGATGTCGGGGCGCAGCAGCGAATGGTCGATGGTCTTGGCCACGTCGTGGGCGGTGATGTGTTCCCCAGTGTGAAATACCCTTGCTTTTTCCATGGTGATATTCCTCCCATAAATTCATTTCATCGTACCATCATTGTAACAACGTCCTGCCCGGGCTCACAATCCGACAAATCCGTTAAAATATCCGAAATTCTGAACAAGGGCCAAAAAATGTCGATTCACCCCGCTTCCCGAAGCGCGGCGGCGCGCCGGGAGGGTTCATTTTTTCGGGCGTTTTGACAGATTTCTCGGATTGAGGAAAGCGGACAGGTCCGGTACAATGGTATTAAACTGGAAAGGGAGGATTGGTTCTATGACGAATCAGGAGATTTTCGGCCACATCGACCACACGCTGCTCAAGGCGACCGCGACCTGGGAACAGATCCAGGCGCTCTGCGACGAGGCCGTGCAATACGGCACCGCGTCGGTCTGCGTGCCGCCGAGCTATCTGAGGCGGATCAAGGAGGCCTACGGCGATAAAATCAACCTTTGCACCGTGATCGGCTTCCCCCTCGGCTACAACACCACCGCCGTCAAGGAGTACGAGGTGAAAGAAGCCATCGCCGATGGGGCCGACGAGGTGGACATGGTGATCAACCTCGGGGATGTGAAGAACGGCGAGTTTGAAAGGGTGACAAAGGAGATTCGCACTTTGAAGGCGGCCGCCGGGGACAGGATATTAAAGGTGATCATCGAGACGTGCTACTTAAGCGAAGAGGAGAAAATCCGCCTGTGCGAATGCGTAACCGAGGCTGGGGCGGACTATATCAAGACCTCGACCGGCTTCGGCACCGCCGGGGCGACGATCGAGGACATCCGGCTCTTTAAACAGCATATCGGCCCCGGGGTCAAGATGAAGGCGGCGGGCGGGGTCAAGACCCGCGGGGATCTCGAGCTGTTCCTCGGCGAGGGGTGCGAGCGCATTGGGACCAGTTCCGCGGTCAAGCTGCTGACCGCCCGGGAGTGAGGGGGCAGGCGGGATGGAGAAGTACCTTTTTGGGGGCGCGGTCACCGAGCTGATCGCCCCGGCAAACGAAAACTATCAGGTGGACTTCGGCGCGCTGGACCAGGAGATCGACCGCCAGCTCGAGGGGGGAATCCGGGGGCTGTTCGTCAACGGCCTTGCCACCGAATGTCTGGTCACCACCCGCGAGGAGCAGCTGGCCATGGCCGCCGAAACGGTCAAGCGCGTTCGCGGGCGGGTCCCGGTCATGGGGAACATCGCCGCCACCCGTCCGTGCGATGCGATAACACTGCTGGAAGAGTACGAGGCGTGCGGCGTGGACGCCGTCAGCGTCACCCAGCCGGCGATTTACGGCTACACCGCCGAGGCGCTCTACCGCTTTTATGCCGGCGTCGCCGAGCACACCAAGCTGCCGGTCTATATCTATAACGCGCCCCAGACCGGCAACACTCTCACCCCCTCCCTGGTGGCCAGGCTGGTGGAGGAATATGAGGGGATTCGCGGATATAAGGACAGCGTGCAGGATATCATCCATCTGCAAAGCGTGATGGCCAGGATCCCAAAGGGCCGGCATTTTGAATGCCTGGCCGGGTCGGACGCCACCATCTTTCCCACCCTGGCGCTGGGCGGCTGCGGGGTGATCTCGCTGATTTCGGCCCTGTTTCCAAAGCCGGTGGCGGATGTCTGCGAGCTTTATTTCGCGGGCAGGATCGAGGAGTCGCGCGAGGCCGCCTGCCGGGTGCTCGAAATCCGCACGGCGCTCAAGGGCGCGCCGTTCCTGGCGGGCTACAAGTATGTGGCCGAGCTGGTCGGTATGCCGCTGGGCCGGGTGCGCCCGCCGCTGTCCGAGGCGAGCGACGGGCAAAAAGAGAAGATCAAAGAGAGCCTGCAAAAATTGGGGCTGCTCTAAAAGAATCAAGAGAGGGCCGGTTCTTTATGAACCGGCCCTTTCCTCATGATTGCTTTAAAAAGACGCGCAGGAAGGTGTCTCTGATTTCGGCCTCTCCAAACCGGCCGGGGGTGCGCAGAAATTGGTTGGCCCCGGCCCCCGGCCCCGTCCAGCGCCGGGCGGCTACCTGAGAGAGCTCTTCCCGGCTAAGGGGCGGCGGGGTGTAGGCGTTGAGCCGCCGGACCGCTTCCCCCAGTGCCTCGATCGTCCCGCCGCAGGCGCGCTCGTACCGGGCGGCCTTCTGGGGCAGCAGCTCCTTGGCGCGGGAGAGGTAGTCGGGCAGGAAGAAGGCGCAGGCCGTGCCGTGCGGGGCGCCGTACTCCTCGGTCAGATAGTAACCGAAGGCGTGGCAGTAGCAGGTGCCGATGTGGGCGATCACCATGCCGCCGAAGAGGGAGCCGTAGTAGAGATCCTCCCGCTGCTCCCAGGAGATGGGCCCGTCCTCACGCAGGGACGCCAGGACGGGGACTATGCGTTCCACCGCCGCGAGGGCGGCCGCGTCGGTCATCTCGTTGGCGGCCTTGGAGAAAAAACCTTCCGACGCGTGGGTCAGAGCGTCGAGCGCGGTGGAGACGGTATAGCGGTAGGGCAGGGACAGGGTGTATTTCGGGTCGCCAAAGACCACCCTTGCGTAGTTGCAGTCCGCGCCCACCGATTTTTTGCGCCCGGTCAGGTCGGAGGTCATCACGCTGTATTTGTTGATCTCGCTGCCGGTGCCGGCCGTGGTTCCCACCAGCACGATGGGCAGGGGAGGGTGCTCCCAGCGCTTTTGCACCGTATAGACCGAGTCCCCGGGCAGGTCGTTGCGCGCGAACACCGCCGCCATCTTGGCGCAGTCGAGGGCCGACCCGCCGCCGATCCCGACGACGAATCCGGCGCCCATCTCTGCCGCCAGCGCCCCGGCGCGCCGGGCGGTGGAGATCAGCGGGTTTGGCTCCACCTTGTCGAACAGCTCCCAAGCGATCCCCAGGCGCTTGAGCAGCGCGCAGACATCCTGGAGCGCCCCGGACGCCAGCGCCCCGTGCCGGCCGCTCACCAGCAGGCATCGCCGGCCCAGGGAGGAGAGGACCTCCCCCTTTTCGTTCACGCAGTCCTTCCCCGTCACCAGGCGGCAGGGGAGGTAGTAATCCATGTTTTTCATCGGTATCCTCCAATTCTTCACGGAAATGGAAAAAGTAACGCCTGGGGCGTTACTTTTTCCGCAGAGATAGGCTGAGATTGTATCCGGATCTTTATCAGGAAACACTGGTGTAGATGTCGGTGAACTTGTCGCACCAATTCTTCTTGTTCTCGATGGCTACCGATTCCTCGGCCTGGAGGGCGTTTACCTCGCCGTAGGGCTTGAGGATGGGGGAATCCGGCAGGTCGTTGCGGATGCCGCGGTTGTTGAGCTCGGTGACCATCATGGTCTGGGCCTCCTTGCCGGTGAGGAAATCGACGAACTTCTGCGCGTTTTCCATGTGCGGGGCGTTCTTGACGATACAGACGTTGGTGCCGCGGAAGATGACACCTTCCTCCATGTAGACCAGCTTGACGGGAGCGCCGGCCACCACATAGTCCGCGCCGCCGGTCTCATAGGTCAGCCCCACGGTGTACTCGCCGTCGGCCACGCCCTTATAGACCGCGGAGGAGCTGTTGAGCAGCTTGCCGTCCAGGTTTTCACAGAATTTCGTCACATAGTCCCAGGCTTCGTCGGTGTCGCCGCCGCCCATGGCGTAGAGCATGTTGACCAGGTGCTCCCAGCCGGAGGCGGTCTGCGCGGGATTAGCCGCCGCGATCTTGCCCTTGAGCGCTGGATTGAGCAGGTCTTCGTAGCCGTTGATCTCGATGTCGCCGATCAGGTTGGTGTTGACCATCAGTACGCTCGGCATCAGCGTCGCGCGGGTGATGCACTTTTCTGAATTTTTAAACTCGTCCGAAAGGACGAACTCCTCGTTGGGGCTGACGTAGTCCTCGAACAGCTCCATCTGGGGGGTGACGGTGGAAACCGTGCCCGCGAACAGGATGTCGCCCAAGGGGTTGTTGGTTTCGGATTCGATCCTCTTGAGCAGCTCGCCGGTGCCGGCCGCGATCAGGTCGACCTTGACGCCGGTCTCCTTCTCGAACTCTTCGATCAGCGGATCGAGGAACTCCAGCGTGTAGGCGCTGTAGACCACCACGGTGTTGTCGTCGCTCTTGGAGGCCGCGGGTGCGGCCTCGCCCGTACCGGCCTCAGCGCTGGCCTCGCCGCCGCTGGCGCTGGTGGTCCCGGAGCCGCCGCCGCTGCACGCCGCCAGGGTTAAAACAAGGGATGCAGACAGGATCCCCGCCAATACCTTCTTCATATTCATGCTTTTTCCTCCTTCACAATCTGGGTTCCTTGACAATTCCATTATAGCCGGGCGGGGAGGGCGCCACAATCCGAGAAATCTGTCAAAACATCTGAGAAACTGAACTCTTTTATTGAGGTCTTTAAAAAATGCGCATGCATCGCAGGTCCGCATAGCCGGCCCGGCACAAGCAAACGCCCCCGGCCTTCCAAAGCGGAAGGCCGGAGGCGTTTTATGAAGCGCAGTCGGATGGAGGGGTAAACGGTAAGTAGGCCGCCTGTAACCAGGCGGCAGAATTTAACAACCTTTGCGGAGCTTTAACAACCGCAGCCCCAGCTGCCGGAGCAACCACAGCCGCAGCCACTGGAACTGCCGCAACCGCAGCCGCAGCCACTGGAACTGCCGCAACCGCAGCCGCAGCCACCGGAACTGCCGCAGCCGCAACCGCAGCCGCTGGAACTGCCGCAGCCACAGCCGCAATTGCCCCAGGAGTTGCAGGAGCAACTCCCGCACAGGACGGTATCCGTCGCGATCACAGTATCCAGCGCGACGGAATCAGATTGACAACCACAGTTGCAGGCGCCGCACCCGTTATTCATCCAACACATTTTACATCCTCCATATCTGCGGGAGTGCCCCGCAGACTATCCTATGAAGGAGGGAAATAAAAGGTGTCAGCGGGTGGAGATGTCGCTGGCGTCCGCGATGATCTGATACCCCATCTTGTTTAAGCAGTTTTCAATTTTGTCATAGGAGGCGCCCGAGCTGTCGTAATCCACCGCGATCCGGTTGGTCTGCTCGTTCACGCTCACCGAGGAAACGCCGTGCAGCGTGTCGAGCTGGCGCTTGATCTGCCCGAGGTCGCGTTTCCCGTCCACGTTCTCCACCATGATCCATGCCGTTTCGTTCGCCATAAGATAACCTCCCGATTCATTTTGATCCCACATGGAGCGTTAAAACGCCCGTTATTATCCTTCCCGCTGCCTCGGCGGCGATACGAGGATTCGCTTGGCACAAAGCGCTTGCGGTGGAAAACAATTCGGTAAAATCAACAAAATTTTTTTCCAGAATAATATTGACTTGCGGTCAGTCAAATGATATACTGGCAACAGATTGGAGGGGAAGAGATGAGGATTACCAAGAAGCCCGACGAGCGGCGCGAGGAGATCGTGCAGGCGGCCAGGGAGCTCTTTGGGCAAAACGGCTTTGCCAAGACGACCATCAGCGACATCGCGCAAAGGATCGGGATCGCCAAGGGCCTCTTCTACTACTATTTCCGCACCAAGGATGAAGTGATGAACGCCGTGGTGGATGAATACATCTCGGAAACCTCCGAGGTGGTGCGGCATATCGTGGAACAGGATACCGATTTTTTAAAACGGATGAACCAGGTCGTTTTCACCATCATTGAATTCACCCAAAAGACCGAGACCGTGTTCGCCGAGCTCAAGGACTCCGACCGCTTTATGTTCCACCAAAGTATTTTGGAATACGCGGTGGAGCGCTTCCGCCAGCAGGTGGCGGGGCTGGTCGAGGAGGGCGTCGAGAAGGGGATCATCTGCTGCAAGCACCCCTACACCACGGTGGAAATCCTGTTTTACGGCTTCGGTATGCTCAATGTGAGCAACATGGAGCGCGAGCAGGTGATCGATATCGTCGGGCAGGCGCTCTGCGTGCGACAGGAGCAATAACTGGGAGGCCGGGACGGCCTTTTCTTTGGCGATAAATTTGACTTATGGTCAGTCAAATTTACAAAAAGTTTTGATTGCGTTTTCTTCCTTTTTATAGAAATCGACGGACGATCCGCGAAACATGGGGGATCGGGCCGCAGAAAAGAGGGGTTTTCGTTTGCTGAAAAAATTCGCGCACCTGCTGACGCGCAATTCGGTGGTGGTGCTGACCTTGGCGGTGCTGCTGCTGATCCCGAGCTTCATCGGGATCGTCAGCACCAACATCAACTATGACATCCTCAGCTACCTGCCGGACGACCTCGAGTCCACCCAGGGCGAGACCATATTGGAGGACACCTTCCAGAACGCGGCGACCTCCATGCTGGTGGTCGAGGGGATGCCGGCGCGTGATGTGGAAAAGCTCAAGGAGAAGATCGCCGACGTGCCGAACGTCTCGAATGCTTTGTGGATCAGCGACATGCTGGACATCAGCGTGCCCAAGGAGATCCTGCCGGACACGCTCAAGGACATCTTCTACAGCAGCAAGGCCGACTCCACCATGATGATCATCCAGTTTGATCATCCCGGCGCCTCGATCGAGACCATGACCGCCATCGACGACATCCGCGCGCTGTGCAATGAGCAGTGCTTCCTCAGCGGGTTTTCCATCTTTACAAGGGACATCGCCTCCCTGGTGGCCAGCGAGATGCCCACCTACACCATCCTGGCGGTGGTGCTCACCATCTTCGCCATGCTGCTGACCATGTCCTCCACCGTGCAGCCCTTTGTCTTCATCATCGGGATCGGGTTCGCGGTGCTTTACAACATGGGGACCAACGTCATTTTCGGTGAGATTTCCTATATCACCAACGCCATCGCGGCCATCCTGCAGCTGGGGGTCACCATCGACTATTCCATCTTCCTGATGGACCGCTACGACGAGGAGAAGCCGAAGTTTTCCGACCGGCGCGACGCGATGGCCAGCGCCGTGGTCAGCGCCTTCACCTCCCTGTCCGGCAGCTCGATGACCACGGTCGCCGGATTCATGGCCCTGTGCTTCATGCGCCTGGCGCTGGGCAAGGACATTGGCCTCGTGATGGCCAAGGGCGTCATCATCGGGATTCTGGTGGTGGTCGTGGTGCTGCCCTCGCTGGTGCTGCAGTTCGACAAGCTGATCCACCGCTGGCACCACCGCACCATCATCCCGGACTTCAGCCGGCTCAACAACTGGATCATCGACCACCGCAAGACCTTCACCGCGCTCTTCCTGGTGCTCTTCATCCCGGCGGTGATCCTGCAAAGCCGCACCGAGATTTACTACAACCTCGACCGGGCGCTGCCCGAGGACCTCGGGTCGATCGTGGCCACCGACAAGATGAAGGAGCAGTACAACATGGCCTCGACCCACTTCATCATCCTGGACGATTCGCTGCCGGCCAACGATCTGAGCGACATTGCGAAGAAGGTCGAGAAGGTACAGGGGATCGAGAGCGTGCTGGCCTTCAACAAATTTGTCGGGCCGGGCATCCCGGACGAATTCATCCCGCAGGAGATCAAGGACTTCTGCAAGAAGGACGGCAAGCAGATGATGATGGTCAATTCCAGCTACAAGGCGGCCACCGACGAGGAGAACGCCCAGATCGACGAGCTCTATGCGATCGTCAAGGCCTATGATCCCGATGCGCTCATCACCGGCGAGGGACCGCTGACCAAGGATCTGAGCGAAATCACCACGGTGGACATCAGCGTCACCAACGTCATCTCGATCCTGGCCATCCTCCTGATCGTCGCCATCTGCTTTAAATCCCTCACCGTGCCGGTGGTGCTGGTCGCGGCCATCGAGCTGTCCATCTTCATCAACCAGGGGATCCCCGCCCTCAGCGGGACGGTCATCCCCTTCATCTGCCCGATCGTCATCGGGTGCATCCAGCTGGGCGCCACGGTGGATTACGCCATCCTGATGACCACCCGCTTCCGCGAGGAGCTGCGGGCGGGACATGAGAGCGTCGAGGCGATGAAGATCGCCTCGAACGCGGCCGACCGCTCGATCATTACCAGCGCTTTGGGCTTCTTCTGCGCCAACTTCGGCGTGGCGATCGTCTCGAAGATCGAGATCATCCAGTCCATCTGCTCGATGCTCGCGCGCGGCGCGATCATCAGCGCACTGGTGAGCATCTTCATCCTGCCCTCGATCCTGCTGTGCTGTGAAAGGATTTTCGCTCGGACCACCAAGGATTGGCGCACCACCCCGAAGCCCCGCGCCTCCAGGCGGCGGGCGGATAAAAAGGCCCCGGCCGGGCTCCCGGAATCTGCGAATTAGTGCGAATTAGGAGGAATCAATCATGAGAAAAGCACCCTTAAAAGTGATTTGTGCGGGCATGGCGCTCCTGTTCGCAACCGTCAGCGTGGCCGCGGTGGCGGGCGTACCCGCCTCGGCCCCGGCGCCCTTGGCGCCCGTGAGCGCCGCCCCGGCCGTGAGTACGGCCGCAAAGGAGGCGACAATCGGCCTCTCCTGCAAGAAGACCGAGACGGTCTATGTCAACCTCGATCCCTCGGGCAAGCCCCGCGAGCAGATCGTCACCGACTGGCTGCACACCGACGAGGCGAACGTCACCGTCGAGGACCGCACCACCCTCGACGATGTGATCAACATCAAGAGCGTGGAGGGCCCGCAGCGCGACGGGAGCGCCCTCACCTGGAAGATGGACGGGACCGACCTGTACTACCGCGGCAAGGCCAGCGGGAAGCTGCCCGTCGAGCTGGAAATCTCCTATTCGCTCGACGGAAAGCGGATGAAGCCCGAGCAGATGGCCGGCCAGAGCGGCCGGGTGCAGATCGATTTAAAATTTCGCAATACCAACAGAAACACCGTTCGGATCGGCGGGAAGAACGTCACCATGTACACCCCGGCGATGGCCGTGGTCGCCATGACCCTGCCGGACGACAAGTTCTCGAACGTCTCGGTGTCAGATGGTACCGTGCAGACCGACGGCAACAACCAGGCAGTCGCCCTGATCGCCATGCCCGGTATGGAGCAGAACCTCGATCTTGAGCGCTACGACATCCCCGGCTTCGAGGACCTCGACTTCCCGGAGGAGTTCACCGTCACCGCCGACGTGACCGAGTTCGAGATGGGCCCGATCATGATCGTGATGACCACCGAAATCCCCGACCTCGACGAGATCGACGCGCAGCAGGACATCCGGGAGATGAAGGCGGATATGTACGACCTGCGCGACATGCAGAACAATCTCGACGCCGCCGACCCCAACCACCGCACCCGCTCCCTCTTCACCGATGAGCCGATCACCGAGGGCGCGCGCACGATGATCGACGACATCTTCGATTTCTATGACCTGGACACCGCGGTGCTCGACATCCTCCCGAAGTACATCACCGACGAAAACATCGACCTTTACGACCGCGTCTGGGAGGACATGGATAAGGTGGACATCGACGACCTGCTCGATTCCGACGCGATCAACGACATGATCCACCAGATGAGCAAGAAGAATATTGAGAAGATTCGCGACCTGCTCGACGACTATGACACCATCGAGGATTTGGACTGCAAGGACCTCGACAAGCTGTGCGACCAGGCGATCGAGATGCTCGACGCCATGCAGGACAACAAGGAGCAGGTCGAGACCTTCAAGGTGCTGCTGAAGTACAGCGATGCGATGGTAAACTTAGCAAAATCCCTGGATAACCCGGCGGTGGAACAGTACCTGACCCCGGAGAATATGAGGGTGGCCGTCAAGGCGGTGGCCGAAAACGAGATCAACAAGCTGGCGCTGATGATCCCGCAGAGCGGGACGATCGACCCCGGCGTGCAGAGCGCCATCCTTTCCCAGATCAAGCCCTACGTCAGCGCCCAGGAGTATGCGGCCCTCGAGGCGCTGCTCTCAAGCGACATGGGCGCTTCCCAGGGCAGCCGCGACAGCTCCGTTCCCGCAGAGCTGACCATCGGCTCGGAGGAGCGGGGTACCATCCGCCGCTCATCGAACACCTCGCCGGTGGACCATTCCTTCTGGGACGGCTACGACGAAGAAGATGAGGAGGACGAAGAAGACGGGGACCTGACCGTCGGTGAGAGCGGGGAGGAACATGCGAGCCACCGCGCCGCCCGCAGCGTAACGCTCGCTTCCGGCGGCCCGACCAATTACCAGACTTTGATGGGCATTTTGCAGAGCAAGCGGGACACTATCGCCGGGCAGAAGGCCGACGAGGTCATGGCGCAGCTGACCCCGGCGCTGCAAAGTATAAGCCAGCTCAAGGGCGCGATCGTCGGGGAGCTGGGCGGCGCCGAGAAGGCCAAGGAGCGCCTGCAGAAGGCCGCGGCCTTCACCGAGGCGCTGCTGCCCAAGGTGCATGAGATCGTGGACACCGCCGAGAAGCTCTCCGACCGGATCGGCGGACCCGAGAGCCGGCAGCTGCAATACCTGTTGGGGGAAATGCGCGACATGCTCGACGATTTGGACGAGAACCGCGACAACATCAAGGCCCTGCAGCGGGTGATGCGCGAATACGACTCGGATAAGTTCCAGGATTTCCGCGACAACTACGGCAGCCTCAAGCAGAGCTTTAATGACGCGCGGCCCATCCTGCGCGACCTGCGCCGCGATCTCGACGATCCGGCGATGGACAAGAGCCTGCACGAGAGCCCAAAGACGGTGGATGTGCTGCTCAACATGAAAAACGACCTGCTCGCCAACCGCAACGTCAGCGAAATCCTGCGCGACGCGGTGGCCCCGCAGAGCTCAAACCTGATGGCCAGCGTCTTCAACCTCTTCGACGTGCTGCAGGACAAGGGCGCGGTGGACAAATATACCGGTCAGGTCGAGGACCTCGACGAGCTCATCGAGCGCAGGGACGCCCTGGTGGACCTGGCCGACGCTTACCGCATCTACACCGACGCGCCGGAGTACATGGACACCGACCTGAAGTTCATCATGAAGACCGACGAGATCAAAATCCCTGAGGTGGAGGAAGCCCCCGCCCCGGTACAGGAGAAAAAGGGCTTTGGCGAATGGATCAAGGGCCTGCTTAAAAAATAATTTGAAGAATGAAAAGCGGCGCCCTCCAATTTTTGGAGGGCGCCGCTTTGCCATTTAATTGACCGCTAGAAACGCTTTCTTGCAGTCCAAATTCCCCTGAAAGCTGGACTGTCGATCGAACGCGGCTTCTAATCGGCCCTGTTTTTTCTAATTATATCCTATTTTGCCAGCTCTTTCAAGGGGATTCGCGCTTTTGCGGCGGATTCCCGGCGGGGCGGAGACCGGCAGAAAGCGTTTCTTGCGGTCAATTATGGGGAGTTGGAACCGGTGAAAAAACAGATGGCGGTATGCGCGCTGATCCTTTTATTCATAGTAACGCTTAGTCCCGTGGTTCTGGCGGCGGGAGCCGAGGTAAACGTGGAGGCGGGCGAGGCCTGCGACTATGGGGTGGACATCCCCTTCACACCCTCCCCGCGCGCCGCACGGTATACCTTCGAGGTGTTCGACGAGGAAGGAGCCCAGGATTCTCTGATGCGCGCCCAGGTGACGGTGAGCGGGGAAGGCGAGCAGCGCGTCTATCTCCCGCTGGCGGTGGACCCCGAGGGGGCGCACCGCTATACCCTCCAGGTCACCGCCCATCCCGCCTCGGAGCGGGTGGGGCTGGACACGGCGGCCACGGTGCGCACCCCCTTTACCACCTCTCCCTCCTGCGGCTGCGCGGCGGGGACCGCCGGCGCGTTCTACGCCGGGGCGGGCACCGAAGGAAGCCCGTGGCGGGTGACGAACCAGGCGCAGCTCGCGCACATCCACAGCGCGCACCTCGCCGGCGGACACTCTTTTTTGCAGGTGCGGGACATCCGGCTCGACGGGAGCTGGGGCGGGATCGGCACCGACATCAAGAGCTTTACCGGCCGGTACGACGGCGGGTACCATACAATTACGTTCCCGAATCAAACGCTTTCCAGCGGGCTCTTTATCTATGTTGTTGATTCCACGATCACTTCGTTGGGGATTGAAAATGCCGCGATCAGCTCCTCCGCTGCCCGGGGAGCGCTGGCCGCGGTTTGCATGGGAAACACGCGGATTACGGACTGCTATGCACTGAACTCCACCGTCTATGGATACGCCGCGGGCGGGCTTGTCGGCACGGCGGAAAAGGGCAGTGTCCTGGAAAACTGCTATGTCCTGGGCCCGCGCCTGAACGCCGACTGGGAGACGGGGGGACTGATCGGCCGAATCAACAGTGGCGGGCTCGACCTGAGCGGCTGCTACGCCATCCCCGCATCGGGCGGCTCGCCCCGGCGCGGCAGCTTCGCCCTGGCCGGCAACACCTCCTATCCCGGAACAGGCGGGAATATCTACAACAGCTATTGGTGCAATTCCCCGATTTCGGCCGGGGTCGGCGGCAGCGTCAACGACGGAGGCGGCTACGGCACGCCCCCGACGCTGCACGCCCCTTCCAAGGGGCTGGCGCTCGGGGACTTCTCCTTGCTGGACAACTTGAATTTTGACAGCGGGCTCTGGGAAATCCGCACCCTGACCTTCAACACCGCCGGCGGCAGCGTGAGCCAGCCGGTGCCGGTGCTCAAAGGCTTCTACGGCGATTGACACCGGCTAGCCCCTGTGCTACAGTGAAGAAAATGTGAAGTGCCAAGGGGAGGAAATAGCCATGCCCAGACGCCTGCTGCCCATCGTAACCGGTATGCTGCTGTGCATACTTTCACTGACCGCCGCTGGCGCGGCGCTCGCCGTCCCCGACGAGGAGGACGTGCGGACGGCCTTTGTCTTCGGGGACTTCGTGAAATACGAGGTCACCGACCCGCAGGACGTCGAGCGGATTTTTACAGAGCTCCAGGAGATCGACGACCTGACGGCGCCCAATGAGCAGTACGCCTTCGCGGCCGGCGGGGTCCCGCGGGGCGTGCTGTTCGAGCTTAAGGATGGGAAGACGGTTTGCTACGAGGTGTGGGGCGACAACCGCATCCAACGAGAGGGCAGCGCTTCCCCCGCCATTCTGAGCGGGAAGCTCGGCACCCTGCGAGGGCTGATCGAGGAGCTGAGCCAGAAATACCAGCCGGACGTCGAGCCGTTTCTGCTCGCTTCCCCCGGTGAAATCCCCGCGCCGGGCCAGGCGGACGGGGGAACGCTCCATCTTTACGACAACCCGACCAAGAGCTACGCCCCCGTCAAGGGCGGCAGGCTGACCCGGCTGATCGGGGCGTTGGCGGCGCTGGACGGCGCCGGCCGCCCGGCCGGGCCGGACGAGCTGGGCGCCGCCCTCGCCTCTCCCGACGGGATGGCGGTCTACGACGGGGAGATCAAGCTGGAATATGAGTTCTACGAAAAGGGGATTCTCATCAAAACCCACGTCAACCGCTACAACTTCGGGCAGGAGCCCTTTCGCAGCGATATGGGGATTCCGGACAGGGCCTACGTCTTTTCGGGGGAGGGCTACCGCGCGCTGAGGAACCTTCTGCGCGAGGATATGAAGGAGCTGCCGAAGGGCGACTACTGGCTGGGGATGATGCGCTATTATAAGCTACGGGGCGGGGCGGGGATGCCGCCGGCCTTCTCGCTGCACAATTACCTCACCGGCTACCGGCGCGAATCCGACGCGAACGAGGGGATCATCTTCTCCGACCTCAAGGCGCTGCAAATCGAGCCGGAGAGCTACCAAAAGATTACCGGTCAGGTGCTGCTGTCCGAGCCCGAGCTCGCCATAGAGATCCGCTTCGAGGGCGGGATCGTCTACACGGTGAGCATGAACCAATCTTATTTGCAGGTGCACTCCAGCGATGTGGGCTATGCCGTGCGCCACCGCTTCGCCGCCGGCTCCCCGGGCTATGGGCGGCTGCTCGAGATCGCGAGTGAAGCGCAGCGGTATGCCGATGTGCGCCAAAACCCCGGCACCTGAAATCCCCGGCGGGCCGTGTAGGATCCTATTTGGGCCGTTTACAGAAGAGCGAGCCGAGCCCGTTCCCGAGCAGAGAGACGATCCCGTAGCCGACGGAATACATCCAGGCGGAAGGATTGTAGTAGAGGAAGATGGACGGCACGAATAAAACCGCCACGGCGAGCGCAAACAGGGGATGAAACCCATGCCTGCCCCCGTAGGCGGCGGCGCAGGCAAAACAGAGCAAGGGGATCACCACCAGCATGAGGAGCATGGCGCTCCCGGTGTCCCGGATCAGCAGCGGGAGGATGTAAAAGTCAATTGCCATTGCCAGCAGGAACGGGAGCATTTTTTTGACTGTATCCATGGGCCCTCCTTCATTGATTTTGAATTTGCTCGACAATCAGCCTTGTGTTCTCTTCAATGGGCTTTGTCCCATCGACCCGGATGACGGGGTAGCGGATGCCGTCTACCCATTCTTCGACTTCCTTCCCGGCTCTGGATTCGACGAACGCAAAGAAGCCTTCCTCCCGCTCATGTAAATCCCCGCCCGGCAGCATTCGATCGCCGAATTTCTCAAAAGAACGTTGTTTAACCCGCTGTACCCGAATGTTTTTGGGAACGTCAATCAATACGGCATAGTGAAAGCAGGAGGAAATGGATTCCCTGTAATCCCCCTTTACGCAGGTGAAGATGAAATTTTCATGCGCGTTCACCTCGCTAAAAAGGAGCTTTTCCACTTCTTCGCGGGTGCGGGGAGAGGCGTAGACATCACGGGGGTCTGTCCCGGGAAAATAGAGCTCTTCAATATCAATCAGATGAAAATGCAGTTTTTCTGCCAGGGCTTTCCCCAGCGTGCTCTTCCCGGCGCCGTTTAAGCCGCATAGGATAATACCTGTTCCCATCAGTCTTTCTCCATCAATTCTTAATTTGTAGAGTGCGCGTTCTCCCTGAAAGGCAAACATAGCCTTTTTATAACAATATCATATCAAATGGTTCTTCTCAAGGCGGTTTCGTGAAAACGCCGGAGCCGGCCTATACAAAACATACGTTGCAGCGTGCTCGCCGCCTTGACTTGGGGATAGCGGTTTGGTATACTGGTAGAGTTAAGGGCGGATTTCTTCCAACGGAGGTTTTTCAGATGTCTGGACATTCCAAATGGAGCACAATCAAACGCAAAAAGGAGAAGACCGACGGCGCGCGCGCCAAGGTCTTTACCAAGATAAGCCGCGAGATCATCGTGGCCGTGCGCGAGGGCGGCGGGGACCCCAATAACAATTCCAAGCTGCGCGACCTGATCTCCAAGGCCAAGTCGAACAACATCCCCAACGACAACATCGACCGGCTGATCAAGAAGGCGGTGGGCGACGGGGACAAGAACAACTACGAATCCATCGTCTATGAGGGGTATGGGCCGAGCGGCGTCGCCGTGATGGTGGACGCGCTGACCGACAACCGCAACCGCACCGCGGGGGACCTGCGCCATTACTTCGACAAGTTCGGCGGCAACCTCGGCCAGAACGGCTGCGTCTCCTTCCTGTTTGAGCGCAAGGGCCTGGTGATCGTCAACAACGAGGAGGGCGGGATCTCGGAGGAAAAGTTCATGGAGGACCTGATGGAGACCCCGGCGGGCGACTACGAGTTCGATGACGACGTCATCGAGGTCTACACCGACCCGGACGACCTGAGCGCGGTGCGCGAGGGGCTCGAAGGGAAGGGCTACCGTCTCGAGAGCGCCGAGGTGGAGTACATCGCCACCACCGAGACCAAGCTGGAGGACGAGGAGGACGTTCAGAAGATGGAGCGCCTGCTCGAGATGCTCGAGGACAACGACGACGTGCAGAACGTCTGGCATTCCTGCTCGAACGTCGACTGATACTGAAATTTTGCCCCGCCCCCTGCCTAGGCAGGGGGCGGGGCTTTTGGCATCTGCGGGGCCGCCTTCTTGAAACGCGGGTCGAAACATGGTATGATCGTTCTGAAAATTGCGAAAAATGTGGAAAAAAGTTGTACGGATTCGAGGTGGTTGCCCATGGAACGCAAAACCATGCGCCTGCGCCAGCAGATGCTTTTGCTGATCGCGGTGCCGCTGATCCTGGTGGTGCTGCTCGTCTCGCTGGTCATCACCGCCGAGTACCGGCGCACCATCACCGACGAGCTGGTCTCGGTGCGAAAGCAGGCGGTGGAGCAGATCGCCGAAATCTTCAATACCAAGATGGCGCAGATCTATTCCATCGTCACCCTGATCAGCGAGGATGAGCAGCTTTCCTACTACTTTTCGCAGTCCCACCTGAGCCAGGAGGATTACAACTATTCGCAGAGCTACCTCTTCAAATCTTTAGCGGACAAGTACATCCTCTACCTCGGGAACCCCTATATCCAGTTTAACCTGTTGCTGATGGGCCGCGACCACCTCTCCTACAGCTCGCTGGCCGACCCGCAATTTGACTACGATGTCTACAAGGAGCTGCACGGCTACGGTGAGTCGCTGGGCAGCGGCGGGCGGATCGTGGTGGGCTGTGCCTTTGAGGATACGCGCAACGCCGAAATCTATGCGCGCAGCATGCAGGAAAACGTGGTTATCCCCTTCTTCCGCAGCGTGCAGAACCCGAACACCAACCGCTCGCGGGGCGTGGTGGTGGTCAACGTCCCCCACAGCGTGATCCTGGACTCCTACCGCTACCTCAGCAGCGGCAACAGCTACAGCCGGGTCTATGTCGTCTCCCGGGAGGGGGACGTCGTCTCGGCGCAGGAGAGCGCCCTGCTCGGCGGCAATGTGCTGGATCGGGAGGGGATGGAGGAAATCGTCGGCGCGAAGGAGGCGGGCTACTCGCTCGGGAAGGAGAGGCTGCTGCTCTATTCGCCCGTCAACAACGGGCGCTGGATGCTCATCGAGGAGGTGGACCTGCGCGGATACCTGCGCCCGGTGCAGACGCTGCAGCGCGCGATCCTTTTGATCCTCGCGCTGGCGGTGCTGGCGGGGGCGGCCATCTCCTTTTTCGGCGCGCGCAGCCTGGCGCGGCCGATCGGAGAGCTGAGCGGGCGGATGAGGCGGGTGCGCGGCGGGCAGTTCGAGCTGGACGGCACCCCCTATAAGACCCGGGAGCTTCTGAGCCTGCGGGACAGCTTTAACCAGATGCAGCTGGGCCTGCGCGCCCTGATGGAGCAGGTGCGTGCGGAGGAGCAGATCAAGCGCAGGCTCGAGCTGGCGGTTCTCCAGGCGCAAATTAACCCGCATTTCCTCTACAACAGCATGTTCTCGATCCGCTGCGTGGCCGCCATGCAGGGCAATGAGAAGGTGGCCGCCATGCTCGATTTCCTCATCCGGCTGCTCCGAAATTCGATCGGCAGCACGGGGGAGTCGATCACGGTGCGCGAGGAGGTCGCCTATCTGAAAGACTATCTCAAATTGCGCCAGATGGGCTTCTCCACCCCGTTTGAGGTCGAGTGGGCGGTGGAGGAGGAGCTGCTGGAGCGGCACATCCCGCGCATGCTGCTCCAGCCGCTGGTGGAAAACGCCGTCAACCACGGGATCAAGCCGGCCGGCCGCCCCTGCACCCTGCATATCGAGGCGAGGCGGGAGGGGGAGGACATTCTCTTTTCGGTCTCGGACGACGGGGTGGGGATGAATGACGCGAAGGTGCGCGAGGTGCTCTCGGGGCTCAGCGAGGAGCGCGGGGGCTTCTCGAAGGTCGGGCTCTATAACGTCAACGAGCGCCTGGTCTTAAACTACGGCGCGGACTATGCACTGCAAATTGTCAGCGGGGAGCAGGAGGGCGCCACCATCCTGCTGCGCGTGCCGCTGCGGGACAAAGATTTTTTGCAAAGGGGGGAGAGCGGTGCACCTGCGGGTATTGATCGCGGATGACGAGCTGCCTATCCGGCAGTGGATGGCCTTTTGCCTGCGCGGCAGCGGGCTGGACTGCGAGCTGGTGGGGGAGGCCGAGAACGGCGCCCAGGCGCTCGAGCTTTTCAGGCAGACTTTGCCGGACGTGGTGATCACCGACATCGTCATGCCGCTGATGGACGGGTTGGATTTTATCAGCGAGGCGCGAAAGCTAGGGCCCGACTGTTGCTTTGTGGTGATGACCTGCCATGAGGATTTCCGCTACGCCTACCGGGCGATCGAGCAGAGCGTCTTCCGGTACATCGTCAAGTACCAGACCGGGGAGAAGGAGCTCATCGCCATCTTGCGGGAGCTCGACGAAAAGCTGACGACCCAGCGCCAGTTGGCCGGGATGGCCCATTCCTACCGGCACCTGAAGCAGGAGCGGGTAATCCGGGAGCTGCTGGAAAGCGAGGGCGGCGCGGACGCGCGGCAGCTCGGGCTGCAAAACAGCTCTTTTGTCGCGGCGGCCCTGGCGGGGCCGGGGATCCGGGACGAGGACAAAATCGCCGGGGTGTGCGGGGAGTGGATGTCAGCCTTTTCCCTTTACCGCGATGGGGAGCAGCTGCTGGTCTTCGGGAACCTCGAGGAGAGCCCGAGCAGGCTGATCTCCCTCTCCAACCTCCACAGCTTCGCAAGCGGGCTGCTCGCCTGCGGGGAGCTGGACGTGGGGGTGAGCGATATTTTCTCGGGCGCGGCCCCGCTGCAGCTCGCCGCGCGCCAGGCGAGGGAGGCGCTCGACGGCTGCTTCTTTGCAGGCGGCTACAAGGCGCGGCTCTATTATGAATCCCCGAAGGGGGTGGACCGTGCGCTCGAACAGGCCGCGGAGCGCCTGGGCGAGGCAATCCGCCAGGGGCGCGAGGCGCAGTTTTTGCCCCTCTTTGAGTCTCTGCTGCAAGCCGGGGAACATGCGACGAGGTGCGGCTCGCAGAGCTACCGCGAAACGGTGCAAAACCTCTTGTCCCAGCTCTCCTATTACGCGGCCGCTAAGGAGGTCGGGGGAGGACTCTCACAGCAGGAGCTGCGCGCCGGGCTGCAAAAGGAGAGCAAGGTGCAAGGCTTCAATAAGCGCTCGCGCGCGGCGGCAGAGGCCCTCGTTTCCCGGCTGCGGGAGGAGGGCGGCGCCGATACGGTGGCGCAGGTCAAGCGTTATGTGCGCCAGAACTTCGGGGCGGCGCTGAGCCTCGATTCGATCGCCGAGGCGGTGCACCTCAACCCCTCCTATCTGAGCAGCCTGTTTAAGCAAAAGACGGGGGAGAATTTGAGCACCTATCTCACGGCGGTCAGGCTGCAGGAGGCCGAGCGGCTGATCACATCCACCTCCCTGCGGCTGAGCGAGGTGGCAAAACGGGTGGGCTACCCCAACGCCAGCTATTTTTCTCACATTTATAAAAAGTATAAAGGGGTCAGCCCCGCGGCGCTGCGCGCGGGCCCTCCAAGGGAATGACAGCCGGGCCGGACAGGGTTTCTGCCCGGCTTTTGTTATTTTTGGATTTTTGTTTGTTTTTTTGGTTCGGGCTGCGGCGCCCGGACAAAGACACAAACAGAACGACAAGGAATCCAAACAGCGTTTCTTTTTTGCCATGTTGCCGGCCGGTATAATAAAGGTACGATAAGACGCGGGACATATGAAGAGGGAAATAGTTTGAAGGGGAACTTTCAAACACAGGGTTTTGTGCCTATGCCGCTGAACGGAACCGGCACGAAACGTCCAGAAAGGAAGGGGTATTAAAATGAAACGAACAATCGGTTTACTCTGTGCGCTCCTGACCTTGTTTACCGCCGTACTGCCCGGATGCGCGTCCAAGGAGGGGAGCGCCGCGCAAAAGCCTTCGGGCCAGCCGGCCGCGGGCTCACAGGAGGCGGCCCCGGCCCAGAAGGTCAAGCTCACCTTTTTAAAGGGCGGCACCCAGCCGATGGACCGCGAATACTGGAGCGACTACATCGGGCGCTACCAGCAGGAGCATCCCGAAATCACCATCGAGTACAGCGAGGCGACCTGGAGCGACTTCGACACCAAGGTGAACGTCGCGCTGGCCGCGGGCGCGCCGCCCGATATCGTGGGCGAGCGGCTGGGCGGGATCGCCGTGCGGGGCAACGCCAAGCAGTACGTCGACTTGAACCCTTACATCGACGGGCTGCCGGACAAGGACGACTTCATGCCCTCGATGATGGACCTCGGCAACTATGAGGGCGCGCAGATCGCCTTCCCGGTCTATCCCGGACCGATCCTCTTCGTCTACAACAAGGAGCACTTTAAGGAGGCCGGGCTCGATCCCGAGCAGCCGCCCGAGACCTGGGAAGAGATGCTCTCCGCCGCCGAGCGCCTGACCGTCAAGGAGGGCGACATCGTTAAGCGGGCGGGATTTTTGCTCACCCCGGACAACGACTGGATCGTCTGCCCCATCATGCGGCAAAACGGGGTGGACTTCGCGGATGAAAACGGCGATCCCAACTGGAACGTGCCCGAGATGGTCGAGGCGCTCGACTTCATCAAAGAGCTCTCGCAGTATTCCATCACCGTCACCTCCCAGCAGGAGAGCCAGACCCCGCCCTTCATGGACGGCACGGCCTCGATGTCGGTGCTCTCGCCGTCCTCGATCTCCCAGTTCATCAGCGAGCACCCCGAGCAGAAGGAGAACATCGGCGTGTTCTATCCCAAGAAGGCGCGCCAGTCGGTCTGGAGCGGCTGCGAATTTTTATCCATCACCACCGACAGCAAGAACCATGACGCGGCCTGGGACTTCATCGGCCAGTCCGTCACCTCGGACGAGATGTGGACGCGCTATGAGAAGGCCAACTTCCCGGTGGTGCGCCAGTCGCTGAAGGACAAGTATATCGACGCCGACCCGGTCCTCAACTCGGCGATCTACAACAGCATGTCGATCGGCAAGGGCGCCGAGAAGACGCTCTGGTGGCTCAGCGGGCTCAAGTACATCCTCAACGCTTCCACCGAGGTGGTCTATAACCAGAAGACCTCGCAGGAGGCGCTGGATTCCAACTATCAGCAGTTCTTAGAGGCGATCCAGTAAAATCCATAGGAAAGGGAGGCGGGGCAAATGCGCCACGAGCCGAAGCGGCCGCGCGGCCGCCGGATCGACTGGGCGGGCTACGCCATGCTGCTGCCCAGTTACACCATCTACTTTGTCTTCACCCTGCTGCCGCTTTGCTGCACGATTGTTTACAGCCTGACCGATTTCGACGGCTTCTCGGCTATGAACTTTGTCGGACTGTCCAACTTCTCGCGGCTGCTGCGGGACGGCATCTTTCTGCGGGCCGCCCAAAATACTTTGGTCTATGCGCTCTTCACCATCCTGCCGCCCATCGCCATCGGGCTGCTGCTGGCGGTGACGGTGAACGGCCGGCTGCTCTTCAACCGCTTTTGCCGCGCGGCCTTCTACCTGCCCTATGTGGTGTCGATGGTGGCGGCGGCCACGGTGTGGTACTGGATGTACGACCCGTCGAGCGGGCTGTTCAATATGATCCTCTCGGCCTTGGGGCTGGAGCCGCGCAACTGGCTCTTTGAGCCGGGGACGGCGCTCGCCTGTGTGATCGTGATGTCCATCTGGAAGATCGTGGGATATAACATGATCATCTACCTCGCGGGGCTGCAATCCATCCCGGGCGAGCTCTACGAGGCGGCCAAGATCGACGGGGCCGGCGGTGTGCAGCGGTTTTTAAAGATCACCGTGCCGCTGCTGCGCTCCACCACCTTCTTTTTGTTCGTGATGGCCTGCATCAGCTCCTTAAACGTCTTCGAGCAGGTTTCGGTGATGACCGGCGGGGGCCCCGCCAACGCCACCACCACCATCGTCCACCAGATTTACCAGGCGGCCTTCCAGCAGTATGAGATGGGCTACGCCTCGGCAATGGCGGTGCTGCTGGTCGCGGTGACCATGCTGATCACCCTGCTCAACTTCCGCTATGGCAACGCCGCCGACGCGGCGGACATGTAAAAGTGAACGCTTTCAAGCTCATAAAATTGCGCCTTGCCGGAACCGGCACAATTCTTGGAAAGGAGGAGACGGTCAAAATGAACAATATCTGGAATCGTCTCGGCTTCCTGAACGCGCGCGAATTTTGCTCCTATCTGCTGCGCTCGGCCGTCATCCTGCTGCTGGCGTTATGCACCCTGCTGCCGCTGGCGATGATGGTGCTGACCTCTTTGAAAACCGGGAGCGAGGTCAGCGGCATGGGCTTTCGGCTGCTGCCCGCCTCGCCCCGGTTCCAAAACTATGTCGAGGTGCTCACCGGGTCGAACTGGCCGCTTTATATCCTGAACTCGGTCATCGTCACGGTGCTGACCACCGTCATCAGCCTTGTCTTCAACCTCCTGGCGGGCTACGCCTTCGCGCGGCTGCGCTTCCCGCTGCGAAAGCCCCTCTTTTACTCGGTGCTGCTCGGGCTGATGGTCCCCATGCAGGTCAACCTGGTGCCGGTCTTCATCCTGATCAAGTCGGTGCCGCTCATAGGCGGGAACAACCTGCTCGGGCAAGGGGGCACGGGAGCGATCAACACGCTGCTGGGCATCATGCTGCCGAGCCTGGCGGGGGCCTTCGGGATCTTCCTGGCCCGGCAGTTCTACCTGGGTTTTCCCCGCGCGCTGGACGAGGCGGCCAAGATGGACGGGGCGGGGGCGTGGAGGATTTTCGCCTCCATCTACCTGCCGCTTTCAAAGCCCCTGCTCGCCAGCCTCGGCGTCATCAAAATCACCACCGTCTGGAACGACTATCTCTGGCCGCTGGTGATCACCTATTCCGAAGGGGTGCGCACCGTCCAGCTCGCGCTCGGGCTTTACAAGGACGCGATGGTGCGCTGGGAGCTGCTGATGGCGGCCGCAACCATCGTGGTGCTTCCGCTGGCCGTGGTCTTCCTCTGCGCGCAGCGCTTCTTTGTCGAGGGGATCGTCACCAGCGGGATCAAAGAGTAGGAGGAAGCCATGAAACCGAATATCCTGTTTATCCTGACCGACGACCAGCGCTTCGACACCATCCACGCGCTGGGCAACGGGCAGATCAAGACGCCCAATTTGGACCGGCTGGTGCGCGAGGGCACCGCCTTTACAGGTGCGCACATCCCCTCGGGCACGGTGGGGGCGGTCTGTATGCCCAGCCGGGCTATGCTCAACTCCGGCCGCACGCTCTACCACCTGTGCGACGAGGGGGCCGAGATCCCGCCCTCGCACAAGACGCTGCCCGAGACGCTGCGTGAAAACGGCTACACCACCTGCGGGATCGGAAAGTGGCACAACGGCCCGGGCTCCTATGCGCGCAGCTTCTGCGACGGGGCGGAAATCTTTTTCGGCGGGATGTGGGACCACTGGAACGTGCCGACCTACGAATTCGATCCCAGCGGGAAATATGACAAGATGGCCCGCGCCTCGATCAGCGCCTGCTACGATAATTCCACCTCGCTGCACCGCGCCACCCACATCACGCTCGGGCGCCACTCGACCGACCTGTTTAGCGAGCGGGCGATGGATTGGCTGCGCGGCTACGAAGGGGAGGACCCCTTCTACCTCTACCTCTCGTTCATGGCGCCGCACGACCCGCGCACCATGCCGGAGGAGTTCCAGCACATGTACGACCCGAAGGACATCCCGCTGCCGCCGAACTTCGCCGGCATGCACTTCGACTTCGGGGTGTACGACATGCGGGACGAAATCCTGGCCAGGTATCCCCGCCAGGAGGACGAGGTGCGCCGGCATATCGCCGACTACTACGCGATGATCAGCCATCTCGACTGGCGGATCGGGCAGGTGCTCGACTGCCTGCGCGAGAAGGGGATGTATGAAAACACCATTATCGTCTTTTCCGGGGACAACGGTCTGGCGATCGGGCAGCACGGGCTGATGGGCAAGCAGAACTGCTACGACCATTCGATCCGGGTGCCGCTCATTTTCGCGGGACCCGGGATCCCGAGGGGGCAGGTGCGCGACGGCTACCTCTACCTGCTGGATGTCTTCCCGACGCTCTGCACCCTTTCCGGCTGCGAAATCCCCGGATCGGTCGAGGGGCGGGACTTCTCGCGCATGTTATATGACCCGGAGGCGGCGGTCCGCGACACCCTCTATGCCGGCTATGCCGACAAGATCCGCTGCGTCAAGGACAAGCGGTATAAGCTGATCGAATACCGCTACAGGAAGGCGCGGATCGTCTCGGAGCAGGGCGAGGGCGAGGGGCGCGAGGGGCTGCTTGTCGAGACCACCCCCATGACCCAGCTCTTCGATCTGCAAGCCGACCCCTATGAGACGGTGAACCTGGCCGAGCGGCCGGGCTGCCGGGGAGAGGTGGAGCGCCTGCGGGAAGAGATGAAGCGCTTTCGTGACGAGTGGGGGGAGCTTGCGCACCCCTGCGGCCAGCGCTTTTGGGAAAACTTTTAAAGTAAAAAAACAAGCGGAGTGCGATCGTTTACGCACTCCGCTTGTTCTATCAATTTATCAGTGCTCCTTGCAGGCCAGCTTTTCCACCTCGAGTTTGAAGACGCACACCGAGCCGAGCGCCGCGTCGGGAAAGTCCCAATCGTTCTTCCCGGTGTAGTGCAGCATGATGGTCTGCAGGGCCGCCCGCTTTTCTTCCGGTTCCCCGATGATTGCGACCCGCCCCGTACCGACGACGCTCTGATAGCGCGCGGAGTGCTGGCAGGCCGTGCCCGCCTCGATGAGCGCATAGCCGGTGTCCAGCTCGAAGCCGGCATGCTGCGTTTGGGCGATCAGGTCGATTTTGCGCCCTTCCCTGGCCCCGTGGAAATAGAAGATGCGCTTGCCGTCCTTCTCCTCATACCCGAAATTGAGCGGTATGATGTACACCTCGCCGCCATCGCAGAATCCCAGCCGGCAGCAGTGGCAGGACAAAATGATCTCCCTGATCCTGTTGCGCTCAGAAATTTCCCGGTCTTTGCGTCTCATCCATATCCTCCTTTTATCTTTTCCTGATCCGCGCCGCCTCACGAAGCCCCGGCAGGGCGTGGGAGAGGAACATCTCATAGCTCTCGCAGAAATAGTTGAGCCCCAGCCGCCCGTCTAAGGCCGGCTCGCATTCCCGCCGGCAGCCGCCCCGGCAGAGGGGGTACCAGCGGCAGGCGGCGCATTTCGGGTCCTTGCGGCGGGAGAGCGCGATGAAGCCGCTCTCCTGCCGCCGCCGCTCGATCGTCTCGAAGCTGTCGTCGCACAGGTTCCCGAGCCGCCACTCGTCCAGCGCGTAGAAGTCGCAGGGATAGACTCCGCCGTCCGCCTCGATGAGCAGCTGGGGCGAGCATTCGCCGCACAGCCCGCAGCTCTCGGGAAATTCGCCCGCCAGCAGCCCCAGAAGATTTTCAAAATAGCGGATGTAGACGTATTCCCCCCGCATGAGGTCCCGGAGCCACAGGTCGAACAGCGCGCAGAGGAACTCGCCGTAGAGCCGGGGCGTCAGGGAGTAGGGATGCCCGCCCGGCGCCTCCCCGAGCGGGTCGAGGCAGGGGATGTACTGCTGGTAGCGAAAGCCGCTGCGCCCATAGAAGCCGTAGATTTTCCCGGCCTGCCTGGCCACGTCGGCCGTCACGACGGTGAGCAGGTTGAAGGGCACCCCGCCGCTTTGCAGCCGCTGCGCCGCCGCGAGCACCTTTTGAAAGGTGCCGCCGCCGTTTGGCGCGAGCCGGTAGCGGTCGTGGCTCTCCTTGGTCCCGTCCAGCGAGAGGCCCACGAGGAAGCCGTTCGTCTTGAGAAAGCCGGTCCAATCCCGGTCCAGCAAGATACCGTTTGTCTGGATGGCGTGGTAGATGGGCAGCCCCCTCCGGTTATAGAGCCGCTCGTATTCGATCAGGTCCCGGTAGAAGGGGAGACCCGCCAGGGTGGGCTCGCCCCCCTGGAAGACGAAGGTGCAGCTGCCGTGAGCACTTTCCAGAGCGCGGCGCACGATGGCGCGCAGGGTCTCGCGCGGCATGATCCCGTAGGAGGGCACCTCGCGCTTTTCCGCCTCGTCGGCATAAAAGCAGTAGCCGCAGCGCAGGTTGCATCCCCCCGATGCGGGCTTGATCAGCAAGCTGACGTCCTTCATCTTTTCTCTTCCTCTTTCGGCCGTGTTTTACCCCTCCACTATACCACGAACGAAAATCGTAAGTGGTATAATTGGCCGTGCAGCGGAAGCGCCGACAGACGCGGATCGCTGCGGCCGTTTAAATGTATAATAGCCACGCTGTGGCTATTATATCATGCCGCGCCCCGGCGCACAAGGAAAAGACAGGGCGAGGGCCGGTTTACAGGAAGGCGGAAAAACGGTATACTTGCTATAAACCATCGGAAAGGGAATGATTGCTTGACGATAGAAACCATCCTGCTCATCTGCCTGCTGGCGGTGAGCGCCGCCGCGCTGGTTGTTTCGATCCTTGCCCTGCGTCGGGGGAGGGGAGACGGCTACAGCCGCCAGCTCGAGGCGGGGCAGCGCGAGCTGCGGCAGGAGCTTCTCTCAAGTGTGCAGGGCTCGGTTCAGTCTCTCGGCGAGCTGGTCGCCGCCAACCAGCGCACCGCCGCCGAGGCGCAAAACGAGCGTCTCGCCGCCTTTGAGCGCAGCCTTGCCGCCCGCCAGGAAGCGCTGCAAAGCTCGCTGCAATCCCTTGGCGAGCTGATCGCGGCGACCCAGAGCCGTACCGCCCAGCTGCAAAACGACAGGTTCGGCGAGATTGACGGGCACCTGCTGCAAAAGCAGGACGCCCTCGCCCGGGCGTTGGCGCTGCAATTTCACCAGTTCGAGGAGCGCTTCGGGACCTTTTCGCTGGAGAACGCCCAGCGCCTCGAGGAAATCCGCGCTTCGGTGGAAAAGCGGCTAAGCTACCTGCAGGAGGACAACAACCGCAAGCTCGATGAAATGCGCCGTTTGGTGGACGAAAAGCTGCAAAAGACCCTGGAGGAACGGGTGACCCGTTCCTTCCAGCTGGTTAGCGAGAAGCTGCAGGAGGTTTACCAGGGGCTCGGGGAGATGAGGAACCTGGCCGTGGGGGTGGGGGACCTCAAAAAGGTGCTCAGCAACGTCAAGACCCGCGGGATTTTGGGGGAGGTGCAGCTCGGGGCGATTCTGGAGGAAATCCTCGCGCCGGGGCAGTATGCGCGCAACGTGGCCACCCGGCATGACGGGAAGAACTATGTGGAATACGCCGTCAAGCTGCCCGCCGAGGACGGCGGGCATATCTGGCTGCCGATCGACTCCAAGTTCCCCGCCGACGCCTATGCCGAGCTGCGCGAGAGCTATGAAAACGGCACTCCCGAGCAGGTGAACGCGGCCCTCTCGGTGCTGCAAAGCCGGATCAAATCCTTTGCTAAGGACATCCGGGACAAGTACATCGACCCGCCCTACACCACCGAATTCGGGATCATGTTCCTCCCCTTCGAGGGGCTGTATGCCGAGGTGGTCAGCCGCGGGATGGTCGAAACCCTGCAGCATGAATACAAGGTGAACGTCGCGGGACCCAGCACCATGGCGGCGCTGCTCAACAGCTTACAGATGGGCTTTCGCACCTTCGCCATCCAGCAGCGCAGCGGCGAGGTGTGGAAGGTGCTGGGCGCTGTCAAGACCGAGTTCGACAAGTTTGGCGGGGTGCTGCTGGCCACCCAGAAGCGGCTCGAGCAGGCCAACCACGAGCTCGACCAGCTCGTCGGGGTTCGCACCCGCCAGATCCAGCGCACGCTAAAGGACGTTACCTCCTTGCAGGAGGACCAGGCGGGCCAGGTCTTCGCCCGGCTGCCCGAGGAGGAAGCGACTGCGGCGATGGCGGAGGAATAAGGGAAAACCCCCGGCAGGCCAAAGCCTGCCGGGGGTTTTGTCGTCTTTGGATGTCGCTTACTGAGCGGCAGAAGAGGAATCCGCGGCGGAAGAGCTCTCAGCCTCGGAGGAAGCGGCCTCAGAGGAGGAAGCCTCAGAAGAAGCGGCTTCGGAAGAGGAGGTCTCAGCCTCGGAGGAAGCGGCGGCATCCTCTGCCGGGACGGTGGCGTCGGCGGCAGGAGCGGTCTCGGTCTCGGCGGGCTCGACAGCCGGGGTCTCAGCCGGGGCAGCCTCGGCCGGAGTGGTCACGGCGGCCGGGGTGGTCTCGACAACGCCGCCCTTGGTCACGTTGACAACCCAGGTGGTCTCGTCGATCACGTTGTCGTCCTTGTCGAAGAAGCGGATGGCAACCTCGGTGGTGCCTCTGCCGGTCGCTTTCAGGCGGACCTGGCCGTTCTCGTCGGGCGTGGTGTCATTGACTGCGGCCACGAAGCGGTTGGCCGGATAGACCTCGGCGCGCACGGCGGCGCCGCCGAGCTTGACGGTGATCATATCGATCCCGCCGACGGTGTCGAGGGCCTCAAAGCTCTCGTCAAACACGCCGTACTCGGCAACCTTGATCTTCCAGCTGCCGACGTTGCGGAAGGTGGTGGTGCTGTCCTTGAGCTTAAAGCAGCTGCCGTCGAAGCGCACGGTCAGGTTGTCCTTCTTCTCGAAGGGCTTGTTAAGCTCGACGTAGACGGTGGTCTTGCCGTTTTCCTCGTCGTTCACCATGGTCACGTTCTCGCTCTGTACGTCGATCTTATCATACAGATTGCTGTCGTAGTCGCGGGTGATGACGATGTTGCCCTCGCCCTTGACGACGTCGCTTCTGTCGAAGACGATCTTTAAGGGATTGTTGCCCTGCATGACCAGCTCGCCGCCGTTGCTGGCGGGGGTCATGACCGCGTTGCCGAAGTAGATGGTGTTCGCCTTGGCGCTGCCCGACGCAAACGCGGTCAGGGAGCCGAGGCTCAGGGTAAGAGCCGCCGCGAGCACGACTGCCAAAGATTTGGATTTCATGCTTCTCATGGGAATCTCCTCCAATAATTTTGGTTTTATACGGTGTTTCCGTACGCCCTCATCTTACCCCTAAATTTGGGAAAATGCAAGATTTTGCGACTAAATATTTCCAATTTCTGGCGGTTTTCTGTGAACAAATTGAAAAGATTTTTGGTGAAATATGTAAAATCTTTTCCCTCCAATTTTGTGAGATGCGATAATAACCCGGCAGGATAAAAAAATACACGGACCTCATTTGGACAAAAACTTTTCAAAAAATCCCAAAACTGCTATAATGAAAACGGCCAACAGCGTAACGCCATAATGTTTGGGGGAACAATATGAGGTACAGCGATAAGCTTATGCTGGTCACGGGGGGATCGAACGGGATCGGGCGGGAAATCGCACGCGCCTATTCCGAATTGGGCGCGCAGGTCATTGTCGCGGACAAATTCGGCAACGACCTGGATGCGGATTTCTACCGCATCGATTTTGCCGACCCCGCGCAGACCGAGGCGATGATGGGAATTTTGCTTGACAAGTACGGGGACATCGAGATCATCGTGAACAACGTCGGGATCATGCAGGAAAAACCGATCGAGGAGATGAGCAACGCCGACATCTGGCAGATGCTGAATATCAACCTGGTCAGCGCGCTCATCACCTCGCGGGAGTTTACCAAGAACCGTTTTAGGCGGGGGATCGAGAAAAAATACGGGCGGATCGTGAACATCGCCTCGACCGGCTATCTGACGACGGTGGAGCACAGCGAGGTGTTCGCCGCCTCCAAGGGCGGACTGGTCTCGCTGACGAGCGCCCTGTCCGCCACGCTGGCGGGGTACAGCACCACCGTCAACTGCCTGAGCCCGGGCCGGATCGAGACGCAGGATTACACCGCGTTTTCGCCCGAGCCGCACCCGCACAAAAAGCTGGGCGAGCCCTCGGACATCTCCAGGGCCTGCCTCTATCTGACCGACGAGGCAAACGGCTTCATCAACGGGCAGAACATCATCATCGACGGCGGCGTGACCAAGCGCCAGGCCGAGGACTGAAAAAAGAAGGGAAAGGCATGAACGAGAGCGAACGGCTGCAGCGGATGATCGATGAAAGCGGACGGATCGTCTTTTTCGGCGGGGCGGGGGTTTCCACCGAGAGCGGGATCCCGGACTTCCGCAGCGTGGACGGGCTTTACCGGCAGAGGTATCCCTATCCGCCCGAGGTGATGATCAGCCACAGCTTTTTTGTGGAGCACCCGGCAGAGTTTTTCGACTTCTACCGCGCCAAGATGCTCTGTCTCGACGCGCGGCCGAATGCCGCGCACCAAAAGCTCGCCGAGCTCGAACGCGCGGGCAAGCTGTGCGCCGTGATTACCCAGAACATCGACGGGCTGCACACCCAGGCGGGCAGCCGCCGGGTGCTCGAGCTGCACGGCTCGGTGCACCGCAACTACTGCATGTCCTGCCGCAAGGCCTACGACGCCCGCTTTATCCTGGAGAGCGAGGGGGTCCCGCGCTGCCGGTGCGGCGGGATTGTAAAGCCGGATGTGGTGCTCTACGAGGAGAGTCTGGATAGCGGCCTGCTCGAGCGGGCGGTGGAGTATATCGAGCAGGCGGACATGCTGATCGTGGGGGGCACCTCGCTGGTGGTCTACCCGGCGGCGGGGCTGATCGACTACTACCGCGGGAAGCGGCTGGTGCTGATCAACCGCGACCCCACCCCGGCGGACGGCAGGGCCGACCTGCTGATCAGCGGGAATATCGGGGCCGCCCTCGGGCGGGTACGCGTCTGATGCGGGTCCTGGTGGACGCCGACGCCTGCCCGGTCAAGCAGGAGATCCTGCGGCAGTGCAAGGCGCGGCGCATTCCGGTTATTATGCTGATCGACACCAGTCACGAGCTCCATGACGGCTACAGCACCGTGATCACGGTGGACAAGGCCCGCGACAGCGTGGATTTAAAACTGATCAACCTCCTCTCGCCCGCGGACGTGGTGGTGACCCAGGACTACGGAGTCGCCGCCATGGCGTTGGGCAAGGGTGCCATGGCGATCCATCAGAGCGGGACGCTGTATACGAAGGAAAACATCGACCGGCTGCTCTTCGAACGGCACCTGGGCGCCAAGCTGCGCCGGGCCGGGAAACGGGCGGGGAACACCCCCAAGCGCACCCGGGAGCAGGACAGGGCCTTCGAGCGGGCGTTTGCCGCCCTGCTGGACGGCGTTTCGGAGGTGCGGCATGCCGACTGAAGCGCTGAGCTTTTTGTGGGGATATCTTGTTGCAATCAACGTGACTGCCTTTTTGGCGGCGGCAGTCGACAAGCGCCGGGCCAAACGGGGCCGGTGGCGGCTGCCGGAGCGCACCCTCTGGCTGCTCGCGCTGCTACTGGGCAGCGCGGGGCTCTATTTTGGTATGCTTGTTTTCCGCCACAAAACGCAGCGCCCTCTCTTTCGTTTTGGGGTGCCGGCTCTTTTGGTGCTGCAGGCGGGAATCCTGCTGCTGCTTTTGGGGAACTTATGATTGGGGCCGAAAGATTCGTCTTTCAACCTGATGAAAGGAAGAATTATATTTATGAAATTTAGACTCGAACACAACAACTATAATGTGCTCGATCTGGAGCGCAGCGTCGCCTTCTACCGCGAGGCGCTGGACCTGCATGAGGTGCGGCGCAAGGAGGCCGGCGACGGCAGCTTTATTTTGGTCTACCTCGGCGACGGGCAGACGCCCCACTCGGTGGAGCTGACCTGGCTGCGGGACCGTAAGGAGCCCTATAACCTGGGGGACAACGAGATCCACCTCGCACTGTCGGTGGACGACTTCGAGGCGGCCTACGCCCACCACAAGGCGATGGGATGCATCTGCTTTGAAAACAAGGAGATGGGCATTTACTTCATCTCGGACCCGGACGGCTACTGGATCGAGATCGTTCCCCAGAAATCATAAACGAGCGATAAGAGCCCGGGTGAAAGGCGGCCGCCTTTCACCCGGGCTCTTTTTGTTTTGCCCCTTGCAATCTTAACGGATTTTTTATCCCTGGGGCCGGTTCCCTTTTACCGTTTTAACGCCGCCGGTGTTAGGATGAAAGCGTGAGGAGGGGGTCTATATGACGATGGCACTTCACATGGTTCACGATGTAAAACGGATGGAGCATGAGGCGATGATCCGCTTCGTGCAGGCACATCCCTATCTGGCTTTTTACTGCCTGCTCATCGGCATGCCGCTGCTGATCCTGGCTTTGCTTTTCGCCGTCACGTCGGCCGCCGCGCTGGTGCTTTCCTTGCTTTTCGGCTGGCTGTGAACGGCCTTTATGCTTTCTTAACGCCGGCCTTCGGCTGTTAACGCCATCTTTATGGGGCGGATGATAGAATCACAAAAGAGAGAAAGGCAAAGCCCGAAAGCGAAATCTTGGAAACCTGGAAAGGAAGGATCACAAGGATGAACGCAGTTGTTGCCATCATCGGCGCTCTCGCCGTGGGGTTACTCGTTTACTATGTCTATATACTCATGAAGGGGGATGAGCAGTGATGAATGCATTCCTGCAATACATACTCTATCTCGCCGTTCTGGTGGCCCTGGCCATCCCGCTGGGCGCCTACATCCAAAAGGTGATGGACGGCGAGAAAACTGTTCTCAGCGGGGTTTTGACCCCCTGCGAAAACGTCATATACCGGATCATGCACGTCCAGAAGGACGAGCAGATGAGCTGGAAAAAGTATCTTCTCAGCGTCCTGGCCTTCTCCGGGATCGGGCTGGTGTTCCTGTTTTTGCTGCAGCTGCTCCAGGGCGTGCTGCCCGGCAACCCGCAGCACCTGCCGGGAGTCAAGTGGGACCTGTCCTTCAACACGGCGGTCAGCTTCGTCACCAACACCAACTGGCAGGCGTATTCCGGCGAGTCCACCTTGAGCTACCTGTCCCAGGCGCTCGGGCTGACGGTGCAGAACTTCGTCTCCGCCGCGACCGGGATCGCGGTGCTCTTCGCCATGATCCGCGGCTTTTTGAGGGTCAAGACGCAGGGACTAGGCAGCTTTTGGGTCGATCTGACCCGGTGCACCCTTTATGTGCTGCTCCCGCTGAACCTGATCATCTCGCTCTGCCTGGTGGGCGGCGGCGTCATCCAGAACTTAAAGCCCGCGCAGAGCGTGCCGCTGCTCGAGCCCATCGCAGTCAGCGCCGAGGGGGAGATCATCGACGGCGCCGTGATCGATGCCGAGGCCGGCACCGTCACGCTCGACGGGCAGCCGCTAAAGGGCGCCCAGATCATCACCGAGCAGTTCGTTCCGATGGGCCCCGCGGCCAGCCAGGTCGCCATCAAGCAGACGGGCACCAACGGCGGCGGCTACATGGGCGTCAACTCGGCGCATCCGCTGGAAAACCCGAATCCTTTTACCAATCTGTTTGAAATGATTTCGCTGCTGCTGATCCCGGCGGCCCTGTGCTTCTCATTCGGGCGCAGCATCAAAAACAGGAAGCAGGGGATCGCCATCTTTATGGCAATGTTCCTCTGCCTGGTGCTGGCGCTCGGCGTGGTGGCTCTCAATGAGCAGCTGGCGACCCCGCAGCTCATGCAGGGCGGCGCGGTGGACGTCTCCGCGGTCGAGCAGGCCGGCGGCAACATGGAGGGCAAGGAAGCGCGCTTCGGCATTGCGGCCTCCTCCACCTGGGCGGTCTTCACCACGGCGGCCTCCAACGGATCGGTCAACTCGATGCACGACAGCTACACGCCGCTGGGCGGCATGATCCCCATGCTGCTCATGCAGCTCGGCGAGGTGGTCTTCGGCGGCGTGGGCTGCGGGCTCTACGGCATGCTGGCCTTCGCCATCCTCACCGTGTTTATCGCGGGGCTGATGGTGGGCAGGACGCCGGAGTTTCTCTGCAAAAAGATCGAGCCGTATGAGATGAAGTGGGCGGTGCTCGTCTGCCTGGCCACCCCGATCGCCATCCTGGCGGGCAGTGGCATCGCGGCGCTGCTGCCCCAGGTGGCCGATAGCCTTGGCAACCCCGGCGCGCACGGCCTGTCCGAAATCCTATACGCCTATTCCTCCGCGGGCGGCAACAATGGCTCCGCCTTCGCGGGCTTTAACGCCAACACGGTGTTTTTAAACGTATCGCTGGGCCTGGTCATGCTCTTTGTGCGCTTCCTGCCGATCGTGGGGACCTTGGCCATCGCGGGGAGCCTGGCGGGGAAAAAGAAGATCGCGGCCACCGCGGGCACGCTTTCCACGACCAACGCCATGTTCGTTTTTCTGCTGATCGTGATCGTCCTGCTCGTCGGGGCGCTGAGCTTCTTCCCGGCGCTGGCGCTCGGGCCGGTCGCGGAATTCTTCCAAAGCATTGCGTAAAGGGGGTACTGATATGACTGCACATGCGACACAAGCAAACGCTTCCTTCGCCGGCCGCAAGCTGATCGGCCGGGCGATCAAGGATTCCTTTATCAAGCTGCGTCCCGGCATACAGGCAAAAAACCCGGTCATGCTGCTGGTTTACATTTCGGCCATCCTGACCACCGCCCTTTGGGTGGTTTCCTTCTTCGGGATCCAGGACGCGCCCTCCGGCTACACGCTGGCGATTGCCGTCATCCTCTGGTTCACCTCGCTCTTCGCCAACTTCGCCGAGGCGATCGCCGAGGGGCGCGGCAAGGCGCAGGCCGATTCGCTGCGCGCCTCGAGGCGGGACGTGGAGGCGAAAAAAATCCCTTCCGCCGGCCAGAAGGAGCAGATTACCGTCGTCCCTTCCGCCACCCTCAAAAAGGGGGATGTCGTCCTTGTCAAGGCCGGCGAGCAGATACCGGCGGACGGCGACGTGATCGAGGGCGCCGCCTCGGTGGATGAGAGCGCCATCACCGGCGAGTCCGCCCCGGTCATCCGCGAAAGCGGGGGCGACCGCAGCGCGGTCACCGGAGGCACCACCGTGCTTTCAGACTGGATCGTGGTGCAGGTCACCAGCGAGGCAGGGGAGAGCTTCCTCGATAAGATGATCGCCATGGTCGAGGGGGCGGCGCGCAAGAAGACGCCCAACGAGATCGCGCTGCAAATTTTTCTGGTCGCCCTCTCCATCATCTTTATCCTGGTCACCCTCTCGCTCTACGCCTACTCGGCGTTCTCCGCCAAGCAGGCAGGGGTGGCGAACCCGACCTCGGTGACCACCCTGGTGGCGCTGCTGGTCTGCCTGGCGCCCACCACCATCGGCGCGCTGCTCTCGGCGATCGGGATCGCCGGGATGAGCAGGCTCAACTCCGCCAACGTCCTGGCCATGAGCGGGCGGGCCATCGAGGCGGCGGGGGACGTCGACATCCTGCTGCTGGATAAGACCGGAACCATCACCTTGGGCAACCGTCAGGCGAGCGAATTTATTCCGGTGGACGGGGCGAGCGAGCAGGAGCTGGCCGACGCGGCCCAGCTCTCTTCGCTGGCCGACGAGACCCCTGAGGGGCGCAGCGTGGTGATTTTAGCCAAGGAAAAATTCGGCATCCGCGAGCGGCATCTCTCCCAGAGCGGTATGGAGTTTATCCCCTTCACCGCCAAGACCCGGATGAGCGGGGTGAATTTCGGCGGCAACGAGATCCGCAAGGGCGCGGCCGATGCGATGAAGGACTATGTGCAGGCCGCCGGGGGCGTCTACTCCGAAAAATGCGCCGCGGTGGTCAAGAACATCTCCTCCCAGGGCGGCACGCCGCTGGTGGTGGCCAAGAACCACAAGATCCTCGGGGTGGTCCACCTCAAGGACATCATCAAACAGGGGGTCAGGGAGAAGTTCGCAGACCTGCGCAAGATGGGGATCAAGACCATCATGATCACCGGCGACAATCCGATGACCGCCGCAGCGATCGCGGCGGAGGCGGGGGTGGACGACTTCCTCGCCGAGGCGACGCCCGAGGGCAAGCTCAGGATGATCCGCGACTTTCAGGCAAAGGGCCATCTGGTCGCCATGACCGGCGACGGGACCAACGACGCCCCGGCGCTGGCGCAGGCGGACGTGGCCGTGGCGATGAACACCGGCACCCAGGCGGCCAAGGAAGCGGGCAACATGGTGGACCTGGACTCCTCGCCCACCAAGCTGATCGACGTGGTACGCATCGGCAAGCAGCTGCTGATGACCAGGGGAAGCCTGACCACCTTCTCGATCGCCAACGACGTGGCCAAATATTTTGCGATCATCCCCGCGCTCTTCATGGGCCTCTATCCGGGGCTCGGGGCGCTCAACATCATGGGGCTGCATTCCCCGATGAGCGCGGTGCTCTCGGCGATCATTTACAACGCCTTGATCATCATCGCGCTGATCCCGCTGGCGCTGCGGGGCGTCAAGTACCGCGAGCTGCCCGCCGGGAAGCTGCTCTCGCGCAACCTGCTGATCTATGGCCTGGGGGGCCTGGCGGCGCCCTTTGTCTTCATCAAACTGATCGATATGCTGCTGGTTCTGCTGGGCCTGGCATAAGGAGGCTTTAACAATGAATACGCTGAAATCCGTCCTGCCCAAGGCGGCAATCATCTTCGTGATCTTTTCCCTTCTGTGCGGGATCGTCTATACCGGGGTGGTCACCGGGATCGCACAGCTGATCTTCCCCTATCAGGCCAATGGAAGCATCATCGAGATCGACGGCAAGGTGTACGGATCGGCCCTGCTGGGCCAGCAGTACACCGACGAGGGGCACCTCTGGGGGCGGATCACCAACCTGGACGTCTCCACCTACCGAGATGCGGACGGCCAGCAGCTGGTCTACGCCGCGCCCTCCAACAAGACCCCTGCGGGCGAGGAGCTCGAGGCGCTGGTGGCAGGGAGGGTCGAGAAGCTGAGGGCCGCCAATCCCGACATGGGGGATACCCCCATCCCGGTGGACCTGGTGACCTGCTCGGGCAGCGGGCTGGACCCGGACATCTCGCCCGCTGCGGCCGAATACCAGGTGGCTCGGATCGCGAAGGCGCGCGGCATTGGCGAGGACGAGGTCCGTGCGGCGATCGAAAGCTGCACCACCGGGCGCTTCCTCGGGCTGTTTGGGGAGGAGACGGTCAACGTGCTGAAGGTCAACCTGACGCTGGACGGGGTACTATAGTCATATAAAAAAGGGAGTTTCTTTTGAAACTCCCTTTTCAATTGACTGGCGTTGGGGTAAAATCTTAATACAATCTTAATGCTTCTTTATCATTCCTTAACGCGAAATTTAACGGGGAGACGCTATACTGAAGGAAAAGGGGGTGGGACCATGCGGGAGGACAGGAGCAGCCCGGAGGAGCTGCTGCGGCAGATCAAGATGGAAGAGGGTAAAAAGGGCCGCGGCAGCCTCAAGATTTTTTTCGGCTACGCGGCCGGGGTGGGCAAGACCTACGCCATGCTCAAGGCGGCGCATGCCGAACAGAAGCGCGGCTGCGATGTGGTGGTCGGCTATGTGGAGGCGCACGCCCGCCCGCAGACGGCGCAGCTGCTGCAGGGGCTGGAGCTGCTCCCTACCCGCCGGGTCGCGCACGGGGGGATCACCCTGCGTGAATTCGACCTGGACGCCGCGATCAAGCGCCGCCCGCAGCTGATCCTGGTCGACGAGCTGGCCCACACCAACGCCGAGGGCTGCCGCCACCTCAAGCGTTACCAGGATGTCAATGAGCTGCTCGAGCAGGGAATCGACGTCTACACCACCGTCAACGTGCAGCACATCGAGAGCCTCAACGACCTGGTCGCCTCCATCACCGGGGTCACCGTGAAGGAGCGCATCCCCGACTCGGTGTTTGACGGCGCCGACCAGGTCAAGCTGGTGGACATCGAGCCCAAGGAGCTGATCGAGCGCCTGGGCGAAGGGAAGGTCTATCAAAAGCCGCAGGCCGAGCGGGCGCTTTACAACTTCTTCACCGAGCAGAACCTCGTGGC
Source organism: Harryflintia acetispora (assembly GCA_004340125.1). Lineage (GTDB taxonomy): Bacteria > Bacillota > Clostridia > Oscillospirales > Ruminococcaceae > Harryflintia > Harryflintia acetispora. Next base: position 77,848 of record SLUK01000005.1, on the reverse strand, counting down.
GCTGCGGGAGATCGCCCTGCGCCGCACCGCCGACCGGGTCAACCGCATGGCGGAGCGCTCGGGCAGGCGGGCGGGCGGCTTTGCGGACGAACATATCCTCGTCTGCCTTTCCTCCTCGCCCACCAATCCCAAGATCATCCGCACCGCCGCCAGGATGGCCAGCGCCTTTCACGGCAACTTCACGGCCCTGTTCGTGGAGACGCCGGACTTCCCCGGCATGAGCGAGGAAAACCGGGGCCGGCTGCGGCGGAACATCCACCTCGCCCAGCAGCTGGGCGCGACCATCGAGACCGCCTATGGGGAGGACGTGGCCTTTCAGATCGCGGAGTTCGCCCGGCTGGCGGGCGTGTCCAAGATCGTGCTCGGGCGCAGCAGCGCCAGGCGCCGGCTGCTGCCGGGGCGCCCGTCGCTGACCGAGCGGATCACCCGGATTTCGCCGAGCCTGGATATCTACATCATCCCGGACCAGAACACCCCGCGCTATAAGCCCAAAAGACGCCCGGTGCAGCGGCCGAAGAATATACTTTTGGACCTTTGCAAGAGCCTTTTGGCGCTGGGAATCTCCACCGCCATCGGCTACCTGTTTGATTGCCTCGGCTTCAGCGAGGCCAACATCATCACCGTCTACATCCTCGGCGTGCTGGTCACGGCGGTCATCACCTCCCACCGGGCGTTCAGCCTGGTGGGGTCTCTCATCAGCGTGCTGCTCTTCAACTTCTTTTTCACCGAGCCGCGCTTTACCCTGAGCGCCTACGACGCGGGATATCCCGCGACCTTCCTCATCATGCTGGCCGCGGCGTTTTTGACCAGCTCCCTGGCCGCCAGGATCAAGCGCCAGGCGCGCCAGTCGGCCGAGACGGCCTTCCGCACCAAGATCCTCTTCGACACCAACCGCCAGCTGGGCAGCGAGCAGGATGCCGACGGGATCGTGTCGGTCACCTGCAACCAGCTGCAAAAGCTGTTGGGTAAGGATGTTATTTTCTACAGCGTGGGGGAGGAGGGGCTGCGCGCGCCGCAGTTCTTTCCGGCGCACCCGGGGATCGGCCCCGACGCGTACACCACCGGGAACGAGCGGGCGGTGGCCTCCTGGGTATATCACAACAACAAGCACGCCGGGGCGACCACCAACACGCTGGGGGACTCCAAGTGCCTCTATCTCTCGGTGCGCGTCGGCACGCAGGTGTACGGGGTGGTGGGATTGGTGATCGGCGGCGCGCCGCTGGACGCCTTTGAAAACAGCATTGTGCTCTCCATCCTGGGCGAATGCGCGCTGGCGCTCAAAAACGAGAGGACCACCAGGGAGCGCGAGGAGGCCGCGCTGCTCGCCAAGAACGAGCAGCTGCGCGCCAACCTGCTGCGCTCGATTTCGCACGACCTGCGCACCCCCCTGACCTCGATCTCGGGCAACGCGGGGATTCTGCTTTCGAGCGAAGAGAGCATCGATAAGGGGAAGCGCCGCCAACTCTACGCCGACATCTACGACGACTCGCTCTGGCTGATCAACCTGGTGGAAAACCTGCTCTCAGTCACCCGCATCGAGGACGGCACCATGAAGCTGCGGCTGACCACCGAGCTGCTAGAGGAGATCATCGGCGAGGCGCTGCAGCATACCGACCGGCGGCGCAGCGAACATGACGTGCAGCTGAAAGCCGACGGCTCGCTGCTGCTGGTCAAGGCGGATGCGCGCCTCATCATGCAGGTGGTCATCAACCTGGTGGACAACGCCGTCAAGTATACACCGCCCGGTTCGCAGATCGTCATCGAAACAAAGCGGGAGGGGACCATGGCCGTCGTGACGGTCAGAGATAACGGCGGTGGAATTTCGGACGAAGCGAAGAAGCACATCTTCGACATGTTCTATACCGCCGGCGCCGGGGCCGCCGACAGCCGCCGCAGCCTCGGGCTGGGGCTGGCGCTGTGCAAGTCCATTGTCACGGCGCACGGGGGGAACATCACGGTCGGCGACAACCAGCCGCACGGCGCGGTTTTTACCTTTACATTGCCTATGGAGGAGGTCAAGCTGCATGAATAAGCCTTTGATTTTGGTGGTGGAGGACGACTCAGCCGTCAGAAACCTGATCACCACCACCCTGGAGACCCACAACTACCGCTTCCAGCAGGCGCCCACCGGGGAGGCGGCGATCCTGGAGGCGGTCTCCTACAACCCGGACGTCATCCTGCTCGACCTGGGGCTACCCGACCTGGACGGGATCGAGGTCATCCGCAAGGTCCGCTCCTGGTCCAAGGTCCCGATCATCGTCATCAGTGCGCGCAGCGAGGACACCGACAAGATCGACGCGCTCGACGCCGGGGCGGACGATTACCTGACCAAGCCCTTTTCGGTCGAGGAGCTGCTCGCGCGCCTGCGCGTCACCTTCCGCCGGCTGGGGGATTCCCTCGGCGAGACGGGGCAGGGGGCGGTATTCCAGAACGGGGAGCTGAGGATCGACTACGCCGCCGGGTGCGTCTACCTGCAGGGGAGGGAGCTGCACCTGACGCCGATCGAATATAAGCTGCTCTGCCTGCTCTCGAGAAATGTCGGCAAGGTGCTGACCCACACCTACATCACCAAGGAGATTTGGGGCAGCGCATGGGACAATGATGTGGCGAGCCTGCGTGTCTTCATGGCGACGCTGCGCAAGAAGATCGAATCTGACCCCTCCGACCCGAAGTATATCCAAACCCATGTCGGGGTGGGCTACCGCATGCTCAAGGTATAGGCCTCACTGTCCGCCGAACAAAACAAGAGCGCCGCCGTCCTATCTGGACGGCGGCGCTTTTACGGTTTCAGATAATGACCCGGCCCGGATCAGCTGAAGGTCGGCTGCTTGGGATCGGGATTCTCGGTCAGGTCCGCGGTTTCGGCAAACTGCTTGTCGGTGACCAGCTTGGCGAAGACGACGAAGCGCTGCTTGTTGTTGACCGAATAGGTGCCGTACTTGTAGGTACAAGTCGAGAGGGTGAGGATCTTGTCCTTGGTGGTGACCTCGACGTTGTAGTCGTAGAGCGAGCGGTCGCGCATGTCGTTGATCAGCTTCATGTACTCCTCGTTGTTGTAGTTGGGATGGATGTAGCTGACCGGCTTTGCCTTGTCCTCGGTGTAGGAGACCGCGAAGATCTGATAGACGAAGTCCTCGTTCTCGGTGCTGACATAGACGTACGGATTCGCCTTGGCGAACTCGATGTCCTGGAAGTGGAACAACTGCGCGAACATCACGTCGTTCGGGTCGTCAGTGATCCCCATCGGGTTGCCCAGGTTGTGCCCGTAGATGATGGTGTTGCGGGGCAGGTCGTCCTTGGTGCCGTCGCCGAAATCGCACTCGAAGTCGGCATAGAGGCAACCGGCGAAGTCATAGACCTTCTGGGTGTTGCGGCGGTAGTAGAACTCGTTGTCGGTGGTCTGCACCACGACCTGGTTGATGGTGGTATTGGGGATCTCGATCCACAAAGTGGAGTCCGCGTTTGCGGCCTTGGCCTCGGCGAGCTTCTGGCGGTTCTCCTCGGGGACCTCGACCTGATAGGGGCTCGCCCGCAGCGGCGGCTCGAGGGTATTGACCCAGTGGGAGGGGTTCAGGCGCTCGGGCTCCTGGGGCTCGGTGGTCTTCTTACAGGCAGTCATCCCGCCCAGAATGGCGATGACCAGCAGGGCGGCTACGGACTTTTTGATGTTCGGGTTCATTCGCAAACTCCTTTAATGTTCAGTCTTTCTTTGGAAGGGGCAAGGCCCCGGAAAACAGCGCATATCACTTAAATAAACCACTACTAAATATAAAACCTGCACCGGTAAAAGTCAATGGCCTTCGGCATTTTGTTACCCAATTGTAGAAAATGCGCCAAACTCTGCCAAGGGCATGATTATGCCGGATTTTCCTCGCTGCCGGGGGAGGGGAGCAAAAGATTTGCGATCGACTCGGCCGCCTTCTTTCCCGCCCCCATGGCGAGGATGACGGTGGCGGCCCCGGTGACGGCGTCACCGCCCGCGTAGACCCCCGGCTTGGTGGTGGCCATTTCCTCGTTGACGATGAGGCAGCCGCGCCTATCGGCCTGCAGCCCCTCGGTGGTGGTGCGGATCAGGGGGTTGGGCGAGGTGCCGATCGCCATGATGACGCTGTCCACCTCCATCTCGTACTGTGAGCCTGGAATTTCGACGGGGCTGCGCCGCCCCGAGGCGTCCGGCTCGCCAAGGCGCATTTTGACACATTCCATCCCGCGCACCCAGCCCTGATCGTCCCCGAGCAGGCGGGTGGGCGCGGTCAGCAGGCGAAACTCGATCCCTTCCTCCTTGGCGTGGTGGATCTCCTCGAGCCGCGCGGGAATCTCCTCCTCACCGCGGCGGTAGACGATGTAGACGCGCTCGGCCCCCAGGCGCATTGCGCAGCGCGCCGCGTCCATCGCCACATTCCCCCCGCCGATCACCGCCACCGACTTGGAGCGGATGATGGGGGTGTCATATTCGTCTTTATAAGCCTTCATCAGGTTGATCCGGGTGAGGAACTCGTTGGCCGAATAGACCCCGAGCAGCCCCTCGCCCTCGATCCCCATGAAGCGGGGCAGCCCCGCGCCCGAGCCGACGAAGACGGCCTTGTAGCCCATTTCGCCCAGCTCGTCGAGCGAGAGCGCGCGCCCGATGACCATGTCGGTCTCGATTTTTACGCCCAGCGCCCGCAGTGAGTCGATCTCCCGCTCCACGATCGCCTTCGGGAGCCTGAATTCCGGTATCCCGTAGACCAGTACGCCGCCGGCCTTGTGGATGGCCTCGTAGACGGTGACCTCGAAGCCGCGCCGCGCGAGGTCCCCCGCGCAGGAGAGCCCGGCGGGCCCCGCTCCGATCACGGCCACCTTGATCCCGTTCGGTTCGGCGCGCTTCGACGCGGCGGTACCATACTCCATGAAGTAGTCGGCCACGAAGCGTTCGAGCCGGCCGATGGCCACACTCTCGCCCTTGATCCCCCGCACGCATTCCCGCTCGCACTGGTTCTCCTGCGGGCAGACCCGCCCGCAGACGGCGGGCAGGGCGTTGGTCGAGGTGATGATCTCATAGGCGGCAAGGAAGTCCCCCTGCGCGACCTTAGCGATAAACTCGGGGATGCGCACCGCGACCGGGCAGCCCTTCATGCAGGGGCGGTGCTTGCATTGCAGGCACCGCTGCGCCTCCAGCACGGCCATTTCGGGGGTGTAGCCGAGGGTCACCTCGTCAAAGTTTTTGTTTCTCACCTCGGGGGCCTGCGCGGGCATGGGGGTCTTTTGCATACTCATGTTAGGCATCGATTTCACCCGCCAATCTGCAGATATGGTTCGCGTCGACCTGCTCCTGCGCACGGTAGATCGCGTTGCGCCGCTGCAGCTCGTCGAAATCGACCAGGTGGCCGTCGAAGTCGGGGCCGTCCACGCAGGCGAATTTCAGCTCGCCCCCCACATGCACCCGGCAGCCGCCGCACATCCCGGTCCCGTCGATCATGATCGGGTTGAGGCTGACGGTGGTTTTGACTGCGTATTCCTTGGTGAGCGCGCAGACCGCCTTCATCATCGGCACCGGGCCGATGGCGATCACCAGGTCGTACCCCGAATCCGCCTCGAGCAGCTCGCGCAGCAGGTCGGTCACGAAGCCGTGCCGGCCGTAGCTGCCGTCGTCGGTGGCGATCAATAGCTCGTCGCAGGCGGCCTTCATCTCCTCCTCCAGTATGACGATGTCCCGGCTGCGGAAGCCCGCCACCACCTTGACCGTCGCCCCCTGCTCGTGCAGGAACCTGGCCTGCGGATAGGCGATGGCGCAGCCCACGCCCCCGCCGATGACGATGGCCTTATGTACCCCCTCGAGCTCGGTGGGCCGTCCGAGCGGCCCGACGAAGTCGAGGATGTCGTCCCCCACGTCGAGGGCTGCCAGCATCTTGGTGGTGCGTCCCACCGCCTGGAAGACGATGGTCACCTCGCCCGCCTTGCGGTCATAGGCCGCCACGGTCAGCGGGATGCGCTCGCCGTATTCATCCAGGCGCAGGATAATGAACTGCCCGGGCAGCACCTTGCGCGCGATATGGGGCGCGTGGACGCTCATCAGCGTCACAGCTTCATTCAACGCGCGCTTCTCTACGATTTTATACAAACTGATCTCCTCCGTCACAGAACATACCGGCTTACAGATGGTTTGTGCAGGAAATCGTTACATTTCCTGCACATGGTCAGCTTATATTATACTGTATGCCCACCCGATTTGCAAGGCGCGCGGCCCCGATGGAGGATGAAAAAACCGCCAAAATGGCATGGGCGCGGGAATTGCGAATTGACTTCGCCGTCCATTGCTGCGATAATAAGGGTGCTTTTCACACATTCCAAAACGATGGAGATAGTCGATCATGATCAAAACCGGAATCTCAACCGCCTGCTTTTACCCCGCCCTCACCGAGCAATCCCTCGGCTATGTCGTCGAGAGCGGGGCCAAGGTGAGTGAAATATTTATCAACGCCCAGCAGGAATTTTGCCCTGCCTTCTTCGATTCGCTGCGCCGCCAGGCACAGGAGGCGGGGGTGGAGATCGTCTCGGTGCACCCCTATTCCTCCGGGATGGAGACCCAGCTCTTCTTTTCCGAGTATCCCCGCCGCTTGGAGGACGGGATGGAGATGTACCGGCAGGTCTTTTCCCTCAGCGCCGGGATCGGCGCGCGGTACGTCGTCTTCCACGGCGCTTATACCCACTGCCGGCTGCCTCAGCGGGAGATCTACGAGCGGTACTGGAGGCTGCACACCCTCGCCGAAAGGGAAGGGGTCACCCTGCTGCATGAGAACGTGGCGCGCTGCAAGAGCAAGGACCCGCAGTTTATACAGGGTATGCGGGACTACCTCGGGGATGGGGTGCGCTTCGTGCTGGACACCAAGCAGGCGGTGCGCGCGGGCTATACCGCCGCCGCCCTGCGCGAGGCGATGGGCCCCGCGCTGCGGCATGTGCATATCAGCGACTACGCCCCGGGGCAGGACTGCCTGCCGCCCGGCCGGGGGACGTTCGACATCGGCGGCTTCCTGCGCTCGCTGGAATCAAGCGGTTTTTCGGGTGCCGCGCTCGTGGAGGTTTACCGCGATAACTATCGAACGAGGGAGGAATTGTACGATTCTTACAAACTTTTGGCCTCGCTGGCGCCAAATGAGGGTTAGGTTCGATTTCATTCGACTTTAAAAGACAGTCGTTTTGTGACTTTTTACAATTTGGTCTGGAAAATATTTGTATTAACTCATAAGAAATGCGAGCTCGATACAAATTCCAACGAAAAATGGGCCTTTATTTTTGCCTCGATTCATGTATAATAATTGCCGAGCCCTTCGCGAGGAGCCCCTGCCCTTTCCGACCACTACCTGCCGGTCGGGGAGGGCACCTGTAACAAAGACAAAAAATCGAGACAAAATTGGAGGTAAGAGCATGTTTGAGGAAATTGAATACCGTGTGTATCGGGAGGAACTGGAGCTGGAGGGTATCGGCAGGTATACCGCTTTTGGCGTGGCGGGCTTCCGGGCGGGCGATAGGCGGGAGCCGGTCTGTCATGTGGGGGATATTTCGACCGAGCGCAGCGTCGCCGAGCGGCTGGCGGAGCTTTGCAACCGGAATATCCTCTCCCCGAGCCATCTGCTGGACGCCGCGCAGGATTTTTTGGACTCCGACGAATTTTAAGGTTGTGCATCCCGGCGCGCGATGGTATGATAGTGGCAAGAAATACCGCAGATGGAGGGCTTTGCCATGAAGTGTCCCTATTGCTTTTATCAGGAGAGCAAGGTGGTTGATTCCAGGCCGACGGACGACGGCGAGCGGATCCGCCGCCGCCGGGAGTGCCTGAGCTGCCTCAAGCGCTTTACCACCTACGAGGTGATCGAGACCACGCCGCTGATGGTGGTGAAGAAGGACCGCTCCCGTGAGCAGTTCAACCGCAACAAGATCCTCAACGGTCTGCTGCGCGCATGTGAAAAACGTCCGGTCTCCCTGGGGACGCTCGAGGGGATCGTGGACGACATCGAGCTCGCGCTGCAAAATTCCCTCGAGCGGGAGGTGCGCAGCGAACAGATCGGCGAGATGGTGATGGACCGCCTCAAGGGGGTGGACGAGGTCGCCTATGTGCGCTTCGCATCGGTCTACCGCCAATTCAAAGATATCAACTCGTTTATGGACGAGTTGAAAAACATCCTGGAGACGAAAGAAAAAGCATGATGAACGTGCAATAAAAAGGACGGCTGCAGCCGTCCTTTTTCATTTTTGGCGGGACGGTTTGACGGCCAATCGGAACAACAATCGAACCTGTTAGAATGGCGTGATAATGCGGTTTGAACGAGGCAAGAAAAAAGTCGAAAATTTCAATTTTTCCTAAAAATATTGTCGATTTCTGTTGACGGGACGGCAAGATGACGCTATAATGAAACTACCGCATACAAAATGTAAAAGGCAAAGCTGGCGAAAGCCAGTGACGCAAAACTATAGGGCCTTGATTTGAAGGAACTTAACCCCTCCTTCAGATTGTGGCAGCCAGGTGCCATTTCTCGTATGGATAATTCTATTATCTGAATTTTATGTTTTGTACGGTGGTTTAGACATGAGGGAACACCCTGTGCGAATTTTTACATCGCTCGTCGTTGGGATCATGGCTATACACCTACATATGCCTTCATCTCCGCAGTTTGAGGTCCGGGCAGCTAATTTCAGACGCAGGCCGGAGGTTTACTCCAGCTTTCGGGCTATCGCCAGTTCGCTCCTGGCGCTATAGTTTTGCGTCGATTTCCCCCTCCGGGTCGTTTGAAAGACCCGGCCTCAACAACCTGCCGCCCCCTGACCTACACAGGCCGGCAAACGACGCACATCGCCCGTCATGTCTGAACTTGAAAGCCGCATTGTAATTTTACAATGCGGCTTTTTTAATGTATGATAGGGGACAGGAAAAATTGGGAGGGATCACAACCTATGCGCATGCGCCGCAAGAAATGGGCGGTGCCCGAATTGACGGCCGCCCCCTTTTATATCAGGAACCCCCAGGAGCAGCTCGGGCGCTGGCGCGCGCTCTATGCACGCGCAGAGCAGCCGCTGATGGTCGAGCTCGGGTGCGGCAAGGGGGGCTTTATCAGCCGGCTGGCACTGCAAAACCCGCAGTTTAATTTCCTGGCGATCGACCTGATCGACGACATGCTCGGGCTCACCAAGCGGGCGGTCGAGCAGGCCTACCGGGAGGCGGAGCGCGAAATCGACAACGTCCTGCTCGCCCAGCAGGACATCGAGCGGATTACCAGAATCCTCGGGGAGCGGGACCAAGTCGAACGGGTGTACATCAACTTCTGCAACCCCTGGCCCAAGGCCGGGCACAAAAAGCGCAGGCTGACCCATCCAAAGCAGCTGCGCCTCTACCGGCAGTTTTTGGTCCCCGGCGGGCAGATTTATTTCAAAACGGACGATAGGGACCTCTTCGAGGATTCGCTCCGTTACCTCGACGAGACCGGATTTGCGGTGGAGTATCTCACCCGGGACCTGCATGCCAGCGGCTATCAGGGGAACATCGAGACCGAGCACGAGCGGATGTTTTCCGCCGAGGGAGTGCCGATCAAATTCCTGATCGCCACCATGGGCGGGCCGCCGAAGGCGGAGGGATAGCCCGGCTATTTTCGGCCATCAATAAAAAAAGCCGCGGATTCCGCGGCTTTTTTTATTTCTGGGCACAAGCGAAGCAATATAAACGGCCTTGGCCGTAGAGATCGTAAAAAAATAGCTCTTTGAGCTGGTTTTGGTTATCCTTTTCAGCGGGAAAATGATCGTTAGCTACCGTTTCATGCGGTCAAAACAGGCGGCCAAATTTCCGTTTCCTGGTAAAACCTTTCCACCCTTTGGAAAACCTATCCTAATTATATCCTGATCTGGGCGCTTTTTCAAGGGAAACCGACTGTTTTCGCTTGGACCCTGAACCCCAAAGACCGACAGAAACGGTAGCTGGCGGTCTTTCTCAGAAAGGGGATCAGGATGAAACGACAGATGAAATGGGGGGCCCTGCTCGTATGCGCGCTGTTCGCGTTCACGGCGCACACCGCCTTTGCCGCGCAGGGGATGAGCGCCGCGGGATATGAGAAGACTTATGGGATCAACATTCCCTTTACCCCCTCGCAGCGCACCAGCCGCTATACCTTTGCGGTCTATGGGGGGGAAACTGCCGGAGGGACGGCGCTGGTGCAAAAGGAACTGACCATCACCGAAGCGCAGACGCTCTTCCTCGCCCTTCCCTATGACTACGCCGCGCCGGAAACCTATACCCTGGCGGTGACCGCCCATCCAATGCCGGGACGGGAGGGTATGGACAAGGCCGCCACCAAAACCAGCGCCTTTACTACCGCTCCCACCTGCGGCCACACCGCCGACGCGGGCGGGTACCTGGCCGGGGATGGGAGTGAGCAGAGCCCCTATGTGGTCAGCACGCAGGCCCAGTTGAGCCATCTGCGGCAGCATAGCGCCGCCTGCTTCTGGCAGTCGCAGGACATTACCCTGAGCGGCACCTGGACTTCGATCCCCACCTTCAGCGGCAGCTACGACGGGGGCGGGCATATCATCTATGATCTGCAGGTCGCCAACAGCGCCGAAGGGGCATTGTTTCAGGATGTGACCGGGGCCTCCTTTTCCCGGCTGGGATTTGTCAGCCGCGGCGCGGATGTCGGAGCGGTCTATACCTCCGGGACCTTGGGACGCAACCTGAATCAGTGCACCATCGACCAGTGCTTCGTGGATGTCAATATCTACGGAGCGCCGAACCGCGGCTCGGACGTGGGCGGCTTTGCAAAAGCTTTAAACGATACCACCATCACCAATTCTTATTCGGCCAGCACGCTTTCCGGGAACGCGCTCTGTGCGGGGATGAGCTGTTACCTCCAAAACGGCACCATGAACAACTGCTATTCCGTCTCGTCCATCAGCGGCGGCTCGGCGGGCGTTGGAGGGCTGATCACCACCTACAATCCGGTCAACCCGAAGGTGACAAACAGCTATTGGCTGCTCGGCCCCGCCTCCAGCCCGGGCGGCGGCGTTCGGATTACCGACAAGGCGCTCTTCGGGCAGGAGGCCACCTTTGCCGGGTGGGATTTTGAAAATATCTGGACGATGGGCACCGTCTATGCCGATGTGATCGGGGAGGAGATCACGGCCCCGGTGCTGCGGGCCTTCCAGCAGACGGGGGCGCGGGACTATAGCCTGCCGCAGGGAGCGGAGGATGAAACGGCGGGCCTGGGCTTTTCCGAATGATTTAGAGATTACCCGTTTTAAAAATTCCACTTGACCTTTTTGCTGCCAATAAGTATAATACGTGTTAGAACGACTGATTGGAGCGGGAAACATGGGAAAGGAAAACGGGAGGCTTGGGCGCGGCCAGATTGCGAACATGAATATCTGCTATCAAATGTATTCCCTGGATTATTTTTTTACCTCCACGAAACGGCTGGGGCTGAGCAGCATAGAGCTTTGGGGCGCGCCGCCCCACCTCGATCAGCGCTTTATCAGCAATGGGGAGCTTTACCGGCTGAAACGGCGGGTGCGGGGAGAGGGACTGCGGATCGTTTGCTATACGCCCTTTCAAAACGGACGCGTTATCAACCTGGCCGACCGGGATAAAAGCTTCCGGGAGTTCAGCATCGGATGGCTGCGGCGTTCCCTCGAAATTGCTTCCTGCCTCGAAACGGATAAAATGTTGGTTACGGCCGGCCGCGGGCTGCTGGATGAGCCGGCTTCCGAAGCCTTCGAGCGGGCCGCCGACAGCCTGGGGCGGCTGGCCAAGACCGCCGGACGCTATGGGATTACACTGCTGCTGGAGCCCTTGCGGGAGGATGAAAGCAACCTGGTCTGCTCCCTGGGGGAGGCCGCGCACATGCTGTGCCGGGTATCGGATCCCGCGCTCAAGGCGATGGCCGACACGTCGCCCATGTACGCCCAAGGGGAAAATTTTACCGGCTACAGACGGACACTTCGGGATGACTTCGCCCATGTACACCTGGTGGACGGCGATCCCGACGGGCATCTCGCGCTTGGGGACGGAAATCTGCCGCTAAAGAAATATCTGGAAGAATTGATCGAATTGGGCTATAATGGTACCATGACGCTGGAGCTGATCGCGGATGCCTATTTCAGGGATCCCGAAGCTCCGCTCAGGCGTTCCCTGCGATTCCTATCACCCTATCTGGAGGAAGACTGAATATGTATAAAGTGGATGGCTCAACCAGCAAGCCCCTGTACCTGCAGATCAAGGTCTACCTGCTGCAGCAGATCGCCAACGGCACGTTCAAGGTCGGGCAGCAGGTACCGTCTGAGGCGAAGCTGATGGATCAGTTTGGGGTCAGCCGGGTGACGGTGCGCGCGGCGATCTCCGAGCTGGTGGAGGAGGGGGCCCTGATCAAGCGGCAGGGCAAGGGCACCTTCGTCAACCAAAACAAGATGACGGAGCCCCTGCGCGGCGGCGCGGGCTTTTATGAGTCCTGCTACATCAACCATCTGTGCCCCTCCAGCAAGACCGTCCACGCCGAAATTGAGGAAATGCCGGGGAACATCAAAGAAGCCCTGGGGATCACCGGCGAGTCGATGGGCCTGCACTGCCGCTTCATCCGCTTTGTGGACAAGAGGCCCATCATGCTCGACGAGGTGTGGTATGTCCCCAGGTTCTTCTATTTGCTGGACGGCGACATCAACGGTGCGCTCTATCCGCTGATCCGCGAGCGGGAAAACTGCTCGCTGAGCATTGCGGGCGGCTATGTCGAAACCTGCCGCGCCACCCAGTCCGAGGCGGAGATGCTGAAAATAAAAAAGGACGATACCCTGTTGCTTGTGGTGACCGTCGTCAAGGACGACCAGTTCAGGCCGGTCCACTGGGGGAAGAAACTGATCCTGGGCGAGCGCTTCCGCCTCTTTATCTGAATATCCGCTAAAAACACACACCCCTGAGAGAAATTTTTGTTGACATCCATGAGGGGGTGTGTTATATTAAACACAAATAATACGACTTAACACGTATTGAAAAGGAGGGCGGAATCACTGGGAAAGGGAAAAAACGGGTTGACGGTAGGGCCTGCACAGCCGGCCTTAGTGGAAGGAAAGGAAGGAAAGCAGATGAAAAAATCCATTCGTCTCTGGAGCGCGCTTTTGGGGCTGCTGCTGACCCTGTCGGCGGCGGGCTGCGGCGCTGGGCAGCAGGAGAGCGCCGGCAGTTCGCTGAGCTCGGGGGAGGCGAAGAGCAAGGCATCGGAGCCGGCGGACCAGTCCGAAGGGGAAACGATCAAGATTACCATCATGGATTACGGCGACTCGTATAAGCCCCAGCGCGACGCGGCGAACGAAGCGTATATGAAGGAGCATCCAAACCTGGAGATCGAGTACACGCTCACCACCCGCGCGCAGCTGACCAACACGATCCTCTCCGCAGTCAGCAGCGGAACGGCGCCCGACCTGTTCGCCATCCCCGACGGGATCACCCCCGCCCAGGCGGTCAGCGAGGGATGGTACCTGCCGATGAGCGACTATATGGAAAACGAGCAGGAGGTGTGGGACTCGTTCGTGGACGGGGCCATCACCGAGGGAAAATGCATGTTCGACGGCAAGGTGTATATGGTGCCCGAGTCCGGCGGCGCGCCGCACTGCATGGTGCTTTACAACAAGGACCTGTTCGCGGCGGCCGGGCTGGACCCCGAGGTGCCGCCCAAGACCTATTCCGAATTCCGCGAATATGCCCGGCGGATCACCGAGGCGGGCAACGGCCAGTTCTATGGAATTGTCGAGGGGGCCACCCAATCCGACCGCATGGCGCAAATTTTAGTCTGCTGGAGCGACCTGATCGGCGGCAGCTACCGGGTGGACAACAACCTCAACATCCGCACCGGCACGCCCGACTGGAACAACGAGGCGGTCTACCAGGTGTGCGAGCTGTGGAAGAACCTCTGCGAGGACGGAAGTCTCCATCCCAATACGGCGACCTACATCGCCCCGGACGCGCGCGCGGCCTTTGCCGGCGGGCAGGCGGGCATGATCGTCCAGGGCTGGTGGAACGTAGGGGTCTGGGAGGCGGAAAATCCTGAGCTCAACTATGGCGTATTCGCCCCGCCCGTGCCGGACGGCGGCAGCTATACCGGCTGCATCCCGCGCATGACCGGCGACCCGTTCCTGGGGGTCTACTCCGGCACCAAGCATCCGCAGGAGGCGGTGGATTACCTGATCAATGTCATTTGCGGCAAGGACTTCCAATCCGCCGCCGTCGCCGCCGGTGTGCACGACTCGCTGCTGCGCGACGTGAGCGCCGAGGCCAGCGTCTTCGAGGCTTCCAAGGAATATTTTTCGCTGGGAAACGAGCTGGGACGGGTGATCCCCGAGTTTGAGGTGGCCAACCCCGACACCGCCATCGTGGTCAGCAAATTCCAGGAGGTGCACCCCAACCCGACGGAAATCTTCTCCGGTATTCTCAGCGGGCAGGTCACCGACTATAAGACAGCTCTGGCCCAGTATACCGAGGCGGCCACCGAAATGTGGGACAAGGCCCTGGCCGACGCCAATGCCGAAGGGCACAGCTTTACCACCGCGGATTTTGCCTTCCCGGATTGGGACCCGACGAGGAACTTTACGGCCGAGGACTATGCGGCGCTGAAAAAGTAAACGGACGGCGCGGGCGGCGGACTTCATCCGTGTGCCGCCCGCGTGAGGGCCAATAAGGGAAGGGGAGGCTTTTGATGACTGGCAAAATTCCAAAGAGACACAGAAGGGAAGCCGCCTGGTGCTATGCGTTCATGCTGCCGGCCATTGTCCTGTTCCTCCTGTTTCAGGGATGGCCGATCGTCGCCAGTGCCTATTATTCTCTCTTTGACTGGAGTGGGATCGGGGAAAATTTCAAATACGTGGGACTGGAAAACTACCTGGGCGTGCTCAAGGACAGCTATTTCTGGTCGGCTTTAAAGAACAATTACTATTTTACGGTCTGCGTCGTCCCGCTGCAGATGATCATCGGGCTGATCTTTGCGGTGGTCCTCAATGAGGGGAACGATAGGCTGTGCAACGCCTACCGCACGGTCTATTTCCTTCCCGTGGTCACCACGGCCGCGGTTATCGGGATCATCCTCTCGTTCCTCTTCAGCTTTGACGGGCCGGTCACCTATCTGCTCAGCTCTTTGGGGCTGTGCGACCCGGGCCACGGGTGGCTGGCCGATGCGTCCACGGCGATGAATACCGTGGTGGTGATCTATGTGTGGAAGAACGTGGGGGTCAGCATGGTCTACTGGCTGGCGGGGCTGCAGTCCATATCCAGGGACCTGTATGAGGCGGCCAAGATCGACGGGTGCGGCAGCTTCAAGCGCTTTCGCTACATAACGGCGCCGCTGCTCCTCCCGATCGGCGCGGTGATTTTTCTGCTGAACATCATCAGCTCCCTAAAGCTGTTCGACCTGGTCAAGACCCTGACGGACGGCGGGCCGTTTTTTAAGACGGACGTCATCGCCCTGTACATTTACCGCTATGCCTTTTCCAGCACGATGGGCGTGCCGCGCCTGGGCTACGCCTCTTCGGCGGCGATGGTGTTCGGAGCGATCACCATCGTGATCGCCCTGATCGTCTCGGGCGCCGCCGGCGCCGTCAAAAAGCTGACGCAAGTTTAAAAGGGGGGAGAAGATGCGTCTCGATTTGAATCGTACCAACACCCTGGCCAGGAGGCGGCGCTGTTTGATAGGCGTTATCAAATACGCCGTCCTGACGGCGGTGGCGCTCATATGGGTCTATCCGTTCGTCTGGATGGTCTCCGCCTCCCTCAAAACGAACAATGAGATTTTTGCCGATAAGCTCAGTTTGATCCCCCAGGCCGTCCAATGGGACAATTATGTGCGGGCCTGGAAGAACGCCAACTTCAGCCAGTATTTCGTCAACACCATCCACATCACCTTTTTCACAGTCGTGATCGTCCTGATCGTGACGATGATGATGGGCTACGCGCTGGGGCGCTTTCGCTTCCCGGGGAAGCGCGCGGTCATGGGCGTGATCGCCGCCTCCATGTTTATCCCCATGGGCTTCAACCTGATCCCGGTGTTTCGCCTGATCAAAAATATGGGCCTGATGAACAGCCGTTGGGGCGTCATCCTGGCCCAGGTGGGGTCGCTCAACGTGGTCTTTGTCATGATGTTTGCCAGCAGCTTCGCGCAGATCCCTAGGGAGCTGCACGAGGCGGCCCTGATCGACGGGTGCGGGTTTTTGCGGATTTTTTTGCAGATCATGGTGCCGCTGTCCAAGCCGATCATCGGCAGCGTGGTCATCATGCAGACCATCTGGTCCTGGAGCGAGTTTTTGCTCCCGCTGGTCCTGACCCTCAACAGCGCTTCGCTTCGCACGCTGGCGGTGGGGCTGTATTCGCTCAAGGGCGAGATCATGCTGGACTGGACGGGGCTTGCGGCAGGGGCGGCCATCGCGCTGCTGCCGATCATCGTGGTGTTCGTATTTTTGCAAAAATATTTTGTCGACGGCATCTCCGGCGCGGTCAAGGGATAGTATGCCGTATATTAATTCTAAAAAGGGGAGTCACAAGTCATGCAAAAAGAAATCATGGAAATCAACCGTCAGCTCGAAGAAATCCGCGCCGCCCTCGCGGGCAAGGAATTTGACAGCCTTTTCTTTACCGGCTGCGGCGGGGGGCTGCAATATACCGAGCCCAGCAGGTACGCAGCGGCGGCCCAGTCCAAGAGGCTGCGCGTCTACGGCATGCCTGCGGCGGAGCTTATGGCGATGGACCCGGCCTGTCTTGGCGAACGCTCGATCGTCATCGTCTCCTCCTTAAACGGCGTCATGCCCGAGGCGGTGCAGGCGCTGCGGTGGGCCAATGAAAAGGGCGCGTTCACCATCGGCACCACCGCATTCCCGGGCACGCCGGTGGACCGGGAATCCAAGACGTCTTTGATCTATCAGGAGGCGCGCGGCGCGCATCCGTACACCCAGATGTACGGGATCACCCTGCTGATCACCTTCACCATTTTGGATGTTCTGGAGGGGAACCGTACGATCGGCCGCCTCCCGGGACAGATGGAGCGCCTCGATGCGCTCTGCGCCAAGGCGGGTGAGGTTTATGGAGGGGAGAAGCTCGACGAGTTTATAGCGCGGTTCGCGAGCAAGAATATGATCTATGTCGTGGGCAGCGGCCCCAACTATGCCAACGCCTATTACCTGGCCACCTGCTACCTGTTGGAAATCCAGTGGATGGACGCCAGCCCGATCAATTCGGCGGAGTTTTTCCACGGCTGCCTCGAGATCGCGGACCGCTACTCCAACTTCGTCATGCTGGTGGGGGTGGGCGCGTCCCGGAAAATGGACGAGCGTGCGCGCGACTTCATCGACCGCTTTTGCGACGGGATGTTTGTCGTCGACGCCGCGGACTACGATCTGTCAGCGATCGACGACGACCTGAAGCCCTATATTGCCCAGATCATCACCCACTATCTCATTGCGAGCGTCTTTATGCCCAGGCTCGCCGAGGCGAGGCACCATTCCCTGGACCGCCGCCGCTACTACGGGAAGATGGAATATTGATGGCAAAAAAGTAAGGCCGCGCTGCAAAAGGGTCTGTTTCTGGTTCATGCCCCTGGTACGCCGGGGGCATAGCTTTAGGGCCGATTGAGGGAGCGATGCAGATGATAAAACTAAAGATCGAATCCATGGGGAACGCGGGCCGCGGGGAGCTGGAGGCGCTCTGCGGCGCCGGCGCCCGGCTGCTGCCGGGGCTGTGGGCCGGAGACGAACGGTACCGGGACAGCATGGGCTGGCTGGACCCGGAGGAGTGGGCCCCGCCCGTCCGGGTGGAGCAGCTGCAGGGGAAGGCAAAAGAGGTGCGAGAGAAAGCGCAGTCCCTTGTCCTGATCGGGGTCGGCGGCTCCAACAAGGCGGCGAGGGCCCTCGTCACGGCTCTGGAGCCCGAAGGGATACCGATCGTCTATGCGGGGAACACGCTGTCCCCCCACAGCATGCGGCAGGTGATAGGCCAGTTGGAGGGGAAATCCTTCTACATAAACGTCATTGCCAAAAACTTCGAGACGCTGGAACCGGGTGTGGCTTTTCGCACCCTGCGGGCGGTGCTGGAGGGACGCTATGGCGGGGGAGCAGCAAAACGCATTTTGGTGACCGGCACGCCGGGCAGCCGGCTGCAGGAGATGGCCGGGGAAAACGGCTACGATTTTTTAACATTTCCGGATAATATCGGGGGCCGTTATTCGGCGCTTTGCGACGTGGGGCTCTTCCCCATGGCGGCCGCCGGGGTGGACATTGCGCAGGTGGTGCGCGGGGCCGTCGAAATGTGCTGCGCCCTGCGCACCGACGGCAGCCCCCAAAACCCCGCGGTGCGGTATGCGGCGTTTCGGAATCTATGGTACCAGCAGGGCAAGCGCCTGGAGATGCTCTCCATCTTTGAGCCGCGCCTGGGGTATCTTGGCGAATGGTGGGTGCAGCTGTTCGCTGAAAGCCAGGGCAAGCGCGGGATGGGACTGTTCCCGGTTCTCTCAAAATATTCGGAGGACCTGCACTCGGTCGGACAGTATGTACAGGAGGGCGCTCCCATCCTTTTAGAAACCTTTTTGCAGGTCGAGGACCCGGAAGCCGACGTGAGCGTGCCGCCGAGCCCTGTCCAGGACGGGTTTCAGTACCTGGAGGGCAAGGATTACCGCTTCCTCAACCGCGCCGCCGAGGAGGCGACCATGCAGGCCCACTCCTCCCGGCTGCCCTGCCTCAGGCTCTCTGTCCCGAGGATCGATGCCTATCACCTGGGACAGCTGCTTTATTTCTTTGAATTCAGCTGCTACCTGTCCAGCGAGATGCTGGGGGTCAATCCGTTTGACCAGCCGGGGGTGGAGGCCTACAAGCAGGCCATGTCCAGACGGCTGAGGGGCGAAGCCATCTGAGCGGCGCCGGGGCGCACTGGACGGTTGCGGCACGCAGCCGCCGGGAGGACAAGAAATGAAATACATCTATACCAATTTAAAGCGCTTTGACATCCCTGTACGGCTGGCCGGGGTAAACAGGCTCGCCCCGGCCGGCTGCTGGGGGGCGCAGATTGTCGAGCGGCTGCAGGACGAAATAGAGCGGTATTCCGGGAAGGCGCGGTTCACCTTCTTTTTCCCGGAGGCACACTTGATCACAGCCGCAAACGCAAAAAGGCTGGGCTCCCCGCTGCAGATCGGCTGCCAGGGCGTCTGCCGCGAGGATGTGGCGCCCGGCGGCAATTTCGGGGCGTTCACGACGAACAGGCCGGCGGCCGCGGCAAAGGCACTGGGCTGCGGGGCCGTATTGATCGGCCACTGTGAGGAACGCGCGGACAAGGCGGGGATTTTGGCCGAAGCGGGCGTGTCAAACGAGGGGGCGGTCAACCGGATTTTAAACCAGGAAATCCGGGCCGCGGTGGGCAGAGGCCTCGACGTGCTTTACTGCATAGGGGAAAGAGCCGAACAGCAGGAGCGCTGGCAGGAGGTGCTCGCCGGGCAGCTGGAAATTGGACTGCGGGGCGCTGGTGGCGGACACATCGCCATCGCCTATGAGCCGGTCTGGGCCATCGGCCCCGGGAAAGCGGCGCCGGACCGGGATTATATCCAAAGGGCCGCGCGCTTCGTTAAAGAGGCTACCGGCGGCTTGCCGGTGGTATATGGGGGCGGGCTCAAGGATCAGAACGCCGCCATGCTGGCTTCCATCCCGGAAATCGACGGCGGGCTGATCGCCCTCACGCGGTTTTCGGGCGAGATCGGGTTCTATCCCGAGGAATACCTGCAAATCGTGCGCCGGTACCTGGGGGAATGAGAAAGGGGGACTTTTGTTGCAGCTGGAATTTGAATACGGCCATGGCCTTATGAAGGCGCGGCTGCCCGACACGACCGACATCTTTATCCCCGGGGAGACGGTACCCGATCCCCCGCATATCCCGGAGGACCAGGTGAAGGAAGCGACTTGGGACAGCATACGCAATCCCATCGGAATGGAGCCACTGTCAAAGCCGGCTCATAAGGGCTCCAAATGCGTCATCATCTTCCCCGACCGGGTGAAGGGCGGGGAGCAGGAAAGCGCGCATCGCAAGGTGAGCATCCCGATCGTCCTCGAGGAGCTTTACGCCGCCGGGGTGGAGAAGCGGGACATCCTGCTCCTCTGCTCCAACGGCCTGCACCGGAAAAACACCGAGAAGGAGCTTCTGGGCATTCTGGGCCAACCGCTCTTCGATGAATTCTGGCACAGCGGGCAGATCGTCAACCATGACAGCGAGGACTGGGACCACCTCGTCGACCTGGGCCTCACCCCGCGCGGGGACCCGGTAATCATGAACAAATATGTCTACGACGCCGACGTCGCCGTGCTGATCGGACACGTCCAGGGGAACCCCTATGGGGGCTATTCCGGCGGTTATAAGCACTGCGCCACCGGGATCACCCACTGGAGGAGCATCGCCTCCCACCATGTGCCAAGCGTCATGCACCGGCCCGAATTCGTGCCGGTGAGCGGCGGGAGCCTGATGCGCACCAAGTTCGATGAGATCGGGATGTACATGGAGAAGAGGATGGGGAAAAAGTTTTTCTGCTGCGATGCGGTGCTCGACAGCGATTCCCGGCAGATAGCGGTTTTTTCCGGCTATGCGGCGGCGATCGAGCCGCTCAGCTGGCAGGTGGCCGACCGGCGCACCTACGTCCCCTGGGCGCAGAAAAAATACGACGTGCTGGTCTTCGGTATGCCCCAGTCCTTCCACTACGGCGACGGGATGGGCACCAACCCCATCATGCTCATGCAGGCGCTTTCCGCGCAGGTTATCCGCCATAAGCGGGTGATGAGCGATCGCTGCGTTATCATTTGCTCATCGACCTGCAACGGGTTTATGAACGAGGCGCTCTGGCCCTACCTCCCCGCACTCTACGAACAGTACCAGCGCGACGGCATGCAGACCCTGCCCGACCTTTGCCGGCTGGGGGAGTACTATGCCACCGACGGGGAGTATATCCGCCGGTACCGCTACGCCAATGCGTTCCATCCCTTCCACGGCTTTTCGATGGTCAGCTGCGGGCACCTGGCCGAGCGGCACACCGCGGCCATCTATCTGGTGGGGGCCGAGCAGCCCGGCCTGGCGCGGGGGATGGGGCTCAAAACCCGCGCCACCTTCGAGGAGGCGCTGGAGGATGCCAAGCAAAAATATGTGGGGGAAACCCCCAATATCCTCGCCCTGCCGAAGACCTTTACCAGGGCGGCGGTGCACCTGTGCCTCAAGGACCGGGAATACCCGGGCACCGTCAGCAGCACGCTGGCGGAGCTGTCCCACCAAGCGGAGGTACCCTGATATGGAAAACAACATGTTGATCATTCATGGCGGCGCCCCCACGACTGTGATGAACGCCTCCCTGTACGGTGCGGTAATGGAGGCGAAAGACAGCGGGAAGGTCACGGCCGTGTTGGGCGCGCGCGGCGGGGCGCTGGGGGTGCTCCGGGAGGATTTTATCCGGTTGGACAACATCCCGGAGTATGCCCTTCGCGGACTGCTGAGAACCCCCGCCTCGGCCATCGGCACCTCCCGGGACCATTTGAAGCCGGAGGATTACGGGCAGATGGCGCGGGTCCTGCGCGAGCGCCACATTGGATATGTCCTTTACAACGGCGGCAACGGCTCGATGGATGCCTGCGGGAAGCTGGCCAGGGCCTGCGCCGGCGCGGGGATATGCGTCGTGGGGATCCCCAAGACCATCGACAACGACCTTGCCGTGACCGACCATGCCCCCGGCTTCGGCAGCGCGGCGCGCTACCTGGCGGCGACGGTGCGGGAGGTGTCCGAGGACGTGCGTTCCCTGCCGATCCATGCCTGTGTGATCGAGGCGATGGGGAGAAACGCCGGCTGGCTGGCTGCCGCCTCCGCCCTGGCGCGAAGCGGGGAGGGGGACGGCCCCCACATGATCCTCTGCCCGGAGGCGCCATTCGAGGAGGAGGCGTTCTTAAGCGAAGTTGAAAGGCTGGCACGGCGGCACGGCGGAATTGTGATTGTGGCCAGCGAAGGGCTGTGTCATAAGGATAAAAAACCGGTCGTCGAGCCGGTATTCCGGTCGGGCCGCTCGGTCTACTATGGCGACGTCAGCGCACACCTCTGCTCTCTGATCATTCGGAACCTGGGGATCAAGGCGCGCGGCGAGAAGCCGGGGATCTGCGGGAGGGCATCGATCGCCTGGCAGTCCGGCGTCGACAGGCTTGAGGCCGAATTGGCCGGGCGGGAAGCGGCCAAGGCCGCGCTAAGCGGGCATACCGAGGTCATGGTGGGTTTTGAGAGGAGGCCGGGCGGCGCATACCGGATCGTCCCCAGCCTGATCCCGATCCGGGAGGTCATGCTCCACGAACGCACGCTGCCCAAAGAGTATCTCGCCCCCGGGCAAATGGACGTCACCACAGCATATCTGGACTGGTGCCGGCCTCTGGTGGGGGAGCTGCCGGATGACTTTTTCAGGATTCCGGCATGAGCGAAAACAGGTCCGCAGGAGTACCCTCCTGCGGACCTGTGGCCTATGCTTTCTCCGATTCATTTTTATTGTAGCGGTGCATGAGCTTCTTATGCACCATGATCCCAAGCAGGGAGACGGCTCCCATCACCGCGAAGATCAGCACGGTGCCCCAGAGGTTGCCGCTGATCAGGGTGGCGCCCGCCCAGGTGGAGCTCAAAATCGAGGGGATCCGCGCGAAACAGGCGATGAAGAGGAAGCGGGTCGGCTTGATCGGCGTGATCCCCGCCACGTAGGTCAAAATGTCCTTGGGGGTGCCGGGGATGAAAAACAGGATGAAGGTGATCGTCTCGAGCCGCTCGGTATTCTGCAAAAAGCGGTAGCCCCGCAGCTTTTCCTCTCCAAAGACCCATTTGATGAGCGCGCTGCCCAGCAGCCGCACCGCCCAGAAGACGATCAGCGAGCCGATCAGCACCCCCAGCATGCAGGTCAGCAGCCCGCCCCAGGTGCCGTAGAGCACCCCGGTCAGCACCTCGACCGGCTCGCCCGGAATGATGGCCACCACCACCTGCACCACCTGCAGCCCCAGCACCATCAGCCAGCCGAGCACCCCCAGCGAGGAGACCCATTCCTGGAAGCGCGCCTGCGCCTCAGGCTTGGAGAGGGCTGAAAAATAAGGCCATAGCCAGAGAGTGATTCCCGCCATCAGCAGGGCCAGAATCACGACTGCGATCAGCAGAAATGTTTTTTTCTTTTTATCCGGTTGTCCTTCCATCTCGGTCCCCCAAATTTACACATCATTCTGATACTAGACTATACCATAAATGGGACGGTATTCGCAACCGCGTGTGAACAATATGAAAACATCCGGCGCTTTTCTTTTGCAGGGAAATATACTATAATGGTATCCAGTACAGCACAGGAAAGGTTGGGGTGTTTTGCAGGGGAATATTTTCACCGCGGGGGTCGCGCCCGGCGCGCCCACCAATGATTTTGAGATAAAATTTTTGATCTGCCACCTGCTCGAGCAAGCGGGGGAGCCGGTCACCTTCGGGCAGCTGGCCACCACGTTTCAAAAGACGGGGTACGTCAACTATTTCGAGTTCTCCTCCCTGATGAGCGAGATGCTCGAGCAGGGGCATCTGCGCATGCTCGGGGAGGGCGGCATGGCCTACGAGCTCACCGAGCACGGGCGAAGCACGGCGAAGCAGTTTTACAAGGATGTGCCCCTCGCGGTGCGGGAGCGCTGCGAGCGGGAGCTTCAGCGCCAGCTCACCCTCGGGCGGCGCATGCGGGAAAACAGCGTCGTGATAAGACCCGAGGGGGACGGCTACGTCATCACCTTGGAGATACCGGACATCGGCGCATCGCTGATGAAGCTCTCTCTCTTCGTCCCCACCAAGGAGCTCTGTGAGCAGGTCAAACGGCGCTTCCTCAACGACCCGCAGCTCACCTATAAGGGGGTCATCGCTCTGGTGACCGGGGACCTTGGGACGGTGGGCAGCCTGATCCCCAGCGGGGAAGAGCTTTTCGACTAACAGATTCTGGCAAAATAGGCGGACAAACCTGTTAAACTTTGGTCAAATTTGCAAAATTTTTTGGTTTGTGCTATAATTCACCTTACGAATGAGGAAAGGGGTTGCGACACAGGTGAAATACACCATCTCCACCGGGTCCTCCATGGCGGTCATCGACAGCTTTGGGGCGCAGCTTCTGTCCCTGCAGGACGTGCTGGGCAACGAGTACCTATGGCAGCGCGATCCGCAGTTCTGGGCCAAGACCGCGCCGGTGCTGTTTCCGGCGGTCGGGGAGCAGAAGGGCGGCAAGGCCGTTTTTTCGGGCGTGGCATATGATATGCCCCGCCATGGCTTTGCGCGGGACAACGAATTCGAGGTCTGTGCGCAGGAGAAGGATGCGATCAGCTTCCTCCTTCGCGACAACGAGCAGACGCGCCGCATGTATCCGTTCGGCTTCGAGCTGGTGGTAGGCTTCAAGCTGGGCGGCGACGGGCTCGAGACGCGCTACACCGTCAAAAACACCGGGGAGGGGGAACTGCCGTTTTGTATCGGCGGCCATCCCGCTTTTAACTGTCCCGTTTACGAGGGCGATGTGTTTAGTGACTATGAGCTGCGCTTCGAGAAGCCGGAAACGGTGCGCTGCCCGGTGTTCGAGGGCGGGCTGATGAATTTTTCAAAGGCGTACGACCTGCTGAGCGGACGGGATGTCCTGCCGCTGAGCTATGATCTGTTCGACGGCGATGCACTGGTTTTCGACGGTATCATTAGCCGCCGGATCACCCTCATCAGCCGCCGCAGCCGCAGGGGGGTCCAGTTCGACTTTGGAGACTATTCCACCGTCGCGTTCTGGACGCCGCCGCACAAACAGGCGCCGTTTCTCTGCTTTGAGCCATGGTTTGGGATGGCGGGCAGGGACGATGACAAAGGCGAGGAGTTTAGAGATAAAAAAAATTGCGTAAAGCTGGCCCCTAACGGGGAGTGGAGCGCGGCTTACTCCGTCACCTTTATCTAAGGGCGTAAATTTGGTTTATGGTTTTGGAGGTTTTATGAAGAAGTTTATGTACTATCTCATGATGCTCAATACCTTCGTCGCTGCGATCGCACTGGCGGTGGTTTTCATCATGGGGAACAGTTCCCTGCCCAGTATTGTGCTGGCATTGCGCGGCGCGCTGGTGGTGACCGGCGTCGTGCTGGTCGTCAAGCGTTATGTATCGTGGGTGCGCCGCAGCGAGATCACCGGTTTTTACATCGCGGAGGCCGCGATCGCCGTGTTCAATCTGATTTTCCTGTCGGTTTTCTTTCCGGTGGACGTCTCCTTCTTTGAGTATGCGATCACCGGCACGCTGATCACCCCGATCCTCAATCTGGCGCTGGTTTTCCTGCTGCGCAAGACGAACAAGTACGTTACCTTCGAGAATGTGACCGAGCCCGCCGAGGCCGCCCAGAGGGTTCCCTCCCAGGTGCTGGTCTCCCAGGCTGCCAAGTAAGCATTTTAAAACGAGCGGCCCCACATATGTGGGGCCGCTTTTTCTATGATTGGTTCCTGGCAAAGCCCTGTCAGTGGTCAAACACCCGCAGCACCGGGTGTTTTAGGGACTCGTCCCACCGCCAGACCGAGTCAAAATCAAAGCCCGCATAGCTCGACTGCTGCTGCATCTGCGCATGGCTCAGCGCAGTGGCCCCGGCGTTGGTATTGGTGGTAAAGGCATAGGATGCCGAACCGGAGAGCCAATATGTGTTGAGAACGTTGAAAGAAGAGTAAGGAGCGCTCCACGCGACCCCGGATTTTACCTTGGAAGTCACAATTTGCACCGGTTTTGTAAAGCAGTTTTCTAAATAAAGATTGTCTATTGCATTCCCGATCATCCCGCCGACATTGGTATAACCTGTGACCGAGACATCATAAACGTAGCAGTTGGAGGCTTTGATCGACGAGCCCATTGCGCTCAGTGGTCCGAAATTGGTGGATTGACCACTGATTGTCCCGTTCTGCACGAAGCATTGCGAGAGGACGAGGTTGGAGTTGGACGAGCAGATGGGGGAGTTGGAAGTCGAAAAATCATTGATCCCGAAGTTTGAGAGGGAGAGGTTGGCGGCGTCTCCGAAGACGGAACCCCCGCCGGAGGGTTTAAATCCGGTCAGCAGGTGCCCATCCCCGTCGTAGCTAATGCTGCTGATGCTGCGCGCCGGCCAGGAGGTGCCGTCGTAGGCGATGTCGCATATCTGCCGAAAATAGGCTGGCTGCGTACTGGAAGCTCCGCTGTGCTGCGCGACGTGCTCGAGCTGGGCAGCGTTGGTCACCAGATAGGGCGAGGCGGCGCTGCCGTCCCCGGCCAGCAGCGCCCCCGCCGCCCCGGGATGCCCGCAGTTGGCGCTGGCGTCAAACGTAATTCTTTTTGTATAGGGCCGGTCCAGTCCTGCGCGAAGGGGATCCACATTGGCGGTCACCTCCAGCGTATAGGTCTTGACCTGGGCCGGATCGCAGGCGAAGGGGAGGAACACCGTCTGCGGGGATGGAATATCCAGCGTCTGGCTCAGCTGCAAAACATCCCCGTCGTAGACGGTGAAGGTGTAGCTGCTGGTGCGTGGGGAAGGGGTAAAGGGGATTTTGATTCCATATCCCTGCGCGTTGTCCGCCATAGCTGCGGTATCCGCAGCTTGCGCGGGCAGGCACAGAAAAAGGGCGGCACCGGTAAGGGCGAGCAGTCTGCCAATCCCTGTTTTCAAGGCTTTCGACCTCCTTGGAAAAGACCGCCAGATAGGGAAACCAGGGGTCAAAACGGGATAGGGAGGAGGAGAAAAAGAGGAATTTTGCTTGAAACTCCTTCCAGAATCGGATATAATTAGGATAAGAGTTCCAGCGTCTGGAAGAAATTCCACCGCCGCTCGAACAAAAACAGGATAGGATGACCGTTAGCTTCCCTAGCTAACGGTCATTTTTGCCACCGGAGCGAAAGGCCGGGAGCGCATAATTGCGCTCCCGGCCTTTCGCTTGAGAAAAATATAAGAAGGGTAAAAGAGGAGGTGTGGTTTGGGTGGCCGGGCCAATTGCCCTCGCCGGCATAGATAGAGGGAAGAAACTCCGTGCGTTTTCCGTTTTGCACCCACGGGAGAAGAATTGGAAACCCTGTTTTCAATTCTTTGTTAGGGCGCAACTACTGGTATGTATAAGCACAGACCCTGCGCGCCCTTTAGGCGGCTTCGTGCAGCATCATCGCAAAGACGGTGATGTCGTCGTCATGCACCTCGCTGCGGCGCAGCTTGGCCAAGGTGGCGATCCGCTCGCAGAGCGCCTGCATGTTTTCGCTCCCGAAGCGCTCGAGCTCGTCGAGCACCCATTCCTCGCCGGTCTGGGTCACCCCGTCCGAAACCAGCACGATGATGTCCCCGGCGCTCAGCTGGAGGGAGGTTTTTTCAAATTCAACCGAGTTGAGGATCCCGGCGGGCAATGAGCTTGACTCCACATATCCCACCTTGCCGCCCTTGCGCAGATAGCTGGGCGCCGCTCCCGCCTTATACAGGGTGACGCTGCCGCGGTACAGGTCGGTGCTGCAGATGTCCACCGTGGCCAGCGACTCGTCGCCGGATTTGATGAGCATGGCGGAGTTGACCAGCTTTAAGGTGGCTTCCAGCCCGACCCCGGCCTCGGCCAGGCGGCTGATCAGGGCGGTGGCCATCGAGGAGTCGATGGCCGCCAGGCTCCCATTGCCCATCCCGTCGCTGAGGATGGCATAGCTGGAGCCGCCGTGCTCCTCGAGGTATTTGAAGCTGTCACCGCAGAGCTTTTTCCCGCTCGCCGAGATTTGCGACACGCCGTAGCTGAGCTTATATCCCGGCCGTTCGTAGAAGGTGAGGACCAGCAGATCGTCCCGTTCGCTGACCTCGGGCAGATCGAAATCCCGGTCGCAGATTTCCCCGAAATCGAAGGTCAGCTCGGTTTTGTCCAGGTTTTTCGAGAGTGAGGGGAAGAGCCCGAGCTCGATGACGATATGCCCGCCCTCGTCCTCGTAGCAGCTCAGCGACCGGGTGCGGATCCCCCGGCGGCTGAGATATTCCCGCACCCGCAGGCAGGTCTGCTCGTCCTGCACGGCGATCCTGGTGATCTCACTCGAAATGTCCGAGATCAGCCGCTCGATCCCGCCCCATTGGTCGAGCACGATCGAGCGCAGCTGGGCGCTTTTCGAGTATTGCGCTTCCTGGCGCCGCTGCTCGTTGTAGCAGCTGGTGAGCGCGAAGAGCAGCTCCTGCGGGTCCCGGCATACGGTGCGCAGCGGCTCGGGCATGCACTCCAAGGTCAGCAGCTTGCCCTGGCGCAGGCGGGACTGCATATCGTTGAGGGCCGAGGAGGTGTCGTTGAAATTTTGCTGCCAGCAGTCGCCGCGCTGCGGGCAGCTGCGGCAGACCCGCTCGGCGGCGGCCGCGTTGATGTCGGTGATCGGCTTTAAGCATTCCTGTAGGCGGTTTGCCACCTGCTGGGTGATGACTGCTACGTCGCCAATCGCTTTTTTGGTGTGATAGAGCCGGCCGAGGATGATGTTCTTGACCGAATCGGCGGACATGGTTTGCAGTCCCGAGGCGCTGAGGGTCAGCTTCTGGAAGAGGGACTGGGGCAGCAGGACGAAGATCACGCTGGCGATAAACACCTCGACCACCGGCGCGAGGGTCACCGGCTGTACCAGGGCCGCCAGGGCGGTGGCAACGCCGTTGACCACAACCAGCGCCGCGGCACAGCCGAAGCGTCCGAAGGAGGAGAAGACCCCGGCCATCAGTCCGCCGAAGCCGAAAGAGCCCATCATGAAGGCATAGGCGGTGTCGCTGAGCGCACAGGCCACCCCGGCGGTGACTCCGCCGATGGACCCGCCCGCCTCGCCCGCCTTGAGCGCGCAGGTCAGCACCACCAGAACCGCCACGATCCGCCCGAGGGAGACCTCGCCCACCCCCAGCGGACAGAGGGCCACCACCAGCAGCCCGAAGGCGATTACCACGCAGCTCAAATCACTCTGCCGCAGCGGGACGGCGTCCTGCCGGTCCAGCACGCTCAGGGTGCGCGCGAAGAAGTAGGTGCTTCCGCCCGCGAGCAGTACCTCGGACAGGCAGAGGACCAGCTGATAGGTTTGCGGCACGCCGCCGACAAAGCTGACCGCCATCCCTGTGATCCCGATGGCGAGCCCGGAGAGCAGGGCGGAGATGACCCGGCTGCGCTGCAGGCGCCCCTTGCCGCTCAGCGCCCATTTGACGGCCCCGACGATCAGGATGGCCGCGATGTACTTCATTTTGAAGGGGAGGGCGGGGGCCGCCAGGGTGCCGAGCACCGCCCCGAGCACCGCCGCGAAGGTGTGGTCCCCCCGCACCGCCGCGCAGATGGCCACCCCGAACGGGGCGATTTGATAAAAGAGGACGCTGTCCGAGAGCAGGAAGGAGAGCACTCCCACCCCGAGATAGCTCAAAATGTCGCTGTAGCTGCGCAGCCGGCCGAGGAACCTGTCCGCAAATGAGAGACCGATGATGTCAGAACTGTTTTTCAAGACTTACTTCCCCCTAAGATGTTTTGTAAATCCGGTGGAGAATGCTGCGCCGACAAACTTTCCGGTATATTTTCGTGCGGCGGCGCATATACTTCTAAATTAGAGTATAAGCGGCGGGACTGGAAAAGTTTGTAAAATGAAGCGGTCGGCAAAGCGGGCATGCGCACCCATTTTGGGGAACGGTGGCGCAGCGCTTGACAAAAGGCGAGAAGAGGGCGTAAAATAAACAGGCGAATGGGCGGTATCGGCCCGAAAAAATGTGCCGTCATGGCGAAATCTTTGTATGGGCGCAAGTCTTGCAGGCGGCAAAATAATGATCAATTCGGAGGGTTTTCATAACCATGACATGTGAAAAAGTACGTACCCGGTTTGCCCCCAGCCCCACCGGCTATATGCATGTGGGAAATCTGCGCACCGCGCTGTACGCCTACCTGGTGGCCAAGAAGGATCACGGTACCTTTATCCTGCGGATCGAGGATACCGACCAGGAGCGGTACGTCGAGGGTGCGACCGACATCATCTATAACACCCTGCGCGAGACGGGGCTCATCTGGGACGAGGGGCCGGACATCGGCGGGCCGGTGGGTCCCTATGTGCAGAGCGAGCGCATGGGGATGTTCAAGGAATACGCCCTGCAGCTTGTCGAGCAGGGGAAGGCCTATTACTGCTTCTGCGACAAGGACCGCCTGGAGGAGGTCCGGGTGCTGCAGAAGGCCTCGGGCATGCCGCCCAAGTACGACGGCCACTGCCGGCATTTAAGCAGGGAAGAGATCGAGGAAAAGCTTGCCGCCGGGATACCCTACGTCATCCGGCAGAAGATGCCCGAGGGCGGTACCACCACCTTCCACGATGAAATTTTCGGAGACATCGTGGTGGAGAACGATTCGCTGGACGACCAGATCCTGATCAAGTCGGACGGCATGCCGACCTACAATTTTGCCAACGTCGTGGACGACCATCTCATGGGGATTACCCATGTGATCCGGGGCAACGAATACCTCTCCTCCGCGCCGAAATACAACCTGCTCTATGAGGCGTTCGGCTGGGATATTCCGGTCTATGTCCACTGCCCGCCGGTGATGAAGAACGCCACCGAAAAGCTCTCCAAGCGCAATGGCGACGCCTCTTATCAGGATCTGGTGGCGAAGGGCTATCTCACCCCGGCCATTTTAAACTACATCGCCCTGCTCGGGTGGAGCCCGAAGGGGGACCAGGAGATTTTCACCCTGGACGAGCTGACCCGCGAGTTCGACATCGCGGGGATTTCCAAGTCCCCGGCGATCTTTGACGTGCAGAAGTTGAATTACGTCAACGGCGAGTATATCCGCAAGCTCTCGCTCGACGCGTTCCATGAGAAGGCCCTGCCCTGGATTCGCCAGACGGTGAAGGGGGAGGTGGACACCAAAAAGATCGCGGCGCTGCTCCAGCCCCGCTGCGAGGTACTCTGCGACATCCCCGAGCAGGTCGATTTCTTTGACGCGCTTCCGGAGTATGAAAACGAACTCTACCTCAATAAGAAGATGAAGACCAACGAGGAGGTCTCCTTGCAGTCCTTAAAGGAGATTCTGCCGGTGCTCGAGGGGCTCTCGGATTTCAGCGAGGAAAGCCTGCACGACGCGCTCTTCGCGCTGATCGAGCGCCTGGGCGTCAAGAATGGGGTGGTGCTCTATCCGCTGCGGGTGGCGGTGAGCGGTAAGAAGTTCACCCCCGGCGGCGGGATCGAGCTGTGTGCGATCCTGGGGAAAGAGGAGTCCATTGCCCGGCTGAAGAAGGGCATTGAAAAGCTGAGCAAATAATAAAAAAAGACAGGGGGACCGCCTAAAAGGCGGTCCCCCTGGTTTATGGCGTCAGGTCCGGCAGGGCGGTGGCGGCTCCGTAGTCCTCGACCTTGTTGGGCAGGCCCGAACCGTCGCCGTAGACCTCGGTGAAGGCCTGCGGGACCTCGCCGACGATCACCGTCTCGGCGATCAAAAAGCGGGTGTCGATGTGCAGGGGGGTGCTGACCCCCGGCAGTACGGCGGTGACGTCCACCCCCACGGTGAGGTAGAGCTGGTGTCGGGTCTGGTTGATGCTCGACGAGGTGAATTCGCCCACGATGTCGGTGGCGACGGTGGAGGCGGGCACCACCTTTAGGTTGAGCTTCGGTCCGCGTCCGGAGAGCAGCGGGCTGTCGAGCAGGGTGCCGGCCGGGACGTAGAGGTTGTGAATTTCGTCTGCCTGCAGCGCCTCGATGATCCGGCCCGTAACCTGGGCCTTAAAGAGGTTGATCCGGCTGACGTCGGTTTCGATGGAGGTGACCTTGCCGTCCAAGTCGCGGCTGACGGCGACCAGGGATTCGTAGTCGATCCCGTCCTGGCGCAGCTCCCCTGTGACGGCGTTGTTGATCGCCTGGGTACAGACGTTCTGGGCGATGTAGCCGCTCATGGTGCGCACGATGGGGCGAACCTGCCTGTCGGCGTAGAAGAGCGAAGAAATCAGCAGCAAAGCGAGCAGGATCAGCCGGATCGAGCGCAGATGGCGCGCCTCGATTCTTGGTATGCGGTGCCAACGCCTGTGCCTCACGAAAATCACCTCCTAAGCCATTCTATTCTTTTGCCGCGCTTTGGGTGATTTTGGACGAAAAAGAGGCATAAAATGTTGCGTCCAGTTCATTTTTTGATTGCTTTGATTGATAGGATATTGTATAATAAATTTTAATGCGGACAAAAGGGGCGTCAAGCTATTGGGGATTCTGACTCTTTTCATGATTGCGGTAGGGCTGTCGATGGACGCGTTTGCGGTGTCGGTGACCAGCGGGATGTGCAATAAGTCGCTGAGCGTTTCAAAATCGGTTTACATAGCGGCAGTCTTCGGGATCTTTCAGGGGCTCATGCCCACCGCCGGGTTCCTGGCGGGCAGCGCGTTCGCCGGGCTGATCGGCACGCTGGATCATTGGATTGCGCTGATTCTGCTCGGGCTGATCGGGGGCAAGATGATCCACGATTCCTTTTCCCACGAGGAGGATGAAGTGCCCGAGCTCTTTTCCTATAAGCTGGTGCTGGCGCAGGGGGTTGCAACGAGCATAGACGCACTGGCGGTGGGGGTATCCTTTGCGGCTATGCGGGTGAATATCCTGCAGGCCGCGCCGTTTATCGCGGTGGTGACCTTTGTATGCAGCCTCGTTGGGGTGTATGTCGGCAAGTGCTGCGGCGGATTTCTTAAAAACAAGGCGGAGCTCTTTGGCGGCTGTGTGCTGGTGCTGATCGGGGTCAAGATTTTTGTGGAGCATATGTTCGGCTGATGGTGCAATTTGGCGAAAAAATCCTTGACATCCCGATGGCTGGATGTTATAATTGTGAGCGTTGAGTATGCGCCTTGGCCAATTGCAAGGAGGGCTCAAATCTCTATGCGGTAGTGCTGGAACTGGCAGACAGGCACGTTTGAGGGGCGTGTGTCTACGACGTACGGGTTCAAGTCCCGTCTACCGCACCAATGAGAAGGCCGTCGACTTTTGTCGGCGGTCTTTTGCTATGCCTGTGTTTATGCGAGTTTACGGGGTGTTGAAAATGGAAAAGTCCTATAATTCCACTCGAAAGCAAAATTGAGTGACAGGATTTCTAATAAATGCTATAATTCGATTATAATTAAGTACACTGCTCTAAAAAAGAGGGTGAATGAATATGGATGAAGAATTCGACATTCCATTACTGAATAATATTGCTGATGCCTTATCAATAACTAACGCTGAATTGCAAGCATACTTTGACGTGTTGTATGATGGCAATGTACACTATCCCTATCCAATCAAGCAGGTGATATTAAACTTATCATCATGTATGGAACTGCTCATCAAGTTTAGATTGCTGGAAGAACATTGGGCATTTCTTTTTGATGATATTAATAAGGCAAAGAAGCATAATCTTGATATTGGAAATTTTGTGAGTGTCAGTTTTGCCCACGGAATTGAAAGATTACAAAATTTATGCGGAATTGATACGCAAAAGTATTTTAATGCGTCACAGCAATTACAACGATATAGAAATAAAATTGTTCATTTTACCTTAAACGATAATTTTGGAGCTATACTAAACGCCATAGAGGGTAGTATAAGTGATATAAGTTTCTTCGCTTCTGACGAGATAGTCCCATATATTGAGAATTATGATGCAATTAAGGATATAGAGAATGAATTAAATGAACTCAAGACGTTTCAAAAAAACTTGCAAGCAGTTATTGCAGATAATAAATAGGTTATTCTAAAATGAACTGTAAATACAGCTTGCCGACTGCCTGTAAACCATTGATTTTACTGACTTTCTCTAAGTCCTGTAATTCCACTCCGACCAATTAAAATGGTATCCAAATGATAATATCATTTGGATACCATTTTGTTTTTCGTTTTACATTACGATGAAGAGTCCCCAGTGTTAACGGAGGTCCCTTCCAATATTTTCACAATGCAGGGGAGAATCTGCTTGCGAGATCACACCGGCAATTGTCCAGCCACCAATAAAAATTGCTTCCGCGTTCTTTCCGCTGGAATCTGTAAACGTCACCGGGCTATTCCCACAATGCCCTGAGATAGTAGGTGTCCGCCTCCAGGTTGAGGTACTCCCCGCAGTACCGCCAGGGGCTATGGTCCAACTCCTCCGGCATCTCCTCGTTGCCGAAGGCGTCGTAATCATAGATCTCGAGGGGGATTCCGTACCGGTCGGTGCGCTGCACCACATCCCCGTGGGCATTAAAGAGGTAGTACTCCTGCTGCTCGTCCAGCTTCCGCGCGATGATGGTCCCGTTCGCCTGGTACTCCGCCACCATTTCCGACCCATCCCAGATGTGGCTTCTTTTTGGCTTCCTTGAGCAGGTGGCTGCGCAGGTCATAGACTAGCTTTGCGCTAGCTGCTGCCAGCATTCTGGAGCGTGAAGTCCCAGCAGTTGCCGCTCCTGTTTTATAAAAAAGGACCGTTAGATTTGATCTAGCGGTCAACGTAATTATAATTATTTTTGAATTTAGCTTTTTCAACCATGTGCCTCCTTGCCTTGAATTTATAGCAGGATTATAATGACTATTAAAAAATTTGATGAAGTGCTAAAAAATGATGGATAACGGTTATTTTTTGCCTTGTGGTTCCTAGTGATGAAAGAGCAATGCGCTCTTATATTGATAATTAGGGGGAAACACAATGGCAAGCATGAACAAGACGGAACTGGGATTCAATCAATGGACCTTGACGGACAAACCCACCATGGACGACTTCAACGCCGACAATCTTTTGACCGACCAGCTGCTCAAGGAGCAGTATTCGGTGACGATGAAGGCCGCCGGCGAGGACAAGCTGAACGTGACCTGGAACGGCAGCACCACCCGGATCGGTGCGGAGGACCTCGACGTTGGGAGCTCGTTCTATGTAGGCAAGGACTACACGGTCTACAAAACGGACGGCGGATTCTTTATTTCTCTCGACGGTGACATCGCCCGCGCCCAAAGGATCGGCGGATTCCACTACGGTACCTGCCGCCGCGTCGATGAAAAGCTACGGCCGGTCAATCTGGCGGGCGAGGTTCGCGGTGAAGGGTGGGAAAGCAACGTCTACAACGGCATCCTGCCCCGCAGCGTATGGTACAAGGGGCACCGCCCGGCTTGCGACCCGAAGGGAATGGTGTACCTGGGAAACGGGACCTGGGTCGATATTTACCAATCCAGCGACGATGGAGATGGGGGCCTGCTATCGGCCTACAACCAACTGCCGTTGACCGGTACGGAGGGGCTCAACTGGTACGGATTCGTGGAGCGCGCCTTCGTGGAGGGGAAGCGGCTGCTGACCTATCAGGAGTTTTGCCAGATGGCGTTTGGCAGTCCCGGCGGGCTTGACGACAGCAACGAAAACGCTTGGTCGGCGAAGACGAATAGTGGGCGGCAGAAAACCGGGTACGTGGCGAACGCGGTCTCTTCCATCGGCTGCAGGGACGCGGTGGGGAATGTCTGGGAGTGGCTGGATGAGCATATCACCCGGTCAGAACATAACAAACTCAACGGAAATGGTACTTTTAGTTCGATAGATGGTGCACGCGCCGGAAAGGTTTATAACAATGGAAATGGCCACTATCATGCTACCAATGATGGCGTTTGGGGTTACGATACGGTATCGCCGTTTCCAGATGGATATGGAAACATCTACGAATATAATGACTATTCAATAGTTACTTTACGAGCTGGAGGAGGTCGGAATAGTGGAGAAAAATGTGGTGTAAATGCAGTTGGTCTTGATAGGGGGCCGTGGGTCATTGAAGCTGGTAGCGGCGCCCGCTGCGCCTGCAACAGCTTATAAATAAAAGCACCTAAATTCAAAAAGCACCTGGGCAGCCGCTTCCGGCTGTCCAGGTGCTTTTTATTTGCTCTTCTGATTTAAATAAATATAAAAATCCCTTTTCGGGGAAAATAAACCCCGAAAGGATGATAAGATGAAAGCGATTGTTTATAAGGGAATCCGCAATGTGGCGCTTCAGACGGTGGAGGACCCGAAGCTGGAGCGGGCGGACGACATCATCGTGCGGGTGACCTCCACGGCCATCTGCGGATCGGACCTGCATCTCATCCACGGGCGGGTCAGGGGGATGTACGACGGATATGTCCTCGGCCACGAGACGATGGGGATCGTGGAGGAGGCGGGCAAAGAGGTGACCCGCGTCAAGAAAGGGGACCGGGTGATCGTCCCCTTCCCGGTCTCCTGCGGGCACTGCGCCTTCTGCGAGGCGGGCGAATACAGCCAGTGCGACAACTCCAACCCAAACGGTGAGGCCGGCGGGCTGCTCGGCTACAGCGAATCCTTCGGGGATTATGCAGGCGGGCAGGCGCAGTACCTGCGCGTCCCCTACGCGAATGTGGGCCCGGTCAAGGTGCCGGAGGAGCTGGATGACGAACAGGTGCTCTTCCTGACTGATATCCTGCCGACCTCCCGCTGGGGAGCCGAGATCGGCGGGGTGAAAAAGGGCGACACGGTGGTGGTCCTCGGCTGCGGGCCGGTCGGGCTGCTGAC
Organism: Harryflintia acetispora; assembly: GCA_004340125.1. Taxonomy (GTDB): domain Bacteria; phylum Bacillota; class Clostridia; order Oscillospirales; family Ruminococcaceae; genus Harryflintia; species Harryflintia acetispora. Next base: position 41,357 of record SLUK01000005.1, on the reverse strand, counting down.
CATCAAATGGGCCCTCTTTCTTGGAGCCGGCCGGGTGCTGGCGGTGGACAACGTGGGCTACCGCCTGGCGCACGCCGCCGGCTACGGGGCCGAGACGCTCAACTTCGAGGACTACGACAACACCGGCCTGGAGCTCAAGGAGCTCACCCATGGCGGCGCGGACGTGGTGATCGACTGCGTGGGGATGGACGGCAAGATGAGCGCCATGGAAAAGATGGAATCGGTGCTCAAGCTTCAGGCCGGCTCCAAGTCGGCCGTCGAGATCGCCTGTGAAGCGGTGCGAAAATGCGGAACCGTGGCGATGGTCGGCGTCTACGGCGGGCGGTATAACGCCTTTCCGCTGGGCAACTTCTTCTCCCGGAATGTTGCCCTGCGCATGGGGCAATGTCCGGCGCAGCGATATATTGAGCCAATTTTGGAGCTGATCCGACAGGGCCGCTTCGACGCCACCGACATCATTACGCACCGCCTTCGGCTCGAAGAGGGGGAGCACGGCTACCAGGTCTTTGACAAAAAGGAGGAAAACTGCATCAAGGTGGTGCTCAAGCCGTGACGGAATCAATCTGGAGCAAGACGGAACAATTGCCTCCGTTCCCGCCGCTGCAAGGCGCGCTGTCGGTGGACGCCGCCGTCATCGGGGGCGGCATGGCGGGCGTGCTCATCGCCCACTTCTTAAAGGCCGCGGGGCTGAATGTCGTCGTGCTGGAGGCGGGACGCTTGGGAAGCGGTCAGACGAAAAACACCACCGCCAAAATCACAGCCCAGCACGGACTCATCTACCACCGGCTGGTCGAGCAGTTCGGAGAGGAGAAATCCCGGCAGTACGCCGAAGCCAACCAGAGGGCAATCGCGGAGTATCGACGCCTCATTGAGGAAGGGAAGATCGACTGCGATTTCACCGAGGCGCCGGCCTATCTCTACTCCACCGGCGGGAGCGAGCAGCTGGAAAAAGAATACGAGGCGGCAAAAGCGGCGGGCATTGGGGCGGAGCTGCTTTTTGGCACCGAGCTGCCCTTTCCGGTATCGGCGGCACTGCGTTTTGATGACCAGGCGCATTTTCATCCGCTGAAGTTCCTGCGCGCCCTCGCCGGGGGGCTGAACATCTGCGAGCAGACCACGGTACGCTCGGTGGAGGGCAACGAAATCGTTGCCGACCGCGGGACGGTGACGGCTCAATTTATCATCTTTGCCTGCCACTATCCCTTTGTCAATGCGCCCGGATACTACTTTATGCGCATGCATCAGGAGCGCAGTTATGTGCTGGCGCTGGAGAACGCCGCCAAGCTGGAAGGCATGTATTATGGGGTCGATGCCGACGGGTTGTCCTTCCGCCCGCAGGGGGACTTGCTGCTGCTCGGCGGGGGCAACCACCGCACCGGTGAAAACTCGGCGGGCGGGCAGTACCAGAAGCTGCGTGAGGCGGCAATGCGCTATTGGCCCGAAAGCCGCGAGGTTGCCCATTGGAGCGCGCAGGACTGCATGACGCTTGACGGTGTACCCTATATCGGGCAGTTTTCGCTCCCAACCCCAAACTGGTTTGTGGCAACCGGCTTTGAAAAATGGGGAATGACCTCCTCGATGGTCGCGGCCTTAACGCTGCGCGACCTGATCACCAAGGAAGAATGCCCCTGGGCCGAGGTGTTTTCACCCCTGCGCTTTACGCCGTCCGCCAGTGCGAAAACGCTTATGCAGGAGACCGCCCAGGCGACAAAGGGTTTGGTGCGAAAATTTCTTGTTCCGCCCCGGGCGGACATCGAAGCGCTGCCAAACGGCCACGGGGGCGTGGTGGAATACGACGGCGAAAAGGTCGGCGTCTATAAGGACGAAAACGGGGAGGCGTTTATCGTCTCGGTGCGCTGTCCGCACCTGGGCTGCCAGTTGGAGTGGAATCCAGATGAGAAGAGCTGGGATTGCCCCTGCCACGGCTCCCGCTTTGATTACCGGGGCAACCTGATCGACAACCCCGCCCAGCAGGATTTGGAGCACGCCTAACTTGGGAAATATAAAAGCACCCCCGTCTGGGGGTGCTTTTTTTATACCCGCTCTTTGGAAGAATCTAAAAGGACGGGCTTACTTTTCTTCTTCCTCCCGCTGACAGCCGCCCGGACAACCTGAGCAGCCGGAGCAACAGGAGTTACCCCCACAGCCGGAGCATCCGCCTCTCTGCTTCCTGCGGCGCATGCTCAAAAAAATGATTGCCAGCACCGCCGCCAGCAGCAAGAGGATGACAAGGTCAGCCATTGACATTCGTATCCCTCCTATCGCGGTCAACCGATCAGCAGCCGGCCCACCTGGAAAATCACCATCGCCACCAGATAGGCGGCGCCCGTCTGGTAGAGTGCGGTCAGCAGCGCGCTGCGCCAGCTCCCGAGCTCCCGCTTGGTGGCGGCGAAAGCGGCGACGCAGGGCATGTAGAGCACCGTGAAAGCCAGAAAGGAAAAGGCGCTCAAGGGGGTGAAAATGCCGCTGAGGATGGCGCCGAGCTCCCCGTCGCTGGCGGCGCCGGTAAGCACGGTGAGGGTGCTGACCACCGACTCCTTGGCGGTGAGCCCGGTGATCAGCGCGGTCGAGGCGCGCCAGTCGTTGAAGCCCAGCGGAATGAAGGCCGGTGCGATGGCCGAACCGACAAAGGCCAAAATACTCTTGGTGGAGTCCTCGACCATGTTGAGCGTGAAGTCGAAGCTCTGCAAAAACCAGATCACGATGGCCGCCACGAAGATCACGGTGAAGGCCTTGCGGATGAAGTCCTTGGCCTTCTCCCACATGTGCAGCATAACGCTGCGCGGGGAGGGCATGCGGTAGGCGGGCAGCTCCATCACGAAGGGGACGGGGTTGCCCTTAAAGATGGTGTTCTTGAGCAGCAGTCCCGACAGGATCCCCACCACGATCCCCAGGGTGTAGACCGAGATCATCACCAGCGCGGCGCTGTGCGGGAAGAAGGCTGCGGTGATCATCGCGTAGATGGGCAGCTTGGCGCTGCAGGACATGAACGGGGTGAGCACGATGGTCATCTTGCGGTCCCGCTCGCTTGCGAGGGTGCGCGTGGCCATAATGGCGGGCACCGAGCAGCCGAAGCCGATGAGCATCGGCACGAACGAGCGCCCGGACAGCCCGATCTTGCGCAGCAGCTTATCCATCACGAAGGCGACGCGCGCCATGTAGCCGCTGTCCTCGAGCAGCGAGAGGAAGAAGAAGAGCAGCACGATGATCGGCAGAAAGGAGAGCACGCTGCCCACCCCCGCGCAGACCCCGTCGATGAGCAGCGAATGCAGCCAGGGGCTGACCCCCACCGAGAGCAGCAGGGAAGAGAAGGAGTCGGTGAAGAGGCTGATCCCATCCTCGAGCAACCCCTGCAGCGGCGCGCCGAAGACGCTGAAGGTCAGCCAGAAGATGACGAACATGATCCCCAAAAAGATGGGGATGCCGAAATACTTGTGGGTGAGCACCCGGTCGATCTTCTCGGAGCGGATCTGCTCGCGGGTCTCCTGGTGCTTGTGCACACAGTCGGCGCAAAGCGATTCGATGTAGCTGTAGCGCATGTCCGCGAGCGCCGCCTCCCGGTCGGTGCCCAGCGCCTCCTCCATCATCTCGACGATGTGCTCGATGACGTGCAAATCCCCCTCGTCCACCTGCAGCGCCTGGCGCATGGGCTCGTCCCCCTCGACGAGCTTGGTCGCCGCGAAGCGCACCGGATATCCGGCCGCCCCCGCATGGTCCTCGATGATATGGGCGATGGAGTGGATCGCCTTATGTACCTCGCCGGTGCAGAAGTCATACTTCTTGGGCGGGCTCTGCTCGCGCACCGTTTTGATCACCGCTTCCAGCAGGTCGCTGATCCCCTCGTTCTTCCCGGCCGAGATGGGCACCACCGGGATCCCCAGGTGCTCGGAGAGCTTTTTCACATTGATCGAGTTGCCGCTCGCGCGCACCTCGTCCATCATGTTCAGCGCGATCACCATCGGGATCTCAAGCTCCATGAGCTGCAGCGAGAGGTAGAGGTTGCGCTCGAGGTTGGTCGCGTCCACGATGTTGATGATCGCGCTGGGGCCTTCCTTTAAGAGGAAATCCCGCGTCACCACCTCCTCCGAGGTGTAAGGGGAGAGGGAATAAATCCCCGGCAGATCCACGAGGGTCATATCCTTGTGCTTCTGGATCGGGCCTTCCTTCTTTTCCACCGTCACGCCGGGGAAGTTCCCCACATGCTGGTTCGAGCCGGTCAGACAGTTGAAGAGGGTGGTCTTGCCGCAGTTCTGGTTTCCGGCCAGCGCCAACAGACAGCTCATACCGCCGCGCCCTCCTTAAGGGTGATCTTGGCCGCATCCTCCTGCCGGATGGTGAGCACATACCCGCGCAGGAACAGCTCGACCGGGTCCCCCATCGGCGCGACCTTTCGCACCTGCACCTTGGTCCCCGGGGTCAGCCCCATATCCAGCAGCCGGCGGCGCAGCGCCCCTTCTCCGCCGATGGCGGCGATCACGCCGCCGCTGCCCGGCTTGATGGCATCCAGCGTCATCAGTGATTCCTCCCCTTGCTTATCACAAACAAAATTGTTAGCCTACGCTTACATTTTAATCTGTCGGCCCCGGCTTGTCAAATGATTTATTTGAAGCGACAAAATTTTCGTGATATACTATAGAGAAGGGCGGGGCTCCCCCCCGCGTAATCGGTAATTTTGCCAAGCCGGGCGGAAGGCTTCACAGCCCGGTCCGGCGGGCCGCTTCGGAGCGCCAATCCCCGGGAAAGGAATGGTCGTATAACCATGGGCAAGCTGACCGTCTCCAAACAGGATTATCTGGAAACCATCCTCGACCTCTCCAGCCGGGGAGAATCGGTGCGCTCGGTGGACATTGCGCAGGCCTTCGGGTATTCGCGGGCGAGCGTGAGCCGGGCGATCAAGCAGCTGCGCGAGGACGGCTTTTTGCAGCAGGAGCCCTACGGCAGGATCACCCTGACCGAGGCGGGGCTGCGCGAGGCGCGCCTGGTGCGCCAGCGCCACGACCTGCTCAAATACTATCTTGTCGCGATCCTCGGGGTGGACGAAGAGACCGCCGAGCAGGATGCCTGCCGGATGGAGCACGTCGTCAGCCAGACGACCCTGCGCCGGATGGAAGAATACTCCGCGCGTACGCTGGACGGCGCGCGCACGGGGACAATTAAGGATAAAGAATAGGCCCCCTCCTGTGGGCAAGAGGGCGGAAAGGACGTGTATATGCTAGAGCTGCGAAATGTTTCAATCGACGTGGAGGACCACAAGGCCATCCTCAAAAACGTTGATCTGACCATCGAAGACGGAAAATTCGTGGTGATCACCGGGCCGAACGGGGGCGGGAAATCCACCCTGGCCAAGGTGATCGCCGGGATCATGACCCCCTCGAAGGGGCAGATTCTCCTCGACGGGGAGGACATCACCGCCCTGTCGGTGACCGAGCGGGCCAGGCGGGGAATCACCTTCGCCTTCCAGCAGCCGGTGCGCTTCAAGGGGCTGACGGTGCGCGACCTGCTGGTTTTGGCGGCGGGCGAGGGCACGGGGGAACCCGGGCTGCGCGCACTGCTGCGCGACGTGGGGCTCTGCCCGAAGGATTATATCGAGCGGGAGATCAACGCCAGCCTCTCGGGGGGCGAGATCAAGCGGATCGAGATCGCCATGGCCCTGGCGCGCAAAACGCGGATCACCCTCTTCGACGAGCCGGAGGCGGGGATCGATCTGTGGAGCTTCGGCAACCTCATCGAGGTGTTCGGCCGCCTGCGCGGACGGCGGGAGGGCACGGTGATCATCATCTCCCACCAGGAGCGGATTTTGGACATTGCGGACGAGCTGGTGGTGCTCGCCGGGGGCGAGCTCAGGGCGAAGGGGGCCAAGGAGGACATCCTGCCCGAGCTGCTGCAGGAGGGGGCATGCTCCTTCTGCCCCGAAGGGGCGCGAAAGGGGAGGGACTGCTGATGAACGCCATCACCGAAAAGCTGCTGGGGCTGATCTCGGATTTTACCGGCTCCTTCAAGGGCGCTTACAACATCCGGGAGGATGGGAGCTGCGCCGGGCGGCAGTCCAGCGAGAATATCGTCATCACCCCGAAAACCGATAAGCCGGGGATCGACATCCACGTCGCGCCGGGCACGGCGGAGGAGACGGTCTATATCCCTGCCTGCGTGACCCATTCGGATGTGGAGGACCTGGTCTATAACGATTTTTATATCGGCGAGGGGGCCGACGTCACCATCGTCGCCGGGTGCGGCGTGCACGCCGACGGCGAGGAGGCCGCCACCCACAACGGGATCCACAGCTTCATGATCGGGAAGGGAGCGAAGGTGCGCTATCTGGAGCGCCATATCGGGATCGGGGAAGGGACCGGCAAGCGGATCATCAACCCGGTGACCGAGGCGCATCTGGGGGAGGACAGCTATATGGAGATGGACACCACCCAGATCGAGGGGGTGGATTCCACCGACCGGCGCACCAGCGCGACGCTCGCGGCGCGGGCGCATCTCGTCATCCGCGAGAAGCTGATGACCCATGGGAGCCAGGCTGCCGCCACCGATTTTGTGGTAAACCTGAGCGGGGAGGACTGTTCGGCCGACGTGGTTTCGCGCTCGGTGGCGAAGGGCACCTCGCGCCAGGTCTTCCGTTCCCAGCTGAGCGGCAATACCCGCTGCAGCGGGCATTCGGAGTGCGATGCCATCATCATGGACCGCGCCTCGGTCAGCGCGATCCCCGAGCTGACCGCCAACCACCTGGACGCGGCGCTGATCCACGAGGCGGCCATCGGCAAGATCGCCGGGGAGCAGCTGATCAAGCTGATGACCCTGGGGCTGAGCGAGCAGGAGGCCGAGCGCAAGATCATCGAGGGCTTCTTAAAATAGGTTTTCCCGCGTCCTGGCGGGGGCGCGCGTATGGTGCAGGCCGCTGGATGGACCAGCGGCCTGCGCTTTTCTGTTGGGCGGCCCTTGCAGGGAGGGCGGCAATGCGGTATGATAGCGGTAACAGTTGGCAAACTAAGGGTATTGCCGATTTTGGAGCTATAGGAGACGAACTATGAGATATACCCATCGCATGGAGCAAATATCGATCCCCGAGACCGCGCACGCCCTGCGCGAGACGCCGCAGAAGGCGATGAATTTTGCGGAGGGGAAGTACCGCGAAAAAATCCTTTCGGTCTGCCGGGAGCTTGAGAGCAGGGAGGCCAAGGTGCTGCTGCTGACCGGCCCCTCCTCCTCGGGGAAGACCACCACCGCCAAGATGATCGCCGCCGAGCTCAAAAACCGGGGCAGCCGGGTCAACCGCATTTCCCTGGACAATTTCTATAAATCCCTGGATGAGCTGCCGCTCTGGGAGGATGGCTCGCGCAACTGCGAGAGCGTCGAGGGGCTGGATATCGCCTGCTTCGCCGAATGCATGGAGCAGCTGTTGCGCGAGGGACGCGCCGGCTTCCCGATCTATGACTTTTCGGTCAAACGGCGGCTGGATACCCGCAAGGAGCTGCTCTACGACGAGCACACCTATGTCGTCGTGGAGGGGATCCACGCGCTCAACCCGCTGATTTCGGGCGCGCTGCACGGGCGGCCCTGCCTGCAGGTCTACATCAGCGTGCACAGCGATTTTCTCGACGGGGCGGGCAACGTGCGCCTCGCCGCGCGGGATTTGCGCCTGATGCGCCGGATCGTGCGGGACTTCCACTTCAGGGCCACCCCGGTGATGGAGACGCTGCGCATGTGGGACTATGTGCTCAAAGGGGAGGAGCTGTACATCCATCCCTTCCGGGAGCGGGCCGACCTGCACATCAACTCCACCCATTTTTACGAACCCTTCCTTTACCGCGAAAAGCTGCTGGAGATTCTGGACGGCGCGCAGGGAGATTCCCCCTGGAACGCCACGGTGAGGCGGCTGATCAAGGACGAGGAAACCTTCTTTCCGATCGACAGCCGGCTGGTGCCGCGCTACTCCCTGATCCGGGAATTTATCGGACAGGAATAAAACGCAAAACCCGATCATCAAGAGGTTTGAAAGGAAATTTTAGCACTCTTAACACTAGAGTGCTAAAATTAAAGGTTTATTCATAAATAGTATGATTTTTCTTAAAAATCCTTTCGTACAATAAGGACGTAAACAGAAAAGAGAGCGGCTCCCCAAAAGAGGGCCCGCGCCGCGAATGTTTACGCAAACCATTCACCAACACAAACCAATTGATTGAAGGAGGTTTTTTGTATGTTCGATTTAATGCCTTTCGCCCGCAGAGAGAAAAACCTTTTTGATGCGCTTTCCACCGCCCTTAACGACGACTTTTGGGGGAGCGCGGGGCGCACGCTGAGCCAGTGCAAGACCGACGTGCTCGACAGGGGCGACCATTTCCTGGTCCAGGCCGAGCTGCCGGGCTTTAAGAAAGAGGACATCAGCATAGACATTAACGGCGATTACCTCACCCTGCGTGCGCAGCACAGCGAGGAGAAGAAGGAGGAGAAGGACAACTACGTCTGCCGCGAGCGCAGCTACGGCGGCTTCTCCCGGAGCTTCGACGTGTCGGGGGTCAAGGTCGACGAGATCACAGCGAGCTATGAAAACGGCGTGCTGGAGCTCAAGATGCCCAAGCGCGGCGAGGCGAAACCCGATACCCGCAAAATCGAAATCCGGTAATCAAAATGCGAGCCCCCGGTTTTTCCGGGGGCTTTTACATATTCCCCGTCCCTGGAGGAAAAATGAGGATAAAGGGCTTGACAAAAGCGGCACTCATCATAAAAATCCGATTGGACTGCCCTTGGGAGGAACCGTTTATGAAACATTTGATCTTGATCACCTCGCCCCCGGCCAGCGGAAAGACCTTCATCGCCAAAAAGCTGGCCGAGGCGCTGGGGGAATGCGTCTATCTGGATAAGGACAGCGTGATCGTGCTCTCCAGGCGGATTTTTGAGGTGGCGGGGGAGCCGTTCGACCGCAGCTCGGATTTTTTTGAGCGCAATGTGCGGGACTATGAATACGAGGCGATCATGGCGATCGCCCTCGAAGCGCTGGACTACAGCTCCCATGTGCTGGTCAACGCCCCCTTTAACCGCGAGCTGCGGGATGAGGAGTACCTGCGCCGGCTGCGCGAAACCTTGGCCGGGAAGAGGGCGAAGCTGACGGTGGTCTGGGTGCATACCGACATCGAGGTCTGCCACCAGCGCATGATAGCGCGGGGCTCCGAGCGGGACACCTGGAAGCTGCGGAACTGGGAGGAATACGTCGCCAGCCGCAGCTTCGAGCCGCCCGCGCTCGAGGGGCTGCGGATCATTGACAACTCCACCGACAACTCCTACCGCGCGGGGCTTCAAACGCTGCTGGAGGAGCTGGAATAACGGATGGAAAAACCTGCCCGGCCGCATGCAGCGGCCGGGCAGGGCCTTTATACGAAATCCAGAAAAGTCAGCGGATTGCCGTGTGCGCGCACCAGGCGGGCGAGGTCCCCCATTTTCAAAAACACCGTCGCGGTGTTCTGCAGCGGGTGGACTCCGATCAGGTCCTTATCCCCGTAGCTGCGGTCGAAGACGGCCCGCACCTGCCGTTCTTCGTCGTTGAGGATCCCCAGCGGGGTGACCGCGCCCTTGGAGAGGCCCAGGACCCGCGAGAGGGTCTCCTCGCCGGCGAAGCTCAGCTTGCGGCTCCCGAGGTCTTGCTGCAGCCGGCGCAGGTTGGCGCGCCGCTCGCCGCGCAGGGTCACGAGATAGAAGTTTTGTTTTTTATCGTCCTGCAGGAACAGGTTTTTGGCGATCGCTTCGCTGTGAGGCAGGCGCAGCGCCGCCATCTCCTCGATGGTGTACACCGCCGGGTGCGGCAGGCATTCGTATTCAATCCCTAGCGCCTCGAGCGCCGACAGGGCTTTGGCATGTACCGGGTCCCCGGGATCAGTCGTCGTCATCGTCATCACCGTCGTCGTCCCAATCGTCGTATTCGGCATGGTGGGTGCTGCTGTGCGAGCCGTGCCCGCTCAGGGCGGGCAGCGCAGCCAGCGCGCGCTCGGCCGCGTCCTGCCGCTCGCCGATGAAGTCGTCCTCCCGTTCGAGCAGGGCATATTCCTTTAAAAAGTCCTCGCGGCTGGTGGCGCCGCTGCGATAGCCGTCCTCCAGCGCATCCTTGCGGCCATCGAGTTCGTCGTCCTGCCGCTCGAGCTCATCGAGCAGCGAGAGCAGCCCCTCCCGGTCCTGCGGCAGGGTGAAGGAGAAATAGGGCGCAAAGGGGCCGATCTGCGCTTCCAGCGCATCCTTGCGCGCGTCGAGCGCGTCCTCCTGCCGCTCATATTCGGCCAGCTTCTGCTGGAATTCGCTGTCGCCGAGCTTACCGGTGCGCAGTGCCGCTTCGAGGTTTTCGATGTCGATCTCCAGCGCTTCCTCCTGCGCCTTGACGCTGTAGTACTGTGCAAGCAGCTCCTCGCCGCTCGCTTGGACAGAGGACGTGCCCTCCTGCTGGGAGGAGGAAACCTCCGCCTGTGAGGCGGCGCTCTCCTGCGGGATGACATCCTCCTGCGGGGCGGCATCCTCGCTGGGCAGCGAACTGCTGCTCACCTGGGCGCGCCTGGGCGCTATTTCATCCGAGATCGGCTGGCTCTTGACGGCGTTCTGCCTGGCGCAGGCAGAAAACAGCAGGCAGCAGGCCAGAAACAGGGCGGGGAAACGGTAACGGGAATACATGGTCATACTCCTTTAAAAATAGGTTTATTTATACTATAATACCACAGGCAGATGAAAATCAAATTAAATTTGTAAAACTTGGCGCTTACCTGTACAATAATGGTGTCTTCATCTTGCTTTAATCTGTTTGCGATAAAGTATTCATAACGTCAATCAAGGAGGGGAGAGCCATGCGGATATTGGCCGTGGAGGACGAGCGCGACCTGCTCGATGTGACCGCCAAGCGCCTCGAAGCGCAGGGCTACAGCGTGGACCGCTGCACCGACGGGCAGGAGGCGCTGGACTATGCCGAGAGCGCGCAGTACGATTTGATCCTGCTGGACATCATGCTGCCCAAGATGGACGGGCTGAGCGTCCTGCGCCGGCTGCGGGGGCAGGGGAACCGCACGCCGGTGCTGCTGCTCACGGCGCGGGACAGCATAGAGGACCGGGTGCAGGGCCTGGACGGCGGGGCGGACGATTACCTGACCAAGCCCTTTGCGTTCGAGGAGCTCCTGGCGCGGGTGCGGGTGCTGCTGCGCAGGGGCACGGGCGAGGCTGCAAACGAACTCGCGCTCGGGGACCTTTGCATGGACCTTGCCGCTCACCGGGTCACCCGCGCGGGGAAGGAGATCAAGCTCTCGGCCAAGGAATACGCGATCCTGGAATACATGCTGCTCAACCGCGGGGTGGTGCTCTCCCGCGAGCGGATCGAGGAGCATGTCTGGAACTACGACTTTGAGGGCGGCAGCAACGTGGTGGACGTCTACATGCGCTATCTGCGCCGCAAGCTCGACGACCCGTTTGAAAAGAAGCTGATCCATACGGTGCGCGGCAGCGGCTATGTTATCCGGGAGGAAGTATGAAGAAGCTGTCGATCAAGGCCAAGGTTACCCTGTGGTACACCGCGCTGGTCTTTCTGCTGATTGTGGTGCTCCTGGGGGATTTGTTCTATTTCTCCAGCCGGGTGCTCTACGAGCGCGCGGGGGAGTCCCTCTCCCGGGTGGTGGAGGCCGCCGCCGGGCAGGTTCATTTTGAGCGCGGCGAGCTCGATGAGCGCGAGATCGGGTTTTACGCCGACGGGGTCTCGGTCTTTCTCTATGACGACCAGGGCCGGCGGCTGGCGCCCCGTTCGGGCAGCGGGCCGAAGGTCAACGCCCTGCTCGAGGACGGGGTGCTCAAATCCTCCCAGGACGGCGGCGAGCGCTGGCTCGTTTATGATCGTTATACCCAGATTGACGGGGTCAGCCTCTGGATCCGCGGGGTCACGCCGGACACCGGCTTTTCAGGCCCTCTGGGCACCATGCTGCTTCTGGCGCTGATCGCCAGCCCCTTCCTGCTGCTGATCGCGGCGGGCGGCGGGTACCTGATCACCAAGCGCGCCTTCCTGCCCATCGAGCATATGATCGGCACGGTGCGCTCGATCAGCGGGGGGAACGACCTCAGCCGCCGGATCGGCGGCAGCGGCGCGAAGGACGAGATTGCAAGGCTCGGGGGAACCTTCGATGAGATGTTCGACCGCCTGCAGACCTCGTTCGAGGACGAGAAGCGCTTCACCTCGGACGCCTCGCATGAGCTGCGCACCCCGGCGGCGATCATCCTTTCCCAGTGCGAATACGCGCTGGAGGACGAAAAGAGCGCGTCCGAGCTGCGCGAGAGCGTGCGGGTGATCCTGCGCCAGGCCAAACGGATGAACTCGCTGATCGCGAGGCTCCTGCTGCTGGCGCGCGCGGACAACGGGCGGCTGCAGCCCGAGTTCGAGGAGGTGGACCTCGGCGAGCTGTGCGCCGTCGTCTGCGAGGAGTTGGAGCCCTCGGCCAAGCAGGAGGGATTGACCCTTCATCAGGAAATCGAGGGGCAGGTGGCGCTCACCGCCGACCAGACCCTGCTCATGCGGCTGGTCACCAACCTGCTGAGCAACGCCATCCGCTACAACCGCCCGGGCGGCAGCGTGACGCTCTGCCTTCGCACCGAGGGGGAGAATGCATTGCTGAGCGTCCGTGACACCGGGATCGGGATCGCGCCCGAGCACCTGCCCAAAATTTTCGGCCGCTTCTACCGCGCCGACGCGGCGCGCACCGCCGAGCGGGGCGGCACCGGGCTGGGACTGTCGATCGTGCGCTCGATCGCGCAGGTGCACGGCGGCTCCGTCGAGGCGCAGAGCACGCTTGGCGAAGGGAGCGACTTCACCGTCACCCTGCCGCTGCGCCGGGAGGAGAATCCCGGGGTGTGCGAGCCGGATTGAACGAGCCGTGTCTCAATATTTTTTACAAAATCAAGAAAATGATGAAAAAGTGAAAATTTTTAATTTTACTTTAATCATGGCCCTGTATTCTATAATCACAGAGAACGATACACCCTGAGGTGTCAAGCCTGAAAGCGAGGCTTTCAGGCCTGGAAAGGAGTATATATCATGATGAAGGGTAAAAAATTATTGACAAGCGCTGTGGCGTTGGCTCTCCTGCTCGGTACTTTTTCAGTCCACAGCTTTGCGGCGGGCTTCACCGCCGCCCAGGCGCGGGAGCTCGCCAAAAAACAGGTTCCGAGCGGCTGCACCTATCTGAAGACCGAGCTCGACGACGGCTATTACGAGGTGGAATACTACCTCGAGTCCAAGAGCGAGAAACACGAGGTGAAGATCAGCACGGCCTCCCAGAAGATCGTCTCCTACAAGACCGACCGCGACGGGAAGGGCAGCGCCCAGGTTTCACTGAGCAAGGCGCAGGCCAAGAAGCTGGTTACCGATGAAATTTCGGGAGCCGAGATCGTCGATACCCTGCTCGAGAGCGACGATGGGCTCAAGGAGTACAAGATCCGCTTTAAGACCGACTCCCTCTACGGCAGCTATGAAATCAACCCCAACAGCGGCGCGATCCTCGAGCGGGAGATCAAGATCGGCACGGCCCCGGCCAGCTGGACCGGCTCCGTCTCCAGCTCCTCGGGCAGCTCGTCGTCCTCCAGCGGGCCGATCAGCAGCGCCAAGGCGCGCGAGCTTGCTTTGAAGGTTGTCCCGGGCGCTACCATCACCGACTTTGACCTCGACGACGGCGTTTACGAGATCGAGCTGTACAAAGACGGGTACGAGTACGATGTCGAGTTCTCGGCCGCCACCGGCAAACAGCTTTCCTACAGCCGCGACCGGGACGACGACTATTGGGACGACCGGTATAATGACGATTGGGACGATGACTGGTACGATCACCATGATTGGGACGGCCACGATTACCACGGCGGCCACACCTGGGAGCAAAGCCATCACAACGGCCACTACTACGACGACTGATCATAACCTGGTTTGCCTGCGCCCGCCGCTTATGCGGCGGGCGCATTGACATTCCCGGGAGCACGGGCTAAAATAAACGGTGATGATAAGACGTTTTTGCAGTTCCCGGGAAAGGAAGAAAAAATATGAAGCTGATGATCGCTTCCGACATCCACGGCTCCCGCCCCTGCTGCGAGGCGCTGCTGGGACGCTATGAAAAGGAGCGCGCCGGGCGGCTTATGCTGCTGGGCGATTTGCTCTATCACGGGCCGCGCAACGACCTGCCCGAGGGGTACGACCCGAAGGGGGTCATCCGGCTGCTGAATGACCGCAGGCAGGAGCTGTTTTGCGTGCGGGGCAATTGCGACGCCGAGGTGGACCAGATGGTGCTGCAGTTCCCCATCCTGGCGGACTACGCGCTGCTCTGGCTCGAGGGGCGCACCGTGTTCGCCACCCACGGGCATATTTACAATGAGCAGAACCTCCCGCCCCTCAAGGAGGGGGACGTCCTGCTGCACGGGCACACCCACGTGCTCGCCGCGCGGGAGATGGGCGGTCATATCTACCTCAATCCGGGGTCGGTCTCCCTGCCCAAGGAGGGCAATCCCCGCAGCTATATGACTTATGAAGACGGCGTGTTCACCATCAAGGACCTGGAGGGTGGGGAGCTTTGCTCCCTGTCCATCCGCTAAAGGAGGCGCGCAGTATGCGGCTGGTCACCAGTGCACAGATGAAGCAGATCGAACGAAACGCCGTCCTTGCGGGGCTGTCCTATTCCGAAATGATGGAGAACGCGGGCCGCGTGGCCTTCGGGGCGCTCTCGGCGTACCACGACTTTGAAGGGGAGACGGCGCTGGTCTTCGCGGGAAAGGGGAATAACGGCGGCGACGGCCTGGTGCTCGCCCGGATGCTCTGGAGGGCGGGCGCGAAGGTCACGGTGCTGCTCTGCGACGGGGAGCCTCAGACCAAGGAGGCGACGGCCAATTTAAGCCTGCTCCCGAGGACGGTGGCGGTACTGAACCTGGCGTATGAGACGCAGGCGCTGGAGGGGCTGTCAAAGCCGGACTTTGTGGTGGACGCCCTCTACGGGACCGGGTTCCATCCGCCCTTTGAGATGCGCGACCGCCAGGCGGCGCAGTGGATGAACTGCTGCGGCGCGCCCGTCTATGCTTTGGACCTGCCCAGCGGCGTGGACGCCGACATGGCAAGAGCCGACTGCGATGCGGTGCGCGCCCGCTGCACCTTCGCCTTCGACAGCCTCAAATACGCCCATTGCCGCGAGCCCGCGAAGGGATACTGCGGCGAGGTGCACTGCCTGAATATCTGGATTCCGGAGGAGTGCCACCGGGGGCTCTATTGGGAAATAGAAGAACAGTAAAAGGCTTGCTCCTCCCACCCGGGAGGAGCAAGCCTTTTTTATTTTAATTATTTTTCGATTTCGATTAAGCTGCTCCCGGCGCGGCGCAGCCCGGCGGTCGCCTCCTGGAGCGCCTCGAGGGTCATCTCCTCGCCGCGCTTCATCACTTCCTCGGCCTTTGCCGCCGCCATGCTGAGAGCCTCGAAGCTCGCTTTCTCGAACGCCGCGGCGTCGAGGCCGCGAGCCACCTGCACCAGCTTATACAGGACGTCGTAGGCGCTCATCAGCACATGCTCGCGCTCGAGCTCCGAGAAGAGGTCGAGCAGCTTCCAGGAACGGTTGTGCTCGGTCACCACGGCCTTGCGCGCGATGGAGCCGACCTGCCGCTTTTGCAGGGAGGCCAGCAGGGCGTTCAGTCTCTCCTGGGAGAACCCCTTCATGATGATCGCCTCACCCTCGGGGGCCGGGCCGCTGTAAAGCGGCTCCTGCTTTTCATAGCCCGCCATCCCGGCGGCGAAGCCCAGCGTCTGGTTGAGGTGCTCGACGGGGATCTGCCGGTAGGGCGCGCCCAGCTCCCCGAGCGCCTCCAGGACCTTTTGGCCCTTTTCGGTGGTTTCACCCAGACCGTAGAGCAGGACCAGCTCGTCGTTTTGAATTCTCGCTTTCATATTGTGTGGCTTTTCGCCGCGCCTCCCGTCCGTCGTTTCTGATAGGGTGGCCCAAAGCGGCCGCCCCCAATCATCATGCTTTCAGTTTAGCGCATTTTCCTCCGGCTGTAAAGCCGCTCAGTCCCGGATAAAGACGTACCGTCCGCTGTCCGAGCGCGCGGGGGAGAATTCGTATCCGTCCCAGTCAAAATCCCATACCCCCTCGGGTTCGTTGATGGAGTGCCGCGCGATGAAGCGCACCATCTGCCCGCGGGCCATCTTGGCGGCGGTGGGCAGGCAGCAAAGCCTTCCCCGCTTCACCACCAAAAAGTCGCAGGTGATAAAGTGGTCCCGCGCCCCGAGAAAGGGGGAAACCGCCTTGGAATATTCGGCCGAGGCGAGGTTCAGCACCGGCTCGCCCGGCAAAAACAGGTCGCGGTAAAGCCTGTCCCCCCAGAAGCGGTAGAGGCTCTGCCCGTCCACCTTGATCTTGCATTGCAGCTCGAGGCGGTAGGGGGAGATCCCGTCCAGCGGGCGCAGCAGCCCGTAAAAGGCGCTGACGATCCGCAGGCGCGGCTGTAAAAATTGCAGCTCGCCGGGGGTGAGGCTTTGCGGGTCGATGTTTTGATATTGCAGCCCGTGGTAGCTCATGATCGCCGGGCTGCCCCCGGATTCAAGGTCCAGGCTCTGATAATACCCGAAGGCGCGCAGGGCAATGTCGGGATTTATTTTCATCAGCGACTCGAGCTGCCAGGGGGGATACTCCCGCAGCTGTTCGAGCAGCCGCGCGCTCTGCTGTAAGTAACCGGGGCGGGAGAGGGGGAGCCGAGGGTCCCCGGTGATCCGCATATTTTTGGCGGGGGAAATGATCAGTCGCAATGGAACTGCTCCTTTATCGCTTAGTCGCCGGAAATGCCGTATTTCTTCATCCGCCGCCAGAGGGTGGTGGTGCTGACCCCGAGCTCCCGCGCCACCTTCTGGCGGTTCCCGCGGTGCGTTTTGAGCAGCTCCTTAAGCTCCTGCGCGTCCGGGTCCTGGTAGACGATCACCCGCTCGCCGTCCGGTTCGTGCGCGGCGGGATAGCACTGCTCGAGCTGCTGGGCGATGAACACCTCGTCCACCGTCCTGCGGGGTGCCAGGGCGACCACCCTCTCGCAGAAGCTCTCGAGCTGGGGGAGGTTGCCCTCCCAGGCATAGGCGGCGAGCGCCCGGCGGGCGCCGGCGGTCAGGGAGAGGTAGCGGGACTGCTTTTGCTGTTGGGCTTCGAGGAAGCGCTCCGCCCAGCCCTCGATGTCCTCCCGCCGCCGGCGCAGCGGGAGCAGGGAGAGGGAGAGGACGTTGAGCGCATAGTAGAGGTCCCGGCGAAAGCGCCCCTCCCGCACGGCCGGCCCGAGCGGGAGGCCCGAAGCGGCGATGACCCGTACGCCGGTGGGCAGCGGGCGGGTGTCCCCGCTGCGGATGAGCACCCCGTCGCGCACCAGGCGAAAGAGCTTATATTGGGCGCTCATGTCCAGCGCGTCCACCTCGTCGAGAAAGAGGGTGCCGCCCTTGGCCATATCGGCCAGGCACTTATGCGCCGCCGTATCGCCCTCCCCACCGGCCCCGAAGATTTCCTCGGACATCTCTCCGGCTTGGAGGCTGTCGCAGCGCACTGACACGAACGGCGCCCCCTTTCTCACGCTGTCGTTGTGGATACACTCGGCCAGCAGCTCCTTCTCGGTGCCGAACTCCCCAGTGATCAGTACGGGGGAGTCGCTGCGCGCAAAGAACTTGGCCGTCTTGACCGCTTCCCTGGCGGGCGCGGACAGGGCGACAAGGTTGTCGAAGTGGTACTTCGCCACATGCCCGAGCTTATAGATTTCCCGGCGCATCTGCGCCTCCATCTCGGCCACCCGCTTCCCCTCGTGGAACGAGAGAAAGGCCCCCTGCACGACCGAGTCGATCAGGATGGGGGCGATGTTGGTGATCAGGGCGCTCTTTTGGATGGTGATGAGGGTGGAATAGACCTCGCGGCCGCCGCCCAGCGCCTCGTCGAGCAGGGCGGGGTCCAGCGAGGGGATGAGCGCCGTCACCGGCAGGCCCACCGACTCCTCCTCGCTTTTTCCGGTGAGCTTCTCGACGAAGTGGTTGAGGTGCTGCACCTCGCCCGCGGCGTTGGTCTGGATGATCCCGTTGAAGGAGTAGTCCAGCAGCGCCTTGATCTGCGCGGTGTTGCGTTTTTCGAGGTCGCTCGAATAGGCGACCTTCTCGGCGATCCGGAACGCCTCGGCGATGGATTCCGGCCCGGAGGCGAGAAAGAGGGCGGGAATCCCCGCGCTCTTCGCCCGTTCGCAGACGGCGTCCCCGCCGATGACGACCTGCGCGCCCTCGCGGATCGCCTCGTCGGCGGCCCCCAGCAGCTGGTCGGTCTCCCTGACGAAATAGGGATGGATTTCCACCCCGAAGAGGGAGTCGAACGCGCTCATGTCGCAGAACATATTTTGAAAGCCGATCACCGCGATTTTCGGGCAAATGGAGCTGGCCATCTCCTTGGCCCGGCTTACCAGCAGCCCCATCTCCTGCCCGGTCAGGCGGATTTCCACCACCGGCACGTCCACCTTCTGGCGGATGTGCATGGCGTGCAGCCCGCGCGCGATGATGATCTGCGCCCCGCCGGCCACCGCCTCCTGCGCGCGCAGCACGGCGGTGGAAGAGGAGGTGAGCGCATAGCCCACGATGTCCAGGCGGTACCCCGGCGCCAGCCTTTGCGCCTGATCGATCATTTCCTGGCGCGGCGCGAAAAAGACGACCTTAGCCAAACGGTTCATTCCTCCCTCTGCAAAAACGGCCGCCCGGCTTCATGCGGGCAGCCGTCAGTCTGTCGAAAATTTAAAATTAGTCCCGCAGGCGAGCTTTGCCCGCCGGAGGGACTCCGCGAGAGCAAAGCGGCGGTGAGCGGGCCAATCAGGCCTGCGGAGCCGATTTGCGAACGGAAGGGGACCACCGTCTTAAAAGGCGTTAGGGAAACCGGCGAAGCAATGCGATTGACGGTGTCCTTATGCAGCTTTTATCGTACCATACAGGGGCGCTTGGGGTCAAATGTCCAGCCGGGGATGTAAAACTGCATCCCCGCCGCGTCGTCTCGCGCGCCGAGGCCCTGCTCGAGATAGAGCCGGTGCGCTTTTTCAATCTGCGCGCGGTCCGCCTCGACCCCGAGGCCGGGCGTGTTTGGCACCCGGATTTTCCCATCCTCAATTTCGAGCGGCGCCTTGGTCAGCCGCTCGCACCCCTCCTGCCAGATCCAGTGGGTGTCGATGGCGGTGACGGGATCCGGCACCGCCGCCGCGGCTTGGGTGAACATGGCCAGCGAGATGTCGAAGTGGTTGTTCGAGTGGCTGCCCCAGCACAGCCCGAAGTCGCTGCAGAGCTGCCCCACCCGCACGCTGCCCGCCATGGTCCAGAAATGCGGGTCGGCCAGCGGGATGTCCACGCTTTGCGAGAGCAGCGCATGGCGCAGCTGCCGCCAGTCGGTGGCGACCATGTTGGTGGCCACCGGCAGGCCGGTCGCCTGCCGGAACTCCGCGAGGATTTCCCGGCTCGAAAAGCCGCCCTCGGCCCCGCAGGGGTCCTCGCAGTAGGAGAGGATGCCCTGCTTGCCTTGGCAGAGTTCGATGGCCTCGCATAAGCTCCAGGCACCGTTG
The DNA here is from genome assembly GCA_004340125.1 of Harryflintia acetispora. Classification (GTDB taxonomy): domain Bacteria; phylum Bacillota; class Clostridia; order Oscillospirales; family Ruminococcaceae; genus Harryflintia; species Harryflintia acetispora. The sequence continues at coordinate 21,779 of SLUK01000005.1, read as the reverse complement.
GGGTCGAGGGTGATCCGCGCCGAGGGAAAGCTCTCCTTGAGCGCCAAGATGGCCTTCATTTCCTCCCGGCTCTCCATCACACCGCCCTTGAGCTTGAAATGCCGAAAGCCGTACCGCTCTTTGGCGGCCCCGGCCAGGGCGACGACGGCCTCGGGCGTCATCGCTTCTCGGCGGCGCAGGCCGTACCAGCCGTCCCCCGCCTCCCCGGGCAGGTAATCGAGGTTCGTGCGCGCGCCCTCGCCGATATAAAAGAGGTAGCCCAGCACCTCGACCTCGTCGCGCTGCCGCCCGTCCCCCAGCAGGGAGGAGACCGGCACCTCCAAATGTTTCCCAAGCAGGTCGAGCAGGGCGCTCTCCACCGCCGTGAGCGCATGCACCCCGGTGCGCAGATCGAAGGTCTGACTGCCCCGCACGTCCTCCCCGCCGCTTTGGGCCAGGAGCCGTCCGACCTTTAACAGGGTGTCCTTGTACCGGCCGATCTCACTGCCGAGGACCGCCGCGCGCACCCCTTCGAGCGCCGCCGTAATCTTGGGCCCGCCCGGTACCTCGCCAAGGCCAATGTTACCGCTGGAATCGGTGAGCAGGACGACGTTGCGGGTGAAATAGGGCCCGTGCGCCCCCGAAAGGTTTAAGAGCATGCTGTCGTGCCCTGCGACCGGGAAGACCTCCATCAGCTCTATCTTCGGCGTCATGAGGCAAGCCCCCCTTCGCGGCAGAGGCCCATCTCGCAGAGGATCGCGCGCAGCCGCTCGCGCTGGGAGGGCGGGAGCGGGGCGATCGGCTCGAGGCAGTTGCCCACCTCGAACCCCTGTAAAGAGAGCCCCTCCTTGATGACCTCGGGGAAGGTGCCCATCTCGCAGGCGATCCGCAGCGGGGCCAGGCGGAACTGGGCCTCCAGGCTCCCGCGCAGGTCCCCGGCGACGAACTTGTCGTAGATGTCGGCGGCGAGGCGCGGGGCGACGTTCGCGCAGCTGGCGATCGCCCCGGCGGCCCCATAGCAGAGCCCCGCGTGGATCAGGGTGTCCCGCCCGAGCAGGACGCTGAAGTTTTTGCACCCCCGGGTTAATCTCAGGTATTCCTCGGTGTTGGTGAAGTCGCCGGTGCTGTCCTTGATCCCGACGATGTTGTCGATCTCGGCCAGCCGTGCGGCAGTGGCCGGCTCGATGGTCACGTTGGTCTTGGGGCGGTTGTTGTAAAGGATGATGGGCAGGGAAGTGCTCTCGGCGACGGTGCGGTAGAACCCGTAGAGCTCCTCCTGCGTCTGGCTGATGAACATCGGGGTCAGCACCGAGACGGCGTCCGCCCCCGCCTGCTCGGCGAGATGGATCAGCCGGATGGTGCCCCTGGTGGTGATGTGGCTGGTCCCGGCGTAGACCGGGACCCGACCGGCGGTCTGGGAGACCACGGTCTCGATCACCCGCCGGTATTCCTCGTCGCTGACCGCGTAGAATTCCCCCGTCGTGCCCATCGGGAACAGCCCGTGCACCCCCTGGCCGATCAGATGGTCGGTCAGGGCGCGCAGGACCGGCTCGTTGACCCGGCCGCCGCCATCGAAGGGGGTGATGATCGGGGGAATGATCCCCCGGGGTGAAAAGTCCATGTCCGCTCCTCCCAACCTAGTCCCGGCCGATCGCGGTGCCGGTCAGCTTCTGATAGTACCGGGCCATCGCGCTGTGGTCCTCCTGGCCGCAGCCGTCGGCATGCAGGTTCTGTAAAATTTCCATGACCGAGGCGGTCATGGGCAGGGGAGCCCCCACGCTGTGCGCGGTGTCGATGGCATTTTGCAAATCCTTGATGTGCAGGTCGATCTTGAAGCCGGGCTTAAAGTTGCCGCTTATCATCATCGGCGCCTTGGCGTCCATCACGGTGCTGCCGGCCAGCCCCCCGCGGATGGCCTCGAAGACGAGCTGGGGATCCACCCCGGCCTTTTTGGCGAGCATCAGCGCCTCGGACACCGCCGCGATGTTCAGCGCGACCACCACCTGGTTGGCGAGCTTGGTGGTGTTCCCGGCCCCGACCTCGCCGCAGCGTACCACGCTGGCGCCCATCGTCTCGAGCAGGGGCTTGTAGGTGTCGAAGACCTCCTGGTCCCCCCCCACCATGAAGGAGAGGGTCCCGTCGATCGCCTTGGGCTCGCCGCCGCTGACCGGCGCGTCGAGCATCTTGACGCCGCGCTCGGCGAGCGCGGCGGCGATCTCCTGCGAGGCGATGGGGTTAATGCTGCTCATGTCGATGAGCACGGTCCCTGCGCGCACGGTCTCGATCACCCCGCCCTCGCCGAGCACCGCCGCCTTGACGTGCGGGCTGTTGGGCAGCATGGTCAAGATCACGTCGCACGTTTCGCCGATCTCGCGGGGGCTTTTCGCCCCCTTGGCCCCGGCGGCGACGATCTCCTCGACGGCCGCGGCGTTCAGGTCGTAAACGGTCAGGTCGTACCCCGCCTTCAGCATGTTCTTGGCCATGGGCTTGCCCATGATCCCCAGTCCGATCAGTCCTATTTTCATAGCGAATCCTCCTTAAAATTACGGTTTCAGATTCGGGGAAGGGTAGCTCGCGTCCCCCGCTTATCCATATTATAAGGAGAAAACGCCCGCCATTGCTATTGACAAAAGGAACGAAGTTGCATTCCCTTTTGCAACATCCTGCATGACAGTGCAAAAAATGAAAAATAATCGTTCATTTTTCTTTCAAATTCTTGCAGATCAGTAAACTGGCAGAAGGAGGGCGGAAGGCCCTGGAAGCGTATGCCTGATCATGTTGTAAGGTTTTGAAATGATATTTGAAAGTATTTGTTTCAAAATTTGAACGCTTCACCATTCTATTAAAAGTCCGGGCGCAAGTTCATGTTTTTTGTCAATTGTTTTTCAGCGCGGCCAGTCACTATAATGAAGGCAAGCTCGTATTGCGCACGGCCGGGGACCGGCCAAAAAATTTGAAAATAGCACCGCTATTTTTGCAAGAGGAGGAAGTACCTATGGCCCAGCCTGCAACCAAGGCAAAACAAAAGCGCAAGTTTGCGCTGCCGAATACCTTCGTTTTGATTTTCGGCTTCATCGTGCTTGCGGCGATCCTGACTTACGTCCTGCCCGCGGGCAGCTACCAGCCCGACCCGAACAATCCCGACCTGATCGACCCGAACTCCTTCACCTTCGTGGAGAGCTCGCCGGTCAGCCTGATGGATTTCGCGGGCTCGATCTACGGGGGGCTGGCGCGCGCCTCGTCCACCGCGTTTCTGATCCTGCTCGCCGGCGGCTTCGTGCAGGTCATCACCGACACCGGCACCTTCGACGCGGCCATCTTCGCCATCCTGCGCCGCAGCAAGGGCAAGGAGCTGATCGCCCCGGTGCTCTTCTTCATCCTGCTCTTCGTGCTGGGCGCGCTGCAGGTCATCGACAACGAGGTGGTCGTCTTCATCCCGCTGGTGATGATGCTCTGTAAACGCCTCAAGCTGGACGCGATCTGCGTTTTGATGCTCACCCTCGTGGCCAACATGGCGGGCTTCTCGCCGACCCCGGTGGGGTACTGGAGCGTCGGTATTTTCCAGATCATCGCCGGGCTGCCCATCTTCTCGGGCTTCACCCTGCGCTTCGTGGTCTGCATGCTCATCGGGATCGTGACCCTCGTCTTCATGGTGCGGTATATGCGCAAGATCCGGCGCGACCCCGCGGCCTCGGTCACCGGGATCCTCAAGGAGGACGTGGCGATAGACGGCGTGCCCGAGGAGAAGGAATTCACCCTGCGCCACGGGATCATCCTGGTGGGCTTCCTGGTGCCGTTCGGCTTCTACGTCTGGGCGGTCAACGCCTTCGACTGGGGGGTGGCTGAGCTGTCGGGGATCCTGTTCCTGCAGGCGATCTTCGCCGGACTCATCAGCCGCATGTCCCCCAACGAGATGGCCCAGTCCTTCACCCGGGGGGCCGAGGCCGTGGTCATCCCGACCATGATGGTCGGCTTCGCCAGCGCCATCTCGGTGGTGCTCGCCAAGGGGAACATCATCCATACCATCGTCTACTACCTGACCAAGCCTCTTATGGGGGTGCACGGCACCGTGTCCGCGGTCGGGATGTTCATCTTCAACTTCTTCTTTAACGCCCTCGCCCCCGCCTCCACCAGCCAGGGCTACGTCGTCATGCCGATCATGGCCCCGATGGGCGACGTGCTCGGCCTGACCCGCCAGACGGTCTGCTGGGCGGTCCAGCTCGGCGACGGCCTGTCCAACATCATCATCCCGACCGGCGGCACCACCATGGCCTGTATCGCAATGTCCGGCGTGCCCTACGGCAAGTGGGTCAAGTTCATTATCCCGCTGGTGGGAATCTGGGTGCTGATCGGAGCGGCTTCGCTGGTCTTCGCAGTGCTGACCGGCTGGGCATGATCGCGCACCTTTGGAAAGGAGGGGCTCTTTATGGAGCAAGACAGGGTATACGTAAGCCCCAGGCCGCTGCCGGGACCTCCCGGGCCGGCAGACGACATCTGGTTCGGCGGGACCATCTATACAATTGATCAGGAAAACCGCACGGCCGGAGCGCTGGCCGTCAAGGGCGGGCGGATCGCCGCGGTGGGCGGCGAGGAGGAGGTCTTTGCCCTGCGGGGCGAGGGCACCCGGCTGCACGACCTTTGCGGGCACACGGTCCTGCCCGGCATGATCGACACCCATACCCACGCCCCGGGCGTGCTGGAAAAGAAGATGTTTACCATCTTTATGGGGGACGCTGAAACGAAGGAGGAGGCCGTCGCGGCCGCCCGGGACTTCATTGAGGCCCACCCCGGGATGGACCGGTATTTCGGCTTCGGCTATTCCAATAAGATCGCCGGGGACTGGCGGGGTCCGAAAAAGGAGTGGCTCGACGAGGTCTGTAAGGATAAGCCCATCGTCATCCAGGCGATGGAGGGGCACAGCTGGTGGGTCAATTCCAAGGGCTTCTCCCTGTTCGGGGTGGAGAGGGACACCGTCCCCGCGTCCGGGGTGATCCACCATGATGAAGACGGGGAGCTCTGGGGAACGATCTGTGACATCCAGGGGGTGGAGATCCCACGCCCGCGTTTCAGCGAAGAACAGGACATGGTCGCGCTGCGCGCCTATCAGGAGCAGATGCACCGCTTCGGCTACACCGGGATGATGTCGATGTCCGGGCAGATCACCCCGAACCCGGTCGCGGCCATGCATGAGCTCGACGGGCGCGGGGAGCTCAAGATGCGGGTGAGCGCCTCGCTGACGGTCTACCCCGAGCGGGAGATCGGGGAGCAGCTCGATTACATCGCGAGAAAGCGGGAGGAGTACCGCTCCGAGCGGCTCGATCTGCGGGTGGCCAAGTTCTTTGGCGACGGCACCACCGGCGGCGGGACCGCCTACCTCTCCGAGCCCTACAGCAATGCGGCGCCCGGCGAAGAGGCGCAGTGCGGCTACTTTTTGTGGGAGCGCGAAAAGCTCGCCGCCGCCTTTCTCGGCGCGCTGCGCCGGGGGCTGCAAATCCATATCCACTCGATCGGGGACGAGAGCACCAGCGTGGCGCTCGACTGCATCGGGCAGGCGCAGCGTGAGGCGGGCGAGGGCGACTGGCGCACCGGGGTCGCGCACCTCGACGTGACAAAGCCCCGGGACATCCCCCGGCTGGCCGCGCTTCATTGCACCGCCGCGGTGCAGACCTTCTGGCATTTCAAGGAGCCGGGGGTCTGGGAGGAGGAGCTGCTGCCCATGCTCGGGCCCGAGCGGGCAGAGCGGGTCTACCCCCTGCGCAGCTTATTCGAGGCCGGGATCGTCGTGACCAACTCCTCCGACGAGCCCTCGACCGTGGACCCGAACCCCTTCCAGGCGATCGAGGCCGGGGTGACCCGCAACCTCTATTCGCCCGAAAAATACGGGGTGGAGCCGATCACCGACGCCGATGACCCCAAATGGCTGCTGGGGCCGGATGAGCGGGTCTCGGTGCTCGAGATGGTGCGCTCCTACACCATCAACGCGGCCTACGCGATGTTTAAAGAAGATATGCTCGGCAGCCTGGAGGTCGGAAAGTACGCCGATTTTCTGGAGCTCAGTCAGGACATCTTCCACTGCGACCCGTTGATGATCGAGCGCACCAGGGTGCTGCGCACCGTCTTCGACGGCGAGATCGTTTACGAATCCAAGTGACGCGGGAGGCGGACAAATGGAGAGAGGAACCCCCATCATCACCGGTATGCAGGTCATCCCGGTGGCGGGCTATGACAGCATGCTGCTGACCCTGAGCGGCGCCCACGCGCCCTTTTTCACCCGCAACATCGTTTTGCTCACCGACTCCTCGGGCAACACCGGCCTCGGGGAGGTGCACGGCGGGGACGCGATCACTGCGGCGCTCGAAGGGAGCCGGGAGCTGGTCGTGGGGCGCGCGGTCGGGGAGTATAAGGAGATTCTGCGCGACCTTGGCCGCCTGCACGAAGGGGGCGACGGCGAGGGGCTGCAGGGGCTGGACCTTAAAAAGCTGCAGTTCGTCGTCCACGCCGAAACGGCGGTGGAGAGCGCCCTGCTCGACCTGCTGGGAAAGTTTATGGGCCTGCCGGTCAGCGCCCTGCTGGGCGGGGGACGGCAGCGGGAGAAAATACAGACCCTCGGCTACCTCTTCTACGTGGCGGATAAGGGCCGCACGCCGCTGCCCTATCTGGACGAGCGCGGCAGCAATGAGCGCTGGTTTCGCCAGCGCTGCAGCAAAGCGCTCGAGCCGGAAGAAATCCTGGAGCAGGCGCATGCCGCCAAGGAGCGCTACGGCTTTGAATGCTTGAAGCTCAAGGGCGGGGTGCAAGACGGCGAGCGGGAGATGGAGACCGTGCGCCTGCTCAAAAGGGAATTCCCAGCCGCACGGATCAACATCGACCCGAACGGGGCCTGGAGCCTGCGGCGGGCAGTCGAACTCTGCCGCGGGATGCGGGGGATCCTCTCCTACTGCGAGGACCCCTGCTCGGGCGAGCAGGGCTTTTCCGGGCGGGAGATCATGGCCGAATTCAAGCGGCAGACCGGACTGCCGGTGGCCACCAACATGATCGCCACCGACTGGCGGCAGCTGCGGCACAGCGTCCTCTCCCACAGCGTGGACATTGTGCTGGCCGACCCGCATTTCTGGACGATGGAGGGGTCGGTGCGCGCCGGCCAGGTGCTCCGGGATTTCGGATTACAATGGGGCAGCCACTCGAACAACCACTTCGACATTTCGCTGGCCATCTTCGCCCAGACGGCGGCGGCCGTCCCCGGCGAAATCACCGCGATGGACACCCACTGGATCTGGCAGGACGGGCAGTACCTGACCAGGGAGCCGATGGAGATTAAAAACGGGTATATCGAACTCCCGGACCGTCCGGGGCTCGGGGTAGAGGCCGACATGGACCGGATTCTGGCGGCCCATGCGCTTTACTGTAAGCTCGGGCGGCACGACCGCGACGATGCGGCGGCAATGCAGTATCTGATCCCGGGCTGGACCTTCGACCCCAAGCGGCCCTGCCTGATCCGCTGAAAAAAGTAAAGAGCCTCGCGCCCGGCCAAAAATTTTTTGGCCGGGCGTTTTTTTTCGTCTTTTTCAGACGGAAATATAAATAATTTTCCATATAATTATGGACAAACTGTGACGGCATAAATTGAATTTACAAAATAAAATAAATTCAGTATAATAGATGGCATGCTGGTGCGGGGGAGGGCATATAATGAAAATACAAAGATAAAGTATTTCGTACAAATTTAACAGTATTTTGTAAATAGAAATAGTTGATTCGCACAAAAAGCGGCGTTGCTTTTGGAATCTTTGCCACTAGCAATTCCAGAAAACCGATGATATGATGAAAGCGAAAAATACAAAATTTCGTATATTGAGCTTTCAAGCGGATGTCACAGGGAGGAAGTTCAGTGGAGAAAGGAAAACTCATTCAAAAGGTGGGGATCATCACCCAGAAGGTTGCCGCCGAGCTCATCGCGCTCGATGAAGGGGACCGCGTGCCCACGGTGGTCGAGCTCTCCGAGCGCTACGGCGTCTCGCGGGGTACGGTTCAGACCGCCTTTTCCCTGCTGCGCGAGGAGGGGGCGATCACGCTCCAGCCCAGGGGGCATATGGGGACCTTTCTCACCTTTTTGGACCGGATCAAGCTGATCGAGTTCGCCGGGGTCCAGACCCTGGTGGGGGTCATGCCGCTGCCCTATTCCAAGAAGTACGAGGGGCTGGCGACCGGGATTTATGAAACATTGCAAAACAGCGGGCTCAGTGCCGTTCTCGCCTTCATGCACGGCTCCGACCACCGCCTGGAGGGCCTGGCGGAAAGAAGGTACGACTTTGCCGTCATGTCGCAGCTGACCGCGCAATATTATATCGACCGGGGCGAGCCGGTGAGGATCGTGGAAAACTTCGGCCACTACAGTTATGTCGGCAGGCATGTGCTGCTGGTGCGGGAGGACTACGACAAGACCGGGATCCACCGGGTGGGGGTAGACAACACCTCGGTGGACCAGAAAACCCTGACCCGCGCCTACTTTGGCGGCAGCGACGTGGAATACGTGCCGCTGATCTACAACCAGATCATCCATTACCTCAATACGCTCAAGATCGACGCGGCGGTCTGGAATCTGGACGACATCGACCTGGTGGGCAACCATCTGAAATACAAGCTGCTGGATGACCGGATGTTCAGCGTGGTGGACACCGAGGCGGTGGTCATCTGCCGCAGGGACAACGAGCTGGTCTACCATCTTTTGCGGCGGCTGCTCGAGCGGGAGAGCGTATTGCGCTATCAAAAAGAGGTGCTCGAGGGGAAGATCACCCCGCACTATTAAAAGGAGGAACTGTTTTGGATATCATGGAGCGGATCGACATCATGAAGGAGTGCGGTCTTTCCAGCGAACAGGAGCACAAGGACCTGTGCGCGGTGGTGCGGCTCTTCAAAGATGAATTCGGGATCGCCCTCACCGAAGAAAACGCCGGGGTGATGATCACCCATATCGGCGCCGCGCTGCGGCGGGTGCGCACCGGCGAGGCGGTCGAGCCGCTCGACCCCGAGGTGTACGCCCAGGCGGCCGAGGAACCGGAGTATGAGCGCGCGCAAAAGATCGTTGCCCGGCTGCTCGAGACCCTGACGGCGGCGCTTCCCGAGGAGGAGCGGCAGTTCTTCCTCGTACATGTTGTACAGGTGCTCAGCCAGCTTGAAAGTTAAACGGGACGCAGGGAATTACCATCTGATAAAGGAGGAATCCATATGAAAATCGCGATCGGCGGGATGAAGAAAAACGAGATGGAAGCCGCGATCAAGAAAGCGTCGGACGGGAAGATCGAGACGGTGATCACCACCGACATCGGCGCGGTCCCCATGCTCAAGAAGGGCGAGGTGGATTACTACATAGGCGGCTGTGAGAGCGGGGGAGGCGCGGCGATTTCGATCCTCATCGGAATGATCGGCTACTCCAAATGCTGCACGGTGGCCAAAAACGGCCATGTGGCGAAAAAAGAAGAGGTGGAAAAGTTCATCAGCGATGGCAAAATCGCTTTTGGCCTGGCAGTGGATTCGATTGATGGGACCATCCCCGTCCTGGTGGAAGCGCTGCTGGAACATCAGAAATAACAGAAACTTTGGGAGGGTTAGGCAATGACAGTTGAATTTTCGGCACTGAATCTCATCGTCGTCACGCTGCTGTGCGCGGCAACCGCCCTGATGGCACATCTGGGCGTCGCGGTATTCCATGACGGAATCCGTCCGGTACTGCCGGAGTTTATCGAGGGGCGCATGAAGCGTCCGGAGATGGCTTCGGTCGCCTTCGGCCTGAGCGTCGGCTTTATCGCGTCGGTCGGTATCGCCCACACCGTGGCCACCGGCATACTCAACCCCTGGCTGCTCTTCTTGACCACCGACGTGCTGGGGATCATCGCCAACCGCAAGTGGCTCGCGGCGCTGCTCGGCGGCGCGTGGGGGGCGCTGACCGTCTCCGCGCTGGGGCTGATCAACACCGCGCTCACCTCGCTGCCGGTTGACTTCATCGGCGCAATGGGCGCCCTGAGCGACCCGGTGGTTTCCGGCTTCGCGCTCTTCCCGCTGGTCGCCATCTTCATGCAGTTCGGCGCCAAGAAGGGTGTCACCGCCACCGCGATCACCTTTATCGTGCGTATCCTGATCGTGCGCTTCACCACCATCTACGTCGAGTCCATCCAGATCTTCGTCGGCGTGCTGCTGCTCATCATCTTCGCCATCGCGAAGGACACCCAGAGCAAGCTCCCGAAGAATGAGGAGGAGGACAACGTCTTTACCGAGCGTATCGCGCGTATCCGCAAGAACGTCGTGTTCCTGATGATCGGCGGCGCCTTTATCGCGGTTGCCTGTAACATCGGCGTCTTCGCGGGCAGCGAGGTCTCGATCTATACCCTGGCCGAGGCCTACAAGACCGGCAACAACGCGCTGGTCAGCCAGGCGGCCCTGGCCGAGTTCATGCGCGGCCTCGGGTTCATCCCGCTGATCGCCACCACCGCCATCACCACCGGCGTTTACGGCGTGGCCGGCCTCACCTTCGTCTACCCGATCGGCTACCTCATGCCCAACCCGATCTTCGCGGCCATCGGCGGCGCTCTGATGATCCTCGTCGAGGTCATGCTGCTCGGCCTGATCGGCAAGTTCTTAGGGAAGTTCCCGTCCATCCGCGAGGCTTCGGACAGCATCCGCTCCTCGATGACCACCGTGATGGAGTTCGCCCTGCTCATCGGCGCGATCAACGCCGTCGTCAAGATGGGCGGCTACACCGGCTTCTTCATCGGCGCGATGATCTACTTCATCAACGAGATGACCGGCAGACGGATCATGAAGATGGCCATCGGCCCGGTCGCCGCCATTGCAACGGGTATCATTCTCAACATTCTGTGCGTGCTGGGGCTCTTCGTCCCAATCGCCTAGTATAAACGCTTCGCGTAAGGAGTATCGGTTTTCCATGATTCATACCGTAACCGGAGATATCAAGAAAGAGCAGCTCGGGGTCACCATGGCGCATGAGCATTTCGCGGTCGATCTGCGCGTGGTGCGCCACGACGACTACTCGGTGCTCGAGGACATGGGGCAGGTGGAGAGGGAGCTTTTAAAGGCCCGCGCGCTCGGCTGCCGCAGCGCCGTCGAGGTCACCACCAACGACATGGGCCGGGATGTGCTGGCTCTGCGCCGCCTCTCGGAAAAAACCGGCGTGCAGATCGTCTGCTCCACCGGCTTCTACCTCAAGGAGTACCACAGCGAGTGGGTAAAGACCGCCCCGGCACAGGAGCTTTGCGCCCTCTTTCTGCGCGAGGTCAAAGAGGGGATCGGGGAGACCGGCATTCGCGCCGGGCTGATCGCCGAGGTGGCCACCTCGGAGGAGAAAATCTATCCCTCTGAGGAAAAGGTCCTCGTGGCAGCCGGGATGGCCTCGGCCGAATGCGGCTGCGCGGTGAGCACCCATTGCCAGATGGGCAGGCTCGGTCACGAGCAGATCGAGCTGTTCCTCTCGCAAGGGATGCAGACGGATAAGATCATCCTCGGTCACACCGACCTCAGCCACGACGCCGGCTATCAAAAGAGCCTGCTTGAGCGCGGGGTAAACCTCGCCATCGACACGGTGGGCAAGGGCGCCTACCTCAGCGACGAGGCGCGCGCCGACGACCTGCTAAAGCTGCTCGAAGCGGGGTATGAGGACCATCTGCTGCTCAGCGAGGACGTCTCGCGGCGCTCCTACCTCATCGAGGAGGGCGGCCTCGGCTACACCGCGGTGCTGGGCTACTTCCTGCCCATGCTGCGTGAGCGCGGGGTGGACGAGAGGACGCTCGACAAATTACTGTGCAAAAATCCCGCCAGGATTTTGGATATCCGGCAGGGAGAGTGACGAATCGGGCGCCGGGCGGTTCCTTTCGGGAGCGCTTGGCGCCCCTTCACGAAGCCCGCGCTCATGCGGGAGGATTGGGGGATCATTCCAGATGAAGACTTACCCGCTGCACTCCGTCAGTCTCGAGGAGGCCAAACAGCTCCAGTTCCGGGTCGTGGACGCCGTCACCCGCCACTTCGACGGGCGGGCGGTCCTTTCCCTCGGCGATCTCGGCGTGTCGGAGGGGCTCAACCGCCCCGTCGCCACCCACAAGGCCGAACAGGTCATCGCAGAGGTGTTCGGAGCCGAGGATGCAACCCTGGTGCGCGGGGCCGGGACCGGGGCCATCCGTTGGGGGCTGACGAGCTTTATGCATAACGGCGGAAAGCTGCTGGTGCACAAGGCGCCCATCTATCCCACCACCAAGGTCACCATCGAGACGATGAACCTGCGGCCGGTGGAGGCGGACTATAACACCCCCGGCGAGATCGCGCGGGTGCTGCGCGGGAACCCGGATATTGGGGGGGCGCTCGTGCAGGTCACCCGCCAGAAGCCGGACGACCGGTACGACCTCGGGGCGGTGATCGGGGAGATCCACGCCGCATGTCCCGCGCTGCCGGTGCTCACCGACGACAACTACGCCGTCATGAAGATCCCGCAGATCGGGGTGCAGTGCGGGGCGAGCCTGTCGAGCTTTTCGAGCTTCAAGCTCCTCGGCCCCGAGGGGGTCGGGGTGCTGGCCGGCTCGCATGAGCTCATCGAGCGGGTGCGCGCCTGGAATTATTCGGGCGGCAGCCAGGTGCAGGGGCACGAGGCCATGGCGGTGCTGCGCGGACTGATCTACGCCCCGGTCGCGCTGGCGGTCGAGAGCGACGTGGCCGACGAGCTGGTGCGCCGCCTGTGTGCCGGCGAGGTGGCGGGCGTGAAGGAGGCCTTTTTGGCCAACGCCCAGAGCAAGGTGCTCCTGGTCGAGTTCGACGAGGAGATCGCCCCGCAGGTGCTGAAGGCCGCCGTCGGCTGCGGCGGGGCGCCACACCCGGTGGGCTCGGAGTCAAAATACGAGTTCGTGCCGATGTTCTACCGCCTCTCGGGCACCTTCCGCCAGCAGGACCCCGCGCTCGAGCGGCGGATGATCCGGATCAATCCCATGCGGGGCGGGGCGGATACTGTGATCCGCATCCTTTCTCAGGCAATCAAAGAAGCGAAAGAGGGTTGAAGCGGCGTGTTTTTAACACAAACCATCCGGCGCAATCCCGGCCTTGTTGAGGCGGCAATCCGCCTGCACGGGGAGGGGCTGCTGCCCGACACCTATCTCATCGACATGGATGCGCTGCTCGAGAACGCCAGAAAGATCAAGCAGTGCGCGGACGCCTGCGACGTCAAGCTCTATTATATGCTCAAGCAGCTCGGGCGCAATCCCGAGATCGCCCGCCGCCTGGCGGCGCTGGGCTACGAAGGGGCGGTGACGGTGGACTTCGAGGAGGCGCAAAGCTTTATCAGGGCGGGAATCCACATCGGGCATGTGGGGCACCTGGTCCAGGTACCGAAGAGCGCGCTCGAAGAAATCCTCGCCGCCCGCCCGGACTACATGACCGTCTACTCCATCGAGAAGGCCAGGGAGGCCGACGCGGCCTGCGGGCGGCTGGGGCTGCGGCAAAGGCTGCTGCTGCGGGTGCTCGACCCCGAGGATACTCTCTATTCCGGGCAGTACGGCGGGTTCTATCTGAAAGATTTGCCCGAGGCGCTGGAGGCGCTGCGCCAGCTCCAGCACGTCACAGTGGCGGGGCTGACCACCTTCCCCTGCTTCCTCTACGATGAGGAGCTGCGAAAGATCGCCCCGACCCACAACCTGCAGACCATCCACGCGGCCAAGGGGATGCTCGAGCGCGCGGGCTTTACCGTCGAGCAGATGAACATGCCCAGCGCCACCTGCTGCCAGAGCCTGCCCTCCATCGCCGCGGCCGGGGGGACCCACGGCGAGCCGGGGCACGGCCTGAGTGGTACCACCCCGCTGCATGCGGCGGCGGACCAGGAGGAAATCCCGGCCATCGTATATCTCAGCGAGGTTTCGCACAATCTTGACGGGAAGGCTTACTGCTACGGCGGCGGGCATTACCGGCGCTCGCATGTGTCCCAGGCGCTCATCGGGGGACTGCAGAGCGGCAGGATCGTCGGGGTGATCCCTCCGACCGACGAGAGCATAGACTACCACTTCGGACTGAGTGGGGAGTGCCCGGTGTCCGAAAGCGTGGTCATGGCTTTCCGCACCCAGATTTTCGTTACCCGCAGCCGGGTGGCGCTGGTGGAGGGGATTTCACGGGGGGAACCGGCGATCAGCGGAATATACACCGCGCAGGGCCAGCCCATCGGGGGCTGACCGATAGGAAAGGGGCCAGAATTTGGGCAAATTTATTATCATCGTGCTGGACGGGTTCGGCGTCGGCCAGATGGACGACGTGCCGCAGGTGCGCCCGGCCGACACCGGCGCCAATACCTGCATGCATATCCTGGAACGTAAGCCAAAGCTCCATCTGCCCACCCTCGAGCAGTTGGGGCTGATGAACACCGCGGGCGGGGAGACGCCGGCGATGAAGCCGGTCGAGGGGGCCACCTGGGGCAAGGCGAAGCTGACCCACTACGGGGCGGACACCTTCTTCGGCCACCAGGAGATCATGGGCACCCGCCCGAAGAAGCCCTTCGGCGAGCCGATCAAAGAAAAGATCGACGTGATCGAACGCACCCTCAAGGAGGCGGGCTACCGCGTCGAGGTCTACCGGGGCAGCGGGGAGCGGCGGCTGCTCATCGTGGAAGAAGCCCTCACCGTGGCGGACAACATCGAGTGCGACCCCGGGCAGGCCTTCAACGTCACCGCCGCGCTCGACGTGCTGGACTTCGACGAGGTTTTAAAAATCGGAAAGCTGGTGCGCGCGGTCTCGGTGGTGCCGCGGGTGATCACCTTCGGCGGGCGGGGGGTGACGATAGACAATATCCTCGCCGCCATCGAGGAGAAGGAGGACGGCTACATCGGGGTAAACGCCCCCCGCTCGGGGGTGTACGACAACGACTACCACTGTATCCACCTCGGCTACGGGGTGGACCCCGAGGTGCAGGTGCCCACCATACTGGGCCGGGAGGGGATACCGGTCAAGCTGCTGGGCAAGGCGGCGGACGTGATCCAGAACCCCTTTGGGGAGAGCATCTCAATCGTGGAGACCGCCCGGGTGCTGGGCAGGACCATCGAGATCGCGAAGGGGCTTCGGCACGGCTTCATCTGCTGCAACGTGCAGGAGACCGACCTGAGCGGACACCAGGAAAATGTGGAGAAGTACGCGCGCATCCTCACCATTGCAGACTCCCTGCTCCCGCGGCTGATGGAGGCCATGGGGGAGGACGACATCCTGGTGGTGATGGCCGACCACGGGAACGACCCGACCATCGGGCACCCGCACCACACCCGCGAGTGCGTGCCGCTGATGATCTGGGGGCCGCGCGTGCGCGCGGGGAATATCGGCACGCGCGGCACCCTCTCGGACGTGGGGGCGACGGCGGCGGACTATTTCGGCGTTTCGGCGCCGGAAAACGGGATCAGTTTTCTGCGGGAGATTACTGGCTAAAAGGCGTGGGACACTTAAGTGTCCCACGCCTTTTCAGGATATCATCAGCTGTGCGCAGCAGAGCAGAATCAAAAGAAACACGAGGTTTACTCCCGTAAAGACCAGCAGGTATTTCCCCGGGCGGGCGCCCGGCGTTTTGCAGTAGAATTTGAAGGAGATCAAACTCGCAAGGGAGGCGATCAGCGTGCCCAGCCCGCCGATGTTGGTGCCGGCGAGAAGGGCACGGGCGTCGCCGGTAAAGGAGGAGAGCATGACCGCCGCCGGGACGTTGCTGATCACCTGGCTGATCAGCGCGCTGGCGGGGAGCTCTCGTCCCTGCAGCAGGGACGAGACGAGCGCGCGCACCGCCCCGAGCTGCCCGAGGTTTCCCACGAAGATAAAGAAGCAGACGAAGGTGCAAAGCAATCCATAGTCCACCGCCCGAAAGCGCGGGCGGTCCCACAGGAGCATGCACCCCAGGACGGCCGCCAGCGCTGCCTGGTAGGGCAGCAGACGAAAGACGCCCAGCAGACAGACGAGCGCCAGCACGCCATAGAGGAGCGCCCGCCTGCGGTCTGTCACGTTCGCTTTGGCGGCAAAGGAGATTGTTAAATGCCGCTCTTTTCCCAGCAGACAGCAGGGGACCAGCAGCAGGAGGCTCAGCCCGGTCAGCGGAAGGGTCAGCGAAAAGAAATCCCCAGGCGCCATCTCATAAAAGGAGTAGAGATAGAGGTTTTGCGGGTTGCCCACCGGAGTGAGCATGCTGCCGAGATTGGCCGCCACCGTCTGCAGCACCACCACCGGGATGAGCAGCTCCTGCTGCCCCGTCAGCCCGAGCACCCCGATGGCGAAGGGCACGAAGGTGATCAGCGCCACGTCGTTTGTAATCAGCATGGAGGAGAAAAAGCAGAGCAGCACCAAAATGAGGCTCAGCGCCCGCACGCCGTTTGCGCGCAGGCAGAGCCGCTGGGAGAGCACTTCAAATACCCCGGCCGACTGCAGTCCCGCCACCACCGCCATCAGGCAGAAGAGCAGGGAGAGCACCCGAAAGTCGAGATAGCCCCAATAGGCGGGGGAGGGCGGCACAAGCAGCATGGAAAGCAAAGCCGCCGCGGCCGAAACGCAGAGCACCGGCTCGGTTTTCAGAAAACGGACGATCCTATTCATAGAGGAAGCGCACCGCGTTGTCAAACCACTGGGAGACGGTGTGCCCATGGGGGGAGAAGGGCTCGTCGGCGCTCAGATAGTTCCCCAGCGACAGCCCATGCCCGCCGCGGGGGTAGAGATGCAGCTCGCAGGCGACCCCATGCCGAAGCAGCGCCTGCGCGAAGAGAAGGGAGCCCATTGGCGGGACGCACTCGTCCTCGGCGGTGTGCCAGAGGAAGGTTTCGGGCGTCCGTTCATCGACCTGCTCGTAGAGGTCCATCTGCCGCGGCAGCGCCTGGGATGGGCTTTCCCCCAGCAGGTTTTCCATCGAGGCGCGGTGAGTATACCGCGTCCCGCCCAGCACCGGGTAGCATAAAATCAGCCGGTCCGGACGCAGGGAGGGCCCCGTCCGGCCGAGGATCTCCTTGACAAAATCCCGGTCCCAGAAGACCCCGGCGCTCGCGGCGAGATGGCCGCCCGCCGAGAAGCCGCAGACCGCGACCCGCTCAGGATCGATGTTCCAGAGCACGGCGTTTTGGCGGATCAGCCGCAGGGCCGTCAGCACCTCGCACAGCGCCTGGGGAAAGCGGGCGGGCGCCACCGAATACCACAGCAAAAAGGCGCAGGCCCCGGCAGCCGCGAATTTGAGGGCCACCGGCTCCCCCTCGGTTTCACTGGTCATGGCGTAGGCCCCGCCGGGCAGCACCAGCACCGCCGGGCGCAGGCGGCCGGGGTCGATCTCCTGCGACACGTCGGGGAGATACCCTTCGAGCACCGCCGCCTGTTTTGGGTCCCGGCCGGGGGTATGGGGGATGATTTCCTGTCTGATGTATTCCATGCCGTTCACTCCTTGCCGCGGCCTTCCAGCTTGTCCGAAACGCTGAACTGCACGCCGTCTTTAAAGCCCACGCGGTAGATGGACTTCACAATCTCGTCTTCTCCGGCTACCCGCTCGGTGCGCAGGTCCCGCACGCTCTCATCCACTTCGCTGCGGGGGGAGGCGATCAGCCCCCATTCCTGTTGATCCTTTTGTTGCTTGCGCAGGGAGGTGTATACCCCTGCGATGTAGCCCTTGGCATAGCTGTTTGACAAAGCGCTGAGCTCCTGTGCCGAATAGAGGGACTTGTTGCGCCGGGTGGTGTTGGCGATCCAGCCCTTGACGCAGTCCAGCGCGTAGCGAAAGACCCTTTCGCACAGCTCGATGTCGGCGGGAAAGCCGGCGAAGCAGACCTTCCGCGTCTGCATGCCGCTGCGACGCCGGGAGAAGGCGCGGCAGCAGTAATTTTCCGCGATCACTCCGGCCAGCGCCAGGGTCCAGGAATCCCGCCGTTTGCTGAACGTGACGTCGGTTTCCCGGTGGATCACCCGGCTCTGCGGGGTGAGGTCCTCCACCGAAAGCCGGTGCTGGGTCATCAGCTCCTTGGCCTTTTGCAGCGCCAGCTGGGCCTCATGTTCGTTTGGGCTTTCGGAGAGGGCGAGCAGTTTACTGATTTTATCTTTGATATCCATTGCTAAATTCCTTTACGTTGCATAGTCCCAAATCCTATTTATTCTATCACTTTTTGCTTCTTTTTTCCAGTGTACAGTCGATGGAATCAAAAGAAATTATCCTGATAAAAAGAGCCAGCGCTTTTTAAGCACTGGCTCTTTGAAAGGGTTAATTAAATTCAGGCTCCGGTGTAGGGGGTACCCTTCCTCGGCTGCGGCCGGCGCACGTCGAAGGAGGGGTTGAAGGCGTAGAAGTTGTTGCTGTCCAGATTCTCCTGGGCGATACGCAGGAGCTCGCCGAAGCGCTGATAGTGCACGACCTCGCGCTCGCGCAGGAACTTGAGAACATCCCGCACGTCCGGGTCGTCGACCAGGCGCAGGAGATTTTCATAGGTGGTCCGGGCCTTCTGCTCGGCAGCCAGGTCCTCGTTGAGGTCGGTGACCGTGTCGCCGGTCGACTGAAGGGTCGAAGCGCTGAAGGGGACGCCATTGGCGTCCACCGGATAAAGCCCGGTGGTATGGTCGGTGTAATAGGCAGCAAAGCTGCTGTTTTTGATCTGTTCGGGGGTGAGGTTGCGGGTGAGCTGATGGATGATCGCGCAGATCATTTCAGCGTGGCCCATCTCCTCGGTACCAATATCGGTCAGGGTACCCTTGACCTGCGCCCAGGGGGCGGAGTAGCGCTGGCTGAGATAGCGTGTCGCGGCGCCCATTTCACCATCGGGGCCGCCGAGCTGGCTGATAATCAGCTTCGCCATGTTGGGGTTGGCAGTTTTGATCTTTACCGGATACTCCAGTTTCTTTTCATAAGTCCACATACGTCACGCCTCCCAGTTGTTTTCCCAGGGCCACGGATCTTTGATCCATTCCCAGGAGTCGCCCTTGTTGTTCTCCGCCATCAGCGGGCCGTACTTGGCCTCGAATTCATCCTTGGCGGCCTTGGCCATCTCGAGATGCTTGTTATAATAATCCAGGGCCTCCTTGCAGGTGGGGTGGGTATCCAGGAAGAGCCGCGCCTCATACAGGGCGAAATCGTACACCTGTACGCGCTTGAGCATTGCGTCGCGATTATCCACGGGGCACCGCCTCCTCTCCTAAAAAGGGCTTGTCGAGCTGTCTGAAGATGGTTCCGCGGTCAAGCCCGACCTCGTTTTCGTAAAGCATGCCCCAGGTCTGCATGGGGACATAGGCCATCGCCAGCGGCACTTCGCCGTGGAAGATGTTATCCATTTTGCTTTCGTTCAAATTGATTTCTCCTTTCGCGGATTTTGTCAGCGCCTGGCCCGGGCTGCGGCTGGATCTCACGCCCGGACGGGAAGCGCATGGACCACCGCCGTACCGTGAAGGCGCGGCGGCGCTATGTTTGTCATTGCAGCGCGCCTGCTACTAGTAGTCTATGACTCCGCCGCGGGGCGGGTTCTCTTGGCGCGTGCCTGTCCGGATGGAAAGAATTTTGAAAATGGAAAGAAAGCGCGCGCTTCGTACGCTTTGAGCCTGCTCTTTGTCCGGCGCGTGGCGCAGAAAGTTTTTCCCGCCGCAGGGGAGGGCTCAAGATTTTGCAAATTTGTAAACATTTCGCTAGGCGCTTGACTTTTTATGGGACAGGCGCTATGATTAATTTAGCACTCTGAATATATGAGTGCTAAATATCATCAATCAAGAGGTGCAGCATATATGGCCGTCAAACAATTCAAGGCGGAGTCCAAACGCCTGCTGGATCTGATGATCCACTCCATCTATACCCATCGTGAAATCTTTCTGCGGGAGCTGATCTCCAACGCGAGCGATGCGATCGACAAGCTGTATTACCAGTCGCTGGGCGAGGGGAACACCGGCCTTAACCGGGACGATTTCAGGATCGATATCAAACTGGACAAGGAGGCCCGCGTTCTGACCCTGTCGGACAACGGCTGCGGCATGAGCCGGGAGGACCTGGAAAAGGACCTGGGCACCATCGCCAAAAGCGGATCGCTCGCCTTTAAAAAGGAGAACGAGCCCAAGGAGGAGATCGACATCATCGGCCAGTTCGGCGTGGGGTTCTACTCCGCCTTCATGGTCAGCGAGCTCGTCACGGTGCGCAGCCGGGTCTTCGGCGCCGACGAGGCGTGGGAATGGAAATCGAAGGGAGCCGAGGGGTACACCATCGAGCCCTGCGAGAAGGAAACAAACGGCACCGACATCGTCCTCAAGATCAAGGAGAACACCGACGAGGACAACTACGACGAGTTCCTCGAGCCCTACCGGATCCAGGAGCTGGTGCAGCGCTACAGCGACTATATCCGCTACCCGATCAAAATGGATATGGAGCGCAGCCGCCTCATCGAGAAGCCCGAGGAGGAGACCAAAAAAGAGGATTACAAGCCGGAATACGAGACCTATGTCGAGAACGTCACCCTCAACAGCATGGTCCCGATCTGGAAGAAGAACAAAAACGAGCTCAAGAAGGAGGACTACAACTCCTTTTATAAGGATAAGTTCCACGACTACGAGGACCCGGCGCGGGTGATCCATTCCTCCACCGAGGGCAGCGCCACCTACAACGCTCTGCTCTTCATCCCGTCGCGCGCGCCCTACAACTACTATTCCCGCGACTACGAAAAGGGGCTGCAGCTCTACGCGAGCGGCGTGCTGATCATGGACAAGTGCGCCGACCTGCTGCCCGACTGCTTCAGCTTTGTGCGGGGCCTGGTCGATTCGCAGGATCTGAGCCTCAACATCTCGCGCGAGATGCTCCAGCATGACCGGCAGCTCAAGATCATTGCTTCGAGATTGGAAAAGAAGATCAAGTCCGAGCTGCTGTCCATGCTCCAAAACGAGCGGGAGGAATACGAGAAGTTCTGGAAGAACTTCGGTCTTCAGATCAAATACGGGGTCTACGGCGACTACGGCGCGCACAAGGAGCTGCTGCAGGACCTCTTGATGTTCTATTCCTCCGCCGAAGGGAAGCTCTCCACCATCCCCGAGTACATCGGCCGGATGAAGGAGGAGCAGAAGTACATCTACTACGCCTGCGGCGAGACCGTCGAGCGGATCGCCGCCCTGCCGCAGATCGAGCTGCTCAAGGAAAAGGGCTACGAGATCCTCTATTTGACCGACGACGTGGACGAGTTCGCGCTCACCATGCTGCACGAGTATGACGGCAAGGAGTTTAAGTCCGCCTCCTCGGGCGATCTGGACCTGCAAAGCGAGGAGGAGAAGGAGCAGGCGAAGGAGCAGAGCGAGGAAAACAAGGACCTGCTCACTGCCGTCAAGGAGGCGCTGGGCGGCAAGGTCAGCGAGGTGCGCCTGTCCTCCCGGCTCAAAACCCATCCGGTCTGCCTGAGCAGCGAGGGGATGCTCTCGCTGGAGATGGAAAAGGTGCTGAGCTCGATGCCGGGCGGCGGCGAGGGGATGAAGGCCCAGCGGGTGCTGGAGCTCAACCCCTCCCACCCGGTGTTTGCGGCCCTCAAGGAGCTGTATGCCGCCGATCGGGAGAAGCTGGGCAGCTACGCGAGGCTGCTCTACGGCCAGGCGCTGCTCATCGAGGGGCTGTCCCTCGAGGACCCGGTCGCCTTCTCTAACGAAATCTGCAAGCTGATGGAAAAATAGCGGTAAATATAACGGGGGGCCCGGCAGCTGATACTGCCGGGCCCCCTTGTTGTTTTATCTTCGGCACCCGCCGGTGCCGGGGTTTTGCTTCTCCTTGCCGCCGTCCCCGGCGGCCTCCTTGGCATCGCCGCCGTACCGCTCCTGCAGGC